>CAYOPM010000002.1:0-646920 GCA_964405865.1 uncultured Terricaulis sp. | reverse complement strand
GCTCGCCGCCGGCGGTGACGCTCCACGGCCCGCGCCGCAAGCCAAACTCCGCATGCTGGTAGCCCAGATCAAAGTCTGCGCTGTTGGCGCCATAATCCCGCTGCCGCGCCACTTCCAACGTAAGCCGCGGCCTATATGCGCCGAGCTCCCACTCGTTCTGCCAACGCAGACCATACGTCTGGCTCGACTGCGCGGGCGCATCTTGGAAATCGAGGAGCAGCCCGTACGCAGTGAGGCGGCCCACAGGCGTCGCCATCTCCGCCTGCACGATGTGACTATCGCTGTCCCACTCGCCTTGCGGACTGTCATCCCCGAAGATGCGGCGGACGCGATCCACATAGATGTAAGTCAACGTCGTTTGCTCGAACGGACGGAAAGAGGCGCGCAGCGCATCGAAGGTTTGCTCGTTCTGCCGAAAGCCGACATTGCCGACAAAGCGGGCGTTGCCGAGCACGATACGCTGGCGGCCCAGCACAACGCTTCGTCCCTCAGCGCCAGACCAAGCGAGTTGCAGACGGTTTAGCTCGAAAGCCTCTGGGTCGGGGACGACCGCATACCCCGTGTTGCCATTGACCGTGTCGTTGAAGTCGTCCGTGAGTTGAACTACGCCCTCAAGCTCAGCCAATGCTCGAAAGCCGCGCCACGCCGGCGTCTCGTAGCCAAGTCGCGCGCGCAACGTCACCGCATCGGCGTCTTCTAGCCCACCCTGACTCACGCTTTCGTAGCGCAGCCTCGTGTCGAGTATCCAATCGCCGTCCGCCGCAGCCGTCTGCGCCAAAGCGGCGGGCGTACAGATGACAACACCGAGCGCGAACGCGCAGGATCTCAATGCATACGCGTTCATGCCGCACTGTCCTTCATCTGGGAGATCATGGCCTCCGCCTTGGGGCAGCCGACCTTGTCTGGTCCGAACGTCACTTGTTCCTCGGCCCAAGCCTTATCGAGCGCTTCGAGATCGTTCGGATCGTCGTCGGGCTCCTGCATCAGCGCCTTAAGCGCCTCGCCGTTACGCTCGGCGTCAGCAAGCGCGAGAAGAGCATCGAACACATGCGCGTACGCGGAATCCCGCTTCTTGAGCCGCTCCCGCAGCGCCTCAAGAACGTGCGCGGCCTCTCCGAGCAACAACGCGGCTTCATCGGCTGGCTGCTGAGAAAGGAATTCCAGGAACACCGGCAAGTGATCGGGCAATTCCTTGGCGGTCAGCTCCAGGCCGCGGGACGAATAGAGCTTAAGCAACTCTACCATCGCCTGGCCACGATCACGGCTCTCGCCGTGCACGTGTTCGTAGAGTTGCAGCGAAAGCGAACGCGTGCGGTCAAACAGATCAACGTAGCGAGATTGGGTGTCGTAAAGATCGACAGCGGAAAGCTCATCCAACAAGGGCATGAGTTTCCGCAACAGAGGCGCCGGCACGAGACGCTCGCCCTCAAGCGCCGCCGCAACCGCCGGCATCAACGCCACGGTGTCAGACGTGGGATAGCTCAACAGCACCGCGAGAGCGCGATATGAGTTCGCCATCTCAAGCCTCCATCGGGTTTTTGGCGGTGCGCCGTTTGGTCGGCCCGAACAAGCCAAGTTCGGTACGGCCGCCGGAGGCTTGGTTGCCGAAGCTGAAGCCGCATTCGCCGCGGACGTGGTACGCGTCCTCAGCCCCTTCGCGGTGCGATGTGGGAATGACGAAGCGATCCTCGTAATTGGCGATCGCCATGATCTGATACATGTCTTCGATCTGCGCGGGCTTCAGCCCGACGCGCTCGGCAACGCCGTGATCAATGACGCCATCAATGGTTTTGGCCCGCATGTAGGACCGCATCGCCAGCATGCGCTCAAGCGCATAAACGACCGGGGGCTCCTCGCCCGCCGTCAACATATTGGCGAGATACTTCACAGGAATACGCAACGATCGGACGTCCGGCATGACGCCGTCATGCTCGATCGCACCCATCGCCGCCGCCGACTGAATCGGCGAAAGCGGCGGCACGTACCAAACCATCGGCAGCGTGCGATATTCAGGGTGAAGCGGAAACGCGACCTTCCACTCCATCGCCATCTTATAGACAGGGCTCTTACGCGCCGCTTCGATCCAAGCTTCAGGCACGCCATCGGCGCGCGCCTGCGCAATCACTGCGGGATCCTTTGGATCAAGGAAAACGCCGAGCTGGGCCTCATAAAGGTCCTTCTCATCGGCGCTCGCCGCGGCCTCGATGCGATCGGCATCGTACAGGATGACGCCCAGATAGCGGATGCGGCCGACGCACGTCTCAGAGCAGACCGTCGGCTGGCCCACTTCGATCCGCGGATAGCAGAACGTGCACTTCTCGGATTTGCCGCTCGACCAGTTGTAGTAAATCTTCTTGTACGGGCAGGCCGACACGCACATGCGCCAGCCACGGCACTTATCCTGGTCGATCAGGACGATACCGTCTTCTTCGCGCTTGTAGATCGCGCCAGAAGGGCAAGCCGCGACGCAGGTCGGATTAAGGCAGTGCTCGCACAGCCGCGGCAGATACATCATGAAGGTGTTTTCGAACTGCCCGTAAATGTCCCTCTGCACGTTCTCGAAATTGTAGTCCTTCGAACGCTTGGCAAACTCACCGCCAAGAATTTCCTCCCAGTTCGGACCCCACTCGATTTTCTCCATGCGTTGACCGCTGATCTGTGAGCGCGGCCGCGCCGTTGGGAAGGCTTGCATCTCCGGCGCGGTTTGGAGGTGCTGGTAATCGAAGTCGAACGGCTCGTAATAGTCGTCGATCTCCGGCAAATCGGGGTTGGCGAAGATCTTGGCGAGAATGCGCCACTTCGGACCCATTTTGGGTTGGAGCTTGCCGCCGCGCGTACGCTCCCATCCGCCGTTCCAGCGTTTCTGATTTTCCCAATCGCGCGGATAGCCGACGCCAGGTTTGGTTTCGACGTTGTTGAACCAAGCGTACTCGACGCCTTCGCGGCTGGTCCAAACGTTCTTGCAGGTCACCGAGCAGGTGTGACAGCCAATGCACTTGTCCAGGTTGAGGACCATGCCGATTTGAGCGCGGACTTTCATTGGCCAGCCTCCGCCTTGTTCAGCGGTTGGTCCAACCAATCCACCTTCTTCATTTTGCGGACGATGACGAACTCGTCGCGATTAGCGCCCACGGTCCCGTAATAGTTGAAACCATACGCCAACTGGGCATAGCCCCCGATCATATGCGTGGGCTTCAACACCGTGCGCGTAACGGAATTGTGGATGCCTCCGCGATGGCCTGTCATCTCCGAACCGGGCGTGTTCACGATCTTCTCTTGCGCGTGGTACATGAACACCGTGCCCTCGCGGATGCGCTGAGACACCACGGCGCGCGCGGTCAACGCCCCGTTTGCGTTGAACGCCTCGATCCAGTCGTTGTCCTTTATCCCCGCGCGCGTCGCGTCTTTCTCCGACAGCCAAACGACGGGACCGCCGCGATTGAGCGTGAGCATCAGGAGGTTGTCGGAATAGGTGGAGTGAATGCCCCACTTCTGGTGCGGCGTAATGAAGTTGAGCGCGATTTGCTTTTCGCCGTTTGATTGGAAGTTGTGCGTCGCAGCGGTGGTCTTGAGATCAACCGGCGGCTTGTAGACGCACAGCGCCTCGCCAAACGCCCGCATCCACAAATGGTCCTGATAGAGCTGCTGGCGGCCCGTGAGCGTGCGCCACGGGATCAGCTCATGCACATTCGTATAGCCGGCGTTGTAGCAAACCTTTTCACTCTCGATGCCGGACCAGATCGGCGATGAGATGATCTTGCGCGGCTGCGCGACGATATCGCGGAAGCGGATTTTCTCATCTTCCTTGGGTAGCGCCAGATGCGCGTGCTCACGCCCGGTCTGCTTGGTGAGCGACTCCCACGACTTGACGGCCACTTCGCCGTTCGTCTCCGGCGCCAGCATCAAGATGGTTTCGCACGCATCGATCTCAGTCTCGATTTTGGCTAAGCCCTTGGTGGGCCCATCCAAAACTTCACCGTTGAGTTGCTTCAGCAGCTCAACTTCATGCTCAGTATTCCAGCCAAGTCCCTTCCCGCCGTTGCCGACCTTGGTCATCAACGGCCCGAGTGAGGTGAAGCGGTGATAGAGGTTCGGATAATCGCGCTCGACGATTGTGATCTGCGGCCCGGTCTTGCCCGGGATCAACTCGCACTCACCCTTCCACCAATCCTGCACGTCATAGGGCTGAGCCATTTCCGCAGCGCTGTCGTGTTGGATCGGCGTCAGCACGACGTCCTTCTCAACGCCCAGCACTTCCGGGCAAACCTCGGAAAACGCCTTGGCGATCGCTTTGAAGATTTCCCAATCCGACTTGCACTCCCAAACCGGATCAACCGCTGCGGTGAGCGGGTGAATGAAGGGATGCATATCGGAGGTGTTGAGGTCGTTCTTCTCGTACCAGGTCGCAGTCGGCAGAACGATGTCGCTGTAGACCGCCGTCGTTGACATGCGGAAGTCGATGGTGACGAGAAGATCGAGCTTTCCTTCTGGCGCTTCGTCACGCCAGGTGACTTCCACCGGCTTACGGCGCCCGGTTTCACCGAGATCCTTGCCAAGCACGCCATTCGATGTGCCGAGCAGGTGTTTCAGGAAGTATTCGTGGCCCTTGCCGGATGACCCCAACAGATTCGAGCGCCACACGAACATGTTGCGCGGCCAGTTGTCGGGATGATCAGGATCCATGCAGCTCATTTCGAGCCGCTTCGCCGCCATCTCGCGCGTCGCATATTCTTTGGGATCGACGCCCTCGCGCGCCGCGGCTTTTGCAACCTCGAGCGGATTGGTTTTCAGTGCCGGCGCTGAAGGCAACCAGCCCATGCGCTCGGCCTTGGCGTTGTAATCGATGAAGGTCTTGCCCCAATCGCCTTCTGGCGCGGTGGGCGAAAGAATTTCCTTCACGTCGAGCGTTTCGTAACGCCACTGATCGGAGTGGGCGTAGAAAAAGCTTGTCGAGTTCTGCTGCCGCGGCGGGCGAATCCAATCCAACGCAAACGCCAGCGGCGCCCAACCAGTTTGCGGACGCAATTTCTCCTGACCGACATAGTGCGACCAACCACCACCGGACTGGCCGATGCAGCCGCACATCGCGAGGAGATTGATAACCCCGCGATAATTCATGTCCATGTGATACCAATGGTTCATCGCCGCGCCGATGATCACCATGGACTTGCCGTTGGTCTTCTCGGCGTTCGATGCAAAACCTCGCGCCACGGCGATGATCTGCTCGCGCGGCACGGTCGTTACCTTCTCCGCCCAAGCCGGCGTGTAGGGCTCAACGTCGTCAAAGTTCGATGGCATATACTCGCCACCGAAGCCTTGATCGACGCCGTAGTTTGCCATGAAGAGATCGTAGACGGAGGCGACGAAAGCCTCGCCGTCCTTGAGCGCCAAGCGCTTGGCCGGCACGCGCCGCATCAGCGTGTCTGGATGGTCTGTCGAAGCGAACCCATTAGACGCCGTGTTAGCGAAGTAAGGGAAACTCACTTCAACGACATCGTCATGCGCGCCCTTGAGCCCGACGCGCAGCTTTACATCGGCGCCGCCGGCATCCTTCTCTTCGAGATTCCACTTTCCTTGCTCGCCCCAACGAAACCCGATCGATCCCGTCGGCACCACTGGCTTGCCCGTGGCTTCATCGATGCCAACCGTCTTCCAATCCGGGTTGTTGGCTTGGCCGAGGCCATCGGCGAAGTCGGCGGCGCGCACCAACCGATCCGGCACAAAACGGTCGCCTTGCTTCACCAGCCGCACCAAGAGTGGCATGTCGGTGTAGCGGCGGACGTAATCCTTGAAGTACGGAACCTCGCGATCGCGGTGGAATTCCGTCAACACCACATGGCCCATCGCCATAGCGAGCGCCGCGTCCGTACCCTGCTTCACCGAGATCCAGAGATCGGCAAACTTCGACGCTTCGGAGTAGTCCGGGCAAATAACAACCGACTTGGCGCCCTTGTAACGCACCTCGGTGTAGAAGTGCGCATCTGGCGTCCGCGTCTGCGGGACGTTGGAGCCCCAAACCAGAATGAAGCCCGAATTGTACCAATCGGCGGATTCCGGAACGTCTGTCTGTTCGCCCCATGTCTGCGGGCTTGCAGGCGGCAAGTCGCAATACCAATCGTAGAAAGACCCGCACGCGCCGCCGAGCAGCTGCAGATAACGCGCGCCGGCCGCGTACGAAATCATCGACATCGCCGGGATCGGTGAGAAGCCGAACACGCGATCCGGTCCGTGACGCTTCACTGTGTATGCATTCGCCGCGCCAATCAGCTCGGTGACTTCATCCCAGGTCGAGCGCACGAGGCCGCCGCCCCCGCGAATCGAGGTGTAGGACTTGCGCTTGGCAGGGTCTTCGACGATCGACTTCCAAGCCTGCACCGGCGGCAGCGTCTTGCGCGCTTCGCGCCACAGCTTGATCAGCCGCCCGCGAACAAGCGGATACTTCACGCGGTTGCCGGAATAGAGATACCACGAATAGCTGGCGCCGCGCGCGCACCCGCGCGGTTCGTGGTTGGGCAGATCAGGCCGCGTGCGCGGATAGTCTGTCTGCTGCGTCTCCCAAGTGACGATGCCGCCCTTGACGTAGATCTTCCACGAACAAGAGCCCGTGCAGTTCACGCCGTGGGTCGAGCGCACGATCTTGTCGTGCTGCCAGCGGCGGCGGTACGCCTCCTCCCAGGAACGATCTTCATCGTTGGTCACGCCGTGACCGCCGGAATAGAGTTCGGTCTTGCGGGTGAAGAATGCGAGACGGTCGAGTGTATGGCTCATCAGGTGCGTCCTTCAGTTCGTCGCCTTGGCGGCGTCTGCGGGGGCGTTGCGTTTGCTTTCGATATCGAACAGCAGGCCGCCCGGACGCGCATAGACGAACCAGGTGATGGCCAAACATGAGACGTAGAAAATGAGGAAGCCGATGAGCGCACCGGTGGCGGCGCCTGTTGCTTCGATCGAAAAGCCGAAGCTCTTCGGGATGAAGAATGCGCCGAAGGCGGCGATAGCCGACGTGAAACCGGTTATGGCGGCAGCTTCCTTCTCCGCCTGCTTCAGCTGATCAGGACCTGGCAGCGCCGGCATCAAGCGCGCCACTTCCTTGCGCATGATCGCGGGAATCATCTGGAACGTGGATGCGTTACCGACGCCCGACGCGAAGAAGAGCAGCATGAAGCACGCGAAGAAACCTGCGAAAGCGCAAGGCGCTTCTTTCGCGCCAAGGAAGTAGATCACGCCGATTGTGCCGAGCATCATCAGCGCGAATACGACGAGCGTCACACGCGCACCGCCGTAGCGATCTGCGACCCATCCCGTCAGCGAGCGTGACAGCGCGCCGACAAGCGGACCCAAGAAGGCGATTTGAAGCACGTTGACGTTTGGAAACTGCGTGCTCGTCAGCAACGGAAACGCAGCGGAAAAGCCGATGAACGAACCGAACGTGCCAGTATAGAGCCAGCACATGATCCAGTTCTGCTTACGCGTGAAGATTACCGACTGCTCGGTGAAGGATGCGCGTGCGGTCGAGAGGTCGTTCATCCCGAACCACGCCACGAAGGCGGCGACGATGATGAACGGGACCCAGATGAAGCCAGCGTTCTGCATGAACAACGTGTCGCCGCTCTGCGTGCCCTGCCCGGGCCCGCCGAAAGCGCCGAACACCGCCATGGTGATGGCGATCGGCACCAGAAATTGCATGGCGCTGACGCCGAGATTGCCAAGCCCCGCGTTCAGCGCGAGCGCGTTCCCTTTCTCGGCCCGCGGGAAGAAGAAGCCGATGTTGGACATCGAGGATGCGAAATTGCCGCCGCCCAATCCACACAGCAGCGCCAGACCGAGCATGATCCAGTACGGCGTCTCTGGATTTTGCACGGCGAAGCCGATGCCAAGCGCAGGCGCCAAAAGCGACCAGGTCGTCAGCGTCGTCCAAAGCCGACCGCCAAAGACCGGGACCATGAAGGAATAGAAGATGCGCAGCGTTGCGCCCGACAGCCCTGGCAGTGCGGCCAGCCAGAACAACTGGTCAGTGCTGTAGGCAAAGCCAATGCTCGGCAGCTTGGCCACAACGACCGACCACACCATCCACACCGCGAACGAAAGAAACAGGGCCGGAATAGAGAGCCAAAGATTGCGCGTAGCGACTTTCTTGCCGGCCTCGTTCCAAAAAACCGGATCTTCGGGACGCCAATCCGAAATAAGACCCGCGAGCGCCGGCTTGTGTTTGGTCGGCTCGTGGATCGGCTTCATTTCTGGGAATTGCGGCAACGCCTCCAGCTCGGTGCCGACGGCTTCGCGCTCCATTTGGCGGATTGCAAAGTGCATCCACAGCAGCGAGCCGGACACGATCAGGAACAACAGCATGAAGCAGCTGGTCCAAATGCCCGTGAGATCGTTGAGGACACCAAACGCAATCGGCAGAACAAAGCCGCCAAGACCGCCGATCATGCCGACCAAGCCGCCGACAGAGCCAACGTCTTTCGGATAATAGACGGGAATGTGTTTGAACACCGCCGCCTTGCCGAGGCTCATGAAGAAGCCCAGCACAAAGACGAGTACGGTGAAGCCAATAAGACCGGTCTCAAGGCGGAATGCGATCGGCCCTTCGATGCCGTCGATCACATAACTTGTCGGCGGATACGAAAGCAGAAATGTCGTCGCGATGCCGACAAGGAAGGTCCAATACATGACCTGCCGTGCGCCAACCTTGTCCGACAAATGTCCGCCGTAGATGCGGAAGAGCGAAGCTGGCACCGAGAATGCCGCCGCAACCATGCCGGCGGTCTTGAGATCGAGACCGTAAACGCCAACCAAATAGCGCGGCAGCCAAAGCGCCAACGCCACAAACGCGCCGAACACAAAAAAATAGTAGAGCGAGAAGCGCCAGACCTGGATGTTCTTGAGCGGCGCAAATTGCTCCGCCATGCTGCGCGGTTTCACGCCCTTGGCGCGGCGCGCAGCCAGGTCTGGGTCGTCTTTCGTAAGCAAGAAGAACAATACGGCGATAATGGCAAGCGCAGCCGCCCAGATTTGCGCCACTGCTTCCCAGCCCATCGCCAGCAACACAAACGGGGCCAAGAACTTCGTTACCGCTGCGCCGACATTCCCCGCACCAAAGATTCCGAGCGCCGTTCCCTGTTGGCCAGGACCGTAGAATTTGGAGACGTAGGTAACGCCCACCGCGAAAGTGCCGCCGGCGATGCCGACGCCCAACGCAGCGAAGAGGAATTGCGGATAGGTCTCTGCGTACGAGAGCAGAAAAGTCGCGAGCGACGCCGCCAACATGACAATCGGGAAGACAACCCGTCCGCCGTATTGATCGGTCCACACACCCAAGAAGAGCCGGATCAACGAACCCGTTAGGATCGGCGTGCCGATCAACAGTCCGAATTGCGTTTCCGTAAGCCCCAGGTCCGCTTCAATCTGAACACCGATGATCGAGAAGATCGTCCAAACAGCGAAGCTTGCCGTGAACGCCAACGTGCTGAACCAAAGCGCGCCCGGCGCACCACGGTGTTCAACGACTGCGTCTTGTGTTGGCATGAACCGCCCCTCTGGTCATTTGCAGGGAGCGCCAAAAGACGGCTGGTGCGTTTGATGGAGATCAAGCGAGACTGCCGACCTCTCACTTTTTTGTTGAGCGCTCGCCACCGGAGCAGGCCCACTTGATCTGTTGAGATCGGCCATTTGAAGAATATCAAGCCAAGTCAATCGCCTCTGCGCGAAATGTCGATCACTTGATTTCCATCAATTCCTGCAACCAGGATCGGCGCCACAAGATAACGCATCCGAATGGAGGCGGGCGTTGCGAGCGAGCGATCTTGAACGGGTGAAATCGCTGCCCTTGTTCACGGACGTTGCGGCGGACACTTTTCGTGTCGCCACGGCCGGCGCCCATCTTCAACGCTTTCCCGGCAACACCGTCCTGCTGCTTGAAGGCGATCCCGTTGATTTCCTTTATGTGTTGCTCGACGGTCAGGTTGAGCTGCACGGCACTTGGAATGATCGCGAGACAGTGCTCGCCATTCTGCGGCCGGTCTCAACCTTCATCCTTGCGGCTGTGGTCCTCGACGCAGAAGCGCTGATGTCGGCACGCACCCTTGAGAGGTGCGAAATACTGATGATCCCTGGCGACGCCATTCGAACGGCAATGCGCCTTGATCCCCGTTTTGGAATGGCGGTCTCGCGTGATCTGGCTGGCTGCTATCGCGGCTTGGTTCGCACGATAAAGAATCACAAGCTGCGCAACAGCACGGAACGGCTTGCGAACTATCTGCTCGCACTGCGCGCTGCGGATAATTCGGGCGGCGTGGTGCGGCTTCATCATGAAAAGCGTGTGCTTGCTTCGCTTTTGGGTATGACGCCGGAAAACCTGTCACGTGCCTTCGCGGCGCTGCAGCAGCACGGAGTAACGGTCGAAGGCGCAGTCGTCACTCTTCGAAGTATCGGCGCGCTAGAAGCTTTGGCGAAGCCGGACCCGCTTATCGACAATCACGCACCGCGCGGCGGCGAAATCGTTGCTGAGGCAGACGCTGAGGTGTGGTCTTCCGAATGGTATCGCGCGAATCCGTCGGATGCCTCGACCGCGGGTAAACGCCATGGCTAACACCAAGCTGCTCGCTGCCACGTGTGGGGTTCTTCTGGCCGGCGGCCTCTCAACACGCTTCGGCGCGGAAAAGGCTGTCGCGCTGTTGCACGATGGTGTGCTGATGGATGCGGTGTGCGAGCGATTTGCACCGCTCGCACAGTTTTCCGTAAGTGCTCGCCCCGGCTCGGCGGCAGAACAGCATGCCCGCGCGCGCGGACTCGACGTTCTGCACGACAATCCAACTCACCCTTCCGGTCCCCTCGCTGGACTAGCAGCGGGTCTTGCGTGGGCTCAGCGTCGAAACCTGCGCATGGTTGCGACTGCTCCGTGCGATACGCCGCTTCTGCCGTTGGATCTGTTTCCATCCCTCTTAAACCATATACGCGATGCACCGGCGGCATTTGCGGTGACGATGGAGGGTCCCAATCCGCTTTGCGCCGTCTGGCGCACGGATGTGCTCTCAAATCTGCTAACGCGCCTCGCGGACCGTCATCCGTCGGTTCAGAGCTTTCATGCCGAGCTCGGCTCAACCGCCGTTCGGTTCGCTGATGCCACGGCCTTTGCCAACGCCAACACCAGAGAAGCACTGGCGGCAATCGAGGCACGGCTATGAGGCCGCTGATCGATCCCTTCGGCCGCGCCATCACTTACTTGCGCGTCTCCGTCACCGATCGCTGCGATTTGCGCTGCATCTATTGCATGAGCGAGCGCATGCGGTTCTTGCCGCGTACCGAATTGCTCAGCATCGAGGAATTGGATCGGCTATGCACGGCGTTCATCCAACGTGGAGTGCGCCGATTGCGGTTTACGGGCGGCGAGCCGCTTGTGCGCAAAGGCTTCCTCGATCTACTCCAGAGCGTCCGCCGTCATCTCGGCGAAGGTCTTGATGAGATTACGGTGACCACCAACGGCGTTCAGCTGGCGGAGTTTGCGACGCCACTCTTTGCCGCCGGCGTTCGCCGCGTGAATGTCTCCGTAGATTCGATCGACCGAGAGACATTCGCGAGGATCGCGCGCCGCGATCGCCTGCCGCAGGTGCTTGAAGGCATCGAAGCCGCTGTCGCGACGGGCTTGAAGGTCAAAATCAACACCGTCGCCCTGAAACACGACAACGCCCACGAAATTCCTGAGCTGGTCAAATGGGCGCACGCGCGCGGCCACGACATCACGCTCATTGAGACTATGCCGCTTGGCGAGATCGATGAAGATCGAACCGACCAGTTTCTGTCGCTTACGCGCGTGCGCGAGGACATGCAGAGCTATTGGCGCCTGACAGACCTGCCGGATCGGACCGGCGGCCCTGCCCGCTATGTTCGCGTCGAAGACACTGGCGGACGATTGGGCTTCATCACACCGCTCACGCACAATTTCTGCGAAGGTTGTTCGCGGGTGCGCCTCACCTGCACCGGCCGGCTCTATCTCTGCCTTGGCCACGAGACCTCGGTCGATCTGCGCACACCCTTGCGCGCCGGCGGTGACGAAGATGCAATTCAAGCCGCGATCGACGCCGCCATCGCACTGCGCCCCAAAGGCCATGATTTTCAGGTCGAACGCCTCTCCAAGCCCGCGACCGAGCGGCACATGTCGGTGACTGGCGGATGACCAAGCTCCTCTTCTTCGGCCGCGCCCGCGATGCGGCAGGCTGCAGCGAAATGATCTGCGACCTGCCCGCCAGCGTCGAGACAGTCGCCGAGCTGCGAACCTGGCTTCATCAGCGCGACCCGGAACTCGGCGGCGTGCTCATGGCGCGCGATATTCGCGTCGCTGCGGACCACACGATCTGCGTGAGCGAAGCCACATCGGTCCGGGGTGCGTCCGAGATCGCGTTCATGCCACCCATGAGCGGAGGCTGACATGGACCAAACGGTTCTGCTGCTCGCCTTGGCCATCGCCGCCGCAGCCGCGCTCTACTCTTCCGTCGGACATGGCGGCGCTTCGGCCTACATCGCGCTGATGGCGCTGGTTGGATTGGCGCCTGAAGAGATTCGGCCCGCGGCGCTGGTGCTCAACATCCTAGTGGCCGGTCTGGGCGCGTTGCGCTTCCTCCGGGCTGGCCGTTTCGATTGGCATGTGTTTTGGCCGTTTGCGATTACGGCGATCCCGGCAGCGTTCGTGGCCGGACGCATTGACGTCCCCGAAGACGTTTTCCGGCCGCTCCTGGCTTTCGCGCTGGCGGCGGCAGCTCTCCGCTATCTGGTTTGGCCTCAGATCGATGCTGTGAAGCCAAGCGTACCGCCGTCGAAACTCGTGGCGTTGCCAGTCGGCCTCGCACTGGGCGCGCTCGCGGGCCTCACGGGAATTGGCGGCGGCGTCTATCTATCCCCGCTACTGGTCTTTGCGGGTTGGAGCGATCCGCAGAGAGCGACCGGCATCGCCGCCTGCTTCATCGTCGTCAACTCGATCGCCGGTCTTGCCGGACGCACGTCGTCGCTGGCGCTTCTGCCCGATTATCTGCCTTGGCTGGCGGTCGCCGCGATCATCGGCGCGCTCATTGGCACAACGTGGAGCCTGAAGGGTCTCGGAAGAAAAGGCGTGCTGCGCGTACTTGGAGTCGTCTTGGGTTTAGCAGCCGTGGCGCTCGCAACATGATCCGCACAGCGATCACCACCGAGGCGCTTCGGCCAGACGCCGAACTAAGCGCTTTCGCGCAAAGCCGTGGCGACGACATCGGCGCCATTGCGAGCTTCATCGGCTATTGCCGCGCATCCTCGGCGCAAGGGACGGTGAAACACTTGGAACTCGATCACTATCCCGGCTTCACCGAACGCGAAGTCGCGCGTCTGGCAAAGCAGATTGCGACGCACCATAGCCTGGACGCGTTGTTGGTGATTCACCGCGTCGGCCTCATTCCCGCCGGCGAACCCATTGTGCTGGTGGCGGCGCAAAGTCAGCACCGCGCGGAGGCCTTCGCCGCCGTCGCCGAAATGATGGACTATCTCAAAACCGACGCCCCCTTCTGGAAACGCGAGGCCGGACCAGAGGGTGCGCGTTGGATCGAACCCACAGCGGCCGACTACGCCCGCCGCGCGGAGCACGCCAAATGAACGATACCTCACAGCTCTGCCGCATCGACGAATCACTGCCGTTTAGGCCGGTGCGCATCGCCATTCTCACCGTCTCCGATACACGCGACGAAGAGAGCGACACGTCCGGGGCGCTGCTTGCCGACCGCGCCGCCCGCGACGGCCACCTCGTCGCAGCGCGAGCGCTGGTGCGCGACGATACCGGCGCCATCCGTGCGCAGGTCAATGACTGGATCGCCGATCCTGACATTGATGTCGTCCTCACGACAGGCGGCACCGGGCTGACCGGCCGCGACGTGACGCCAGAAGCGCTAAAGCCGATCTTCGAGAAAGAGATCGAAGGCTTCGCGGTGGTTTGGCACATGCTGAGCTATCAGAGCGTCGGCCTCTCGACGCTGCAATCGCGCGCTTGCGCTGGGGTTGTGCGCGGCAAGTTCATCTTCGCACTGCCCGGCTCGAACGGCGCCTGCAAAGACGGCTGGGACAAGATCATCCGCTGGCAGCTCGATAGCCGCCACACGCCGTGCAACCTGGTTGAAATCATGCCGCGACTGACGGAGCGCTGAATGAGCGACCGCCTCACCCATTTGGACGAGAGTGGCCGCGCCCGCATGGTGGATGTCGGCGATAAAGCCGTCACGCAGCGCGAAGCTACCGCGACCGGCCGCATCCGCATGCGTCCCGAAACCTTGCGACGGGCGCAAAGTGGCGATCTGCCGAAGGGCGATGTCCGCGCCATCGCCGAGATCGCCGGCGTCATGGCCGGCAAACGTACATCTGAACTCATTCCGCTCTGTCATCCCTTGGCTTTGAGCAGCCTAAAGGTTGATGTAGCGGCCGATGAAGAGCTGCCAGGTTTCGTTGTCACCGCGCGCGCGCGCGTGACCGGACAAACAGGCGTGGAGATGGAAGCGCTGACCGCCGCATCCGTCGCCTGTCTCACCCTCTACGACATGCTCAAGGCGATCGATCGCAGCATGACGATCGAGGCCATCCAGTTGCAGGAGAAACACGGCGGCGCCAGCGGCTCCTACATCCGGGGCGAGGAATGATCAGCGTCGCCGAGGCTCGCGCTATCGTTCTTGAGAATGCGCCTACGTGCGCGGCTGAGACACTCGACCTGCACGCAGCGCTTGGACGAACCCTGCGCGAGGATATCGATTCCCACCGCGATCAACCACCGTTTCGTGCGTCCGCCATGGATGGCTATGCTCTGCGCGCGGCAGATACGCCCGGCGTGTTGAGACTGATCGGTGAAGCGGGGGCCGGCCGCGCGTTAGGCCGCGCGCTGATGCCTGGCGAATGCGCCCGCATTTTTACGGGCGCTCCGCTTCCTGATGGCGCGGATGCGGTGCTTATACAAGAAGACGCAGCGCGCGACGGCGAGCTTGTGACCTCGCCTGCGGTTGAAGCCAAGCGTCATGTCCGATCTGCGGGCGTAGACTTCACGCAGGGAGAGCGATTGCTCGAAGCCGGCCATGTTCTTGATGCGGCTCGCATCGCGCTCGCGGCGGCGGCGGGGCGTGCGTCGGTTTCCGTTGCACGCAAGCCGCGTGTAACGGTTCTGAGCGGCGGCGATGAACTCGTCGCGCTGGGGCGAGAGCCCGCCGCAGATCAAATCTACGATTCGATGAGCATCGGTATCGCCGCGCTCGCCGAACAATGGGGCGCCGCCGCCACGGCGGTCGGACCCCTACCCGACGATGCGAAAACGATCGCTGACGCGCTTCGCAACGCAGTCTCTCAAAGCGATCTGATCGTCATCGTTGGCGGAGCGTCGGTCGGCGACCATGACTATGCACGACCCGCGGTTCGTAGTCTCGGTGGCTCATTACTCTTCGAAAAGGTGGCGCTGCGACCCGGAAAGCCAACGTGGTTTGCCCGTGTCGGTGATCGGATCGTGCTTGGTTTGCCAGGCAATCCCGCTTCGGGTTTTGTGTGCGCGCGCCTCTTTCTCCGCCCACTGGTTGATCAAATGTGCGGCCGTGATCCCGCCGCCTCAACTCGGTTGGGCCAAGCGCGCCTCAGCGCAAACCTCGCTGAAAATGGATCACGAGAGACCTATCTCCGCGCAGCCATCGAGACGGATGACACTGGTCAAGTCTGGGCCAATGCCGCCCAGCAACAAGACTCCTCTCTGCTCTCAGTTCTCACGCGCGCGCCGGCGCTCCTTCTTCGCTCGCCACACGCGCCTGCATTGTCCGCGGGCGCCGTAGTCGATGTGCTCGCGCCCTAGCCAGTGTGCGCTTGGGCCGCACCGTCATTTGACTCATATCAAACGCCGCTGCGGAGCTCAGGGCAATTCTGAGCCATGGATCCGCAACTCCTCCCTTTCGCGGAACGTCAGGCCCCGCGATATACGTCCTATCCCAGCGCGAACCATTTTGACGCGTCGGTGAATGCCGAGACCTATGGGCGCTGGCTACGCGCCCTCAACCCTGACACCAGCCTCTCGCTTTACCTTCATGTCCCCTATTGCAAGGAGCTTTGCTGGTATTGTGGTTGCAACACCTTCCTGACACGCGGCGGCGACATCGGCGACTTCGTCACATCGCTGATGATGGAAATTGATCTCGTCGCATCGAAGCTCAGCGCACATCGCGTCGGTGAAATTCATTGGGGCGGCGGCACGCCCAACATTCTCCGCCCCGAACAATTTCACCGCGTCGTCCGCCAGATTGATTTCTGGTTCGATATCGCGCTGGATGCCGGGCACGCTATCGAGCTTGATCCCCGGCACGTAACGCGTGAACTGGCCGACGCCTATGTCGCCGCAGGAATCAACCGCGCATCGCTCGGGATTCAAGACCTCAACGCGCATGTGCAGGAAGCGATCGGGCGCGTGCAGCCGATCGAACAAGTGCGCCAAGCGGTCAACACGCTTCGCAGCGCAGAGATCGAGCATCTCAACTTCGATCTTATGTACGGTCTGCCAGGTCAAACCGCGGGCGACCTGGCGCGCACGATCCGCCTCGCAACCGACCTTCAACCAGCCCGTATTGCCCTTTTTGGATACGCCCACGTCCCGTGGTTCAAACGGCGACAACGACTCATCAATGCCGAAACATTGCCTGGCGCCAGCGAGCGTTTCGACCAAGCCGAACTCGCCCGGCGTATGCTGAACGACCTAGGCTATGAGAGCGTGGGCTTAGATCATTTCGCCAAGACCGAAGATCCGCTCGCGGTCTCGGCGCGAAGCGCTTCGCTCAAACGAAACTTCCAGGGCTATGTCGCCCACGAAAGCGCGGCCCTTATCGGACTGGGGCCATCTGCAATCTCGCATCTTCCCGGCGGCTACGCCCAAAATATCGCCACGGTCACCGCTTGGCGTCATGCAGTTGAATCCGACACTCTGCCCATAACGCGCGGCCACGCTGAAACCGCGGAGGATCTCCGGCGCGGCGCGGTCATCCAGTCGATCATGTGCACCCATCAGGTCGACCTTGGACCATGGGGTGGTTGGGACATGTTTCCCGACGCCTACGCGGAGCTGAGAACGCTCGCCGAAGCCGGCCTCGTAGTGATCGAAAGCGACGGACTTCGGATTCCAGCTTCGGCGCGACAGTTCTCGCGCGTCGTGGCGTCAGCATTTGATGCATACGCCCAACCTTCCCAACCGGCGCATTCACGCGCCATTTGAGACCTTGCCTCATGACGGCGACGACAGCTGAGCGTTATCGAACCTATCGTGGCCCTCCGCTCTTCAGCATGGGGTTTCGACCGTTCTTCCTGTTGGCCGCGATATGGGCGGCCATCGCCGTGCCGGTATGGGTCGCCAGTTTTGCGGGCTGGCTGCCGCCGGAGCATTTCAACCGCGACTGGCACGCCCATGAAATGCTGTTCGGTTATCTGAGCGGCGTCATCGCCGGCTTCCTCTTGACCGCAGTGCCCAACTGGACGGGCCGGCTTCCAGTGACGGGTGCGCCACTCATGGGGCTCGTCCTGCTATGGTGTGCTGGACGCGCGGCGATGCTCCTCCCTTCCTTTGCGGCGGCGCCCTTCATCGACAGTGCGTTCCTATTCGTGTTCGCCGCTGTGGTCGGGCGCGAGATCATCGCTGGCCGGAATGTCCGGAACCTGCCCGTGCTCCTGCTGCTCACGGTGCTCGGCAGCGCAAACGCACTCTCTCATTTGCGCGGCTTTGACCCCGAACTCGCATTGCTGGGCGAGCGCATCGGCGTTGCTGTTGTCGCTACACTTGTGGCGTTAATCGGCGGGCGCATCGTCCCCAGCTTCACGCGAAACTGGTTGGCGAGGCGGCGGATCAAGTCAGAGCCTGCGTCCCCCAGTCGTTACGATGCAGTCACGCTGTTGGTGGGGGCCATCGGCCTCGTCATGTGGGCCACTTCACCTACGCTCTACGCTGCCGGGCTCGTACTCACACTCGCTGGCGCACTGCATTTTGCACGGCTCGCACGTTGGCAAGGCTGTCGAACGACAGCTGAGCCGTTGGTTTTGGTCCTTCATCTCGGATATCTCTGGCTGCCATTAGGGTTGTTGCTGCAAGGTCTCGCGATCCTCACCCCGTCTATTGTGCCGGCGGCGTCCGGCCTTCACGCGCTCACCGCTGGCGCCTTTGGCGTCATGACACTTGCGGTGATGACGCGCGCGAGCCTTGGGCACACTGGTCAGCCATTGACGGCGACGCCGCGCATCAGCGCGATATATGTCCTGGTCAATCTCGGCGCGCTCGTTCGCGTCACAGCGCCATTCTTCCCCGAACATTACGCTGCGCTGTTGGCGCTATCAGCCGTGCTCTGGAGCGGTGCGTTTGCTTGGTTCGCCGTTGTCTATGCGCCACTTCTGCTCCGGTCTCGCCAAACGAGCGCCGGATGAAGGCCGCTCAAACACTGCTTGCGCTTGCCGAACGTGAAGGCGTTCGCGCCTGCTTCGCAAACCCGGGCACGTCCGAAATGCACTTGGTGGCTGCGCTTGACGCAGTGCCAAGCATTCGCCCGGTATTGTGCTTGTTCGAGGGCGTGGCGACCGGCGCCGCCGATGGCTATGGCCGGATGATGCAAGCGCCGGCGCTGACGCTGCTGCATCTGGGACCAGGCCTCGGCAACGGTCTTGCCAATTTGCACAATGCCAATCGCGCGCGAACGCCGATTGTTTCGCTGATTGGCGAACACGCTACCTTCCACCGCGCCAACAACCCTCCGCTGACGAGCGATATTGCCGCCCTTGCGCGGCCGGTTTCATCTTGGGTGAGCACAGTTGAAGCGACTGCTGATCTTCTCCCTCTGGCGCAGGAGGCGTTCGAGGCGGCCAGGCGCCACGGCCCTTCCGCTCTCATTCTCCCCGCCGATATCGCCTGGAGCGACGACACGCTTTCACTCCCGCCGACGCGCACATCCTCAGATGAAGACATCGATGCCAGTCTCATTGAGGAAGCCGCGCAGCTGCTCGGGCCGCGCACCGTGCTCTTGCTCGGCGGTCGATTTCTCTCGGCGGAGACCTGCTCACTAGCGCAACGGATTGGCGCGAAGACGGGCGCGCTGGTTCTGATCGAGACCTTTCCCGCCCGCGTTCGCCGTGAGGGATCGGCAGCGCAACTGAAGCGGCTGCCTTACCTCAGCGAGATCGCCGCGGCGGCGTTGGCGGAGATTGATACCATTATCCTTGCGGGCGCGGCGGAGCCTGTCGCATTCTTTGCACTCCCCGGACGCCCGACGAAGCTCGCACGCGACAGCACACGTGTGTTGCAGCTCGCGCCTTCGGGCCACGGCGTCGAACGCACACTGAAAATGCTCGCGACAAAACTTGAGGCGCCCCAAGTTTCTGCGCCCCACACGTCCGCGCCTTCACCACCCAGCAATGGGGGTGCGATTGATGCAGCTGCTTTGGCGCAATGTTTCGCCGCCACGCTGCCCGCTAACACCATCGTCTGTGATGAGTCCAACACAGCAGGTCTCTTCTGTTACGACGCGAGCGCGGCCGCTCCGCCGCACGACTGGCTAACACTGACTGGCGGCTCAATCGGCCAAGGCTTGCCGCTGGCGACAGGCGCCGCCATCGCCTGTCCGGATCGGAGGGTCATTGCACTAGAGGCCGACGGCAGCGCGCTCTACACGATCCAAGCGCTTTGGACCCAGGCCCGCGAAGGTTTGAGCGTCACCAACATTATTCTCAACAACGGCGCCTACGCGATATTGCGCCTTGAGATGATGCGCGCCGGCGTCAATCAGCTGTCCGAGGCGGCGAACGCGCTCTTTGATCTAAAGCGCCCCGCAATCGACTTTTGCAGCATTGCCCGCGGCTTCGGCGTCCCCGCAGAGCGCGTGGAGACACCTGCCGCTCTCACCGCCGCGCTTCAGCGCAGCTATCTGGCGGCCGGTCCAGCGCTCATCGAGGTGATGGTCCGATGAACGACCTGCCCAGCGCACTTTGCGCACAGCTCTCCACCTTGCTCGGCACACGCTTCAGCCTCGCCTCTGCCGTGCGCGATCAACATGCGGGCGGCGGCATGCACCTCAAGGCACAACCGCCTCAAGCCGTGGCGATGGTCGAAAACCTCGAAGAGATCATTGCCATTGTCCATGCCTGTGCAGAGCACAAGGTTCCAATCATTCCCTATGGGGTGGGCACATCGCTCGAGTGTCATGTGGGCGCGCCCTTCGGCGGCGTCTCGGTCGATCTCTCCGGTATGAAGCGTGTGTTGCGGATAAGTCTTGAAGATCAAGATTGTACCGTAGAGCCGGGTTTGACGCGCGCGGCGCTCAACGAAGAGCTGCGCCATACCGGCCTTTTCTTTCCGGTTGATCCGGGCGCAGACGCAACCATTGGCGGCATGGCGTCCACGCGCGCCTCCGGGACAACCACGCTCCGCTACGGCGGCATGCGCGAGAACGTCATGGCGCTCACCGTGGTCACTGCAAACGGCCAAGTGATCAAGACTGCCCGCCGCGCGCGTAAATCGGCGGCGGGCTATGATCTGACTCACCTCTTCGTCGGCAGCGAGGGCACGCTCGGCATCATTGCCGACGTGACACTGAAACTGCATCCCACACCGGAAGCAACGAGCGCCGCAGTGTGCGCTTTTTCATCGTCTCGCGGCGCAACATCGACAGTGATCGAGGCAATCCAGTGCGGATTGCCGATGGCGCGCGCAGAGTATCTCGACGCAGCTGCCATTGGCGCGGTCAATAGTTCTTTCGGCACCGATTACGCCCTGAGCGACGCCTTGTTTCTTGAGTTTCACGGATCGCCGGATGAAGTCGCGGCTCACACCGAGCGGGCGCGCGCCATTGCGGAAGCAAACGGCGGCGGCGCCTTTCGCTGGGCAATTGAACCCGAAGAGCGCAACCGGCTCTGGAAGGCCAGGCACAATGCAGGTCTTGCCGCACTCAGCTTGCGCCCAGGCGCGCGCCCCTGGTCGACGGACGTCTGCGTCCCGATCAGTCAGTTGCCGGATTGTATCGAAGCAACCAAAGCTGACATCGCTGAACTACCGTTCCCTGCCGTCATTGTCGGACATATTGGCGATGGCAACTTCCACGCCATCCTGCTTCTGGATCCCACGGACGCCGAGGAGAACTGTGCGGCGCAGCGTTTCAACGATGCGGTCATCACGCGCGCCATTCAGCTCGATGGGACATGTACCGGCGAGCACGGCATCGGCATGGGAAAACGAGAGGCACTCCGTCAAGAACTCGGCGGAGCCGTTGATCTCATGGCCGGAATAAAGCGCGCGCTCGACCCGCTCGGCCTTATGAACCCTGGGAAGATATTTACCTCGACGCACGCGTCATAAAGTTCACACGCATAGAACGACGCAAAGTCGCCTGCGTCATCCGACCGCGACCTCAATTGACCATCATCAAATGCAATCAGCAGATTGCGTGCTTTGATTTGCATACAGCGCCGAGGCGCTGTGGGCCGGCTGCCAGCACCCGTTGGGCGCGGAACGCTAGGCCGGGCAGGCCGCTCCGTCAGTCACGGACGCGGCCTGCTTGCGTGTTTGACCTTTGCTGAAAGCGATTCATGACCAACGACTATCGAGTCCGCATTGCGGAGATTGACGAATATGCCGTCGAACTGCGCGCGCTGATTCCAGACTCACTTGCTGCATTCGGCACCCTGTCCAAGGCCGCTCAAACGGCTGGTGCGCTCGACAAGAAGACAAAGGAACTGCTCGCCCTTGCCATTGGCGTCGCCATCCGGTGTGACGGATGCATCGGCTATCATGCTCGAGGCGCGCAACGTACGGGGGCTAGCCGTCAGGAAGTTGCCGAAGCATTGGCGGTGGCGATTCAAATGGGCGGTGGCCCCAGCGTGAACTACGCCGCGGACGCGCTTCGCGCCTTTGATCAGTTTCAGCCCCGCGCCTAGGATGCGCTAATGAGCGCGCCGCCCAAGACCGTCATCAAGGCCACGCCGGTGGAGGAGTCGGCTATTCGCGCTGCGGTGCGGAACGCAGACACCAGAAAGATCAATCCTGCGTGTGTTCGCGCCACACGCGCGCACGTCGCCGCGCTTGTGGATCTGCTTTCTGATCCGCGCGTATCAAGTCCCATCTACGATCTTCCTCATCCGATCAGCTTCGAGACCGTCGCTGACTGGGTGAATGACGCGGAGGCGAAAAGCGAGCTCGGTGAGTGCATTCTGACGATAACGCCAGACGATCATGGCCACCTTATCACCTACTCCCGCTTCACCATATGGCCGGAACGCTCCGCCGCGGAAATCGCGGGAGCGTATCGAGCTGACGTACAAAGCGCAGGACTCGGCAAGGCCGGAGCCGCGAGGAGCTTCGATTGGATGTTCAGCGAGCTCGGCGTGAGACTCATCTGCGTCACCGCAGCGATCGACAACGAACGCTCCGCGCGGGTCATTGAAGCCGCGGGGTTCAAACCAATGGGCGAACGCGAAGGCATCCGCGCCGACGGCTCGGTCCGCCGGTCGCGCTACTGGGAGATGACCCGCGAAGAATGGGACAGCAGGAGAAACTCGTAGCAATTACGAGGCGAACCGATCAGACGCTAGGTCATCGCACTCGCTGCGTCCCCAATATCCCATTAGCGGCCCTTCGCGCTTTGGTGCCTCAAAGCAGACGCTGATGCACACGCTCAGCTATCAACGACGTTCACGAGGTTGCCGGCGGGATCGCGAGAGAAAAACGGCGACGTCCCCAAGCTTCCGTTGTAGGTCCATAAACCACCCCTGCTCCCGCGGCTCGAACAGCGACTTCGGTGGCGTCCAGGTCTTCGACGCCGATCGAAATCACCGGCAGCTCGGCTCCGCTGCCGCCTTCGGACGCCGTGTGCAGTTCGATCTTCTGAGTCGCGTCTTTGTTCAGAAACGCGATCCATCCCATATCAAAGGGCAAGTCGAGTTCGAAAACTTCATTGTAGAATTTCGCCAGCGCCATTGGGTCCGGCCCCCCGGAGATTGTCAACAATCCTTGTGACGCCCATCTTGACTGCTCCCGCAATAGGACGCGATAATCCGGGCAACGGGCGATGCCGCAACGGTCCAACCCGGCTACATCCCATTTTCAGTCTTTAGCACACTCGTGCCGGATAGCCGATATCCGCCGTCCCTCATTCGCCGGTACGACAGCTCAGTCCGGCGTACTCCACTCGAAGAGGTTTGAGTAATCCCTCGATTCTCGCGCCAATCAGCACTCCCCGTCCGATGCTCCGCAGAAGACGTAGATCGATGAGCCCAAGTTCGCAGCGATGCTGGCGACTTGAGCCGACATGGGCCGTGATGAATGATCGGCCCGCACCAGAAGGCCGATAAAATCCTCGCCCTGAGCAGCAGTGGGAGCGCTGGCTCATAGTCGACGGCTTGATCATGCAACGCCCTGCCATACACGCACCGTCCTATCTTGTCCGGCCGTCAAGATCAGAGATCCATCGGGTGAAAACTCAGCAGTGCGAACCCAGTCCGAATGGCCCGACAGCGAAGCAATGATTGCGCCGGTGCGCGCATCCCAGACCTTCGCGGTGTTGTCTGCTCCCGCGGTGACCAGACGATTTCCGTCAGATGATACGTTCACGTCCCACACCGAGTTGCCGTGTCCACCAATGTCCAGAAGCAGGCGCCCACTTTGAACCGACCAAATCTTCAGTGCATCTCCCACGGTTGCAGCGCGCTGACCGTCGGGAAAAAATAAGACTTTTCCTACAATTCCCGTATGACCACGAAGGTCACGAATGAGCTGGCCGTTATCGGCGGACCAGATCTTCGCTGCGGCGTCCCAACCGGATGTCGCTACCAATCGACCGCTGGGCGAAAACACTGCCGCGCTTACGATGTCCTCGTGCCCTACAAGTTCGTGGGGCTGTGCGTGAGTGCCATCAGTGGGATAGACGCCAGCGAAACCATGCTCGCCAGCAATGACAATTCGCGCGCCGTCGGAGGAAAATTCCGCCGACATCAACTCGCCTCGGCTCGGCGAGATGGTGCGAATGAGCGAGCCGCTTGCCGCCGACCACAGCTTTGCTGTTCCATCTTTGCTGGCGGTGATGACCAGTCCGCCATCGGGAGAGAACTGAGATGTGCGCACCCAATCGGAGTGGCCTCGCAGCGTCAATAAGAGCGCACCGTTGTCCGCGCGCCAAATTCTCGCGGCGCCATCGGCGCATGAAGTAACGAGACGCGTGCTGTCTGGAGAGAAGACGGCGTCGTAAACAGCTCGGCTGTGGCCGGCCAACGTGGCAATGAAGCGGTCGCCTTGGACATCCCAAAGATTGACCGCCTCCATGCTGACGCTCGCAATTCGTGACTGGTCGTTGGAAAATCGCGCGCTTGAAACAAAGCCGCCGTGTCGGGTCAAGACGCTACGCGCCTCGATGGTGCTCGACGTTGACCAATAGTCCGCAGCGCTCCGCCGCACCGGCGCTGGCAGGTCGCTAGATTGCGGCGCAGGTCCATCGTTTGGACGGTCACTGCGAGTGAAGTATGCGACCGCACCAATGGACGCGGCCGCCACCGCTGCGGCGCCTGAGGCGAACACGGCGCGACGATCTAACTTACTCGCTTCAGTATATGTTGGCTTCTTCGTTGGCTCGGCGGCGCTGGTTTGCTCACTGCGGCGGCCCACTTTCAGCGCTATGCCACGGTCGACCAAGAACCGCCACTGCGCATACGCGCGATCGCCGGTCCACCCAATCAAGTCCGCCGCTTGAACCCCATCAAGACCGATCGGCGGGCTGCACGCTCCGATTTTTGCGGGGACAAGAATGCCTCGCGCGTGCGCCCTGCGCGCCTCTGACCTCACATTGTCACTTTCAACCGAAGCCCTGCTCCATAGAACCACGCAGCATCGCGCCTGTTCGAGTTCAGCCTCCAGACGCTTGTCCCAGGTTTCGCCAGCCTTGATCCCTTGCACGCCGATGTCGTGAAAAACGGAATAGCCCTCTTCGGTGATCATACGCGAGATGAGTTCGGCGACGGCGACCTCTTCTCGCTTGTAGCTTACGAACACATCCGCCATCAGACACACACGCTGTCGCCAATTCGCGGCGCTATAGTGTTGATTTTCATGTCCATTGTCTACCGCACGTGCGCGGCACCGTGTCGCCCGCCCGGGCCCTCGCTAACGCGCTTGATGCGCGGAAAGTCCTGCGCCAATGCATGAGCAAAAGACGGCAACCTCGGTGTGTGAGAGGCTGCGTCCCATTTCGTTTCAAATTGATCTGCGGCTCCAATCGTAGTTCGATGGGTTTTGAGGAACGCGGAGTGTTTGGGCTCCCTCGCTGCGGCTTCATCCCACAAGCAGAAGTCAACGCCTTCCACAAAGCGGAAGGCCGCCTTCCGCTAAGCGCGTCAAGCCGAAATCCGCGCCTAGCGAGCAGGCCAAATATCGATACGATGCGATCAATCGGAGCGCGCCATGGCCGAAATCTATGAGGGTCGCTGCTTGTGCGGCGACATTCACTTCAAGGCGACCGGGAAGCCCAAATGGGTGCTCTGGTGTCACTGCCAGAGCTGCAGGCGCCATAGCGGCGCTCCGGCTTCTGTGTTCGTTGCCTTCGCGGACGATGCCGTTTCGCTCACAAGCGGCGTGATCGCAAAATATGAATCGTCGCCCGGCGTCGAGCGCGGTTTTTGTGGGCGTTGTGGCTCCACGCTTACTTGCAGCAATCCGAAACTGCCGGGCGAGACGCACTTCCATCTTGGCGCGTTCGAACGCGCCAATGAGCTAGCGCCGACGGGCGCGTTTTTTGCTGAAGAGCGTATGCCGTGGTTCGACACTCGCTCCGGCCCTTTCGACGGGCTTTCCGCACTGGCGCAAGTCGCTTTGAAACGCGAGCGACGAAATTAAGTCGCGCGCGCCGCGCCCCAATAATTGTAGCCCGCCCATTTCGGTGATTTCGGCAGATACATTGTGTCGAGCCGCTCGATCGTGAAACCCGCCGCGGCGATGATCTTCGGAACGTCGCGCGAAAGATGACAGCCGCCGCCAATCACCTTCCACACCGGTTCGATGCGCTCTTGCCAGCGCCGCACGCCGGAATCGGGCGAAAGACCGTGCTCGCAGAAGAGCAATCGTCCATTCGGCTTCAAGGCGCGGCGCGCGCTTTCAAGCGCGGCGACAGCGTCCGGGATCGTGCAGAGCGAGTAGGTCACAAGCACGGTGTGGACACTCGCCGGCGCCAGCGACAAGGTTTCCACGGTCTGCGGCAATATCTCGACTTCGAACTGTGCGTCGCGCACGCGCTTCTGCGCACGCTTCACCATGCCCGGCGAAGGCTCAAGCGCATAAAGTTTACGCACTTTGGCGCAATCATAATGCGGCAGATTAAGACCAGCGCCGAAGCCGAGCTCGAGCACGACGCCCTCCGCCGCAGGTACGACCTTCTGGCGCTGCTTGTCGATCGGCGAACACGAGCATGCCCCGGTGACTAGCGCCGGCAACAGGAAGCGTTCATAGAGATTCATGATGCGCTCGCTGCATTGCGGCGGAAGAGATGATAGCGGAACGCCTGCTCCGCGCCCCAAGGCGTCAGATGAACTTCGCCATGAGTTTCCATCAATTGAAACTCATCGCCGAGCAGTCTCGAGAGAGATGCGCCGTCATGCTGCACGATCTCTAAGCCGCTGCACTTGGCAGGCCCGCCCGGCGCGAACCCGGCAATGATCGCCCAGCCATCGCCATCGAGCGCCAAGCGCAGCGTCTCCGCGTACGCCGCTTGCGCCGCGGCGTCGGTGAGAAAATGCAGAACCGCGCGATCGTGCCAGAGCCGATGCTTGCGCGCTGGCCGCCAAGCCGTGACATCGCTCACGACCCAATCGACAGCTTCGGCGCGATCGCCCAAGCGCACCTTTGCTTGCTCCAATCCGGGTGCCGCAATGTCGAGCACGGTGAGATCGCGAAAGCCGCCAAGCAGAAGATGATCGACTAAAGTGGAGGCGCCGCCGCCGACATCGATAATGGGCGCGTCGCGTCCCACACCGGTGCGCAAGATGAGCTTTAGCGAAAGCGTAGGCTCGTCTTGGCGCCAGCTCACCTCTTCAGCGCGCTTTTCACGATACACACGGTCCCAGTGTGCGGGCTGATCCGTCATTGCTTGGCCTTCTTCATGCTCTGCTCCAAACTTGGGCGCTCGCTTGTGCTGGTGCAATCTCATGGGCGTGGGATCGAGCTGAGGCGGCGCCAGGTTTGCGTCTGACAAAACGGCCCAGCGCAGCCGCGCAGGCGTAGAACATCACCGTCCAGATTGATGGTGCCGCTATAGGTTCGCCCATCTTCTGGATTGCTGACGCTCCCCTCACGCCAAGCGCCACGCTCAAAGACGAAGTCGCGCAGGATCATTGTCCCGACTGCGCCGCCGCCAGCGTCCGCTGCATCCCAGACCCAGATGAGACGGCCACAGAGGCGCGATGTATTTGCACACGGCGCAAGGCGCACAACGCCGCCAAGGCCGGGCGTGGCCCAATCATCGTGGATACGTCCTTGCGCACGCGCTTCGCCGGCGCCCAGAACAAGTGCAATCACCAGCGCTGCCGCGCCTGATTTGATGGCGGGCGCCTTCACCGGGCAGACACGTCGGGTGGCGCTTTCAAAGCGCGCGTAATAGTCCGGGTGCTCAGTGCCCATGAGCCGGTCCCACCAGGTGAAATAGAGACCGTAATTCCAGCGCGCCTCCGCGTGATGCAGATCGTGGTGTGTTACCGTTGTGAGGAAGTCGAACAAGGGCTTGCCATTGGCGTCCGCCGGGAAAAGCTCATAACCCGAGTGCCCCATCGTGTTGCGTACGATCTGGTGCAGCATGAAAAAACCAACCACGGCCCATTCGGTCGGTATGATTACCATCCATATCGGCACGAAAAGCGCCTGCATGGCGGCTTCAGCGATATCGAAGCTGTAGGCCGTAAACGGAGAAGGATTGTGCGACTTGTGGTGCCGGCGGTGAAAAGTCCGAAAGAGCCGCGGGTCATGCACCAAGCGATGGGTCCAATAAAAATATGCATCGTGGCCGGCCACCATCAGCACGAACGAGACAATGGCCCAGCCCCATCCCCAACTCGCTGCCAGCGCGGGCCCCGGCAGATACCCTGCCCGCTCGACCATGAAGAGCAGCGCGCCGATTGTGGAGAAGACGGCAAGCGAGCGCAGCGAGATTACAAACTCCAACGCCAGCTGACGCGCGGGCGGCTTCTCGGTTCGGATCTTGCGGCTGGCCAGCAAAGCTCCGAGCAGCACCCACACGACGAGCCAAAAGCCGATCGCGAACATGGCGTATTGGGATAGGTCGTGGGTCAGGCTCCGCTGCCAGCGGTCGGCGAAAGCAATGAGATCGGCGATCATCTAATCCTCCTCAATGGAGGTTGAGATCGTCATGGAACGGGGGCCGCGTCTCGCCAGGGCCGAGAAACATCGGTCAGTTTCGAAATCAGCCAGGATTTTCCGAAATCGGAGAACTTTGACTTAGCTTGGATTTCCGCCATTCGCTCGGCGTTTGGCCGGTTGCCTCTTTGAAGGCGCGGTTGAAGGGGCCAAGCGAGGCGAAACCTAGGTCAAAGGCGATGGCCGAAACCGGGGTGCGCGCATCGGCGGGATCAGCAAGCCGCTGCTTGGCCGCCCCGATCCGATAGACGTTCACGAAGGCTACGAAGTTGCGGTGGCCGAGCTGGTCGTTGATCAGACGGCGCAGGCGGTGCTCAGGCACGCCGACTTCTTCGGCAAGCGCGCCAATCGTCAGCCCTTCGCGTCGCCACACGGCGCCCTTTGTCATGACCTCCTCCAAACGATCAAGGATATGCTGATCGCCGGCGTCCAGACTTGGAGCTTCGTCCTCAACTGGGACCGCCGTGCCGAACAGCGCGGGTTGGGCCTGGAGGAAGACGGCAGCGCCCGCGGTACAGAAGATGGCAAGAGCGGAGGCGCCAAGAAGCTCATACCAATCGGCCTCGACCCCAAAGGCTTCGCCGATCTCGAAGCCGGCGAGCACGACGACGAGGAGCGTCACGGCGCCCAGGAACGGCCCTCTGAGCCGCCGACGCGCCTCGACCAGATCACCGCGCCAGCTGCGGCCAATGACAAAGAGTGAGTGTGCCGCGAATGCGACCTCGATTAAATTGTGAGCGATCCAGATGCCAGGCTGGAGAACTCTGGGCCCGAGCCAGCCGAACAGACCGAGCAGCGTCAGTCCGAAGAACGGCGCCAATGTAGTGGTCGAGATTTCGCGATCATCGAACAGCGCGACGATAAAAAGCCAGAAAAGACCGCTGCCGCCCAAGGCGAGGAAATGAACGATTGGCTCAAGCGGGCCGATCGCGAGACGGGATTCGGCGGAGGATTGCAGCGTGTAGGCAAGAACGGACACGGAGAAGAGAACGCCAGCTAAGCGCGCGGAATGCCCTTTGCCCGCGCGCCATAAACCAGCTGCTGTAGCAACCAGCGCGCCGATGGCGACGCCGCGTAAAATCAGCTCCATGTCATCGCCCTTTGATCTTTGGACTCCCGACGGGCCCAGAGAATGCAATGGCAGGGAGCTGCGCGGCAAATCAAGCCGTCAACCGAGACGCATCAACCTAAACGTCTCGTGAGAGACTGCCGCAAGCTAGACGTCGATGCTCTCAGCGATGGCCAAAGCATCCTCCACCTCGACGCCCAAGTATCGCACGGTGCTATCGAGCTTTGTGTGACCTAGGAGCAGTTGCACGGCTCGGATGTTGCCCGTCTTTCGATAGATCAACGCCGCCTTCGTTCGCCGTAACGAGTGCGTACCGTACGCAGAGGGCGCAAGTCCGATCGCGGCGATCCATTCGTCGACGAGCCGACCGTATTGGCGCGTCGTCATCGGGTGGGCTCTATCCACACGGCTTGGGAAGAGCCAGTCACTCCCCTTCAGGTCTTTGCCGCGCACCCAGGCTGCGATCGCCGCGCGCGCTTGCTCGGTGATTTCGAACTGAACCGGCGCACCTGTTTTGCGCTGTGACACGAGGGCTCGAGTACGGACCTGATCACCCTGCATCACATCCTCGACGCGAAGGTGCACGAGATCGCAGCCGCGCAGTTTGCTGTCGATCGCTAAATTAAACAGCGCCAAGTCCCGCACGCGATTTGAGATTTGAAGCCGCACGCGGATCGCCCAGACTTCGCGCGGCTTGAGCGGCGGCTTTTGGCCGGTCACCTTGCCCTTATTCCACGGAACAAACGGCTTATGCGTTTGTTCGAAAACTTGCGTATCCATGATTGTCCTCCTTCATTGGAGGACTGGAATAGCGGCGCTGATCGGACGGCGAGTTCAAGCGAATACACCCGTACTCGCGCCTACAGCTCGATCCCACGAACAAACTCTGGCTTGAATCGATCGGGAAGCAGACGTTCGTTTACGTCGTGCGACCGGCAGCTGTTCGCCGAAGTCGGCCGCTCGCACTCGCCGACTGACTAATCATTTGGAGGCTTGGGCTGGTGGCTTGGCGAAGCGCTAGGTACACATTGGGCTGATGCGGGGGTCCAAATGAGTATGCAGCCAATTGAAGCCGACTATCTGATCGTCGGCGCAGGCGCGGTAGGCATGGCTTTCGCAGACACGCTTCTCACGGAGACGACTGCGACCATCGCACTGGTCGATCGACATCATCGTCCGGGTGGCCATTGGAACGACGCTTACCCGTTCGTGCGCCTGCATCAGCCGTCCGCAACCTACGGCGTCAACTCGCGAGAGCTTGGCTCTTGCCGCATCGACACTCACGGGCTGAATAAGGGGTTCTCGGAACTCGCCACTGGCGCGGAGGTCGTAAGTTATTTTGAAGCTGTGATGCGCGAAAGGTTTCTGCCCTCCGGTCGCGTCCAGTATTTTCCGATGAGCGCGTATGATGATGATAGCGCCGTCACTTCATTGTTGTCGGGCAAGAAACGTGCAGTACGAGCACGAAAGATTGTGGACGCGACGCAATCGAAGACAACCGTTCCTTCGCGCCGTCCGCCGCAGTACGCCATCGCTGATGGCATGACCTGTGTCCCGCTGAACGAATTGCCCCGCGTCGCGCATCCCGACGCTGAGTACGTCGTCATTGGGGCGGGCAAGACCGCGATCGACGCCTGTTGCTGGTTGCTCGAGAATGGCGCTGATCCTGACGCTATTCGATGGATCATGCCCCGTGACTCCTGGCTCTTGAACCGCGCCAACTTCCAGCCTGGCAAAGAGTTTTTTGCCTCTTTTGCGAAGAGTGTCGCCAATCAAACTGAAGCGCTGAACATGGCGGCGTCGGTCCCCGACTTGTTCGCCCGGCTCGAGGCATGTGGAGAATGGCGACGGATTGATCCTGCTATTGCGCCGTCCGCGTATCATTGTGCGATCGTAAGTGATGGCGAGCTGGAGCAGCTGCGGCGGATCAAAAACATCGTCCGTCTCGGCCGCGTGGTGTCCATAGAAGCCGACAGGATCGTGCTGCAGCACGGAACCATCCCCACCAACGCAAAAGCGCTTCATATCGATTGTTCGTCTCCCGGCATTCCCCCGAACCCGCCCCAGCCTGTGTTTCAAGGCGATCGGATTGTGCTGCAATGGGTTCGCTTTTGCGCGCCCACGTTCAGCGCCGCCTTCATCGCGCACATCGAAGCCGCTTGTTACGACGAGGCGCAGAAGAACGCCCTTTGCACGCCCGTGCCCACACCACAAGAACCTCTCGATTGGCTGCGCATGATGGCGGTGGAGTTTGCTAACCGATACCGCTGGAGCAAAGAGCCTCAGCTCGACGATTGGCGCACCAGCGCCCGCCTTGACGGCTTCACCGCGCAGCTTCGCAATCTCGGCCCTGAAGACAAAGAAGCCATGATGCACCTACAGCGCTATGCGGCGAGCGTCAGTCTTGCAGCCGCGAAGACGTCGCAGCTCCTGTCCGAGGTGGTGTGACGGTTAGCATCGTCACCTGAGTTGCCGCAAAGGCCTCATTCAGCTTGAAGAGCGGCGGGCGCGCTCCACTCCGGACGCTCGCGCGCAAGCCGACAAACCGGCTCACAATCGCCGAAAGTTGCCGTTGATCAAGGTGGCGCAGTGGGGCGAAGCATTCAATCTGGCGAAGGATCACTTGCTGTTGCCCGAACCCTGCGCTGATCCGGTTGGCGATCACTCGGCGCACTGAATAACCTTCGGTCGAGCGGACGTGGTTCTCCTGAACCCGTCGCGGCATCGACCACGTAGGACGCTTCCTGGTATTGCGTCCGTCTGCAACGGCGCTCGGCCTGCGGGAGCGTCAAAACTTGACCGGGGAAGATTAGATCGGGGTTTTCGATGCTGTTCAAACGCGCAATATCCAGTGCGCGCATTCGGTCGCCATAAGTGCGAAACGCGATAGATCCCAAAGTATCACCGCTTTGAACAGTCACCGAAGACAGATCGCTAGCCAAGGCAATGCGGACGCCTGAGCGACGCAATACAAGGTTCGAGGCTCGATAAGCCATCAACCCATTCTCATCATCGCGGCCCATCGCAATGGGGGGCGCACCATCCAGACTGACTGCGACGACATCGCGACTCCGCGGATAACTGATCCGGACGCGCGAGCCATCGAGACAAACAAAATCCTCTGGCTCGTTGGATATCGCCGGCATCGGCAGCGGGCGCTCAGGCAGCATACGCGGTGGCAAAACCTCAACCACAGCTGGAGGCGCTACCGCATCACCCGATGCTGGCAGGCTCACTGCGCTGGCGAGGGCGGATCGATCCCACCATGCGCAACCAGAGCTCAAGATCGCAAGCGACAACCCGACAGCGCTCAGCGCCATGCGCGTTTTGACACCACCCATCATCCCCTCCGCACTGGGCTTAGGGGTAACGCGAAGCTGCTACGCGACCTAGGCTCAGCACTTGAGCCAATGCTGCAGTGCATCCACACGGCGTGAGGCAGCCGACCTACCCGCACGAAGCGTGCAGTTCTTGTGGGGCGAGCTTCGCGGGTCGATACGACTCCTTTGCGGAAAGCGTCCGCTCAAGGAAAGCGCCATGCTCGGATTTGCTATCAAAGGCTTGGTGGGACTCTGCCTCATCGTTTTTGGCTGGCTCGGCGGGTCAGCCTTTCCCGTCCCTGCGCACTGGTTAGGCGGGCTCAGTAGTCGAGTGAACCCTATCCTCACAGGGCTTGATCTGAGTTCAGGCGGACTGGCGCGATTGCGCGAAACGCTTTCAACGGAAGACTTCACGCGCCTCACGCGTGATGCAGCGATGCTCGCGGCAAGCACAGGGGACGTGATCTTAGTCGAACGCAGCGATGGCCCAATTCTCGAAGAATATGCCGAGGCGATTGCCTTAGAGCAAGCACGAGCGACGCAAATACCGCCTGGCGGATCGGTGTTCGAGGACACTCTGCAACTTTGCCCAGGCATGACAGTAAGCAACGCGCCGCCAGCAGATGACCAAAGACGAGTCGAGAGCTACGCGAAGTTTGTCAACGTCAACGGCGTCATTTTGGCAGTGAACCCCACCCAGGGCGCATGCCTATCATCGGGTGTTGGCGCACGCGGCGGACGCCGCCACAACGGCTTAGACTTCTACGCGCGGAATGGCGGACCGATTTTCGCCGCCGCCGACGTAACCGTGATCGAGATGCTCTATCGTAACGATTACGGAAACATGCTGCTCATCGATCACGGGCGTGGCGCATACACACGCTACGCTCACCTATCCAGCTTTGCCGCCGATGTGGCGGTCGGCTCAGTGATAACGGCCGGACAACAGATCAGTTTGATGGGAAACACCGCGTCGTATCAAATCCCAGTGCATCTTCACTACGAGCTCTTGATCGGCGCCTACGAAAATCCTCAGAGATCATTCGGCCTAACGCCTGCCTCTCCGTTCGATTTTCCTGCCGTATCGCCAACTGCGCCGGTCGCACAGGGGCAAGCCCTCATCAGCGCGGATGCTGCAGGGCCAACACGGACACCCATAGTCCCGCTACAACTAACACGAGACGAGGCGGGAAGCGGGCTCTGTACAAATGGAACGCTCACCGAAGCGACCGTGGTGAGAATTCGGCGTGGCGATACGCTCATTGCGATCGCCGACGCGTGCTACGGCGATCCCGAAGCATGGCGTCAAATCGTCGACTGCAATCCCTTTTTCGCAGAGCGAAACCTCGGCGGTGTATCCCTTTAAACAGAGGTCATCTGCTCTATGTCGGGGATCGGGTGGTGTTGCCTGCGCGAGGCGCTCAATGTCCAACCTAGGTAATATGGCGAGCCGTGCACGGGCTGGGTTGCTCAAATCCAGCCAATGGTAATGTTACGTACGCTAAGGCGTGACTTCGCCGAAAAGCGACAGGCGCACTATTTGTGCAATTGCCCTCCGAACGCGATGCGCCCTTTGGCGGCCGGTTCGAAGACCAAGTGGACGTACTCAGGAGGCCTCTCGCAAACCTCGGCGACTGCTGTGCAAAGTTGGCGAGCAAGAACTTCGAGCGCGGAATTGTCCGGAACCTCCGCCTGCAGCACGTGCACAAAAATCGGAGCAACACCTGACTGGGCGCCAGTGTTCTCGGCGTATTTCGCATCTTCCAGATAGCGGACGCGAACCCACGTGCCGCGCGGACGCGAACCGAACACGACCCCCAAGGCGTCCGCTAGGCGTTGAGCGAGCTCCGCGTCTGCACCTTTTCCGCCAACGACTTCAACATCGACAATGGGCATAGCGGCGGCTCCAGCTGTGGCCTGCGTGCTCCAATGCAGCCGTTCGACTCCTACCCGTCAATCCGGCGTGTTCTCGCCGGGAACTGCCATATAGGGCCTCCCAAGGAGCGTCCGATTTCGGTTGCGTTTCGGACGAAAGATTAATCACCGTCCGATCTCGCAAGCATCGCAACACCGCACATAGTCTTCCCCTCAACTCGGCCAATGTGGGCAGCGCGTCACGCGCATTTCGCGCGAAACCGCCGCCACTCCTAGCGGCGCAACAATGCGCGACAGCTGCGCACCGCCTCCGCCAACGGCGGGCAGCCCTGCGCCAGTCTAGCTGCGCGGTTCGATCCCTTTGAGCCAGTGCAAGCGGCCAAGAAAGTCGCTGGCGAGAAAACGTCCGCCATGTAGGGCGGCAAGCGAAACAACCGTGCCATCTATTTCGAGGCGAGCGAGCTCACAGCCGCGCGTCAAATCCCAAAGTCGAACGGTCCGATCCATCCCGCCACTGAGCAAGCGGCCATCGAGCGACGCCGCAAGCGCGCTGACTTTACCGTGATGCGCTTGAAAGCGCGCGACCACGCGCGCCTCGGCCGCGTCCCACATCTGAATTTCGCCGTCCTCCCCACCGGAGACCAAACGCCCATCAGGCAAGACCACCATGCGGTTTGGCCGACTCACTTTGCTGTCGAAGGAAGCAAGTTCTCGATGATTGGCGAGATCGAACACTCTGATGGTGCCGTCGCCACCGCACGTGGCGAGGCGTCCGCCCGACAAAACCGCCAAAGCGCTCACGCCGTACGAACCGCTCCGCACCCGAGCTAACTCGGTTCCCCGCGTCGGGTCCCACAGACCCAGGCTGTATCCACCGCTCGCGAGATTTCCATCGGGCAGGACGGTCAGCGCCTGAACGCCCTGGCTCTTGCCGAAGCGCGCGCATTCTCGCCCGCTTTCTGGTTCGTGAACCTGAATGGTATCGGTGCCGCCAGTGGCGATACGCCCGTCCGGCAGCACCGCGACGGCTCGTATCCCGTATTGGTGATCGGTCTCCACTTGAGCGAGCTCACGCCCGCTGTTGGAATCGAAGAGCCAGATGGTGCGATAGCTGGCGCTGACAACGTGGCCATCACCGAGCGCCAGTTTTCCGCCGGCTTGATAGTCGGGGCGCGTGGTTTCGGTCACGCTCGACAGGTCCCACAATCGGATCGTGTTGTCAGCACCAGCGCTCGCGAGACGGCCGTCCGGCATGGCAGCGAGCGCGTAGACCAAACTGTCGTGACCTTCGAGTTCAGCGACCTTGCGGCCCTGGTCAATGTCCCAAAGTTCAATCTCCACGCCGGCGCTTGCGAGCAATCCGTTTGGCAGCGGGCAAAGGGCATGCAGCCAGTTCGAATTACTCTGAAGGCTAACGAGTTCACGCTCGCTGTCGAGATTCCATAATCGAACGGTCCCGTCGTGACCGCCGCTCGCGAGGTGACCGTTTGGAAGCACGGCCAGGGACATCACCCCCTCTCGATGACCCTCGAGCCGAGCGGTCTCTTGCTGGGTTGCTATATCCCAAAGTCTAATGGTCCCATCGTTGCCACCGCTGATCAGCCGGCCATCGCCCAGCACGGCCAGTGCCTGAACCCCATCGTGAGGATCCCAGAAGCTCGCGAGTTCTTGTCCACTGGCGCTATCCCAGACCGAAATCCTGCGGTCGCCGCCGCCGACGAGGCGTCCGTCTTGCAAGGCGACTAGTGGCAACGCGGGTCCGGTCGCGAAACTCTCGTAACGCGCTTGCTCGTTGCCGATGTCCCAAATCGTAATGCCTGGCCCCGCTCCGCTCGCGAGGCGTCCACCCGGCAGCATTGCCAAACACGAAACACTTTGAGGACCCTCCAAGCACGCGACCTCCTGCTCACTTCCGATCTGCCAAAGTCGAATTGTGCGATCACAACCTCCACTGGCCAAGCGCCCGTCCGGCAGGATCACAAGTGCTCTTATCGCGTCTCGATGCCCCTCGAGCCGGGCGAGTTCGGCGCCGGGCGGCGTCAAGGCCGGACGCAATTCTATGAGGATGTCCTCTCGCGCACGCGCCAAAAGCGCATCGAGGAACGGTAGGCGATCAAGCCTTTCGCAGGCTTTGATCAAACGACCATGCAATTGCGTCATCGCTTGGCGTGGGTCACGTCTGAGAATTCCCAAAGCTAAGCGAAGCGATCGACCGATGAGGGATTGCTGGAGATCAACGGGGTTTGCGAACTGATCGAAATCCTCGACAATTTCCGCGGCGCCACGGAACTGTTGGACCTTTCGGTCAATCCAAGCTGGATCGGTCAACACGGCGTCAAGGCGTGCGCGCTCCAGCGCCGAATAGAGTTGATAAGGCAACTCGGACAAAGCGCGTCGTCCAACGACGAGACTTTCGCCCTCCGCGCGACTTGGCTCGTCGAAGAAACGTGCTAGCGCGCGATGTAGCGCCAGGCGATCAGGCTGATATATCCGCGCGCGCACCACCTCCGTCACCTGCCGATGGAAGAAGCTGATCAGCGGTTCGCCCTCGATGCCCTTTTCCACCAGCAGCGCGGCAAGGCTGCGCTTCAGCCGCACCCACACCGAATCTGGCAGCCGCTTTGTGTGCGCACCGAACCGCTCGGACGACACTACGGCCATCACCTCCGCGTCGCGCGACAACACCGCAATCGCTTCGCTTTCGGACAGTCCCTCCCGCCCCGCCTCAATCAGGCCAAGCGCGCGGCGCACCAGCAGCGGTTCATGGTGATGAACGCTTGAAAGCTCATCGAGGAATTGGTCGATCAACGCCGCCACATCCTCCGCCAATCCGCGCGCGCGGGGATCATCGGTCGAGCGCCAGCGGCGTGCGATGGCGAACGCGATGTGCAAATAGAGCGGCGAGGCGCCGGCGGCGCGGAACCGCTCCAAGATGAAGGCTTCTTGATCCGGGGTGAGGCTGCGCTGCGCGTCCCACTGCAATCCTTTGAGGATGTCCGCCCCATCTTTCTCGGTCAACGGTTCGATGGCGAGGAAGGCCTCCGCCGGCAGGCTGCCGCGCAGTCCCTGTACGATGCTGCGCTCGGTGGCGAATGCCTCATCGTCCAGCACCGAGACGATCAGCTTCACCTTCGGGCTTAGCTGCGCTGGCAGCCACGCCGCCCGATAGGGCGCGCGCAGTTGATCGAGGGCGTCAATAAAGATCGCGACCGGTTGGTCGAGGCCGCTAATTAGATCACGGACTTGGTTGACGAAGCGATTGTCGTCGTTCTCCCACTGCGCAGGGAGTGAAGTGACGCTGAGCGCGGCGAGATCCTCAATCATCGAGATGAGCAGGTTGCGTTGATTGGCTGAAGCCGCGCTCCCGCCGACAAAGCGCTGCACCACCGGCCCTTTCGAACCTGCCGCCGCCCGCGCCATCAGAGCGGTCTTGCCAGAGCCGGATGTGCCAGTGAGCACCAGCGGATGTTGCGCCTCGCCGGCGAGATGGGCGGCGATGGCGGAAACGTTGCTGTCGCGCCCGACAAACACGCGCAGGCGCTCGGCGGCGAAATTTTCGTGGATCGCGCGCTCGGTCTGCAAGGCGAAATCCACCGCCTCCGCGCACGCTTTGAACTCCGTAACCCGCACATCAATCGCTGCGATCAGCTTGGCGGTGATCCGATCGACGAAGGCTTGGTTGTACCCCCCGTGCTCGACCGGAACGTCAGCCAACAGCGCGTGGCCTTCTGGCAGCGCCCGCTGCACCGCGTCCGCCAGCGTCCGCGCCGGCAGCTCGCCGGCCTCCGTTGTTCGCACCCATGCAATCGAGTTCGCGGCGGCTGCGCCATCGCCTGCGACGAGTTGATCTAGGCCCTTTCGGATTTCTTGCTCGGTCAGGGAGAGCGAGTATTTCCCACGCTCGGCGGCGCGCAATTGGCCATTCGCCTGCAAATCCTGCGCGGCGTCCTGCAAGGCCGCGCGCAGGCGCGCTTCCAGCGGTGCCCATGCCACGGGCGACTTCAAATCCGAAAGCTCATCTTCCCGCGAGCGCAGGGTATAAGCGCCGATCAAGTCTGCACTCGCCGCTGGCATCCCGCCTGGAACCAGGTGGTTCTCATCCAGCGCATAAACGCGGGCGAGATCAGCGAGGGCTTCGCTTTTGCCCTGTGCGATCAGCCAACTCCGCACCACCTCGAACTCATCGCGCGCAATTGCGAAGGGCAGCGGCACCCAGCCGTAACGGTCACCAATCAGTATGAGCAAATTGGGAGCCGGATAGCCCTTAGCCTCGATCACTTCGCCGAGGCAAATCTCCACCGTGCGCTGGTTGAGCTGTGCGTCGTCATTGACGCCCCAACGCATGTCCACGGCGCGAAAGTCAAAGCCCTGCGCCGCACAATGCGCCTCTAGCGCGGGAAACACTCGCTCTTGGAGAAGCCGACGTTCCTCGCCAAAGTCCTGAAAGGTCGAGGAAACAAAGAGTCGAAACGCTTTTGCGAACATGGAGGCACATCCCCACCGCACATGGACGTCGACAAGGGCGAGCGGGCGGCGGGGAGTCAAGGGGCTCGAATGCGTTGGACAACGGTCACTTATCTGAGCACTCGGTCCGACCGGTTAGGGCCAACGTGCGCCGTCGCGTACAAAATCACGAACGGCCTAGTCGCCCAATTCGTAACGCTTGCTTCAGCAGCCAACGACCGGCCTAAGTTCGCCGAAAACTGTCGTTCGGATTTCAAGCCATGCCGCCCTCCGACATCATGCCGAAAGGCTAAACCTGTTCGCGTTTCCACACAGTCACTCCCAACAGCGGTCATTGGCTTTGTTCCGCCGCAATTCTCCATCGGCCAGGCACGGGCGCGTTGGCTGGCGTTGGCTCAGCGATATTTATCCAGTGCACGAGCCCGAAAGCGTCGTCAGCGGCGAAACGGTTTGGCGTCAGTGAAATGAGCGCTCGCACCGCCCCATCTATCTCCAAACGACTTTTCTCGGTTTGGATCTCGCGCGGATGCCATAGCCGGATGGTGTTATCGTCTGCTCCACTCACGATCCGGCCGTTTGGCAACGCAACTGATTTTCACCCGCTCGGGCGAACGCCAATACTGCCGTTTCATGGCAAGGTATTGGATCGGCGCTTGCTTCGACATCCCACACCCGCAGCACGCCGTCGCCGCCAACAATGCTTCCCGAGACCCTCCAGAAGGAAATCGCTTCATGCGAGCCACGTTCTCCCGCAACATGCGAAATCTAGGAATCCCAGCAGCAGACACATCTTCGACGCCGTTGACGAACAGTTCTTTCTTAGGTTGAGTTCGTGGTCCCCTGTTAGGGGCCGTGTGCTTCATTGGGGGGATCATGCGAGTGCTAGAGGACCTCGGGCCTTGGCTGACACGCCGATTCGGCCAGCGCCAACAGCGCGACACCGCCTATGACACCGATAGGAAGACCACGGTATTCATCTCCTACAGTCGCAAAGACAGTGCCTTTGTTGTGTCGCTGGCGTCTTTGCTCGAGAAGTCCGGCTACCGCACAATCTACGATCAATCGAGCCGTCAGAGTGATGATCCTGATCACCAATTGACGGCGCAGGACGAATGGTGGCGCACGCTGCAGGTGATGATTGCGGCCAGTGACGTAGTCGTTTTTCTGGTGTCGCCGCACAGCGCTGCAAGCGCGATCTGTGATGACGAGATCGCCCACGCTCGCAGTTTGGGTAAGCGCATCGTTCCCGCACTCGTACAGCCCATTGACTTCAACTCGGCACCGGAGCGGTTGCGCGCGCTAAATGTTAGGCTGGACTTTAGCGCAGTTCATGCCCTCGACGACCTCAATGCACAACAAGCACTAATTCGAGAACTCGACCGTGACATCGACTGGATCAGACTGGGCGCGCATTTCGCGCGCTTGGCACAGAAGTGGGAGCATTCTGGCCGGCCGACCGATCAGTTGTTGCGGGCTGGCGCCATCGCGGAAGCGGATGAATGGATTAGCCGTCGTCCCCGCGATGCGGAGAACGCGGGCCCCGTACTACTGGAATTCCTTGCAGCAAGTCGTCGACGCGAACATCGAGACCGGCTGGTGCTAGCCGGTATCGCGGTTACTGCGTGCGTCGCCGGCATAGCTGCCATCTGGTTCGGCGTTGAAGCATTCAACCAGTCGAGATCGCTGGAAAATCGGAACGCTGAGCTGGAGCGCACTCAGTCAGATTTAACCGATAGTGAGCGACTGGCGTTAGAACAACGCAATCGTGCAGAATCCTCATTGATCGGGACAATTCCGAACCTGGTGCGACGGGGCTTACAGGACCACAATAGCGAAGGTGCGCTGGCTTTGGTGCTTGCTGGCCGTTACCTCGCACAGCAACCGGGTGATGGCACCTCCTGGGACGAATTGTTTCAACTTGCCATGAATGATCGCGGCGCGCCAATCGGGTTCGTGCGCGTGGTGCCTGAGCGTCTTGAGATTGCCGATTCGGGGCTGCTCCTAGTTTCAATGGGATCGACCGCGGCGCTCTACCGCCCGGGAACCACACAAATATTGGGCCAGTTTCGTTGCCCGCGCGAAGAGAGTTTGTCTGACGTGGCGCTCTCGCCGCGAGGCGAAGTGGCAGCATTCTTGTGCGGATCAACAGTATGGTGGCATTCAATCAGCGCCAGCGGACTCGTCGGTACCCCAAACGAAGGACCAAACGTAGGAGATGCTCAAGACATTGCCTTCGCATCAGCGACCAACATCGTCGCTCTCGATCGCAACGCTGCGCTGGCGCGAACCTATCGTCTCCGCGACCGCGTGCGGCTGCGCGAGTACGCACTCCGGCCTACGGACTTTGGTCCCAATACAGAATTTTACGAAGACGAGGATCTACGACCTAGCTTCGATCAGTCGGAGCGCAACGGTTTTGTCGTTTCAAACTTTGGCGAGGTCTTTGACATCTTGCAATCTCGACGGGCAGCGCGGTTCGATGTCGAGCCGACGTACGTCTGTGGTCAAGACTTGTGCCGCGCCTATATCGAGATTGCAGCGTCGCGCGGGTTGATCATGGCCGGCGTTGCTTCGGGGAGCGGTCGCTGGTCAGACGGGGCGCGAAGTCGCACGCTCGCCAGCACATCATACGCATCGATCTCAACTCTGACAGGCACCGGTGAAGGCGCGACCGGCGCGGGCGATCGCTTGTGGCGCCGATCAATGAACGCGCGATTGGGGGTGACCTGGTTGTCTCCAAACGCAAGAATGGTCGCGGTTGCGATGAACGGCGGTATCGCCGTCTTCGACGTAAGCTCTGATAGGCTGACACCAGTTTCGATTCCGACGGGTTCGCGACGCGCCGTCTGGGCGCAGAGCCATACAGGCCACATCGCAATACTGGATACTGCGGGCGAACTGCTCATCTACGACTACGGCAGTCGCGCTCGGTTCGCCCGGTTTCAACTCAGACCTGCGCCAGACGCGTCGCTCAGCCGGCAACAGGATTTCACAGTCGTTATGACGAGGGAACAAGTAGCATTTGCTGGGCGATCAATCCGCTGGATCGCGGAGTCCGCAACTTTTGAAGCGAGTGCCAGACGACGCGTTCAGAGCTTGGTGAGTGAAAATTCCGACGACGAGCGACCTATAGGCCGTTCGCAATTCACAGGCTTGATCTCGACTGACCAAGAACTCTGTCTTTCGGTAGGTTTCAGCGGCTTGGACGAGAGATACGATAGCGCGTTTTTGTTCCGCATCGCTGAGCTACAGGTCGCGCCCTCCGCGCAACGCATAGCCGCTGCAATGCAAAACAGCGCCGCTTGCAATTTTGAGACTGCTCGCCCTCAATCCATTGATTTCGCGAGTGACTACGCCACGGCATTTGAGTTGCAAGTAGATGATCAAGGCGTCGTCTATGTGGCGACACCGCAAGAACAAGAAAGCGGCACACGGCGCCTATTTGAGATCTCGGGTTCCTTTTCGGGCGCAAGCGTACTGCATAGTGCCGCCACGGATGGTGTCTTCCAAACAACGGCAAGCGAGCTCTTCTTGGTGCCCGGGATACGGATCGACCTGGACAACTTCATCCAGCGCGAATGTGTTATGTTTTTTGGCGGACCAGACGGGGGACTCTCCTCAATTCCAGAGCGCACCCTTCGAGATCTGGTGCAACGCAGGATGACGAGCACGAGCCAAGCCAATCTGTGCGCTGCGTTGGCGGCGACGCAAGCAAGCCAAGAAAATACCTCGGCAAGATAAGCTCAATGTCCGGGGATTGGGTCTGCGCAACGAGCCCTCTGATCCGTCATCGGCTGCACCCACGCTATGATCGACGATCGGCCTGCCATCGTCGCCTTGACCGCGCCCCTCATGCGCGTCGTCATCACTGTCTTTCAGATCGACGCCCATTGGGGTCGCACGTTCGAAGGAATGGCGATCTATGTACAATGTGGTGACCGCCACCTTACCCGCTGGCGGTTGAGTTCTCCATATTACCCTCGCCAGGGATGCGCGCCGTAACTACCGTCCGTTATCTCATCGCGCGGAGTGCTCGCTACCTGCCGCAAATGCCCCAAAGCGGCCGTTGGCGAGTTGCGATCTTTGAGCTGGACTTCGTTGCGCAACAGAGCGTGAGTGGACTGAGAAACGCCAGCCGAACGCGCCCCCCCGCGCACTCGCGCAACTGGCCTGAGATCGCAGCCTTAACCCCGATTTCTGCGGGGCTTGCACCCGTGCCGGCGCTTTTCGCCGCGCATTAGGAGCAAGCCCAATGGCCAAACCAGCCACACAGCGCCCCCGCAAGAACGCATCGCCAGCGAAAGCGGCCATGTCCTCCAAGCAGCGCAACAAATCTGCGCCACCTTCGTCGAAGCTTGATCAAATCGTTGCGGCACTTCGTTCGCCCAAAGGCGCGAGCATCAGCCATTTGGCAAAGCTAACTGGCTGGCAAGGGCATTCAGTGCGAGGTGCCTTGGCAGGCTCACTCAAGAAGCGCGGGCTCAAGATCACCTCCACCAAGGACGGCGACGAACGCATCTATCGCATCGAGGGCGGCAAGTGAGAGATCGCCGGGTCGCGAAGGCAACGCTCGATCTCTCGGCCCTGCCCGCAATGTCTCTGGATGAGCTACGCGCGCTTTGGCGACAGACGCTCGATCTTTCTCCACCCGCGCACGCTTCACGAGACTTGCTTGCGCGCGCCCTGGTCTATCGGGTCTCCGCCAAGAAGAGCGCTGGGCCCGTACGCGCGCTTCACACGAGGCTGAGTCAGCTGGCGGAAAAGTTCTCAAACGATCGAGACTACGTTCCGCCCACCGCGCCTCGGCTTCGGCCCGGCGCGGTGCTGGTGCGCGACTGGAATGGCAAACGATACGCGGTCACCGTGACTGAGCACGGCTACCTTCATGATGGCGCCAGCTATGACTCCTTGTCGGCCGTCGCGTTCGCCATCACTGGTGCCAAGTGGAGCGGTCCGCGCTTCTTCAAGCTCAACACCATCGCAGAAGCGAGCGAACCATGAAACGGCGCTGCGCGATCTACACCCGCACCTCCACTGAAGAAGGCTTGGCTCAAGACTTCAACTCGCTCGACGCTCAATCTGAAGCGTGCGCTGCGTACGTCAAATCGCAAGTTGGAGAAGGCTGGTCCCTGCTCGACAAGTCTTACGCAGATGGCGGCTATTCGGGAGGCTCGATGGATCGTCCCGCATTCCAACGTCTGTTGGCCGACATCAAGGCTGGACGCATCGATATCGTGATCGTTTACAAGGTCGATCGCTTGACGCGATCACTCGCAGACTTCGCCAAGATCATGGAGGTGCTCGATGCTGCCGGCGCATCCTTTGTGTCGGTCACACAATCGTTCAACACCACGACGAGTATGGGACGGCTCACGCTCAATGTGCTGTTGTCGTTTGCACAGTTCGAACGTGAAGTCACAGGCGAGCGCATCCGCGACAAGTTCGCTGCATCGAAAGCCAAGGGCATGTGGATGGGCGGCAAACCGCCCCTTGGATATGATCCATCCGGCAGAACCCTCGTCATCAACGAAGCCGAGGCGATCAGCGTTCGCGACATCTTCGAACGCTTCATCGAACTTGGCTCGGTGATTGCGCTGGTTGAAGATCTCAAGGCCCGCAACATCCACTCCAAGCGGTGGACCAGTGCGGCGGGCATCACGCACGGTGGCGTGCCGATCACTCGCGGCGCGCTCTACGCCGTGCTCACCAATCCAATCTATCGAGGCATGATCCGGCACCGGGGCAAAGACCATCCAGGCCTTCACCCTGCGATCATCGATCAGGAGACCTGGGACGAGGCTCAAGCTCGGATGCTGCCAGCAGGAGGTCGGGCTTCGCCTACCAAGCCAAACGACCTGCTGCGCGGCAAAGTGTTCGATGACGCGGGTCATCCGATGTTACCCACCGCCACTAACAAGGGCCCGCGGCGCTATCGCTATTACGCATCGGAACCTTCGATCCGGGGTCAGAAGCAACGCGCGGGCAGTCTCGCGCGCATTGCCACCGCGGTGCTGGAAGATGACGTGATCGCCGAAACGGCGCCCCTACTCGATACGAACTGGCTTCGCGATCAGCCCACGCAGCAGCGCGTACTCGCCGCGCTACATCGCGTCGACTTGAGCGCAAAGTCATTGCAGCTGGAGTTGAAGATCGAAGCAGTTGATCCGTTCGCGATCAATATGCTTGCCCCAGACCGCGAAGCTGAGCACTCAGACGAACTGGTCCGCATCAAATGCCCGATCGGGTTGGCGCGTCCGCGTGGAGCATCGGCGCTCCTCCGATCCAGTGCTGGTCACGCGCCACGGCCTGATAAGTCTTTAATCCGTGCCGTCGCTATGGCCCATGCCTGGGTTACGAGACTCGAGGCCGGTGAACCCAAATCCATTGCGCGCTCGCCAAGGCGGAAAAGCTCTGCGTTCTGCACACGGCCAAGCTCCTGCCGCTGGCCTTCCTGGCGCCCGACCTTGTGGAACTCATCCTGACGGGCCGTCAGCCACCGGCATGACGCTGACATCTCTGTTGGCTGAGCCGCTCCCGCTTGCATGGGATGAGCAACGCGCACGCTTTGCCGCGCACGCGGCCGTCTGATCGCTAGGTGGTCGGCGGAGCGAACTCGTCTCCGACCGCCACGCAGCAAGAACACCTAACTTGAAAAATCAGCACGGAGACGCGGAGCAGAAGGCGCGTAGATCGGCGCCAGATTCCGACGATCGCGGCGTCTCCCGAATTGTGGAGCAATGCAAACCCACCGAAGTTCCGGGATATTCCGCGCGACTCTTCCTGTGCGAGTTTGCTCGTGGAAGGAATGGTGGTGTGGACAGTCGCGAGCGGACCGGTATCTGCCGATATTCCCAGCGAAACAGGGAAAATACAGGGAAAGCCGAGCGACGCGCGGCGCGGTTTATTGGTCCATTTGCGAGCAAAGCCTCTGAGATCGCAGCGCAAATTGTAATGTTGAGGCGCGCGGTGCGCGCAAAGAACAGGGAATTCCGCGTCACCTAACTGGGAAATCGCCCTCTCGAACAACGATGAGTTATTTGTTAGCGAGAAGTTCGCCCACCGGTACGCCGAGCGCCTTCGCCAACTTGGCGAGGACGGTCACCGTAGGATTTCGGACGCCCCGCTCCACCCCCGACACGTAGGTCCGATGGATGCCGGCTTCGTCAGCCAACTCTTCCTGTGACCAGCCCCGCGCGAGACGCAGGCGCTGAACATTCCGGCCAAGGAGACGGCGCACATCCATGGCCATGGTGAGGCCCGGATGTCGCCTATAGTTCTACAGACTATGAGTCTCATTTAAGCTTGACTGGTCGCCGACGACGATGGCTGGTCGGGGTAGCTAGTTACTCATCGTCTACAGCGCCTTTGGCTCATGAACCACTTCGAACAGCTCGCGACCGAATGGCTCCAGTACAAGGGCTATTTTGTACGGACGGGCGTTCAGGTCGGTCCACGTCCGCGAGGTGGTTACGAGGGCGAACTCGATGTCGTGGCTATACATCCAGGCAAAGGCCACCTCCTCCATGTCGAGTGTTCACTCGACGCATTGAGCTGGGAGGCGCGCGAAAAGCGCTTTGCGGGCAAGTTCGAGCGAGGACGACGGTTCATTCGCACCGTCCTGAGCGACATGCACCTGCCCGAAAACGTGGATCAAGTTGCGCTGCTTCAGTTTGCTGGCGCCAAGCGCGCAACGCTTGCCGGCGCGCGCGTCATCACCGGAGTTTCTCTGGTCCACGAGATCCTGGACGGTCTCGCACACACGTCGCCTGCCAGCGGCGCCGTTTCCTCAAGCCTGCCGCTTTTGAGGACGATGCAATTGGCAGCGGCGGCTTCGAGAGTGGAAAAACCGACACTACCCCCCTCGTGACCTGAAAAAATCGCACACAAAATCTAGTGGCGCCGGAATCGCTGCATGATTTTGACTTCACCACATGTGGCGCTGGGCGGCGCGGCCATGTCTTTGGCCGCCTAGCTAATCTCTTGCCGTAGTTCTGAATCCGACTCTACAAAGCCGGAGGCGGCCCTTTGCTCTCTTGAAAAGTTTTTTCGAGGGAGAACCATGCCGAAATCGATCAACTCCGACCAGTTCGTCACCGTTGAGATCTCCGCGCTCAAGGAGAATCCACGCAACGCCCGTCGACACAGTCCCAGGCAAATAGAGCATCTGAAAGCGATCATCGCACGGGTTGGGTTCGTCCAGCCGGTTTTGATTGATGCTGCAAACACTCTGGTGGCCGGACACGGCCGGCTCGAAGCCGCTAGACAACTAGGCTTCAAGCAGCTTCCTGCCATCCGATTAGAGCACCTGAGCCCCACCGAGCTCCGCGCCTTAGCGATCGCCGACAATCGCATCGCCGAGCTCTCGACTTGGGACGACGCGGTGCTGAAGATCGAACTGGCCGAACTCGTTCTGGACCAACCTGAAGTCTCGATTAGCGATCTGACAGGCTTTTCATCGCCTGAAATCGACGCGCTGGTCTTTGCAGACGACTTTGCAAACAAGAATGATCCTGCTGATGATGTGGCGCCAACGCCTTGCGCGCAGCCCATCTCAGAGGTCGGCGACATCTGGCGCGCTGATGGTCTCACATTAGCGTGCGGCGATGCGTTGAGCGGCGAAAGCTATCATGCGGCGCTCGGTGGGACGCAGGCGGGATTGGTCTTGACCGATCCCCCCTTCAACGTGCGGATCGCGGGACACGTATCTGGCAAAGGCAAAGCGCGTCATCGTGAGTTCGTGCAAGCCTCTGGAGAAATGACGGAAGCAGAGTTCACTGACTTTCTGACGCGCGCTTGTCGGCAAATGAAGCATCATGCCGTGCCGGGGTCGCTGTTCTACATCTTTATGGACGGCGCCCATCTCTTCGAACTTCTGAGCGCCGCACGCTCAGCCGGCTTAGCGCAGAAAGCCTTTGTCACCTGGGCCAAGACCAATGCTGGCATGGGCTCACTCTATCGAAGCCAAACCGAACAAGTGGTGGTGCTGAAGTCCAGTTCGAAGGGCCACGTCAACAATGTCCAGCTCGGACGCTTCGGTCGCAATCGCACGACGTTATGGACTTATCCCGGCGCCAACGCCTTTGGACGCAATCGTAACGCAGCACTGGCGCAGCACCCAACTGTCAAGCCCGTAGCCCTCCTCGCAGACGCAATCCTTGATGCGAGCCACCGCGGCGATATCGTGCTCGATCCATTTGCAGGCTCTGGATCAACACTCATCGCCGCGCATCGCACAAAGCGCCAAGCCGTCGGCATTGAACTCGACCCCCTCCACGTCGACGCAGCACTCGCGCGCATCGAAGCCGTCACCGGCCTTGGCTTCACCCGCCAATCAGATGGCAAAACCTTCGCTGCTTTGAGCGGAGGCGCCCCACATGAGTGATCACCCAGACGACGAACCACCCGCGCCCTACGACGTAGGCTATGGGCGTCCGCCGAAACTACATCAGATCAAGAAGGGAGAACGACGCAATCCCAACGGTCGCCCGCCAGGAAGTCGCAACGCCAAAAATATCCTGCGTGACGAACACAAGCGCACGGTCGCGATCAAAGAAAACGGGCGGAGCCGACGCAAGCCCGCGATTGAAGTGCTTATCCGCCGCGATGTCGCGGATGCGTTGCAAGGAAACGAGCGAGCAAAGGCGCGCCAGATCGGCCTCGCTCTTCAGAGCGCGGCCGAAGACGAGGCAAAGGCCGCCATCAAGTCTCAGCAACAGACCATCGCCGAGGATGAGGCGATTCTCGCGCGATACCTTGATGCGAGGCTGGAAGAATGAGCGATCGCCAGCGCCTGCTCAAGGCGCTCCTTCGCACCGATTTCAGGGCGTTCGCCATCAAGGTGTTTCAAACACTTGAACCCGGCACGACTTTTCAGCCCAACTGGCATCATGACGCCATCGCCTGGCAGCTCGAACAGGTGCGGCTTGGCAAGACAAGGCGCCTGGTGATCAACGCACCGCCGCGATCAGCCAAATCGATCTACACCTCGGTCGCTTGGTGCGCTTTTCTACACGGGCGCGATCCGACAAAAAAGATCGCCTGCTTATCTTATTCCAATGAGCTGGCCTCTAAACTCACGCGCGACTACCGCACCATCCTTCAGTCGGATTGGTACCGGGACCTCTTTCCCGCAACGCGCATCAGTCAGGAGAAAAACACTGAGGCGGAGATCGTGCTCACTGCCCGAGGCCATCGTCTCACTTGGTCAATGACCGGAACGATCACCGGGCGTGGCGCGGACATCATTATCGTAGACGATCCGATCAAAGCCGAGGATGCCTTTTCCGAAACCGTGCGCAACGGCGTCAACGAACGCTTCGACGGCACCATCCTATCGCGCCAAGACAACAAAGCGACCTCTGCAATCGTGATCGTCATGCAGCGCCTCCACCCTGAGGACCTAGCAGGTCACGTTCTAAGCAAGGGAGGTTGGACACATCTGCGCATTCCCGCAATTGCTGAGACCGAAGTGGTCTACCAGACACGGATTGACGCTGCTCACATCTACAAAGCGGGCGACGTCTTGCACGCGGATCGCGAGCCCTTCGCTTTGCTCCAGCAGATGCGGCGCGAAGCGGGAGAAATGCGCTTCTCTGCGCAATACCAACAAACGCCGATTCCTCCGGAAGGCAACCTTCTCAAATGGGCGTGGTTTAGAACCTTTGAGCATCCACCCGATCTGACGACAGGCATGGTCACGCAGAGTTGGGATACCGCTGCAAAAGTCGGAGACACCAACGCCTACTCCGCTTGTCTTACTCTGCTTCGCGTCCACAATCGCCACTACTTGCTCAATGTTTTGCGCAAGCGCTTGGATTATCCCGCGCTCAAGCAAACTTTCCTCACCCATGCCCGCACGTGGAACGCCCACAGCGTTCTGGTCGAAGATGCAGCGCTCGGCACAGCGCTCATTCAAGACCTTCGCCAAGATGCTCTTTCGCCGCCGATTATTCCGATTCAAGCTGAGCGCAGCAAACTCGAGCGGATGGCGCATGGTGCAACTCTGATCGAAGGGGGCGCTTTCTTCATTCCGACCGAAGCGGAGTGGCTGGACGCATTCCGCTCCGAAGTCCTTCAATTCCCACATGGCTCATTTATGGATCAGGTGGATGCACTCTCGCAGTATCTCAATTGGGTGAAAAGATGGGACAGCTATGACGATGGCTTTGGCTCTCCAATCCTTGTTCAGCTTTATGATTGAAACGCATTGAGAGCTCCGAAGATCATGCCGCCACGTCCTAGAGGCGGCATCTTCGGCTCAACGCTACCAGTTTCACCGCAGCCAGCCTTAAAGCACACTTGCCGCCAACCGAATGCACGTGAAAGATGCGCATGGGAGGGCGTTCAATGGCGCGAATTGAGAACCACAAGTTCACGGTGGAGGAAGCCTTCCGCGAATGCTTTTACGTCGTTCCGGACTATCAGCGCGAGTATGTTTGGGGCGAGCGCGAGGTGCACCAGCTGCTTGATGACATCAACGAACAAGTGGGCGCCGGCTCTCAGAATGAATACTTCATCGGGACGGTGCTGGTCTCCCCTGGCTCTCGCAGGGGCGAGTTCGATGTCATTGACGGCCAGCAACGATTGACCACGCTCTATTTGCTACTGAGCGCGCTGAAGCAAAAGTTTCGTGGCGAGCCGCAATATCAAGCCATCAGCCAACTCTTATCGACGAGCTACACCGATCCGCAGGGCGAAACTCGCAGCAGCCTAAAGCTCGACCCTCGATATGAAAATGCGAGTGAGGTTGTGCATGCAATCATTGCGGCCGATGCCAACGCTGAGGACACACGCACCCGCCTCGATGCTCAAGGGATTCAGCGATTTGGCTCTCTTGAAAATCTGCTGACCGCATACGGGGCAATCCACACATACTTGGACGAAAACTACGAAGACGCCGCGTCCCGCAGACGATACTGGGGCTATCTCGCCACGAATGTGGTTTTCATACAAATCTCGACCGAAGTCAGCAGCGCTCTCAAAATCTTCGAGACCATCAATGAGCGCGGGGTTGGCCTCAATCCCATGGATCTACTGAAGAACCTGCTCTTCACCCGTGTCCAAAAGGAAGAGTTCTCCAAGCTAAAAGACGAATGGAAAAAGATCACAAAGCCGCTTGAAAAGGCCAGCGAGAAACCGCTGCGGTTTCTCCGCTACTTCCTTATGGCGAACTACACGATCGACAACGCTCGCAAGGACCACATCGTCCGTGAAGACGAAATCTATGATTGGCTTACGCTCGACGCGAATGCGAAGCTATGCGGCTATCGCGATGAGCCGTTTGTGTTCATCCGTAAGCTCATTCGCGGCGTCGACTTATTCATCGGCTTCTCGCAGAGCCTCGGCAACGACGGCAAGCCCAACGACCGCATGGCGACGATGCAGCGCCTCTGCGGAAGCGCCTTCAGCATGCATTTCATCCTGCTAATGGCTGCCGCACCGCTGCCCAAGACGCTCTTCGACCACTTCGTCGCCCAACTAGAGAGCTTCCTCTTCACATACATCTTCACGCGCACGGCCACAAAGGACCTTGAGCGCGCCTTTTCCATCTGGGCAGACGAGTTGCGTGATATCGCCGGCTCTCATCCCAGCGAGCAGACACAGAAGCTGAATGACTTCATTGCCAGCCGCTTTCAGCGCGGCATCACCGAAAAGGAAGTCGAGCTGTCAGATGCTCTTCGGCGTTACTCACTGGGATCAATGCAAAAGTACCGCACGCGCTACTTGCTGGCGAAGATCACCCAGTTCGTAGAGATGGCCTACCAAGGTCTCACAAGTCCTGGTTCGCTTGATCAGTTCATGACGCTCGAAATCGAGCACATACTTCCAGATACGCCCAAGCCCGAACTCGCAGCTTCTTTCAAGCACGCTAACCCGGATGCGTCGTATGATGAGTATAAGGCTCGATTAGGAAACCTGACGTTACTCGAGAAACCCATTAACGTTGTTGCAAGCAACGGTTTCTTCGAAGCAAAACGACCTGAGTATCGCAACTGTGGGAACTACCTCACACGAAGCTTGATCGAACTGGCAGATGTCGGAAAGAACTCTTCAATCACACGCATCAACAAGCGACTGAAGAGCTTCACGTCTTGGGACGCCAAGAGCATCGATGAGCGTCAGTCGATTCTGATCGAGCTTTCTCGCGAGATTTGGAAAGCCTCTCCCCTCGCCTAATTTCATCTGGCATAGTGAAGTAATGAAGCGATCTGTGACCTTTTTTGCCGCGCTGTTATTGGTCAGTTGCGTCACAGGCCGCGACCTTCCCATTGCTGAAATCGACTGCCGCACCGGCCTCTATGTGAACGAAAGCAGCGAGGCGCTAGCGTTGACGCCGCTTAGCATCGGTGGATACCGCTGGCGCACGCTCGACGGCAGCACTGGCGCGCTAGGCGCTGAAGGCGGCTCGAGCCGGTTGGGATGGACTGAAGAAGCCGATGGCCTTTCCTTCGATCTCGGCGCGTGTGGCGATGACCGTATCGAGATAACCCAGTCCGGCGTTACCACGGCCTACACACGCGCTACACTGGAAGTGACAGATGTAACCTTCGAGCATGACGGCATTGAATTTTCAGGGCGGCTAATTTGGCCAACGGGATCGGCGCGAGCCCCGCTCGTGGTGCAAACGCATGGCTCGGAACGTTGGTCAGCAGTGCGTAGCGACCCAATGCAATGGCTGCTAGCCGCGCAAGGCATTGCCACGTTCACTTACGATAAGCGAGGCACCGGACGCTCCGGGGGTCAATACACTCAGAACTTCTACGTCCTCGCTGAGGATGCACGGGCCGCACTCGCGCAGGCACGCAGCATGGCCGGAGGCCGGATCGAGCGCATTGGCTTCCTTGGCGGGAGCCAAGGCGGTTGGATCTCGCCGCTTGCAGCAAGTGAAGCCAATGTCGATTTCGTCGTCGCGCTCTACGGATTGGCGGTCAGCCCGCTGCAGGAAGACCGCGACGAAGTCGTGCAAAACGCAGACGCAGAGGTCACATTAGCAACCACCGCGCCAGTCACACCTTAGCCTCGCACCGTTTGGCGTAGTCGTTCGACCATTACGCCAACGAATAAGTCTCGCGCCCCGCCCAAGCAATCAGGTTCGGCCAAGCGCTCACGAGCACTTCAATCTAGGCATCAAATAGAACAGTCGCAAAACCGCCCTCCTCCACTTACGAAGATCACCGCTCAAACCTTGACCGAAGTCAGACGCAGCGAGTTTGCAATCACCGAAACCGAGGACAACGCCATCGCCGCCGCCGCAATCATCGGCGACAGGAGATCGCCGGTGAGCGGATAGAGGACGCCAGCGGCGATAGGCACGCCAGCCACGTTGTAGGCGAAGGCAAAGAACAGGTTCTGGCGGATGTTGTTCATGGTCGCCCGCGAAATCGCGCGAGCGCGCACGATGCCAGTGAGATCGCCATGAAGAAGCGTCACCCCAGCGCTTTCAATGGCGACGTCGGTTCCCGAGCCCATTGCGATGCCGACATCAGCTGCTGCAAGGGCGGGCGCGTCATTCACGCCGTCTCCGGCCATCGCCACGATCCGGCCTTCGTCCTTTAGCCGCGCCACGATGCGAGACTTGTCCTCGGGAAGAACTTCCGCCTCCACCGTGTCGATGCCGAGCGTGCGCCCCACCGCCTCCGCCGTGGTGCGATTGTCGCCGGTCAACATCACCAGTCGGATACCGTGTGCTTTGAGGGCAGCGAGGGCGTCTGGCGTTGTCGCCTTGATACGGTCAGCGATGCCGAAGACCGCAGCAGCGACACCGTCAACGCTCAAGAAGATTGCCGTCGCGCCTTCGCGTCGTAATTCTTCCGCCTTCGAGCGCAGACCGGCGGTGTCCACATTCAATTCGGCCAGATATTTTTCCGCACCCAGCGCCACTTCGTGGCCTTCAACGACGCCGATCACGCCCTTCCCCGTTGGCGAGTCGAAATCAGTAGCCTCAGCGAGCGTCAAACCACGCTCCTTCGCAGCTGCGACGATCGCCTGCCCCAACGGATGTTCGCTTTGGTTTTCTAGGCTCGCGGCGAGGCGCAGTACTTCGTCTTCCGTTTGATTGGGAGTCGTTTGGATGGCGATCACCGCCGGTTTGCCTTCGGTTAGCGTGCCGGTCTTATCCAGAACAAGCGTGTCCACTTTCTCGAACCGCTCAAGCGCTTCTGCGTTCTTGATCAAGACGCCCGCGCGCGCACCTCGTCCGACCCCGGCCATGATCGACATCGGTGTCGCAAGCCCCAGCGCACACGGACAAGCAATGATGAGCACTGACACGGCCGCGATGAGTCCGTAGGAAAACGCCGGTGACGGCCCCCGCACCCACCATGCAATGAGTGCAACGACCGCGACCGCGATGACGGCGGGCACAAACCACCCAGAGACCTTGTCCGCGAGCCGTTGGATCGGCGCACGCGACCTTTGCGCATCAGCTACCATGTGGACGATGCGCGAGAGCATCGTATCGGCGCCAACCCGGTCAGCTTCAATTACCAGCGCGCCGGTCTGATTGAGTGTGCCACCGATGACGCGCGCGCCAGCTTCCCGGGTCACTGGCATCGACTCACCTGTCACCATCGATTCATCGATCGTGGAGCGGCCATCTTGGACGATCCCGTCCACCGGAATCTTTTCACCGGGGCGCACGCGCAGCCGATCGCCAACCACGATCTGGTCCAGCGTGACCTCTTCTTCCGCGCCGTCCTTAATGCGCCGCGCCGTCTTTGGCGCCAGATCCAAGAGAGCGCGAATGGCGCCGCCGGTGCGTTCGCGTGCTTGCAGCTCCAGCACTTGGCCGAGAAGCACAAGAACCGTGATCACCGCAGCCGCTTCGAAATAGACCGCGACCTGACCGTGCGCATCTCGGAATTCGGGGGGAAACAAGCTAGGCCCCAAGAGCGCGACAACGCTGTAAACCCACGCGACGCCCGTTCCGAGCGCGATGAGCGTGAACATGTTGAGGTTGCGCGCCTTAAGCGATTGATAGCCGCGCTCAAAGAACGGAAAGCCCGCCCACAACACGACCGGTGTGGCCAGTAAAAACTGAAGCCACGGATTCCACATCGCAGGCACGATTTGGTCGATGCCAAACAGATGCCGACCCATCTCAAGCACCAGAACCGGGACCGCCAGCGCGGCGCCGATCCAGAAACGGCGCGTCATATCGATGAGTTCGGGGTTGGGGCCAGCATCGGCGGTCGGCGTCATCGGCTCCAGCGCCATGCCGCAAATTGGGCACGAGCCAGGACCATCACGCACGATTTCAGGATGCATCGGGCATGTCCACTTCGCGCCCTTTGGCGCGTCCATCGATGCCGTGGGCGTTGCATGGTTGTGTCCGTGTGCGTGGCACGCCCCATGCGCCGCCTCTGGCTCTTTCTTGGCGCAGCACGAATGCGAGACGTCAGGCTTGACGTATTTCTCAGGCGCAGCCTGGAACTTGGCTTTGCAGCCGGCGCTGCAGAACAACACGTCTTCGCCATTGTGCGACATCCGATGCGGCGTATCCGGTTTGACAGTCATGCCGCAGACGGGGTCGCGCAGATCAGCGGTTGGGTGAGCGTCGTGTCCGTTATGATGATGAGAATGAGCGTCCATGGTGTGCTCGCGAGCTTGCTCGCGCTCCTGATTTCACTTGCCCCAGAGCCTGCACCTTCCCACAATGGGAAGGTCAACACGGAAAATTCAGGTTCGATCCCATGAACATAGGACAGGCATCCGAACAAACGGGCGTGTCGGCCAAAATGATCCGCTATTATGAGAGCATTGGCCTGCTCCCATCGGCGGCGCGGCGCGCCAATGGCTACCGCGATTACGGCGACCAGGATGTCGCCGTGCTTCAGTTCGTGCGCCGCACCCGCGATCTGGGCTTTTCCCTGGAAGAGGTCTCCGCCCTGCTCGCCCTCTGGAGCGACAAGAAACGATCCTCACGCGAAGTGAAGCGCCTGGCGGAAACGCACATCGCCGATCTCGAACGCCGGATACGCGAGATGCGCGCCGTGATGAAGACGCTTCGCCAACTCGCGCAGCATTGTCACGGCGACGAGCGATCGGATTGTCCGATCCTTGACGACCTCGCAAAGCCGCGTGCGGTGAGCGCAAAGAAGGCGCGCCGCCACCAAGTTCACTCTTGATCGGCTAGTGTTGGGGCGTCGGCGCGCCCGCGCCATCTCGCATCGCCGCGCAATGGCGCATCATTTCCTCATGGCTCATGCCGCCGTGCTCCGCCGGATCATGGTGGGTGGCGTCATGGCCGGCTTGTCCTTCGTGTTGCTCCATCATCTGACAATGGCGCATCATTTCTTCGTGGTTCATGCCGCCGTGCTCCATAGCAGGAGCTGTTGCGCAGCTAGCAAGAGCGCCGACAAGCAAGAGCGTGCCAATAAGTTTGATCCGCATAACAGGTCTCATTTACATCGCCGCTCAAACACTGGCGGGATAATTTGCAAACACCGTTCGCGCGCCGTCAGCGCGAAATGCGAAAACGGCAAACGCATCACGTCTTCGATCAGCCACCTCCATTCCCGGCGAGCCAACGGGCATACCTGGAACAGCGATACCGATCACATCCCGAGGACGAACGGACAAAAGCCGCAGGATATCTTCTGCAGGGACGTGACCTTCTACAATCAAGCCTTCAACAGCCGCCGTGTGGCACGAGGCCAGGTCACTTGGCACGCCAAGCCGTTGCTTCACGTCAGATAGATTTGCTTCATCCGTGACAGTTGCAGTGAAGCGCCTTGTCTCCGTCATACGATCAACCCAAGCGAGACAACAGCCACAACCTGCGTCGCGGCTAACTGCCAGCGCGAACGTTCGCTCTTGCGAGAATGCAGCGGCAGTAGCCAACGCGCCTATCGCGCTGATCGATCCGCCAACGATCATTGAACGTTTAGAGACTCTCATCGTTCCTCTCCGCGCTAGGCAGCGTCTTCAGCTATTGCGGCGCAATGGCGTCGGTCGCGTCACTGAACATTGGAGCTTTATGCGCGCCGCATCGATTGGCGCAAAAATGATTCAACGCCGATTAGGTCTGCTTCAAGTCGGTCAATAGATGCCGCGACGGTCCGTCTGTAATGCTCAAGATCGGCAGCGATCGCTTCAATCTGCGCAATCAGAAGCGGCAGATCAAAGTCATCGGCAGCTTGGCTGAATTGACCGATGCCCGCGCTTTCAAGAAGAGCCTGGTGTTTGGGGCCGTAACCCAGAGAAACGCAGGGCCGACGGACTTTCAACCCAGCCACCAGAACATGGTATCGCGACCCGACTACGATGTCACAGGCGCTTATGGCCCGCATCACATCATGCAAGTCGCTCATCGGTTCTTCGTCCCCGACCCCTTCGGCGACAGGCAACTTATCTTTAAGATACGCCAAAGCGCGCGCATCAGAATCCTCCGCTACGAGGTAGCGGACACTAAGGTCGCGCGAGCGCAACTCCCTAATAAGGCTAAGTAGCTTCGCTGAGTAGTCAGCTTCGATGGCAGCGCTGCGACGCCAGCCGCGATACGCCATCACACCTATGCCAACCGTAAGCGTCGCGTTCGCTCTAGATGGCGCCGGAGGCGACAGAGCGAAAGCGATGTCGGGAAAGACCGGGCTCACCCGCTCATCGACGCCAATGCTCTGCATAAAGCGCCGCGAGTCTTCATCTCGATAAGAACGATGGTTCGCACAGACAGCCGCCGCCTTCAGGAAGAACCGACTCAGCGGATTGATGATCGGACCCGCGCCGACGCTCAAAAAGATGAGCTTAGTCCTGCGCCCTTGCGCCGCGACAGACCAACGAAAAACTTGGGCCGGAAAACCAAGCGGCCCCGTTCGATAGTCGTCCAACACCCCGGTGCCAGCCCATACCAAGACATCAAAGCGACCAACGAGCCAGAACGCCCGTATCCAATTGAAGAGCCCGCTCGGCACACGAAGGAGCAACGTGTCCAGCAAGCGCAAGAAGCCGCCTGGACGATAAGCTAGCCGATGAGCCGAAATGCCAAATTGCGCCGTTACACGCGAAGGATCGGAACAAATACACTCGTAATCAGCATCAGGCGCGACCTTACGGAGCAGACCAAGCGCCGCCTCTAGAGAGGCGTCATTACCAAAGTTTCCGCCGCCGTAGCCGCCTATCAACGCAACACGCAACTGACTTGCCATCGCCAGTTCTCCGGGAGCCGACGATTCGAATACGCGGCTCAGCGGAAAATCCCTCACGGCGGGACGAAGGGAGGTCGCCGAAGAACTTGATCTCGGGCAAAAACACGGTCTCCCCTTCCAGCGGCTATGCGAATGAGGGAAATCAAATACCGCCGCGTAAGAGTTGCGCAGGGCAATGGGTGATCCGATGCAAAGAAACCTAGACGATTTGCTTGCCGCCTGGCGTCAGCGGCATGGGCCAACCGATCTCAGCCAGCTTGAACCACGTGTTTGGGCGGCGATCGCAGTGACACGCGCTCCAGACGTGGCCGGCCTGCTTGGCGTCCGCGCGGCCCTCGTGGCTGCAATGATGATCGCCGGCGTTGCAGCTGGCGCTGGTGCTGCCGCAAGCGCCGCACCAGCGGAAGCATCGCCGTTCGCGTTGCAGTCGCCCTACGCGCCATCGACTCTGCTTGAGGTCGCGCCATGAAACTTTCCTGGCAAGGATTGGTCGTCACAGCACTCGTAGCCTTCGCAGCGGGGCTTGGCGGGGTGTGGGTTGGGATGCAGGCGTTTCAGTCCGACGCACCTAGCCTTCACGACATCGTTCACGAACGTTTGGATTTGACGAGCGACCAACTCGCCCGCCTGGAAACCATAGAGGCTGATTTCGCGGCGAACAGGCAAGCGCTCGAGCTGGAAATGCGCGCAGCCAACATCGATCTCGCTACAGCGATCCGCGAAGAACACGGCTATGGCCCAGGCGTTACAGCCGCGATTGAACGCTTTCATAATGCTATGGGAGAGCTTCAGTCGGAAACTATCCGCCACGTCTTTGCCATGCGCGAAGTGCTGACACCAGCGCAACAGACCGTGTTTGACGCCACAGTCATTGAATCGCTGACCGCCGAACAGCAATGACGGAACACGATGAGCGCAGTGACGCCGCGCTCATCGCGGCCGTCCTGACAGGTGACGAGCGCGCATTCACGCACCTCATGCGTCGCCACAAGGAGGACCTCTACCGCTTCGTTCGCGCGTACACTGGCGATCCCGGCGAAGCTTTCGACCTCGTGCAAGAAAGTTTCGTGGCGGCTTGGCGCGCGCTGTCGAGATACGATGAACGACGGCCTTTCGGCATATGGCTTAAGCGCATTGCCATCAACAAGTGCCGCGACTGGCGACGCCGCCGCGCAGTGCGTGAGTTCTTCTATCGCGCTGAAGACATTGATCGGCCCGGACTCGACGTAGAACAACCGATTGCGGTTCCCGAGGATCGAGACAGCGATTTGGCGCAATTAGACGCCGCCATTGCGACGCTACCCGACGGCTTGAAAGGACCCCTACTTCTTTCGCTAACCACTGAGGCTTCACATCGCGAGATTGGCGAGAGCCTAGGACTGACGGCAAAGGCGGTTGAGGTGCGCATCTACCGTGCCAAGCGGGCGCTCGCTGAATCCTTGCGCACTGGCTAGGTAGAGGCTCCCGTTTCGTGTGAGGGATTAGCGCCCTTTTTGCGTATTCAGTCTAAACGCTAAGTTCGCGCTTGACCTTCCAGCGATGGGAAGGTGCAGAAGGGCTTAACAAGGAGTACAGCGTGTTGCTACAGCGCCGGACATTGTTGAAAACCATTGCGGGCGGCGCTGGGCTTGCCAGCGTTCAAGCGCTGTTCCCTGCGTGGGCCCAAACCGGATCGCGCGGCATCGCAACGACGATCGCCTCGTTAAGCGGTCCAGATATCGCGCTCACGGTCGGTCACTCACCGTTCAGTGTCGGAGGCCGCACCGGCCACGCCATAACCGTCAACGGAACGCTGCCAGCGCCGCTCATTCGGCTGCGTGAGGGCCAGCATGCGCGCCTCTCCGTCACCAACACATTGGATGAAGACACCTCGATCCATTGGCACGGCATCTTGCTGCCATTTCAGATGGACGGCGTCCCCGGCATCAGCTTTCCGGGCATCCGTCCCGGCGAGACATTCAGGTACGACTTCCATGTCCGTCAGGCTGGAACTTACTGGTACCATAGTCACTCAGGCTTGCAGGAAGCGATGGGCCATTTCGGTCCGATGATCATCGATCCCACTGGGGCCGACCCAGTAGCATACGATCGCGAGCATGTGATCGTGCTCTCTGACTGGAGCTTTCTGCATCCGCACGAAATCTTACGCCGACTAAAAGCAAGCCCCGGCTACTTCAATCAACAGCGCACGACTATTGCCGGCCTTCTCTCAGGCGAAGACCGCATGAGCGCAGAAGAACGCCGCATGTGGGCTGAGATGCGGATGGATCCGCGCGACATCTCCGACGTCACCGGTTCAACCTACACCTATCTCGTCAACGGTCACGGACCTCAAGAGAACTGGACAGGTTTGTTCGAACCGGGCGAGCGCGTGCGTCTCAGGATCATCAATGCCTCCGCGATGACGAACTTTAATGTCCGCATTCCGGGTTTGCCGATGACCGTGGTGCAGGCCGACGGCGAGAATGTGCGACCTGTGGAAGTCGATGAATTCCAGATCGCGGTTGCCGAAACCTATGACGTGATCGTCAGCCCGCGCGAAGATCGCGCTTACACGATCGTTTCAGAAGCCGTGGATCGCTCTGGCATGGGGCGCGCAACGCTTGCACCGCGCCTTGGCATGAGCGCTGAAGTTCCCCCGCTCCGCCAAGTCCCCAATCTCACGATGCGCGACATGGGTATGGATATGGGCGCCATGGATCAAAGCGCTGGCGGCATGGACCATGGATCGATGGATCATGGCGACATGAACATGCGCGACCGCTCGCTCGCGCCCCCGAACATGGCAGTGGGTGTGGGCGTGCAAAGCATTTCGCCGATGCCCGAGAACCGACTGGCGGAGCGTCCGCTCGGGTTAGAGAACGAACCCCATCGCGTCCTCGTCTATACCGATCTCGTCGCGCTTAGTCCCAATCGCGACACGCGGGTGCCATCGCGCACGCTTGAGATCCATCTCACCGGCAATATGGAACGCTATATGTGGGGCTTCGACGGACGCCGCTTCAGCGAAATCGTCGAGCCTATCCGCTTTGAGCGAGACGAACGTGTGCGCGTCACACTCGTGAATGACACGATGATGCAGCATCCGATCCATCTGCACGGACACTTCTTCGAATTGGTCAATGGCCATGCTGGACATCACCCCTTGAAGCACACCGTGAACGTCACGCCGGGCGGACGCCTGTCCTTCGATCTCACGGCCGACGCGCCTGGCGATTGGGCGTTTCACTGCCACATGATGATGCACATGCACTCCGGCATGTTCAACGTCGTGACCGTACGTCCTCTCGATAGCGCCGCATCATGAGAATGATCGCCGCTTTCGTTGCGCCGTTGGTTCTGGTCGCGGCAATGCCAGCCGCCGCCCAAGATCACGCGCAACATGAGACCCAAGCGCCCGCAACCGATCCGCACGCCGGGCATGAAGCGACGCCCTCTCCGCAATCGACGCCAGCCATTGGCAGCGATACGCAGGCCAACGCCGCCGACCTATACTTTGACGCCGCAGCGATGGCGCGGGCGCGCGAACAATTGATCACCGAGAATGGCGGCATGCGCACATACGCCATCATCGTCGAACGCTTGGAGGTGGGTTTTGGCGACGATAGCGAAACCTACGCTTGGCACGCGCAAGGTTGGTCCGGCGGCGACATTCATCGCTTCTGGTGGAAGTCCGAGGGAGAAGGCGCGTTCGAGAATGAACTCGAAGGCGCCGAGCTTCAGCTTCTCTATAGCCGCGCGGTGACACCCTATTTCGATCTTCAAGCCGGCGTCCGCCAAAGCTATCTTGAGGGCGAAGATCGCACCGATCTCGTGCTCGGCGTTCAAGGCCTTGCGCCCTATTGGTTCGAAGTCGGCGCAGCGGCATTTGTCTCGACCGAAGGCGATGTGACTGCACGCGCGGAAGCGGAGTATGACCTTCGCCTCACGCAAAGGCTCATCCTTCAGCCAAGCGCTGAACTCAATTTTTCGGCGCAAGATATCCCCGACCTCGACATAGGCGCGGGCTTCACCGACGCCGAAGTCGGTTTGCGGCTGCGTTACGAAATCAGCCGGCGCTTTGCACCCTATGTCGGAATCGAATGGTCAAGCGCTCTCGGCGAAACCCGCGACATTCGCGAAACCCTCGGCGAAGACACCCAATCCACGCGCGCAGTCATTGGTTTGCGCGCGCTCTTCTAATCCTAACGGAGAATTTCATGTCCAAACTTCCTCTCATGCTCGGCGCGGTGCTTGCACTCTTTGCAACCGCACCGCTAGCGTCAGCGCAGCACGATCACGGCGGCCACGGCGCGCATAGCGCCATTCAAACCACGCCAACAGACGGAGCAATGGGCGCGGCGCCGGAAAGCTTTAGCGCCACGTTTGAGCATCCGATGCGGCTGACGGCGCTGGTCATCACGCCCAGAGGGGGCGATCCGATCGCTGTGACTATTCCTGCAAGCGAGACTGCGACGACCGCGAGCGTCGCGCTGCCGCGTCTCGCGCCCGGAAACTACACGTTCGCCTGGACCGCAACCGGCGGCGACAACCACACAATGACCGGCCGCGTCCGCTACATGGTGCATTGAGAACTGCCACCGGAGGAAAGTCACATGAAACGTCTCTTGCTGGCGCTCGTTGCAATGTCGCTGCTGATCACCGCTACTTCACCCGCGTTCGCGCACACCGCCGTGCGCGAAACGAGCATCACAGACAATGCTACGCTTTCTGCAGCGCCGACGAACTTCACAGTCACCTTCTCCGCTGCGACAGGGCTGGCGAACGTAACGCTTACCAACGCAACTGGACGCGAGATCGCGCTCGACTACACGCCCCCGCGTGCGATGGCGGCTACTTTCACCATCCCGCTGCCGACTCTGGCGCCTGGCGCTTACACGATCTCGTGGCGGACGATGGCTCATGACGGCCACGTTATGCCTGGCGCCATCCGCTTCACGGTCGCTGGCTAGTGGAAGCCGATCCCCTCGCGCTGGCGCTGTTTGGGATCAAGCTCGGGTTCTATGGATCGACCTTGCTGGCGACAGGGCTTGCTCTGCATGCCAGCTTGTACATTGTCGCACGTGCTGACTATTCACGCGCGCTACGTACCGCGACCTTTGCCGGCGTGATCGCGCTGCTCTTTGCCGTCTTTCGATTAGGGCTGGCGAATGTGCAATTGGGCGGCGGCAGCGCACTTCTCGATCCCGCGACGTTGTCATGGACGTGGCCAGCGCTCGGCCCAAGTTTGACCGCGACCGCAATCGGCGCTGTCGCACTCACAATCGGGTGGTGGCTGCGATGGAAGATCGCCGCCGGGATCGGCGCCGTTGCGCTTGCCGCCTCCTTTGGCCTGACAGGACACAGCCAAGCCCTGGAATCTCCGGGCCTCGCGCCATGGGCCGCAACCTTTCATGCACTGGTTGCCGCATTCTGGATCGTAGGGCCGTTGACGCTTTGGCCTGCACGCAGTCTTGATAACACAACGCTCACCGCGCGGATGACTCGTTTCTCCACCTTCGCGGTCGTTACAGTTCCCCTCCTCTTCCTGCTTGGACTTTGGCTCGCACTTCTTCTCGCCGGGGGCTGGTCGGCGCTGCTGACGAGTCTCTACGGCCAACTGCTGCTCGCCAAGCTTGGCGCAGCCACCGTCGCTCTGGCGCTCGGCGCTTACAACAAAACGATCATCACGACGCGACTGCGCGCTACTCCGGAAGCCGGACGGCGCGCGCTCAAACTAACGCTTGGCCTCGATGCAGTTCTTTTTCTGATTGCGCTGTGCGCCGTCGCCGCAGCGACCAGCTTGACGGGTCCGCCGTCGGCTTAAAAGTTTTTCGACTGGGGGAGATTTCATGTCGCTCGCACGCCTTGCATCCTTCGTCCACAAGTGGCTAGCGCTTCTCGTCGGCGTTCAGATCGTATTTTGGGTCGTCAGCGGGCTCTTCTTCACGCTCATCCCTATTCAGCAAATACGAAGCGAGAACTTGATCCGGCCCGTGCAGGCTCAAACAATCGAGACAGCAACGTTGGCATCGCTGGCGAGCTTACGTGGAGACCAAAACGCGCTGCCCACCAAGCTCACGATCGAGAGCCGCCCTATAGGCCAAGTCGTCGTAGCCGAATTCCGCGACCAGTCGCCGATCCTGTTTGACGCCAATACGCTCCAACGCCTTTCACCGTTTAACGCGGAGCAAGCCAGCGCCGTTGCGCGTGCGCACGTCACATTGGTCTCTGAACCAACAGATGTGACACTCGTGACGGAAGAGTCTGCCGAATATCGCGGCGCGCTGCCCGCATGGCGCGTGCAATTCCCAGATGGCGGCTTGTCGGTCTATGTCGCGCAGAACACGGGGGCAGTCACCGCGCGCCGTTCTGATCTGTGGCGCGTCTACGATACACTTTGGGCGTTGCACATCATGGATTGGCAAAACCACGAGGACTTCAATCACCCGCTGATCATCATCGTCACAGTGATCACTCTTCTCTCGGTAATCGCGGGCATTGTGCTTATCCCCTATCGGATACGGTTCCGCAGGGTTGACGCCTCTCGATGATCAATGGTCGCGGATTCGGGGCGAAATTGGCCCGCCCAGCCGGTAGCCAATCACTGGCTTGTTGTGACAAACCTACCTTTTCGTGCGTATATACTGCCATGCGCTTAGTGCTCTCCACTGTCCTCGCTCTGTCGCTCGGCTTTTTGCCGATCGACACGGCGCGCGCGGAAATTGAAACGAACGCGCCAGCCGCCGCCATGTCCTGTCACGACATGGCAGGCGCCGGCGACGCTGCACACGGCGATCAGGCGCCAGTCAATCGCATGCAAGCCTGCGCCGACCATTGCCTTTCGCAAGTGAACGGCCAGACAAGTTACGCCCGCCTGCCGGGCCCGTCGCTGGTCAACGCCATTTGCGCTGAGCTGGTCGAGCACATCGATCTCGGCAAGCTGCACTACCGCGACCCGCCCGAACCGCCTCCGCCCCGCATTTACGCCTGAGCAGTGCAACGCCGGCCGGCAATGCCGGTCGGCAATCTTGCCTCGAACCCAGGACTACAAAAATGCGATTATCTGCATTCGCAGCGCTTGCCGCTGCGGGCGCCGCGCTGGCGCCGACGGCCAGTGACGCGAGACCAGTCACCTATCCCGGCGGGAAAATGGGAATGGTCGAGCATCGTGATGAGAGCACGATGATCGAAACTACGCTGACCCTCACGCCTTCCTTCGCGATCGGCTGGCATGACGAATGGGATGTAGAGAGTGACTGGCAGTTTCATGGTCCCATGATCGCTGGTCTCGCCAAGCGTTGGAACATGCCAGATGCGCAAGCAAACATCTTCTGGATGGCGGGCGCAGGCGTCGCATACGACGATGCCGCATCGACCGGCGGTGACGCCCGACCGGCGGCCTATGTCGGTGTCGAAGCTGACTGGGAAAACCGGCGCTTCTACGTGCTCTATCAAGCGCGTGCGTTTTGGGCCGAAGACATCGATCAGACCTTGTCCCAGCGCCTCCGACTAGGTGTAGCGCCATACGTCGCCGAGGCCGGTGCACTGCACACATGGGCGATTCTGCAAATCGACCACGAACCCGAAGACGACAACTCTGTCTCAGTCTCACCAGTCATTCGACTGTTTCAAGACACCACCTTATTTGAGGCGGGCGTTTCGCTTGATGGCGACGCCTTTGCGAGCCTCATGGTCTATTTCTAAGGAAAACAATCATGAACCTGTTCAAATTCTTCGCCGTCGCCGTTTCGATCGCAGCAATGACGCCGCTGCCTGCTTCGGCGCAGTCACGCCCTGCGCAAACAGCGCCCTTCGCCGCAGATGTTGTCGTTTCAGTCAACGGACTGGTTTGCGACTTCTGTGCGCAATCGATCGACCGTAGCTTCCGGCGCCGTCCTGAGGTCAATGCGGTGCGCGTCGATCTCACCGAAAAGCTCGTCTCGATTGATTTCAGACCGAACCAGACGCTGGACGACGCCACTATCCGCGACATCATCACGCGCGCCGGTTACACGGTGACGGACGTTCGCAGAGCGAGCACGACGCCATGAGAAGCGAGCCTTTTTCATGGCGCGACACTGCGGCGCCGATGCTCGCGCTTTTCGGCTCGACGGCAACGCTTGTATGCTGCGCCCTACCAGCTCTCTTCGTGGCTCTGGGTATGGGAGCGGTAGTGGCGGGGCTTGTCTCCGCAGTGCCGCAGATCACTTGGCTGTCGGAGAATAAGCTTCTCGTGTTCGGCGGTTCAGGCACCATCATCGCGCTCGCAGCGTGGCTGCAATGGCGCGCGCGCAATGCGCCGTGCCCAGCCGATCCCGCTGCCGCACGCGCGTGCCAGCGTTTGCGGACAGCGTCCGTCGTCATTCTGACGTTCGCCGCGATCGCGTGGGGCGTAGGCGCATTCTTCGCATTCTTCGCCGCTCAATTACTGTTCTAGTTTCAACGGAGTTAGAAATGCGTAATGGATTAAGTTGGCTGTGGGCTGCTGCCCTCGCAGTGGCCTTGCCTGCCTGCTCGCCACCACCGGCTACGGATACGCCGCAGGACGAAGAAGAGGCTTCCGCGCCATCTGCCCCAGTACACTCTCGCGGCGTCGTCTACGCCGTCACGCCCGAGTACGGGGCCATTACCATCCAGCATGAAGCTATCCCGGAATACGACATGCCGCCGATGGTGATGGAGTTCACGGTGGATGATCCCGCGCAATTGGAAGGAATTGCTGCAGGTGACACCGTGACCTTCGCGCTCAGGAGTGGTCTGGACATCTCGGTGATTTCCGAGGTTCCATCGAACTAGACGGCAAAACAAGCGAACAAATGCTTGCCGGTAAGATTGTGCTTGGCGCGCTCGGCCTGCTAGTGCTCGACAATGGACCGCGCAACAGCAAACCTTCCTAGCCGCGACCTCGACAAGACCGAGGCATTTTACGAAGTGCTCGGTTTCTCGACGCGCTTCAAGGACGACGGCTGGATGATCATGCAGCGCGGGCCGCTGGAGGTTGAATTTTTCCCGCACGCTGAACTTGATCCGCGCACAAGCTCTTTCTCAGCCTGCTTTCGCGTCGATGATTTGGACGCGCTCTATGCTGGGTTTCAGAAGGCGGTGCTGCCGAACAATTGCTGGGCGACACCGCGCATGGATGAGCCGGAAGTGAAGCCCTGGGGCATGCGCATGTTTCATGTCGTCGATCTTGACGGCAGCTTGCTCCGCTGCATCGACAACCGGACAACGCGCGAGGCAGGTGAGTAGGACGCTGTGTGTGACGTCCGCTTTGCACCCGCCTGCCCTCCCCGCACAAATCGTGACGCTCACGTCAGCAACTTGCGGCGTTCCCGTTCACGCCGGCGCAGCAAAGGCGAGCAGGTATCCGTTTGGATCACGCACTGCGAACTCCCGCATGCCATAGTCCATCGTCTCAGGTCCCCACTCGAACACGGAGCTTCCAGCCAATGCGGCCGCCAGCGTGTCGACTTCATCGACATGCACATAGATCGTGCCGCTCATCGATGGCGCCGCAGGGGTTCCAATCGGTGGATCATGGTAAAACTGCATGACTACGGCATTCCGGGATAGTTCTATCCAGCCTGAGTGCACCGCCCCGCCGGACAGATAAAAGCCAAGCCGCTCGTAGAAGGCGTGTGTCGCGTCAAGGTCGAGCGACAGCAGGCTCAACACGAGCTTGCTCACGCCGGGACGCCCGCCAGCGTCTCAATGATCGCGCACGCCGTCGCGGGCGACCTCTCGCAGCGCGCCGCCGCCGCCGACAAGAGCCGCTCAAGGCGTTTGAGCTCTCCTATCTTGACCCGGATAGTGTCGCGATGGCGGGTGGCGAGCGCATGCGCGTCACGACAGCCGGCCTTATCGTCTGCGAGCGAGAGCAATGCGCGAATGTCAGCAAGAGCAAACCCCAGTTCGCGCGCCCGGCGGATGAAACAAAGCCTCGCGATCGCCTTGGCGTCATAGCTCCGCCTCCCGTTGCCGGCGCGCGGCGCTTTCGGCACAAGGCCGATGCGTTCGTAATAGCGGATCGTCTCGACGTGTACGCCCGAGCGCGCGCTCGTTTCGCCAATCGTCAGCATGGCCTTGCTCCCGTAGCGGCTACAGGTTCTACGCTCCCGCTATGATCAAAGATACAGGAACCACGCGTCCGTCAGGCGGGCTGTTTGCCGGCGGCGGCATCGTCTCAGGGCTTGCGGCCCTCATCGGTGCGTCCTGCTGCGTCTTGCCGATCCTGTTGGTGCAAGCGGGCGTCAGCACGGCCCTGGTGGCGCATCTCGGTATTTTCGCGCGCGCAAAACCATACCTCCTGGCTCTCACCGCGATCCTGGTCCTGGCCGGGTTTGTGGCGGCGTTCTGGGGCGGGCGAAGGCCGCGCCCCAGCGTCTTGGCCTTGCTCGTTGTCGCCGCTCTGCTTACGGCGGGGGCTTACGCCATGCCGTACTTTGAACGGGACCTGCTGGATTTGGTGCGCGGCCGATGAGGGACGTCATTGCCGACTCCACGATCACCTGCCCCGCGTGCGGCCACAACGAGCGTGAAACGATGCCAACGGATGCATGCCAGTTTTTCTATGACTGCAAGCGCTGCGGCGCGCTCATGCGACCCAAGCCCGGCGATTGCTGCGTATTCTGCTCCTATGGCGATGTGAAGTGCCCGCCGATTCAGGCGGGTGAGTGCGGCTGCTGATCCTGACGCGTGTGGTTGTTAAGGGCCAGACTGGCTCCTCGACCTCATCCGCGAAGTTCAAGAAGCCTACTATGCCGCATTGGCTGCTGATGAGATGGCCTCGATCGAGCGCGAGCGACTGGCGACGGCACAGGCGCTCAATGCCTCTGTAGCGCGTCGCGTATCGGCTGCACGCGATCCGCTCATGGCCGGAGCACGGGCCGAAGCTAGCCTGGCTGTCTCGCGTGGAACGCAGTGCTTTTGTTGAAACGGAACATCTAATGGTTTCGACCCGCACGAACACGATGACGCCGGAAACGAGCGAAAATCTTGACCTCTTCCTCGCCAACTTCAACAAAGTTGGCCATTTCGAGCTGATGCCGGCGGTCCAAAAGAACGGCGATTGGCAACCCCTTTTTGATCTGGGGATCAAGAAGCGCACACTCAGCGTGATGCACGCCGACGAGGTTGGGCGCGAGCACATTGAGTTCATGGCGTTGCCGCGCCAGATGCGCGACAGCAAAGACAAAGCCGCCGGGTTCGATCCCGGAGGCAGACCACCCGTGCGATAGCCGAAGGTGAATGCTCCGTTTCCTGCATGGGCCGACGCCGACTTTAGCGCCGCGCTCGAACAAATCGCCGCTGCGGGTGAACACCAGGGCGTCGAGTTCAAACGCGCCTTTCCCGACCAAGCGCGCGATCTCGCAAAAGAGATGGCGGCGTTTGCGACATCCTGCGACGGCACAATCTATTTGGGCATCACCGATGAGGGTGAAATCGTGGGCATCGCCGATGGTGCAGACAAGACCGTACGTGCCGACTTGAGGAGCCGCATCGAAGGAGCGTGCGCCAACCTGGTCGCACCCGCTATCACGCCAATGCTTCGTTTTGGCGTCAGCGTCGGTAAGGTGGTCGCCGCCATTCACGTGCCCAAGGGCAGCGACCCTGTCTATTACGCCGCCAACGTCCCCTATTTGCGTCAGCTGACCTCCGCGCGGCCGATGAAGCCAGCCGAGATCGTCGAGTACATTCTGAACTGGGATGCAGCACGCAGCGAGGTCAATCCCGTTCGCAACTTCGTCGCAGACCTCGACATGTATTTGATCGAGACCGAACTCGACGTGCACGACTATCGCATGCGCGAGGTCAACCCTTGGCGCAAAGAAGCGCGCACGGCCCTTCCCTACCGCGCCGAACAGGCGCGCAGCCTCGCCGCTTCCGCGCCACAGGACGCGATCGCGGCCATACCATTGTTGGAACATTTAGCTGAAGCGCTGGAAACCGTCGGCGCCATACAACCACACGCCAATTCATCGTTGGCCGAAGGCGAAGCCGCGCTCGACGAAGCTGAGACAACGCTGGAAACGCTGCGTGCCCGCTGGATTCCAACGGAATACTTTGGAGCAGCCTTCGTCCGGGCGCAGCGCGACAAGGTTCACGCAACCGCCAAGCAGCTCGCTGGGCTGGTGGCGCGCGTCAACGCCGATCCCGAGCGCTTCAGCTTGGAGACTCTGCAGCGGGAAACCAAGCAGCGCGGCGGCGAGCTATTGAACCTTGCGTTCGCGCGCGCAGGCATGGGAGATGCTGACTCGCAGAAACGGCTGAAGGAGCTTGGCGGCTTCCTTCGGCTAATGGAGACATGTCGGATGCCATCCGACGGGGGGCAGTCTTTCCGTCAAATGGTTGACGACATTCGCGAGACCGATATCAGTCTTTAGCGTTGGATTGCCGACCTCCCTGCACCAGCGACTTGAGCGCGCTTCGTTCCACAGGCGCCTAGTCAGTCAACGAATGACCGCGACTGCGACGTCACGCGCCCGACGACGGGACGTCCGCTTGTGGCAAATTGGGACCAAGGCTGAACGGCTCATAATGCCCCCGAAACGGCCGTCCCGCTGAGTGGAATTCGACTGGACTGCCGGCCGAAATGGAGCGTGTGTGGTGCAGCATGAGCTGCAAGGAACACCAGCGGAACGTACATTAGAACCTCCCTCTGAGGCCCCTCCTTTCAACGCCCGTTTCGCCCCGGCTTTGCGGGGCTTGCTCTCGTGCCGGCGCTACGTCGGCCAATGGAGCAAGCACGATGTCACCGAAAACCAAACCTAGTCTGACCAAATCAACTCCGACCAAAAAGTCGGCCAAGGGCGCAAGCCGTGATACAGCGCCGCGACGCCCCGGACACACCAACGGGTCAAAACTAGATATGATCGTCGCTGCCTTGCGACCCGCCAAAGGCGCCTCACTCACCACGCTCATGTCTTTGACAGGTTGGCAGCAGCACTCCGTGCGCGGCGCCATTGCCGGCGCGCTCAAAAAAGGTCGAGGCCTGTCCATCACCTCAATCAAAGTCGGTGATGAACGCGTGTACAAACTGGACGCCAAGAAATGATCGCGCCGGCTTCCGCATACGTCGCACTCGAAGCGCTGTGGCAGGTCATGGTGGAGTTGGCCGAAGCCACCAATGACGAGATCGTGTCCAATCAACGCGCGCCAGCCGCCCTCGCCGCTAATACGATCGTGCAATACAGCAGCGACCTTGTCGACATCGCGCGATCGGCGACCATCCTCGTACGGTTGGCGACAACGCCATGATTGTTGAAACTCTCACGCTTCGACAGATGTCGCTTGAGCAGCTGCGCCAACATTGGGTCCAGCATTGCAAGGGTGACCTCCCACAGCACAGTTCACGTGATTTGTTGCTGCGGGGGATTGTCTATCAGCAAGAAGCGGCGACTTCCGCTGTCGCCGTCCGCAAGGCTGGGCGTCGGCTAGACACGGCCTTAGTTGCACCCGGCCCAATCCTTCCGCGTTTGTCTCCGGGCACAGTCCTGGTCCGCGAATGGAATGGCGTGCCCTTCGCCGTCACAGTGACAGACGACGGCTTCCTCTGGGACGGACGCCGCTATGCATCGCTGAGCGCAGTCGCGAGCGCCATTACTGGCGTGCACTGGAACGGCCCGCGTTTCTTTAAGCTTGATGATGTTGCGCGGGAGAAATCGTCGTGAGCGGGCGCCGCCGCTGCGCCATCTACACGCGCACCTCCACCGAAGAAGGCCTGGGGCAGGACTTCAACTCGCTCGACGCACAGTCCGAGGCCTGCGGCGCTTACATCAAATCGCAGGTGGGCGAAGGCTGGACGCTGTTCGGCAAACCCTATGAGGACGGCGGCTATTCTGGCGGTTCAATAGATCGACCGGCGTTTCAACGTCTGCTGGCGGACATCGAAGCGCGGCGGATTGATGTGGTGGTCGTCTACAAAGTGGACCGTCTGACGCGCTCACTGGGGGACTTCGCCAAGATCATGGAGGTTCTCGATAGAGCTGGCGCCTCGTTTGTTTCGGTCACGCAGGCGTTCAACACCACCACAAGCATGGGTCGGCTAACGCTAAACGTCCTTCTGTCGTTTGCGCAGTTCGAACGAGAGGTCACCGGCGAACGCATCCGAGACAAGTTCGCAGCATCTAAAGCCAAGGGCATGTGGATGGGCGGCAAGCCGCCCCTTGGCTACGAGCCAAACGGCAGAACGCTCACCATCAACGAAACTGAGGCGGAGCACGTTCGCCTCATCTTCGAGCGTTTCATTGCGTTGCGATCGGTGATCACTCTTGAGCCTGAGTTAAAGCGACTTGGCGTGATCGCGAAACAATGGACAAGCGCTGCGGCCATCGCCTACGGCGGACATCCGATCACCCGCGGCGGTCTCTACACTGTGCTCACCAACCCGCTCTATCGCGGGATGATCCGACACAAGGGTAAGTTCTATCCCGGCCAGCACGAGGCGATCATCGACGCGGCGACATGGGATGAGGCGCAAGCAATCTTCGCGGATAGTGGCGAGCGCGCGAGCCCGACGACCACCATCGGTTTTCTCAAGGGCAAGCTGTTTGATGATGCCGGTCACGCCATGGCGCCAACAAGCTCGCGCAAAGGATCGCGTCGCTTTCGATATTGTGTTTCAGCACCGGCACTCCGAGGACGAAGCAAGGAGGCAGGATCGCTAAGGCGCGTTGCGATGCGCGCCATGGATGAGGCGGTCATTGCTGCGACATCGCCCCTGCTCATATCGGATTGGAAGGCAAACGAGGCGGAGCACGATCGCGTGATCGACGCCCTCCAGCGCGTTGAAGTCGGCGCACGCCACCTGACCCTTGAGCTTAAAGCCGATGCTCTAAATGAAGCGTCACTGTTCGCGCTACCCTCGTCCACAACGATAGAGCGCCTCGATCAGATGATCCGCATCAGAGCGTCAATCTCAATGGCGCGCCCCCGCAACGCGACCACGCTGATAGGCGTTCACGGCGCAGCAAAGCCGCGTATTGATGATGCACTGGTGCGCGCGATCACTAGAGCGAAAGCATGGGTCGCCAAGCTTGACGCCGGACAGCCGAGGTCAATTCGTGAGCTAGCGCGCACGGAAAAGCACTGCATCCTGCATACCGCGAAGCTGTTGCCCCTCGCCTATCTCGCACCGGATCTGGTGGAGATGATCCTCGACGGCCGTCAGCCACCGCGCCTGACCTTGTCCGCCCTGATCGCCCAACCGATACCCGAAACCTGGGCGGCACAACGCGCCCGCTTTGCCCAGTTCAATTAAGAGCACCACCGGCGCCGCCGGTCGTTTCGCACTGAGCCAAGGGCGTTGTGTTCAGTGCACTTTGGACAAGTGTCCGAACGACCAGATGTCCGGCTCATCCCCTACTCTTCGCGCTACGATAGAGTTGAGCGCACGCGTCTCCGCGCGTTGGCGCCACGAAAACAGCTAACTCGAAACGTGGCCGCAGAGACACGCGCCAAATTGGGCGCCATTTGCGCATCGTTGCTGCGTCTCTTGTTCGCTCTTCGAAAAAGTAGTGCCGTACTATCCGAGCGTTACACGACATAAAGAGGCGAGGTTTTGCAACGCTGGAATGGATGGTGGAGAGTAGCAGGACCAAACGGTCCACAGTTCGTTTTGCACTGTGCAAAGTGCATTGCGTTCAGTCCGTCTCGGACAATGTCTCGCGGAACCGCGCCGCTGCTCCGCGTCAGTGCTCTTCGCTCTACCGAAGAGTCGAGCGCGCGCGTCTCTGCGCAAGCGCGGCGACGAAACAGCTAACTCGAAATTTGGCCACAGAGACACAGGCCAGATTCGGCGCGTTTGCGACCGCATCATCGCGTCTCTTGTTCGCTACAAAGAAAACTAGTGCCGTACTATCCGAGCGTTACGCGGCGAAAAAAGTCGTGCGTTTACAGCGCTGTACTAGATGGTGGACCCTAGCGGGATCGAACCGCTGACCTCCTGCATGCCATGCAGGCGCTCTCCCAGCTGAGCTAAGGGCCCATCGGCCGAGGCGCGCATGCGCCCCAGCGATTTGGAAGCGCGGAACCTAGTCTCCGCGCTCCCCGTATTCAAGCGCGGCTAGCGGCCGCTGTCGTCGTCGTCGCCACCGCCGGCGATCTCGCCGAGTTCGTCTTCGGTGAGCTCCTCTTCGTCGTCGATCAGCGGCACCGTATCGTCGTCAGCAGCGTCGTCGGCCAGTTCCTCATCGCCATCCGATTCGGAGAAGCCTTCCGGAATCTCGTCGCTCGATTTCGGACCGGTGTCATCGTCCTCATCATCGACCAACGGCTCGGCTTCGGCCTCGGCGTCGATCTCGGGGGCGTCTTCGATCTCGTCTTCATCCTCGTCGTCGCCCTTGGCCTTTTTGCCCTTGGCGTCTTCGAGTTCCTCATCATCCTCGTATGACGGATCGTGGGCGGCGGCGCGGCGGCCACGCTTGGCGCGCACGCCCTCTTCGGCCGGATCGAACGCAGTCGTGCACTTGGGGCACACTGCCGGGCGTTTGCGAAGATCGTAGAACTTCGCGCCGCAGTTCGGGCAGACCTGCTTGTCGCCCAAATCAGTCCTGGCCAAACGCCTCTCCATTGGCTTGCCGCATAGGCTTCCCGTTGGGGTCATACCCCACGCGGGGCGCTCGCTTGCCACCATCGGGACCGCCTGTCAAAAGCTTTGTCCTCCCACGTTTTTCCAAGAGTTGCTGTCATGCGTCTAAGGGCGCGATCCGCTGGGCCCCTCAAAGGCCGCGCCCGCCCTCCGGGGGACAAATCCATCTCCCACCGGGCGCTGATTCTGGGCGCCCTGGCGGAAGGCAGAACCGAAATCGGCGGGCTGCTGGAAGCGGCCGACGTTATGGCAACCGCCGAAGCCGTCCGCGCCTTTGGCGCCAAGGTCGAACGCGACGACCAGGGCCGCTGGATCGTCGAAGGCCAGGGCAAGCTCGTCCAACCAACCGGCGTCATCGATTGCGGCAATTCCGGCACCGCTGCGCGCCTGCTGCTTGGCGCGGCCAGCGGCTACACGCTGAGCGCCCGCTTTGACGGCGACCAGAGCTTGCGCAAGCGCCCGATGAACCGCGTCATCGCGCCGCTCACCCAGATGGGCGCGCGCTTCGACAGCCAAGACCAGCGCATGCCGCTCAATGTTCATGGCGGCAAGCTGAAGGGCATTACTTATCGCTCGAAGGTGTCGTCGGCGCAGGTGAAGTCGGCCGTGCTGCTCGCGGGTCTGAAGGCCGAGGGCGAGACAGTGCTGATCGAGCCTGAGCGCTCGCGCGATCACACTGAGCGCATGCTCGCCGTCTTCGGCGCCGATATCGACAAGGTGGAGATCGACGGCGCGCTGCACCCACGCGTGCGGGCGAGCAATCTGAAGGGCGCCGACATTTATGTGCCGGGCGATCCATCCTCTGCCGCCTTTCCGGTCGCCGCGGCTCTCATTCTCAACAAGTCTGAAATCCGTATCGAGGACGTGCTGGTCAATCCGCTCCGCCTTGGCCTGTTCGAGACGCTGCTCGAAATGGGCGGCAAGATTTCATACGAGGAACGCCGCGATCCGATTGGTGAGCCGATCGCTGACATGGTGGTGAGCGCCAGCAAATTGCACGGCGTCACACCGCCGGTCCGCCGCGCACCGGCGATGATCGATGAGTTCCCGATCCTCGCCGTCACCGCTGCGTTTGCCGAAGGCGAGACTCGAATTGTCGGCGCAGCCGAACTGCGGGTGAAAGAGAGCGACCGGATCACGCTGATGGTCGACGGCTTGCGCGCCTGCGGTGTGGATGCGGAAGAGCTGCCGGATGGCCTGATTGTCCGCGGCAACGGGCCGAAGAGCGTCAAGGGCGGCGCTACGATCCGCACACAAGGCGATCACCGCGTGGCGATGTCCTTCCTTGTGCTCGGCATGGCGTCGCGGGAGCCAGTCGTCGTCGACGAAGCCGAGATGATCGGCACGTCCTTCCCCGGCTTCGCCGCCTTCATGGCCAATCTCGGCGCCGACATCACGGAGCTTTGACTGCGGTAAACGCCGCATTCACCGCAATTCTTCGGCGCTTCCTTAACGCGCGGCGTGGTTAGTCTCACGACAATAAAACGGAAAAACCGTTGGTGGGACTGATGATGCGGGCTTGGGTTGTGCGTGCGCTGTTTGCCGGCGCATGTGTGTTCAGCGCCATTGGCGCAGCTTCGGCGCAAGAGACGCCAGACTGGATCGTGCGCGGCGAAGCGCTCGCACACCGGATCGAAGCGGAGAGCCTCTTCATTACCGCCGACGTGCGCCGCCAGCGCGAAGCGCAAGCGCGCGAGGCGCATGGCGAAGCCCGCCTGCAGATCCTCTACGATCTAGCCGCCGACGATCACATCGCATCCGACGTTAATGCCGCCGCCCAGTCACTCGCCGCGCTCGAACGCGAAGCGCGGGCGCAGTCAAGCGCCCGCTTCCAACGTATGGCCGACATGCTGCGCGCTTACGCGCCCGCACTCGAGGGCGACTACGTCGCTACCCGCACTAATCTGACCGAGCTTCTTGAGCGCAGCGACGATCCGCTTGCGCGCGCTGCGGGTTATCGTTTGCTCGCTTATGCACTGACCGATCTCGGCCTCTTCGGCAACGCGCTCGAAGCGGCCCGCGCCGGCCTGTTGCATCTCCCCGACAGCGCCGCCACCCGCGCGCTTCGCTCGGGGCTGCATGACGCCATGGCCTATAACGCGCTGCGCGTCGCTGATTACGACACCGCCATCACGCATCTGGAACGCACCGTCGCACTCGACATCGCCGCTGGCCGGCCGGTCGATGGCCTCGTGCTCATCAACAATGTCGCGACCATGATGGCGCAGGCGCGCGCGCACGAACAAGCGCTGGCGCTGGTTCGAATCCATGGCGCGCTTTCCGATCGCGCCGGGCTCGCCTCGTCGCGGTTTTACGCAAACATGCTGTGCGCGCGCGTGAGCTTCCTCGCCGGCGAATACGAGGCAGCGCTCCGCTGCGCCGAAGCCGGTCGCAACGCCGCGGGCGCTTCCGACGAGTACCTGCCGCGCCTGCTGCTCTTCCGGCTGCATGCGCTGGCGCGCCTGAACCGTGGCGCCGACGCGCGCGCGGCGTATCAGGAATTGTCGGCGCTCGCCGGTGAACGCGGCGATCCGTATCTCACCGAACGCCTCAGCTTGATCGAACCGGAAGTGCTCTTTGCCGAAGGCCGCCACGAGGAAGCGTTTGTCGCCTTCCGCCGCGCCGGTGAAGCCGCCGCCGCCAACATCATGACGCGCTTCAATGCGGGCGTGCGCGAACTGCGCGCGACGATGGAGAACGAAGTTGCCGAGGCCGAACAGCGCGCCGAGGCGGAAGCCATGCGCGCCGAACTGCAAGCCGAAGCCTCTCAGAAGATGGCGCTCGCGGCGGTGCTCGTCGGTTTGTGTTTGCTCGCCGTCATCGTCATTGCGTTGCTGATCTATCGCAGCCGGCGCCAGATGCTCGAAGCGGTCAGCCGCGCCGAAGACATCCTCGCCCGCCGCGGCGACGCGACTGAAGCCGCCAACGACCGCCAGCCGCGTCAGGGGCCGGTGGAACGCTTGCGCCACATCCTCGACGAGATCGAGCGGCGCGATGGCGAACTGAAGCGCGCTTTCGCGGAGATCGAAGCGGCGCGTCACACCGCCGAGGAAGCCAACGTCGCCAAGACGCAATTCCTGGCCACGATGAGCCACGAACTGCGCACGCCGCTCAACGCCATTATCGGCTACACCGAAATGCTGATCGAGAACGCCGATGCGCGCAACGATAGCGCCGACCGCGACGACCTGGGCCGCGTCCACGCCGCTGGCCATCGCTTGCTGGCGATGATCAATGACGTGCTCGACCTCTCCAAGATTGAAGCCGGCGCAGCTGAACTGACGCTGGATCATCTCGAACTCGACGCGCTGGTGAAGGATGTCACGAGCGTCGTGGCGCCCGCGATCAACGCCAACAACAATCAGCTGGTCGTCGAGGCGCATGGTTTGGGCACGGCGGAGACCGATGGCTTCAAACTCAGCCAATGCCTGATCAATCTGATGGGCAACGCCGCCAAGTTCACCAAAAGCGGTCAGATCAAGCTGATCACCACGCGCGAACACGAAGGCGGCGCCGATTGGCTGACCTTCACCGTGATCGACACCGGCATCGGCATCACGCCCGACGCAATGGCGCGGCTCTTCCAACCCTTCGTGCAAGCAGACGCCACGACGACGCGCGCGTTCGGCGGCACGGGCTTGGGTCTTGCCATCACACGCCGCCTCGCGCGGATGCTGGGTGGGGATGTGACCGTGCAAAGCGCGCCGGGGCAAGGCTCGGCGTTCACGCTCAAAGTTCCCGCACGCGCGCCGGCGGAACACGCCGAAACCGCTCGACAAGCGGCCTAGTAGAGCGCGCAGGCGCAACCGCTGCTCCGTTCGCGCGTTCATCGCGCACAAGGAGCAACTCACATGCGCAAAGTGTTCGCAGCAGCGGCGCTCGCGGCGACGGTTTCGGTCGCCACGCTCGCGTTCGCGCAAACCAAACCATTCACTCAGACGGATCAGAACCAACCTCAACCGCAGCTCGCGTTGCAACAATCGGCGCCGCCGGTCCAAGACGCGCGCTCACTGGCGAGCGATGCAGATGTGGCGGACGCACGACGCAGCTACCGCGCCGCGTGCGACGCGCATCAATCGACGGCCTATTGCGAATGCGTCACCGCAGGCGTCGCCCAAGCGCTAATGCCGCAAGAGGTGCGCATCGCCGCGAACACGATCGGCGAGCGCATCAATGCAGAAGGCGACGCCGCCATCGCTTCTGAAAGCGACAATGTTGGCGGGGCCCAGAGCTCGCTCGAACGCATCGAGCAAGTTGAAGGCCATTACGCCGCCGCGTGCTGGTCGTATCGCGACTAGTCCTGCAGCGCATCGTCCTCGCGCGGCTGCTTGCCCGCGAGGATTGATGTTGCGGCGAGGTCGCCGGTGACATTGCCGAGAGTGCGGAAAATATCGGGGATCACTTCGACCGCTATCAGAATGCCAAGCACTTCTGTTGGCACGCCAAGCGCCAAGCAAATCGGCGCGATCGAGGCCACGAACGACACCTGCCCCGGCAAACCTACAGCCGCGATGCTGACAGCATACGCAACGAAGATCGCGCTGGCGATCTGCAGCATGGAAGGCTCAAGCCCATAGAGATGCGCGATGAAGTAGCAGACCGCGAGGTTTGCGACCGGACTGGTAAAGCGAAAGAGCGCCACGGCGAGCGGCAGCGTGACGTCGGCGATGTGTGCTGGGATCCGCAAGCCGCGCAGCGCCGCTTCGAGCATGGCCGGCAATGACGCGAGTGACGATTGCGTCGACGCAGCAATGGCCCAAACCGGCGCGGCGGCGGACGTGAAGCGTGCAATCGGTTGGCGCCCCCAGGTCACTGCAATGAGCCAAGCCAGCAGCGTAGAGCCAGCCGTCACGCCGGTGACAATGACGACGTACTGCACCAACGTCTCCGCCGCGCCGAAACCGGCGCGCAGACCAACGCCCAGCGCCAGCGCGAACACGCCCAGGGGTGCTGCCATCAACACCCAGCGCACTACGACGATCATCGCTTCCGAGACAGCGCGGAAGAACGTCACGATCGACTGGCGCAGAGACGCTTCCAGCTGCGTCGCGGCGAAGCCGAAGAAAATCGAGAAGACGACGAGCGAGAGCACGCCGTCGTCCGCCGCTGCCCGCACCGGGTTGGTGGGCGCGAGGCTTGATATCCATTCGCCGAAAGTCGGCGCTTCGCGCACGACGACCGCGTCATCGCCGACGCCGGCTATGAAGGCTTGCGCCGCCGCCGGATCAAGCGGCCAGAGGTCGAGCCAGAGATTGGTGGCGATGGTGGTGTAGATCGCGGCGCAGAAAACGAGGAACGTGAACAGGATGACTGCCCGCAGCACCAGGCCGCCAGTGCGCGCCGTGTCGGCGACCGAAGCAATGCCGGTGATCAGCAGCGATACGACGAGCGGCACCACCGTCATGCGCAGCGTGTTGAGCCAAAGGCCGCCGAACGCTTCGACATTGTTGGCGAGCGCCGTCAGCTGCGGCGCATCCGACCGGATCAGCGCGCCAACCACAATGCCCGCGACCAACGCGGCGAGCACGATAAGACTTAAGACTTTCACACGCGCCCCTTAGCTGCCGTTCGCGAACGCAGCACAGAGCGGCGCCTCATGCAACAGGCGCGGGCTCACGACGGGCTTGCGGGAGAGGCGAGCCGACCGGCTTCTTCGTGAACTCAAGCACGCCGTCTTCGATCGCGCCAAAGCGCAAATCCATCATGTCGTGACCATACGACTGGTTCTGCTTCCACGGCGCCACACTCGTTTGTTTCGGCAGCAGGTGCGCGGCGCGTCGGAAATAGCCGGACGAGAAGTCGGCGAACGGCTTTTCATCGAACTCGCCTTTCATACGCGGCGTCGCGATATCCAGGCCGTAATCGTCCATGTATTTGACGAGGCGGCAGACGTACTCGCAGATCAAATCAGCGCGCAAAGTCCACGATGCGTTGGTGTAACCGAACACGAACGCGAGATTCGGGACATCGGAGAACATCGTGCCCTTGTAAGCATAGACCTTGCCCGTATCGACGTTCGCGCCATCGACCTTCACTTCGGCGCCGCCAAGCATTTGCAGCGCCAGCCCGGTCGCGGTGATGATAATGTCGGCTTCGAGCTCTTTGCCCGATTTGAGCTTCAGCCCCTTCTCGGTGAAGGTCTCGATGTGATCGGTGACGACCGAGGCTTTGCCCTCCTTGATCGCCAGGAACATATCATTGTCCGGCACCAGGCAGAGCCGTTGCTCCCAGGGATTATAGCTTGGCGTGAAATGTTGATCGACTTGCTCCTGACCGATCTGCTCACGCACCAGCCCAAGCAAGCGCTCCCGCGTCTTCGCGGGGCGCCCGCGCGCGAGCCGGAAGAAGATTTGCTGCGCTGTGATGCGGAGCAAGCGAATGACGTCATAGGCAAACTGCGCCGGCAGCATGCGGCGGAGATTGTTGGCGAACTTATCTTCGGCCGGCATCGAGACCATGTAGGTCGGCGAACGCTGCAGCATGGTTACATGCGCGGCTTTGTCAGCCATTGACGGCACCAAGGTCACCGCCGTCGCCCCTGAGCCAATGACGACGACGCGCTTGCCCGTATAGTCCCAGCCTTCCGGCCAGTGCTGCGGATGGATGATCTGGCCCTTGAAGGCGTCCGTGCCTTTGAACTCGGGCGTGTAGCCTTGATCGTAGTTGTAATAGCCGGCAGCGCTCAGCACGAACTTGGCTTTGAACCGCTTCACTTCGCCATTGTGCTCGGCTTCCACCGTCCAGCGCGCTTCGTTGGTGTCCCACTCCATCTTCTTCACGCGATGCTTGAAGCGGATGTGCTTATCGATGCCGTACTCGCGCGCCGTCTCGTTCACATATTTGCGGATCGAGGGGCCGTCAGCGATCGCCTTGGCTTCGGTCCACGGCTTGAAGCCGTAGCCGAGCGTGAACATGTCGCTGTCCGAGCGGATGCCGGGATAGCGGAACAGATCCCAAGTCCCGCCGATCGCATCGCGGTTTTCAAGGATGACATAGCTCTTGCCCGGCAGATCGCGCTGCAAATGGAAGCCCGCGCCAATGCCCGAGAGGCCCGCGCCGACGATCAGGACGTCGAAGGATTCAATGCTCATGACTGACTCCCGCGCCATCCGTGACGCTGTGTCAAGATAGACGCAGCGGAAATGATCACGCTCGCCGCTCCCTTCCGTGCCACACGCGCACAAGCACCTGATCGTCACCTTCGACGACGTAGTAGATCACGTAGGCGGCGCCACCAAACCGCATCAGGTGTTTTCTAACCGCCGCATCTTCGCCCGCTCGCGGATAGCGCTCTGGGTGCTCAGTGATGCGCGCAGTGGCTTGCTTGAGCGCTGCCAGGAACCGCGCGGCGGCGCCTGGATTGCGCACCAGCAGCCATGTGAACAGGCGGTCAACATCATCCTCCGCTTCGCGGGAGAAAATGAGCGCCACCGTTATCCGCCAGCTGATTTGAGGCGCGCATCAAGACGACGGAATACATCTTCCGCACTTGACCCCATGCGATGCTCACGCCAGAGCGCGACACGGCGCGCCAATTCCGCGTCGTCATCGACGCCAAGTTCAGCGGCAGTATCTTCAAGCAGACCGCGCGCGAGGTCTTCCACGCTTTCGCCAGCCGTCTCGGCGAGTTCGCGCAGGCGAGCAACGGCCTCGGGCGTGAGCGGTATGGTGAGTGTGTCGGCCATTCGTCCAATATAGCCGATGCGACCATGAATGGCGATTGTTACGTCTGAGGCCTCTGCTACACCCCGCCCCATGATCATCGCCATCGATGGACCTACGGCGTCGGGCAAGGGCACGGTTGCCGCCGGCGTGGCCCGGCATTTTGGGCTGAAGCGGCTGGACACTGGCGCGCTTTATCGCGCCGTGGGTCTGGCTGTGCTCGATACGGGCGGCGATCCGGCCGATGCGCGCGCGGCGGTTGCGGCGGCTGAGGCGCTCGATCTGGCAGCGATCGATGAGCATCGCATTCGCTCGAGCGCTGTTGGTTTGGAGGCGTCGAAGGTCGCCAGCATTTCGGCGGTGCGCGCCGCCTTGCTCCGCGCTCAGCGCACGTTCGCCGCCGACCCGTCCGGCGCGGTACTCGATGGCCGCGACATCGCTACCGTCATTTGTCCCGACGCTGACGTGAAGCTCTTCGTCACTGCATCGCTCGACGCACGCACCCAGCGGCGGTTGGCTGAGTTGCGCAATCGGGGCGAGGCGATCGAGTTCGAGCAGTTGAAGGCCCAGATCGCCGAGCGCGATGAACGCGACATCAACCGCGCCGAGGCCCCGCTCCGCCAGGCCGAAGGCGCATATCTGCTGGATACGACCGCCCTCACCGTCGAGCAGTCCGTGGCTGCCGCCATCGCCATTATCGAGCGGGCGCGGGGCGGCTGATCGCCAGCCCGGCGCTTGCCCCGTTGAGCCTCCCTATCTATAGAGTGCCCCCGCGTTCCTGAGGTCCAAATGGGCCCGGGCCGCTTGGCATTGCTCATAGCCAAATCGAGGACGGCCCCATGGTGGGGCCGAGACCGCCGGAGCCAACCGGTCGGCCCTTATTTTGATTGTTGGAGTTGAATACAGAATGGCTACTCAAGCCCCATCGCGCGACGATTTTGCGGCTCTCCTCGAAGAGACCCTTGGTTCGCGCGGCATGATTGAAGGCCGCGTTATGCCGGCCACCGTGGTTGCCGTCGAACACGATTTCGTCGTCGTCGACATTGGCCTCAAGACTGAAGGCCGCATCCCACTCCGTGAATTCCTTGTCGATGACGGCGCCGGCCAACCGAAGGCGGGCGACATCGTCGAAGTTTATCTCGACCGTATCGAAAACGCGCTCGGCGACGCTGTCATCAGCCGCGAGAAGGCCCGCCGCGAAGAAGCCTGGACGCGTCTTGAGAAGTCGTTCGCTGCGCAAGAAGCAGTCAACGGCGCGCTCGTCGGCCGCGTGAAGGGCGGCTTCACCGTCGACCTCGGCGGCGCCAACGCGTTCTTGCCAGGTTCGCAAGTGGACATTCGTCCGGTCCGCGACGTCGGCCCGCTGATGAACATCGTGCAGCCGTTCGCGATCCTGAAGATGGACCGCCAACGCGGCAACATCGTCGTCTCGCGCCGCGCCGTGCTCGAAGAGTCGCGTGCATCCGAGCGTGCCGAAATCGTCGGCCAACTGAAGGAAGGCGAAGTCCGCGAAGGTGTTGTGAAGAACATCACCGATTACGGCGCGTTCGTTGACCTCGGCGGCATCGATGGCCTGCTGCACGTCACCGACATGAGCTGGAAGCGCGTCAACCACCCGAGCCAAGTGCTCAACGTGGGCGACACGGTGAAAGTCCAGATCGTGAAGATCAATCCGGACACCCAGCGCATCAGCCTCGGCATGAAGCAGCTGATGAGCGATCCGTGGGATGGCGTGAACTCGAAGTACCCGGCGGGTGGCAAGTTCACCGGCCGCGTCACCAACATCACTGACTACGGCGCTTTCGTTGAACTCGAGCCGGGCGTTGAAGGCCTGGTGCACGTCAGCGAAATGAGCTGGACCAAGAAGAACCTGCACCCGTCGAAGATCCTGAGCACCAGCCAGGAAGTCGACGTGCAAGTTCTCGACGTGGACGGCGACAAGCGCCGTATCTCGCTCGGCATCAAGCAAGCGCAGGCCAATCCGTGGGATGCGTTCCTGGCGGAAAGCCCGGTTGGGTCGGTCATCGAAGGCGAGATCAAGAACATCACCGAATTCGGTCTGTTCGTTGGCCTCAACGCCGAACTCGACGGCATGGTCCACCTGTCGGACATTTCGTGGGACGCCCAAGGCGAGGAAGCCCTCGCCCGCTACAACAAGGGCGACGTGGTGAAGGCGAAAGTTCTCGACGTTGACGTCGAGAAGGAGCGCATCAGCCTCGGCATGAAGCAGGTCGACAACGACCCGATGGCCGACGCCGACTACAAGCGCGGTCAGATCCTGACCGTGGAAGTCGTCGACGTCGCGACCGGCGGCATCGAAGTGGCGTTCGGCGACGGCAACGCACTGCGCAGCTTCATCCGCAAGTCGGACCTGTCGCGCGACCGCCAAGAGCAACGCGCCGATCGCTTCTCCAAGGGCGACCGTATCGACGCGATGGTCACCGGCTTCGACAAGTCGAGCCGCAAGGTGACGCTCTCGGTCAAGGCGATGGAACTCGCCGACGAGAAAGAAGCGATCGCTCAATTCGGTTCGTCGGACTCGGGCGCCTCGCTGGGCGACATCCTGGGTGCGGCCCTGAAGGACAAGAACAAGCAATAAGCCGCTTGCTCTGATCAAAGGCAAAGCCCGGTGCGGATATCCCGCACCGGGCTTTTTCTTTTCCGTTTCAAGCCCCTGGCCTGTTGACCCCGGAACAATCGCAGCGTTTATTCGCGTCACGGGATTGTGAACGGGGAAACTTCGGATGCTGCGCTCCGAACTGGTGACGAAGCTCCAAGAGGAGATGGCGCCGCTCAAGGCGGCTGAAGTCGAGCACGCGGTCGACATCGTGCTCGACGAAGTGAGCGTCGCCTTGGCCGAAGGCGGACGCGTGGAACTGCGCGGCTTTGGCGCATTCTCTGTGCGCGAGCGCGACGCCCGCACCGGCCGCAATCCACGCACGGGCGCGGCCGTCAGCGTCGAAGCCAAGCGCGTGCCGTTCTTCAAGCCGGGCAAGGAACTCCGACTGAAAGTGAATGGCGGCGAAGAGCCGTAAGCTTACGCCGCAGCGACCCGCCGCGTTCGCTTCTTCACCCAAGCAGCAAGCTTGAGCAGAACGGCGAGACCGAGCAGCGAGAGCGTCGGGATGGCGAGCCAGGGTTTATCTTCCAGGCGGCCGAGATAGGAGACCGCGAAGATCACCGCGATCGTCAGCGCGCCGAACGTGTGCAACGCTTTCCAATTGCGCGGGCCGAGCTTGCGCACGGACCAATCGTTCGATGTCAGCGCCATAAGCCCGATCATCACATAGCCAAAGCCGCCGCCATAAACGGTCTTCGTCGACGGCTGAGCAGCGAACAGAAGCACTGCAATCAGCAAGGCCGCGAAGTGCACGCCGTGCGCGGCGGCGAAGCTCAAGCCGATGGCGCGGCGGCGGCGCAACAGCACGCTGCGCCACGAGCCGGGCCAAAGCGTAGCGATTGCGGACGCGGACCAAGCCAGCACAAAGATCGGAAACGCAAAGCGCGCCGTGTAGCGCGCCGCAGCGCCCGCCCCTTCGGCATTCCAGCCGCCGAATTCGGCATAGCCGTAAGCGGCGATCGCTGACGCCACCAAGGCGGTGAGCCCTATCAGGGCCGGCGTCGAGATCGCGCGGGCGCTTGTCATACCGGGGGTATGAAGATCATACTGTGAGTATGACGTCAACCGGAAACCGCGAGCGGCTCGTCGCTGCCGGGCGCAAACTCTTCGCCGCGCGCGGCTATGCCGATGTTTCTGTTGATGAAGTCGCCGCCGCTGCGGGGCTGACCAAGGGCGCGGTCTATTACCAGTTCGCCGACAAGACCGACCTCTTCCGCGCCGCCTGCGAAAGCGTGCTCGATGACATCATGGCCGAGGTCACCGCCAGGACGATGGGCCATTCCAAGCACGCCACCGACGAGATCGTCACTGGCGGCGACATTCTGTTCGATGCTTACGAGAGCAAAGATGCGCGTCGCTTACTGCTGATGGATGGCCCATCAGTGCTGGGCCATGTGCAATGGACTGCGATGCAGGAGAAGTTGCGCATCGGGCTCGGCGAACACGCGCTCGGCCATCTCGCCGATGAAGGCCTCATCCCCAAACGCATGATCCCGATGCTCGCGCACTTGCTGTTCGGCGCGTTCACGCAAGGCGCGCTGCAGATTGCAACGGCGGATGATCCGGTAAGCGCCAGCAAGCAGGCCCGCGCCGCCTATAGGAGGCTGGCGCAAGGCCTGCTCGCCAAAGTCTAGCGCCGCTGCATATCGACGACCCGCTGCCAGTTTGCGACCATGCCTCGGAAGGTTTCTATCTGGCTGCGCGCGAACTGCTCCATGTCGGGCGCGTGCTGCGGCAGGTAGTAATAGCTCGCCACCGGCTTGCGGCCGGCGACTTCGAGGAAGGTCTCGGTGCCGGTGAGCGCGCGTTGCGCTTGTTCGAGATTTTGCTGCGGCGTCGCGCCGACTTGGATCGACACGAATTGAACGCGCATCGGATCCCAATAGGCAAACGGCAGTTCCGGATCGATGGCGCGCGCCTCAGTCATGAGAGCCAAGGCTTCATCGTTTGAATCGACGTTGCGCGCAGCCATGACGAGCATCGACGCATCGCGACGCGTGCGGCCGATTTGGATCATTTGCGCCAGCAATTGCTCGCGCGTCAGCGCAGAGCGGCCGGCGTTGAAATAGAGCTCGGCGGCGTCGAGCTTGTTCGGCGTGTGGCGCTCGTAAAGCGCTTGGATCGACGACCACGATTGCGCCGCGTCGCGCTGGACCATGTTGTAGATCCAAGCGTTGCGGAAAAAGTCGGCGGCGGAGCGCGGATTGCGGACGATCTCCGATGAGGCCGTGACATCGCGGATGGCGCTCGTGTCCTCGCGGATTTCAGCGACGTCTTGCTGGATGAGGCCAAGTTGCGCGCCGATCCGCTCGGTTGCTGTCGTGCCCTGCCCAGCGAGCAGCAACAACACCACGCCGGCGCTGGCGAAGAGCATGACGCGGAAGGCATCGCACTCGCGGCACTTCACAGCTTCATCTTGGGCAGCGGCTTCCGCGCCCGCAGGCACGGCGGTGACGCGGCCAATGCACAACCAGGCGAGCAATCCTGCGAGACCCACGGCGGGCCAGAGCAGGATTTGCGGCGAGGCGATGTTGCCGAGGAAGCTGGCGAAATCACCCAACAGCGAAACGATGCCGCCAACAATGGCGAAGAGCGGCCCCCTATCCGGCCAGACCACGCGCCAAATGGTTGCGAGCTTCATCGTCCCCTCCGCATCGAATCCCCGATTGAGCGGATAATGTAGTCAGGACTACACTCAGGTCCAAGCGCGCAGACGAGGTTCCCACGCGGCGCGCTGGCCGCTTTATGCGAAGTCTGGCAAGAGCGCGCCTCAGGCTTGAGCTAATGAGAAAGGCCGCGCGCCATGTCGATGCTGAAAGAGTTTCGTGAGTTCGCGTTGAAGGGCAACGTCGTCGATCTCGCCGTCGGCGTGATCATCGGCGCGGCGTTCGGGACGATCGTCTCGTCGCTGGTGGATGACATCGTCATGCCGCCGATCGGCTTGCTGCTCGCGGGCATCGATTTCTCGACGCTGAAACTGGTGCTGCAACAAGGCGTGCCGGCGGTCGGGACTGAAGGCGCTGCCGGCTATGTTGCGGCGACGCCGGAAGTGGCGATCAACTATGGCAAGTTCATCAATGCCGCGATCAAGTTCGCGATCGTTGCTTGGGTGCTGTTCTTGATCATTCGCACGATGAACAAGCTGAAGCGCAAGGAAGAAGCAGCGCCGCCAGCGGCTGAACCGGAAGTGCCGGCCGACGTGAAGCTGCTGACCGAAATTCGCGATCTGCTGAAGAAGTAATGGCCGACGCGAAAATCTGCGGCATCACTGACTTTCAAGCGCTGGACGCCGCCATTGATGGCGGCGCGCGGTTCGTTGGCTTTGTCACCTATCCGAAGAGCCCGCGCTTTCTGAACACCGAGAAGCTCGCCGCACTCGCCAAGCAAGCGGCGGGGCGTGTTGAGACGGTGCTCGTCACGGTCAATGCCGATGACGCGCATCTGGCGGCGGCGGCGAGTGCGGCGCAGCCGGACTGGATCCAGTGTCACGGCGGGGAACCTCCCCGGCGGGTGGCAGAGGTCCGGCGCTTTGCCCGGCGGGGTGTGATCAAGGCGATCGGCATCGCCAAGCACGAAGACCTGCCTACGGTATCCCCATACGAACAAGTCTCCGATATGCTGCTGTTCGACGCCCAGGCGCAGCCGGCGGAAATGCCCGGCGGCAACGCCCGGGCGTTCGATTGGGGAGTGCTGCAGCACTGGCGTTTCAAGCGGCCCTGGTTCTTGGCGGGGGGTCTGACGCCGGAGAACGTCCGTGAGGCGATGCAGATCAGCCGTGCGGACCTTGTGGATGTGTCCTCTGGCGTGGAAAGCGCGCCGGGCATAAAGGACCCAGCTCTGATCGCCCAATTCTTGGCCGCTGTGGAAGTGTAGCCTCCCCCAATGGACGTGCGCCGCAACTGGCAGGACTTACCGGACGCTGAGGGCCGGTTCGGGGACTATGGCGGGCGGTTCGTCGCCGAGACGCTAATGCCGCTCGTGCTCGATCTGGAGCGCGCCTATCGGGAGGCCCAGGCGGACCCGGCGTTCGCCGCGACGATGGCGGACTTCTGGACGCATTATGTTGGCCGCCCCTCGCCCTTGTATTTCGCCGAGCGCCTGACTGAACATTTCGGCGCGGCGAAAATCTATTTCAAACGCGACGAGCTCAATCACACCGGCGCGCACAAGATCAACAACTGCCTCGGCCAAGTGCTGCTGGCGCTGCGCATGGGCAAGACGCGGATCATCGCCGAGACCGGCGCTGGTCAGCACGGTGTTGCGACGGCCACGATCTGCGCGCGCTTGGGTTTGCCGTGCGTCGTGTTCATGGGCGCGACAGACATTGAACGGCAGAAGCCGAACGTGTTCCGCATGAAGTTGCTCGGCGCCGAAGTACGGCCGGTGATGAGCGGCGCTGCAACTTTGAAGGACGCGATGAACGAAGCTTTGCGCGATTGGGTGACCAATGTCGCGGATACGTTCTATTGCATCGGCACGGCCGCGGGTCCGCACCCCTATCCGGAAATGGTGCGCGACTTCCAAAGCGTGATCGGCCGCGAAGCGCGCGAACAAATCCTGGAGCGCGAAGGCCGTTTGCCGGACGCTGTGATGGCCTGCATCGGCGGCGGCTCGAATGCGATCGGGCTTTTCCATCCGTTTATCGCCGACGAAAGCGTGCGCTTGATTGGTGTTGAAGCGGCTGGGCGCGGCATCGATGAGCGCTTCGAACACAGCGCCGCGATCAATGGCGGACGCCCCGGCGTGCTGCACGGCAACCGCACTTATCTGCTGCAAAACGAAGACGGTCAGATCCTTGAAGGCCACTCGATCAGCGCCGGCCTCGACTATCCGGGCGTTGGCCCTGAGCACTCATATCTTAGCGACATCGGCCGCGCACAGTATCTCAGCGCCACCGACGACGAAGCGCTCGAAGCGTTCAAGCTTTGCGCGCGCTTGGAAGGCATCCTCCCGGCGCTTGAGCCGTCGCATGCGCTGGCGCGCTTGGGCGATGTGGCGCGTGAGGTGGGCAAGGGCGGAATCGTGATCATGAATCTGTGCGGCCGTGGAGACAAAGACGTTTTCACCGTCGCCGATGCTTTAGGAGTAACGCTCTGATGCTACGCAATGCACTCTTCGCTCTCGCAACTTTGGCGCTCGTCGCGCCGGCCTACGCGCAAGACGCCGAGACGCCCGCCGAACCTGCGCAAGCCGCGGCGGAGACGATCCTGTCGGAATCGGTGAACCTCGAGATCGTCGATGGCTCGCTCGTTCCTGAAGAATGCCACTATCCAGCAACCATCGCCGACACCGCGCGGTTCGAACTTGCCTGCGTGACCATGCCCCGCTTTGCCGGCGGCCAAGTGGCGATGGAATATATCGGCCAGCTTGGTGAGCAAGGCTTCCATCAAGGCTCGTACATCACCGGCGGCATGACCGCGGTGCGCGCTGGCGACAACAACTGCCAGGAAGTGATCAACATTTTTCCAGGCGACTATCCGCCCGGCACGGCACGCTCGGACATCGTCGTTATCTGGTTCGCGCGCGAACGCGCCCCGCGTTGCCCGGCTTAAAACTTGAGCGCACGTCTCGCCTCTCGCTTCGACGCGCTCAAACGCGAAGGCCGCGCTGGTCTTGTCGCGTATGTGATGGCGTCTGATCCGGATCACGAGACGTGCTTTGAGATTTTGCGCGGGCTGCCTGCTGCGGGCGCAGACGTGATCGAACTTGGCTTTCCGTTCACCGATCCGATGGCGGACGGGCCGAGCATTCAGAAGGCGGCGCTGCGCGCGTTGAAGGCTGGCGGCTCGCTGACACGGACGCTCGATCTCGCGCGGCGCTTTCGTGAGACCGATAAAGACACGCCGCTCATTCTGATGGGTTACGCCAATCCGATCGAAAGCATGGGCTACACGCCATTCGCGGAAGCGATGCATGCGAGCGGCGCCGATGGCGTGATCATCGTTGATCTGCCGCCGGAGGAAGACGCCAGCTTGCGCGCCGCGTTCGACGCGCACGGGCTTTCGATCATCCGCCTGGCGACGCCGACAACCGACGATAACCGTTTAACCAAGGTGCTCGATGGCGCCTCGGGCTTCCTCTACTATGTCTCGGTCGCTGGCGTGACCGGCGCGAACGCTGCGACAGCAGATGCTGTGCGCGTGGCGGTTTCGCGTTTGAAGCGCGCCACGCAACTCCCGGTCGCCGTCGGTTTCGGCGTCCGTGAACCGGAGGTCGCCAAGGAAATCGCCCTCACCGCCGACGCCGTCGTGGTCGGTTCCGCGTTTGTAGACGAAATAGCCACCGCCCTCCCTGCCGAGGCCGCCGAACGTGTCTTGCGCAAGGTGCGGATTTTGAGTGAAGCTGTCCGCCAGGCGAGAGAGCCTGGGCGGGCAATGGAAGGGACACCCGCATGAATTGGCTGTCGAATTTCGCGCGGCCGGGGCTTTCTAAGAAAAAGCCCGAAGAGGCGCGCGATACGCCGGACAATCTTTGGATCAAAGACCCGCTCTCGGGCGAGCTTGTCTACCGCGCCGAACTTGAGGCCGCGAACTGGGTGATGCCTTCGGGCTTCCACATGCGCATTGGCCCTGATGCGCGCTTCAAGATTTTGTTCGACGATGAAGCTTGGCAAACGATCACGGTGCCGAAGGTCGCTTCTGATCCGCTGAAGTTTAAGGACGACAAGAAGTACGTTGATCGCTTGAAGGGCGCACGTGCGAAAGTCGGCCGCGACGATTGCATGGCGGCAGGCTATGGCCGCATCGGCGGCGCGCACGCTGTCGTTCTGGTGCAAGATTTCGAATTCATGGGCGGCTCGCTCGGCATGGCCGCGGGCGAAGCCTTCGTCGCTGCTGCTGAAGCCGCGGTGCGCCGCAAAGCTGCGATGATCGTGGTGACGTCATCGGGTGGCGCGCGCATGCAGGAGGGAATTCTCTCGCTGATGCAGATGCCGCGCACGACGATCGCGATTCAGATGCTGCACGAAGCTGGCTTGCCGTATCTGGTTGTGCTCGCTGATCCGACAACGGGCGGCGTGACGGCATCCTACGCAATGCTTGGCGACATTCACCTTGCTGAACCGGGCGCGTTGATCGGCTTCGCCGGTCCGCGCGTGATCGAACAAACCATTCGTCAGAAATTGCCGGAAGGGTTCCAGCGTTCCGAGTATTTGCTCGATAAAGGCATGGTCGATCTCGTCGTCGATCGCCGCCAGCTCAAGTCGACGATCGCGACGCTGCTGACGACACTGATGGATCGCAAGGCGCAGCCAGTCGATGATGCCGAGACGTTCGAGCTAACGGAAATCGCCAAGGACGAAGCGCCGGCTAAAGGCAAGCGCAAGGCGACCACGAAGCAGCAACCGCGCGCCAAGGCAGCGGAGTAATTCTCACTGCTCTCAACCACCCATTCCCGGATTGCCGCAGGCAAGTCCGGGACCCATAAACACGCTTGTTAGATCGGGTTCGCGTCGCTGCTTAGCGCGCCTGGAAACAAACGTGTTTATGGGTCCCGGGCTCGCCGCTGCGCGCCGCCCCGGGAATGGGTGGAGTTTGAACGATCCCGCACTGCAAAACTTTGAACGCTTATTCGGCCCGGAGTTCGGGCACGGCAAGCCGTTTGATCTTAACAAGCTGCGTAACGCGCTTGAAGCGCTGGGCTCGCCGCAACTTGCGTTGCCGCCCGTCATCCACGTCGCCGGCACGAACGGCAAAGGCTCGGTCATCGCCTTCATGAGCGCGATCGCGGAAGCGGCGGGGCTAAAGGTACACGCCTTCACCAAGCCGCATCTCTTCCAGCTGAACGAGCGCTTCGTCGTGTCCAGCCGCTTCGCGGATGATCGCGCTTTGCTCGAAGCTGCGGAAGATGTTGCGCGCATTGATCCGTCGCTCACGCAGTTCGATGCGCAAGTCGCTGCTGCAGTCCTCCTCTTCCGCGAACATGCAGCCGACATCGCCTTGATCGAGACCGGCATGGGCGGGCGCGATGACTCCACCAACGTGATCGAAGCGCCCGCAGCATGCGTGATCACGCCAATCGGCCTCGATCACCAAGACGCGCTCGGCGTGAGCTTGGCGGACATCGCCGCGCACAAGGCCGGCATCCTGAAGCACGGCGCGCCAGCAATCATCGCACGCCAAGCGCCAGAAGCGATGACCATGATCGAAGCGCACGCCGAAGAGATTGGCGCCCCGCTCTATCGCTGCGGCGTTGAGTGGGATGCTTATGCCAGCCACGGGCGCCTCGTTGTGCAAACCGAAACGCGCGCGCTCGATTTGCCGCTGCCGGCGCTGCAAGGACGGCATCAGATCGATAATGCGGGGCTCGCATGCGCGGCGCTGCTCCTATCCCGCGCGGCAAACATCGATGATGCGGCGTTTGCGGCGGGCGTCGAAAACACTGCCTGGCCTGCGCGCCTTCAGGCGCTCACACGCGGGCCGTTCAGCGCACCGATCCGCGCGATCGGCGGCGAAGTGTGGATCGACGGCGGACACAACGCACACGCAGCAGCTGCGCTCGCACGCGCGCTTGCCGACATGAAGACGCGACGCAGCGGCGAGAGCACCGTCATTGTCGGCCTGCGCAAACGCAAGGACGCGGCGGCGTTCATCGGCGCAATCGCGCGCGGCGCGGATCGCATCATCGCCGTGCCGCTAAGCGAAGAGCATGTTTCCCCTTCGAACATTGCAGCGCTTGCGCAGCAACTTGAAACGAACGCGCAGACCGCGCCGTCACTCGCCGCCGCAATGCAAATCGCGGCGCAGTTGCCTGCGCCGCGTGTTTTGATCTGCGGATCGTTTGTGCTGGCCGCCGAAGCCTTGGCGGCGGAGAACGATTAGACGCTCTCGTTCAGCCACTCGACGATCTTCGACTTCGGCATGGCGCCGACTTTCGTCGCGTGCACTTTGCCGTCCTTGAAGACCATCAAAGTCGGGATGCCGCGCACGCCATATTTCGGGGGCGTCATCGGATTATCGTCGATGTTGAGCTTCACGATCTGGACGCGGTCGCCCATCTCGGCGGCGATCTCTTCGAGCGCTGGGCCGATCTGCTTGCAGGGGCCGCACCATTCCGCCCAAAAATCGACCAGAACCGGCTTGCCGGAGGCGAGCACGTCGGCATCGAAACTATCGTCGGAAACTTTGTTGGTGGCCACGGTGAGACCTTTCGAGTGAACGGATTCGTCGCATTGATGTAAGCGCGGCTGGGGCGGCTTTCAACTGGACGCGAACCCAGATGCGAACGTAGCGAAAACATCGTCAAGCTGACTGGGCGGCAGTTCCATGAGCAACGGCGTTTCCGTCCAAAGCAACGCGCAGGTTACGGGTTTGGCGGGGAAAATCTTGCGCAGAACTTCGCGGTAAAGCGCCAGCTGCAACGCATAGCTCGCCGGCACATCCGCAACGTCGGCGGGTGGCGGGCGATCAGTCTTGAAATCGAGCACGATCACGCGCGCGTCGTCGACGACGAGCCTGTCAACAACGCCGCTCACCAGCTTACCCCGCGCCTCGCCGACAATCGGCGCTTCCGCGCGCGAACGTGGGCCAAAGACCGGCGCGAAACGTGGGTCGTCGATCACGCCGAGCGCCTCGGTGGCGTACGCCTCGATCTCGGAGGGATCGCAGCCTTGGCGTTCGAGCCAATTACGCGCCGCTTTCGTACGCTTGCTCGCCGCCACCTCAGGGAGACGTTGCAGCAGGCCGTGAATGAGACGCCCACGGCGAAAGCGCTTTTGCCCATCCCCGCGCGGCGAGAAGAGCGCGGGATTGATGCGTTCGATACGCGATGGCGAAGCGTAGGCTCGAGCTGTGATCTGCGGCGCGGGTGTGTGGGCCCACTCCGGCAATGACGCTTGCATGAGCTCCCGACTTGGCGCTGCGGCCGCGTGCGCGATCTCGCCATAGCGCTGACCTTTGCCGTACGGCGTGTCGATCTCGACAGCGCCGAGATTTCGCAACGCCTCTTCCACCGCGAGGCGCCAGCTCTCCTTCGCTTCACCCAGCTTCGAACCGCCGAATTGCGGGCCACATACAATCAGCCGATCGCGGGCCCGCGTCATGGCGACATAGAGCAAGCGCCAATGCTCACGCAGCGCGCGTTCGCTGTGGGCGGCACGAGCGGTGGCGACTTTGGCGTCGTCGTCTTTCGAGCGGAACGATACGAACGGACCTTCATCGTCATCGAAGATGAGGCCGTTATCGGGCGCATCGCCGACATCGCCCGTTGCATCAGGCAGTATGACGACTGGCGCTTCGAGGCCCTTGGCGCCGTGCACCGTCATGATGCGCACCGCGCCGTGTTCGGCTTCGAGCTCCCGCTTCACTTGGCCAGCATCGAGGTCGATGTCGGAGATGAAGCGCTGCAAGGTCGGCGCGATGTGGCCGGCGGGTTTGAGCGAACGCTGTAGCAATTCTTCGATCGGATCGCGCGTCTCTGGCCCAAGGCGTTCGAACACGCGCCGCCACCCGGTGTCACCACCGCCATGCGGCGTCTCCAGCGCCCAGCTCAAGAACGCGAACGCATCGGCGCCGCCGCGCGCAATGACTTCGCTAACAAAAGCGCGCGCGGGTGCGAGGCGTTCGTCTGTGCTCGCCATCAAACGCTTGTACAGCGTCTCGCCGCTCTTGCGATCGTAAGCGAGCGGAAAGAGATCGCGATCGTCATCCGTGAGATTGCACCACGGGCCCTTGAGCACGCAGGCGAGCGACAGATCATCGGCAGGGTCGAGTGCTACGCGCATCAGAGCGAGGCAATCCTCAACTGCCAGTTCATCACGCAGCACCATACGGTCAGCGCCAGCGACGGGGAGCTTGGCACTCTTCAACGCTTTGATCAATTCGCGGAACATCGCGCCGCGCGCGCGGACAAGCAGAAGCACATCGCCGGGGCGCATGGCGCGTTGCTCGCGCGTGTCCTCGTCCCACACCGCCTCACCCGCAGCGATCATGTCGCGTACGCGCGTGGCGATGTGTTTGGCGAGTTGCGCGGGCGCGCTGCGGCCGGTCTGGATATCGACGGGTGCATCCCATGGTTTGGGATCGTCGATCACCGGACGCGGCGTCCACGGCCACACTTCAACACTGCCGCTGTGCTTTGCGCGCGCCGCGAGGTGTTTGATCTCATCGCTCGCGCTGGGGCCTGCGATCAGCGGCTTGTTGCGCATGGTTTCATCAACCGCGCGCAGCACTTCCGGCACGGTGCGGAACGATGTGCGCAGTTCGGGCGCCGTGAACGCAACACCCGCATCCGCCGCGCGCGCGCCAAGACGTTGCGCTTCGCTGAGAAAGCGCTCGGGATCGGCGCCTTGGAAGCCGTAGATACTTTGCTTCGGATCGCCGACGGCGAAGATCGTGCGCGCCTTCTCGCGTGCGCCGGCGCCGGCGAGGAATTCTTCCTGCAACGGCGTGATCAGATCCCATTGCGCGGGGCTGGTGTCTTGGCCTTCGTCAATCAGGATGTGATCAATGCCGCCATCGAGCTTGTAGAGCACCCAGGGAGCTGCGTCGGAGCGCTGCAGCAATGTTTGCGCGTGTTCGATCAGATCATCGAAATCGAGCACGCCCGCGCGTGATTTTGCGTCGGCGTAGGCTTGATCAAGCTTGAGCGCGAGCGCCATGGCGGCGACTGCATCCTCAGCGCGTTCGATGGCGTTGAGCGTTTCGTATGCATCGCGGCAAATGTCGGCGAAGGCGGAGAGTTCGCCTTCAAGCGTCGGATGCGCTTTCTGCGTCGCTTTGGTCGCGAACGTATCGCGCCGATCGCCATCGCCGGTAAGCACGAATGCCGCGCAGGCGCGCGCGAGGCCGGATGGCTTGCTTTCGAGGGCATTGAGCACGCGCTTCAAGCGATCGGCGCATTGTTGATCGCGGGTGGAACCTTCGTTGAGCTTTGCGATTGCGCCTCGCATCGTTTCGATGTCGGCGCGCGCACGCAAGCCTTGGAGATAAGCATCAAAGCTCTGCGTGACACCATGCCGATCGCGCAGCGTTTGATCGGCGAACAACGGGCCTTTACTTTCGGCGAAGCGGTGAAACTCGCCGCGACGGAGTGCGAGGCGATCGAGGAAGGCTTCCAGCCCTTCTCCGTGCAATTTCGCGGCGAAGCGGCGGAAGGCTTCGCGCGGTGCATCGTCATCGAGCGCTGCGTCGGCGCGGGCTTGGCCGAGGAGTGCTGAAGCGCGGGCTTCGTCGGCGATGTCGAAGCCCGGTGCGACCCCCGCTTCGAGCGGGAAGCGCGCGAGCAGGCGTTCGCAGAAGGCGTGGATGGTTTGGATGCGCAAGCCGCCGGGCGTCTCGAGCGCTTTCGCGAACAGCGCGCGCGCTTCGCCGAGATCGGCGCCCTTTGCGCCGAGTTTGTCCAACTCGGCCGCGAGCGTTTCGTCATCGGCGACGCACCAGCCGCCGAGGCGTTCGAACAGGCGGCGCTGCATCTCGGCGGCGGCGGCCTTCGTATAGGTGATGCAGAGAAATGCCGATGGCCGCGATTGCGGCAACAGCAGCAAGCGCGCGATGCGGTCGACCAGCACCTTGGTTTTGCCGGAGCCGGCATTGGCGGTGACGAACACCGACGTCGCCGGATTCGCGGCGATGCGTTGGTTGGCGGTTGCTTCCGCGATCGGATCGAGAGGCGCGTTCATTCGTCGGCCTTCTCGTCAGCCCATTCCTTGCGGCGGGCGAGATGATCGTAATCGTCGTAAAGCTTGATTTTGAAGACGCGCGGCTTCGACAGAAACGCACGCTCCGGCTCTGCGTATTGCGCGAGCAGTTTGCGCAACTCTGCCAACGCTTCGCGCGCCGCAGCAGGAATGCCGTTCTCAAGCTCGACAGAACGCGGCGTCGGATCGGCGCCGCCAAAGCGCCAATAGATGAGTTCGCTTACTTCGCGCTTAGGCACATCGGGAAACGCGCCCTCTTCCAGCATGGCCGCTTCGAGCAAAAGTTGCGGACTCAGGCCGCTTTCGACTTGCTTATCGGATGGCGGTGCGCCGGTTTTGAAATCGAGGATGGCAGCGTAGTTGGGCGCGATCTCAATGCGATCAGCGACGCCGCTCATGACCACATCGCCGATCACCAATTCGCCGCGCTTTTCGCGAAGCACGTCGGCGGCGCGGCCGCGGCGTTCGTTAAACCAGGCGATGAGTGCGTTGATCGAGACGTTGAGGCGCTCGCGTTCGGCGGCGCGGCGTTCGGGTGAGATGCCGGCGAGGCGGAGTTTTTCGTCGAGCAGATCGGAGAGCGTTTTGGGATCGGTACCGTCGCCGAAATCTTCGATGGCTGCGTGCACGGCGGTGCCGCGCTCGGCAGGACCGGCGGGTGCGCCGATGGGTTTCAGATTCTCGAGGCCGAGGATGCGACGCGCGTAAACAGCATACGGATCGCGGATCAGTGTTTCGACGGTGGTGACGCTGATCTTCTTCAAGCGCTGATGCGCGGGCGGGCGCGGTTCGGGCGGCGACGCAGGCGTGATGGCGGGCGGATGATCGAGCGCTTGCGCCCAATCGATGTAAGGCTGTGCGCTTTCGAGTTCAGCTTTTGCGCCTTTGATCAGAGTTTGCAGACGCCAGAGCCAGCGCGAGGCGACGGTGGGTGAGCCGTCTTTGCGCAACGCGCGTGTCATGATGACGTTGGGCGCATTGGCGAGTTGCGCGAAATCGTGCGCGGCGAGACCAATGCGTTGGTCGACGGAGGGAAGCCCGAGGCGCGCGCGCATGCCGCGTGAGAGAAACGGATCCTCGCTCGGCGGCGCGGGCCAAGTGCCTTCGTTGAGGCCGGCGAGGATCATCAGTTCGCGGCGTTGCAAACGCGCTTCGAGCAAACCCCAAATGGCGATGCGCGCGTCACCCGCTGACATCGATGGCGCCACGCTGCCTTCGCCGAGCAATTTCATCAGCACGCGCGGCGCTGCGCGGGCGTGCATCAGGCCGAGGGCTTCGCCGTGCGTGATGGCTTCGCGCAGCAACGATGCGGCGGCTTCGCCATCGCGGCCTTGCCAGCATTCGTGGTCGGTCGCCTCTTCCGCGGCGGCGGAGAGCGCTTCAGCGAATTTCGCGAGCGAGACTTGCTTTTGCGACATCAGCGCAATGAGCGGCGCGAGTGCGGTGCGCGTTGCTTCGACGATAGCGCGGGCTTGCGGCCAGCCGGGGATCGGTTTGCCGCGTTCGCCGCGCTCACCAACCGAGATCAGGTCTTGAAGCGTATCGAAGCGGCGGGGTCCACGTAGCAGTTTGTGTTCGAGGCGCGTGAGGCCGTAGGCATCGCGCGCGAGGATGACGCGCGGGTGCTTGAGGAACGCAGCGAGTGCGACGGGATCGCCTTCGTCGTGCGCGAGTTCGCAGAGCAGTGCGATCAAGCGGCCGGCGTCGGTTTCGCGCAGCGGCATGCCGTGCGAGACGGCGGGCGCGATGCCCCAACGCGAGAGCTTCGCTTCGATGCGGCGCGCGAGGCCGGCGTCGGGCGTGACAACGGCGGCGCTGGCGTGCGGTGTCTCGAGCACTTCGCGCAGCATGAGCGCAATCGCCATCGCTTCTTCGTCTTCGGTCGCGGCTTCCAGCAGCTTCAAGCCGTTCGCGCCCTCGGCGACGAAAGCTTTGCCGCCTGCGAGTTCTAAGCGCTCAAGCCAGTCTGCGGTTTTCTCTGCGGGCGCCAAGGCTTCGCGCATAAGCACGCGGCGCGCACGGCCGCTGGACTTTTCGATTTCCATCAGCGGAATGGTGCGGCGGTCGGCGCCGAGGGCTTTCAGTGTATCCTTCAATGCGTGTTGCGGGTGTTGATCGCCGATCAAGTCCCACGCGGAATCATCGAGATCGATGTCGACGCCGGGGAGCACGACGACGCCGCGCGGCAGGCTGGCGACGACGCGCATCAATTCGCGCGTCGTGTGCTGCGAACCGGTGGATCCGGCGATCACGATCGGACGCTTCGGCGGATCGGCTTTCCAGCGCGCGGCGAGCGCTAAGCGGATCGCTGCGCCATGCGTGGCGGGATCGCTGACGCCCTGCTCTTTCAAAATCTCCGGCCAGTACGTGGCGATAATATCGAGAAAGGCGGCAGAGCTGGCCCAGTGGCGGGCGAGATCGATCTCTTCGACCAGCGTGCGGAGCTTGCTCCACTCGACGCGCTCAACAGTGGCGGCGCTATCGAGCAGCTTGCCGAGTTCGTCGGCGAGTGCGAGCGCGCGGGCGGGATCTTCGACGCCGTTCTCGGCTTTGTCGCGACGGCGGATGAAGGACGCGAGCTGCATACGGCGCTGCATCTTGTCGATCGGTGGCGCGATGTCGTCACCGATGAGATCTGCGCCCCAGACATCGGGATCGTCATCGGCGTGCGGATCGCCGAGTGGGCGGATGGTTGGCAGCAATGCTGCGCCGCCTAGGCGTTTGGCGAACGCATCCATAAGCCCGCGCGCGCCGCGGCGGTTCGGCAGCAGCACGAGCGCGTCGGAGAGCGCGAACGGATCGTTCTTTTTGGTGAGTTCGCTCGCCATCGCGTTGGCGAGCACTTCGAGGAACGACGCGGATGCCGGCGCCGCGCGCAGACGCGGGGCGGAGCCGCCGAACAATGGTTCGGGCAGCCCTAATGGCAGATCGCTCATGGACTTGGCGCCGCCGCCGTCAATCGCGCTTCCGCTTCACCACGCGAACGCGGATCGCCGACATGCATCCAGTAACCGCCGAGCGGCGCGCCGTGGAGCTGACCTTTCGGCGCGAGCGTGCGCCACAGACGCGTCATCGAGAACGGCTCAAGCGGCTCGTTGTCGATCATGGTGGGATCCATGATGTAGGCGCCCATGTAGGCCCACGGTGCGCTCGGCGCATCGCCACGGAACGTGAGCAAGCCTGCATCATCCATGAAGAAATCGCCGGCGCCATCGAAGCCCAAGCATTGATCCATTGATGCGAGCATCAGGCGGAACGGCATAGTCTGGCGGTGATAACCCGCTGCGAGGCGCGCAATGGCGGAGCCGTGTGACTCTTCCCAAACGCTATCGATGTTGCAGACGACGATTGGCGCATCGCCGAGCAACGGACGCGCTTGGCGAATGCCGCCGCCGGTTTCCATCAGCATCGGACGCTCGTCCGAGATGACGATCTCGATGTCGGTGCGGCGGCGGACGTGCGCTTCGAGCATATCCGCGAACGCATGGACGTTGACGACAGCGCGCTTCACGCCAGCAGCGACCAAACGATCGAGCACATGATCGACCAGCGCGCGGCCGCTGACTTGGACGAGCGCCTTCGGGCGATCGTCGGTGAGCGGCTTCATGCGTGTGCCGAGGCCCGCGGCGAGCACCATGGCTGTGTGCGGGATCAAGCTGCGCGCTCCAGATACGGCGCGGCGACGCTTTGGACGAAGTCGCGCGCGTCTTCGAGGGCGGGATGTTCGAGCGTGCGCGAGAGATGCCCCCACTCGCGCGGCATGAAAGCGAGATAACGCTGTTTACCGTCGCGGCCGGCGAGGCGCGAGAAGATGCCGAGGATGCGCATGGCGTTGATGGCGCCGAGCACGGCGAGTTCGCGCTGGAATTCGGCTTCGCTTGCGCCGCACGCATCGAGATAAGCGCGGATCGCGGCTTCGTGCGCGGGATAGCTCACGTCGCGGCGCGCATCGTGGAGCAGCATGGCGAAATCCCACGCGCGCCAGCCGCGCACAGCATCTTGGAAATCGAGCAAGCCGACACGCTGCACGCCTTCGCGCTCCGGCAGCCAGAGCAAATTCTCGGCGTGATAGTCGCGGATGGTGAAGGCGCGCGGGAAGCCGAGCGCTTTGACGATCAGGCTATCGCGCACCTGCTCCCAGCGGGCGCGGGCTTTATCGTCGATGCGCACATCGGCGGCGCGCGGCAGCCATTCGACGAAAAGGTCAGCGTTCACTTCGAGCGCCAACGCATCGTAATCGAGGATCGACCAATTGGCGCCGCCGGCGCCGTCGAGGCGCGCCGGGATCGGCGCCGCGTGCACATGCGCCAGCACGCGCGCGGCTTCTTCGTAAAGCGCGATTTCGTCAGCGCCTTGCGGGATGACGTTTGCGTAAAGGGTATCGCCGAGGTCTTCGAGGATGGCGTAACCGGCCTCGCAATCGGCGCCCAAAATCTTTGGCGGCGAGAGGCCCAAGCTCTCCAGATGCTGCGCCACCGCGACAAAGGCTTCGACGCGTGAGGCGGCCAAGCGTGACGTCGCGTTCCAGCCCATCAGGCGGCGCTCGGCGACCGTCGCGCCCGGCGGGCACGGGGCGCTTTCGGCGCTGAACGGCGCGTCCATCAGCATGGCGCGGCGATCGCCCTGGACGAGGCGCTCATAGCGGCGTGTGGAGGCGTCGCCGGCCAGCGGATAGCGCTCGGCGCGGTCGAAGCCGGTGTCGGCCAAAAGGCGGGCCAGCGCGTCGTCGCGCGAATCGTTTGTTGGGTGAGTGCTCACGGGCGCGGATGCTGCCTTGGGGGAAGCGCGGCATCAAGGCCCGCTTGCGCCTGGGACTGCTTCGCTTCAAAGCTAAGGCGCTGTGAGTACGGGCGAAATCAAACGCGTCATCATTATCGGCGCCGGCCAGGCCGGCGGCGAAACGGCGCAACGTCTGCGTCAGGCCGGTTTTGACGGCGACATCACGCTGATCGGCGAAGAACCGGCAGCACCCTATCAGCGCCCGCCCCTGTCGAAAGCCTATTTGAAGGGCGAGTACGACATGGACCGGCTGCTGCTGCGGCCCGCGTCTGTTTATGCCGAAGAGAACATCACGCTGCTGACGTCGCTGCGCGCGGTCTGGATCGACCGGGCGAACAAGAAAGTGCGCGTCGAGGGCGGGCGTGAGTTGCCGTACGACGTGCTCGTGCTCGCAACCGGCGCGAAGCCGCGCAAGCTGCCTTTGGTCGGCGCTGATCTTGAAGGCGCGCACTTGTTCCGCACGGCGGCTGATGCAGATGCGCTGCGGCCGCGCATGGTGAGCGGCGCGAAACTGGTTGTGGTTGGCGCGGGCTATATCGGCTTGGAAGCCGCCGCCGTTGCGCGTCAGCTTGGGCTTGATGTGACGGTGATCGAGACCGCCGTGCGGCCGCTCGCGCGCGTAACGAGCCCCGAGGTTGCGGGCTTTTTTCTTGATGAACACACGCGCCAAGGCGTGCGCTTTGTGCTCGGCGGCCAGCCGGCTTTGATCAAAGGCCGCGAGCGCGTCACTGGCGTTGCGTTGAGCGACGGCGTCGAAGTGCCGGCGGATGTCGTGATTGCAGGCATTGGCGTGACGCCGGACGTGGCGTTGGCCGAGCAATGCGGGCTAAAGGTCGAGAACGGCATCGTCACCAACCGGCAATGCCTCACGTCCGATCCCGCGATCTATGCGATCGGCGATTGCGCAAGCCGTCCGATGGCGCATTTCGAAGAGCGCGTGGCGCGCCTGGAAAGCGTCCACAACGCTGTGGAAGGCGCAAAGATCGTCGCCGCCGCGATTACCGGCGGAAAGCCGCACACCGAAGAAGCGCCGTGGTTTTGGTCGGACCAGTACGATCTCAAACTGCAGATCGCCGGGCTTTTTCAGGGCTATGACAATGTCGTCTTACGCGGCGTCATGGCTGACCGCGCTTTCGCGGCGTTCTATTATAAGGGGCCCAAGCTGATCGCCGTCGATGCGGTGAACCGGCCGGCGGAGTATCTAGGGGCGAAAATGCTCATCCAGACGGGGCGAACCGTCGCGCCGTCTGAGCTTGAAGATGAGTCTCGTCCGATGAAAGAAATAGTCGCCGCGGCGCGCTGAAGGGTTTGAACGGGACATGGCGAAGATCACTTACATCGAGCACACCGGCAAAGAGCATGTCATCGACGCGCCGAACGGTCAGACCGTGATGGAAGCGGCGGTGAAGCACGCCGTGCCGGGCATCGACGCCGATTGCGGCGGCGCCTGCGCGTGCGCGACCTGCCATGTCTACGTCGATCCGGAATGGCTGGCGAAGACGGGCGAAGCATCGAGCATGGAGCAATCCATGTTGGATTTCGCCAACGACGTCGAAGACAATTCGCGGCTCTCCTGCCAGATCAAAGTGAGCGACGCGCTGGACGGCTTGGTCGTGCGCCTGCCGAAGAGCCAGCACTAAGGGCGGTACGCGTACCTTCTCCCGCATGGGCGGGAGAAGGTGTCGGCGAAGCCGACGGATGAGGGTGGGACGTTCAGGACGAAGCGCTACCGTCCAACGCTGCATCCAGCATTAGATACAAACCCTCACCACCCTCAAACACCACCGCATTCGGAATCCGCGCCACGCGCCATTCTGAGCGCGCGAGATATGCTGTCCGCTCGGCATCGAACTCACGTTGCTCCTCGTCATCGTGTGATGGACCATCCACCTCCACAACGAGTTTCAGCTCAACGCAAGCGAAGTCCACGACGTATATTCCGATTGCGTGCTGACGACGGAATTTCGCATCGCGGTAACGGCGAGCGCGGAGCATGGACCAGAGCTTCTCTTCCGCGCTCGTCGGGTCTTTGCGATTGCGCTTTGCGCGCTCGATTGATCGCCTGTTCCGCAACATGACTTGGTTGTAGCGCTATTTTCTGACGCTCCCACCCTCATCCGGCCCTACGGGCCACCTTCTCCCGCCCATGCGGGAGAAGGCAGCGTTAAGCAGCTTCGCGGCTTGGCGGCGGCGGTGGCCCTGCATTCGGAGCGTGCTCGGGCAAGTGGCACGTTACGGTGACGCCGCGGCCTGGTTCGCTGGCGAGGGCTACCCAGCCGCCGTGCATTTCGACGAACGAGCGCACGAGTGCGAGGCCGAGGCCCGCGCCGCGGCGGTCGCCGGATTCGAAGCTATCGAACGCGCGGGCTTGCTGATCGAACGCCATGCCTTTGCCGGTGTCGGCGACGGTGAGGCGCACGACGCCATCGAGGCGTTCAGCAGACACGGTGATGGTGTCGCCGCGCTCGGTGTGGCGGAGTGCGTTGGAGAGCAAGTTCACGATCACCTGGGTGATGCGCTTTTGATCGGCGTTGATCGTGCCGATCTTCGGATCGCACTTCACGCGGATCGGCACTTCGGTGTCGCGCGCCTTGGACGCGGCCATCTGCACGCTTTCCGTGATCGCTTCGAACACGTCCATCGGCGCCGGATCGAGGATGACATTGCCGGCTTCAACCATCGCGACATCGAGAATGTTGTCGATCAGCTTCGAGAGCGAGCCTGAGGCTTCGATGATCGAATCCACTTGTTCGATCTGACGATCGTTGAGCGGGCCGAACACTTTGTGCGCCAGCATTTCGGCGTTGCCATAGATCGCCTGCAGCGGATTGCGCAGTTGGTACGAGACGTTCTCGACGAACTGGCCCTTGAGCTTGTCGGCGGTTTCGAACGCCTCCGCGCGCTCACGCAGTGCATCTTCGACGCGGCGATCGGCGGTGATGTCTTGGAAGGCGACGAGCGTTGCGCCGTCGGGCAGCGGACGGGTGAGGAATTTGAGCACGCTCTCATCGCTACGACGCATCTCACCGCGATACTCGGTACGCGCTTCCGGTGACGGATCGGTGATGCGGCCACGGACCTTCGCCCACTCGGCTTTATCGTGGAACAGCTTCTCGCACGCGGCGATGACCGCATCGAACGCCATGCCTTCGCTGATCGCGCCCTCTTCCAAACGCCACATCGCGCTGAATGCGGCGTTGGAGAGTTTCAAACGCCCATCGAGGCCGAACACGACGACAGCTTCGTGCAGCTTATCGAGTGCAGCCTTTTGCGTTTGGACGAGCGCGTCGTACGAGCTCTTCAGCGCGACTTCGTTGGTGATGTCCGAGAAGATCATCAGCAGGCCGCCGCTCGGGTGACGCTGACGCGCGATGCGGAGCATGCGGCCATCCGGCAGCACCCAGAAATCCTGCGGCAGCTCGGCGACTTCCTGATAGAGCGCCAGTTCGCGCGCGCGCCACTCGGCATAATTCGCGTGCGCCGGCAGCTTGCGCTTTTCTTTCAGGTAATCGAGCCACGCCGCGTGCGCGGGGCGATCCTGCAGGAAGCCTGGATCGAGATTCCACATCTGCTCGAACGCGCGATTGTGGAAGACGAGCTTCTTGCCGGCGTCGAAAACAGCAATGCCTTCGGCGAGGTGGTCGAGCGTCTCATCGTGCGCGCGCTGCTGCTTGGCGAGCAGATCGTGCGCGGCTTCGGCGTCGGTCACGTCAAGCGCTACGCCAGCAGCGCCGCCTGCGACGGGGCTTACGCGGATGCGCATGGTGCGCAACTGGCCGGCGATAACGGCTGAGCGGGTTTCTTCCTGCGCTTCGCCAGTGTCGATGGCTTTGCGCGCGAGATCGACAGCCCCTTGATCGAGTTGCAGATTGCGTTGGATCGCTTGATCGAGCGAACGCGCTTCAAGCGCGGTCAGATAGTCCGGGTTGGCCCATTCGAGCTTCAACGAACCGCTGACGCGCCAGGCCATGAACGGCGCGCCATTCCACATTTCGAGGAATGCAGTCGGATCGCGCGCGATGATCTCGCGGCCGCCTTCAACACGGATGCCGCTATCTTCAACGCCGCGCACGCCTGCATCGAGCAGCCACACGACGGCGCGCGCGCCGGCGGTGCGGCCGTCAGCTTCGACGTAAACGCCATCCGGCGTGGTGATCTTCAGCGAGAACGGCGCGCCCTCGCGCCGCAAGCGGCCGAGCACGGGCGCGAGACGCGTGGAGGCGCCGGTGGAATCCGTTGCGTCAAATGTCGAGAGGCCTTGCAGCATGCGCACGGAGGATTCCGCAGCCGCCGCGTTGTCGGAGAAGCGCAACATGCCGGCGAGCGCCAGCGGGCTGCCATAAATGCGCGGGTTGCCCCACTCGCCGTCGCCGTCTGTGATCAGATCTTCCCAGATCAGCACGACGCCCGGAAACGCGCCGAACACGGCGTCAGCCCACGCGACCTTGTCTTCAAGATCGCGCACGCGTTTCTTCCAGACTTCGACCGTGCCGCGCGCGCTATCGGTGACGCGCAGCGCCCATAAGAGCGACGCGACCGCGATTGCGGCACAGCCAGCCGCCACAAGCAGGCTTGCGAATGCGACGTCCAAAGCCGACCCCTAATTCCATCTTTTCGGCGAAACGAATCGCCGGACCCCGACGGTCATCCTCCCGCACGGCGCGCGCGAATGCACGCGCGCGGGCGCCGGGAAGCGTTAACAACACCTTAAAAGTGCTAACGTGCGGTTAAGTTAAGAAAGATCAACGTGTTAACACGTTGGTCTCACTCTCCGATCCGTGAGTAACTTGAGCTCATAGGCGGTGCGCCGCGCGGCATGGGCTGAATCGTCGTCATCGTTCCGCCGCCGCATGTGTAGCTCATCTGTAGATTGCCCGGCCCAGGTGGTCCGCCGGTTTCGGTGGTCGAGAAGTTCTGCATGTCGGCGCACATGTTGAGCGTGCCGTCGCGCCCGACCGACCAGCGACCGCCCGCTTGCGCGCCCATCGTACCGCCGCGGCGATTGTCGCGGACGATGATCTCGGCTGAACCGCTCATCGCGCTGGTGATGTAGGTGCCGTCGCGGCGCAGAGTGATGGTTTGGTTCGAGGTGGAGAAGTTACCGGGGATGCCCTGCGCGCGCATCCAATCGGCCGGGCCGCCGCCCGTGAGTTGCCAGGTGCCGACAAGGCAGGCGTTGATCTCGCGGCTGCCGCCGCACTCGGCGCAGCCGGATTCCTTCGTGCCACTAATCGAGAGTGTCACGCGCGACGTGGCGGCGTTCATCGCGACGAAGCGGTAAGCGTCCGGCGCAGTGGCTGTGTCGAGCTCTGTCGGCAACGCTTCCCAATCGCCGCCGTCTGAGGGCTTCACGCGATAGGCGCTGTCGGGGCGAATGCCGGTGCGCCAGCGGCCGCACTCAAAGCTGACGGCGGCGCGAATGAGTTGGAACGGCTCGGCTGGCACGTTCTGCGTGCGCGTGGCGCTCCAGGTCCAGCTCTCGCCTTCTTGCACGCTGAAGCCGAGATCGGCGCCATGCGGGTGGCGGATTTCGCCGTCCAGATAAGCTTGCGCAAATTCGAGCCAGCGCTCTTGCGGAAGTGCAGCCATCATCGCGCGGCGCTGTGCGCTTTCGTCTCCGCTTTCGGCCATGCCGTGCAGGAAATTCATGATGTTGCTGGCCGAGGTTTCAGCGCCAAGCCAGAGCCAAAACGGCAGCGCTTCGTAGGCCATTCGATTGAGCGGCACTGTCGGCGAATCTTCGTCGAACGCGTTGATGAACTGGCGCAGCGGGCCGACTTCGGGGACGGCGTAAGCGTTGAACCAAGTGGCCGAGCCTTCGAGCCACCAATTGCCGCCGCCGCCCTCACCGAGGCCACCAGGACTATTGATTTGGCCTTCTGTCAGGTTCGCAGTTTGCACGCAGTGAAAAATCTCATGCGCGACAACCGATGCCGCGAACTCAGGACGGCTCGCGGGGCCGACGAGATAAACGGTGATGAGACACTCGCCGTCATTCGTCATCTCAGTCCATGCGGCGATGTTGCTGAAATCATCTGCGCCGTCGCGCGGTGGAAAATCGTCCGCCAACAACACGGTGATGTCTTCGAGATGGACGCGGCCTAAATCCGGGATCGCAGCGGCGGCAAGCGTCACGCCGCGTTCGAACTCGCGCATTTCGCCGGAGCTGACGATCCAATCGGCGTTGAAGTCGTGCAGGATGCGGATGCTGCGCGTGCCGTCCGCTGTGCTCACCGGTACGCGCAAGCGCTCGACGCAATCATACTCGACGGAGCGGAAGCGTTCGTCGAAGCGCGCGAGATAATCAGGGTTCGAGCATTCGCCGAAGGAAGCGCGCGCAGGTGGGGCGACGGAGGTCGAAAGCGCCAAGACAAAGGCGAGCAGCGCCCACCGCATCAACGGTTGCATGAAAGGCCCCTATTGCTCGTCGCTCGCGGGACCTATTCAGCGGGCTCGCCCCGCTGGCGTCAAGTGGTCAGCCTTCAAGTGGAGGGCGTTCGCAACTTTTCGACCGCTTGCTGCGCGGCCTGCAAAGTGGGGCGCAATGTGCGGGCGCGGCGGCCAGCGTCCTTGATTTTCGAGGCGCCATTGATGCGGAAGACAAAAGGCATCCGATAGCTCGAGCCGAAGCGCACGTGCTGATCGGATTTGGGCTGGAATTGCGTGTTCAGGAGAGCTTCGCGCGCGGCGTCGAAGAAAACGTCGGACGGCCACGCATAGACGCAATGGACGTTCTTCACCTTGCCGCCGGCCGCGATTTCGAACTCGGCAATCGCGACGCCTTCTACGCCCAAGCGCCGCGCCAACTTCGGATAGCGCGCGCGCAATGGGCCGGCGACCTCCCACGGCATCGCGTCTTCAGCTTCCTGGGCGGGCTCAGCATTCTTCCACAACACGCAGCACGGCCCGTTCGGCAAACGCTGCCTCACGCGTTGCATCTCGCGGCGCTCGGCGAGTTTCGTCGTCACCCAGTCGGCGACATTGACCGCGATCAGGACCAACGCCAGCACGGCGACGCCAGACGTGAGCATGGAGGCGCTGGCGTCCCAGCCTTCAGTACGCAGCGCGCTCGTCAGCGCAACGTGAAGGACGACGACCACTACAAACAACGCAACGTAGAACAGCGCGCGCAGCGTCAGCGTCGAGACTGTGCGTGTGGCGGATATGAGCATCGTGGCGTTGTCCCCGAGGCGCTCTTCTACAGCGCGCACGGATCACCGCGCAATGCGAGCCGGCAGAAGCAAACGGCCCCTCCTGTGAGGGAGGGGCCGAAAATACTTAGTAGCGCCGGTCTTAGTAGCGCTGGTCTTAGTAGCGCCGGTCCTAGTACCGATAGTGATCCGGCTTGAACGGGCCGGCTTCCGGCACGCCGATATAATCGGCTTGCGCCTTCGACATCTTGGTGAGCTTGGCGCCCAATTTGTCGAGGTGAAGCATCGCGACTTTTTCATCGAGGTGCTTCGGCAGCGTGTAGACTTCGTTCTTGTAGGCCTTGCCGTTGGTCCAAAGTTCGATCTGGGCCAGCGTCTGGTTGGTGAACGAGGCCGACATAACGAAGCTCGGATGGCCCGTCGCGTTGCCGAGGTTCACGAGGCGGCCTTCGGAGAGAAGGATGATCTTTTTGCCGTCCGGAAACTCGATGTGGTGCACCTGCGGCTTGATCTCGTCCCACTTGAAGTTCTTCAGGCCAGCGACCTGAATCTCGCTATCAAAGTGGCCGATATTGCAGACGATGGCGTTATTCTTCATCGCGCGCATGTGATCGACGGTGATGACGTCCTTGTTGCCTGTCGCGGTGACGAAGATGTCGGCGTGCGGCGCCGCATCTTCCATGGTGACGACTTCGTAGCCTTCCATCGCCGCTTGCAACGCGCAGATCGGATCGACTTCCGTCACCTTCACGCGCGCGCCGCCTTGGCGGAGCGATGCGGCCGAGCCCTTGCCGACGTCGCCGTAACCGGCAACGACCGCAACCTTGCCCGAGAGCATCACGTCAGTGCCGCGACGGATCGCGTCGACGAGTGATTCACGGCAGCCATAGAGGTTGTCGAACTTCGACTTGGTGACGCTGTCGTTCACGTTGATGGCCGGGAACGGCAGATCGCCCTTCTTGGCCATTTCATAGAGGCGGTGCACGCCCGTCGTGGTTTCCTCCGACACGCCCTTCACGGCGTCGCGGATGGCCGAATAGAAGCCCGGCTTCTCTTTCAGATAGCGCTTCATCGTAGCGTAGAGCGCTTCTTCTTCTTCGTTGGTTGGGTTGTTGAGGATCGAGGGATCTTTCTCCGCCTTCGGGCCAAGTACGCAGAGCAAGGTCGCGTCGCCGCCGTCATCGAGGATCATGTTGGCGTAGCCGCCGTCAGACCATTCGAAGATGCGGTGGGCGTAGTCCCAGTATTCAAGCAGCGTCTCGCCCTTGGTGGCGAACACCGGCGTGCCCTTGGCGGCGATCGCGGCGGCGGCGTGGTCTTGCGTCGAGAAGATGTTGCACGAGGCCCAACGCACGTCGGCGCCGAGCGCTTGCAGCGTCTCGATCAAAACGGCGGTTTGGATGGTCATGTGCAGCGAACCGGCGATGCGCGCGCCCTTCAACGGCTGCTTTGCGCCGTATTCCGCGCGCGTAGCCATCAGGCCCGGCATTTCAGTTTCGGCGATATCGATTTCCTTGCGGCCGTAGTCGGCAAGGCTGATGTCACGAACGACGTAATCTTTAGCGCTCATCGCGCGCCCTCCTTCGAAAGCGGCGAGCGTCGTTTTCCAAATGGAAAGCCCGTCGAGCCTGGCGGCTGTTCAGCCGTCGCAACGCTCCTCGGCGGGCGGGGGCGAGATAGCAAAGCTCGCGCCCGCTGCCAACCGCCGCTTGCGCATGACAGATACGAAAGAGCCGCCGGGGACTAGCCCGGCGGCTCAATCATTTCAGCGCCCTAGCGCTTACTGACTGGTCCAGCGATCCAGCAGGCGCTTCGCCGCGTCGCGGCCGCCGATGCCGAAGGCGATCGCGGCGGCTACCGCCACCGAGCCCAGGATGAGGCCGAAGGCGAGCATGATGATCTGCGGCGCCACGTTCATCTGGATGAGGCCCATCGCGGTCGCCAGCGCGATGACGCCCCAGCGCACGAAGGTCGAGATGATCTCCGACGATGGCTTGCCGGGACGCGCGGCGGCGGCCGCCAGAATGTTGGCGAGCAAAACGCCGAGCGCGATGATGATAGCGCCCAGCAGCAGATTGCCGGCGCCGCCGACAACGCTTTGCAGCATGTTCGCCATCGAGTTGAAGCCCAGCATGTTGGCGGCTTCAACGGCGGCGAAGAGCACGATGCCGATCAGCACCGCCAAGCCGATCATACGCGATGGCGGGAACGACTTGAAGTCGACGCTATCGACGCCCGGCGTCAAATCCATCCTCTCACGTCCAACGCGGACCGGCTCGGCATTGGCGATCGAAGTGACGATCTGGTCGAAGCCGATGGTCTTGAGGCCCTCTTCCGTCAGCGTCATCGCCCAGCGGCCGATGACGTAAGCGATGAAGATGATGAGTGCTGCGCCGATGACGTTCGGGATGGTCTCCAAAATGTCCTGCAGCATCGCCGTCGCCGGCGCGGAGATCGCTTCGATGTTCAAGACATCGAGTGCCGCGATCGCCACCGGGATGATGATGAGCGTGAACACAAGCAAGCCCAGCAAGCGAGAGAGGCCAGGGCCGCGCGGCGTGTGCGTGAGGCCAGCGTCAATGAGGCGGCGATCGAGCTCGACGGCTTCCACCATCGCCTCGACCATGCGGCGTACGATCGTCGCCAAGGCAAAGCCGATGATGAAGATCAGCACCGCGCCGACAATGTTCGGCAGATAATTGAAGAAGCCCGCGACCATGCCGTTCAACGGCGTAACCACCGGGGTCGCCCAGGGTCCGAGTTGCGCCAAAGCCGCCATCAGGCCGAGCAGCCACACGAGCCAATAGCCCACTTCACCAACGCGAGCGCCAATGTCTGGTCCGCTCGGCTTGGCGCTCGAGGCGCTCGGCCCGTCGCGGCGCGACAAGAACGGGATCCGGTCGATGCCTTTAGCGATCGCCCATTTCACCGCCTTGGCGGCAAAGTGCGCGATAACGAGGATGAGCAGCGCAAGCAGAATGCGCGGCCCCCATGCAGTCAGCCAATCGATCAGTGCTTGTTGATTCTGCGGCGTCATGAGCGCTTCTCCCTGCCGAGGCGCATGAATGATCGCTGAGTCTTCCGCCCCTACGCAGCGGAATCAAAGGTTTTGCGCGCTCTAGGCGTGCGAAACCTATGCTGCGCCCGCGAGATATTCGCCTCGCGGGCGAAGAGCGCTAGTTGAGCGCTTCCGGGAAGCGCGGCAGGGCGTCGAAATCTTCCTGGACGTGCTGGCGGATGACGAGCGCGTTGTTCTCCTCCGCCAGGCGCTCAATCAGGTCCATAGACGTCAGCGTCTGCGCCCTATCGACATTGAAGCGCGGCACCGTGCGGCGCTCGCGCGATTCTGCGAGGTGGTACATGTCCCCGGTCAGCAACACGACACCAGCGTTGGGTAGGCGCAGCATCAGCACGGTGTGGCCGGGCGTGTGGCCGGGCGCTTGATAGATGACGACTGAGCCATCGCCGAAGACGTCATAGCTCTCTTCTTCGATGAGCCGTGTCTCGGCGTTTTCGAGCTGATTGTAGGCGCCGAAGGCCTGCGCATCGGCGCGCGCTTCAGGGCGGAAAAGATATGCGCGCTCGTCTGGATCAACGATCCAGGTGGACGCGGCGAAGAGGTTGCCATTGCCGGTGTGATCGCCGTGGGCGTGGCTGAACGAGACGAATTCGATGTCCGCGGGCGTCAATTCGAGTTGCGCGAGCTGTTCGACCAGTGTGCGCTCCATCGTGACATGCGCGCCGAGATCGGGGACTTGCAGTCCGCCTTCCATGCCCGCGACCGCATCGGGAAAGCCCGTATCCCAGATCAAATCACCGCTCGGATGGCGGATGAGATAACAGGGATCGACCAAGGTCCGCGATTGGTTGGCGAAGCTGCCGTCATCGGCGAAGACATCGACATTGGGAAACGCGGCGCGGCCGCAATCGATCGCGTAGAGACGCACGTCGACCGCCGATTGCTGTGTCACCGTGAACGGCGGCACGCATCCGGCCAGAACGCCGATCGCGGCAAGCAAAGCGATACGCTTCAACATCGAGGATTCTCCTTGGGCCGCGCCGTTCAAGCCTGTCCGTCACCGAAGCGCAAGCGCAATGCGAGGATTACGAGGACGAGCCCGAGGCAGACCGCGTTGGCCAGCGTCACCGGCCATGAACCGCTGAGCACGCCGTACGTGCTCCAACAGACGAAACCGACGGTCGTAACTGCATACATGCGAAGCGAGATGCCCGAGGCATCTCGCTCACGCACGATCTTGAGAATTTGCGGCACGAAGCTCGCCATTGAGCAGAGCCCCGCGGCGACGCCGAACGTATTGATGAGCCAGTCCGGCGCCGCCATTGGTTCAAGCGCGCTTGATCACACGCACGAGCAGAAGCAAGACCACTGCGCCGATGAACGCCGTAAAGATGGTGTTGATGATGCCTGCGCCGATGGCGATGCCGGCGATGCCGAACAGCCAGCCGCCGAGAAACGCGCCAATAATGCCGATGACGATGTTGCCGACGAGGCCAAAGCCGCCGCCGCGCACCACCAGACCTGCGAGCCAGCCGGCTACCGCGCCGACGAGCAGCCAGATGAGAATGGATTCTACCGACATGAACATTCCTCCCGTTCGCGCACCTGCGCTTTCGAGAGAAACAGCCACTTACCGCAAAAGTTCCCGCCTTATGCCCCGCCGATGACGGCGAGGCATTGGCCGAGGGCGTTGTCGATCAGGAACTCGCTCAGCACCAGGCGTTGCTCGGTGAAGGTTTCGCCGCTTTGGGGCATGTAGCTGAGGCGGCGCTCGGTTTCGCCGTCGCGGACGACGTAGGTGATCTCGAGCTCGGCATTGCCGATCTCGCCGCCATCGCGGCGGATGAGCGTCATGCCATCGCGCATGCCGGCCGCGTAAGCAGGATGTGCGATGTCGACGCCGGTGATGATGTTGTTGTTGGCTTGCGTCGCTTCGATGTTGAAGCCGCGATGAAAGGCGCGCACTTGGCGCGTCTCGACGCGGCCACACGGCGCGAAGGCGTCCTCCGGTAACAGGATCATTTCGCCCCGATCGATGTGCGCAGCGATTTCGGCGGCGGGATCGATGCCGAGATTGCCGATCACCTCCGGGAAAATCTCGACGGCGACACGCTCATCGCCAGCGTTCACGCGATCGCGCATAGCGAGCACGACATTGTCGAGATCGTGGCCGCTGGCGCGCAGACGCTGGTCCCAGATCGTCGCGAGCAAGCGGCCGCGCAGGTACGGGAGCCGTTGCACATCGCGGCTTGACCAAAAGCCTTCCAACACACGCGCGTTGGTTGACGTGCGTTCCGGCGATTGCGCGTAGGCGCGCAGCGTTTCGTTCAAATCGTCGGCAAATTGCTGCGGCGTCCAGAGGCGTTCGCGCACCAGCACGCGGCCGGTGAAGAAATCCGTGAAGCCCTCAGAGAACCAATATTCGAGCGCCTGGTTCTCTTGCGACATATTGCCGATTTCGTTGGGAATCCAAGAATGGAGCCCTTCGTGCGCCAAGGTGCGGGTGATCTGCGTGGCTTGCGCGTTGCCGGTGGCGAAGAACGCGAAGGCGTCGCCCAGGCCGGTGCCGCCAATGGAGAGCCAGCCTTCTTGCGGGGATACAAGCGGGATAACCGTGACGAGATAGGGCGATGGGCGGTCACCAAAGAAGCGACGCTGGCCGGCGATGATCTCGACGACGCTTTCAGTGAACGCTTCGTCGGTGAAACTCCACTGCCCGCGCAGCGCAACACGCACGCGATTGGCGCGATCTTCGTGAATGCGGAAATCGCCGCCAATCACAACGCTCGACCAGACGTCGCCGAGACGCAGGTCTGGGTGTTGGAGATCGGACGCGTACAGCCAATCACGCGGCAAGCCGCGCACGCGGAAGCGTATCGGCGTCGATTCCGCGCTTTGCGCGGGCGTGACCATGAAGGCGTTGCCGATTAGGTGGAAATAACTGGGCTGAACGATGGGCCGATAAGCGTTGCCCTGGCGCGCGTTTGGCTCGCCCTCGAAATCCTGGATGACGCGATAGCGGATGTGGAGCTGAGCATTGGGGCGATGTGTGAGCACGCGCTGGTTGGCGGTTTCGCCGTTCGCGATCGTAGCGCCCGAGACGGCCATGACGTTTTCGATCGAGCGCCAAAGCTCTGGCTGCCCACCCCATTCGTCCGGCAAGCGCAACTCGGTTTCACCATCAGCCTCGCCGCGGAAGCGGAGATCGACTTGCAGCGCGGTGAGCGCGCCATTTTCCAGGATTGGCGTCAGTTCGTACTCAAGGCGGCTGGTGGATTGCGCCTGCGCGCTGCACACCAACAGCGCCATGGCCGCCAAGGCCAAGCCGAACACTTTACGCATCAAGTACTCCCCTCGGGTTCGAGGCAGGGATGCAGAGAATGTGGCGAAAAGGAGGCGCGCCTATTCGTCTTCGTGGAAGCGCGCGGCAAACAGCGCTTCGACTTCCGCCATCGCTTGCTCGGCCTGCGGCCCACGCGTTTCGACTTCGACGTCCGTGCCGATGCCGGCGCCCAGCATCATCAGGTCCATCAGCGAGCGCGCGTCGGCTTCTTCGTCTTCTTTGCGGACAAGGATACGCGTGCTCTCATAATTGAGCGCGAGCTCGGCCAGCTTGCGCGACGCGCGCGCGTGCAGGCCCTTCTTGTTGATGACCGGGATCGTACGTTTGACGCTCACGCGCGCCCCTGAGATTAGGCGGCTCCGCCAGCCAGTTCCACAGACGCGACTCGGATGTAGCGCCGGCCTGCATCCTGCGCCGCCAGCGCCGCTTCGGGCAAGCTGACTTTATCGCGGACCTCGGCGAGCTTGATCAGCATCGGCAGATTCACGCCGGCGATCACTTCCGTCTTCACCTGATTGATCACCGAGATCGCGAGGTTCGACGGCGTGCCGCCGAACATATCGGTGAGGATGACAACACCGTCGCCGCGATCAACCGTGCGCACCGCGTCGATGATATCGGCGCGGCGCTCTTCCATGTTGTCATTGGGACCGATGGCGATGGCGCGCATCTGTTCTTGTGGCCCGAGAACGTGCTCGGCCGCGGCGATGAATTCATCCGCCAAACGGCCGTGGGACACCACGACGACACCGATCATTCAATGCTCCCGCCACCCGCCAGATGGCCTTGGTCAAGGGCGCGGAGAATACCCCTTCGCGCCTGCGATAAAAGCTAAAGTCACACTGCGATTGCAGTTTTCGACCAATGGCCGCCCTCAAGCACGCACCGGCCCCGGAATGGGCAGCTCTACGACGAGGCGCGCGCCGCCTTCCTCGCGGTTCTGGGCGTAGATTCGCCCATCGAGCGCAGTGATGATCTGGCGCGCGATCGAGAGGCCAAGGCCCGAATTGCCGCCGAAGGCCGCTCCTTTGGGGCGCTGGGTGTAGAATCGCTCGAACACGGTCTCGAGATTTTCGGCCGGTATGCCGGGGCCGTCATCCTCGACCAGGGCGCGGACGAACTGGCCCTCTTTGTTACGCACGATCGAGGCCGAGACGCGGACTTCGCCGCCATCGGCGCTGAACGAGCGCGCGTTGTCGATCAGATTGCGGAAGACTTGGCCGAGCGGGCCAGGCTGGCCGAGCACGATCGCGCCTTCGGGTTTGCCGCCTCGGAAAATCACCGCAACCGGCGCGCGCTCGCCGGGCGCCGGCGTGTAGGCGCGGGTGAGTTCGAACAGCAGCGTACCGATATCAACATGTTGCAGATCTGTGCGCGCGGTCTCCGCTTCGATGCGGCTGGCGCGGGCGATGTCGGTGATCAGACGATCGAGCCGCTGCACGTCTTGCGCTACGATAGCGAGCATTTGCGCTTGCTGCTCAGGATTGGTCGCCGAACGCGCTGAAGCGACAGCGGATTGAATCGAGGCGAGCGGATTCTTGATCTCGTGGCTGACGTCGGCGGCGAAGCTGGCGTTGGCGTCGATGCGGTCCGCGAGCGCATTGGTCATCGCTTCCAGCGAATGCGCCAGCGCGCCGATCTCGTCTTTGCGCTTGGCGACATCGTGGAGATTGAGGCGCGTGGCGCCGGAATGACGAAGCGAGTCCGCTGCGCCCGCCAGACGCCGTATTGGCCGCGCGATGAAAAGCGCCAGCAATAGAGACGACAAAAAGATCGCGATCGTCGCGCCGATCACGAACGGGATCATGCTGGCGCGCTCGGCCACCAAAATCCGCTCCACGTCGGCGCTTTCGATGGTGACGACGCCCATGACCTGCTGGACGCGCCGTAGCGGCAACGTCACCGACACCACGCGTTCGTTGCGCTCGTTCAGCCGCTCGCCGGAAACCACTTCCCCGCGCATCGCGCGTGCTTGTTCCTCCTCGAGCGTGATCGTGGGATTCCAGGGCGTCAGGCGCAGATACTCAACACGCGCGGCGGCGCGGCCAATGCGATCCTGTAAACTTGAGTTCTCGCCGAGGTCCGGCAGCTGCGCCGACTCAAGGCTCGTGTACATCACGTCGCTATCGGCGATGGTGCGGCCATCGGGGCTGAACATGCGCACGCGCGGGCGCCCGACATTGGCGCGTGCGCCTTCCGCAACTGGGGGCAAAATCCGGTGCAGCACCAAGCGCACCGCGTCCTCGTTCACATACGGATTAGGATCGCCCTCAACCGTGCCCGTCTCGATCAAGAGATTGGTGATCAGCTCGCCCTGCGTGCGCAGATTGTTGAATTGCGCCTCGGTCAAACCGGCGCGCATTTCTGTCAACAACAGCACGCCGACAATGAGGACGAGCAGGCCCGCGAAGTTCCAAACGAAGATAATGCGGGCGATGCGCGATCGCGCGAACGCCCGCCACCCTTCCCCGCGGCTGGCGTCAGGCTTCGTTGTACCTGTATCCGACGCCATAGAGCGTTTCGATTGCGTCGAAGTCGCCGTCGATGTCGCGGAACTTCTTGCGGAGCCGCTTGATGTGCGAGTCGATGGTTCGATCGTCGACATAGACCTGATCATCATAGGCCGCGTCCATCAATTGGTCGCGGCTTTTCACGTAACCCGGACGCTGGGCCAGCGCCTGGAGGATAAGGAACTCCGTCACCGTAAGGCGAACTGCTTCGCCCTTCCAGGTGCAGGCGTGGCGATTGGGATCGAGAGTCAGTTCGCCGCGCACGATCGGCTTTTTATCGCCGACCGGCTCGGCCCCCGGCGTACCCGCGCGAGTCCGGCGCAGCAGCGCTTTGACGCGCTCACTCAGCAGACGCTGCGAGAACGGCTTCGAGATGTAGTCATCGGCGCCGACATTGAAGCCGACAACCTCATCCATCTCATCGTCCTTCGACGTCAGAAAGATGACCGGCAGGTTGGAGCCCTGACGGAGACGGCGCAGAACTTCGACGCCGTCCATACGCGGCATCTTGATGTCGAGGATGGCGATGTCCGGCGGCGTCTCCGAGAGCGCCGCCAAAGCCGCTGCGCCATCCGTATAGGTGCGCACGGCGTAGCCTTCGCCTTCAAACAAGAGTCTGAGGGAGGCGAGAATGTTCTCGTCGTCGTCAACAAGGGCGATCGTAGCCATGTGTGTCCGCGCGTTCCTGACTAACCCGTAATGAATTGGTCCCGGCCTTCTTAGCCGTCAATGGGGCCAAAGAAAACAACTTCTAGAGCGGCGGAAGCGCCCGCTCTCCGGAAAGTGAAATCGCATCCGGACAACGCGAAAGATGTTCGAAACGTGGCGCCGCAGGCGGCGCTAATGCACGTCCACCTGCGTGCGGCTCAACGTGAAGCCGTGATCGGCGATGCTGGCGCAGCTGACGCCGGCTTCGGTGACTTCGCAAATGAAGGGGCCATCCATCCAGCGATCGCCATACGGAATGACATCGCCGCTGCAGCAGCTGCGTTCGTCGGTCGGGACGATCTGCGCGGGGCCATTCTCGGGAAGAACGACACGGACGTACTCAGGCTCATTGCGATCGCATGAAAGTTCGGCGCCGCCGTCGGCGGGTTGATAAACTGCCGTACCGCCCGCTGGTGTGTAGATGCAGGCGATGTTGCCCGACGGCGCCATGAACGTGACTTGGACGCTAGGCGCCACAGCTGGTGCGTCCGCGCTGGGCTCGGGCGTTTGCGATTGCGGCGGAGAGCACGCAGCGAGCGCGAAAACCATCAGGGCGGCGATGTGTTGCTTCATGCGCGTACCATGCGCGCGTTTTGCGTTTGCGGCAAATGCATGCTTGAGGCAGAGCCGTGCTCGCAACAACGGGGACTGAGATGGCGACATTCTGGCGGGGCGTTTTTGCCGTCGTGGCGTTTTTCAACTTCGCGGTCGGTGGCGCAATGCTCATCGGCGCCGATCGCATGGCGACACAGCTCGATATCACCGGCGCAGGCGGCCCGTTCATCGTGATGATGGCGGGCGTGCTGATCGCGACGTTCGGCCTCGGCTACGCCTTGGTCGCGCTTGCACCCGCCAAGCATCGCGGCATTGTGTGGATCGGCGCGACCGGCAAAGCGGGAGTCGTCGTGCTGGCGGCGCAGCAATTCACTGCCAGCGCTGTGCCGCAGAACACGTTTCTGCTGAGCCTCGGCGATCTGACGTTCGTCTTGCTGTTTGCACTCTTCCTCTGGCGCGGCCCGCGGGCTTAGTGCGCCGCGCCCCATGTTGCGCCAGCTTTCGCTTCTACAGTGAGCGGCACGCTGAGTTGCACGGCCGGATCGGGCGCGGCTTCCATCACTGTGCGGGCGAGCGTGCAGAGCGCGTCGGCTTCGTGCTTCGGCGCTTCGAACACGAGTTCGTCGTGCACTTGCAGCAGCATGCGCGCCTTTAGGTCCGAGCGCGCGAGCGCTTCCGCCACACGCACCATCGCGCGGCGTATGATATCGGCGGCCGCACCTTGCAGCGGCGCGTTGATGGCCTGGCGTTCGCCGAACTGGCGCTCCTGCGCGTTCTTCGACTGCACGCCTTTGACCCAGATGCGGCGGCCGAAAATGGTTTTCACATAGCCATTGGCGCGCGCGAACGTCTTGGTGGTTTCCATGTAGTCGCGGATGCCGGGGAAGCGCTCGAAATACTTCTTGATGTACGCACTCGCCTCTTCGCGCTCGATGCCGAGATTGCGCGCGAGGCCGAAGGCGGAAATGCCATAGATGATGCCGAAATTGATCGCCTTGGCGTTGGCGCGGATTTCCTTCGGCATGCCTTCCACCGGCACGCCAAACATTTCAGACGCGGTGCGCGCGTGAATATCGACGCCGTCGGCGAAAGCTTGCTTTAGCTGCGGAATATCGGCGACGTGCGCGAGCAGGCGCAGCTCGATCTGCGAATAGTCGGCGCTAACGAGGACGTTACCCTTCTCCGCGATGAACGCCTCACGAATGCGGCGGCCTTCCTCGGTGCGGATCGGAATATTCTGCAGGTTCGGATCGTTCGAAGCAAGACGCCCGGTCGTGCTCGCGGCCAGTGCGTATGTTGTATGAACACGCTTCGTGCTGGGGTTTACTGCAGCTTGCAGCGCCTCAGTGTAGGTTGAACGCAGCTTCGAGAGCTGACGCCAATCCAAAAGCTTGCGCGGCAGATCGTGCTCTTCGGCGAGGTCTTCGAGAATGCTCGCGTCGGTGGACCAGGCGCCGGTCTTGGTTTTCGAACCGCCGGGCAGCTTCATTTCGTCGAACAGAATTTCGCCGAGCTGCTTCGGCGAGCCCATGTTGAACTCGCGGCCAGCCAGCGTGTAGGCCTCCTGCTCGTATTGCAGCATGCGCTGCGCGAAATCGCCGGAGAGACGCGAGAGCATAGCCGGATCGATCTTGATCCCCTCACGCTCCATCGCAGCCAGCACAGGCGGCAGCGGACGCTCCAGCGTTTCGTAAACCGTGACAAGCCGCTCTTGTGCGAGATCAGGCTTCAGCTTGCGCCAGATGCGCAACGCAGCATCGGCTTGCTCGCAAGAATACGCCGCGGCGCGTTCGATCGGCACGAGATCAATCGCGACTTGCGCTTTGCCTTTGCCGGCGATCTCAGCGAACGGCATCAAGCCGTGACCAAGATGCTTCTCGACGAGCGACGCTTTGTCGTGCGCATCCAAGCCGCCGAACAGTGCGTAAGAGATGAGCACCGGATCGTCATACGGCGCGAGCGCGATGCCTTGCTGCGCGAAGAGCGCGATGTCCCACTTGATGTTGAGGCCGATCTTGAGGACGCCCTTGTCCTCAAACAGCGCCTTTAAGGAGACGAGCGCGCTGGCGAGCGGGATTTGCGGGCCTGTATCGGGCGCCGCTTCCGCTGCCGGCTCTTCGGCGGCGAACAATTCGCCAGCGCGCGAATCCGCGCCGCGATGCGCCAGCGGAACATAGATCGCGTCGTTAGCGCCGAGCGAGAGTGAAACGCCGACGATCGTAGCGCCTGAGGCGTTGATGCCGTCGGCTTCCGTGTCGATGCCGACAGCCCCGTTTGCACGCGCGCGGGCGATGTAGGCTTCAAGCGCCGGAAGATCGCGTACCGTGACGTAAGCATCGCGCTTGAACTCGGTTTCGATCGTCTCACGCACGAGCCCGCCGCTTGGCGCGGACTCAGCTGGCGCAGGCGCGGCGGCGGACGCGTATTGCGCGACGATCTGGATGCCTTTTTCCTTGGCGAAGTGCTCGCGCACGCGGCGGCCGAGCGTGCGGAACTCCATCGCATCGATAAATTGAAGCAGCATGTCGGCGTTCGGTTCGCGCAGGCCGAAATCTTCCCACTTCTCCTCAACCGCGACGTCGTCCTTCAGCGTCACCAACTCGCGCGAGATGCGGATTTGATCGGCAAAGTTGATTAGCGTCTCGCGGCGCTTTTGTTGCTTCACTTCATTGGCGCGCTCGAGGATCGCATCGAGTGATCCGAACGTGTTGATGAGTTCAGCCGCCGTCTTGGGGCCAATGCCGGGCGCGCCGGGCACGTTATCGGTGCTGTCGCCGATCAAAGCTTGCGCGTCGATGACCTTGTCCGGCGGCACGCCGAACTTTTCCATGACAGCGTCCGTGCCAAGCGTGCGGTTCTTCATCGGATCAAACAGCTCGATCGAACCATCGACGATGAGCTGCATCAGATCCTTGTCGGACGAAACGATCTTCACCGTAGCGCCCGCCGCCGCAGCTTGGCGCGCATAAGTCGCGATCAGATCGTCGGCCTCGAAGCCGCCCATTTCAATGCACGGCAGATTGAACGCGCGCGTCGCGTCACGGATCAGCGGAAATTGCGGCACGAGATCTTCGGGCGCCGGCGGGCGGTGGGCTTTGTATTCGGGATAGAGCTTGTTGCGGAACGTGACTTCGCTCTTGTCGAAGATGACAGCGAGGTGCGTCGGCGCTTCGCTCGCCTTCATCTCTTCCAGAAACTTCCACAGCATGTTGCAAAAGCCGGCGACGGCGCCGACGGACAAGCCATCGCTCGCGCGCGTCAGCGGCGGCAGCGCGTGATACGCGCGAAAAATGTAGGCGGAGCCGTCAATGAGGAAGAGACGGGGCTGATCTTTCTTGGCCATGCGCCCGCATATAAGGGGTCGCGGCGCGCTCGTCTCTAGCTGGGCGGCGGCGGGGCGCGTTTCTTGTCGATATAGGCTTCGCGGAGCGTGATGAAGATGGTCGAGCCGATGACGATGGCGGCGCCCACGATGCTCCAGAAATCGAGCATCTCGTGGAACAGAATGAGCCCCGCCACCGCCGCGAGCGGCAGGCGCACGTAATCCATCATCGCCAAAAGCGACGCATCCCCTGCCGCCAAGCCGCGCGTGAACGACGTCTGCGCGATGACGCCCGAAACCGAGAGCAGCGCGAAGATGCCGGCGTCGAGCAAGGTCGGCGTGCGCCAGGCGAGGAACGCCAGCGGCAGCGCAAGCACGGTGGTGGCCGCATTCATCCAGATCACCAGCGAGATCGTCGTGTGATCGCGCGTCAGGTCCTTAACGGTGACGACGGTGTAGGCCATCAGCAGCGCGGAGGTGAGGATGGCGAGCGCCGGGAGATTGAACACCATCTCCGTAGGCCGCAGCATCACCAACACGCCGATAAAGCCCACGATCAGCGCGCCCTGGCGCCACTTCCCCACCTTCTCGCCCAGCAACAGCATCGCCAGCAGCACGACGAACAGTGAGCGCGCGAATGAAAGCGATTGCGCGCTCGCCAGCGGCATGTTGCCGAACGCATAGAACGCCAGCAGCACACCGATGGCCGAGCCAATGCAACGGCGCGACATCACCCACGGCCGCGGCGTATCCCAAACGCTCCAGCCACCTTTGATCATCGCCGGCGCAAGCAGAATGACGCCCGCCGCCGTGCGGAAGAACAGCATCTGGCTTTCGGAATAGTCCGCCTGCGCCAGCAATTTGATGCAGACGGTCATCACCGTGAAGCACACGGCGGAAACCAGCATCCACAACACGCCGCGCATATTCCCTGAGAGCGGTGCGCGTGCGGTGGCGGTCATCGCGCGTGTTGGTGCGCGCGATGACCGGAAGCGTCAAGCGGTGAAGAGCTTGTTGTAATCGAGCGGATTGCCGCGTTTGGCCCAAAGCGCTTCGGAATCACCGGTGGCCAGGAAATCCGTGGCCGCTTCGGTAAGCGCTGCGATCGCGACATTGAACATGCCGGTCGCGGCGCTGAGGCGCTTGACGCCGAGCTCACGCAGCGTCGCCGCGTTCGGCGCGCCAGGACGACCCATGACGTTGAGCGGCAAGTCCGTGCCGCGCACCACGGCCGTGATATCCTGAACGCTGGCGATGCCCGGAACGAACAAGCCGCTGGCGCCCGCACTCTTGATCGCAGCAGCGCGCTTCAGCGTTTCTTCGATCGCCTGCTCCGCCGGCACCAGTTGTTTGAGGATCACGTCAGTGCGCGCGTTGATGAAGAGATTGACGCCGGCTTGCTCGGCCGCGGCGCGGATCGCTTCGATCTTGCGCAGATGCAGTTCGTGCGGCTGCTTGCCGTCTTCGAGATTGATGCCAACAGCGCCGGCGCCGATGAACTTGCGCACGTTCTCTGCCGCGCCTTCAGGCGTATCAGCGTAGCCGGCCTCTGCGTCGCAAGTGATCGGCACGCTAACCACACGCGCGATCTCTTCCAAGATCGTCACCAATTTCTCCGGCGGAAAGTGGTGCCCGTCGGCGAAGCCGTGCGCCCAGGCGCACGCAGCACTCGACGTGGCGATGGCGGTCGCGCCCGCTTCCTGGATCACGCGCGCGGAGCCAGCGTCCCAGGCGTTGGGCAAAATGAGTAAATCGCGGTGCAGCGCGTGAAACTGGGCGGCGTCTTGCGGGCGTGCGGGCATGGCGCGTGATCTCCTTGATACGCTTTGTACTTAGTCACGAACCAAGCGCAGTGCTTGCCGAAATCGGACTTTCACATGGCTGTAATCTTGGGATAAGGCTGATTATCGGGGAGACATGGACCAGCAGGCATCACCGTATCGCGAAATCGCGACGGGCGCGCGCGTTGCGCCGCCGCCGGCTTGGGTCGAACTCGAGCCGTACGACATCCCTGCGTCGCCCAATCCGCACTTCATCGCCAGCGGCCTCTGCGTGCTGCTCGACGATTCACAGATCGACCTCTCGGCCCCAGAGCGCGTGTGGTTTTATCGCCGCGCCGAATTGGTGACGGCGATCTCCGGCGCTGAGCGTGCGGCGCAGTTCAATGTGAGCTTCGATCCGGCGTTTGAGCGCGTCGATGTGCACAACATCACCGTAATCCGCAAAGGCCAACGCATCGAGTATGCGGACAAAGCCTTCTTCGAAGTGCTGCGCCGCGAGCGCAACATGGAGCGGCTGATCTTCGACGGCGCTGTGACGCTCGCTGTGACGCTGCCTGACGTGCATGCGGGCGATGTAGTCGAGACCGCCTACTCGCTGATCGGCGGACGCAAATCGCTTGGCGGCAAGCACGCGGCGTTCGTCGGCTTGGAATGGACGGTCGGCATCATTGATGTGCGCTTGCGTCAGCGCCGGCCGGAACGCCGTATCGTTTATGAGCGCGGATTCAATAATCCACCTGAAGCGCGTGAGACCGTCGCGAACGGCATTGTCGATCGCCGCTGGCGCATGCGCGAACGGCCAGGCCTCAAGTTTGAACCTTTGGCGCCGCCGTGGGAAATGCAGTGCGCGGCGCTGCAGCTGACCGAATGGCGCGAGTGGCGCGAAGTGGTTGAGACGTTCACGCCGCTCTACGAAGATAGCGGCCCGCTGCCCGACGATGTCGAGCAGGAAGTGCAGCGCATCGCGGCAACGGAACCAACGCAAGCGGGACGCGCCGAGGCGGTACTGCGCTTCACGCAGAACGCGGTGCGCTATCTGGCGATTTCGATGGGCGAAGGCGGCTACACGCCGCGCCAGCTCGCCGATATCGGCACGACGCGCTACGGCGATTGCAAAGACAAGTCGAAGCTCTTCACACACATGGCGCGCAAGCTCGGGCTCGATGCCTGCCCTGCGCTGGTCAATACGCGCGACGGCTATGGGCTCGATCGCTATTTGCCGAGCGCGCAAGTCTTCGATCATTGCATCGTGCGGCTTGCGGTCGATGGCAAAGTCTATTGGCTCGATCCAACCCGGCTGCTGCAACCGAGCCCGCTGGACACGCTGAACCAATGCCATTTCGGCTGGGCGCTGCCGCTGATGGACGGCGTCACGGCGCTGGAGCGCATGCCCGATCCAACGCCAGCGCATACTCAAGAAACGGTCGAGCGCATCACGCTCGGGAAATCGCCGAAGCAACCGGTGCGCTATGAGTGGAAGATCACCTCGCGCCGCGGCCGCGCCGAATGGGTGCGCGATGCGATCGCGCGCGAAGGCATGGTGGGGCTGTTCAAGCTCTATGCGGACGACATCGGCCGTCGTTTCGCCGGCGCAAAGCCGGTGCGCCAGGATCTGATCGAGGACGATACCGCAAACAATGCACTGACCGCGCTCGAAGTCTATGAGATCGAGAACGCTTGGCACACGGCAGGCCGGTCGCAGCAATTCACGACGCACGATCTCACCATGCGCCCGCAGCTTGCGCCGCTCGACGCAAGCGTGGTGAAGCTGCCAATCTATCTGGGACAGGTTGGCAGCGTGACGCGACGCGTGGAGCTTGAGCTGCCGTATGACGTGCAAGCGCGATCGTGGACACGCGCGGTGGAAAGTTCTGCCTTGGCGTTCAAGTCCGAGTTCAAGCGCGAGGGCCCCAAGCGCTTCACGCTGACGCAAAGCCTCGAATTTCGCGCGCTGACTTTGCCGGCGGCGGAAGCCGACAAATATCGCGAGATCATCTCCGAGCTCGACGGTACCGATATCGTGTTCTCAGGCATTGTCGGCAAACGTGGTTCGTTTGTCGGCACGCCGGAAGAGCTTGAGGGGCGAGGCAATGGCGGCTGGGTCGGCTGGGTGATCGGCCTTGCGGTCGGCGGAGGGTATTTGGCCTATCGCTACTTCCAGCAGGCGGGACTCATCCCCTAACCGATTCGGGCCCTAACCGATTTGGGGCCCTAACCGACTTTCCGCGTGTGAATGATCACACTGTGATGGCCACCATGATCGAGCGGCTCCAGATACATCGGGCCGAAGCCGTCGCGCGTCAGCAGTGCTATGACGCGGGCCAGATCGTAATCGTACATCATGATGAAACCGGGCTTCGCCAAGCGCCAATGCAGCGCGTGCGCGAGCGCGGTGCGCGGGGTTCTGAGCCAGCTCGGACGCTTCAGATGATCGTCGCGCGCTATGGTCAGATGCATGGTCAACGCGCCGCCACGCGCGGTGAGCGCGGAAAGCTGCTTGATGTAACGATAGCCCCGCGCGGGTTCGATGTGCTGCAAGACGATATAGGTATTGACCCAATCGAACGGACCTTGAACCTCATCGAGCGACGCAAAGAGCGCTGCGTGGGTCAGCTCCGCCTCGACCAAATGCTGCGCGCAGCGATCGCGCATGCTGGCCGCGCTATCGACACCGACGACGCGTTCCGCTCGCTTGCCAAGCGGGATTAGCAAGCGGCCAACGCCGCACCCGAAGTCCAGCGCCGAGCCAATCTCTGCCGGCGCGCCTAGTTTCTGCTGAAGATTGCCCTGCAGCCAAGCGATGAAGCTTTCACCGCTCGCAAAAAAATTCGCACTCGTCTCGGCGTCAAGCGATTGCCGGCCCTCATGTGCCGGATGCGTGTAGACGCCCCAATACGGCTGGTTCGCGCCGAGGGCCTCCCAGTCGCGATCGGTATCGCGGCGGAAGATGCCGCTCAATGCCCGTCCGCGCCGTCGGCCAGCACGAAGCGGCGGTCGCAATAGAGGCACTCGACGAAATTCTCTTCGCCCATGTCATAGAAGACGACCGGATGACCGAGCGCGCCGCCGCCGCCATCGCACTTCACCCGCTTCGACGTCGCCGTGACCACCTCCGGCGCAGGGATCGCATTAGGATCGCCCGGCGTCATCTGGTCGGTGTTGGGGTTGTGCTTCGTCATTCTTTGGCAGGCCCTGAGAACTAAGGCGGGGTTGAAGCGCAGCGCGCGCGCCCGTACCTAGAGCGCATCGCGCGCCCAGGCAATGCGGCGCCCCGGACCCTTGCATGCTCGCACCCACATCGCCGCCCGAAAACGCCATCGAAGCCCGCGGCCTCGACAAGACTTACCGCGCCCAGGGCAAGGGCAAGCCGGTGCACGCGCTGAAGACGGTCGATCTGGTAATCCCGCGCGGCTCGTTCTTTGGGCTCTTGGGTCCGAACGGCGCCGGCAAGTCGACCTTTATCAACATCCTCGGCGGGTTGGTTGTGAAGTCGGGCGGAACCGCATCGATCTGGGGCCACGACATTGACGCCGATCCGATGAATGCGCGCGGCGCCATCGGCATCGTGCCGCAAGAACTGAACATGGACCCGTTCTTCTCCCCCGGCGAAGCGTTGGAGATTCAGGCGGGCTATTACGGCGTGCCGAAAGCCGAGCGGAAGACGGAAGAGATTCTGAAAGCCGTCGGGCTCTGGGATAAACGCGATGCGTATGCGCGGACGCTCTCTGGCGGCATGAAGCGGCGTTTGCTTGTGGCGAAAGCGATGGTGCACGCGCCGCCTGTTTTGGTCTTGGATGAACCCACTGCCGGTGTTGACGTCGAGCTGCGCCGTCAGCTTTGGGACTATGTGCGCTCGCTGCACGCGCGCGGCGTCACCATCGTGCTGACCACGCACTATCTCGAAGAAGCACAGGAACTCTGCGATACGATCGCCATCATAAACCATGGCAACGTCATCGCCTGCGAACCAACGCACAAGTTGATCTCGCGCCTGGACCAGAAGACATTGGTGGTTACGCCGCAAGCGCCGATCACCGCCCCGGTGACGGGCTTCGAAGACGTGACCTTCGCGATGCGCCAAAGCGGCGCGTTCGCCGTGACCTACAGCACCGGCCAACACAGCGTCGAAGAAATGCTCGACCGCGTCCGCAACGCCGGCATCGCGATCAAGGATCTCTCGATCGAAGAGCCGGATCTGGAAGATGTGTTTGTGAAGCTGACGTCCTGAGTCCATTCCAGACGCGCGAAGCGCGATCTGGAAACCAGGGCAAACGCAGTGCTGGTGGCCCTGGATTCCAGATCAGCCTCCGGCTGTCTGGAATGACTCGAGAAGGATGGATGCCGTGAAATACACCAACCTCGGCCGCTCCGGCCTCAAAGTCTCGCGCATCTGCCTCGGCACGATGGCGTATGCGGACGCCTCAAAGGGCAACCACCCATGGGCGCTCAGCGAAGAACAAGCACAGCCGTTTTACAAACGCGCTGTCGAAGCCGGGATCAATTTCTTCGATACGGCCAACGTCTATTCGCTCGGCACAAGCGAGGAAATCCTCGGCCGCGCGATCAAGAAGTACGCCAAGCGCGACGAAATCGTCATCGCGACGAAAGTGCATGGCGAGATGCGCGCGAACGATCCGAACGGCAAGGGCCTTTCGCGCAAGCACATCCTGGCTGAGATCGATGCGAGCTTGAAGCGGCTCGGCACCGACTATGTCGATCTCTACCAAATCCACCGCCTCGATCCGGAAACCCCGATCGAGGAAACGCTGGAAGCGCTGCATGATGTCGTGAAGAGCGGCAAGGCGCGCTATATCGGCGCCTCTTCCATGTGGGCGTGGCAGTTCATGCAAGCATTGGCGCTGCAAAGCGCAAACGGCTGGACGCGCTTCGTCTCAATGCAGAACCATCTCAATCTACTCTATCGCGAAGAAGAGCGCGAGATGCTGCCGCTCTGCATCAATCAGGGCATTGGCGTCATCCCCTGGTCACCGCTGGCGCGCGGGCGCCTGGCGCGGACAAATGATGTGAAGACGGAGCGCAGCGAGACGGATCGCTTCGGGCAGTATCTCTATCGCAAGACCGCCGATGCCGACGCCGCGGTGATCGACGCCGTCGGCGAGATCGCGAAAGCGCGTGATCTCCCGCGCGCGCAAGTGGCGCTGGCTTGGTTGCTGGCGAAGCCTGGTGTTACGGCGCCGATCGTTGGCGCGACGAAGCTGGAACAGCTGGAAGACTCCATCGCCGCGGTGAAGGTCACGCTGTCGCCGCAAGAGATCGCGAAGCTTGAAGCGCCCTACGTTCCCCACCCTGTCGCCGGATTTGCCTGATGCCCTACGTCAACATCAAGATCACCAAGACCGGCGCGACCGCGGAGCAAAAGGCCGAGCTGATCAAAGGCGCGACGGAGCTGTTGCAACGCGTGCTCAACAAAAACCCGGCGACGACGGTCGTGATCATCGACGAAGTCGACACCGACAATTGGGGCATGAACGGCGAAACCGTCTCCGCCCGCGACGCTAAGAAGAAATAGCGAGCCTCGGCCAAACGTCGAACAGAACGAGCGCCAGCGGCGCAAGCGCGATCATGTCCATGAGCGCGATGGTGCGAAGTCTTTTGGGAGAACCGCCGACGAGATAAGCGGCGAGAAACCCGATCAAACTGATCGTCACCACCAAAGCCGCCGCCACGCGCGCGCCAGGCACAAAGGCGCCAAGCACGCACACCGCCGCGACCGCGAGAAACAACACGCCGCGATGGACCAGGATCACATCGAGCGGCCCGCCCGCCTCGACGCCATACATACGCCGGCGCAGCTTCGCAGAAAACGTCGCCAGGGCCGGCGGCGTGTGCACGAGCATCAACGCCAGCCAAGCAGCGACGACCAGCATCAGTCCGGCCGTTCGGCCAGAATACTCACCGCCAGCAAACGCGCACCATCCGGCACGCAGCGTTCGTCGATGATGCGCCAGCCTTGCGCTTTCAGCAGCGCGCTCGCGCGTGCGATATGCTCCATGCCGCGTCCAGCGCCGTACGCGTTGGTTGGGCGGTCAAGGTTGGCAGCGCGTTGCGTGATGACAAAGCGTCCGCCGGGCGCCAGCACGCGCGCCACTTCGCGCAAGCCGCGCGCCGGATCGGACCAATGCTTGAACGAGTTCACCGCAAACGCGCCATCGAACATCAAATCGCGGAACGGCAGATCTGTAACGCCGGCGCGCATGGTAACGGCGCGACCCTGCAGCACGGCGCCATGCACAGCGTGCGCAGCACAATGCGAGGCCGTCGGTGATTGATCAATGCCGGCGACGAAGCCTTCGCGCCCCACCCGCTTCAGCGCCTCGCGCAATCCCATGCCCGGGCCGCAGCCGATTTCGATGAGGCTCATGCCGGAGGAAGGATTCAGCGTGTCGAGCGCGGCCTTGTTCTGGCGGCCGTTCTTCAGCGCCATCGCGCCGAGCGCCAGGCCCCCTGTAAAACCGCGCGGGTCACCCCAAATGCAGTCGACGCCCACGCAGGGTTCGTCGTGCTGAGGGGCGAACATTGACGCGCGCATGGGCCGCTCCATAATGACAATTCAGCTGTCAAGTATGACAAGTGGATTGTCAAGTGAAAAAGCCCCAACAAGCAACGCCCGAAGAACTGCTCGAGTTTTCGGTCTCAGTGATCGAACTCTATTTCCGGCTTGAAGCCGTAACGACGGCCGCTGCCGGCTTCGCCACCGCTGGCGGCGAGTGGGGATGCCTTCGCACGCTGATGAAGGAAGGACCGATGACGGTGCCGGACATGGCGCGCACGCGGCCGATCTCACGTCAACATTGTCAGACCATGTGCAACGCGCTCGAAGCGCAAGGCTTGGTCGAGTTTGTCGACAATCCGAAGCACAAGAAATCGAAGCTCGTGCGGCCAACAAAGAAGGGTCGCGCGCGGTTCGAGAGCATGCGCAAGCAATTCATCGACGCGGCGGCGATCTACTCGCCACTGTTCACCACTGGCGAACTCAACGCGGCGACCGACGTGTGCCGCCGCGCGCGGAACATGATCGAGGTCTAGTTCACAGGACGCAGACGCCGTACGAGGCGGGGCCTGCGCTCAAGCCGCCATCAGTTTGTGTGAATTCCCACCAGACTCCGCGCAAAGTCTCGCAAGTCGCGGGCCTCGCATCAATGAGGCAGAATTTCGTCACATCGCCGCGCGTGAACCAATATTCCCGCCCGCTTGCGCGCGCGGCGTCGGGATCAGGCGTTGCGCGAGCGATGGCGCGATACGCGTCCGCATTGGCGGGCGCTTCGGCGATGCTCCATGCGGAATCACCCCCGTGTCCGCAATGATGGGCGGCGTGCAGATTGCCAAGGCTTGCGCAACCCGACAGCAACAATGCCGCGAACGTCAAGACCACAAATCGCATGGCGGCCTATTCGATTTCCCAATCGATATCGCCGCGCAGCTCGTCGGGCACATTGGCGCAGAGTGCGTTGTGCAGCGACGCTTGATCGAACTCACGTGGCGCGCGGAAGACGAAGTTGACGCGGCTCTTGGAGTACGACTTGTCCTCGCTGATCACCTTGCAGCGATTGTCGACCAGAATTTGGCGATAAGCGGCCGCGGCCTCTTTCACCTTGCCCTTCGGTATCTCATTCACTTCGACGCTGCACACAGGGTGGCCGTCAAAGATGTAGATCAACACCCAGGCAAACGCGGCGGCGAGCACGGCGAAGTGCGGCAGGTTCAAGCCGCTGATCAAACCGAGCAGCGTCACCGTGATGATGCGGCCGGTGTCGCGCGTTGTGTCGGTATCGGTGCGGAAGCGCATCAGGCCGCCGAGGCCGAAGATGATGAAGCCGACGACCATGCCGTATTCGAGCACGATGACGCCGACGATCGCGCCGATCAGCGCGTACATGACGAGCACTTTGGGAAGCTCGGCTTCCGCCTTGGTGTCGACGTTGCGGCGCGTGGTCGGGTGAAACGCGAGCACGGCGCCCAGCAGCGTCGCCAGCAGCAACGCTGCGAGCGAGCTCAGCAAATAATCGTAATCGAGAAAGCCATGCCAGCCGACGGCTTGCAGCCCTTGCGTGTCGAGAATCGCCATCTAAGCCCTACTCCCCGCGCCGGACATTGGCGCAAGTCGCGCAGCCAAACCAGAGCCTATCGCGCAGCGCGCGTAGGGCGGCCTACGCTTCGCCCAGCGTGAGGCGCCGGGTGACGCCGACCGCTTCGAGGAAACGATCGTCGTGGCTGACAATGAGTAATGCGCCGTCATAGGCGGCGAGCGCGGTTTCAACGGACTCTATCGAGTCGATGTCGAGATGATTGGTCGGCTCATCAAGGATGAGAAACGGAGGCGGCGTGGCGGCGCCGAGTACGCATGCGAGGCCTGCGCGCAAAAGTTGTCCGCCGCTTAGCGTGCCAGCGATCTGCTGCGCCGCATCCGCCCTGAACATGAAGCGCGCCAGCGCTGCGCGGCAGGCATTGTCGTCGGCGTTGGGATTGAGATGGCGGAAATTGTCGAGCACGGAAAGCGCGGGATCGAGCAAGCTTACGCTTTGATCGAAGAAGGCGAAGGCAGTTAGCACGCGGATATCGCCGCTCAGCGGCGCGAGTTCGCCAGTGATGAGCTTCAGTAAAGTCGTTTTGCCCGAGCCGTTTGGACCGGTCAGCGCGACGCGCTCGGGGCCGACGAGCGAAAACGACAGATCGCGAATGATCGGGCGATCAGGCTCATAGCCGGCGCTGACTTGATCGGCGATCAACACTTGCTTGCCGGCAGGGAGATGCGTGGACGGCAGCATGAACGAGAGCGATTGCAGGATCTCGATGCGTTCGCGTGCGGAGGAGACATCATCTTCCGCATCGGTACGCAGCCGCTCCGCCAAGCGCGCGTTTTCGCCGCTGGTGCTTTCCGCCTGGCGTTTGCGGGCGCCGAGGAGAATTTTCGGCATGTCGCCACGCGCGGCTTTGCGCTTGCCGGCAGCGTCCTTACGCGCTTTGCGCTCGGCGGTTTGCTGCACGGAGCGCGCAACATCGCCCAAGCGCTTTTCTGCGTCGGCGAGATCGTGCTCGGCGGCGGCGAGTTCATGCGCTTTACGTTCGCGGTACGCCGTCCAGTTGCCGCCGTAACGCTGGGCTCCGAGTGTCGTCATCTCAACGATCGCGTCCATCGTATCGAGCAGATCGCGGTCGTGACTGATGACGATGGCGCCGGCGCGCCAGTCCGCTAGTAGATCAGCGACGGCGGCGCGGCCTTCGCGGTCGAGATTATTTGTCGGCTCGTCGAGCAGCAGGAAATCCGGCTCAGCGAAGACGAGTGCGGCCAACGCCGCGCGCGTGCGCTGCCCGCCTGACAGTGCAGACAGATGCGTGTTAGCGTCCGCATTGAGGCCAATGCGCGCCAGGGCGGCGCTCATCCGCGATTCCAACGTCCAGTCGGCAGCAGCAAGATCGGCCTCGCTCGCCTCACCCGCCTCGGCGCGCGCGAGCAGCGCCAACGCTTCGCGAACGGCAAAGAGATCGGCGATGGCCTCGCCTTCGCGCACTTGCACGGCCTGGCGCAGCGCAGCGATGCGGCCGCTGACGGAAACGGCGCCGCTCAGCGGCGTAAGCTCACCGGCTATGATCTTCATGAGCGTCGTCTTGCCGACGCCATTGCGGCCAACGAGGCCGGTGCGCTCAGCAACAAAGCTTAGATCGAGATCGGAAAAGAGCGTCCGCCCATCGGGCGTAGACCAACTCAAATTGGAAACGGTAATGGCGGGCATTCGGAATCCTTGCGGGCAAAACAAACGGGTTTGCTCAGCGGATATCCATTGCCTCTCGCCTTTCGTGGTTGAGTAAGCGCGAAATAGGACGCAGCGCGGCGCCGATCAAGTCACGAAAACGGCCGGCGCTTCGTAGTGCGCCGGCCGTCTCGACAACCTCGGAATGAGGTCATTGCTAACTTCTATAGCGTCTCAAATGACGACGTCCGCTCTTAGCGGCCGCCCATCACTTGGGCCTTCATCACGGCCGACTGGCGGAACGCCAGCTTCTTCGACGCCTTGATCTTCACCGGCTCACCCGTTTGCGGGTTGCGGCCCATGCGGGCCTTGCGGGCGCGGATCATGATCATGCCGATATCGCCGATCTTCACCTTCGAACCCTTCATGACGTAGGCCTTCACGACATCCGTGTAGCCTTCGACCATGGCCTTTGCTTCCGACTTCTTGACGCCGAGGTGATCGGCGACCGACTGGAGCAGAGCGCTTGCGGTGACGGTCTTGCCGGCAACAGCCGTGACCTTCACGGCCTTCGCCGGAGCGGCGGCCTTCTTCGCTGCGGCCTTCTTACGAGCCGGAGCCTTCTTTGCTTTGGTAGCTTTCTTTGCTGCTTTGCGGGCCATCTTACAGTTTCCTCTTCAAAGGTTGTCTTGTGTTAAACTCAACGAAACCGCCGGTAATACGCGGGTTTCTTCTCGACCCTTGTTTCCGCCGGCCCATGAGTGATGCCATCCAATTCTTGATGGAGCGTGACCGCGCCTCTCTTCAGATGCGCCAAAAAGCCCGGAAAATGCGGCTTTTTGGCGTTAGCGGCGGATTCTCTGCACTTGCCGGCTCTGAGTCGCAACGCAAAAAAGCCGATTTGCAGCGGTTTTAGCCGCCAGCGACCGCCGGATGTTGTGCAAAACCCACTGGTTTCGAGCTTTTCGTAGGTGCGCGCGAATCAGCCCTGACCCATTCCCGGATGCGCTAAGCACAGTCCCGGACCCATAAACACGCTTGTTTGAAGGTTTTCACGCTGGAACAGCCGCGCTCAACGCGGAACCATGCGTGGTTATGGCTCCCGGGCCCGCGGCTACGCCGCGTCCCGGGAATGGGTGTTAAACGCTGGAAAGAAGTTAGGCGCGCTTAGCGCAGACCCATGCGGATGGCGCCGTCGATACGCACGTCTTCGCCATTGAAATATGGGTTTTGGATCATTTCGAGGGCGAGCGAAGCGTACTCTTCAGGACGGCCCAAGCGCTTCGGGAACGGCACTGAAGCGGCGAGCGCTTCTTTCACTTTCTCCGGCGCGCCCATCATCAAAGGCGTTTCAAAGATGCCCGGCAGGATCGTGTTGATGCGAATGCCCTCGCCCGAGAGATCGCGCGCGATCGGCAGCGTCATGCCGACAACGCCGCCTTTTGAAGCGGAATACGCGGCCTGCCCCATCTGGCCATCTTCAGCGGCAACCGACGCCGTCATCACCATCGCGCCGCGGCCGTCGCCTTCGACGGGATCGAGCGTCAGCATGCCGGCGGCGGATTTCGCGACGCAACGGAACGTGCCGATCAGATTGATCTGAATGGTCAGCTCAAAAATGTTGAGCGGGAAGTGCTTGATGTCGCCCGTATCCTTCGAGCGGCTGGCGGTCTTCATCGCGGAACCGATGCCGGCGCAGTTCACCAGGATGCGCTCCTGGCCATTGGCCTTACGCGCCGCTTCGAAACCAGCGTCGACGCTTTCGTCGCTGGTGACATCCACCTTGCAGAAGGTTGCGCCGAGTTCACTCGCGGTCGCGACGCCGCGATCCTCATCGCGATCAAACAGCGCCACTTTCACGCCCGCCGCGCGCAGCTTTGCAGCTGTCGCCTTACCCAAGCCCGACGCGCCGCCGGTGACGACAGCCGCGATATCCGACGAAAGACGCATCGTTTCCTCCCACTTCAAACTTTGTTGGGCGCAACGAAACGCGCGCCGCTGGCTTTCATACCGGCGGCGCGCGTGAGCGCAATGTCGCGCTGCGTCAGTTGGGCTGCACCGTGCCCGGATCAGTGTCCTCGTCATCGTCCACCGGCGTTGGCGGCGGTGGCGGCGGTGGCGGTGGCGGCGGTGGAGGTGGCGGTGGCGCCGGTGGAGGCGGCGCAACCGGTGGAGGCGCGGGCGGCGACGGTGGGTCGATCACCGGCGGCGGTGGCGGTGGTGGCGGCGGTGATGGCGGGCGCGGACCGGGCGGTTGCGGACGCGGCGGGCGCGGCGGCGTTACCGGCGGTGGCGGCGGCCCCGGTGGCGGCGTCACAGGCGGCGGCGGTGGTGCGGGTGGCGGCGATGTTTGCGCGTCGCGCAACTGGCGGATGCGGCGCGAGGCGTCGTCGCGATAATCGCCATCCGGCCAGGCGCGGCGATAATCTTCGTACGCAATGATCGTATCGATGCGCGCGGCGCGATCGTAGGCGCTGCGATCATCGCGACGGATCTGGCTGATCGCACGCTCTGCGTCGCGGCGGTGATAGCCATCCGGGAAATCGCGCAGATAGCGCTCAAGATCGCGAATGTTGTTCGCACGACGCGCGCGATCCCAGGCGTAATCGTCTTCACGTTGGAACGCGTCAAGCGCTGCACGCGCTTCGATCGCGTAAGGTGAACGCGGGTAAGCGCGCAGGAAGTCGGCGTAACCGCCAGGCGAGTTCAGCCGCCGTGTGCGGACCCAAGCGCCTTCGTCCGTACCCCAAAGGTACTCCAACCGGCTACGCGCGCGCTCAGAATTGGCGCCGTTCGGCCATGCGTTGAGAAAACCTTCGTAGGCCTCGATGCGATCAATCCGCGAAGCGTCCGCCCAAGCGGCGCGTTCTTCCGCGGCAAGCCGCGGCGCTGCCAGTTGCGCACGGCGCTCATCCGCGCGTTGCGCATCGGCGCCCCACGGATAATTGCCGAGATAACTGATGTACGCCTCTTCAGTATCGATCTGACGCGCGCGCGACCAGGCGGCGCGCTCTTCGCGCATCAAATTCTCGATCCGCAGACGCGCGCTTTGCGCGTTCGGCCAGTCGCCGTACTGGCGCAGATACTCTTCATATCCGTAAGGCGTATCTAGGCGCTGCACATTGGCCCACGCCTGCGCTTCCAGCTCTTCCATCGTCGGCGGCGGCGTGGCGCAGGCCGCGATCAATGCCGCGACCGAAGCCGCAGCCAACATTTTCAAGCGCCAAAGTCTGGACGCCATATCAGCACTCCCCTCAAACCCAGTCTTCAGGCTAGTAGTCTCACCTGAACCACGCCGGAATCGGAAGACTAAAATGGGCATGACGTTCGGAATTGCGTTTTGGTCGCTGATGGCGGTGAGCGCCGCGGCTGCCCTAGCGTATGGGACGTATTTCCTGAACCGGCCGCGTACCTGGATACGCGCGCTGGTCAAAACGACGTTCATGGGCGCCATGGCTGGCGGCTTCGTTATCGCAGGCGCCCCTCCCCCGCTTTTGCTCGCGCTCATCGCTGCGGCGTTCGGCGACTTCTTTTTGGCGTTCGACAAGGCGTGGACGCTGCCACTCGGCATCGTGTCATTCCTGCTCACGCAATTGCTCTACTTCGTCATCTTCGCGGGCCTTTGGTTCTTCTCGGGAGACAACACACCACTTGAGCCGCGCTATGCCCTCCTGCTGGCAGTCATAGTGTTCACGCTTGGCGTACTGGCCTGGCTGTGGCGCGATGATCTGCGGACCAATCCGTTCAGCACCGCCGCTGCTGTGTTTCTGCTGTTCGCGATGGGCATGCTATTGCCGTACTTCGTCGTGATCACGTTCATGCCCGGCGCTCTATCGGCGATGTTCACGTCACTCCTCGGCGCGGGCGCCACACCGCCGCCCGCTCCACTGCTCTACGCGCCATTCGCCGTGCTGGTCGGCGCGATCATGCTCTCATTCCTGCGCCGCGATCTCGGAAGCACGCGGCTCGGCGCAATGGTCTATGCCGGGATGATCACGGCAATGGCGTGCATGGCGATGTGGATGCCGTGGGCGGCGTGGCCCGCGATCGCCGGCGCGCTTTTCTTCGTGGTGAGCGATTTCGTCCTGGCGGCAGAGCTTTTCCGCTTGCCAGCGGATGCGCCACAGCGCCGTATCACCGCGCCGGTTGTGTGGTGGACATACGTCGCCGCGCAGGTGCTGATCGTCTGGGGCGTTGTGCTGGCGGTGTTTGCTTCGTGAGGGGAATGCGATGCGTTTGATGATTGCAGCTGCAGCGCTCATGCTTGCGGCGTGCGGGGCGAGCACAGAAAGCTCCCAGGATGCACCCGATCCGAACGAGCGTGTGCTGTCGGTCGGCGCCATCATCGCTAACGGTGAAAACTGGTCGTACAACGCTGATCCCGATCCACAGGCGATTTCGTTCGTCGTGGATGACGGCGCCGAACCGGTCGAGATCACTGAAGCGTGGGCGCCGCCGCAAACGGTGGAAACCGGCTATCGCCTCGCCTCCGGCGAACTCACGATCGATCTCGTGGAAGAACCCTGCACACAGGACAGCGTCACATACCCGATGCGCGCGACCGTTACGCACATCACTGATCGCTACGAAGGCTGCGCCGCGATGCGCTGGGATCATCAACTGATCGCACTGATGCCTCAGATCGACGCTTGCATCGCGCGCTCGCCCGAGACGCGTTGGGTCACGTATGCGGGGCAGCAAGCGGATGGAAACATGCTCGTTCGGCTCTCCGCAGGCGATGCGTTCGACTGCACCGTGGCGCCCGGCGCTACGCCGGAGGTTCTGAGCTTCGGCGCTCGCAGCGAGACGCTTCGTGTTGCGTCCGAAAGCGCAGCGATCTTCGTGCGCGGCCCCGGCGAGAATCCTGGCGGCGAATGCTATGAAGCGCCGGAGGTGCGCAGCGCCAGCGGCGATCTGCTCGGTTGGATGATGGACCCGTTGGGTTGTTAGCCCAGCGAAGGCAGATCCAACCCCTGCTCTTTCGCGCATTGGATCGCTTCGTCGTAGCCCGCATCGGCGTGACGCATGACGCCGGTGCCTGGGTCGTTCCAAAGCACGCGCGCGATGCGCTTCGATGCGGCCTCGCTGCCGTCGCACACGATGACGACGCCCGAGTGCTGCGAATAGCCCATGCCGACGCCGCCGCCATGATGCAGCGACACCCACGTCGCGCCGCCCGCCGTGTTGAGCAACGCATTGAGCAACGGCCAATCGCTGACGGCGTCACTGCCATCTTTCATGCGCTCGGTTTCGCGGTTCGGCGATGCAACTGAGCCAGAGTCCAAATGATCGCGGCCAATCACCAGCGGGCCGATCTCGCCCCGCGCGACCATTTCGTTGAACGCGAGGCCCAAGCGATGACGCTGGCCCAAACCAACCCAGCAAATCCGCGCAGGCAAGCCTTGGAACGCAATGCGCTCCTTCGCCATGTCGAGCCAGCGATGCAGGTGCGCGTCGTTCGGGATCAGCTCTTTCACTTTCGCGTCGGTCTTAGCGATGTCAGCCGGATCGCCGGTCAACGCCGCCCAACGGAATGGACCGATGCCACGGCAGAAGAGCGGACGTACATAGGCGGGCACGAAGCCAGGATAATCGAACGCGTTCTCGACGCCCTCGTCTTTCGCGACTTGGCGAATGTTGTTGCCGTAATCGACGACCGGCACGCCCTGCTCGTGCCACGCCAACATCGCGCGCACGTGCACGGCCATCGACGCGCGCGCCGCTTCGGCGACGGCTTCCGGATTTTGCGCCCGCGTTTGCACCCAGCGCTCAACGCTCCAACCAGCGGGCAGATAGCCATTCACCGGATCGTGCGCCGAAGTTTGATCCGTCACCGCGTCCGGGCGAACGCCGCGCTTGACCATCTCCGGCAAAATCTCTGCCGCGTTGCCAAGCAAGCCAACCGAGATCGCCTCGCCTTTCGCACACGCCTCGTTGATCATCGCGAGCGCGGAATCCAGCGTCTCGGCGCGCTTATCGAGATAACGCGTCTGCAGACGTTTATCGATGCGATCGCTTTGGCACTCGATAGCCAAACAACACGCGCCAGCCATCACGGCCGCGAGCGGCTGCGCGCCGCCCATGCCGCCGAGACCGGCAGTGAGCACCCACTTGCCCGTCCAATCGCCGCCGAAATGTTTGCGACCCATTTCGGCGAACGTCTCGTACGTTCCCTGCACGATGCCTTGCGTGCCGATATAAATCCAAGAGCCGGCCGTCATCTGGCCGTACATCATGAGGCCCTTGCGATCGAGTTCGTCGAAGTGCTGCCACGTCGCCCATTTCGGCACCAAGTTCGAGTTCGCGAGCAACACACGCGGCGCATCCACGTGCGTTTTGAACACGCCGACAGGCTTGCCCGATTGAATCAGCAGCGTTTCGTCTTCTTCGAGACGGCGCAGCGTTTCGACGATCCGATCGTAGCTCTTCCAATCACGCGCCGCGCGGCCGATGCCGCCATAGACCACCAACTCTTCCGGATGCTCAGCGACATCCGGATCGAGATTGTTCATTAGCATGCGCAGCGCAGCTTCCGTGAGCCACGACTTGCAGCTCAACTCTTTTCCACGCGGAGCGCGGATCACGCGCGATGCGTCGTGACGCGGATTCATCTGAAACTCCCTATTTGCGGGCGTGTTAGCGCGTGTTCGCCGAAGCGTCCACCTGTCCGCCCACCACGCGCTCGCGCATCAGCGGCGCGCCGAGCCAGTAGCTCAGTTCGGCGGGTGAGCCGACATTCCAGATCGCGAGATCGCAGGCCTTGCCGACCTCAAGCGTGCCGGCATCCTCCAACATGCCCAGCGCCCGGGCGCCTTCACGCGTGATGCCGGCGAGCGCTTCTTCGGGCGTCAGGCGGAAGAACGTACACGCCATGTTGAGCGCAGCGAGCGGCGAGGTCATCGGCGAGGTGCCGGGATTGCAGTCGCTGGCGACGGCCATGCGAACTCCGGCCGCGCGCATTGCCTCGATCGGCGGTAACTTGGTTTCGCGCAGAAAATAGAACGCGCCGGGAAGCAGCACGGCGACTGTGCCGTTCGCCGCCATCGCCGCAACGCCCGCATCATCAAGATGTTCAAGGTGATCGGCGCTCAACGCGCCGTAACGCGCGGCAAGTTCGGCGCCATGCTGATTACTGAGCTGCTCAGCGTGCAGCTTCACCGCGAGGCCGTTTTCGATTGCGGCGGAGAAAACGTAGTCCACCTCCTCCGCCGTGAAACCGATGTTCTCGCAGAACGCATCAACCGCGTCGGCCAAGCCTTGGGATGCAATCGCCGGGATCATCACGTCGGCGACGAGTTGCACGTAAGCGGCGCGATCTTCTTTGAATTCCGGCGGCAAGGCGTGGAGGCCTAAGAAAGTGCGCTTCACACGAACATTGCCAGCTTTCGCAAGATCGCCCGCCGCTTCGAGCATTTTGATCTCGGTTTCGAGATCGAGGCCGTAGCCGGATTTGATTTCGACGGTGGTTACGCCTTCGCGTGTTAAACCTGCGAGACGCTTGGCGGCGCTTTCAGTGAGCTCTTCCTTCGAAGCCGCGCGCGTTGCAGCAACGGTAGAGACAATCCCCCCACCCGCGCGCGCAATCTCCTCGTAGCTTTTGCCTTGCAGCCGCATCTCGAATTCGCGCGCGCGATCGCCGCCGAACACCAAATGCGTGTGGCAATCGACAAAACCCGGCGTGATCCAGGCATTGTCGCAACGGCGCACCTCGCGCGCGAGGTCGACGGCGTGCCCCGGCAAATCGGCGGCGTACCCAACCCAGACAATCTTGCCGTCCTTGGCCGCGACCGCGCCTCGCTCAATCGCACCATACGGCGCGCCGCCTTCGCGCATCGTCGCCAGATTGGCGTCAACCCAGAGCGTGTCCCACATCGCTTTGCTCTACACGCCCCCTCCCCTCGCGAAAAGCGGAATGCTAGCACGCTCGCATGACCGACTCAGATTGCCGCTCCTGGTTCTCCGCCGCCGATCTGCTGACGCAGGATGACACCGCGCCGATCGCGCTCATCGGCGCGCCGCTGGGCTTGGGCTCGATTACGCCCGGCCGCTGCGATCTGGCGCCGGAGACGGTGCGCGCGGCGATGAAGCGGATGAGCGTCTATGATGTGGAGACGGAAACGGACCTGTCCAGCCTACGCATCTTCGATGCGGGCGATGCGGACATCCGCGACGTAGAACCAGCGGGCGCGCTCGCGCCGCTGATGGCGTGCATTTCGCCGCTGACGAAGAAACACGCCCTCACAATCGTACTGGGCGGCAACAACGCCGTGACGCGACCGTGCGTCCACGCACTCGATCCCACGCTCCAACGCGCTGGCGTGCTAACGCTCGATGCGCATTTCGATCTGCGTGACACCGATTGCGGCCTCACCAACGGCAATCCGATCCAAGCGCTGCTGGAAGATGGCCTGCCGGGCAAGAACATCGCGCAAGTCGGCCTGCTCGCGTTCGCCAACACAAAGAAGGCGCACGGCAAAGCGAAAGCGGCGGGCATTCACGTCGTCACGATGGCCGAGTGCGTCAGCGGTGGCTTTGCTGAGCAATGCTTGCAAGCGCTGGATCGTCTTTCAACAGAATGCGACGCCATCCACGTCGATTTCGACATCGACGCCATCGAACGCGCGCACATGCCCGGCGCGCCGGGTGCGCGGCCTGGCGGATGTTCACCGCGTGAGTTCTTCGAAGCGACGCGCGCGATCTGCGCGCATCCGCTGGTGCGCAGCGTTGACTTGACGGAGTTTGATCCGAGCTTGGATGTCGCGAATATCAGCGCGCTGACGGCGGCGCGCTGGGTGTGTGAAGTGCTGGCGGGCTTTCAGTCGCGCTGAGCGCAGGCTAGTCGCCAATCTGGGCGCGGAACCTCGTTAAGTTCATAGCCGTGCAACGTGGCGATACGCAGCACCGGGTGTTCGCGGCGACCATGTTCTATCGTGCCCGTTACGTCGACCCAATCTTCTCCGATGTGACATTCTTGGTTGCGCGAAATCGCGTCGAAGAAGGCGTTTTCTTCGGGCGTCGTCTGAATTTGGTCAGCACTTTCCAGCCAAACCTGGTTCGCGACACACGATGAATCGACAAGCAGGACACCATGCCTAGTGGAAATGGCCTGGGCGCGCACGCGGACAAGCTGGCCATTGAAATCGCGAGCACCGAGCTCACATAGCGCGACAGTCTGCGCCGGCGGGCTGCACGCCATCATGAGAATCATCAGACATGCCGCCGCGCCCCACCGCACCATCGGCTTTCACTCCGCCAAGAACGTCCGCACTTCGCGCATGAACAGCTCGAACTGATCGATCATGATGAAGTGGTAGCTGTTCTCGATCTTCACGATGCGCGCTTGCGGGATATTGGCGTAGCTGGCGCGCATGAACATGTCGTATTGCTCAGGCGTGATCGGCGCGGCCGGCGGGATGACGTAGAGCGCCGTGAATGGGACGTTGATGTTGGCGAGTTCAGGGCGCAGATCGGTGACGATCAGCTCGTGAAACGCATTGGCGCTCACCGTGTTGTCGCTGGCGCGCGAATGCTCGATGATCTGCGCGCGGGCGCTTTCCGTGCGCACCATGGAATTTATCGTGGCCTCGGTTTGCGGCGAGACAACGCCTTGCGGCGCTGCAACCATGGCGGTGCGGATTTGATCGGCGATTGGCGTCAGCTGTTCGCGCGTCGCGTTCGGGCCGCCAAACATCGCGCCCATGAACGGAAACATGTCGACGACCATGAGCTTGCCGACCGCATCGGGATGGCGCGCCGCCAGCATCATGCCGATCGAACCACCCATCGAGTGGCCGATCACAGCGGGCCTTTCGAGCCCAGTTTCTCGAATGTAACGCGCGATTTCTTCTGCAGCGGGCGCAGCCACCGGCCCCTCGCCCGCGCCGCCGACGGGCGCACCTGCAAAGCCATTCAATTGCACCAAGTGCACGCGATAGCCGGGGCCGAGCGCATCGGCGGTTGTGTTCCAGATATCGCGCGATGAGCTCAAGCCCGGGATGAAGATCACGTCCTGGCCCGACCCGCGCGTGACAACGCTGATGCGATCAGAGCTGAAGCTCGGCGCATCCGGCGCGCCGGCGCATGCAGCCAAAACCAGCGCCATCACTAGCGCCACGAAACCGCGTCTTTGCATTGAGTGTCCCTCGCCTATTCCATCGTCACGACGAGCTTGCCCGTCGCTTTGCGATCCATCAGCGCGCGGATCGCCTTGCCGCCTTCAGCCAACGGATAGCGCGCCGAGATGCGCGGCTTGATCTTGCCTTCGGCGTACATCTTGAAGAGATCGCGCACATTGCCCTCGTGCAGCTTCGGCTCACGCGCGACGCTCGCACCCCAGAACACGCCAACGATGGATGAGCTCTTCAGCAGTGTGAGATTGAGCGGCGGCGTTGGGATGCCGGCTGGGAAGCCGATCACGAGATAGCGGCTATTCCAATTCATCGCGCGCAGTGCAGGCTCGCAATAATCACCGCCAACTGCGTCGTACACAACGTCAGCGCCGCCGCCCGTTGCGGTCTTGAACGCTTCCGCCAGCGCCTTGCTCTGCTCCTTCGCAAACGCGCCCGGCGGATAGATCACCGTGCCGTCAGCGCCGGCTTCGCGCGCGAACGCAGCTTTCTCTTCGCTCGATACCGCGCCGATCACGCGCGCGCCCATAGCTTTGCCAAGCTCAATCGCCGCAACGCCGACACCGCCAGCAGCGCCGAGAATAAGAAGCGTCTCGCCTCCCTTCAGCTGACCGCGATCTTTGAGGCCGTAATACGAGGTGCCATAGGTGAGGATGAACGCGCTCGCTTCATCGAACGGCATCGCGTCCGGGATCGGCATGATGCGTTGTGCCGGGAGTTTGATCTTCTCCGCGTAACCGCCCCAACCGGACGAGCCGATCACGCGCTGACCAACCTTCACGCTCGTCACGCCCGGACCGACACTTTCGACCACGCCCGCCACTTCGCCACCCGGCGAGAACGGCCGCTCGGGTTTGAACTGGTATTTATCTTCGATGATCAGCGCGTCGGGAAAGTTCACGCCCGCGGCCTTCACCGCGACCACCACTTCGCCCTCACCCGCGACCGGATCGGGCGCGTCGATATATTCAAGAGCTTCGGGTGGGCCGATCTTGGTGCTGAGCAGCGCTTTCATGGGTCGTCCTCGACTTTGCTTCGCCGTCTTCTTCGGGCATTCTAGCGCCCTCGGCAACGTGCCGCGATGGAAGGTGCGCATGACCCGTTCCGGCTTCTTCTGGCGCCTTGCGCTCTCGATCGCGATCGACCTTGCCGACTTCACCTTCGGCCGCATTCCGATCTTCGGAACCGTCACAGATGGCATCGGCACGGTTGTGCTGTGGGCTCTTTGGGGGCCTGCGGGCCTCGTCAACGCCTGGGAGCTGGTCGACGTCACAGATCAGGCCGACGGCTTCATCCCCACAGCGACGCTGATCGCGCTTTATGTCGGCTGGCGGAACGGGATTTTCGGCGGCGGTTCCAGAAATGTGACGACGACAAACCAAGACGCCCCGTAGCGAAGCAGTTATAAGCCGCGCCATGAGCACGATTTGGGCTTTGGCCCTTCACGGCGGCGCCGGCGCTATCGCTGAGCGTGTGTATCGCCAAGAAGAAGAACATATGGCGAGCCTTCTTGAAGAAGGCGCTGGCATGCTGGCGCGCGGCGAAAGCGCGCTCGATGTCGTCACCGCGATGGCTGAAGCGCTGGAAGCATCCGGCTTGCACCAAGCTGGCAAGGGCTCGGCGCCCAATAGCGATGGCGAAGTTGAACTCGATGCATCGCTCATGGATGGTGAGACGCGCGCTGCAGGCGCTGTTGCTGCATTGCGCGGTTTTCTCTCCCCCATACGCGTCGCGCGCGGCGTGATGGAGAAGACGAGCCACGTTCTGCTCACCGGCAAGGGCGCCGACGCGTTCGCGAGCGCTAACGGCTTTGCCCGCGTCGAAGATCCGAAGAGCTATTACAAAACCGCCGCCAGCGGCCTTGCCGGCGCCGGCACGATCGGCGCAGTGGCGCGCGACGCGAAGGGCCGGCTCGCTGCCGCCACCTCAACCGGCGGCATCCAAGGTAAGATGCCAGGCCGCGTCGGCGATACGCCGATCATCGGCGCTGGCTGCTGGGCCGATGCGCGCGCAGCGGTGTCCTGCACCGGCCTCGGCGAATACTTCATGCGCGTGAACGCGGCGGCGGATGTTTCGGCCCGCATCGAATATGCGGGCGCGAGCCTTGCCGACGCGGCGCAAGCGGTGATGGACGATGTGCTCAATCTGGGCGGCCAAGGCGGCTTGATCGCTGTGGACGCGGCCGGAAATGTCGCCGCACCGTTCAATTCACAGGGCATGAAGCGCGGAATCGCGACATCTTCCGGCCTTCGCGAAGTCAAAACCTTCAGGTGATCCGATGAAAAAGTTCCTGCTCGCCGCCGCCCTCCTCTCGCTCGCCGCGTGCGCATCCGCGCCCGGTCCCGGCGGGCCGCGCACCGATTGGACCTGCGATGGCGGCGCCGCCTATTCGGTGCGCATCAACGGCGAAGGCGCAGCTGAGGTCTTTGCAGCGGGCCAGGTGTATACGCTCCCCGCCACCAGCGCCGGGCGCTACAGCAACGGCACGGTGATGTATTCCAACGACGGCGCCTTGGGTGGCGCACGCGGCGGGCCGTACACGAACTGCCGTCGCGGCTAAGATCGAGAACAGAGGACGAGATGAAGAAGCTCATCATCATTGCCAGCGCGCTTTTGCTCTCGGCTTGCGTGTCGCACAATTTTGCCGAAGGCCGGCGCACCGAGTGGCGCTGCGCAGCGGACAAAGAGTTCAGCCTGCGCGAAGTGGCGGGCGCTGTTGAAGTGTACGCAGGTGGCCAAACCAATCGCCTGACGCCAAGCGGCGAAGGCGCTTACTCGAATGGCGCCGCGACCTACAGCGTCGATCGCGGCCGCGCTTCACTCACGGGCGTCAGCGGTGGGCCATACGAAAATTGCAGCCGCGCCGGCTGGCTGCCGATGCCGCGCTTGTGGTGATCTTTGCTTAGAGTTTTGATCGGTCTCGTCGTCCTTATCGCTGCGGCGTGGTTGGCGTCGTATGCGACTGGGCGCGGCGTTCTGGTTTCATCGCGCCAGCTCATGAGCACGGAGGCGTATGGCTACGTCTTGAGCCCCGGCGCGACCGACGAGCCCGCCGGCCATGTCTGCACCTATCTGCGCTACGACTGGCTGCGCACGCAGCATCTCGTCGACCAGGCCGTGTGGGATAATGAGAACGGCGCGACGCGCGCGCTAACTGAAGCGCGTCCGATCGATACCTGGGCAAACACAACCTGCCCGCTCCTGTCCCAAGGCCTGAGCTAATGCGAGTGCTGGCGCTTGTAGCCGTTTGCGCCGTCGCAGCGGGCTGCGCGCAACAAAGCGCGCACTCCGGCCAGATCGCGCCCGATAACGCGCCGTGCGAGTCTACGCTCGATGCGATCGGCTATACTTGCACGGACGGGCTCGAATTCTCCGTGCGCCACGATCCCAATACGCAATGCGTCGTGATGTTTCTCTACGATAACACGCTGTTCCTGCCTTATGACCGCGCGAGCGACGCAAATACCAATGGCGCGGTGACGTTCGAGCAGAACGGCTCGTCGGCCACGTTGAGCCGCATCACCAGCGGCGCTGCCAGCCAATGCGAGACGGTGCAATAATGCGCGGCTATTTTGGCATTGGCGCTGAAGAAATGTCGAAGCCGATGAATCTCGGCGCGCTGATGCGCACGGCGCATGCGTTTGGCGCGAGCTTCTTCTTCACCATCAACGCCCACCCGAAAGTGCGCGAGGCCTACAACAGCGACACTTCACGCAGCTTCGATCACATGCCGTATTATCCGTACGACACGCTCGACTCGATGCGGCTGCCGAAAGGCTGCGCGCTGGTTGGTATCGAACTGACCGACGATGCCGTGGAACTGCCGCGCTTCCAGCATCCGCAGGCGGCGGCGTATGTGCTCGGCAGGGAGCGCGGTTCGCTCTCGGACGAACTGGTCTCCAAGTGTCAGCACATCGTGAAGATACCGACGAAGTTCTGCATCAATGTCGGCCTCGCCGGCGCGCTCGTTATGTATGACCGCCTGCTCGCGCACGGCGGCTATCCCGCCCGCCCCATCATGCCCGGCGGCCCGCCGCCGGACATGACAGAGGCGCTGAAGAAACGGCGCTAGGGTTGCGGTGTTTGACCTCTAGCTTGGCGGACGACCGGCCATTCAGCGAAGGCGAACCAGATAAACAGGATGAGGTTGGCCAGCGGCACGAGCATCAGCAAAGCCAACCAACCCGAATAGCCGGCCTTCGAGAAAATCTTCCAATACAGGAAGACGAAAAACACGATGACGACGAGCCAGATGATGCCCATCACACCCATAATGCCGGCGAGCGCGCTCGGGTCGCTGCTGTACGGATCGTAGCCTTGCATTGCCTTCACCCTCCTCTTGGGAACACGCGGACGACCCTAGAGCTGTCAAAACTGCCTCAGCAAGCATTGATGCAAAGCCCCTCAACGGCGTTGGGGATTGCGGGCGCGGTCCAAGCTCCCCATAACCCGGCTCGTGACCACCCTTATTTCCACCAACGCGAAGGCTTCGCTGGCCGGCCTGACCAAAGCTGAGCTGGCTGAGAAGCTTATTGCTGTCGGCGTAGAGGCCAAGAAGGCCAAGATGCGCGCCGAGCAGCTGTGGCGCTGGATCTATCATTATGGCGTCACCGATTTCGGCGCGATGACCAACGTCGCCAAGGATCTGCGCGCGACGCTCGATGAGAACTACACGCTGGCGCGCCCCGAAATCGTCACGCAGCAAATCTCGACCGACGGCACGCGCAAATGGCTCATCCGCTTGGGGCCCGGCGTTGAGGCGGAAGCCGTGTTCATTCCTGGTGTCGGCAAGGCGGGCGCGCTGTGCGTCTCATCCCAAGTCGGCTGCACGCTGAACTGCACCTTCTGCCACACCGGCACGCAAAAGCTGGTGCGCAACCTCTCCGCCGCCGAGATCGTCACGCAAGTCATGATCGCGCGCGACGCGCTCGGCGAATGGCCGACGCAGGAGCGTCCGCTCAATGACGGCGAACGCCAGCTGACGAACATCGTGTTCATGGGCATGGGCGAGCCGCTCTATAATCTCGACAATGTCGACGCCGCGATCGACGTGATTTCCGATGGCGACGGCATTTCGATCGGTCGCCGCCGCATCACAGTGAGCACCGCGGGCGTGGCGCCACGCATCAAAGAGCTGGGCGACCGCACTGGCGCGATGCTGGCGATCTCGCTGCACGCCACCAATGACGAGCTGCGCAACCAGCTGGTGCCGCTGAACAAGAAATATCAGATCGAAGAACTCTTCGAAGCGATCCGCTCCTACCCCGGCCTCAACAACGCTAAGCGCGTGACGTTCGAGTATGTGATGCTGAAGGGCGTCAACGACTCGCTGCCGGAAGCCAAAGCGCTGGTGAAGTTGCTCGCGGGCGTTCCGGCGAAGATCAATCTCATCCCGTTCAATCCCTGGCCCGGCACGAACTATGAGTGCTCGGATTGGGAGACGATCGAGAAATTCGCCGAAGTGCTGAATCGCGCCGGCTATTCCTCACCGATCCGCACACCGCGCGGCCGCGACATCCTCGCCGCCTGTGGCCAACTGCGCAGCGAAAGCGTCAAGGTTCGCGCGAGCGAACGGGCGAAGGCGGAAGTCTAGCGCCGCTACTCGCGCTTTGCGTGTCCGACATGACACCGCCGCTTCGGCTGCGCTATAGTCGGCTCAGGGGACAGACAATGAGCGTTTCGAAGCGCATCGGCCGCGATCGCGGCGTCGCCAATTTCTTTGCGTTCGCTGCATCGCTGCCGGCGCTTGCGATGATCGGCGTGCTCGGCTTTCTCGGCTATGAGCTCGTGACCGACCAGCGCGAAACGCTCGCCAGCGACGGCGGCTACGTCGTGCTCGGCCTGTTGGCGGTGTTCTCCCTGCTCTTCTTCATCGTCGCACGCTGGACCTTCGATGCGGTGCGCGCAGCACTCACGCCGCAACGCGTGCAAGCCATGTGGCTGCGCCGCTTCCAGGCCGAGAATGGCGACACCTTCCGCACCTCACGCGTGATTGATAGGCTCTCCCGCGACGGTGTCGCTGCGCTCACACTGCAAGACCGCGATGTACAGCTTTCACTCGAACAACGCCGCAATCGCTTGGCGCCGATGTTTTGGCTTTTGTTCATTCCGATCACGGCGCTGATTGCTTTTGCGATTTGGCAAGGCTGGCAGGGCGCGGTGGCCGAAGTCGCAAACCGCGAGCAAGCCGAAAGTTTCCAAGAAGCAGTGGGCCAAATCTTCGGCGGCTTCCTCGCACTGCTGGCGATCGGGATGTTGCTGATCGTCGGGCTTTTCTTTGGCGTGATGGCAGGTGCGGCAGTCGTCATGCTACTGGCCGCTCTGGCCGGCCCGATCGGCGCGCTATTCCGTGGCAAGCGCGATGACTACCCGCGGCTGCCGCGCTTGCTGGAGCGCATAAGCAAAGGCCGCGGACCGCGCGGCGCTTCCATCGTCCGCATCTCGGATACGAACTGGCGTGAGGCGGTGACGTCGTCACTGGCGGCGGTGGATGTCGCCATCATCGACCTGACCGACGTCAGCGAACACGTCGCCTGGGAAATCGCCGAAGCCGCAAAAGCCTGCACGAATTCGGGTCTCGTCTTTATCTGCCGCGAGGACGCCGAGCTCTCCGACGTCGCCAAGCTGGCCGTGCGCGCAGCCTTGGGCCGCGAGCACATCCATGTCGTGCAATATCCCGCGCGGCGTGGGGCCAATGGCGCAGCATTCGCGCGCGATTTGCGCGACCAGATTTACAACGCTGCCGATTTGCGCGACGCACGCAAGGTCCCATGACCCTCCCTACTCTCGCTGCTTCCGGCGCCGTGCTGCGCTCGCTCGATGTCGCCGACGCCGAGGCGCTATTCGCCGCGCACGGCGATGCGCACACGCACAAATATTGGTCCGGCCCCGCGCACAAGAATGTTGCCGAAACGCAGGACTATATCCGCGCGACGCTCGACATGCCTGGCGCGCATGTCTGGGCGATCACTGAAAATGGCGGCGAAGCGCTGGGACGCATCGGGCTATTCGTCGAACGCGACGGCGTCGCTGACATCGGCATCATCATGCGTCCGGAAGCAACGGGACGCGGCCTTGCGTCGAAGGCGCTGAGTCTTGTGATCGACTACGGCTTCACAGCGCTCGGCCTGCATCGCATCGGCGCCGACATCGATCCTGACAACACGTCATCAATCTCGCTCTTCCTGCGCGCCGGTTTTCAGCGCGAAGGTTTGCTGCGCGGCAACTGGAAGACACACCTCGGCATCCGCGACAGCATCATCATGGCAAAGCTGCGCGATTAGGTTCAGCGCCCGTTCAGCGAGACGAGCGGAACAATCCAACTCGTAGGCGCTGACGCTTTTCCATTGCGACCCTTGTCGCCACTCGTTTAGATCGCGCCTGCGAGGCTGAGATCACACGGAGAAGACCGAGATGGGGACTTGGACACCTGGCCCCGGCGCGACCGCCGGTTCCGATACGTTTACCGGCGACGGCACCGCAGAGGTCGCTGACGGTCTGGGCGGTAACGACACGCTGAACGGCGGCGGCGGCGCTGATACGCTCACCGGCGGCGAAGGCGACGACACGGTCAACGGCGATGCAGGCAACGACATTATTGTCGTCGATGACAGCCACGACGGCGGCGTTGACATCATCAATGGCGGCGCCGACACGGACACGCTTCGTCTCACAGGCGCCAATCTCGGCCAGAGCTTCGACTTCTACTTCACGACCTTCTCCAGCATTGAACGCATCGAGTTCTTGACGGCCCCCGCCACGGTCATCACCGCATCGATCCGCATCGGCCAACTCGGCGGCATTTCGCTCACAAGTCAGATCGTGGGCTCATCAGGCACGGATCAGATCTTCTGGTACGGCAGCGACATCCATACCGGTGTGACTCTGAACTTGTCCGGCTTCACGTTCAGCAATTGGGGCGGCAACGATTATATCTCCATCTCAACAGGCGACGGCGCCGACACGTTGACGGGCACGTCGCAATTCGACGGCATAAACGGCTATGCCGGTAACGACACGCTCAACGGGATCGGCGGCAATGACTCGCTCAATGGCGGCACTGGAACCGATCTCCTCGATGGCGGTGAAGGCAACGACTCTCTGTTCGGCGGCGACGATGCCGATACGTTGTACGGGCGCGCCGGAGAAGACCAACTCGACGGCGAGGCCGGGGCCGACACCATGTATGGCGGCGATGGCGACGACGATTACTATGTCGATAACGCTGGCGACGTCACCATCGACAATGCCGGCCCGTCTGGCGGTCTTTTCGACACGGTCGTTTCCTCAGTCACGCGCACGCTTGGCGCGCACCTTGAGTGGCTCTATCTCACCGGCTCGGCCAACATCAACGGCACCGGCAACGAACTCAACAACCGCCTGACCGGCAATACCGGCAACAACGTCCTCAGCGGCAAGCTCGGCGTCGATCTGCTCTATGGCGAAGCTGGCGACGATACGCTCTATGGCGGCGACGGCGACGATCAACTCTATGGCAATGTCGGCGCTGATTTGCTCGATGGCGGCAACAACAACGACTACATGCTCGCGGGCGATGACGCCGACACAATCTACGGCCGCGCCGGTAACGATTATCTCGACGGTCAAGCCGGCAATGACACGATGTATGGCGGCGCCGGCGATGACACTTATGCTGTCGATAGCGCTTCAGACATCGTCGCCGAAAGCGCCAGCGCGGGCACGGACACCGTCAATTCTACCGCGGCGACCTACGCGCTCGGCGCTTACATCGAAAACCTCTACCTCACCGGCACGGGCGCCCAGAGCGGCACCGGAAACATTCTCGCCAACATCATCGGCGGCAGTAACGACGACAACGTGCTTTCCGGCCTCGGCGGCGCAGACTCATTCGATGCAAACGGAGGTAACGACACCGTCTATGGCGGCGACGGCGACGATCTCATCAATGGCGCCGAAGGCGATGACACGCTCGATGGCGGCAATGACGATGATCAATTGATCGGCGGCGATGGCTCCGACGTTCTCTACGGCCGTTCGGGCACTGACGTTCTCTACGGCTTCGACGAGATCGACACGATCTATGGCGGCGACGGCGACGATTTCGCACTAGGCGGCGCCGCCAACGACCTCCTCGATGGCGGCAATGGCGGCGACTCGCTTCAGGGCGAAGACGGCGACGATACGCTCTATGGCCGCAACAATAACGACACGCTCTCGGGCGGTCTTGGGAGCGACACGCTGTACGGTGGCAATGACGCCGACACCTTCGTGTTCAACACCGCGCTTGGGCCCAGCAACATCGATACGATCGGCGATTTCAACGTCGCGGCTGACACCATTAGCTTGAGCGCGTCGATATTCAGCACGCTGCCCACGGGCACGCTTGCCGCAAACGCTTTCGTCATCGGTTCAGCAGCGGCCGATGCCGATGATCGCATCATCTATGATCCAATCACTGGCGCGCTCTACTACGACGCCGACGGCAATGGCGGCGGGGCAGCGGTGCAGTTTGCCACGTTAGCGACCGGCCTCGCGCTCACCAATGCCGACTTCGACGTCGGTCCGTAACAGCGACAGACGCTTAAAACTCAAGCGCCCGGCCTCACCGCCGGGCGCTTTTGCGGCTAGATCTGCTCGATGAAGCGCGGGCGTTGCAGGCCTTCGCCGGAGCGTTCCTGCACGTTGGTTTTGCCGGCGCGGATGTGCTGGATCATCTCCAGCGCGCTCTTCGTCGGCGCCGGCAATGTCGCATCGCTGTCGCCCAGCGGCGTCACACGCTCGCCCCAGCGCACCAAATGCGCACACACTGTGAGACCCGCGCCGAACGCCGGCATCAGAATGAGCGCGCCAGGCTTCACACGCCCCTCTTCCAACGCTTCCGCGAGCGCGACTGGCACGGTGGCAGCGCTCATGTTTCCATAGCGCTCGACCGTCAGCATCACCTTGTCCATCGGCACGCCGCTGCGGCTCACGACAGCGTCAATGATGCGCATATTGGCCTGGTGCGGCACGACCAGATCGATGTCATCCGGCGTCACGCCGCACTTCGCCATGACGGCCTGGCTCGCCTGCACCATGCCCTGCACAGCGCGCTTGAAAATTTCCTGGCCGTCGAAATCCCACGACGTATCGCCCAGCATCACGCCGTGATTGACGTAAGCCGTGCCCATGCCGCGTACGCGCAAGGTCTGGCGGGCATCGGCCAAGCAACCAAGCTGTTCGCCGAGCACGCCCTCTTGCTTGTCCGTCGCCTGCACCACGACCGCAGCGCAGCCGTCGCCGAACAGAACCGCGACGTTGCGATTGTCCCAATCCATGAACGGCGAAATCCATTCAACACCGATCACGATCGCATTCTTCACCACGCCGGTGCGGATCATCGCGGTCGCGGTGGAGAGCGAATAGAGGAAACTCGTGCACGCGGTGTTCACGTCCATCGACGCGGCCTTCGTCGCGCCGATCGCTGCTTGCACGCCAGAGGCCGTGTTCGGCACCTGCTCGTCATTGGAGCAGCTGCCGTAGACGATGAGCTCCACGTCCTTCGCCTCAAGCCCCGCACACGCGAGCGCGCGCTTGGCCGCGACGATGGCCATCTCTGCGGAGCTGACGTGGCTCACCCGCCGCTCCTTCATGCCGGTGCGGCTGACAATCCATTCGTCATTGGTGTCGAGGAAGGTAGAGAGATCGGCATTGGTGAGAACCGACGGCGGCATGCACTTGCCCCACCCGGTGATCGCTGCGTACGTCATGGGTCTATGCCCTTATGTTGTTCTGGGGCTGGATTAGCAGCCTTGGGGGCGCCCGTCACGCGGCCGCACGCATCGCAGGTGCAGCAAAATCGCGGCCGTAACGCGCGGTTTGGTGATTGGCCTTCAGCGTCCAATCCACCTAGCGTTGCCGGGGCGACTGGCGGAGACGCACAGCACTTCCCCAGAGATCTAGGGCAAAGCCTTCGGAGCGTTGAGCAGAGCATGTTTCGCACGATCCTGGCGGCGCTGTGGGCGCTCACCGCTCTCGCGGCGACACCCGCGCAGGCGTGCTCCACGCCGCACTACCAAGACGATGGCCGCTATGTCGGCGGCGATCTCGCAACACAGATTGCAGACAGAGCTGACACGATACAGATCGTTGAGATCACGCAGCGACGGATCGTGCGGCGCACGTTCACCGAAGGCGATTGGTATCGGCAGCACGGCGACACGGATGTCCCCGCTCACATGCCGGAGTACATCGACGAATTCGTCTTCGAACTTACGATTGTCGAAACACTGAAGAACGACACGCCGCCGCGCGACACCATCTACGAGAACAATCTGCGCATCTCGGGCTATAGCTTGAGCGAACTCACATCTTCGATGCGCCAAGCCACGCCGGCACGCCATCCGAACAGCTTGCCCGATTGGGTGCTCGACCGTCCGGGCGATCAAGGCATGGCGTTCGGCGGCGCGATGGAAGGCGCTGGACTTGGTTTTGGCTCCTGCAACGCGCCGTACTTGCTCGATGTCGGACAACGGTTCGTAGCGCTGCGCGACTCGATGGGGCGGCTCTACCGAATGTTCGGCGGCTATCCGTTGCAGATCGACGCTGAGTTTGACGCGCACCCAGGCGAGCGCGTCTCCTTCAACATGCAATCGCTCATTCCGATCGAGAGCGCGGACGATGCGTTTCTCGTGCGCCTACGCCGCGCGCTGTCGGCGCGCTGATTGCGGCGCGTTGGACTCAGGCGCCGCTCATTGCACCTTGGCAACGGCCAACACACGCCCGACTCATGCTAAAGGCGCACGCATGGAACCTATCGCTCAAGCCACCGCCATCATCCTCGCCGGCGCATCGCTCGGCTGGATCATGCTGTTCTCGTTCGTGCTCTCGCCGGTGGCGTTCGCAACATTCGATACCGGACGCGCCGAGCGGCTGGTGAAGCATGTGATGAACCGCGGTCACGGCATTCTGGGCCTGATCGCATTTCTCTCAGCCATCGCATCGCTTCTCGCTGGCGCCGTTGCGGGCGCATCGGTCGCAGCGGTCGCCGGCGTCTTCGCGTTCATGTGCAAGTTCGCGCTGGCGCCACGCGAAGACAAGCCGATCAAAGGCCACCGCGTGCTGAAGACTGCACGCGTGGTCGCAAGCGGACTCACCGCTTTCATCATGCCAATTCTGATCGCAGCGATCGTGCTGACGTTGATGCGTATCTAAGCGGCGACGCTCGTCGCACCAGCTTGCGAAGCGCGTTTTGAGCGCTCGATCCAAGTCGCGACATCATCAACGCTCGGCGCCGGCGCATTGCCCCAAGCGCGCTGGCCCTCTTCCGAGAGCCCCCAGCTGGCCACCGCTTCGCAGAGCTCGACCGCGTTCTTGGTCGCCAGCGACGCGGCCTCGCGCACACCGCACGCGACAAGGCCCTGCGCTTCACGCGAGCGAAGGCCCGGCACCGTGCACGCCAACAAAGCTTGCGCCTGCCAGTCGCGGATCACTTGCGCCGAAATGTGGCGTGCATCGATCTGCTCTTCCCCTTGCTCGGCGTTGAGCTGCAACAAATCGCCAACCGTGCGCACGCCAACCGCTTCGAGGCGCTTTGCTGTCTTCGGCCCGATCGAGGGCGCATTCACAACAGGCGCATCGCCGCTCAGCGTAAACTTCGGCAGCACCTTCTCTTTCTTCGCCAGCGGCGCGCCTTCCGGCAATTCGCGCGGCACTTTGATGTCGCGCGGCGGCGGCGGAGCGGCAACTGGCTCAGGAGCCTCGGCGACTGGCGCCGGCTTGGGCGCGGGCGCTGGCTTGGGCTTAGGCGCTGGCTTCGGCGTGCCGACAGCCTTGGTCTTCGACGTCGTGCGTGGAGGCGCGCCCTCGCCGGCCTTGGCGCCGATCTCGCGCGGCCATTTCGCATCGAGCGACGAGAGCGGCGTCTTCATCACTTCGGCGGCGTAGAGCTCGCGCACGACCTTGTCATCGTCGCCAAGCGTGGTGCGCACCTTGCCGGTGCGGCGATATTCTTCGTACTGCGCCTCAACCTCTTTGCGCGCGGCCGCATCATCCATCAGCTTCAACACCGATTGGATCGGCACATCGAGCGCGAGGAAGAAGGCGTCGAGACCCGGCAAGGTTTTCGGCGGCTTCACCGCCGCTTCCTCGAACGCGCGATCCAAGATTCGTGCAAAGCCGATGACTGCGTGGCCGATGAGCGGCGCGATCGTATCCTTGAGTTCTTGATCGAGCCCAGCTGGCGGATCCTTCACACCGACCGCAAAATTGTAGTGCTCGATCACCGTCTCATAATGCGCGTTCGACGCCTTGGCGCCGGCCTTGACCATGTCAGCGAGCCACTTATCCCCGGTCCCGATTTTGATGTTGGGATAGCCGCCGAGGTCGTTCTCGAGGATTTGTTGAAAGGTCTTGTATGATTTGGAAAAGCTCCACTCGACTGCGCGGTGGATGACGTTCTCTTCTTCCGTTTGATGCGTGTGAAACGGTTGGATGGGATCGGCGTAATAGTGCGAGAGCACGCCAGCGGACCACGCGGCTTGCTTCCAATCCTTATCGGCCAGCGCACGCACCGTGCGGCGATACCATTCCTGACACGCTTCAACCGCGCCGCCCCAGTCTTTATCGCGCACGTGCAGGACGTGGTTCTTGAAGTCCTTGAAGACTTCGTCTGGCGCCTTTGCGCCAGAGAGATAGTCGGCGTGATAGTGCAACAGCACGTCGCGCCACTGCGCACCGTCCGCGGATTGCAGATGGCGCAGCGCATCGACGGCGATGCGATGATGGTTGGACCGGCAGCGGCTGGCGAAAACCACTGCATACAGAAGCGACATCTGGCCCCTCATTGCCCCAAGCGTGAACGCGAGGTTAAGAGGTGGCCGCGCATTGGTTAGCGACGGGTTAATTCCGCCGCCGATTTCACGCCGCTCGGCTGGAGGAATCGCGGATCAGGCCCCAATCCTCGCAGAGGATGCGCACCAGCCGTTCGTGCCGCTCTTCAATCGCGCGCAGGGTCCAGTCTTCGACACCGACAAGATCGCGGGTGAGCGCGTGGATCGGTGCGTTCGGCGTGTTGAAAAAAATCTTGCGCTTCTCAGCATACGACTTGGCATCGCAGGCGGTATTCTGAGCATCGGTCAAGAGAGTCAGGTTGCCGAGCAGATTCGCGGCTTCGGTTCGCATTGCCTTGTCGGCGAACAACGTGTTCCAGGCGACGCCGCCATTCTTGGGCAAGATGTGTTCGACCGTCACGTCGCTCGTCATTTCGAGCACGTTGCCATTCGGCATCGCCGCTTCCAGCCGGATCAGCAGCAACCGGCGCACGCCATCACGTTTGCGCGACTTGTTCAGCGTATCGATGAAGTTCATCTGCTCGTTGTCGGTCAGCTCCAACGCGCCCTTTGGCCCGTAGAGCATCTTGTCGTCGCCAGTATTTCTCACTGCGCGCGCATAGCGCCCTTCTTGCAAGCGATTGTCGACGACCGAGAGTTCGCACGCGAACGTGAAACGATCGAGCGCTTGGAAAAAGCGCCGCACGCGTTCGGGCTCGCCGGAATGTTCGGCGAGGAACGCGATCGCACACGGCGCCCAATCCCATCGCTGCACCTGACGCATCATGGCGACGCGGCGGTTCACGTCGGCGCTGGCGGCGCCGACATCGATCGAGCCGGCGAAGATCGAGCGCAAAGCCTGCGCGTAGCGCGGGAGCTGATCGAACAAGAACGTCCGCACGCCGCCGGCGCGATCGACCGCTGCGCGGAATGTCGCCAGATCGCCGGGCGAGAGCAGCCGCTCGCCCGTAAGCAGGAATGGCATCATGTCCAGGAGGTGCGCGAAATCTGCGCGCTGGAACATGTTTTCAATCTGCTCCCACTTGCGCGCCGCCGCATCGGCTTCGGTGTTGGAGAGCTTCGAATTCTCGATCAGGTCGCTCTTGATCAGATCGGCCCCAGAAAGCGGCGAACCGCGCATATTGAGCGTGTTGAACACGGTCTGCGCGCAACCGCGTTCGTCCGCATCGACGACGTTCACGGTGCAAGCACGCGCGACGTACGACATGAACGCATCCAGTTCGCGATCGTCGATATCGCGCAATTCAGTCTCGATCGTGCGCGCAGCATTGGCGAGCAGATCCTTGCTATCAATGCCAGTTTCGACGTGGCGAGCCATCGCCTTCATCTGTCCCGGCTCTTGCACATAGCCGCGATAAAACCCGGTATCGTCTTCGCGCAGCATCAGGCGGGGATTGTCGCCATCCATGATCAACGATTGGAACTGCTTGGCGCGGCCTGGCAAACGATCACGGACATAGGCCATGATCATGGTGAGCGTTGCGAGACGTTGCTGGCCGTCCGAGATTTCGAGGCGACCGTGATTCTTCACCAGCACGATCTGGCCGATGAAGTAAAAGACTGCGCCGCGTTTGTACGCGCGCCGCAAATCTTCGATGAGCTGGCGCACTTCGCGCTCGGTCCAAGTGTACGGGCGCTGATAGCGCGGCACCTTGAGCGGCAGCTTTCGCGTCAACACACCCGCCAAGTTCAGAATTTGCGAACTCAATCCAAGCGGAGTCTCGCCGAACGCTGCGGCCATATCCCTGCCCCTGTTTCTTGTTTCTCGTTGAGCCGGATGGTTACGCGCCGGCAAGACGAGTGCAACGCGAACCGGCAACACTGCAGCGCTCGCGCGCGCAGCGTTTCCAAAACGACACGATCTCTAAAAGCGCACGTCTGTAATGTGGAATTCGGGCGCACCGCCGATTGCCGCAACGACTTTGAACCCGCGCTTGTGGAAAGCTGGGAAGAGCGCGCGCGCAGCGTTCGCATCGGTAAAGCCGGCGCGATTGAGCGAGGCTTGTCCCGCGTCAGCGATGAGGACATTGGCGACGCGGCGCGCGATGGCGGCGCCGCTATCGAGCCACGTCACATGAGCCGGCGCGGCGGCGGCAAGTTCCTGGGCAAGCAACGGAAAGTGCGTGCAGGCCAAAGCCACGACGTCGACATCGCCACCAGCGCCGAACAGCTCCTCGATCGCCTCTGTGATCGCAGCCTGTGACGGCGGTTCGCCGCGCAGCTTTTGTTCAGCCGCCTCCACCAAGGCCGCCGAGCCGAAACGCACGACGGCCTTATCGGCGGCGAACTGCGCGATCAGATCGTCCGTGTAGGCGCGGCGCACTGTGGCCGGCGTCGCCAACAGACCGATCACGCCGCTCTTGGTCAGCGCCGCCGCAGGCTTGATCGGCGGCACGACGCCGACCACCGGCACGCTCAGCGCCGCGCGCACTTGATCGAGCGCGATGGTCGAGGCGGTGTTGCACGCCACGACGACAATCTCCGGCGTCCATTGCGCAACGAGTGCTGCGAGCAAGGCCGGCACGCGCTCGCGCAATTGCTCGTCGGTCTTCAGTCCGTAAGGCAGCCACACATTGTCGGCGGCATAGTCGATCTCGAGCGCGTGTCCGGACGCCACGATGGCGTCGAGTACCGACAAGCCGCCAACGCCGGAATCGAACACCAAGACACGGCGCGCGCCGTTAACCATTTAGGCAATCACCATTACGGATTCGCATCGACCAAAGTGCTGATTCACCCGTGTTTTTCGGGTTCGGTGAAGAAACGGCGCCCAGCTGTGGAAACCAATCCTTAACCGAGTTTGCGTGAATCATTGATTGGGTTAGTGACGCTAGGTGGGGTCTTACGTCAACGCGCCGCGGAGCGCGTTTTCAAACGGGGTCGGAATCATGAATGCCATCGGAAAATCCTCAGTCGTCTTCGTGACGCTGTCTGGGCTGTTCTGGGGCGGCTGGGTGCTGGGCTCGCAAACACCCGAAGGCCAGGAAGCGATCGCGCGCGCTTATGAAGCGTACGCAGACCAGCGCGCCACGGCGAACGAAGATCTCTTCAACACGACGGCGCTGCGCGCTGTTGTTTGCGGCGGCGCACAAGGCGCGCAACCTTGCCTCGCGGTGATCGCGGCGGGCCGCATGTTCATCGTCGATGCAGGCTCGGGCGCAGCAGCCGCGCTCGCCGAACACAATCTCCCGGCCAGCCGCGTCGATGCTGTGCTGCTAACTGAGGCTGGTCTCACACAAACCGCAGACCTCGACGAACTCTTCGCCGGCGCCACCCGCAGCGAAGGCTCGCTGCTCGCAGTGTACGGCCCGGCCGACACGCAGCGCATGGTCGATGGCTTGAACCAAGCGGCGGGCTTCGATGGCCTTGAGCGCGGCCTGCAAGCTTGGGGCCCTGCTCCTGAACCGGGCCGCTCAGTGATCGTGTTCGAAGCGGACGGCCTCGTCGTTTCCGCCTTCACGACGCAGGAAGACGCTTTCGCCGGCCGCGTCGGCTATCGCTTCGACTATCGCGGTCGTTCGATCGTCGTCGGCGGCGACGGCCGTGTTGTCAGCTCGAGCGCTGCGGCCAATGCTGATGTCGTGTTGCAGGGCGCACAAACCGAGGCGCTGGCGAGCCTGCATCAAACCCGTGCGCCGACCGCCGCGGAAGTGGCGACGCAGGCGCAAGCCGGCAATACCGGTCTCGTCGTGCTGACCGGCGCCGAAAACCAGATGGCGGCGCAGATGCAAGTCAGCGAAGCGCGCGCGACTGGCAATGACGACGTCATCGCCGGCCGTCTCGGCATGCTGGTTGAACTGCCGCTCGCCAATTCTGAGATCAACGTCCGTCCGCTCTAACGCAGCCAGACGCGGACACGCTGAAAGGGACGCCTCGCGGCGTCCCTTTTTCGTTGGCGACGGACTCCGACGCAAATGGCGTTAGACTGAGGTCAGGAGCGCGCTCATGCCCGATCTCAACCTCGCCGCCCTCGCTGCGCATCGCTTCGGCTTCGGGCCACGCCCAGGTGAGCTGCGCGTCATCGCGGGCGATCCGCGCGGTTGGGTGAAGGGACAAATCGGCCGACAAGCAACGCCGCCCGCACCTATAGCTGCGCTGCCGCCGGCGGAGGACGATCTGCTCGCGTTCGGCCGCTGGCTGGTGCGGCGGCGCATGAATAACGGCAATGGCGCGCGCATCGAAGAACGTGCTGAGCGCCAGGGCGTCACGCAGGAAGAGCTGCAACGGCTCTCGGTCGAGGAAGACTTCGTCGAGAACTTCCGCACGCGCGTAACCCGCGCCGTTGCTGCACGCGTCGAAGCGGGGCTGACGACACAAACGCCAGTGCACGAGAGGCTGGTGCATTTCTGGTCCAACCACTTCACCGTCTCCACCGCCAAGCCCGGCGCCGTAGCGCTACCGCCGTCGTTCGAGAAAGAAGCGATCCGGCCGCATGTGGGCGGGAGCTTCGCCGACATGCTGCTCGCATCGACCAAGCATCCGGGCATGATCGTCTATCTCGATAACTGGCTCTCGATCGGCCCCAACAGCGCGATCGGCCAGAACCCCCGGCGCGGGCGGCGTTTGCCTGGGGGCGGCAGGCCAACGGGCATCAACGAAAATCTCGGCCGCGAGATTCTGGAACTGCATACGCTCGGCGTGAACGGCGGCTACACGCAAGCCGACGTTCAAGCGCTGGCGGCGATCATCACGGGCTGGACCTATGAGCGGCCGCGTCTGCGCGATCTCGTCAATGACGATGTTGCGACGCGCACTGGTGCGCAGCTCTTCGAGTTCGATGCCGACGCGCACGAGCCGGGCCCGAAGACGCTGCTCAATCGCACCTATGCACAAACCGGCGTCGCACAAGGCGAAGCAGCGCTTGCTGATCTCGCGCGACACCCCTCCACAGCACGCTTCATCGCGACAAAACTCTGCCGTCACTACATCGCTGACGAACCACCGCCTGCCGCCGTCGCGCGCGTCGAGCGCGCCTTCCGCGATAGCGAGGGCGATCTGCGGGATACAATGGGAGCGCTCGTCGATAGCCCCGAAGCTTGGGAAACGCCGTTTGCGAAGTTCAAGCGGCCGGAGGAGTACGCGCTCTCGGTGCTGCGCGCGGCCAACATCAGCACGCTGCCGCCGCAAGCCGCGATCGCCACGCTCACGGCGATGGGCCAGCGTCCGTATTCAGCGCCCGGGCCAGATGGCTGGGCCGATATCGCCGACGCCTGGCTCACTGCCGATCTCGTCATGAAGCGCATCGAGTTCGCGCAAGCCTACGCTCAACGCATCGCACGCGCGGATCTTGATCCTGTCGCGATCGGACAAGCGAGTTTGGGGCCATTGCTGAGCGACGAAAGCACGACCGCAATCCGCCGCGCCGAAAGCCCGGTGCAAGGCTTTGCGCTACTGTTCGGCGCGCCAGAGATGCAACGGAGATAAGCCATGCTGAACCGCCGCCATCTCCTCGCCGGCGCCGCTGCTGGCGCGGCTCTCTCCTTTCCTGTGTTCGCGTTCGGCCAAGCGCAAACCACGGACAAACGCTTGCTCGTCGTCATCCTGCGCGGCGGCATGGACGGCCTCTCCGCCGTCGCCCCTGTCGGCGATCAGCACTATGCGAGCACGCGCGGACGCTTGGCGCTGCCGGCAAGCGGCGACAACGCCGTGCTGCGTCTCGACGGCACGTTCGGTCTGCACAAGAACTTGGCCAAGATGCACGCGCTCTACGGCACCGGTGAACTCCTGCCCATCCACGCCTGTGCAACCGCGTATCGCGAACGCTCGCACTTCGATGCGCAGAATGTTCTGGAAACCGGCGCCGTCGCGCCGTTCGCGCGCACCGAAGGCTGGCTCAATCGCGCGCTCGGTGCGTTGCCACAATCGCGGCCTGAAATGGGAATGGCGCTCTCGGCGCAAGCGCCGCTGATCCTGCGCGGGCAAACCGCGGTTGCGACCTGGTCGCCATCGGCGTTGCCTGATGTGGAGGACGATACGATCGCGCGCCTGCTCTCTCTCTACGAAGCCCGCGATCCTGCCCTCGCGACCGCGCTGCAATCAGCGATGAGCGCCAACGGCATTGCCATGAATTCCGGCGCCGACGACATGCGCGGCGGCGCACGCGCGATCGCTCCGCTCGCAAGGATCGCGGCGCGCTTCTTGAAGAGCGATGACGGGCCGGTCGCGGCGGTCATGGAAATGGGCGGCTGGGATACCCACGCCAACCAAGGTCTTGAGCAAGGCCCGCTGGCGCGCGCGCTGACTTCGCTCGATGACGGACTGGACGCGTTCAAGCAGGAGATGGGTCCGGCCTGGGCTAACACCGTCGTTATTTTCGCCACCGAATTTGGCCGCACCGCAGCGCCCAACGGCGCCGGCGGCACCGATCACGGCACGGGTGCGGCGGCCTTCCTCGCCGGTGGCGCGGTGCGCGGCGGGCGCGTCCTGGCGGACTGGCCGGGCCTGGCGCGCAGCGCGCTGCACGAACAACGCGACCTGCGGCCGACCACCGATCTGCGCGCCGTGTTCAAAGGCGTGCTGGCGGATCATTTGCGTGTTCCCGGCTCGGCGCTGGAGCGTGATGCGTTTCCGGATAGCGGCGCTCAACGGCCGATGCAGGGATTACTGCGCGCATAGTTGGCCTGCGGCGCGGGTGCGATTATGGTCGCGCTCGCATGCGCGCGCTTTTCGTTGCCCTGTTTGCTTGGCTGATCACCACCGCACCCGCGGCGGCGGATCGCTTCACGCTCACTTATGACGGCGTCGGTCTCGGCTTCGTGCCGCTCGGCGGCATCAGCGTCGACGCGAACGTGTCCGACGAAGACTATCAAATCCGCGCCCATCTTCAGTCGCGCGGTCTGCTCAATCTGTTCGAGCGCACGAACCTCGTCGCGACTGCGTCCGGCTTGATTGAGAATGGCACGGTACGCTGGCGAACCTACGATCTCGATCACCGCTACAGCCGCAAGCATCGCACGATCGCCATGCGGGTTGGCGAAGGCGGCGCGGTGACGGCGGACATCGTGCCGACCTATCGGCTTTGGGGCGATCCGGCGACGAGCGACGATCAACGCCGCCGCTCGCGCGACCCGCTCTCCACGATGGTGGCGATGTCGATCGATGTCGGCCAGACACGCCGATGCAGCGGGCTCTATCCGACATTCGACGGACGCTTCCACTATGTGATGGAGTTGAGCGGCGGACAGATCCGCGATTTCGACGATGCCGGCTACGAAGGCGACGTGCTCCGCTGCCGCATGGCGTATATCGCCGTCGCCGGTTACGAAGAGCGCGACGCAGGACGGCGGCGGATTCCTGAAGGCGAAGTGTGGTTTGCTTTGATGCCTGACGCGAACTTTGCGCCCGTCGTGCGGATTTCTACGCCGATGTCCGCAGGCGGTGCGACGATACGGCTCGCGTCGTACCGGCGCGTTCGCGTGAATGTCGACCTTGACGGCGTGAGCGCCCAGTGAACGCTCGCATCGCCGCTGCCGAACTGCTCATCGCCGTGATGGATCACGGCCGCGCGCTTGAAGACGCACTGGAGCAAACACCGAGCTATAGCGCCCTCGCCGGCCGCGACCGCGCCTTCGCGCGCGCGCTGGCGACGGCTGGCTTGCGGCGCTTGGGCAGCGTCAATGCGGTGTTGTCGCAAATGCTTGAACGGCCGCTGCCGGACACCGCGCTGCACGGACGCGCACTGCTGCACATCGGCGCGACGCAATTGCTCGTGCTTGGCACGGCGGCGCATGCCGCGGTCGGCGAGACCGTTGAAGCTGCGAACCGCCTGCCGCAAGCGCGCGGGTTTGCGAAGCTGATCAACGCCGTATTGCGGCGCGTGTCGCGCGAAGGCTCTGCACTGATGGAAGCGCTTCCGCCGGGCGCGGACTTGCCGCCGTGGCTGTACACACGCTGGCGCGCCAGGTATGGCGACGCGGCGCCGCAGATCGCGGAAGCGCTGCTGGACGAAGCGCCGCTCGATATCAGCGTGAAGAGTGATGTGGAGGACTGGGCGCATCGTTTGTTTGGCGTCGTGACGCCAACGGGCAGCATCCGCCTCACCGATCACGCGCCGATCGACTCGCTTGCCGGCTTCAATGATGGCGCGTGGTGGGTGCAGGACGCCGCCGCCGCTCTGCCCGCGCGTTTGCTTGGCGATGTGCGCGGCAAACGCGTGCTCGATCTGTGCGCCGCACCTGGCGGCAAGACGTTGCAACTTGCAGCAGCAGGCGCGCACGTCACTGCCGTTGATAAGTCAAACGAGCGGTTGAAACGGCTACGCGAAAATCTGGCACGCACGAAGCTCGAAGCGGAAGTCATTTGCGCCGATGCGCTGACGTTCAGCGCCGAACCATTCGACGCGATCCTGCTCGATGCGCCGTGCACCTCGACAGGCACGCTACGGCGCCACCCTGACGTTGCGTGGCTGCGCCGCCCAACCGATGTGCGTCAGCTCGCGGAGCTGCAGAGTGCATTGGTTGCGGCGACTGCAAAGCTGCTGAAGCCCGGCGCGCCGCTGATTTACGCCGTCTGCTCGCTTGAGCCGGAAGAAGGACAAGGCGTCGTCTCGGACGCGTTGAAGAACGGTTGGAAGCGCGAGCCGTTCGGCGCCGATGTCATTCCGGGCGCAGAGCCGTTCATCACCAAAGACGGCGATCTGCGCACGCATCCGGGCCAATGGCCGGAAATCGGCGGTTTGGACGGCTTCTATGCCGCCCGGCTCGTGCGCGACTGAGGCGCCCGCCTTGCCTCAACCGGCGGTGACGGCTAGTCACGAAGTATGGCGCACACGCTTATTGCACCTTCGATTTTGGCGGCGGATTTCTCCAAGCTGGGCGAGGAAGTGCGCGCGGTCGATGCCGCCGGCGCCGACATGATCCACGTCGATGTGATGGACGGCCATTTCGTGCCGAACATTTCCATCGGCCCCGGCGTCGTCAAATCGATCCGCCCGCATACGACGCTGCCGTTCGACGTGCATCTGATGATCGCGCCGGTTGATCCCTACATCCAAGCCTTCCGCGACGCGGGCGCCGACATCATCACGGTTCACCCCGAAGCCGGCCCGCACATTCACCGCACGCTGCAAGCGATCCGCGCGACGGGCGCGAAAGCCGGCGTCTCGCTCAATCCGGGCACGCCGGTGGAAGCAGTCGATCCGATCATCGACCTGGTCGATCTCATCTTGGTGATGAGCGTCAATCCCGGTTTCGGCGGCCAGAGCTTCATCGAAACGGCGCTACTGAAGATCGAAAAGCTCAGAAGGAAAATCGACGCCACCGGCCGCGACATCATTCTCGAAGTCGATGGCGGCGTGAATGCGAAGACCGCGCCCAGCGTGATCGCTGCGGGCGCGACGGCGCTCGTGGCGGGCACAGCGGTTTATGGCGGCGATGCGGGCGCGTACGCTGACAACATCAAACGCCTCAGACAAACTGGCTGACGCGCTTGAATGCGCCGGTCACCCCTCCCCGCCGGCAACAACGGCCGGTCGCTATGAGCGACAACTGGCGCGCCAATCCGTTTCATCGCGGGCGTCTTGGCGGCGTCGAACCGGATCGCATCGAACGCTTCGGCAACGATCCGCGCGTCGGTGATGCCGAACGCGGGCGCGAGATCGGGCGCGGAATTTGGCGCATCGCGGCAGAGCGGCTGCCCGGCGAACATCCAGTGCCGTGGCTGCCGAAACATCCGTCGCGACACTTCACAGCGCGGCTGCATTCGTTTGCATGGCTTGTGGACCTCGCAGCGGTTGGCCCCTCCGCACATCGGCGCATCGCAGACATCGTCGATGCGTGGGTCGAGGAGCACGGTGATTGGGACGATCTCGCGTGGGACCCGGAACTCACGGCCGAGCGCTTGTTTGCGTGGCTCTGCTGGGGACGACCTGCATTTGAGATTGGCGCACCGGAGAAGCGCGGCGCGTTGATGCGCTCGGTCGCGCGGCAAGCGCGGCTCTTAATGGTGGCGCAGAGCGAGTTAAGCGAGCGGCATCTGGGTTCGATCAAAGCCGGCGCCGCACTCATCCTCGCCGGGGCTGCGGGATTTCCCGAAGGTGAGCGCCTCGCCGAGCAAGGCGAGGAAATGCTGATCGAAGCGTGCGCCAAGCAATTCTTCCCGGACGGCGGCCACCTCTCGCGCGCTCCGGAGAGTTTGGCCGAAGCGCTCTGCGATATGGTCACAGCGCTCGAAGCGTTTGAAGAAGTCACGCCGCTGATCACTGACACTTTGCCGAAGCTCGCCAACATGCTGCGTATGTTGCGCTTGGGCGATGGCGGGTTGGGTTGCTTCCAGGGTGGATCGGAAGGCTCGGCGGCGACCATTGACGCCGTACTCGCGCGCGTGAATGCGCCGGTGCGCGGCTTTCAGTTCGCGCAGCACACTGGCTATCAGCGCATTGAGGCCGGCCCGTTGCGCGTGCTGATGGATGTCGGCTCCGCACCACCCCTCTCCTACGCCGAACGCGCGCATGCGAGTGCGCTGGCGTTTGAGTTGTCGAGTGAGAGCGAAAGGCTCATCGTCAATATCGGCGCCGCGCGCGAGTTGGAGCCGGCGGCGAGGATGGCGGCGCGGGCCACCAATGGTCACTCGACGCTGATCATCGGCGATGCGCTCTCGGCTGCGATGGATGATCGGCGCTCCAAGGGCGGGCCCCGTTTGTCGGGGCCGGTGCTGGATGATGTGCGGCGCTCGGAAGATGAGAGCGGCGTCACCGTGCAAGGCCGGCATGACGGCTACAAAGCACAGTTCGGCCTGCTGCACCGGCGCTACATTTTCATCGACACCGAAGGCACCAATGTGCGCGGCATTGATGAACTGATCCGTCCGATGCGGCTGAAGAGCCCCAACCCGAAAGCGCCGATCCCGTTCGTGGCGCGCTTCCATCTGCATCCCAACGTGCGCGCGCGCATGATCGAGCATCAGGTCGCGCTGCTGGAAACGCCCGGCGGCCAGAAATGGCGCCTCCGCACCGACGCGCCCGACATCGCCATCGAGCCCTCGATCTATTGGGGCGGCGCCAACCCACGCGAGTCACTGCAGATCGTGCTCACCGGCGAAGCCGACCCGATGGGGCATGGCTTAGCGCCGCCGAACCGCATCCGCTGGGCGCTGACGCGGGCCTAGATTTTCCGCGCCACAAAGAACGTGCGGATATCCTTCTTGCCCGAGCCGTGTTTCGCGCGCTCGATGATCTCGAAGCCGTTGGCGGAGATGTCGCACTCCAAGTCGTCGGCTGAAAGAAACGAAACGTAAGGTGCTTGGCCGACGGCCTGCATCAGCGGCACCAGCAAACGGATGCCGGGATTCATCGCCTTCAGCTGCGGGGTCTTGGAAAAAAAGAGCCCGCCCGGTTTCAGCAGTCTATGCACGCCGCGCAGCGCGGCTGCTCGGTCTTGGATCAAATGGAGCACGTTGAAGCCCAACGCGGCGTCGAACCTGGCGTCGGGCCACTGCGCCGACTCCGGCGCGGTGACCGCGAACTCAAGATTGGCGCAGCCCTCGGCCGTCGCTTTCTCGCGTGCGATCGCAATCATCTCGGGCGAGAAATCGGTCGCGACGTAACGGGCGACGGACGGCGCGAGCTTCAGCGCCGTGGTCCCGGTGCCGCAGCCGAATTCGAACACAGCGTCGGTGTTCTTAAGCAAACGGCGGGCATGCTCGATCGAGCGTTCGTAGCCGGCCATGTCTTCGATGGGACTGGCCGCGTACTTGCGCGCGATCCGGTCCCAAAAGCGAATGTCTTTGGCCGCGGACATAGAACTCCCCTGTCGCCAGATATGATATTCCTGCCTATTCCCGATTATTCCAGTTGTATTCAAGGCATTCCTGCCAATGACTGGAGCGCATGAAATTCGGCGAGTACCTCAAGAACCGGCGTACCGAACTCGGGTGGACGCAGCCTGACGCGGCGGCCAAGGCGGGCATCGAGCAATCCTATTTGTCGAAGCTCGAGACCGGCAAATCGGTCCCGTCCGAGGATGTCTATCAGCGGCTGGTGGAGGCGTTCAGCCTCGACACTGAGGCGATGGTGGCCGCCCTCTACCCTGCCGAACTCGACCGGCTCCGCGAGATCGAAGCGGTGCGCAAGCTGCTGCTTGAGCGAGACCACGACACACGCTCGACCACGCGCCGCTGGCTCTACGCGGGCTTAGCGGGGCTTGTGCTGGGCGGCGCGCTCGTTGGCTTGGCGCAGGTCGATCGCGGTGGTGCTGCGACCTACTACACTTACCAATCGTTCGGCGTCGCCCGCCCCGGCGAGACCACGGACGCATTCGACGCGGCAATCGAAGCAGACCCCGCGCGCGCCGACGAACAAACCATCTCCATCCCCGACATGCGCGGGCCGGCCTACACCGAAACCGTGCCGGAGGGCCGCCGCATGTGGCATCTCGTCGGCGCCAATGCGGTGAACGTGCCGGCGCGGTTTGGGTGGGCGCTCGTCCCGGGCTTTGCGCTGATCATTGGCGGGCTCGGATGTTTCTTTATCAGCTGGCGCAGACCCTGAGGACAAAATGAGATTTGCAATTCTGATTGCCGCCGCGGCTCTCGCGAGCTGCGCTAGTGCCCCCTTGCCTGCTGAGACGCCATTGCACGGGGAAGCGCTGGATGCCCGTATCGAAGCTCTGATGGCGCGCGAACAAGTCGTCGGCATGGCTGTCGCCGTGATCGAACGCGGTGAGATCACGCATGTCGGCGCATACGGCTATCGCAATCGCGAGAATGCGCTGCCGCTTGAGACCGACACAATCATGTACGGCGCGTCGCTCACCAAGGCCGCGTTTGCGTACATGGTGATGCAACTGGTCGATGAAGGCCTGATCGATCTCGATCGCTCGATCGCGGAGTATCTGCCGCGCCCGCTGCCGGAATACGAAGATTACACCGACCTCGCCGGCGATGAACGCTGGGGCCAGCTGACGCCGCGCATCCTGCTCTCTCACACAAGCGGCTTTGCCAACATGCGTTGGCTCGATGAGGATCGCCGTTTACGCTTTCACTTCACGCCCGGCGAGCACTACGCGTATTCGAACGAAGGCATCTGGGTTCTGCAGGTCGTGCTGGAGCAAGGCCTCGGCCTCGATGTCGGCGCGGAGATGCAACGGCGCGTGTTCGATCGCTTCGGCATGACGCGCACGTCGATGCAATGGCGCGATGATTTCGCCGGGAATCTCGCTGATGGCTATGCGATGGACGGCACGTTCGAACCGCACGATCGCCGCGACAACGTTGCCGCCGCCGGCTCAATGGATACGACGATCCAGGATCAAGCGCGCCTATGGCGCGGGATGTTTGCGGGCGAGGGTCTCTCGCCTGACGCACGCGCAGAATGGGTACGCGCGCAGTTTCCGATCCGCACGCAGCAGAAATTCCCGACCATCCGGTTTTTCAACACCACCGACCCGCGCGGCGAAGCGACCAATCTCTCCGCCTCACTCGTCGGCGAAACCTGGAACGGCCCAAACGGCCACTACTTCTCCAAAGGCGGCCACAACGACTGGACCGGCAATCTCGTGATCTGCGGAGAAACCGAGCAGACCTGCGTGGTGATGCTCGGCAACAGCGTACGCGCTGAGATCATCTTCCCGGAAGTCGCGGCGCTAATCCTAGGCGAGACCCAGTTTCCGTTCTGGTGGATTTATCCGGAGCTACATGGCGGGGAGTGATGCGCATAAAGCGCGGCCTTAAACCGCGAACCAGCAGTCCCCTACGCGTAGAGCAAACGCGCCGCCGCTCGGCTCATGGCGCGAAAATCGTGCGCGACGTTGGGGACGGTTTGCAAACGCCAGGCGAACGGCGCATTCATCGCCCGCGCACACTCTTCTGCGGCGCGGAAGAAATATCGCCCGCGCTGAAGGCGGCCGAGGCCCTGCCGGTCGGCAAGCGGCGTGTGCAGATGAGTGCCTCCCGCGGCGTCGCTATTATCGTTCTCACCGAGCAGCAGCGTGAGCTGACATGCAAACGAACGCGCCAGAGAAACTTCATCCACGCCGCTACCGCGAAGGCCGAAAAGAAGCGGCGCATCAAGATCGGGCATTGTGTAGAAGCCGGCATTCGCCGCGACGACGCGATGCGCGCGCGATTGCGGATGAAACAGCACAAGCCGATGCAGAATCTGCCCGCCGGCCGAGTGGCCGAATAGGTCGTAGGTGCTCTGCTCCGAACCAGCAGCGGCCTTCAGCAATGCGAAGATCCGGTCGAAATCGTTGAAAAGCCATTGGTCGCGGTGCGGATTTGGCGTGAAGGAGATGTCCTCGTCGCGAAGATGCACGATCCGCGCGTCAGCCGGAGCTAAGAACGATAGATCGCGGACGACACCGCCCAAGTGATAGGCGGCGAAATCATAATCGGCTTCCGGATATCCGAGCGCGGCGACGAGGAGTCCGGTTTGCTCAGCCGTTTCGATCCAAGCATCGCGATATTCGTCGCCATCGCGGCCGGCGCCGGGAATGACCAGCAACACGGGCGATTGCGGCGTGAAGCTACGCGGCTTGTAATAATGCACATGAATGCGCGCATTGCTGCGTTCGCCTCCGCCAGCGGCAAGGAAAACGCCTGCGCCAGTCTCCAGCGTGCTCGGCTCGAAGGGCGGCGCGTGCTGCGGAACCAAGGTCATTCCGCACGCCGGGCACGTCCCCGGCGCGGAGAAAATAACACCGTCCATCGCGCAACCGCAGGGCGGACACACATACGAGCCGGCTGCCGCTTGCATCGTCGACGCGCGCGGCGCGGCGCAAGCACACACCGCAGCGGCAAGACCACTCTGCAGTAACGAACGGCGGACGATTTGAGTCATGGACGCTCCGGTTTCAACGTAAATCGGCGGCGATACTCACTCGGCGCTACGCCAAACTGGCGTTCGAAAGCGCGGCGAAACGCATCGGCGCTCGCAAATCCGCTCGCGTCAGCAGCCTGCGCGACCGCTGCGCCTTGCCCCAACAGCGTACGCGCCGCATCGAGCCGCAGCGCCTTAATGTAGCTGGCGGGCGGCGCGCCGAGCGCTTCCCGGAAACAGCGCGCAAATTGGCGCTCGCTCAAACCGGCGCGCGCGGCGAGCGCTTCGACCGAAAGATCAGCGTGCAGGTTGCTCGCGGCCCACGTGCAAACATCTTTGAGCCGGCCAGCGGCGGCGGCTTGAAGCTTGAGCGGCGCGGAAAATTGCGTTTGTCCGCCTGAACGGCGCAGAAAGACGACGAGCTCTCGCGCGGCTTCCATCGCGGCGCGCGGACCGCAATCAGCCTCGATGAGATCGAGCGCGAGGTCGATGCCCGCCGTGACGCCGCCTGACGAGTAGAACCGGCCATCCTTTAAAAAGAGCGCGTCGGCATTCACGCGCACCTTCGGATAGCGGCGCTGCAAATCGCGGGCGTGCGCCCAATGCGTCGTTATTGCGCGGCCGTCAGCGAGACCGGCCTCGGCAAGCGCGTAGGCGCCGGTGCACACTGCGGCGATGCGCTGAAACCGCGTGTGATGGCGCCTCAGCCAAGCGGAGATACGAGCCAGCGTTTGCGGTTCGCGTACGCCCGCGCCGCCCGGCACAACTAGCAGGTCAGCGCTCGGTTTGCGCGGCGCGACGGCGTCGGCGCAAAGCTGTAGACCTGATTCGCTGCGCACGACGCGCGGCCCCAACGTCCAAATACGCGGCTCATAAACACGCGCGCCGTCTGCGCGCCGCACTGCCGCGAACGCCTCAAGCGGTCCCGCGACGTCAACGGCGTTCGCGCCCTCATAGAGCAACACAGCAACGGAGCGCGGCTTCTTCATGCGGCCAGTTTAGTCGCCGGGTCGGCATGTCCGAAATGACAATTATCCGACGAAACCGGACATTTGCCGTGCTTGCACCGCCCCTGCGTCAGAATCACCGCCCGACTCCGCTTTTCCCGGAGAATCTCCTAGAAGCGCGGCCATGACTGACATCCTCCCGATCAAGCGCGCCCTCATTTCGGTCTCCGACAAGACCGGCCTCATCGACCACGCCAAGGCGCTGGAGGGTCTGGGCGTTGCACTCGTCTCCACCGGCGGCACGCACAAGGCGATCGCGGACGCGGGGTTGAAGGTGCAGGACGTGAGCGCTGTCACCGGTTTTCCGGAGATGATGGATGGGCGCGTGAAGACGCTGCACCCGAAAGTGCACGGCGGTTTGCTGGCGCTGCGCGACAATCCCGAGCACGCCAAGGCAATGAAGGAGCACGGCATCGAGGGCTTCGACGTGCTTTACGTGAACCTCTACCCGTTTGAAGCAACGGTCGCGCGCGGCGCCGATTTCGAAACCTGCATCGAAAACATCGACATTGGCGGCCCGGCCATGATCCGCGCGGCGGCGAAGAATTACGGCTTCATCGCCGTCGCCACCGATGCCGACGATATGGCCGCGATCCTCGAAGAAGCGAAGACACATGGCGGCACGACTTTGGCGCTGCGCAAGAAGCTCTCCGCCAAAGCGTTCGCGCGCACTGGCGCATACGATGCGGCGATCTCGGAATGGTATGCGAACCAGCTTGAAGACAAAGCGCCGGCCTATCGCTCACTCGGCGGCAAGCTTCGCCAATCGTTGCGCTACGGCGAAAACCCCCATCAGAGCGCGGCGTTCTATGTCACCGGCGAACATCGCTTTGGCGTGGCGACCGCTAAGCAGCTGCAAGGCAAAGAGCTGAGCTACAACAATCTGAACGACACCGACGCCGCGTTCGAATTGGTCGCCGAGTTCGATCCGAAGGAAAGCGCCGCGGTCGCGATCATCAAGCACGCCAATCCGTGCGGCGTGGCGACGGGCGGCGATTTGCTCGAAGCCTATAAGCGTGCGCTGGAATGCGATTCCACCTCAGCCTTCGGCGGCATCGTCGCACTGAACCGGCGCTTGGACAAAGCTTCCGCCGAAGCGATAGCAGAGATTTTCACCGAAGTCGTCATCGCGCCTGAGGCGGATGAAGATGCGGTCGCCGTGTTCGCGAAGAAGAAGAATTTGCGCCTGCTGGTAACGGGCGGCCTGCCCGATCCGGCAGCACCCGGGCTGTATGTGAAGACGGTCGCCGGCGGCTTTCTCGCGCAGAACCGCGACAATGGCCGCATTGCCGCGCCGGATTTGAAATTCGTCACCAAGAAGAAGCCGACCGACGCGCAAGTGCGCGACATGATCTTCGCGTTCAAAGTCGCCAAGCATGTGAAGTCGAACGCCATCGTTTACGTGCGCGATGGCGCAACGGTCGGCATCGGCGCGGGCCAGATGAGCCGCGTGGACTCGGCCCGCGTGGCGCGACTGAAGGCCGAAGACGTGGCGCACGCCAATGGCTGGCGCGAACCGAAGACGATCGGCAGCGTCTGCGCCTCCGACGCGTTCTTCCCCTTCCCCGATGGCTTGCTGCAAGCCGTGCAAGCGGGCTCAACCGCAGTGGTTCAACCCGGCGGCTCGATCCGCGACGAGGAAGTCATCAAAGCCGCCGACGAAGCCGAGATCGCCATGGCGTTCACCGGCATGCGGCACTTCCGTCACTGAGGCAGTGACGTCGGCGTAGCGCTCGTTGGCGCGGCCAACGCGGCTTCGATCGCAGTACGAATCTCATCGGCAGTCGGCTCAACGCGCGTTCCGAACGCCGCGATCAAACGACCGTCGCGGCCAATAAGAAGCTTATGAAAATTCCAGCCGGGCACGGCGCTATCGCCGAGCTGTGTTTCGGCCCACGCATAGAATGGGTGACGCGCTTCGCCGATGACATCGGTCTTCGCCGCCATCGGGAATGTCACGCCGTAGTTCAACGTGCAGAACTCTTGAATCTCTGCGGCTGAGCCTGGCTCCTGGCCGTTGAAGTTATTCGCCGGCACGCCGACGACTTCGAAGCCGCGCTCATTGTATTCGTCGAAGATCGCCTGCAGGCCTTCGTACTGCGGCGTGAATCCGCACTCCGACGCGGTGTTCACCACCAGTACCACTTCGCCCTCGAACGCCGTCATCGGAAGGCGATCAGTCCAGAGGCCCGCGAATTCGAACTGGTAGGCGGTGTTGCGATCGGCTTCGCTCACTGGCGGCGCGGCGGCGAAGCGTGTGCGCTGGGCTTCCACGGCAGCGGTCACCGCGGCGTTGCGCTGCTCGGCGACGTCGGCTGACGGCGGTTCGGGCGGCTGGTTGCAGGCGGCAAGAGTAACAAGTGCGGCCAGCACGGCCAGAGAACGAAATTTCATGGGCTTCACCTCGAAGCTAATACGCTGCCTTCCCTCCGCCTGGATCACAAGCCAAGATCGTTCAATGCGCCTCGCCGCCGCCATCGCCTTGCTTGTCCTTGGAGTGTTCATGCCCGCGCAAGCGTTCGCCGAGAGCTTGGAGCGCCGGATAGAGCGGCTCGAAGAACATTTCGTCATCACACGTCCGGAAACGGCGGCTCGTGCGCCTGTCGTACTGATGATGCACGGCTGCGGCGGCATGAGACCGTTTCAGGATGATATCGCCGAAGCCGTGGTGCGCGCTGGCGCAGTGGCGGTGCAAATCGATTCATACGCGCCACGCCGCATCGGACGCGCCAGCGCTATCGCAACGGTATGCACCGGCATGCGCTTGCATGGCCGCGAACGCGCTGGCGATTTGTACGCCACGGTCGCTTGGGCGCGACGGCAGGATTGGGCCGATCCGGATCGCATCGTGGCAATCGGTTGGAGCCACGGCGGCTGGACGATCATGGACGCGCTCGCGCTCCGCAGCGGCGCGGAGATGGAGCGCTTCACCGGCCTTAGTGGTTTGGACGATGAGCCTCTGCGCGGGCTTGCCGGCACGTTCATCGTTTATCCTTACGCCGGTGTCGGCACTTATGTCGGCCAGCGCGATTGGAGGCTGACGCCGCGCTCGATCGCGATCGTGGCGGAGAATGATTACATCGTCGGCCCGACGCGACGCACGTTAGAGCGCCAGCGTGCGCGTGGCGCGCCACTCGATATTGTCGTGTTCGAGAACGCGACACATGCGTTCGAAGACGAACTCGCGGAGGATCCGCGCGTGCGCTACAATCCCGCCGCGACAGCGCGCGAACACGCGATGCTGGCGGAATTGATCGAGAGCCTCAGCGCACCGCCGCCGCCAGGCCGTTGAACTCGGCGGAGATCAGCATCAGTTTCGCGAACGTCCACGCGCCCTGCCCGTTCAAATCGGTGAACGCCGACTTGGCGCGGCTCGCGGGCTTGCCGAGCGAGACGAGCCAAGCCTGCACCGCCTCGTTGGCCCACGCGTAATCGGCATCCTTCGGCGGCGCACCGATCGCGCGCGCGGCAGCTTCAGCGAGACGCAACTGAATGTCGCCGAAATCCTGCGCCGCACGGCGCACGACGAGGCGATCCCAGTGCTGTTCGAGCTTCATATTCGTCGCAGCATCGCGCAACGCGTCGAGACCGAGATCGGCGCCGACAACGCAATGCAGCATCGAAGCTTCGTTGATCGGCCACTTCGTATCGATCGCCATGTCAGCGACGTCGAGCGACAGCGTCAGCGGCGAGAGCAAAGCAGCTTCGCGCGCCAGATCTTCCGGTGCACCGAGATCGACGAGCGATTGGAGGCGTGATGCTACGCGTTCGCGCTCGATGGCGCTGAGATCATGCTCGATGTTTGCGCGCTGGGCGTCGACGAGCGACTTATAGCGTTTGACCACATCCAAGATCGTCGGCGGCTTTTCGCTTTCGAAGCCGGCATGGCGCGCCAAATACGTCGTCGCGCGACGGAGCGCGCCGCCGACACGTTGGTGCAACGCCGTTTGCGCAGCGGCCGGGACCTTATTGTCGAGCGCGTTGATGCGATCGACCATGGCTTCGAGATCGAAAATGCGGCGCGCGGCTTCGAAGCTGCACGCGACAGTGACGGTGCGGGCGCGCGAGATGTCCTTGATGCGATCGACGAAGGACGGGCCGCAACGATTGACGAGATCGTCCGCCAGTTGCGTCGCGATGATTTCGCGGCGTAGACGGTGCGTCTTCATCTGCGCGCCAAACTTGTGCAGCTCCTTCGGGAAGTAATCGCGCAGCGGTTCTTCGAAGGCCGGATCGTCCGGCGTGTTGGAGTCCACCAACGCATCGAAGAGATTGATCTTCGAGTATGCAACGAGCTTCGCCAGCTCGGGACGCGTGAGCCCCTGCTTGGCGCTGCGGAGCGTCGCGATCTCCGCCGTTGACGGCAGGCCTTCGACCTTGCGGCTGAGCTTACCTTCGGATTCTAAGCGCTGCATGAAGCGCTCGTGGCTGTCGAGATCGTTGGCGGCGTTGGCTTCAGCGATCGAGATGGCGTTGGTCTGATCGTAATTGTCCCAGAGGACGAGCTGGCCGACTTCGTCCGTCATCGACTCGAGCAGCGCATCGCGCTTGTCGGCTTTCAGCGCGCCTGCGCGGATGACATCGCCGAGCAGGATCTTGATGTTGACCTCGTGGTCGGAGGTGTCGACGCCGGCGGAATTGTCGATGGCGTCAGTATTGATGCGGCCACCGTGGCGCGCGAAGGCGATGCGGCCGGCTTGCGTGACGCCGAGATTGGCGCCCTCGCCCACGACTTGCGCGCGGACTTCTTCGCCATTGATGCGGATGCCGTCATTGGCTTTGTCGCCAACGTCGCCGTGCGATTCTGAGGCAGCTTTGATGTAATTGCCGATGCCGCCGAACCACAGCAGCTCGCATGGGCTCTTCAGCAACGCCGACATGAGCTCAACAGGCGTAACCGAATCCTTCTCAAGACCCGTCAGCGCCTTAATCTCAGGCGTCACGTCGATCGACTTGGCGCTGCGCGAGAACACGCCGCCGCCTTTCGAGATCAGCTTCTTGTCGTAGTCCTGCCACGAGGTGCGCGGCGTATCGAACATGCGCTTGCGTTCGATCCAGTTCTTTTCGCAATCGCCCGGATTGGGATCGATAAAGATATCGCGGTGATCGAACGCGGCTTGCAGACGGATCTTGCGCGAGAGCAGCATGCCGTTGCCGAACACGTCGCCCGACATGTCGCCGACGCCGATGACGGTGAACTCTTGCGTTTGAATGTCCTTGCCGACTTCGCGGAAGTGACGCTTTACCGCTTCCCACGCGCCCTTGGCAGTGATGCCCATGGCTTTGTGGTCGTAGCCGACTGAACCGCCGGAGGCGAACGCGTCGCCGAGCCAGTGATCGTATTCAGCACTGATGCCGTTGGCGATGTCGGAGAACGTGGCTGTGCCTTTGTCGGCGGCGACGACGAGGTACGCGTCGTCCTCATCCCAACGCGTCACGTTCTTCGGCGCGATGATATCGGCGCCTTTGATGTTGTCGGTGATGTCGAGCAAGCCGCGCAGGAAAGTCTTGTAGGCTTCGACGCCGGCTTCCTGGAAACCAGGCGCGCCGCGCGCGGGCAAGCGCTTCGGGAAGAAGCCGCCCTTCGCGCCGACCGGCACGATGATGGCGTTCTTCACCTGTTGTGCTTTGACCAGATCGAGCACTTCGGTGCGGAAATCGTCGCGGCGATCGGACCAGCGCAAGCCACCGCGCGCGACCGGGCCGAAGCGCAAGTGCACGCCTTCGACTTGCGGTGATGCCACCCAAATTTCGCGATACGGCTTCGGCAGCGGCAGATCGGCAACGGCGTGGCTGTCGATCTTGAACGACATGTACGCTTTCGGCTGGCCGTCAGCGCCAGGCTGATAATAATTCGTGCGACGGATTGCTTTGACCAGACGCGCGATGCGCCGCAATGCGCGGTCTTCATCAAGACTGACAACCTCGTTCAGCTTCGCTTCGATCATGAATTCGAGCTTGGTGGAGCGGATTTCACGCGTCTCCATCGTCTCGGGCAGGTTCGGATCGAAGCGCGCTTTGAAGAAGGCGAGGATGAGTGCGGCGATCTTCGTATTGTTCGCCAGCGCCTGCTCTTGCACGGCTTGGCTCGGATCGAGGCCGGTTTGCTGGCGATAGCGGGCGAGCGCGCGCACGAGTGCGGCTTCGCGCCATGAGCATGGCAGCGCGAGGATAAGGCGATTGAAGCCGTCGCTTTCGGCTTTGCCGGTCCAAACCGCGGCGAACGCGTCTTCGAAGAATTGGCCGGCGCGTTCGAGATCAATCGGCTTGCCATCGGCAGAACGGCATTCGATGTCGTGAATGTAGATACGCTCGGCCGGATGAAGGCGACCCGCCTTGAGTTGCAATTCGTAATTCACTTCTGAATCGACGAAGAGGCCCATGTTCTCGAGGATTGGTACGGTGGCCGAGAGAGCGAGCACATCGCCGCGCGCGTAGAACTTCACGCGCATAATGTTGTCGGCGTCTTTCGCGAGGCGATAAGCGCGCGCGCGGATGACGTCGTTGGCGGAGCTTGAGAGAATTTCGTTGGTGTCAGTCAGCGCTTCGGAGACCGGGAAGCGCTCGCGATAAGCGGCGGTGTAGACGTTTTGGAAGCGATTAGCCGCCTCTTCGCGCGCGTCGCCCTCGAAAAGCGGAGAGCGCATCAGCTCTTGGCCGAAGCTATCTTCCCAAGTGTGGGCGATCGCGGCGACAGCGGCATCAAGCGCGCGCGGATCGGGCTCAGGGCGTGTTTTGTCGATCTCGCCGATGACAAAAAGCACGCGCGCGAGTTGGCCTTCGCCGAGTTGCGGCTGGAAGGTCTCAACTTCGCCGCCATACGCTGTCGCGATGGCCTGACCGACCTGTTCGCGGATGCGCGTGTCGTAGCGATCCTTTGGAATGTAGGCGAGCGCGGTGACGAAGCGGTTGAAACGGTCGCGGCGGATGAAGACGCGCGCGCGCGGGCGATCGAGCAAATGCAGGATGCCGCGCGAGATGTTCAACAGCTCATCGCGCGACATCTGCCAGAGTTCTTCGCGCGGATAATATTCGATGATCTTGCGCAGCGTCTTGGCGTTGTGACCGCCCGGCGCAAAGCCAGTCTGGTGCAACACCCATTCAGCCTTACGGCGCAGCATCGGAATGTTGCGCGTCGCTTCGGTGAAGGATTCGCTAGTGAACAAGCCAACGAAGCGGATTTCGCCGATGGCCTCGCCTTGGTCGTTATAGCGCTTCACGCTGATATAATCGGCGGCGGCGCGGCGGTGGACACGCGCGCGCAAGGTCGACTTAGCGACGATGAGCGGCGTCGGCTCGGAAACAAGACGCTTCAATTCCGGCGTCAGCGTCATCGGCTCGGCCGAGGTGCGCAGAACGTAGCAATTCAGATCGCGCAAAATGCCGAGGCAGGTTTCGCCAAGGATATCCGGCTCGTGCGGCGTGATCGCGCCTTTGTCGTCGCGGAGATAGACGTAGTCGCGCGAGCCAAGGAACGTGAACTTTTCCGCCGCGAGCCAGCGAAGAAGCGCCACCGCTTCGGCCACATCGCTCGGCGCTGCGTTCGACTTGGCATTTTCGAGCTCGTCCGCCGCATCGAGCATGCGCTGGCGCATGCCAGTGTAGTCAGCCACGGCAGCGCGCACGTCGGCGAGCGTTTCGCGGATGCCGTCATGCAGCGCTTTGGCGCGCTGCACTGAAAGACGCGGCAGGTGAACTTGGATGAGTGAGTCCCTGCCCTTGCCGTTCGAAGCCGGCGCGAGCGGGTGAAACATGGCGAGCGGCGAGATGCCTTGATCGGCAATTTCGCCCATGATCGAGTCGACTAGGAACGGCATGTCCGGACCGGCGACTTCGAGGATGTCACGATCGAGTTCGCGCCCACCGGCGCCGACGCCGCGACGGATGCGCGAGCATTGCTGCTCGCATTCGCGCTCACCGCGCCAGATCCAGAAATCATGCGAGAGCGCCGCCAGATCCGCGGCCGAAAGATCGGCCATCTCGTCGGGCGACGCGTCGTCGTACATCCCACGCAGGAATGCCTCGGCGGCGTTGTCGATGGCGCCGTTGGCGCGGAAGGCCGGCCACGGCCCTTTGAGCACGTTGCCAATAAATTGTTCAGCGGTGTCAGGGAGTTCCTGGCGCGCGGCGGCGTCCATGCGGGCGTTTCCTTATTTTGCGCGGAACCTACTCGCCCCAGCGGAAGGTGCAACCGGCGGAATGAGGCAAGGATGGGCGCGAGCTGTGCGGTTGCGGATGGGGCTAGTGCGTTTGTTCCGCTTCGCCTTCGACGGGCTCAGGATGACGCTATTGGGAGCCAACACGTCAGCGCTTGCGGTGCGTCACGCTGAGCTCGCCGAAGCGCGAAGCACGGATCGAAAATAGGATCGCCCTGCCCTGAAATTGGCGGCGCCGCCGAACGGGGACAAGCTGTCCGGCGGCGCCTGCAGGCCTCGCAGCAGGCTGGGTGGGGGACGCACGCGGAGGCCTGGTCCTGTGGACGTTCGCGCCGCGCGAATGAAGCCCCCCATTGAGCCCACGAGTGCGGTACGAAACATCAAACCGATGTTTCGAGCGTGCCGAGATTGGGTAGCGAAAGTGCGGTGGCGTTTTGCCAAACGCCCCAAGCCCCGGCGACGTTCTTCATCTTAGCGATACATGTTCGTCGTCGATTCGCAACATCATTTTGATCCGGAATCGGACTTACTCACGCGCTCGGCGTCAGGCGTTGGCTTGCCGTCTTCGGAGAGCAAAATCGCGATCCATCGCGTCGTTGGAAATTGCGCCAATACAATCATCAACATCACAGTCATCGGCGCCGCGAGAAACGCGCCTGCGATGCCCCAGATCGAGCCCCAGATTGCCAAGGCAAGCAGCACAACGACTGCCGAAAGATTCAATGAATCTCCTGTCATGCGAGGCTGGATGAAATTGCCGATGACAAATTGCCAAACGCCAACACCGGCAAACACCGCAACGACCGGCCCGAGTGTCGGAAATTGCACCAGTGCGACTGCGGTGGTGAGCACGACAGCGGCGAGCGAGCCGATCGTCGGGATGTAGTTGAGAAAGAAAATCAGAAACGACCAGAACAGCGCGTTCTCAAGCCCGATAACAACGAGCGTGATGTAGGTCAGCCCGGTGATGATGAGGCTCATCACCGTCTGGACCCAAAGATACCGCTCCATCGAAACACGAATCCGCGCGATCACTTCCCGAGCTGTTTCGCGCTGCCCCTTGCCGCGGAAAATGTAATCGAGCTTTTTCGACATCACGGCGGCGGCCGGAAAGAGAAAGCCGAGATAGATCAAGGTGAAGATCGCAGCTGACGCAGCGTTCTGCAGCCCCTCCCCGATTTCAGCGGTCAAGCGGCCGGGATCGAATTGGGCGATGAGATCACGCACGGTCGGCGCGCGGCTTGGGCTGCCGGCCATTTGGTGGATCTGGCTGAGGACTTGGTTGAGGCGGAACTCGTAGCGCGTCGTGTCGCCGATAATGCCGGCTATGTTGTCGACGACGACGAACCCGATCAGCGCCACGATCGAGAGCACGACCACCAGCGCCAGGGGCAGAGCCAGCCAGCGCGGGAGGAACGGGAGGCGCTTGTCGAGCGTGTCGGTCAGGCCGTCGATGGCCAGCCAGAGGATCAGCGCCATCGCGAACTGGGTCAGCGGTTCGCGGAGGAAAAAGAGGCCGGCCGCGATCACACCGGCCGCTACAATCCACAGCGCGCCGCGCATCGAGATTTCGTTGCTGTTCGACATCGGAGTGCTTTGCGGCGCGCCGTGCTGCGGCGCAAGGGCCGGGCTGGCCCGGACACCTTGGCCCGCCTGCCCCGATGGGCCAAGTTGCGGCCAACAAAGGAGTCGCCGGGAACATGGCAACGAGCATCGACATCGGGGCAAGCCCAGAAGGGGTTCAATCGCTGGCGCTGAAGCGCGCCAATCGCCACGGCCTGATCGCCGGCGCCACCGGGACAGGAAAGACTGTGACGCTCCAGGTGCTGGCCGAGCAATTCGCCGCCGCCGGCGTCAACGTCTTCGCCGCCGACATTAAGGGCGACTTCTCCGGCTGCGCCGCGACTGACGCGGAGTCGCCCGGCTGGGCCGTTGCCCGCGCCACCGAAATCAACATGCCGATCACGCCGATGGCCGCCCCCGCCGTGTTCTGGGACGTCTATGGCGAACTCGGCCATCCGGTCCGCACGACCGTCACCGAAATGGGCCCGGTGCTGATGGGCCGCGTGCTGGAAGCGACTGATGCCCAGGAAGGCGCGCTGACGATCGCGTTCCGTTTGGCTGACGACTGGATCAAACAGGACAAGAAAGAAGGCCTGCTGCTCGATCTCAACGATCTGCGCGCGCTGCTGACCTACTTGTCGGACAATTCAGAAGAGATCGGCAAGAAATACGGCCTCGTCACGCCGCAATCGATCTCGGCGCTGCAGCGCCGCATCCTGCAGCTTGAGATGGACGGCGCTGACCGCTTCTTCGGTGAGCCGGCGTTCAAGCTCGAAGAGCTGATGAAGCCGCGCGAGGACGGCAAAGGCACGATCCATGTGCTCGCGTCCGAGCGCTTGGTGCAAAGCCCGCGCCTCTATTCGGCTTTCCTGCTCTGGCTGATGAGCGAGCTTTGGGAAGAGCTGCCGGAAGTCGGCGATGCCGATAAGCCGAAGCTCGTTTTCTTCTTCGACGAAGCCCACCTGCTCTTCCGCGACGCGCCGAAGGAGCTGGTCAACAAAGTCGAGCAAGTCGTGCGGCTGATCCGCTCGAAGGGCGTCGGCATCTATTTCGTCACGCAATCGCCAACGGATATTCCAGAGCTGATCCTCTCGCAGCTCGGCAACCGTTTCCAACACGCCCTGCGCGCCTACACGCCGACGGACCAGAAAGCCGTTCGCGCCGCTGCGCAATCGTTCCGCTCAAACGCGAACGTCGATGTGGCGAAGGAAATCCAGGAGCTTGGCGTCGGCGAAGCTTTGGTCTCGACGCTCGATGAAAAAGGCGCGCCGACGCCGGTCGCGCGCACGAAGATCCGTCCGCCAAACTCGCACGTTGGTCCGATCTTGTTGACCGAGCGCCAAACCATCATGCGCGCCAACACGGCGGGTCGCGTCTATGAGAAAGCGATCGACCGCGAGAGCGCGCACGAAATCCTCGGCCGCCGCGCTGAACAGCTGGCGCGCGAGGAAGAGCGCGAAGAAGAACGCGCGGCGAAAGAGAAAGAATCGGCGAAGAGCTCGCGCTCGCGCACTACCGGGTCGCGCTCAAGCGGCGGCTCGACCCGCAGCCGCAGCAGCGGCAGTTCGCGCACAACACCGCTTGAACGCCAAGGCGGTCGTGTTGCGTCAGGCATGATGAACACGCTGGTGCGCGAGATTATGCGCGGCATTCTGGGTACGCCGACGCGCCGCCGGCGCTAGTCGCATCGTGCCCGCCGTCACAGCGGCGGTTCCACGTTAACTCTATCTCCTGGAAACCGATCACGCGGTTCCGCGTTTTGGCAGGGAGTGGAGATCATGATGCGTACCGTTCTTTTCGCCTGTGCGGCGTTCGCCGCCGTCGCGGCGCCGGCTTTCGCGCAACAGGCGCCTGCGCGCTGCGCGGAAACTTCCTTCCGCGTGTATTTCCAACAAGATTCCTCAGCGCTCGACGCCGAGACGCAGCGCATGCTCGATATCGCCGCGGCCAATATCGAAGGCTGCGACTATAGCGAAATCCGCGTCGCGCTCGATGCATCGGATCGCCTGTCAGTGCAACGCGGCCGCACGATCGCCGCAGCGCTCGATGAGCAGAACTTCGACGCCACGCACCTGACGCCGCGTTCAATGACGCAACGCGCGTCGTTCGGCCCGGACTATGCGCAAGTGACGCTGTCGCCCACGCGCTCGCAGCCTGAACAACTGCGCACCGACGCCGATACCGGCGTCTGAACTAATCGACAATCCCGCTCTTCCACTCCGCATCCCGGCGTGGAAGAGCGAGGTAAGCTTCGCTGCGCATTTCGATCAGACGTGACGCCGTGCGCTCGAATTCAAAGCTCTGATCGCCTTCCGGATAAAGCTTTACGGGCTCAGCCTCAGCGCTCGCCACCAGCTTCACCTTCGCCTCGTACAGCGCATCGATCAAAGTGCGAAAACGCGCCGCCTCTTCGCGCTTGACCGGGCTGAGCTTGGGAATGTCTTCAAGCAGAACTGTGTGGAAGCGCTCGGCGATTTCCAGATAGTCCGCCGGCCCAAGCGGGCGCGCGCACAATTCCTCAAATCCAAACCGGGCCACACCCGCCGCCTCGCGCTCGACACGGAGTTCACGTCCACCCACATCAAGCGTGACAGCCTGCGGCTGCGCGCCGCCAGTGAGCCGCTTCCATGCATTGTCCATCGACTCTGATGCCGCCGACCCAAGCGGCGCATACCAGACGGGTGCTGCCATGAGTTGGCGCAGACGATAATCGTGCGGGCCGGTCAGTTCGAACACGTCGAGCTTGGTTTTCAGCATGGCGATGAACGGCGTGAAGAGCTGGCGATTCAAACCGTTCTTGTAGAGATCGTCCGGCGGACGATTGGAGGTGGCGACGATGACGACGCCCTCCTCAAACAAACGCTCGAACAAACGGCCCAAGATCATCGCGTCAGCGATGTCAGTGACTTGGAATTCGTCGAAGCAGAGCAGCCGCGCTTCGTCAGCGACTTGGCGCGCCGCGAGTGTGATTAGCTGGTCTTGCGCCCCCGCGCGCCCCAACCGCGCTTCTTGCAGGAACGCGTGCCGCGCCAGCATGAATTCATGGAAGTGCACGCGGCGCTTTTTCTTCACCGGCGCGTTCTCGAAGAAGATGTCGAGCAGCATCGACTTCCCGCGCCCGACGGGCCCGTACATGTAGAGCCCGTGCGGCGGCGGCGACTTGAACCAGCCTTCCGGCTTCCACGCGGCCAAAGCTTCAGACAGCGCGTCCAAGCGCGCCGCGGCTTCTGCCTGGTTGGGATCGGCGGCGATATCGCCAGCGGCGACGCGGGCGCGGTATGCCGCCAGGGGGGTGGTCATGGTCACTTCGCCGCAAAAAAGCCCGCCCGAGCCGCTCAAGCAAGCCGCGCCGCCCTTTGCGAGCAGCCGCGCCCATGCTTCCCTAGCGGGGCGACCGAGTCGTGAGAACAGAGCAAATGACGCCGATGGACGCCGTCGCCACCACCTCGCCCGCGAGCTCTCCAGCCGCGCCGGCAAAACATATCGTCGATGAGATGATCGAGGAGCGCGCGCCGAAGCTCTCGAGCGGCCCGTCATGGCCGGTGCTGCGCCCGATCCTCTACACGATCCTCAACTACCGCAAAGCCGTAAGCATGGCTGACGCGATCCGCCCGATGGGCGGCGCTGAGGCTCTCGAATATGTTTCGAAGCTGCTGGAAGTGCGGCTTGAGACGAGCGGCCTGGATCGCGTGCCAAAGGACGGCTCGTTCCTGATGCTGTGCAATCATCCGACCGGCATCGTCGACGGCGTCGCCGTTTATGACGCGGTGAAGAGCATCCGGCCCGACCTTCTCTTCTACGCCAACTCAGATGCGCTGCGCGTCTGCCCGCGCTTCGACGAAGCGTTGATCCCGGTCGAGTGGGTGCTGGCCAAACGCACGCGTGAGCGCACGCGCGTGACGTTGAAGATGACGGACGAAGCGTTCGAGCAGAACCGTCCGATCTCGATCTTCCCTGCCGGGCGCCTCGCACGCATGCGCGACGGCTTGCTCACCGATCCGGAATGGATGCCGACAGCTGCGTCGCTGGCGCGCAAGTATGAGCTGCCGATCCTGCCCGTGCACATGAGCGGCCCCTATTCGTTCTGGTTTCACACCTTCGCGAAAATTTCCGCTGAGCTACGCGACATCACGCTATTCCACGAATTGCTCAACAAGCGCGGCAAGACATTCAAGCTGACCATCGGCCCGCTCATTCCGTGGGAGCACGCGAATGGCGACTCCACAGCCGTTATTCGCAAGCTGAAGCACTATGTTGAGCGCGTGCTGCCCGCAGCGCCGGATACGCCGTTCGATCCGAACGGACCGGAGTGCCAATGGCGCGATCCGCCGCCTGTTAAAACTTGAGGCGCGTTTCCCTCACGCCCGCGTGATTGTGAAAATTTGGCCATAGACGACGGCTGCAACGCGGCGCATGTTGGTCAAGCAAGGGGCAAGGTGTCGGGAGGAGACTTCCAATGCGCGCCCAGTTTATGGCGATTGCAGTCTGGATCGGTTTGGCCGCGAGCACGGCTGCGATCCCGTTCATTCCGCCACCGCGGCCGGTGTACGAAGCGCCGATTGATCGCGCGCTCGCCAACGTCTCCGCCATGCAAGGCTTAGAGCCGGTGCAACGCGAGTTGCTGCTGGCGCGGCTGAACCTCCTCGCGTACGCGCGCAACGATGGCGCGTTCACTTATCTGCGCGACTCCAACGAACTCAACGAAGCCGGCAGCGCGCTTTGCACCGACGTCGGATCAGGCCGCTATCCGCAACCTGATCCGCCTGAGGTGTTCGCACCCGATGCACGTTGCGCACAGCTGGACTTTCAATTGGGCCCGCAACGGGAAGTGCCGAACGCTGTCGGCGAGATTGACAATGACGGCGCGGCTGCGCGGCTCGAGGCGGCGCTGGGTCATTATGAGCGCGCGCTGCAGCTCGATCGCAACAATCTGCGCGCGCGCTTGGGCTTTGCCTACGTTCTCGACCGCATGGGCCGCGCGGATGACGCGCGCCACCAGCTGCGCAACATCATCAAGCGCGGTCTGCCCCGTCTCGAAGCCCAGCAATCCGAATGGGAAGACCATGCGGTTCTCACCGAGACGGCTGAGCATCTTTCGCATCTGGCCGAGTCACGCAGCGATCGCGCGCGTATCCAACGCTTGCGCGCACGCCTCGATGCGAGCCGGCCGATCGTCTATGTGACGCCAGTCGTCGTGCCGCTGACAGGTGCACCTTTCGAGCAACTGGTGGACAACGGCTCGTCCGTTTCCTTCGATTTCGCCGGCACCGGCGACGCACGCGCGCAAGGCTGGCTAACGCCGGATGCGGCGTGGCTGGTCTGGGATCCGGAATGGCGCGGCGATATCCGCTCGGGCTTCGACATGATCGGCGCACGGACATGGAGCGTGTTCTGGAGCGACGGCTTCGAAGCGCTGCGCGCGCTCGACGATAATCGCGACGGCGAACTCACCGGCGCTGAGCTGGGGGGTCTCGCACTGTGGCGTGATGCGAACAGCAACGGCGTCAGCGATCCGGGCGAAGTCGTTCCGGCGAACGTACACGGCGTTGTCGCGCTGAGCGTCCGTGGGCGTGAGACGCGGCCAGGCCTCATCACCGCAGCAAACGGCGTGCGTTTCGATAACGGCATCTCGCGACCGCTTTACGATTGGACGCCGGGTTTGGACCGCGCGCCGGTCTCGTGATCAGACGTTGAGCTTCGCCAGAGCGCGCGAAAGCTCAGCTTCCTGAAACGGCTTTTGCACGACGGGAACGTGCGACCATTCCTGCGCCACGCCCGCAGCGCCGTAGCCGGTCGCGAACATGAACGGAATGCCGCGCGCACGCAGGATTTCAGCAACCGCATCAGTGCGCTGTCCGGCGAGGTTGAGGTCGAGGATCGCGAGGTCGGCGCCAATCACGCGCGCTGTCTCAAGCGCCTGCTCGATGCGCGCAGCAACGGCCACGACCTCGTATCCCATATCGCTGAGCATATCCTCGATGAGCATCGCCACCAGCGACTCATCTTCCACCACCAGAACACGCGGCCTTGCTTGCACCGTCATCGCGCTCATTGCCCCGTCCTTCTGTGCGCTTCGATCGGCGCATTGATTTCAGCAAACACGCCTTGCGGCCGATACTCGATCACGGCCGAGCCACCGAGTTCAGCAGCGAGACTGCGTTGGATCAGGCGCGAGCCGAAGCCTGAGCGTGTCGGCGTTTTCACCGGCGGGCCGCCGCTTTCGGTCCAGGACAGTCGGAACGCGCCATCGCCTGATGACCAAACCACATCGACCATGCCGATCTCGCCCGAGAGCGCGCCGTACTTGGCGGCGTTGGTGGCGAGTTCGTGCAACGCGATCGAAAGCGCCAGCGCTTGGCTTGGCGTCAGCCGCACGAACGACCCTTGCGTGCGGATGCGTTGCGCAGGTGTTCTGAAGGGCGAGAGCGCGCGCTCCACAGTCTCCGCGAGACTGGCGCCTTCCCAATTTTCTTGCGTCAGCAAGTCGTGCGCGCGCGATAGTGCGGAGAGCCTCGATTCAAACAGCGCCCGCGCGTCTTCGCTGCGCTCGGTGTTGCGCAACGTCTGCATCGCCAGCGATTGCACGGTCGCCAGCGTGTTTTTCACGCGATGGTTCAACTCATTGATCAGCAATGTGCGCTGCTGTTCGGCGCGCTTGCGCTCGGTAATGTCGCGCGCGATCTTTGAGGCGCCAGTGATGCGCCCGTTCGCGTCTTTCACCGGCGATACGGTGAGCGAGATATGGAAGCGCTCACCGTTCTTGCGCACGCGAATGGTTTCGAAGTGCTCGATGCGCTGACCGCTGCTGATGCGGCGGATGATATCCGGCTCTTCGTGCTGCAGTTCGGGCGGAATCAGCGTCAGCACGGAGCGACCGATGATCTCGTCCGGCTTGTAGCCGAAGAGACGCTCTGCGCCCTTGTTCCAGCTGTTAATGATGCCGCTCAAATCCTTACTGACGATTGCGTCGTCGGAATTCTCGACGATCGAGATCAGACGCTGTTGGGCTTGCTCGGCGTTTCTGTGTTCGATGCTGAAGCCGAGTTGCCGGGCGATGGTGAGCCCGAGTTCGGCATCACTGGCGCGGAAGCGATGCGGCGCGTCGTAATACGCCATGAACTTGCCGATGACGCCGCCGTCGGCGATGAGCGGAATGAAAGCCATCGCGCCAATGCCTTCGCCGGCGATTGTCTGCTTGAGCTCCGCGTCGAAGTCCGCTGCGGCGACATCGGGCGTGAGGATTGGCACGGCGTCCCGGTCGCCGCGTTTCCAGGGCGAGTGGCCGTCGACGGCGGCGCGATAGCCTTCCGACAAGCCGCGCGACGCGACGAATCGCATCACGCCGGCATCGTCGAACAGGAGGATCGAGGCGCGCTGGCAAGCGAGGCCTTCGATGATGGCGGTCAGCGCAGCATCGTAGGCCTCGTCCGCGGACTCGGCGCGGAAGAGACGGTCGGTGAAATCGTAGAGCGCGCGCAGTTCACCTGCACGCGCGCCCTGCGCATCCGGTTCCGCTGGTCTGGCTTTTTCGCGTCTGTTTTCAGGGGAATGCTCCCCTTCCTCACCGCGAGGCTCCGCAACACTGCTCAAAATACTCCCCGATGCGCCGACGCTTACAGGGAACAACGCTGACCGCGCGGTCGAGTTCCCTGCCGGGGCCGTGGGGTAGCAGTTAGAGCTTCCGCTCGACCATAGCCTTCTTGATCTCGGCGATCGCCTTGGCCGGGTTCAGGCCCTTCGGGCAGACCTGGGCGCAGTTCATGATCGTGTGGCAGCGATAGAGCTTGAACGGATCTTCGAGCGCATCGAGCCGCTCGCCCTGCTTCTCATCGCGGCTATCGGCGATCCAGCGATAGGCTTGGAGCAAAGCCGCCGGCCCGTAGAAGCGATCGCTGTTCCACCAATACGATGGGCACGAAGTCGAGCAGCAGGCGCAGAGAATGCACTCGTAGAGGCCGTCGAGCTTGGTGCGCTCTTCCGGGCTTTGGCGCCATTCCGCGTCAGGCTCGGGCGTGACGGTTTGCAGATACGGCTGAATGGCCGCGTATTGCGCGGTGAAGTTGGTGAGGTCCGGGACCAGATCCTTCAGCACCGGCTGGTGCGGCAAAGGCGAAATGCTGACAGCGCCACTGCCTGAACATTCATCGATGCCCTTGGTGCAGGCCAGCGTGTTGCGGCCATCAATATTCATCGCGCACGAACCGCAAACGCCTTCGCGGCACGAACGGCGGAAAGCCAGCGTGGAATCAGTCTCGTTCTTGATGGCGATCAGCGCGTCGAGAACCATCGGTCCGCACGAGTCGAGATCGACCGTGTAGGTATCCCAGTGCGGGTTCTCGCCGGTGTCGGGATCGTAGCGATAGACCTTGAATTCCCGCGTTCGCTTTGCGCCAGCCGGGGCGGCGTGCGTACGGCCCTTTTTGACCTTGGAATTCTTGGGCAGGGTGAGTTCGACCATGCCAGTTTTGATGGCGAGCGCCGCAAGGGCCGTCAAGGCGACACGTCGCCCTGACGGCCCTGTTTTTGCGACCTATTCCGAATTCGCCGAAGCCGCCGGGACGCCCCTGCCGTACCAGTCGATCCGCCGTGTGGCGATCATCGTCGCCGCGATCACGGCGAAGGCGACGACCGAGCCGGCCAACAACGCGAAGTCCTCCAGCGTCATCAGCACATACATGGCGAGATAAAGCGCGCCGAGGCCAACTAGCGCGCGGATACCCACTTGCGCCGATTGGAACGACGTCCCGGCATAATAGGCGAGCAGCGCGACTGTTGCAGCGGCGGCGATGAAGAACGCGGTGGTGAAGCCGATGATCTCGGTGAGCGCGAGCAGCAGCAGGTAGAATACGCACTGCGCCAAGCCGACGAGGATGTATTGCGCCGGGTGCGCTTTGCGGCCGCTGACGGCTTCGAAGATCAGCGTCGAGAGAAACACGATACCGATGAACATGATGCCGTAACGCACGGCGCGCATGACGCCGGTATAGATGTCGTTGGAGCCGACAAACGTCACCGCCATGTCCCGGCCCGCGGCAAGACCCAGATTGAAGCTCGCCAGATCGGCCGCTTTCTCAATGCCGCGCGCCACATACGGCACACGCCAGGACGCGGCGAAACCGCCGTCGGGCGCGGTCTGCGTGTCGCCGTCCCGCTCAGCGCCTGAGACGACGATTTCATTGTTCTGGAAAAAACCCTCGGCGCGGACATCGCGGCGATCGCCGCGAATGGTGGCGGTGGTGTCCTGTGCGAAGGCCGCGATAGAGAAACGCTGCGCACCGGTCAGTTCGAGCCGCGTCTCGACGGTGAAGTCTTGTGGCGTTGCGCCGAAGCGTGCGGGCGCAGCGAAGGCCTGAAGCGTCGTGGGCAACGGCGCCGTCGGGGTGGAGAATACATTCGGGCGCGAGTAATCTTGCGCTGGCGCTGCGAGGCTCAGGTCAGACATTGGCTCAAGGGTGGCCGTCGACCCATCGGGAAAGCGCAATTCAGCGACGTTGCGAATGGCGCGGCTGTCGGACACGAACATGACAACGCGCGCACCGGTCCAATCGAGGCGATAAGATTCGTCCAAGCCCTCGACAGCGGCAGCCGGACGAAAGCTCGCATCGAACTCAGTCTGCGCCTGGTAAATGGCGGCGCGATAGATGCCGAGATTACGATCGCTTACAGCAAGCGTGGTGTTGGCCGCGCCCGTTTCGGCGAAGATCACATAGGTCCCGCGATCGGTGCGACGCTGCGTGCGGCCCTGATCGTCGGTGGTTTGCACATCGCGATGATACGGCACCAGCAGCATCGGCCCGCCAACCGTCTGCGGCCCGCCGGCTTCCTGCCCGATCTGCATCGTGACGTTCGTTGCACGCGCCTCGCGCTCGGCCACCAAACCGCCGACGACCAGCAGCGGCACGCCCATTGCGAGCACGAGCAAACAGACAAGCAAAAGCTTCAGGCCCAGCGATCCGCGTGGGATCAGGCCTGATATCGGTGTGGCGGCCACGGTGTTTCCCTCCCTCGCGGACGCGTTTGGTTCATCTTCCGCGCTACGGTATTTCGCGCGGCGATCAAGGCGAGATATCGACGGGGACCGAACTTTCCGGCGGCGTCCACACGTCTTCGGGGGGTGGCGCGGGCGGTGCGGCCGTCCACGCGATCACAAACGCGGCAACACCTAGAAGCGCGCAGCCGAGCGACCACCAGAGCGCCCACCAATCATACGTCTGCGAAGTCTTCGCCACATCATCGCCGCGCGCCAGCGCACCTTGGCGGCGCCCGTCGATGAGGACGTAGCCGATCAAAAACACGAACGGCACGGCAAAACCCCATGGCGCCGCCGCAGGCATCCATTCTCGTACGATAAGGCCAAGCGAGCCAACCAAGAGCCCGCCCATGATCAGGAATTCGAACACGCCCTGCGCGCGATCGCCAAAGGCGGTGCGCAGGCGCTTTCGGCGCGCGCCCATTTCACTGAACATAGAGGACAAAAAGCCGGCCATAGCGCTCGGGCATAGCTCACCCGCATCGCGCCGCAAAGGCTCGCTTTCAGGAGAGCCAGCCTCTATTTTCGAGGCTCGGAGAAGGATGACGCGATGCCCAAGCTGAATTGGAAACTGATTGGCATTGGCCTTGGCGCCGTGATCGGCGTGCTGATGCTGGCGGTGGTGTTGTTCTTCGTGTTCTTCCCGAAGGATTTGGCCGCACAGGAAGCCGAACGCCGGATCGAAGAAGCGACGCAGCGCGATCTGGTGCTCGGCGGCGAGATCGAACTTACCTTTTACCCGGCGCTTGGCTTCTCGGTTGAGAACGCCTCGCTCTCCAATCCTGAAGGTTTCGACGAGCCCGTCCGCCGCGGCGGCGCTGAGGAAGCCGAGACGCCGTTCATCGCCGCTGACCGCATCGTCTTTGCCGTCGCGCTGATGCCGCTGCTTCGCGGCGATATCGAAGTGAAGAATCTGATCTTCGAAGGCGCCGAGCTTCGTCTGCGCGCCAAGGCGGACGGGACGACGAACTGGACCTTCCCGACCGAGGAAGAACAGGAAACCACGCTCGAGGATCTGCAACTCGACAACGTGCAGCTGATCGACAGCCTGATCACGTTCCAAGGCGCCGAAGGCGAACCGCTCTCGCTTGAAGATGTCGAGGCGCGCCTGACGCTGGCTTCGCTTGATGAACCGGCGAATCTGGAAGCGGCGCTCAATTATCGTGGCGAGCGGCTCAATATTGACGGCGCCGTCGCGCTTCCGCGCGCGATCATCGAGAAAGGCTCATCGCCGCTCACTGCGAGCGTCCGTAGCGGCCTGCTCGAAGCCAGCTATGACGGCACGTTCGACAGCGCCAGCGGCGCGCTCGCCGGCCGCGTGCAAGCCGAAGGTTCGAGCTTGCGCCGCCTGCTGGCTTGGATCGGCACGCCGATGGAAGGCGATCGGGGCTTTGGCGCGTTCAGCGTCACTGGCCAGATGGCGAGCGAGGCCAACACCATCGCGTTGACTGAAGCCGTGTTGCGTCTCGATGCGCTCGAAGCGCGCGGCGCGCTCAATCTGATTACGCAGGAAAGCGGCCGTCTTAACGTGACCGGCGCGCTGAACGCGCCGACCCTTGATCTCAACGCCTATCTGCCCGAGCCGACGCAAGGCGGCGAAGGCGTTGAAGTCGATAGCGGTTGGAGCGAAGCGCCGATCGATCTGAGCGGTCTGCGTGCGCTTGACGCCAACCTCAATCTCACCCTTGGCCGGCTGATCTTTCAGCGCATGAACTTCACCGATGTGGCGCTCGGCATGCGCGTGGCGAACGGCGCGCTCGATGCGCGGCTATCGCGGATTGCGCTTTATAACGGCAGCGGCTCGGCGCGCTTGATCGCGGATGGCTCAGGCGCGGTGCCGCGTGTTGCGGTTGAGTTGAACGCGCAGAATGTTCAAGCCGAGCCTCTGCTCAGCGACGCGATTGGCTTTGATCGCATCACCGGCCGTGGACGCATTGCGGCGTCGCTGGTTGGCGTTGGCCGTTCGCAGAACGCGATCATGCGCAGCCTTGCCGGCAATGCGTCGTTCACGTTCAATGACGGCCAATGGAAAGGCGTGAACCTCGCACAGATGGCGCGCACGCTGCAGAGCTTCACTTCGGGCCAAGCCGCGAGTTCGCAAGGCGGCTCGACGGACTTCGCCGAACTTTCGGCGACGTTCGCTGTCGCTGACGGCGCGATGGCGACCGACAATCTGCGCATGCTCAATCCGTATGTGCGCTTGGACGGACGCGGCCTGATCAATGTCGGCGCGCAGACGATCGACATGCGCATCGCGCCGCGCGCGGTGAACTCGATCGAAGGCCAAGGCGGCAACGCGACGGTCGCCGGTCTCGGCATTCCGTTCCGCGTCGTCGGACCGTGGTCGAACGTGAGCTTCCGTCCGGCACTTGAAGACGTCGTGCAGAACCAAATGCGCGACATCCTCTCCCGCCAAGGCACGGACAATCCGCTCGGCCGCTTGGGCGAAACGCTGTTCGGCCGTACGCCGGCTGCGCCCGCTGCTCCAGCAGAAGGCGCAGAGACGCCGGCCGAAGGCGAAGCAGACGCGCCGGCGCAACCCGCGCCAGCTGAACGTCCGCGTAATCCGTTAGAAGATATCTTGCGGCGCGCGACGGAAGGTCAGAAACAAGACCCGCCGCCGGGGAATTAATTGGCCCCGGCCGAGCCGAATAATGCGTCGAATAGTACGGGCACGATCATGGAGATGATCGTAACCCAAAGAGCAATGCGGACTTCTCGATTTGGATGTACAAGCCAATGTCGAATGTCGAGAACGCTCACCTTGCGTAGATAGAGATCGTACTGTCCATCGACCTCAGTTCCGTCGATATCATCAACGCTGGAATTATTGTGATCGCGGACATCACGGAGCGACGGTCCATCTAACTGAATGTAGCCCTCTTTGGGCGGGTTCGATTTACGCCAAACTCGAAGTTCTCGCGTGAGCACAGGCGTGCCGAGCCATCGCGGGGACTCGGGCGAACACTCTACAAGAGTGACAACGAAATAGTCGTTGTGAACTTTCTTATGCTTCTCGGCTCCCCACCGCATCCGCGCGGTCTGCGTGGGGTTTGCTTCGAGCAAACTCTGCGCATTCTTCTTTGCGAACGCTCGAATGTACTCTTCGGGCGAGAGCGCGACCGTTCCATTGTTGGTATGGAATGTAGTCACGACCTGCAGGCCGCGCGCTACCGGCTTACCGAAGCGCCATGTCGCGGACCGTATGAACAACGCGATAAGCCACAGCAGGAGTACAAAAAGGGCGATCAGAACGCCCGTCTGTATCGTGAGATGCCTCAATGGCTCAGTGCCAGCCTCCCAGAACTCGCGCGCCATTTGTGCGCTGCCGTTCTGAAGATTGGTAAGTGTCGCGCGACCGCTCTCCATTGCCGCTCCCCCCTTTCCCCGAGGGAGAGGCTACCTCACATTGTGGATCACGCTCAATACACGCGCTTCTTCGGCGGGATCGGCTCGACCTCGTTCGTCATCGTGTTTGAGTGCACTGGGCGATAGTCGATCTTGGCTTCGCCGGTGTTGAGATCGAGCCAGGCGAGCGTGTGCTTCATCCAGTTCACGTCGTCGCGTTCGGGATAATCTTCGCGGGCGTGGGCGCCGCGGGATTCGGTGCGGTTGAGACCGCCGGCGACGGTGACGACGGCTTGGCCGAGCAGATTGTCGAACTCGAGCGTCTCGACCAGATCGGTGTTCCAGATCATCGAGCGATCGGTGACGCGCACGTCCGGCGCTTCGGCCCAGACCTTCTTCATGCGCTCAACGCCTTCGGCCAATACGGGGCCGGTGCGATAGACGGCGCACGTGTCTTGCATCGTGCGCTGCATCTTTTCGCGGAGCTTTGCGGTTGGCGTTTTGCCGCTCGCGTTGCGGAAGCGGTCGAAGCGCGCGAGGTGATCGTCGGCAGCGCCCTTCGGCAGCGTCGGCTGCGAAGCGTTGGCTTCGAGTTTATCGCCGCAGCGCAGGCCGACAGCGCGGCCGAACACGACCAAGTCGATCAGCGAGTTCGAGCCCAAGCGATTGGCGCCGTGCACCGAAACGCACGCCGCTTCGCCGACAGCCATCAGGCCAGGCACAACGCTATCGGGATCGCCGCCGACCTTGGTCAGCACTTCGCCGTGATAATTCGTGGGGATGCCGCCCATATTGTAGTGCACGGTCGGCAGCACCGGGATCGGCTCGCGCGTCAGATCAACGCCAGCGAAAATCTTGGCGCTCTCGGAAATGCCCGGCAGACGCTCGTGCAACACCTTCGGATCGAGGTGATCGAGGTGGAGATTGATGTGATCCTTGTTCGGACCGACGCCGCGGCCATCGCGAATTTCCATCGTCATGGCGCGCGAGACCATGTCGCGCGGTGCGAGGTCTTTCACGGTCGGCGCGTAGCGCTCCATGAAGCGTTCGCCGTTTGAATTGGTGAGATAACCGCCCTCGCCGCGTGCGCCTTCAGTGATGAGGCAGCCTGCGGGGAAGATACCAGTCGGGTGGAATTGCACGAATTCCATGTCCTGCAACGGCAAGCCGGCGCGCAAAACCATGGCGCCGCCGTCGCCCGTGCAAGTGTGTGCGCTCGTGCAGGAGAGATAAGCGCGGCCATAACCGCCAGTGGCGAGCACGACGGTTTGCGCGCGGAAGCGATGCAGCGTGCCGTCATCGAGCTTCCACGCGGTCACGCCGCGGCAGACGCCGTTGTCCATGATGAGATCGAGCGCGAAATACTCGATGAAGAAGTCCACGCTATGGCGCAGCGACTGGCCATACATGGTGTGCAGCATGGCGTGACCGGTGCGGTCAGCGGCGGCGCAGGTGCGCTGCACTGGCGCTTCGCCGTAATTGCGCGTCATGCCGCCGAAAGCGCGTTGGTAGATCTTCCCTTCCTCGGTGCGCGAGAACGGCACGCCCCAGTGTTCGAGCTCGTAGACGGCGGCGGGCGCGTTGCGCGTCAGATATTCAATCGCGTCTTGGTCACCCAGCCAGTCCGACCCCTTCACGGTGTCGAACATGTGCCACTGCCAGTGGTCCTCGCCCATATTGCCGAGCGCCGCCGAGATGCCGCCTTGGGCTGCAACCGTGTGCGAGCGCGTCGGGAAAACTTTCGTGACGCAGGCCGTTTTCAGTCCCGCTTGCGCGGCGCCGAGCGCTGCGCGCAAACCCGAACCGCCGGCGCCGACAACGACGACGTCAAAGGTATGATCGACCCAAGTGTAAGCGGCCAAGGCGTCAGGCTCCGAAATTGACGAGCAGCACGGCGAAGATGGCGCCGGCAGCGAGAACAGTCAGGCCGAAGCCGTTGAGCAGCATCAGCGTGATTTTGGTGAAGGGCTTGAGGATGTAATCGACGATGATTTCCTGCATGCCGAGCGCCATGTGATAGAATGACACCGCGACCAGCAGGATGACGCCGACGGCGTTCACCGGATCGGTCAGAAAATCGATCGCCGCCGTATAGGACCCGCCGCCAATATTGAGCGCGGCGTTGACGACAAACCACGGCGCCAGCACCGCGAGCGCAATGCCCGTCCAGCGCGACGCGATGAAGTGGCCAGTGCCCTCACCCGATGCGCCGTGATGGCGGACGCGGCCAAGCGGCGTGCGCATGGAGTTTTGCGGTCCGCTCATTGGAGGCCTCCGAACGTGAGCAACGCCCACAAGCCGATCGGCACGGCGATAGCGAAGAGAATGGCGAACCAAGCCGAGAGATCAGCGTCAGCCGGATTGAGCCCCGCGCCGGTATCGAAGACGACGTGACGGATGCCGTTGGCGAGGTGATAGGCGAGCGCCGCAACCGTGAGATAGAGCGCAAGCTGGCCGAGTGGCGACAGCAGCAACGCCATCAACGGCTCGTAGAACTGAGGCCCGGCAGCGGCGGCCATCAGCCAGAGCGCGAAGATCAGCGCTGCGCCATAGAGCGCCACGCCTGTCACGCGATGGAAGATCGAAGTCGCCATCGTGACGTGCCAACGCCAGATCGAGACGTGTGGCGAAAGCGGTCGATTTTGCGGGCTAGGCGCGCCGGCCATCGGGAGCCTCACATGACTGATAGTGGTAAGGATTCTAACGGGCGCGAACATGGTCGCCGTCGCCCCTCGCGTCAACCGAACCCGTTGCCGCATTTGGCTTAAGCACCGCCCTCGCCTAGCTTGGTCGTCTTGGGAGGTGGCGCATGGACTATTTGCTGCTGGCGCGGGTGAGCAAGCTCGTGGCCCTGATCGGTTTCGTGCTGCCGTGGGTGACCGTTTCGTGCTCCGGCAATGTGATCCTGGAGGCGACGGGTCTGCAGCTGATGACAGGCGATCCCCAGCCCGCCGGCATGCTCGAGGGCGCTGACCGCAGCGACCTGGACGATATCGACCCCGCAATCGGCGTGATCCTCGCTTGCGTGGCGGCAGCCGCCGGACTCCTGTTGAGTTTTGTGCTCAAGGCGAAGCACGCCGCGGCGGCGATCCTCGCGGGCGCCGTGCTGACAGTCGGACTCTCCTACTACAGCATCGAAAGCCTGCACGCCGAACTGACGCGCCAAAGCAATGAGCAAAACGATGAGTTCGCTCGCGCGGCCGCGAGCGCAATCCGCATCGAGGAGCAGGAGGGCTTCTGGGTGTCGGTTGGCGGCGCGGGTGTTGGCGGCGTGTTGGCGCTGATTGTGCTTGCGGGCGCCGGTGCGGTGGCTGCACGCAAACCAGATGAGACTGCGCCGACTTAGCCCGTCCGGGCGATCACCGCTTAGGGATCGCCGCCCAATAATCGAAATCGAGCACGACGTTCTCGTCGTACGCGCCGTCCTCGCCTTTGAAGGTGAAGCCGCTCGCCGGCTTGTTCTTCAGCGCGACGAGGCGCAAGCGCAGCGCGCCCGCTTCGCCGAGATCGTCTTTGTCCAGCACTTCGGACCAGGCGTAGAGCGTGTCGCCCGCGAACAGTGGATTGACGTGACGGCCACCATTGATGGCGAGCATGAGCTGCGCGTTGGCCAGGCCGTTGAATGAGAGCGCCCGCGCGATCGAGATGGTGACGCCGCCATAGATCAGCCGCTTGCCAAAGCGTGAGCTCTGCTGGCCGAAGGCGTCGAAGTGCACTTTCGCGGTGTTCTGATAAAGCCGCGTCGCTATTTGATGCTCCGCCTCCTCCACCGTCATGCCGTCAACGTGATCAATCTTCTCGCCGATCTCATAGTCCTCGAAGCGATATGGCGAGCCCGCGAGGACGTCGTCATAGCCGCTGAAATCGAGCGCAGGCGGCAGTACGAGTTCGCTCGATGAGACTTGAGAGGCTGGCGTCTTCGGCGGCGCGTCGGTGACGGGCGCGCTCTCGTCGCGCTTATTGACCATCACCCAGCGCACATAAGTGAGAACCGGGACGTCTTCCTGATTGAACCCAGTCGTGCGCACGGTGACGACGCCGGTTTTACCGTTCGAGTTCTGCTTGACACCCAGAACCTCGGACACCGCGTTCAGCGTGTCGCCCGGATAAACTGGCGCGAGGAAACGGCCTTCGGCGTAACCAAGATTCGCGACCGCGTTGAGCGAAATGTCCGGCACGGTCTTGCCGAACACCGTGTGAAACACGAGCAGTGGATCGATCGGCGCGCCGGGCAGACCGCAATTTTGGGCGAAGCTATCAGCAGAGTACATCGCGTGCCGCGCGCCGGTCAGCGCGATGTTCATCGCCGCATCCGCCTCCGAAAGCGTGCGCGGCGTCGCGTGATTGATCACGTCGCCTTGGCGGAAGTCTTCGAGGAAATTGCCGGGATTGGATTTGGTCATTGCGTCACGCTCTCAATCGCTTCCGCGACCGCGACGACGCGTTTCGCCTCCTCCAAGTGCAACAGCTCTGTCATCTTGCCCTCAACCTTGATCACGCCCTTGCCTGCGTTTTCCGGCAGCGCGAACGCGTCGATCACGGCGCGGGCGCGGGTGATTTCTTCTGGCGTCGGCGCGAAGACGGCGTTGCAGGCTTCGATCTGGCTTGGATGGATGAGCGTTTTGCCGTCGAAGCCGAACTCTAGACCTTGGCGGCACTCGGCTTCGAAGCCAGCAGCGTCGGCGATGTCGTTATAGACCCCATCAATCGCCGTCAGCCCTTCGGCGCGCGCCGCAGTGACGGCCAGCGAGAGCGGCGCGAAGAACGCCGAGCGGTTGGCGCCGGCGCGGGCGCGGGTTTCCTTGGCGAGGTCGTTGAGACCCATGACGAACACGGAGAGCCGCGTGCCTTTGGCTGCGGCGGCTATCTCCGCGAGGTTCAAGATTGCGCGCGGCGTTTCGATCATGATCCAGAGCGTTGCATGCGCGGGAAAGCCGGCAGCGTTCATCGCAGCATCAAGCGCGCGCACTTGTTCGGCGCTCTCGACCTTCGGTGCGAGCAAGCCGTCAGGCCCGGCTGGACCAGCGGCGGCGATGTCATCGGCGCCCCACGGCGTGGCGAGAGCGTTGCAGCGGACGATCACCTCGCGCTTGCCATAGCCGCCCGCCTTCACAGCGGCAGCGACTTGCGCGCGCGCTTCGGCTTTCGCTTCGGGCGCGACGGAGTCTTCGAGGTCCAGCAGCAGCACGTCCGCGGCGAGAGTCTTCGCCTTCTCCAGCGCTTTCGCATTGGCGCCCGGCATATAGAGGCAGGAGCGGCGCGGACGTGCGGTCATGGCGGTTGTATCTCTTGCTTGCGGACGCGAGGCAGGCGAGATTCGGCCCGCGCCGTTTCGAGGTTTCTAGCCGCGTGAAGACTGTCCTGTCGATCCAAAGCCAAGTCGCTGGCGCGCGCGTCGGCAATTCGGTCGCTGCGTTCGCGATGGAGCGCTTGGGCGTACGCGTTTTCCAGTTGCCGACGACGATCCTTGGCCGCCGTCCCGATCATGGCGCGCCCGGCGGCGGCGCTCTCCCCGCGACAACCTTGGCTTCAATTTTGGACGGCCTCGCCGCTGATGGCCTCTTTGCCGAAATCGACGCAGTGCTCACCGGCTATCTCGGCCAAGCCGATCAAGCGCCGGTGATCCTCGACGCGGTCGAGCGGATCAAGGCGGCGAACCCGAAAGTGTTGTTCGTGTGCGATCCGGTGCTGGGCGATGAGGGCAAGCTCTTCGTCAGCGAAGGCATCGCGGATGCGGTGATCAATGGCCTCGCACCGCGCGCCGATTGGCTGACACCCAACGCGTTTGAACTGGGGCTCATCACCGGCACGACCGTCGATAGCCTCGACAACGCACGCAACGCGGCGCGGCGTATCGGCAAGCCGGTGCTGGTGTCTTCGATCCGCACCGCGATCGGGTTAGGCAATTTGTTGTGCGCGCCACAGAGCGAATGGTTCTGTGAAACGGCGCGCCTCCCCCGCGCGCCAAAGGGCGCCGGCGATCTTTTGTCGGCGCTCTATGTTGGCCGCCGCGTGCGTGGCGACGCACCTGCAATCGCTCTCGAGGGCTCAACCGGCGCCGTGTATGACGTGATCGTGCGCTCGCTGGCGGCCGAGAGCGAAGATTTGCTTTTGCCAGCCGCGCAAGACGTGCTCGCCGATCCGGTGACATGGCCGCGCGCACGCTCGCTGGAGCTGACGTAATGGCTGAAGGTTATGTGGCGCCGGGCTTCGAGCGCGTGCGAGAAGCATTTGACGCAGGACTTGCCGAAGAGCTTGGCGCGGGCTTCGCGGTGATGCGCGACGGCGAAGTTGTCGTCGACATCTGGGGCGGCTGGTTCAATCGCGAACAGACGAAGCCTTGGGCGCAAGACACGATCGTTCCGGTCTATTCGACAACCAAGGGCGTAAGCGCACTCATTATTGCGATGCTCGCGGACCAAGGCGCGCTCGACTATGACGCCGCCACCGCTTCGCTCTGGCCCGCATTCGGCGCGAACGGCAAAGATAAAGTCTCCATCCGCCAAACGCTCGCGCATCAAGCGGGCGTGCCGGGCTTTCTTGAGCCGATTGATCCGGACTTGTGGCTCGATCCGCCTGCATGCGCGGAAGCGATTGCAGCGCTCTCGCCGCTTTGGCCACCTGGAAGCGCCAGCGGTTATCACCCCCTCTCTTGGGGCTACATTGTCGGCGACATCGCGCAACGCGCGGCTGGCCGCTCGCTCGGCACGATATTGCGCGAAGACATCTGCGAACCGCTCGGCATCGACTTTTGCATCGGCACGCCAGAAAGCGAACATCCGCGATGCGCCGAGATGAAGAAGCCGACGAAGGCCGGCGAGTTCGGCGAGATCACGCCGCCGCGCAAAGCTGCGTTCTTCAGCAAATGGGCCGCGCCCGTGCGCGGCTCGACGCAGTGGCGCAAGATCGAGATCCCCTCCGCCAATGGTCACGGCACCGCGCTTGGCGTTGCGCGCGTGTACGAAGCCTACGCGACAGGCGGCATGATCGGCGGCATGCGCGTGCTTAGCCAAGAGAGCTTCGACCATCTCACGCGCCGCGTCTGGAAAGGCGACGATCTGGTGTTGCCGTTCAACGTCGATTGGCGCGCCGGCATCATCGGCAACTCTAACCGCATCTATGGGCTCAACATGGAAGCCTTCGGACATTCCGGCGCCGGCGGCTCCGTGGGCTTTGGCGACCCGGTGGCCGGTGTTTCGGTCGGCTATGTAATGAACAAGCAATCGCACCACATTATGGGCGATCCGCGTTCGCTGGCGCTGATCGATGCGCTCTATTCTTGCTTATGAGCCGCCGCGCGCTTGAATTTGGCGCGATCGGTGTAGCGCTCGCCCTGCTCGCGACGTTCGCCTACTTGCTTTCACAGGCTGACGGCGTGGTGCTCGCCAATGGGCAGCCGGTGTTTGGCGATTTCATTGCGTTTTGGAGCGGCGGTCGCGCGGCGCTCGAAGGCCACGTCTCCGACATTCATGCGCGCGCACTGATTGAGCAATATCATCAGCAAGCAGCACCCGGCGTTCAGTTCACCGCGCCCTGGAATTCGCCGCCGACATTTCTGCTCATCGCCGCGCCGCTCGCGCTTCTGCCCTATCCCGCTGCGGCGCTGACGTTTCTGCTCCTCGGCGCAGCGCTTTATATGGCCGCGGCGCGCTCGCTTCTGCCTGACACGCGAGCGCTCATCTTCGCGATCACGCTGCCAGCGGCGTTCTATCACATCGGCACTGTGCAGACGGGCCTCGTCATCGCCGGCTTTTCCGGATTGGCGCTGGTTCTGCTCGACAAGCGGCCACTCGCTGCGGGCGCGCTCGTGGGATTGCTGGCCATCAAGCCGCACCTTGCCGTGCTCTGGCCGATAATGCTGGCGCTCTCTGGTCGATGGCGCGCGTTTGCTGCTGCTACGGCCAGCACGCTAAGCTTTGTTGCGCTTGGCGGCTCTGTGTTTGGCTTCGATGCCTATGGTCGATTTTTTGAGAACATCAGCGCCACGCAAAACCTTGTCACCAGCCAACTGATCACGACGCCCGCATACGCGAGCCTCTATGCCAGCCTATTGCAACTGGGCGCACCGCAAGGCGTGGCGCTCGGCGTTCATGGCGTCTTTGCTAGTGTGGCACTTGTCATCGCTTGCATCGTTTTCCGCCGCAGCGAGCGCACGACGGCGGGAGCGGCGCTTTGCGCTGCGACTTTGATCGTGCTGCCCTACTCGTTCTTCTACGATTTCACACTGCTCGCCGTCGGCGCGGCTTTGCTTGGCGTACCGCGGACGCGGCTTGACTATGCGGCGGCGATCGCGGCGTGGAGCGCGGGGCTTTCGTTGCCGCTGAGCTATGTGCTGCCGCTGCCGTATTGCGCGGCCGCCGCGTGGTTGGTGCTGATCGCCGCTAGCGTGCGTGCAAGAAGCGCGGCGTCTCACCCGGCGCCAGCACCACAGCCGTAAGCGGCCCGCCGAAGCAGGCGCCAGTATCGACGTTGACGCGGCGTGGATTGACGTGCGGTTTGAAATCGGCTGTCGGCGTGTGACCGTGAATCACGACGATGCCATCCGTCTCCGGCCGCTTCGGCCACCGGCCAGGATCGAAAAACTTTGGCGATCGCGTCCACATGCGGACCTCATCTGAGCACAACGGAAACTTCGCGGGATCAATGCCGCCGTGCACGAACACGAGGCCACGCGCTTCGTCCTGGAAGGTCACGGGTAACTTATCGAGCCAGGCAATGTGTTCGTCGTCGATCGCCTCGCGCCAATCACCGTGATCGCCGTTGGCGCGCTTGTACGACGCGATGGTTTCGTCGCCGCCATTCTCGGCCCAGAAATAGACGCCGGTGGAATCCCAGTTGGTAAAAGCGTTGAGCATTAGTTCTTCGTGGTTGCCGCGAATGGCGATAGCTTCGCCTGTCAGCGTTGCTTGCAATGCGCGCTCAACGACAGCCCGGCTATCGGGGCCGCGGTCAATCAGATCGCCGAGAAAGACAATCTTGTGCGCGCCGCCTAAGCGGCGGGCGTCGTCGCGGACGTACTCCAACAGTTCATCGAGCTTCTCGATTTCGCCGTGAACATCGCCGATCGCGTAATAGATGAGATCACTCATGCTGTCCTTGCGCGGCGCAGAGTGTCCCACGAAAAGAACACCAAGCCCACCCAGATCAGCATGAAGCTCACGCCACGCCAAAACGTGAACGGCTCGCCATAGAGAATACCGGTGGCGAATTGCAGCGTCGGCGCGAGAAATTGCAGCAGCCCCAGTGTCGTGAACGACACGCGGCGTGCGCCGAAGGCAAACGCCACCAAAGGAATCGCGGTGACGGGGCCGGCCAGCACAAGCAGCGTCGTCGCGGAGATATCGCTGCCAAAGGCGAGCGGTGCGTCATTCGTGGCCCAGACAAGCAAACCAATCGCAAGCGGCGCCAGCGCCAAGCTTTCGATCAGCAATCCTACCGCCGCCGGAACAGGCGCGCGCTTGCGGATGACAGCGTACGCCGACCATGTCGCGCACAATGCCAGCGCCATCCAGGGCGGCGCGCCAAGCGCAAAGCCCTGCACGATGACGCCGACAAGCGCGAGCGACAGCGCGATAATCTGCGGCGTGACGATCTTTTCGCGGAAGAAGAGCACCCCAACGGCGACACTGACGAGCGGCGCAAGGAAATAGGCAAGGGATGATTCAATTACGCGCGCGTCCAGCACGAGATAAACGTAGATGCCCCAATTCATAAAAATGAAAAGCGCCGACGCCGCCAGCGTCAGCAACATGCGCGGTTTCAACGCCGAGGCGATGTCACGCCAGCCCGCCTTCCAGCCACTCATCAGGAAGACCGCAACAAGCGCTGCAGGCGCGGCCCACAATATCCGTTGCGACAGCACTTCGCGCACGTCGAAAGCGGAGAGCAGCTTCAGATAGAGAGGCATGAAGCCCCACATCACATAGGCCGACGCCGCCACCAGAAAGCCGGTGCGCCGCTCCTCCTCCGAGGGGCTTGCAGTGATCGGCGCGGCCTCGCTCATGATGTGGGCGCACCGTAGGGATTGGGGTTGCGAATGTGCATAAGGCGGTGCGGCTCTTCGATTGGAGTGAAGCCAAGCGGCGCATAGACGCCGTGCGCGTCCTTGGTGCCGAGCAGCCAGCGGCGCAGGCCTTGGAACTCTGGATGCGCTTGTAGGGCGCGCACTAATCCGCGTGCGATGCCCTGCCCCTGATGAGCGGGAAGGACGATCACATCGCAGAGCCAAGCGAAGGTGGCATGGTCGCTGACCACGCGCGCAAAACCGATCAGCGCGCCTTGCTCACCGCGGGCGATCGCGCATGTCGAATGAGAGATCGCGCGCTCTAAGGTTTCGCGCGGAATGTTCGGCGACCAGTACGTCTCGCGCAGCACTGCGTGGATGACGTCAGTGTCCGTTTGCGACGGTTGTTGAATGGCAATCTGCGGCACGATTGGTCCCCTAGCGCGTAGATAGGGTCAGCCCGCGTGCGCCGCTACACGCGGCGTGACGAAGCTCGTACACTAATTGTAACAACACATGTCAGTTGCGCTCACGCCTACTGGCGTTGCTGGACCGCCAAGCGATAAGCCTCAAATGCGTCGAGGTAACGATCCACCGCCGCTTTCTCGACGGCCGTCAGCGCGCGCGGCGCGCCATCGTTAAACACGACACGCGTCTCCTGAGGGCCAGCCACAATGAGCACAGGGCCGATCTCGTCATCGGCGCGCAAATGAGCCGCTGCAAAGGCCTCGTGCGCGGCCTCCGGCGCCTTTGACCACAGCGTGTCGATAGAATCCGTGCAGCTGCTGAAAAACTGCCATCGCACCGCAAAACCACGCTCTTCTTTGGACAGCGGCTCGGTCTTTCCATCAGGACGATGCCATTGCGGCACGGCCATCTGGAGTTCGCGGCCTTTTGCGGAGGCGGTTAGCTCATTGAGGCTGCTGCGGGCCCGCTCTTTCGCAGCATGGATCATTGGTGTCGGCATGGTCAGGCGGCCCGCAATCTCTTGAACAACCCTTTATTGAGCATCAGCTCGGCGATCTGCACCGCATTGAGCGCCGCGCCCTTACGCAAATTGTCGCTGACGCACCAGAGCGAAAGCCCGTTCTCCACGGTGGCGTCTTCGCGGACACGGCTCACGAACGTGGCGAACTCGCCGACAGATTCCACCGGCGTGATGTAGCCCTCGTCCTCACGACGGTCGACCAGCATTACGCCCGGCGCTTCGCGCAGGATTTCTTGCGCTTCTTCCGCTGTGATCGGGTTTTCGAACTCGATGTTCACGGCTTCCGAGTGACCGACGAACACCGGCACGCGCACGCAAGTTGCGGTGAGCTTGATCGAAGCGTCCAAGATCTTCTTGGTCTCGACCATCATCTTCCACTCTTCCTTCGTGTAGCCATCCTCCATGAACACATCGATGTGCGGGATGACGTTGAAGGCGATCTGCTTGGTGAAATGCTCTTTCACCATCTCGTCATTCACATAGAGCTTCTTGGTTTGATTGAAGAGCTCATCCATCGCCTCGCGGCCAGCGCCGGAGACGGATTGATAAGTGGCGACGACAACACGCTTGATCTTGGCGCGATCGTGCAGCGGCTTCAGCGCGACGACGAGCTGCGCGGTCGAGCAGTTCGGATTGGCGATGATGTTGAGCTTGTCATAGCCGTGCACGGCGTCCGGGTTCACTTCCGGCACAACCAGAGGCACGCGCGGGTCCATGCGCCAGGCGCTTGAATTGTCGATGACGACAGCGCCAGTCGCGCCGATCTTGGGCGCCCACTCCTTCGACACCGCCCCGCCCGCGCTCATCAGCACGAGATCCACGCCAGAAAAATCGAACGTCTCGAGATCTTTCACTTTGAGGGTCTTATCGCCGTAGCTCACTTCGGTGCCGACTGAACGGCGCGATGCGAGGGCGATCACCTCGTCGGCCGGAAACAGGCGCTCTTCCAGAATGGTGAGGATTTCCCGGCCCACATTCCCTGTGGCGCCGACGACAGCTACGCGCAAACCCATGAAACTCGCTCCCGCGGCCGCAAACGGCGCGCCGCACACGGGTAACTAGGCAGAATCCCCGGTTTTTCCAAGGCGGATGGAGAGACAAGTCACCTCAATCGGCGGTAAAAACAGCGCGATGGCGGGGATGAGCGCATGGCCGATAGCGTTACGTTCGAAGTCTATAAGCTTCTGGTCGAGGACGTGCGTGAGGCGCGGCGCGCCCGTCGCGAGCTCTCCAACATCTTCCTGACCTTGAACCTTGCCGGCATCGGTGCGCTCGGCCTCATCGCGCGGGAGAACTCGGCGCTCGATCCTGCCCTCTTTGCGCTGTTGGCGCTGGCGCTCGCGACCACATGCGCGGTCTGGCAGACGAGCATGGCCTATTACACGCGCGTCCTGAAAGAGAAGTACAAGATCATCGGCCGCTACGAGGACGATATCGGCCACACGCCGCTGCGTGACGAATACAATGCCATGGGCCCGTCAAAGACGATGCGCTCATTCACGCTGGAGCGGATCATGCCGTTCCTGTTCGTGTTTGCGTACGCAGCATTCTTCGTTGTGCAGCCAGTCGGCGTGGAAACGCTCGTGCAGAACGTGCAGACCTGGATCAGCAACGTGCTCAGCCAGCTTGGCGCCGGCTGAGCACATGCTCTGATTAGTGCAGCACCGCACTGGCGCGGTCGCTCAGCGCACGCACCAAGTCCGGCGCGAACGTCATGCGCCTCGTCGGCACGCTTTCGCCGCGCGCCAGCGAGAAGAGCTTCGGCGTCTCGCCCGTATAGGCAAAGCCGCCCTTCTCCAGCACGCGTCCCGATGCGGGATTGTCGACGAAGTGGCCGGCCTGCAGTTCGCCCAGCGCGCGCGCTTGCGCCGTGAAACTGCGCAGCGCCTCGGTGGCGAAGCCCTTGCCCCAGAAGGGGCGGCCGAACCAATAGCCGATCTCGAACGCGCCGTTTTCGCGTTGGTGGGCGCCCATGCAGCCGATCATGCCTTCGCCGGGAAGGTCGATCGCGAACACGAACTCGCGCGCTAACGGCTCTCTCGCCTTCAGCGTCATGATCCAGCCTTCAGCGGCGGTTTCGAGATACGGGAGCGGAGTCTGCGCGAGATTGCGCCCGACCGACGGATCGCCGCAGAAGCGCGCGATGCGCGAGGCATCGCTCATGCGCACGCGGCGCAGTTTCAGTCGCTTCGTCTGGATCTCATTCACGTCACGCATCGCGAGCTCCTTGGTTTGCTCGTGTAGGTGCGTGGGGCAACAAAAATGGGGCGCCTTTGATCCGGGCGCCCCACGCTATCTTGGGAACCGGATCGCCCTGTTGAAGGCGATCCGGGAAGTTGCTTCCGTTCTCGCCTTATTCGGCAGCTACCTGTGCCGGCATAATCGACACATAGGTTTTGCCGTCTCGCTTGGTCGCGAACGCAACCTTGCCGTGACAAAGGGCAAAGAGCGTGTGGTCGCGGCCGAGGCCGACGTTAGAACCCGGGTGGAATTTGGTGCCGCGCTGACGAACGAGGATCTCGCCGCCATTGACGGCTTGGCCGCCAAAGCGCTTCACGCCAAGACGACGACCAGCCGAGTCACGACCGTTGCGCGAAGAGCCGCCTGCTTTCTTGTGAGCCATGACGCCCTCTTATTCCTTGTCGCTCTTGCCGCCGATGGCGGTGATCTTGATGTGGCTTTCGGTCTGACGATGACCGGCGTGGCGGCGATAGGTGTTGCGGCGGCGCTTCTTGAACACCGCGACCTTGTCGCCCTTCTTGGTCTCAACCAGCGTGCCCGTGACGGTGACGCCGGCCAGATCCTTGCCGAGCTTCAGCGTCTTGCCGTCGCCAGTCATCAGGACGTTGTCGAACGTGACCTTCGCGCCGGCGTCGCCCGCCAGCTTTTCGACGACGATCACGTCGTCCTTGGCCACCCGGTATTGCTTACCGCCCGTCTTGATTACCGCGAACATCGGACACTTCCAATAAACTAGTCACACCCGGACGAAGCTCGCCCGGGCGGGGAGCGGGGATATAAGGGAAGGCCCTGCCCGGCGTCAATGCGGGGCCGGGATGTTTCCAGGGGTCTCACGCGCCTTTTAGCGGCTAGCCCAGCCAGCCGATGGGCCGCCCTACCCCGGCCCGGCGGCCGGCCTTCTCTATATCCTGGCTGATTCGCACCGATAGCGCCCCGGCCGCCGCCCGGGTCGGCGCCTCTATGAGGCGGTAAACCAGGGCCGCGCTGGCCAGCACCAAGATGAAATAAAAGACCAGCAGCGCGTCGTCGGCCAAGCCTGAGCCAAATGAGAACACCAGCTCATCGCGCCAAGTATGGGGATCGGTCCGCGCGACCTCGAAGTTCACGCCCAGAAAGCGCTCCGCCGCCCAGAACGCCTGCACGAGATAAAGCGTGATCACGCCGTGGACCATGTAGATCGAGAACGAGACTTTCCCGAGCCATTGGATCGGCGCCCACATCAGCGCGCGCGAGACAAGTCCACGGTCGCTCGCGAATACCATCACAGTGAAGCCGAAGATTGTATAGTTGAGGAAATACGCTGGGCCATCGAGCCGCGCATTCAGCGTCCAGATCACGCCGAACACAGCCACGATCTCTAGCGCCGTCGCCAGCCCACGCGAACGCAGCGGCGCGCCGCGCCACACTTCGCGCAACAGAAAGCCGATGAAGAAGCCCGTCATCGTGCGCGCGACCGAGATGACGTTGTAATGCTCGCGCGGCCCGAGTTCGTGGAGAAAGATTGTTGCCGCCAGCAAAGCGAGCGCGCTGGCGCCGATGATCTGCCCTGCCCGGCTGCGCGTCACCAGCATGAGGCCGGCGAACACCAAGTACGCCGCAAGTTCTGTGCTCAATGTCCACGCTGGATAATTCCAGCTGAGCCCCGCATCCACCCAAGTCTGGATCAGCAAAACCTGCGCGCCGAGCGCCTCGATCGTCATCTGATCGCGAAACCCGCCATGCGCCGCGAACTGCGAGCGCAGCACTTCCAGCAACACCAAGCTCGCCAGCATGACGATATGCAGCGGCCAGATCCGCCCGAGCATGCGTAGAATGAATGCTGCAGCTCCGCGCGGACGCTGCACGGAGTCCGCGAATACGAGCGACACGACAAAGCCGCTGATGATGAAGAAGAGCTCGAGCATCGGCGCAGCGTTCCGCAACCAGCCCTGATCAAACAAGGCGTGCAGGACCGGCAGATGGTGAACGGCGACAAGCAGGCACGCCAAGCCGCGCCAGCCGTCGAGTGCTTGTAAACGCATCAAACATCTCGCAGCCCCGCCGCCAACGGTGCTGCAAAGAGCCTTGCGAAATTCGTGCTACAGTATCAACGCGGCGCACCGAAACCGCTTTGCTTAACGCGCACGTTTCGCGCGATGCGAAAGCAAAGCGGTAGGTGAGTGCGCGAACCGCGGTTCAAATTTCTCGACCGGACCACACGATTTCGCTCCACAACTTAGACTTGTGGGTATAATGGTTAACGCGGCAAAACATTTGGGGGGGCCCTATGATTGCGCGTATCCTTGTTACGATGGCTGCTTTGGCGCTCGTCGCCGGCTGTGTTCATCCGACTGTCACCTACCATCAAGCTTTCGATCCCGACGTCCGCGGGCTGACGCCCATGACGTTGCAGGTCGCACGAGTCACGTTCGCGCCACCCGGCACACGGGCAGCGGCGGCCGCTCCGGCTCCGGCGGCTGGTGCTCCGGCCCCCGCGGCAGCGGCTCCTGCTGCGGCTCCGGCCGCGGCCGCCCCTGCGGCCAGCGCCAATGCGACGACACTCGCCACGACGTGGCACGACAATCCCGAGCCGAACGCGACGTTCTTCATCGAGCCGCACGACGGCCTTTTCTCGCTCACGCAGCTTTCGCCGACCTATCGCCAGGACTCGACAGGATTTGCATCACTCGGCGTGCAAACCATCGATCGCCGCGTCGAGCTTGCGCAAGACGTGGCCGGCATCATCTCAGCTTTTGGCGATGCGACTGTCATCGGCGACGGCGCACTGCGTGACCAAACCATCACTTGTTCATCGATCGAACCCGAATGGTTTGCGGGGCAACTTGCCGGTCATCCTGAGCGGTTTGGCGTGCTAGCGCGTGCGCGCGGCGCATCTGACCAAGATTGCATCATTGAGGTGAGCTTTGCGCCGCTCCCAGATGGCGCCGTTTCTCTCAGCGCAATCGATATGGATGAGCAAAGCTCTTATTTGCTTGTGGAAGCGTGCAGACGCGTGACGATTGATTATCTGTATTATGGATCGTTGACCCAAGAGGCGCCGAACATCACGCGGCTTGTCGCGTATGTCCCGGACCCCTATCACGCGCGACGCGTGCCACTTCCTTATTCTGGCCAGCTTGCCAGGACGCACGTTTGTTCGCCGCCGACGGTCACGCTCGGCCAAGATAAGCCTGCGGCGCCATTCAGCGTGTTCCGCAACATCCTAGCGCCGTTCAGAAACGCGAACTGAGCCTATGCGGGCGCTCTACGCATCAGCCATCGCGAGCATTGCCTTCATGGCGATGCTCGCGAGCGCTCAGGCGCAGGACATTCTGGTGGCGCCGCAAACGGCAACAAATCTGTCCGTAGAAGATGAGCAGGCAATGGCGCGCTTACGCGCCGTCTATGGCGAAGACAATGTTGTGCTTGCGCGCGTTCGATCGCCTTATGACGTTGGCGCGGCGCGCGGTTCGACACTTGTCGGCGTCGACATGGGCGCAAATCGCCGATTTAACGCGCGTCTATCTCAGACCATCCCTAGCGACGGCGGCCCAGAAACGTGGGCGCTACGGGGCCCAGGAATGTCCGTGCCAGAGCTAAACGTGCGGACCGTCTCAGCAGATGACGACGGCGGCGTCCCGGCGTTTACGCTCGCAGGCAGCATCATAAGCGGCGACGATATGGTTCGCGCGATCCCGTTGAACAATCGCGGCGACCTCGCCTTTGCGACTGTTCGTGGCGTGGCGCGCTTTGCCGACCACCCGACCGGTGAACCCTTGCCTACCGGCAGTCTCCTGGAAGCTGATCGCTGCTCGCACCCAGACAACGAGATCAGGATCGGCTGGGCGATCGGCGATGAGGCGCTTGCATCCTATGATGGAAACATGGCGACCCTTGAAGACGCCATGAACGATGGGCTCGTGGCCCTCAACACGGCGCTTGAGAAAATGGATTCGCCGATACGCGCCACGGCGATACCACTCTCAGCCGGCACCCTCACATGGACCGCTCCCACTGACCTGGGCCGTAGCCTTCGAATCCTCACCGGAAGGGCAGACGCCAGGGCATTGGCAATCTGGGAGCTAGCGGACGACGCAGACGTCGACATTGTTGTTTTAATCGCGCCACGCGCCGATAGCGCTCTGGCGCCATCGGCGTGCGGCTTTGCGCAACCTTATGCGCGACCACAAGCGGCGGCGGCGGTGGTGAACCACCAATGCCTCGCGAGCCCTCGCCACACATTATCTCACGAGATCGCCCATGTTCTCGGCGCTTGCCACGAGCCCGAGCGGCATGGGGCGGGGAGCATCTGCCAACCGACGCTCCACGGCATTCCGACCTACAGGTATGGGTGGCGCGACCCTGAGAGTTCGAGCGGGACGATCGAGGTTGAATGGGGCAGCACGGACCATGACGTGCTGAAGGGATTCACCCGTCTCCCAAGATTCTCGCTCGCCTCCTCCGATGATAAGGCGGGAGAACGCCGTACAAGGGACGTCACCGCCATTGTTCGCGACCGCGCGCCGATCGTCAGTGGATTTTCCAGATGCCGCCAGCAAAGCATGTGAGGCGGAGGCCAAGTCAGGCCGCGTCCAAATAACCAACGCGCACGCGGCCAACACAGATCCAACCGGGCACAGCCACAACACGTCAGGCGCCGAGAACGCGAAAAGCGCAAGGCCCGCGCTCATCCCCACTGACGCCAAGATCTTGGCGCGCCGCGAGATCGCGCCACGCTCGCGCCAGTCACGCACCGGCCCGCCGATGAAGTCGAACGACAAGAGCCACGCTTCGAGCCGCGGGCTCGCATAAGCAAAGCACGCCGCCGCGCCGATGAAGAACACCGTCGACGGCATCAACGGCACAAACGCACCAACGACGCCCAGCGCCAGGCAGATGAAGCCCAGCAGACCCGCGGCAATACGAAAGAAAGTGCGATCAGGACGCATGCGACGCAGCAGAGTCCAACAGGTCCAATCGCAAAAGGAAAGCTGGCGGAGAGGGAGGCCCCTCAAGGTTTCACCGCCGTGGGCCGCCATCGACCGTAAAGCCCATGACTAACGCCGAGGCCGAACGATTGCACCGCCCCGCACTCACCGCCATTGACCGCCCTCGCGCGCGTGAAGCCGCATCTTTCGTGTGGGTACGGATATGGGTAGCGCGAGCGGCGTTGTTGTCACCCAGGGGCGTGCAGCCCTTCGGACACATCAAACGCACCTCTATCTATCTGCGTGAAGCAGCCTTTTTCTTCGGTCGTTTCGGTCGCGCCGGTTCATGCTCGTGCTCACAACTCGCGTGATCTGCGAGCGCTTCGATGACGCGGCACGTTGCGGCTCTACCGCCCGCGCATGATCGCACGATCCTCCCCAGCTCTTTTCGCAACGCCTCAAGCTGCGCGATCCTCGCCTCTATCGTAACAAGGTGAGCTTTTGCGATTTCGTCGGCGTGTGCGCAGGGGCGGTCCGGAAAGGCAGACAGTTCGAGCAGCGAACGAATGTCGTCGAGTTCAAAGCCCAGCGCCCGAGCGTGCCGGATAAACGCGAGCCTGCGCACATCATCCTCTGTGTAGAGCCGGCGTCCTCCCACGCTGCGATCCGGGGGATCGATGAGGCCTTCGTCTTCATAGAAGCGAATGGTCGGGATTTTCAGGCCTGTCGCTTTGGCCACCGCGCCGATCGGATGCATGCTTGCTCCTCTAGTAACTAGAGGAGTTAGAGCTTGAACTTGGGCCACGCAAGTGTTGCGTGAGATGGCCAGGAGCGGATCGATGCAGGCTGGATTACGCCACGCGTTTGCCGAAGAAATGCGGTTAGCGGGTGTAGCGGAGGCCGAGAACGACGCTGAGCGTGCGTTCCGGCATCTCGAACGCGCACACATTCTCGGGCAACGTTATCTTATCACGCACCTCACCACGCATTGGCGGATGCTGCGCGTGGCGCGCCGTAGAAGGGATAATGTCGAGGCGCGCGCACAGGTGGCTCGCCTACTCGCGGTCTTTCCTGGCTACGCATTTGGCTGGATTCCAAAGGGAAACACTGGCGGCGCAAACGTATCGGCCACGGTCACGATGGCACCTCCACCTGATCTCGCGCCGCTGCTGGCGGACTACAATGTATGGCGGGACGTTGCGATTAGGGTCGCCATCTGGGGCGCCCTCGCCTTCGCCGTGTTCGCCGCAATGCGCTGACGCTGCACTTTCACACAATTAATGCTTGCTCCTCTAGTGGCTAGAGCTTGTAGAGCCGAACGCGATGAATGCGATGACGCAAGATTTCACGCCCGCACTGGGGCACCAAGCACTGACGCCGCTATACGACGCGGCGATCGCGTTGCTCACGCGTGAGGGCCGCTGGCGGAAGGCGCTTATCGCGCAAATCGCGCCTCGCGCCGGCGAGACCATCGTTGATGTCGGATGCGGTACAGGCAGCTTGGCTCTGATGTTGAAGCGCGCCGCTCCGGGCGCACGCGTAGTGGGCATCGACCCCGATGCTGAGGTTCTGTCGCGAGCCGCCGACAAAGCGCGTCAAGCCGGCGCGGGTATTGAGTTTCTCCAAGGGTACGCGCGTGACGCCGATGCCCTGCTCGCTGCACCCGCTGATAAGATCGTGTCGAGCCTAGTCTTTCACCAAGTGCCAATGGACGAGAAACTCGCCGGACTGACCGCAATGCGCCGCGCATTGCGCACTGATGGCGAACTTCATGTCGCGGACTACGGCTTGCAGCGCACGGCGCTTATGCGGGCGCTATTTTCGCAGATTCAGGCACTGGATGGCCGCGAAAACACGACGCCGAATGCGCGCGGCGTCCTGGTCGATCTAATGCAACAAGCTGGTTTCCCAGCGGCTCGCGAGACAAGCGTCATTCCTACGCCGACCGGCTCCATCTCTCTCTACACCGCACAAAACGAGGTGCGGCCATGAGCGACAATTGCGGCGCGTGCTGCGGAAAGGTTGGCCCCGCGCCTGTTGATCAGCGCACGCAACAGATTCTTTGGGTCGTGCTCATTGCCAATGCGGTGATGTTTGTCGTTGAGACCGTCGGCGGCCACGCGACCGGTTCGCTTGCACTTCAAGCTGATGCGCTAGATTTCGCCGCCGACGCCGCCACCTATGGCGTGACGCTTTGGGCGGTCGGCCGATCGGCAATCGCGCGCACGCGTGCGGCTCTGATCAAAAGCGCCGCGATGCTTGGCATGGGCGGCGTCATCATGGCGCTAGCCGTTGCAAAGCTCATGTCGCCCGTTGCGCCAGCCGCAGAACCCATGGGCATCATTGGCGCGCTCGCACTCGCCGTGAACCTGGGTGCTGTTATAATGTTACTCCGTTTCCGTGACGCAGATGCGAACCTACGTTCGGCCTGGATCTGCTCGCGCAACGATGCAGTAGGCAACGTTTTGGTCATACTCGCAGCTGCGGCCACTGCTGCGACAGCATCGCCCTGGCCAGATTTCGCCGTTGGCGTCATCATGAGTTTACTGTTCGTCAGCGGATCATGGGCTGTATTCAAACAGGCGCGGCGCGAATCGTCGTCGGCGCTCGCAGTGGGATAAGGGTCGTGCAGGTTTCGAAGGGCATGAACTGGAGGCGCTGGGTTGCGATGCTCTGCATCGCGCTCCTGTCCTCCGTTGTGCTTGAAGAAGCCTCACCAGCGCATGCTGCTGCCGATATCGCCGAAGCGATGGCGGTTCTCGATACTGCCGACACACAGGATACCGTCGTCGATGCAGCGTCTTCGGACTCTGAGCAATCGCCGGCAGGTCAAACGAAGCCGGAGCACCATTGCTGCCCGGCCCATTGCGGCGGTGCGACGCCAGCCGTGAACAGCGCAACGATCAGCGCGCAAACGACGATCAGCGTTTCTGCACCGCTGACTGTCGAGCACGTGCTGACGCGCGCGCCTAGCGGGCTCGAACGCCCCCCAAAACTCACCGCGATCATCTAAAACGCGCCGTGGGCTGTTCTGCGGCGCGTGATTTCTCACGCATCGCGGACAATTCATGCTCGATTCTCACCGTTCAAGACGGGGATCGGCGCGCATCTTGCGCCATCTCGTCACCGTTTCCCTCGGCGCGCTCGCTGCGACGCCCTTCATCGCGACGACCGCGCTAGCGCAAGAGCAATCAGTGCTCACGCTAGACGGCGCAATCGGCCGCGCTGTCGAAGCGGACCCTGGCATCCGTGCTGCGGCTGCAGGCGTCGATGCCGCCCGTGGCGGTGTCCGACAAGCGCGCGTACGGCCAAACCCCGAACTCTCTGCTGAAGTGGAGAACTTCAACGGGCGCGACGACCTGCGTGGGTTCAGCGGGGCCGAAACCACCTTCTCACTCTCGCAAGAGATTGAACTCGGCAACCAGCGGGGAGCGCGTATCCGGTTAGCGGATCGCGAACTCCATGGCGCTGAACTTGATCGCGTACTGCGCGGCCTTGACCTCATCCGTGACGTCCAGATCGCCTATTTCGATGCTCTTGCCGCCCAAGAACTCGTGCTTATAGCGGAAGAGCGTCTCGCAACGGCCGAGGCTCTCAACGTTTCGGTTGCTCGGCGCGTCAACGCGGCCCGCGATCCATTGATGGCCGGCGCGCGAGCCGAGGCGGGCTTGGCGGAAGCCCGCATCGCACTCACGCGCGCACGTGCAGATGCAGCGACCGCACGAGCTAGGCTCGCCTCATTCCTTGGCGGCGACGATGGCTTCACGCTGATCTCCGCCGACTTCTCGCTCCCGCGCGCTCAAGATCATGAGCATGACGCTTTTGGTGACACGAGCCCAGATCTCGCGCGCCTGGCAGTAGAGCGTGACCGTATGGGCGCAGCAGCCAACGTCGAGCGCTCGCTCTCTTGGCAGAACCCGACGCTCAGCTTCGGCTATAGGCGCTTCGAGGATCGCAATGGCGACGGAGCGCTCGTGGCTGGCGTCTCCATTCCGCTAGGCGTGTTCAATCGAAACCAAGGATCGATCGCGCGCGCTCGCGCTGACGAACGTCGCGCGGAACTAGAGTTGGAAGCTGGCCGCCGCGCTCTAACCCGCGAATACGCGGCGCTTGAGCGGGCGATCGCTGCTGACGCGGATGCGGTACGCTCCACCGAGGACAGCGTCATCCCGCAAGCCGAACGCGCATTGGCGCTCGCGCAAGATGGCTACGATCGCGGCGCCTTCTCTTATCTCGACGTGCTTGAGGCGCAGCGCGCGCTTTCAGACGCCCGCCAATCCCGCGTCGAGTCCCTTCGTAACTTCCATTCCAACGAGGCCTCGCTTGACCGCCTCACGGCGCGCTTCGGCGAAGCGCTGCCCTTCCAGGAGCAACATCAATGAACCGCTTCAGAATGAAGATTGCCGCAGCACCCCTCGCACTCGTTGTGGCGCTTGGCCTATCCGCATGCGGCAATAGCGAAGCTGAGCCCGAAACCGCGACCGCAGAAGCCGGTCATGAGGAAGGCGGCGAACACGCCGAGGGCGAAGAAGGACATAGCGAGGAGGCGAGCGCGGCTGAGCAGGTCACGATCACTGCTGCCGCTGCTGAAGCCTCCAATATCGGCGTCTCCACCGCAGGGCCCGGCGCGCTTGAAGAGACGCTTACCCTGACGGGTCGCATCATGCTGCAACCAAGCGCGCGTGCAGAAGTGCACGCGCCCTACCCCGGCCCAGTTCGCGCCGTCCTACGCAATGTTGGCGATCAAGTTCGACGTGGCGAAACGCTCGCGCGCGTTGAAAGCGCCGAAAGCTTGCAGACCTACTCCATCGTCACGCCGATTGCAGGCGTCGTGTTGGATCGTCAGACCAATATCGGTGACGTCACCAGTGACCAGCCGCTCTTCGTCGTCGGTGATCTCTCGCGACTGCAAGCTGAGCTCAATGTCGCCATGCGCGACATCGGCCGCGTTCAATCCGGCCAGCGCGTCTTCATCAGCGGCCTCGATGGGTCAAGCCGTATCGAAGCGCAGATCACCTCCGTGCTCCCAACTGCCGACGCGCATAGTCAAACGCTGATTGCGCGCGCGACGCTCAATGCATCGCAAGGATCTATCCTGCGTCCCGGCATGGCCGTGCGCGGCGCCGTCGTTACGACCGCTCAACAGGCCGACATCGTTGTGCCGCGCGACGCGGTGCAGACGGTTGAAGGACGAACCGTAGTGTTCGTTCGCGTGGGAGAAGAGACGTTCGAAGTGCGTCCCGTCACTTTGGGGCGCGTTGGCGCGAACCAAGTCGAGATCACCGCAGGGCTTTCTGCCGGCGATGTCTACGTCTCCGAGAACGCCTTCCTCGTGAAAGCTGAGATCGGCGCGGGCTCTGCCTCGCACGACCACTAACGCGCGCCTTCAACCGATCACCGGAACTCTCACATGATCAGCCGTCTCATCGAACTCTCCGTGAAGGCCCGTTGGGCCGTCATGGCGATTGTCCTCATCGTCGCCGGCATCGGCGTCTACAACATCATGCGTCTGCCTATCGACGCAGTGCCGGACATCACCAACCGGCAAGTGCAGATCAACACCGTCGCGCCGTCGTTCGGCCCGCTCGATGTCGAGCGCCTCGTCACCTACCCTGTTGAGACAGCGATGTCCGGCATTGTGGGCTTGCAAAGCACGCGCTCAATCTCGCGCAATGGTTTCAGCCAGGTCACGGTCGTCTTTCGCGATAACGTCGATATCTATTTTGCGCGTCAGCAGGTCGCTGAGCGCCTAACGGCGGCACGCGAAAGCTTACCCGACGGCGTCGAGCCGCAGATGGGACCGATCTCCACCGGCCTCGGCGAAGTGCTGATGTGGACTGTCCACTACGCCGATCCCAATGCGGAAGGCGCGCGCGTCGCCGAAGGCGAACCGGGTTGGCAACCAGACGGCTCTTACCTGACCGTAGAAGGCGAACGCCTCACTGATGAAGTGGCGCAAGCTGGTTATCTGCGCACCGTCCAAGACTGGATGATCCGGCCGCAGATGCGCTCGGTCGCCGGTGTTGCCGGCATCGATTCCATCGGCGGCTACGAAAAGCAATTCGTCGTTGAACCAGATGCGGGCGCACTCTCCGCCTACGGCATCTCGTTCTCTGAACTGGCAGAAGCGCTGGAGCGCGCCAACCTCTCGGTGGGCGCAAACTTCATTCAGCAAGGCGGCGAGTCATTCCTCGTCCGTGCAGACGCCCGCATCCGCACACTCGAAGAAATCTCAGACGCCGTCGTCGCAACACGTGAAGGCGTTCCGATCACGGTCCGCGATGTGGCGAATGTCAGCGTTGGCGGTGACTTGCGTACGGGCGCTGCTACTGAAGGCGGCGAAGAAGTTGTCGTTGGCACGGTGCTTATGATCACCGGCGGCAATAGCCGCACCGTTGCCGCTGCTGCTGCCGAGCGGCTTCAGCAAATCTCTCAAACGCTCCCGCCCGGCATTACGGCCGAAATCGTCTATGACCGCTCGCGCCTCGTGAACGCCACGATCGCCACCGTTGAACGTAACCTCGCCGAAGGCGCACTGCTTGTCGCGGCCGTGCTCTTCCTCATGCTTGGAAACGTTCGCGCGGCGATCATCGCAACTTTGATCATTCCGCTCTCCATGCTGATGACGTCGATCGGCATGAATTTCTTCGGCGTCTCCGGCAACCTGATGTCGCTCGGCGCGCTCGACTTCGGCCTCATCGTCGACGGCTCGGTGATCATTATCGAGAACTGCCTCAGGCGATTGTCGGAGCGACAGCATCATGAAGGAAGGCTGCTGACACTGCAGGAACGTCTCTACGAGACGATGGAAGCGTCCCGCGAAATGATTAAGCCGACCATTTTCGGTCAGCTCATCATCTTCCTGGTCTTCGCACCCCTGCTCACCTTCAGCGGCGTCGAAGGCAAGATGTTCTCTCCGATGGCCATCACGTTGATGCTAGCCCTGGGCGCTGCGTTCATCCTGTCGCTGACCTTCGTGCCGGCAATGGTGGCGCTTCTGATCCGCGGCAAAGTTGCGGAAAAGGAAGTCAAAGCCATCGAAGTGGCGCGCAATCGCTACGTTCCGGGTCTCGACTTCTCACTGCGCAAGCCAAAGACGGTGATCGCAGGTGGCGTCGCGGTCTTTGTGGTCGCTTGCGCACTCTTCTTCACGCTGGGCCGCGAGTTCATCCCGCAACTCGATGAGCAAGACATCGCCATCCAAGCAGTGCGCATCCCCTCCACATCGCTGCAACAATCTGCTGCGATGCAGGCACGCGTCGAGGAAGTTATCTCTGAATTCCCGGAGGTCGCGTTCGTCTTCTCGAAGACAGGCACGGCGGAGGTCGCTTCAGATCCGATGCCGGTCAACATTTCGGACTCGTTCGTCATTCTGCGTCCGCGCGATGAATGGCCGAACCCGAATGAGCCGAAGTCAGAGCTGATCTCTCGTATGGAGGAACGCCTCCAACAATTGCTCGGCAACTCCTACGAGTTCACGCAACCGATCCAGATGCGCTTTAACGAGCTCATCGCGGGTGTTCGCGGTGACGTCGCCATCAAGCTCTACGGCGACGATCTCACCGAACTCAGCGCTGCAGCCGGACAAATCGCTGCCGTGCTGCAATCGATTGACGGCGCAGCCGACGTGAAGGTCGAACAGACGGGCGGCTTCCCGACGCTCGACGTTCGCTTCGATCGCGACGCCATCGCGCGTTACGGTCTCTCGCTCCAAGACGTCACCGACACGGTGGCGACGGCGATGGGCGGCCGCGAGGCTGGTCTCGTTTTTGAAGGCGATCGCCGTTTCGACGTGGTTGTTCGCCTCCCCGAAGCCGTGCGTGATGATCTCGACGCCGTCGGCGCCCTGCCCGTCATGTTGCCGGAGTCCGAGAACGGACCCCGTGCATCGATCCCGCTGCGCGAAGTCGCAACGTTCAGCTTCTCCGAAGGTCTGAACCAGGTGAGCCGTGAGAACGGCAGCCGCCGCGTCGTCGTGCAAGCGAACGTGCGTAACCGCGATCTTGGTTCGTTCGTCGAGGAAGCTCAGCGTCGCGTGGCGGAAGTGCCGCTTCCCACAGGCGCTTACCTCAATTGGGGTGGTCAGTTCGAAAACCTGCAATCGGCGTCGCAACGTATGTCGCTGATCGTGCCAGCCTGCTTCGTGCTGATCTTCGGAATCTTGTTCATGGCGCTCGGAACGTTCCGAGCGGCGGGTGCAGTGTTCACGGCGGTGCCGCTTGCACTGGCTGGTGGCGTCTACACGCTCTTCCTGACGGGTATGCCCTTCTCGATCTCGGCGGCGGTTGGCTTCATCTGCTTGGCGGGTGTGGCGGTGCTCAATGGTCTCGTCGTGATGACCTCGATCAACAAGCGGCTCGACATGGGCATGCCGGTTGATGAGTCGATCCGCGAAGGCATGATCGAGAAGTTCCGCGCAGTCCTGATGACCGGCATCGTGCCCGCAATTGGCTTCGTGCCAATGGCGATTGCGCACGGCACCGGCGCTGAGGTGCAGAAGCCTCTCGCCACGGTCGTCATCGGCGGCCTCATCACCGCGACACTGCTGACGCTCTTCGTGCTGCCGGCCATCTGCCGTCTGATGCTGAAGAGCGGCCACCGTGCGCGCGAGGGCGAAATGCCGACCGCTTACGACGGCGCGCCCGTCCAAGCCGAGTAACCCGCAGCGACTTTGGAGATAAAGCTTATGTCTATCGACGCTCTTATTGCGGTGCTCCCCACCTACGCCACCGACCAGAAGCTCAATTTGGAAGCGGTGTTGGGGGAAACGGTGCTCAGCGAGCAACAACGCTGGGGCTGCGCGCTCGCTTGCGCATATGCGACACGCGAACGCTCGCTCATCGCGCCGTTAGAAGCAGCCGCTAGCCGCCGATTAAGTGCGCAGGCCGTGCGTGCTGCGCAGTCGGCGGCGACGGTGATGGCGATGAACACGGTGTACTACGGCGCGATCGCGCTGTTGGACAATCACGACTATCGCGCACAACCCCCACGCTTAAGCATGGTCGCACTGTCACACAGCGAAGTGGACAAGATCGACTTTGAGCTTTGGGCCTTTGCGGTATCGGCAATCGCCAACTCCGCCGCGAGTCTCAACGTGCACGAAGCGGAACTGCACAAGCGCGGCGTGTCGCTTGAGCAAGTTCAGAACGCCCTGCGCATCGCTGCAACCATCAACGCCGCGGCGACCGCCATGGCGACCGGAGGTCAATCTGCATGACACACTCTCTTGTCCCGCGCCGCACTGTGCTGATCGGTGCAACGCTCGGCGCAGTTGGTTTAGCAACGCCATCTCAAGCGCAAGACGTTGCCGATGAAATGACCATCGGAAGCGCAAGCGCCCGCCTCCATCTGATCGAGTACGCGTCTCTTACTTGCCCGCACTGCGCTCAGTTTCATGCTGCAAACTGGCCAACGCTCAAGTCCCGCTACATCGACACAGGTCGCGTCCGCTTCTCGCTGAGAGAAATGGCGACGTCCCCTCCCGCAGTAGCGCTCGCCATGTTCCAGGTGGCGCGGTGCGAGACGACTGCGCCGGAAGAATATCTCCGCCGCGTCTCGGTCCTGTTTGAGCGCCAGGCCGCGATCCTCGCAACGGGCACGGGCGCTGGCGTGCGTGACGCGCTGGTCGCTGCAGGCGCTGAATGGGGTTTATCAGACGCGCAAGTCCTAGCCTGCATCAATGACCCGGCCGGGGTGCAGCGCATTCAGCGCAGCATGGAGGGCGCTGCCGCGTTGGGCGTCAACCACACGCCGTCCTTTCTATTCAACGGCGTGCTCGACGATGATCACGACTTCATGACGCCTGACGGAATGGTCCGCATCCTCGAAGCGCGTTTGACGCGCTCCTGATCGTCCTCTGCGCCGGAGCGAACAATGGCCAACACGAAGAAGGCACGGCTGGCGATTGCCACGCTGATGCGTCAGCCGTCCGCTGGCCGGTGCCGGCGCTGCGCCCTTGAACTCACCAAGAAGGTGCAGACGATCGCTGCCGTCAGCCAAGCGCACGTCGTCAATGACGCCAATCGCGGTCCGTTAAAGCTCTGCATCCACTACGATGCAGATCGGACCACGCATGCGCGCGTAGAACTCGTGGCGGGCCAAATGGGCGTCGCCCTATCGAAGCAACGCCAGCACACCATCATTGAAGACGCGAGCGCCAACCAAGCCACAGACATCGAGGCCTTGCGGCGCGCCAAAGGCGTGACTGCGGTGGACCAGTTCACCGATGGGGCCATTCTGATGGAGTTCGACGCGAACGCAGGTCGATCCAACGCACTGCCTCGTGAGTTGGCGAACGGCCCAACATCACAGGCTGCAAAGCCACAGAGCGACGATGGCCATGACCACCATGCGCACGGCGGCTGGTTTGGTGAGCGCACAGAACTGGTGTTTGCGCTCGGATCTGGTGCGGCGCTTGCCCTTGGGTGGTTGCTCGCACGCGCGGGCGTCGAAACGCTCCCGCTGGCCTCTTACGTCCTCTCCTATGCGCTCGGCGGTTACTTCACGTCGCGGGAGGCAATCGAAAACATCCGCCGCAAAGCGTTCAAGATCGACTCGCTCATGCTTGTCGCGGCACTCGGCGCGGCTGCATTGGGCGCCTGGGCCGAAGGCGCGCTCCTCCTCTTCCTGTTCAGCCTCGGACACGCGCTTGAGAACTGGGCCATGGGCCGCGCAAAGCGTGCGATCGAAGCTTTAGGCGAGATGACGCCAGATCGCGCTTCGGTACGGCGCGGTGGCGAAGTCTTGGAAGTGAACGTTGCCGATCTCGCCATTGGCGACACGATTGTCGTCAAACCCAATGAACGTCTTCCAGCTGACGGCATCGTCGTCGCGGGCTCAAGCGCTGTAAACCAAGCTCCGATCACCGGCGAAAGTGCGCCGATCGAGAAACAAGCGACGACTTGGTCGGAAGACTATCTCGATCTATCCAAGGCCCCCGAACAAAATCGGGTCTTCGCCGGTTCCATGAACGGCGCCGGCGCGCTCGATGTCCGCGTCGCGCGCCATGCCAGCGAAAGCGTCCTCGCGCGCATCATCAAACTTGTCACCGAGGCGGAAGCGCAGAAATCCCCGACGCAACAGCTCACCGAGAAGTTTGAGCGCATCTTCGTTCCGGCTGTCCTCATCCTCGTATCAATCTTGCTGTTCGCTTGGGTGGTGATCGACGAACCGTTCTCTGCAAGCTTCTACCGCGCTATGGCGGTGCTTGTGGCGGCCAGCCCCTGCGCGCTCGCCATCTCGGTTCCCAGTGCAGTGCTGAGCGGCGTTGCTCGCGCAGCACGCGGCGGTGTGCTGGTGAAAGGAGGCGCTGCTCTCGAAACGCTGGGTCGCGTGAGCGCGATTGCGTTCGACAAAACCGGCACGCTGACAGAAGGCAAGCCCTACCTCACGGACATCAAGCCTGCTCCTGGCGTAGACGAGACCGAGCTGCTCACTGTCGCCGTTGCGATCGAGCGCAGCAGTGACCACCCGCTCGCTGCGGCGATCGTTCGCGATGGCGCAGCCAAGCTTGGCGATGCCAACGTTCCAGTACCTGAGGCGGTCGAGAGCATAACAGGCAAAGGCATCCAAGGCCGCATTGACGGCGCGCTGGTTCAAATCGGCAAGCCGGGGCTTTTCGATGCGAGCGCCGCTCCGATGCCCTCCGAGCTGCGTCTTGCCGTTGGCAATCTGGAGTCCAGTGGACGCACGGTCATGGTAGTGCGGCGCGGCGCGCGTTATCTCGGCGCGCTTGGCGTGATGGATACGGAGCGCGCCTCGGCCAAGAACGCCATCGGCGAGCTTCGCAGACTTGGCATCAGACGCATGGTGATGTTGAGCGGTGACAATCAACGTGTCGCTGACGCTGTCGCCGCAAACATCGGCCTTGACCAAGCGATGGGCTCGCTGATGCCCGATGAGAAAGTGGTCGCCATCAGCGCCTTGCGCTCTGAGGCTGGTGGCGTCGCTATGGTGGGTGACGGCGTCAACGATGCTCCAGCTCTGGCGCATGCGAATGTTGGCGTGGCGATGGGCGCTGCTGGCTCCGACGTTGCCCTTGAGTCTGCGGACGTGGCGTTGATGGCTGACGATCTGAAGCATCTGCCCTTCGCCGTTGGTCTCAGCCGTCAAACCAGCCGGATCATTCAACAGAACTTGTGGGTCAGTCTCGGCGTCGTCGCCGTGCTGATCCCATCGACCATCTTTGGGCTACAGATCGGCGCGGCGATCATCTTTCACGAGGGCTCGACGCTGATCGTGGTCGCAAACGCTCTGCGTCTTCTTGCCTATCGAGGTTCCGCCACATGAGCACCTCCGTTCATGATCGGCGGCGCGGCCGCGCCCCAATCCCCGGCCTCAAGGGCGCGGCCGCGTTATCATTCGCAACACTCGCAACTGTCGGGTGGATGAACGTGGACGTCACGCCCGCTGCAGCGACCGCGCCCGACGCGAGCAAGGTCCAAAGTCGCATAGCGATCGCGCCTGAACCCGACTTCGCAAATCCCACGGGCCACGCCGTGCGCGGCGAGGATCATTACGGCGCTGGCGCATTCGGCGCATCGCGCGGTGGCGGCGTGCGCGCGCATCGCGGGGCCGACTACATCTCTGAAGCCGGAGAGATCGTCCGTGCACCAATTAATGGCGTCGTCAGCCGCATCGGCTTTGCCTATCGCGGCGACACACGATTTCGTTACGTTGAGCTATCGAACGCAAGCGACCAACGCGCGGTACGCGTTCTCTATGTCGGTCCAATGGTGCAACTCGGCGCGCCTGTGCAGGCGGGCGATCCAATCGGACACGCGCAGGATCTGAGCATTCGCTATCCGCGCGGCATCACAAACCACGTTCATGTCGAGTTTCGCCAAAACGGTGCGCTCACCGATCCTGCCATGTTGCTCCCCGCCTCCGCCAACCATCAGGCGAGCTAGCGACAAAGCCTCACCCATTCATCGCCAAGGAGAAACAGATGAAACGTCTCGTCATGGCCCTCGCCTTAAGCCTCGCCGCATCACCGGCGCTCGCACAAGACTCTCACGGCGACAATCGAGAGGTCATCTCGATACCGGTCGACGACTCGGTCCTTACAGAGTCACCACCGGTGCTATCGTTGTCGTTCGACCATGCGGTGTCACTCACCGAAGTGGCCGTGCACGGTCCTGGTCATACTGAAGTTCCGATCGGCTTTACCGCCGCGACGAGTGCCACACAGTCATACTCAATTCCCCTGCCAACACTCTCCGCCGGCTCGTACGAGGTCCACTGGCGCGCCACCGGCGATGGGCACGAGATGACCGGAACGCTGCACTTCAGCGTTCAATAGGATGAGCCACGCGATGGCCCAGGCATGAGCGAGAAGCCCACCCCCGCAACGGCCAGCAAGCAAAGACGCGTGCTGGTCACTGCGCTCGTTCTAAACCTGGGCCTCGCAGCCGCGTTGGCGGTGGCCGGTCTCTATGCAGATTCGAGCAGCCTCATTGCTAACGCGCTCGACAATGCGTCGGACGGAGTGGTCTACGCGCTTAGTCTCGCAGCCGTAGGCGCGAGCGGCAGCTCAAAGCGCGTCGCCGCAACGGTCTCAGGCGTGCTGCTGATCGTGCTCGCCGTCGGCATCCTGGGCGACACCGCACGGCGGTACATTTACGGTTCGGAGCCTGTCGGACCAGTGATGATGGGCCTCGCGGTAATCGCCGCCGCGATCAATTTGATCTGTCTCAAATTGCTCCAACGCTTGCGCAGCGACGACACCAATATCAAGGCAGCGCGCACGTTCAGCTTCAACGACTTCGTAAGTAACGGCGGCGTTCTGGTCGCAGGCGTGCTCGTGGCCGTCACAGGCGCGCGTTGGCCAGACCTAGCGGTTGGCGCGTTGGTGGCGGCGATTTCGCTCAAAGGCGGCATCGAGATTCTACGCGATGCCCAGCAAACGCGATCGATCGATTGAACCGATGACGCGCGCACACGTTTCCTCCGCATGAACCAGAATGTTTCAGCCAAGATCGGTGCGCTCATCTTCTCGCTTGCGATCCTCGGCTTTGGCTATGTCGCGCTCGGCGCGGTGCCGACATTCCTATTCGCGTTTGGTTTCATCGGCGGCTGGATCGCTTGGGTCAGCGTCCCATCACGCGGCGTCTGGCGCGACATACGATGGCCATTCTTTGTCAGCCTCGCGCTGTTTGTAGTTCACCGCATCGAAGAGAGAGTAACCGGCTTCTTCCCAGCCCTCGCCGATCTAACTGATGTGCCCACGCCTGCCATCTCATCGCCGGCAGTGATTGGTCTAGTTCTATGTTCCGTGGGCGCGTGGCTTTTCATTCCGTACACAATGTCCAAAGACCAACCGATTGGGCGTTACCTTGCGTGGACCTTCTTTGTGTCGATGGGTGTGACCGAACTCGCGCACTTTGCGTTTCCGCTCTTTAGCGGCAGCGGCTACGGTTATTATCCAGGAATGGCTAGCGTTGTCCTCCTAGCGCCCGCCGCTTGGTGGGGCATGCGGCGGCTAGCGTTCGGCCAACGCTAGCCTCCTACTGATCATTCAAACGGCAACGCTGCTGGCAGAGCCGCTTCGGCGCGGCGGCGAATAGATACTACGCGCGAGGCGACCACGGTGCCGTACTCATCTAGTCTCGACGTCAGCTGGTCGAACTGCGCGCACAAGAGATCAAAGTCGAACCCGTCAGCGTGTTGGGTGAACTCTTCTAGGCCCGCATCCGTCATCAACTCGTCGTGCTTAGGACCGTAGCTCAGCGAGATACAAGGCCGTCCGAGCTTTAGCGCCGCAATGAGAACGTGGAAGCGTGACCCCAAGGCGACATCGCACTGTTTGAGTGATTTGATCACGTCGTGCAGAGTGCGACACTCCTCGCCGCCGCGTTCTACATCGTCACCGAGAAGCGTCTTAACCCGAGAGAGAGCCCTAAGATCCGACGGCTCTGACACGAGAAACTTCACGCGATGTCCACGCTCTTCAACGTGGCGAACGAAGCGGGCGAGCTTGGCGACGTAGTCCGTGCCGATGCCCTCATCGATACGCCAACCGCGATACGACATGACACCAACACCGACCGTCAATGGCGCGTCCCTCCGTATGGTGGGCGCATCGCCACTGGGCATTGCAAAGACGATGTCTGCAACAACCGGGCTTGCCGTTTCCTTCAGGCCAAGACCAGACATGAAGGCCTTCGATCCCGCGTCTCTGTATGATCGGTGCTGTGCGCACGCCGCTGCACTCCTGAGGAAGAAGCGGCTAATCGGATTGATGATCGGCCCCGCACCCACCGCCATGAACACTAACCGGACGCCAGACAGTCGTGCAGCGACCGACCAGCGGAAGACTTGGGCGGGAAATCCCATGGGTCCGGTGCGATAGTCATCGAACACGCCGGTGCCCGGGAAAAGGACGACATCAAAGCGGCGGACAACCGAAAGCGAGCGTACCCAGTTTAACACGCCGCTCGGAGCGCGCAGCAGCAGGTTATCCAGCAGGCGCATGACGCCGATTGGGCGGTGCGCGAACTTGATGGCGGGCACACCGAAACGCTCAACAACCACTTCTGGGCCGTCGCAGATGCAGACGATCTCGGCATTCGGCAAACGCTGCTGAAGCAAACCGATTGTTGTCTCCAACGATGCGTCGTTGCCGAAGTTGCCGTTTCCGAAGCCACCCGCGAGCGCAATGCGCAGCACACGCGTCATGCGCGCCTCCTGCACGCAAGGCGAACACGGCATGACGCATTATCGCATCCGACCGAACTGACGGCCGTGCGCACGCGGTCCGAACGGGCCGCAACAATACTGAAAGACAAGGGAAGCCCTCCTCTGTCGCAAACAGGAGCGCGCTGCCCAAGCGGACAGGCGCGGCGTTCGTGATCAGAGGATCAGGCGTGGGGGGCGGTGCGGCGGGAAACTCACGTCGGTGACAGCTGCTGACGTGATCAGAGGCCAATGCGTTGCAAGCGCGGTGAGCGGCGCGGTCATGATGACACTGCTCGAAGTGGGCGCGAGCTGCGGACAACCGTGCACGTGCGCGTGCTCGCCATGGCTTGACGGTTCGCCGGAACTCTTGGGCAAATCACCAAGCGGTGCGTCGATTTCGTGATGCCCGGCTGGCTCGCCATAAAAGTGATGGTCGAACTCAACATCAACGTGGGCGATCATGAACTCTTCTGTTCCGAGGCCGTTAGCTGGATCGTGAGCGTGCGCTGGCGCCGTCGCAACCATGCCAAACTGCATCAGCGCGACGACAAGCAAACCAACTAAGAGCCGGTGAAGCACGGGCATAGCGCTGAAATTAGTCTCGCTTCGTTACCACAGTTCAAACGCCCGATTAGCGCAAAGACACGCAATTGCTACGTGTCGCACGCAAATGGCGCAAGGCGCGGTCGAAGCCCGCCCGCTGAATTGACGGGCTTATCGCCCGCGTCGAAAAGCAATCGCCAACGCCTCGCTCATGCCGTCGCGCCGTCACGGGCTGACCGCCGTTCCCCGGCCCGCCGGGGGGGCGCACCCCAATGGGCGGCCCGTAACGAGCCAATGGCGAACTCGGCTCACCCGTGGTGACCACAGCGGGTCGCGCTCGCCAGCGACCCCCCAAGCGCGATTGCAGGCCTGTTTGACCCGCGACTACGCCAATTCGAATCCCATGCTTGGGCGAGTGTCAAGCACGCTTTACATTGCTCGGTGTCACGTGAAACGCTTATTCGGCAAGGCTCATGGCACCTGGCTGCCGGGGCAGCGCCCCCATTGCCCGGCCAATCAAAGCTGGTTATATGGGTAGCTATACCCATATGCGTTACTCGAAAAACAGACTCACGGCGGCGCAGGTCGCCAAAACCAAGAAGCCCGGGTTCTATCCTGATGGCGGCGGCCTTTATTTGCAGATCATAAGAGGGACCGACGGCGACCCGCGTAAGAGCTGGATTTTCCGCTTTCGATCGCCGACCGGCCGAATGCGCGACATGGGCCTTGGTTCAGCCGGAGTAATTGAACTCGCCAAGGCTCGCATTCGAGCTGACGCAGCGCGCGCCCTCGTGGCCGATAACATCGATCCAATCGAGCATCGGAATGCCGAGCAGCTGCGCGCTGCATCTGAAGCGTCAACAGCAGTCACGTTCAAGCAAGCCGCAGAGCGCTTCCTCGATGCGCATAAGCATACGTGGGTGAATGCGAAGCACGTCCAGCAATGGGAGAATACGCTAGAGAACTATGTGTATCCGGCATTTGGCAACGTCGCAGTCGGCAATGTCAATGTGGACCTCGTGTTACGAGTGATTGAGCCAATCTGGAAAGAGAAGACCGAAACTGCGTCGCGCGTGCGCTCACGCATTGAGCGGGTTTTGGATTGGGCGACAGCGCGCGGTCTGCGTGAGGGGGATAATCCGGCACGCTGGCGCGGTAGACTCGAAAATGTGTTACCGAGCCGAGCGCCAGGAAAGCATCACGCTGCCCTGCCCTTCAAAGAAGTGCCGGCGTTTGTAGCGGAGCTGCGAAAGCGGGAAGGGATCGGCGCGATTGCGCTTCGATTCACAATCCTAACCGCAGCGCGCACAAGCGAAGTACGCGGCGCCATCTGGTCCGAGATCAATCTCGAAGAAAAAACCTGGAACGTGCCAGCCGAACGAATGAAAGCGAAGCGCGTCCATCGTGTGCCTTTAGCGATAGATGCAATTGATCTCCTTCACTCGGTGAAGCTCGATCGGCTCGGCACGGATTTCGTCTTCCCCGGCCTCAAAGCAAGCAAGCCCCTGTCGGACATGACACTACTCGCAGCGCTCAAGCAGTCGCACCCGCATTTGACCGTCCATGGTTTTCGCTCAGCGTTCCGTGACTGGGTCGCCGAATGCACTGACTTCCCGGGCGAGGTCGCGGAGGCTGCGCTTGCGCACGTCGTCGGTGACAAAGTTGAGGCCGCATACCGTCGCGGCGACCTCTTTGAGAAACGTCGCGCACTGATGGATTCCTGGGCCCGATACTGCGCATCAGGCTAGCCAACGCAACAGCGTACGTAACCCCGACCAACGCCAATTCCGTTCGAGCCGTCGCAGCAATGCGACGGCTCTTTTCTCATGGAGAAAAGCGATGCGAAAACCCAAAAGGACGCCGCGCAAAACTAAGTCCTTGCAGCGACAGATAAGTGAAGAGATCGCCTCCACATTGAAGCGCGCAGCACCTGCTTCGTCCCCGTGGTGGTGCGGCACGGAAACACCGATCAGACCTCGCTCGATCAGGGGAAGCGCTTTTCATGGCATCAACACAGTGCGGCTGTGGTGTGTTGCGCGTGATCGAGGCTTCACCAGCCCCACGTGGGCAACCGCGGATCAATGGATGCTCAGAGGGCAACGGCCGGCTCCGTGGGAGTCACCAGTGGCCGCGGTCGTGTATAGGCCGCTCCGGATTGCTACGACGAGGCGCGGCTACCCATCCATCGTGCGGATCATTCGGCCACTGATGCTCTTCAACGCCAATCAGTTGATGCACTCGGCTTTCCGCTCGATATGCCCTACACCTCGAATTTCAATACACCACCTCTTCGATTTGCTCGCCTTCCATTGCACGCATGAGCTCGCGGGCGAGCAAGTCGTGAACGACACCCACACTCTACTCTCAGCGCTAGTCACATGGACGGGCGCGCCGGAGCGCCTCGCGCGGAGAACTTGGCATCGCGAGCGCTCTGGTGCTGCCGTAAGGGAGGAAATGATTGCTGAGCTCGGCGCCGCCTACATCAGCGCCGACTTTGGCGTAGACGCACAGCCAGACTACCGCTTTATTGATACGTCTCGGTGGGTGCAACTACTGCGCCAAGACCCTCGCGCGGTTTTCGCTATTGCCGCCGACGCCGAGCGTGCCGCTCAGTTTGTGCGGCGCATGAAACGCGAGCAGATGCTACAATGGGCAAGACGGCCAAGTATCGACTAAGCAGCGCTGAACTCAAACTACTAGGCGCCATCGAACGCTCAGTTGGCAAGTCCGCGTTCCGCAATGATCCGCGTCGACGCGACCTTTCCGAGATGTATGGCGACACGCTCGCCGCAGCGCTTCACTGGAAACCTACTCGAGCACCCGGAAAATGGGCGGCACCGAGTCTGAGTCGCTGCAAGATCGCGGCACAAATGATCATACGGAGCGTAGTGCGCTTCGTTGACCACGACGTGCAAAAGGTTGCAAGCGCGCAGAAAGTTCGCGCTCAATTGCTCGCTGCCGATGAACAGTTGCGCAAGGCTGTCAGAATCGTCGCCAGGTTTCGAAAACGAACGCGCAACTGGGTTGGCAAGCACTTGGCCGACGCCCATGAAGACGCCCTGTATGAGATGGGGTTGCATCCGATTGGTGGGCATGTCGATTCTTTCGAGCGGTGGCGCGCCGATCTTGAAGAGAAAGCCGATCAAGCACACGACTTCGCCACCACTTTTCCATTGAGAAGCGAGCAGAACATCTCGACCGCAGCGCGCCTGTGCTATCGCCGTATCGCACTGATATGGTTTGACACAACTGGACACTGGCCGGTGACCTCCGTCGCTTCCACTTGGGCACCTGCCCTCGCCGAACTGAAGAACTCCGACGAACAGCACGAACCGATATCTGGTGAGAGCGGGGCGCTTCCGTTACTTTTGCTCCTGCAACTGATGGCGGGCAAAGTGGGCGTCGATCCGCGTTCATTGGAGCGAGAGCCGTTTATTCGCACCGTGAAAGAGCTGCGCCGCAGAAGCGAGTGGCGCGCGGCACTACCACCGCGTCGTCGCCCCAAACTGGTGACTTCTCCAGCCTCCAACTAAGGTGGGAGAGTACGACGCACTCTAGCGCTGCGGACCCCAGCACTCACTTCCGTAGGTCATTCCGCCAGTTTCTCGCGGCCGAACAAACGGATGTGAGAGATGTGGAAGCGCTGGCTGACGATTAAGGAAACGTGCGAGCGTTACCCAATAAAATCGACATCGCTGTATGAGAGACTGAACGCAGGCGACATTGTCGCCGTGCGCTTAGGCAAACGAACAATTGTCGATGCCGAAACAGTCGAACGTTTCCTCTCGTCTCTCCCGCCGTACAGGCCGGAGAAGTGAAAATGCCAACCGTAAAAAAGCTGAAATCAAAAAAGTCGCAGCTGCTGCCAGCTTTCGATCTCTTCGCGGACAACAAGCGTTGGGTGGCTTGGGATGAGGTCCCCCGCGGCGATGGTTTTCAGAAGGTGCCGTACTGCGCTCCCGGAGCGAGGGCAAACATTAGTGACGCGTCTACCTGGTTGACACGATCGAAGGCGGTCAAGCTCAGCAAAGACGCGCACCTCAGAGGCGTCGGCATCGTCCTTGGCCGCGTAACACCCAAGTATCGGCTTTGCGGCGTTGACCTGGATGAGTGCTGCGAAGCTACATCAGGCACGCTCGATCCATGGGCGGTTCAAATCGTTAAGCGGCTCGACTCACTCACAGAATTTTCCCCGTCCCGAAAGGGAGTGAAGACGTTTGTCCTCGTTTCTCACAAGGTCTACGCGAAACTTTGCAAATCAAACCTACTCGGAAAATCGAAGAACCGAATCCAATTCAAGCGAGCGCATGCAGGTGGCCGTCATGCTCCAGGCATCGAAGTGGATTTCGGCGCAAGGTACTACACCACGACGGGCAAGTGCGTTCCGAGCACCCCCGATCGTATCCAACCAGTCGATTACGCAACATTGAGATGGCTTATTGGCACAGCCGGCCCGCAATATTTGTCTTCGCCGACGACAGCCCCCGAGGTCGCCTCACATTCGGAATCGCCGGACGGCAAGGCAGTATTGGGGGCACTTCTAAAGAGAAGAGATCTTCCGAAGAGCTTGAAGCAGATCGTAGGCGGGGACTTCCGCTCTTTGAAGCGGGACGATAGTCGCTCCGCGCGCGACATGGCCCTTGTCGGAGGCATGAAACGCCTGGGGTATTCGAGCACCGAGACAGAGCGCGCATTGTTGGCCTTCGAACACGGCGCAGGGCAAGAGAAGCACAACGCAGCTGACTTTAGATACTTCAGGAGAATGTGGGACAACGCCTACGACGGATTGCGCGTAGTGGCGCGCTCGGACCTGCCGGTGATCCGCTTAGAGCCGGGCAACATCGCCGCCATTGTCGATCAAGCTGAAGATGCACTGCTGAGCGCGAACGCGCCGATTTTTTGTCGCGGCGATCTCCTGGTTCAACCAACCATCTCAGCGATCGAGGCATCGGGAGGTGTGACGATCCTCACGCATCACGCTCGTCCACTATCGAGTGCTACGCTTCTTGAGGAGCTCTCTCGGGTTGTTCAGTTCGAACGTTCGGTGAAAGACAACGAGTTCCGTCGCGTTGACTGCCCGTCCGATGTGGCAAACAAACTCCTCGCAAGGTCGCGCTGGAAATTGAAGCCGTTGCTGAACGTCGTAACCGCGCCCACGATGCGCCAGGACGGCTCAATTCTAATTGAGCCAGGCTACGACGACACAACGAAACTCATTTTCGAACCTTGCGGCGTCGACTTCGGAGCGCCGCCTGAGCGGCCAAACCGTGATCAGGCGAAAAGCGCATTGCTCGTCCTCAAGGAACTCGTTTCGACGTTTCCGTTCGTGGCTGCAGAGGACCTCGCTGTCGCTCAATCCGCAATCATCACAGCGCTCCTGCGGCCGACGCTGCGGAGCGCACCTCTTCACGCTTTCACCGCGCCCTCAGCTGGTACAGGCAAGTCGTTGTTAGTTGATGTGATCGCCATCATCGCGACTGGCAGTCCCTGCCCGGTGCAAGCGCAAGGGGCAAACAACGAGGAGTCCGAGAAACGCATTGGTGCGGCGCTTCTTGCTGGCGATGTGATTATCTCGATCGACAACTGCTCAAATCCACTTGGCGGCGACACACTCTGCCAAGTGCTGACCCAGGATTTCGTCGCGATCCGCATTCTAGGGCAATCTAAGATGGCCGCCACACCCGCAGGATGCTTCGTATGCGCCACCGGCAACAATCTTCGCGTCAAAGCCGATCTCACGCGTCGCACGTTGCTGGCCGGTCTCGACGCCCGCGTAGAGCATCCGGAGGAGCGTAAGTTTGACCGCAACGCGATCGACTACGCTTCAGCCAGACGCGCCGACTGCACGATGGCGGCGCTGACGATCGTACGCGCCTACAAGCTGGCTGGAAGTCCGAAGTTCAAGGGCCAGCGAGCGGCACTGGGATCATTCGAGCAGTGGTCTAGCACGGTGAGAGACGCCATCATGTGGGCTGGCGGCGCAGACCCTTGCGAGACAATGAAGCGGGCGCGGGACAGCGATCCCGACCGCGAAGACATCACGGCAGTCATTAACGGATGGCGTAATACTGTCGGCACGAAGCCGATCACGCTAAAAGAGTTGTGCGATCGAGCGCTCGCCGAAGGCAATTCGAACGAGATGTTGAAGCAGGCGCTCATGACGATTGCAGGTGATGGGCAGGCCCTTAGCGCTCGCAAGATGGCCGCCTACCTTGCGCGTAACCAGGACCGCATCGTGGATAGTCATCGCATCGTCAAGGCACCAGGTCGACGAGGCGTTTCGCGTTGGCGCCTTGAAAAACACGAAGAGTAGTTCGGTTGGTTGTGGTGGGTCGGCCTGACTGGGTCGAGCCGACTCACCATGATCGCAACGTTGGTTTGAGTACTGATATTGAAGCCCAGGGGTGGGGTGGTGACCAACCACAACCAACCCACTAGCCATCATGCGAAGTAAATCTTTCGACTCGCACTACTCTCGCCGTCTCTTAGGAACGCGAGCGACATGGATGAAGCAGTCTGAACGATTTGACCTCATCGACCTCATAGGTCGCGAAATTCAAAGTAGAATGGGTGCCCGTGATGTCGGTCCATATCTAAAGCAATTCGGTCTTGATGTGCTTGATCCGGAAGACGCGATGCGCAGCAGGTGGGCGTACACCAAGCGAGTGCTCGCAGGCGCCTCAAACGAACTAGTGCTTAGAGTAGCAGACGACCTCGGGATGAACACTTCGGCGATCGCTGCAGGAGCGTCGCCTCCCCCGGCGATATGGCGAGGCAGCACAAAGTTCAAGCTCTTCATCAGCCATATATCGGCCGACAAAGAGAGGGCCATGCGCCTAAAGGCGTGCCTTGAACCCTATTCCATATCGGCCTTCATTGCGCATGAAGACATCACGCCTACGAGCGAATGGGAGCGTGCGCTTTTGCGCGGACTTCATACCATGGACGCCTTCTTATCGATGCACACTGCCGGCTTCTCTTCAAGCAATTGGACGCAGCAAGAAATTGGCTTCGCAGTTTGCCGCGGCGTGAAAATCATATCGTTCAAGGTAGGCGAAGACCCGACAGGCTTCTTGGCAAGTCGGCAGGCGCTTTTGCGCAAAGGTCGAAATGCGGAGGATATCGCCGCCGAGATCGATACGCTGTTAGCGAATGATGTTCTGACGAGCGAAAAGCTAGCTGGTGCGAAGAACGCGAACAACGACGACCATGAGGTGCCGTTTTAGTTGGTGCACTATTCAACTCTTCGGCGTTGTCGGTCGTTCAGAAATTGATTGAGAAACGAGTGAGGGTTGGCAACGGCTCGCGAATTGGTGGCCCTCAAGATAGCCGTTACAACCGTCTGCAAGGCTCCTCGACGCGAATAGAGCCAAAAGTAAAACTTACTCGAGCCATTCGCTTTATACCCCCCACGCAACGCCCACCTCTATCAGAGGTAGTCGGGCAGTGTTTCGAGCTCTAAATAGTGCATGAGCGCGTCATTGCCGAGCACGGCTGCGTAGAACACATGGTCCCAACTGTTTACCGACACCATCGCCTCTCTGAGCTTGAACGCTGATAGCGTGGCGCGAACGTTTTGGTTGGTCGCCCGCATTTCAAAGACCAACCGGAGCAACCGCGGATACTGCTCACGGAAATATCGAATGTAGCGGTCCGCAATCTTCAAGTGCCGAATGTGCGATGACAGCAAGGCGAGTTCGTCGACCTGAAGTGCTGCATTGGCTCCAAATCGAAAGTGTGGAGCATCGAATGGCGGATCAATCGCCAGCGCTATGACCTGCGCCTGCGAGAACTTATCAAAATACGGATGAATGAAGTAACGAGGGCTTTGCGCATCTCCCGTTTTTGCCAACTTACCGCCCTGACAAGCATCACACATTGGAAACAGATTGGCCGGCGTCACTGCGAAATGAGGATACTTCTGTTTCGGCAGATAGTGATCTAGCGTATTCGGACGCCCCGCTTCGCCGCATGAAGGACATATCGTGTAGGGGTGGTCCCGTAGCTGCTCAAGCATCTCACCTTGCGAAGAGCCGTCGGCCGGGTGCGAGTATAGCGTCAAAAATGTAGCGCTTCTCTCTGACGCTATGGCCCACTGTGAAATGTGCTCGGGCGACCCTTGTTGAGCAACATAATCTTCTACGCGAGCACGCCACTCGACAGCGATTTGAGAAAAGAACTCGGCGTTTGGTCCGCCTGAGCGCTCGCGCACGACCTCGTCCAGCAGATCCAAACTGCAAGTCTTGGGCAAGGGCAGCAGTACTACCATTAGGCGTTGGCGATCGCTCTGATTTCAACAATAAGCTCTTCGTTGAGCTCATGCCCCAGTGTTGCAATGAGCATTTCCGCATCCGTTGTCTTCAGACGCTCCGCGATCCAGCGTTGAAACGGCTTGGACTCGCTTGCATCACCGAAGACGTATGAAGCGATACGCTGCACATCTCCCCCAAACGTCTGAAACGGTGGTCGCTTGATCACCAGCCCCTCATCGGTTCTAGCCATCACGTGTACGCAATCGGCAGGCGTCTCCCGAACCGTCACGATTGAATGCGTGGCCAGCAAAGCCTTGGACGAGAACCGCGCAAGGATTTGCTTCAGCATGTCGATGAACTGAATTTCCAGCTTAGGGTGAAGGAAAAGCTCCGGTTCGTCGATAAGCACGAGACTGCCACGACGGATCACACCGAGGATGTTGACGACGATGAAAGAAAATAACCGCTGCCCGGAACTCAACTCGACTAGAGCGCCGTTCTTGAAAAAGAAGACACCTCGCGTGGCGAGAACCTCACCCGACAATGCGTCCGGTTTCAATGCACCTACGACGTCGTGAGTTATTGGAACGAACTCCATTGCTTCCCCATCGATGTTCGCAACCACATGGGGCAGCCGCCGCGGCACCGGAGAATTATAAAGCGTATGTGGATCTCCGCCTGGGCTAATCGCAACGGCGGCGAAATCAAATTCAAACCCTGTCCGAAGCACAGACTCCATGGTTGTGAGCTTCGGTTCCCAATCCCTTATCGCCATGTACCGCTCATCTTCGCGCAGGCATGAAATCAACGAATGCGCGGCATATCGTTTGGGAGCGTCTAAACTGAGCGACACCTGCCCTCGAGATTCACCTGCCTTAGCCTCGCCACGGCCGCGCAATCCAAAATATCGATAAGCGTCGGTGTCTTGACGGGCGACCGCTGACATATCGACCGGGAATTTTTCGAACGGACTGTAGGAGACCACTACAATCTGACTAAGGTTCGGACGTTCTGCGAAGCCGTCCGGACCCGTAGGTCCGATTTTATGGTCGTCTCCGATCCACTCCTTGACGATCTGCAGAAGCAACTGAGACTTGCCGACCCCGTTTGGACCAATCAAAACGTTAATGTCGTGTGGCAATAATCCAATCGATTTGAACTTGAACTCCAACGTCGACAGATCGCCGAAGACGTCGCGAAATCGAAAGCCCAAATCCAAGACGTCAAGTCCGCGTTCGGCGATTATCTTCCACGCGTCGCTGTACGCGCGCTGGCTGCCGCGCTCGCGCTGAAGTGAATTTACGAAGCCCGAACTGTCCGTGAGCGCAATTGCATCTTGATCATTGACGAAGTTCACCAAGTAGCTCGCATCGCGTAGTTTGCGCGCGATCTCATCCACCTCAGCGACACTCAACGTGGCCATCAACTGTTCGTAGAACGATAGCTCGTTGGGGACGGACACATAGTTAGTTCCTGGAATCGGAAACTCCCCGTTCCATCCGTTGGACCGAAGCTGGTCGAGATAAAGCTGACTTGTTTGTTGTTTCTCTATGAGCAACCGCAGTCCACCGAGGTTGATATCTTGGCCGTCAATCCGGCAGCTCACACCGAATGTAGTTTTGTGACCATAGTCATCCCAATTGTTGGGATGGAGTTCGATGAGGTTGCCTGCATCTTGCGGTGGGCTAGCAAACCGTGGCGCTGATCGTCCGAAGTATACGACTTTCATCGTTTATACTCTCCGCGTCTGAGCGTCCCTGGCCCTTAGATCGGGACGCTCTTAAAAATTGCGCCAACTCAGATGAAGTATCGAAACGACGATTCCTCCGGATCGCCTTCTCCAAACTCATCTAGAATGCCGCCAACGCGCCGCGCGAAAGACAGGGTCACTGGCCACTTCCCCCTGATATCGGCGGTATTCCAGTTCATCCGAGTCAACTTCAGAACTTCTGCGGCCGCATCGAGCGGGTGATCATCGCCCAAGCATCTCACCTCAAATGGTTGAGGTACGTGCGGGCCAGGATAAGTCCCGAGCTCCGTCATGAAGCCCGACGTGAAGAGGAACGTCCGATCGTCGTTTATTGTGCAGACTGTGCCAACCTTTGGAGGATATGCTCCAAAGCGCATGAGCCGAAATGCACTGGGTACAAGTGTAACGAAGCTGACGAGCGGAATATCCCGCAGAGCAGCACGGAGGCCGGCCTCCTCTGCAGCATTAAAATGACTGGTCTTGTGCACTACAACGCGAAGGGGGGCCCCTCCTGTTCGAGTTGCAAACTCTTTCACCACATCGCGCGCCAGATCGTGTGCTTGTGCTTCGCTGAGGTGGAGATTCAGCTTTTGGTCTGGCTCTGCTGGAATGCCATCTCCACGGATCGCGAAGCCCTCACCATCGCTTGAGAAAGCTTGGGCCAAGCTAGATTGCACAATGTGTCGCTGAGTTGAGCGGAAGTGGTGAAAGCTGACACCGACAAAGCAGGTCTCTGGACCCGTAGGAGGGAGACGCCACGGCACGCCGCCGGCTTTGTAATAGACGCCGACACAGAAGTTCCACGCGCGAGTTGCGGGATCCTGATTTCGGGCACCGTCAACCAGCAGATCCTCTGTCGCAATCTGGATCGGTAACTTACCGGCAAGTGCCTTCGCTTTTAACGCGTGCCGGAGATTTCGTTTCAGGAAGTCCTCTCCGGTTTGTTCGACCTGCTCAAACATGTCGAAGAAATCCATTTGGCTCGACTGGCGCGCCTTCTTAATCGCGTGCGCTTGGTCCCTCTCTTCCTCGGTCGCAGCTCGCTCGATCAACCCGAGCCGTTCCATTACCTTCTTTGGAAGGCAGATCACGACCATGTCGGGTCGATTGGCGTCGCGCGCCGCGAGGCGTGCGTGTGCGCCCGAATACGCATCCACTACGCGCTGAAAGCCAACGAACTCGCTGTCGCACTCAAGCGCTTCTGCGATGGGATCTCGAGCCTCACTGTCGAGGCGAATGACGTGGCTGTCGTCCACGACAAGGTGTCGGCGAAACGCGTCACGGAAGCCCGGAAATGGACGCCTTAGCGCATTGGACCCATTGAGAACGGGAATGTGGGCGTTGCAACGCTCAATCCATTCTTGAGCCTTGTCGATCATCGCTCCTGGACCAATAAGACCGACGTTGATTTGATTCTTTCGTGCGGCACCGAACCTCATGTCGAACGGTCCCGCAGCCTCAAGGCCGACCTTGGGATCTGACGTCGATGTCGGACCGCCAAACTGAAGAAGCGGCGCAGCAAGTTCGAGAACAGACAGCTTGAGCGTCATTCTCTCTCCCCTTCCGGTCCATCATTCGCCTCACTTGCGTCCTCGGGCTCATCTGCAAGCGCCGCAAGCTCTTCCTCAAGCGCATCCAAATCTTCGTCCAACTCCTCGCCTAACCCTGACGAAAATGCTGTGGTGCTGAAGGAAATTGAGGGCAACCTATTCGTCAGAAGAATCGCCGGCGCAAACTTGGACAAGTCGTTTGATGGCGCGGTCTCAAGTGCGAAAACGCCCTCAGACTCTCGGCTGAGATATGCGACCCAAAACGCGACGTCTTGGTGGACGTTCTGGTTAAAATCCTTCGCCGCTCGTCGCGTAGAAAGACTGTTTGTCTTTTCTCTGCTAATCGGCTTGCTCACGCCGTCACGCGTGAAGTTGTAACCGGGCGAAAGAATCACCGCCCAATCGTCACCCATCTGCATCACAGCGAACGTTAGGGCCTTGTGCTCATAATAGAGTACTCGGTCCGACCCGCTCGGAATTCTTGCTTTCACGACCGTACGAGTCGCCCGTCGAACGCGAGCCTGATAGGTAATCTTGCGTTCTTCTGATCCGTCTACCTTCGCGAAATGGACGCGTTTCCGACCGTAGTCCAACTGAAGCCCAAGGGCCTTCATGTGGTCGAACAAAGCTTCATGAAGCAGTTTCGGGAACGTCACGCCGCCACCCGGCTGAGCTAGCAGCTCCTCGATACTTAGAGTCTCGATATCACCCAGATCAAATGGGCTTACGAACTCTTGGACCAGCATCTCAAGATCGTAGAACGTGTAGAACCGCCCATCTTGAATCCAGCCCGGCGGCACCGCGAGGCCCGACGCAGCGCGCCGCAGTGCGCCCATATTGCGAGCCGACGTTCCAGCGTGCCATATCTGGCCCGGCAGCGAATGAAACCCCAGCAGGTTTGCCGCGAAGCGTTCCGTCTCGATATCCGCAATCGCAGTGTTGGTGATCTCATCGATCGCCTCGGGCCTCGCCCACATTGTGACGATGAATGTTGTGTTGTCCTCAGAGGGAGCAAACGAGACATCGCCGTTGTTGTTTACTGCCTCTTTCCACATGTCGGAAAGCCCCGAACCGGCGCGGTCCATCTGTCCGCCGCCGTAGAACAAGTCTGATATGGCGGGGTTTCTGTAGCCCTTGATCCCCCGGCGGCTTGCGCGGATTGCTGTTTCCAGCGTGTCTCCGCGCATCTGCGAGATCACATCTTCAATTAGCCCGCCCGGGCTTGTGACGACTATCTTATCTGGGCTGACCTGCACACGAACAGGAGCATCAACGAGATAGTCGCGGTGCACCAGCGCGTTGACGACCATCTCCTTCAGCGCAAGGGGAGCGAACGGCTGAACCTGCCGAGAGACCTCTGCCTTCAATCGAAATTGAACGTTCACCAGAGAAAGTAGATCAGTGAGCGTGTCGAGCTGACTCCACAGATTTCCGCCGATTTCGCGCTCGACGCGGAACACGCCGACTTCAGCAGATGAAGTGAGGTCAACGTCCTCGCCAAAACGATCGCGCAACCACTTCTCAGGGCCCTCGGCGACAAACTCTACTGTCGCGCCCTTTATCAGACTCGCCGGTTCTCGCGAGAAAAGCAGCCAACCCGCTCGCGTGGGCGTGGTAGATGTGCCGTCGCGCTGGATCAGGTGAAATTGCGCAGCCATGTCACGTGTCCACTGAGCCTCAAGACGCTCAGGTGCAGGCAACCGCAGCTTCTCCGCGTACTGACGCAGGCGCGCGAATAGTAGAACCTGGTCGAGAGCGTCCGTTTTGGCGCTTTCCAACGCGCACATGTCGGGCGGCAGTGGCGCCAATGAGCGACCTTCGCCCAGGCTCGCAGGCTGGCCGCCCTGGGCAATCAGCGCGTCACGGAGCTCACGCTCAAACAGGTCGTCAAACCCAACGATAGGAACGAGGTTGAAGTTCGGTCCGATTGCATCGGCGAGCGCCTGAACCATCGGCGGCAATGGCGCGTCGATATCTCGATCGAGCACGCACCAATACACGCCGCGCGCAAAGTTATTCGTGGCGATGATTTGGTCTAAGAACAGCCCATGCATCACCGACGGCTCACAGCCTCGGTAGCCGACAACGATGATCGGATGATCTCTGAGCAGCGGATGGATGTTATCCTTCAAGCGGGAGTCGAGCGTTGCGACTTCGTCCAGCAAGTTTTTGTCGGTATAGTGCTCAACCGATCCATGAATGCAGATAAGTTGAGGGTGCGATGGCGCGGCGCTAAATTGCACCAAGTCGTCGGATGTCTTCATCACCGTAATGTGGTGAGGCACACCCTCTGCGGTCGCGCCGCGCTGCAGACATTGATCGAAATTCGGCGTCAGCACCGTCGTGACCCAGCCCTGACTCAGGATATGCGACAACGCCCGGTAGCCACGACTCGCAGGCACGGGCGGCGACGTGATCTTGACGAAGAACTCTCGCCGATCATCGCGCACGCCAAGAAGGTCACTGATAGCCATCGGGTATAGCTCAGCGAGCGGCTTCTTGTCAGAATACCAAGCCCGATGCTTCAACCAGTCCCAATAGTCGGAACGTCGGATCGCGGGATCTTCAGGATCTCGCCCATTATCCTGACACCACGCCCAGCGCGCGGCTCGCTCTACTGTCTCACCCGCCGCGGGCACACCTGACGTGACCGAGGCCCCCGCGCCCAGTAACAGCACCGGCCTCTGACGACGCGCGAGAATCGATAAGATGCGGCCCGGCGTCGAGCGACGTATCGCGTTGCTCGGTGTCGGCTCGCCGCCGACGGCACCTGGCACCGCCGAAGTGGGTTTGGTGGCCATAAGTTGATCAGCAGAACACAGATTCGGTGAGAGACACCACGGCGCGCGTAGCGTCGCCGGAACTCATTGTTGCTGAGGAAGACTCATCGGGCTTGAGGCGATCGGACGTCAAAACTTGACCAGTTGGCCAAAGGCGCCCTTTCGAAATGAGCCGCCCGGCCCGACCACCCAGCAATGCGCTAAACCCCCACCAACCGGCAACCCACATGGGTAGTGATATGGGTAGCCCGAAAACTTACGGCTATTGGTGATTAATTTTTGTTTTGTTTCAATAGGTTAGATGGTAGAATCTGGCGGAGAGGGAGGGATTCGAACCCTCGGTGGGCTTGCACCCACTCCGGTTTTCGAGACCGGCCTATTCAGCCACTCTAGCACCTCTCCGGAGGCCCGCTTAATGACGAGCATCGCGTCCGGTTGCAAGTCCGGCGCCTCGGTTTTGCTGTTAAGGCCGGACCGCCGAGATCGCGATGGCCCCGTCGCCGTTCTGGATGGCGGTGCGATCGGCCGGGCGGCGGGCGATTAGGGCGGCGGACTCGGGCGTGGTGAAGCCCGGCGTCTGGCCGATGACGAACCAATCGGCGGTCGCGTCCCCCTCCTCGGCCAACACCACTTCGAGCGCAGCACCATCGCACGCGCGGCCGTTGCAGAGGATGCTGACGAAGTCGTCGGCTGTGAGCGTTGCTGACGCGCCGTTGAGTGTGGCGCGCAGTGGCCGGGCGGCGGCTGGGATGCGCAGGATGATGCGGCCGACGCCGTTGGCGACGAAGCGCGCGCGCACGGTGCGTTCGCCGTTCGCGGTGGTGACGGCGATGTCGGCAAGCGTCGGCGTCGGCGCTGCGTGGACGGGCGACGGCGTGACCCAGGTGTCGGCGGTATCGCCGGGCAGCAGCGGTTCAGCGCTGAAGCCTTCGAAGCTCGACGGCAGACGTCGCTCCGCTGTGCCGACGGCGATGCGCGCGTCATCAACGGTGTTGTCCAACACATAGACGACGTTGAGTGGCACGGGTCGTTCTGCGGTAGCCGCCGGGACTAACGCACTGGCGACGACGCCGGCGATCGCCAAGAGCCCGACAATCAGCGCTGGAATACGCACGCGCTCAGGGCTCACGCGCGCGACGAAGCCAAACGCGGTGAACACAACGATGGCGATCAGCGCCGTGAACGCGAACGGAAACTCAAAGCCGAGCGCAAGTTCAGTGAGCGCGATCGACGGCGCCCAGATCGCCAGCGCCAGCAATGCAGCGAGACCAGCGCCGATGAGCTGCGCTGGTTTCCATGCGGACGCTATGAGCGTGCCAAGTGCAAACACGAGCGCCGGGATGGCAAAGAAGATTGTCACGCCAGGCAGCGCGAAAGACGCGGCAAAGCCGAGAGCGGCGTACCAGAAGAAGCCAGCCGCCTCCGCTTGCGGCGGATTGCGCGGACCGCGTGCGAGCATGAGCGCGAGCAATGCGCCGAAGAGCGCGAAGAGCACGCACCAGGCGCGCGCAGGCTCAGGATGCACCCAGGCATACGATTCGCCCGGCCGGATGATCGTCAGCGCGAAGCCGGCTGCGAACGCCAGCGCGGTGGCGGCGATCAGCGCGGCGAGCGGGCTGACGAAGGCGCGCCAGCGATTGTCGCGGCCCGTGCGCCAGAACGCAACGAAGGCCACGAGCAATGACACTCCGAGCACGATCCGCGCGGCTAAGAGCGGCATACTCAGCAAAACAAACGAGCCAAGATCGGCGTACACCATCTCCGTTAAGCTGCCGCCATCGGGGCCGCTCGCAAAACGCGCGATAGTGTGCAGCGCGATGTCGCCCGCGTGCTGCACGCTGCGCGGATCGAGTGAAGCGAGCGAATCTTGCGGCGTGTGATAATCCTCGACGCCATCGAGCAGCGCGAGGTTAACGACATCGAGCCCCTCACGCGTGAGTGCGCTCACATCGGTTGAGTTGGGCAGCAATTCATAGACGTTGGCCATCACCGAACTGGCGATGCCGCGCGGCGCACCGTCGAAGGCGGCAACCGCGTCCGCATTGGGCTGATTGGACTCGAAGAACGTCGCGGGCCCGCGCGTGCCGCGCGCTTCGACATTCACCAGCGCTTCCACCGAGTCCATCAAAGGATCGGTGGTGGCGAAGCTGTAAGCGCCGATAAGGCCGGGTTCTTCGCCGTCGCTGATCAAGAAGATGATGCGGCGAGCGAGTTCCTGATCGCGCAGGACGCGCGCGGATTCGAGTAATACGGCCGTGCCAAGCCCATCATCGGCGGCGCCAGGTGCAGCGGGCACGCTGTCATAGTGGGCGGCGGCGAGAACGGCAGGCCCCTCTTCGGGGCCGATCTGGAAGATGATGTTGCGCACGCGCGCGCAGAACATGGCTTGGCCGGTCGGCGCCGGCGTGCAGGCAAAGTCGTCGCGCACTTCTGGCGTCAGCCCGAGCGCCTGGATTTCCGCGAGCAGGCGTTCGCGCACGGCGTCTTGCGCATCGCTGTCGACGGGGTGCGGCGTCTCATCGCCGAGAATGCGCTCGAGCCGCGCGATCGCAGCGTTTGTGTCGAACTGCGCAGCGCTATTGTTCGCGCGTACTGGCGGCGGCTGCAGAACAGCGCCTGCCGCCATGAACACCGCGAAGAGAAGCGCCAACGGCGCGAAGATCAGAAACGGTCGAAGCCCACCCATGAGCAGGGTCTAGCGCATCGGCCCGCCAAGTTCACCTCCTCACGCCAAGGCAGTGCGCAATCAGTCCTGCAGCGCCGGGCCACCGCCGAAGGCGCGGTATGTAGCGATGGCGGCCCGCGCGGCCTGGGCTTCCGCATCAATACGCGTTAGCTCGGAATCGATCAGCTGCTGTTCGGCACGGAGGCGATCGGCGAGGCTTTGAATGCCCGCTTCGTAAGCCGAACGCGAACCGCGCGCGGTGATGGCGGCCGCCTCTTCCGCGTTGCGCGCCGAGACCAGACGCAAACGGCCTTGATCGAGCGCGACCAAAGCGTTCGAGGCTTCCGCCACGGCTTGCGTCACGACTTGGCGATACTGAATCAGCGATTGATCGAACTGCGCGTCGCGCTGACGCTGCACGGCGAAGCGCTGGCCCCAGTCGAACAGCGGGATCGAGATGAAGGGCGTTGCGTTGGCGACTGTAAACCCTGCCCCGGTCGGATTTCCGATCAAAGCGTCGGTGACGTTGATCGTGCCGGTGAGGTTGAGGCGCGGGAGAAGATCGGCGCGCGCGATGCCGAGCGCGGAAGCAGCGACAATCGTTTGCGCTTCGGCGCGCGCAACATCAGGGCGCAGACGGAGCAAGTCAGCCGGCGCTGCCGGCGCTTCGGTGAGACTGAGATGCGGAATCGGCGCGCCAGTGTTGGCAAACGCTGCATCCAGTGCGGCGCTTTCCGTGCCAGGCGCGCGGCCACGCAGTACGGCCAGCACGTTTTCAGCGCGGCGTTGTTCGATGACGAGGCCAGGCAGACGCGTGCGCGTTGATTCAGCAAGGCGGCGTGCATCAGCGGCGTCAGCGCGAGAGGCAAAGCCTGCATCGGCGCTGATTTGCAGAATGCGCGCGAGTTCGTCTGAGGTTTGGATCGAGCGTTCGATAGCGACGCGGCTCGCAGTCGCGGTGCGGAGATCGACATAAGCTTGCGCCACATCGGCGGCGAGCGCGACTTGCGCACCGCGCAGATCGGCGACTGCAGCTTGCGTGTTGGCGCCAGCGCCAGCGGCGGCTGGGCCGATGGCGAAGAGCGGCAGCTCCCAGCCGACTTGCACGCCGTACGAGCCGCTCATTTGCTCGCGCTCGGTCCCGACTGGGACCGCGCCTTCCATGATGCGCGAGTACTGACCGCTGCCGGTGGCGAGCAACTGCGGGAGATATTGAGTGAGTGTCTGATACGAGAGCGCCCGCGCTTCGCGGACACGCGAAACCGCCAGTTGCACTGACGGCCCTTCCCGCAGCGCTTCATCGACCAGTTGGTTCAGCGTCGGATCTTGGAAGCCCTGCCACCAATCAGTGACCGGTACGTTCGCCCCGACAGGCGCGTCCCGCCATGCGGACGGCAGCGGCGGCGCTTCGGCGCGCTCGTTTGGCATGGTCACGCAGCCAGCCGCGGCAACCGCGGCGGCCAACGCTGCGGCACGCGCCCAAATGCTCAATCCGGACCGGAAATCGGCCATTTCCCCTAGTCTCCTCAGGCGTTTAGCCTTCCTTCAGCGACTCAACCAAGAGTTCGGCGTGCGTCGCTGATGTAGAAATCCAGCTTGACGCTGACCACCCTTAACATTTATAGAACGAACATTCGTTTTATATGCGTTGCAGCGCAGGCCCGCAAGGGCTGTTTTGTTTTGAGGTCGTAACGCGTGGCCCGGCTTGCCGATCCCGAACTGGCTGACCGCCGGCGGCGTCAGATCATGGACGCTGCCATCGCCTGCTTCCGCCGCCGCGGCTTTCACCAGGCGACGATGCAAGAGATTTGCGCCGAGGCGAACATCAGCGCCGGCGCGCTCTATCGCTACTTCGCCTCCAAAGCCGAGATCATCGGCGCGATCGCCGAAGACAAGCACAGCGAGACCGATACCCTCTTCCTCGACGCCGCGCGCAAGGGTCCGGTGCTCGACGCACTCTCCATGGTGGCGCGCGACTTCTTCGAGAAGTTTGAGGAAGGCGATGGCGCACTGATCGCTGACATCTTCGCCGAGTGCATTCGCGACGACGCCATCGCTGACGCCTTGCACAAGATTAATGACCGCAGCACCGCCTATTGCATCGAAGCGATCAAGGCTGGTCAGGCGAAGGGAACCGTTGATCGCAAACTCGATCCCGTAGAGGCCGCAAACACCTTGTTTGCCTCCATCGAAGGCATAGGTCTGCGGCGCGCCTTCTTGCGCAACACCAATACCGACGCCGCCGTCGCACAATTTCGCACACTCGCAGAACGCTTCCTGAGCCGCTCCCATGAATAAGCCCGTACGCCCCGAAATTTTTAGCAAGGCCCAAGGCCTTCTCAAGCGCGCAGCAGACGCGGGCGGCAACGCTCTGCGCGGCGCGCGCGATGCAGGTCAGCGCGCCTGGGACAAGACCACTGAAGGCGAAGACGAACAAGCCAAGCGCCGGCGCGTTCTATTCATGCTTGGCGGCGGCATTGTCGCGCTCATCCTCATCATGTCCGTGCTGAGCCGCGTCGGCGGTGACGGCGCGATCGAAGCCGCGGACCCGCCGGCGGGTATGGCGGTCACCGCCATCACGGCGCAAATGCAGCCGCTGCAATCGACGATTTCGCTCAATGGCGAAGCCCGCCCGATCCGCGACATTCAGGTCGCCGCACCCGCCACCGGCGTGCGCATTCTGCAACTGCTCGTCGATGAAGGCGATTACGTCCGCGAAGGCCAGCCAATGGCGCGCCTCGACACAGCGCTTGCCACGGCGCAAACGCGCGCCGCGCAAGCCAGCGTCGCCGAAGCGGAATCAAATGCGATCCGCGCGCGTGGCGAATACGAACGCGCAGAATCGATCCGTGACTCTGGCGCGTTATCGGCTGAAGCGATCGAACAGCGCCGTGCTGCAGCGGTCGCCGCTGATGCGCGTCTCGCGGCAGCGCGCGCGCAACTGGCGGAAGTGAATGCACGCTTGGGCGGCGGCTATGTGCGCGCGCCGGCAGCTGGCCTGGTGATCGACCGCATGGCTGAAGTCGGCCGCTCGGTTGACGGTCAAGTGCTCTTCCGCATCGCCGCCGGCAACCAGCTCGAAGTCGCCGCGCAAGTGGCGGAAGCCGATGCGCTGGCGCTGCAAGAAGGTCAGACCGCGACATTCACGCTTGTCGACGGCTCGACCGTCGATGCACGCCTGCGCCGCCTGCCCGCTTCGATCGACAGCCGCACGCGCACGGGTGAAGCCTTGTTCTCGCTGCCATCCGGCACGCGCGTGCGCGCCGGCATGTATCTGCGCGGCGAAGCGCAACTGGCGCCGCGCGACGCGATCGCCGTGCCGCAAAGCTCGGTGCTCTATGATAACGGCCAAGCCTATGTGCTGGTGATCGACGGCGCCTATCATGTGCGCCGCGCCAACATCTCGCTCGGCCTTCGCAGCGGCGATCAAGTCGAGGTCGTCTCCGGTCTCGAGCTGAACCAGCGCATTGTCGGCTCCGGCGCAGCGTTCCTGCAGGACGGCGACCTCGTGCGCTTGCTGCCTGATGAACCCGCGCCGACCGAACAGACCCAAGATCTGCGAGGCCGCGAGTAATGGCCTGGAATATCTCAGCCGGCGCGATCCGCAATCCGATCCCGCCGATCCTGCTGATCCTCGTCCTGCTGTTCGCGGGCTGGACCGCTTACGGGCGGCTGCCGATCAACCAGCTGCCGAACGTGAACTTCGGCGGCTTCACCGTCACCGTCGCGCAAGCCGGCGCCGCACCCGCGGAAATGGAAACCCAGATCACGCAGCGCATTGAGAGCGCGCTGACGTCAGTCGAGGGCGTGCGCCGTGTGACCTCGACGATCTCGCCCAGCGTTTCACAAACCATGGTCGAGATGGAAAGCAGCGGCGATCTCGACCGCGCCGTAGAAGATGCGCGCGACGCGCTGAACCGCATTCGCTCCGAACTGCCCGCCGACATCACTGAGCCGACGATCACGCGCCTCGACGCCGCCAGCCAGCCGGTTGGCTATTTCGCAGTGCAAGCAGCGGGCATGACGCCCGAGGAAATCTCCTGGTTCATCGACAACGATCTGCAGCGCGAGTTGCTCGCCGTGCCCGGCGTCGCCGGCATCACCCGCACCGGCGGCGTTGATCGCGAAATCCGCATCGAGCTCGATCCCGCGCGCATGCTGGCGTTTGGCGTGTCCGCCGATCAGGTCAACAACCAGCTGCGTGCCTCGAACATCGACTTGCCCGGTGGCCAAGCGCAGATCAGCGGCCAGGCGCAATCCATCCGCGCGCTCGGCGGCGCCGAGACCCTCGCGGAATTGGCCGATCTCCGCATCAGCGCCTCTGGCGGCCGCATCGTGCGCCTGGGCGATCTCGGCACCATCACCGACGCCGCGAGCGATATGAACGCGATCTCGCGCTATAATGGCCAGCCGGTTGTCGGCTTCGCCGTTCTGCGCTCGCGCGGCGCCTCTGAAGTGCAGGTCTTCGACCTGATGGAAGAACGCATTCACAGGCTCGAAGAGCAAAACCCCGGCCTCGAGATCCGCGAAATCTTCTCCACCGTCGAATTCATCCGCGGCATGCACGAAAGCTCGATTCACGCTTTGATCGAAGGCGCGTTGCTGGCGTGCATCGTCGTGTTTCTGATCTTGCGCGACTGGCGCGCGACATTGATCGCCGCCGCCGCCATCCCGCTCTCGATTCTGCCGACCTTCGCCGCCATCGAAGTGCTGGGCTTCACGCTCAACATGGTGACCTTGATCGCACTGGCGCTCGTTACCGGCGTCCTTGTCGATGACGCCATCGTCGAGATCGAGAACATCGTGAGGCACATGCGGATGGGCAAAGGCGCCTACCCTGCCGCCCTCGAAGCCGCCGACGAAATCGGCCTCGCCGTCGTCGCAACGACAGGCGCGATCATCGCTGTGTTCGTGCCGGTGAGCTTCATGGAAGGCGGGATGGGCGTCTTCTTCAGAGAGTTCGGGCTGACCGTCGCGGTCGCCGCGCTCTTCTCGCTGATCGTCGCGCGTTTGATCACGCCGATGATGTCGGCATTCTTCTTGTCGAACAAAGGTCACGACCAGGAAGAAAAGCCCGACACGCTGACCAATATTTATCACGACACGCTGAGTTGGTCGATCCGCAACCCGTGGAAGACGATTGGCGCAGGCCTGCTTGTCTTCATCATTCCAGTCGGTCTTCTGATGTCCGGCGCCATCCCCGCCGTCGTCATTCCGCGCTTTGACAACGGCGTCATTCAAGCGCGCGTCGAGATTCCGCCCGGCACGCCAGTGCTGGAAGCCGACCGCGTGCTGCAACAGATGGCGACACGCATTCGCGAACGGCCCGAAGTCGAAGGCGTGTTCACCGCAATGAGCGGCTCGGACGGCTCTGCGCCCAACGCCGATCTCTTCATCTCGCTCGTGCCGCGCGATGACCGCGACCTCTCCGCTTACGCGATCCAACAAGTGCTGCGGCCGCTGCTCTCCGACTTTTCCGATTATCGCGCCGCGTTCGTGCAAGATCAGGGCGGCTCATCGGGCTCCGACATCACGGTGCAATTCGTAGGCTCCGATCCGCAAGCTGTGAACCTCGCGGCGGAACGCCTGCTGACGGCGATGAGCCAGGTCGACACGCTGACCGACGTGCGCTCGACTTCGTCGCTCCGACGGCCAGAATTGCAGATCAGGCCACGGCAAGAAGATATGGCGCGCCTCGGCGTGTCATCCGCGAGCCTCGCCTCCGCGATCCGCATCGCCACCAGCGGCGACGCCGAACAGAACTTGCCGCGCTACGATCTCGCCGACAGGCAAATTCCGATCCGCGTCACGCTGCGCCCGGACCGTCGTCAAGATCTCGATGCCTTACGCTCGCTGCCTGTGCAATCGACGCAAGGTGAGCCCGTGCGTCTCGACGCCGTCGCGGACGTGAACTTCTCGCTCGGCGAAGCGACGATCGAACGCCGCGACCGCGAACGCGCGGTGACAGTCGGCGCCAACGTGCTGCCCGGAACGGAATTGAGCGTCGCGCAAGCGGCAGTGTTCGCGCTGCCGGAGGCAGCGGATCAACCCGGCGCGCGTCTCGCCAGCGGTGGCCAAACCGAGGACTTTGCGGAGATGACCGCGGCGTTCGGCTCGGCGATGCTTTGGGGCGTTATCCTCATCTACATCGTGCTGGTGCTGCTGTTTAAGGACTTCTTCCAACCGATCACGATCATGACGGCGCTGCCGCTCTCGATCGGCGGCGCGTTCATCGGCCTTGTTGTAGCCAACCAACCGCTCTCGCTCTTCGCTTTCATCGGCTTGCTTATGCTGATGGGCCTCGTCACCAAGAACTCGATCCTGCTGGTCGATTTCGCGGTGGAACGCATGCACGCCGGCATGAGCCGCAACGCTGCACTCATGGAAGCCGGCATGAAACGCGCGCGGCCTATCATCATGACGACGTTCGCCATGTCGGGCGGCATGCTGCCAGCGGCTTTGGGCTGGGGCGTCGACGGCACGCTGCGCCAAGGCATGGGCGCAGCGGTGATCGGCGGCCTGATGCTCTCGACTCTGCTCAGCCTCGTGTTCGTGCCAGCCATGTTCGTGCTGATCGATAAGCTCGAACATTGGGTGCAAGGCTTCCTGCCCAAGCCGCAAGCGCACGAAGATCAAGCGCCGGAACGCACGCCGGCGGAGTAAGGTCACTTCAATTACCTGAACATCGTCATCCGGGGGCAATGCGGAGCATTGAGCCCAGGACCCAGGGGCAACCAGCTGTGTGCTGGCCTCTGGGTTCCGGGCTCGACCTTCGGTCGCCCCGGAATGACGAGTTTCAGTTGCCTCACCCCATTACTTCATATATAAACCTTCCATGCGTATCGCCTGCGTCGGCGGCGGGCCTGCCGGTTTAGTCTTCGCGATCTCCATGAAGCTGCGCGACCCGCAGCACGAGATTGTCGTGTTCGAGCGCAACGATCCCGGCGACACGTTCGGCTGGGGCGTCGTCTTCTCCGATCAGACGATGGAAAACCTTCGCGCCAACGATCCCAAAAGCGCCGACGCAATCGAGGCCGGCTTCGCCCATTGGGACGATATCGACGTCCACATTCACGGCCAAACCATCTCCTCCTCTGGCCACGGTTTCGTCGGCATCGGCAGGAAGCGCCTGCTGAATATCCTGCAGGATCGCGCCCGCGAACTCGGTGTTGAACTCGCCTTCCGCACCGAGATCGAAGCCGACGAAGCATTGCTCGCACAATACGACCTCGTCCTCGCCTGCGACGGCGCGAACTCGAAATGGCGCACACTCTACGCTGACCACTTCGGCGTCGACATCGACCTGCGGCCTAACAAATACATCTGGCTCGGCGCCAACAAGGCGTTCGAAGCTTTCACTTTCGCCTTCGAGCAAACCGATCATGGCTGGGTTTGGGCGCACGCGTACAAGTTCGAACCAAACGCCTCGACCTTCATCGTCGAGTGCAGCGAAGCCACCTGGCGCGGCCTCGGCTTCGATACAATGGATCAGGACGCGACGTGCCGCGCCGCCGAAAAGCTCTTCGCCAAATATCTCGACGGCGCGACGCTCTCAACCAACGCCAAGCACCTACGCGGCTCAGCCTGGCTCAATTTCCCACGCATCATTTGCGACACCTGGCATCGCGGCAATCTCATCCTGATGGGCGACGCCGCGCACACCGCGCACTTCTCCATCGGCTCCGGCACCAAGCTCGCCATCGAAGACGCGATCAAGCTCGCGCAAGTGCTGCACGGCGGAAAGCCACTTCCTGAAGCGCTCGAAGAATATCACGCCGAGCGGCACGTCGAAGTGCTGAAACTGCAGAACGCCGCACGCAACTCGACCGAATGGTTCGAGCACATTGATCGCTACGCGACGCTCGATCCGCTGCAATTCACTTATTCCCTGCTCACCCGCAGCCAGCGCGTAAGCCACGAGAATCTGCGTGCGCGGGATAAGCGCTTCGTCGGCCGTGTCGAAACCTGGTTTGCTGGCGCCGAAGGAAAACCACCCATGTTCGCGCCGCTAAAGCTGCGCGACATGGAGATCGCCAACCGCGTCGTTGTCTCGCCGATGTGCATGTATTCCGCCGAAGACGGCGCAGTCGGCGACTTCCACCTCGTCCACTACGGCGCCCGCGCTGGTGGCGGCGCTGGTCTGGTCTTCTCCGAGATGACGGACGTAAGCGCCGACGCGCGCATCACGCCGGGCTGCGCGGGGATGTACAAGCCAGAGCACGTCGCCGCCTGGAAGCGCATCGTGGACTACGTCCACACGCACACCGGCGCCAAGTTCGCGCTGCAACTCGCGCACGCTGGCCGCAAAGGCTCCACCCGCGCGCCGTGGGACGAGGATCATCCCGATCAGCCGCTCGAAAGCGGCAACTGGGAAATCATCGGTCCCTCGTCGATCGCCTGGTCTGACCGCAACGCCATCCCCCGCGCAATGACACGCGCCGACATGGATCGCGTCAAAGCTGATTTCGTCCGCGCCACGCTCATGGGCGAAGACGCTGGCTTCGACATGCTCGAACTGCATTGCGGCCACGGCTATTTGCTCTCGTCTTTCCTCACGCCGATCAGCAATCAGCGCACGGATGAATACGGCGGCAGCGTCGAGAACCGCCTGCGCTTCCCGCTCGAAGTCTTCGAAGCGATGCGCGCCGCGTGGCCGAAGCACAAACCGATGAGCGTGCGCATCTCCGCCACCGATTGGCACGATGACGGCCTAAGCGCGGAAGACTCCATCGCCATCGCACAAGCCTTCGCCAATGCTGGCGCCGATCTCATCGACGTCTCCGCGGGTCAAACAACGCCCGACGCGCGCCCCGTTTATGGCCGCATGTTCCAAACGCCGTTCTGCGACATGATCCGCAACGAAGGCCGCGTGCGCACGATGGCCGTCGGCAACATCTTCGAACCCGATCACATCAACTCGATCCTCGCCGCCGGCCGCGCCGATCTCTGCGCGCTCGCGCGTCCGCATTTGATGGACGCGAACTGGTCGCTGCGCGCGGCGGCGGAATTGGGCTATGGCGGTGTCGCGCCGCTAAAACAGTATCGCACCGGTTACGCACAAATGCAGCGCAACCTCGCACGCAAGGTCACGGAGTAGACATGTCCCTCTCAGGCAAACACGCCTTCATCACCGGCGGCGGCACCGGCATCGGCCTCGCGGCGGCGCGTGTACTCGCAGAACAAGGCGTGCGCTTGACACTCGCCGCGCGCAATTTCGAGCGCGTGGAAGAAGCGGCATCGACGCTGGATGCGAATGCGGTTTCCGTCGATGTGTCTAACGAAACCTCGGTGGAGGCCGCCATCGACGCGGCGCGCTCGCGCTTCGGCGGCATCGACATCCTGATCAACAATGCTGGCATCACGCCATCCGCGCCGCTGCACAAGACGTCGCTTGCGATGTGGAACGAAGTGCTGGCGATCAATCTCACCGGCGCCTTCCTCTGCACACGCGCCGCCCTGCCCGACATGATCGAGCGCAAATGGGGCCGTGTCGTCAACGTCGCGTCGATCGCGGGGCTGATGGGCGATATGTATATCAGCGCCTATTGCGCCTCGAAGCACGGCATGATCGGCATGACGCGCGCGCTGGCGAAGGAAGTCGCGCGCCACGGCATCACCGCGAACGCGATCTGCCCCGGCTATGTCGAGACCGATATCGTCACGCGCGCGGCGGAGAACATCGCTTCGAAGACCAAGCTCAACGAAGAAGAAGCGCGCGCTTCGCTCTATGCTGGTAACCCGCAAGGGCGCCTGATCCAACCGGAAGAAGTCGCGAGCATGATCGGTTGGCTCTGCAGCGACGGTGCAGCTGCAACCAATGGCGCGGCGCTGCCAATCAGCGGCGGCCAGATTTGAGCGACGTTCGCTCTTCAGAGAACCGTCCCCCTTGCGGGGAAGGTGTCACGCGGAGCGTGACGGATGGGGGTACGGGCGGCAGCTTCAACAAGATGCGCGCGTTCTGTTTCTACACTGCCGCTACCCCCACCCCCGGCCCCGCCCCGCAAGGGGGCGGGGAGTCGTGACAGATTCCGTTCGCCTTTCTTTGCGGCTCTTGAGCACGAGCCGCCTCATCGAACGCGAAGTAGATGCGCTCATGCGCGCGCGCTTCGACTCGACCATCGCGCGCTTCGATTTTCTCTCCGCGCTCGATCGCCACGGCCCGCTGACGCTCGGCGAGGTGTCGCAGTACCTGCTCGTGTCCAACGGCAACGTCACGCAATTGCGAACGCGGCTTGAGGCGGATGGGCTGATCGCGTCCGAGCAGGACGACAACGATCGCCGCGTCTTACGCGTGCGGTTGACCCAGCCTGGGCAAAGCGTATTCAAGCACATGGCCAAGGCGCACGCGGCATGTGTGGATTCGCTGCTCAGCGATCTCCGCAACGCCGACAAACAAGCGCTGATGCGGCTTCTCGATGCAGCGAAAGCGTCGGCGCGCCGCAAACTGACAAAGGGAGGCGCGCAACCATGAACAATGATGCGTGGAAAAGCGCGGACTACCGCGCCGAGCATTTCTTGTGGAGCGTGAGCGATCGCGTAGCGACCGTGACGCTCGATCGCCCCGAGCGCAAAAATCCACTCACGTTTGAGAGCTACGCCGAACTGCGCGATCTTTTCCGCCGCCTCTCCTACGCGGACGATTGCCGCGCTGTCGTCTTCACCGGCGCCGGCGGCAATTTCTGCTCGGGCGGCGATGTGCACGACATCATCGCGCCGCTCACCAAGATGACAATGCCTGAGCTCATGCGCTTCACACGCATGACTGGCGATCTCGTCAAAGCCATGCGCGCCTGCCCGCAGCCGATCGTGGCGGCGGTCGAAGGTGTGTGCGCCGGCGCGGGCGCGATCATCGCGATGGCGAGCGACATACGCTTCGCTTCGGCCAATGCCAAGACGGCGTTTCTGTTCACGCGCGTCGGCCTCGCTGGTTGCGACATGGGCGCGTGCGCGATCCTGCCGCGCATCATCGGCCACGGCCGCGCGAGCGAGCTGCTCTATACCGGCCGCTCAATGAGCGCGGAGGAAGGCGTCGCGTGGGGCTTCTTCAATCGCATTGTCGATACGCCGCTGACTGAAGCACAAACCTTCGCGCGCGATCTCGCCAACGGCCCAGCGTTCGCGCATTCCATGACCAAGAACCAGCTCAACATGGAATGGAATATGAGCCTCGAACAAGCGCTCGAAGCCGAGGCGCAGGCGCAGGCGATCTGCATGCAGACGAAGGATTTCGAACGCGCTTACATGGCGTTCGCTGGCAAGCAGAAGCCAGTATTCGAGGGCGATTGAGATGACGGGACACGTCGACACTTTCGTGCGCGACAATCTCCCGCCGCGCGATCAATGGCCGGAGCTGCGCTTCACGCTGCCTGAGCTACAGTTTCCTGAGCGCTACAATGCGAGCAGCATTCTGGATCGCGCGGTTGCGAATGGCATGGGCGCGAGCGCGGCTGTGCTGACGGCGACTGAGACTTTGGACTACGACGCTCTACTGCGTGAGGCATCGCGCCTAGCGCATGTGCTGACGAGCGCTTTCGGGCTCGTCCCTGGCAATCGCGTGCTGGTGCATTCCTCCAATACGAAGCTCTCCATCCCCGTTTGGTGGGGCGTGTTTCGTGCGGGCGGCGTTGCAGTCGGCACCATGCCGATGCTGCGTGCGCACGAGTTGGCGGTGATCCTCGACAAGGCGAAGGTGACGCACGCGATCGTCGATGTGCATCTGGCCGGCGAACTTGAACAAGCGCGCAAGGATGCGCCGTCACTGAAGCACATCATTCATGCGGATGATCTGGCGCAGCGCATGGAGAGCGCACCGGATTTCGTGCCCGCGGTTGCCACCACGCCGGACGACCCCGCGCTGATCGCATTTACCTCCGGCACGACAGGCAAGCCGAAGGGCTGCGTGCACTTCCATCGCGATATCGCCGCGATGGCGGAGACCTTCTCGCGCCATGTACTGCAGCCGAAGCCGAGCGATGTGTTCATCGGCACACCGCCGTTGGCGTTCACGTTTGGCCTCGGCGCCGGCGTCGTGTTTCCGGCGAATGTCGGCGCTGCTACTGTCGTGTGCCCCAAGCCAGGCTTCGACGTGCTCGCTGACACCATCGCGCAACACAAGGCGACGACGCTCTTCACCTCCCCCACCGGCTATCGCGCGCTGATGAAGCAGGATCTGAGCAAGCTCGCGTCGCTGCACACCTGCGTCTCCGCCGGCGAACATTTGCCGAAGGCGACATCCGATCAGTGGTTCGAGCGCACAGGCATTCGCATCATCGACGGCATCGGCGCGACTGAGATGATCCACATCTTCGTCTCCGCGCGCGGCGACGACATTCGCCCCGGCGCCACCGGCAAGGCCGTGCCAGGTTACGAAGCAACTTTGCTCGATGCGAACGACGAGCCGTTCGATGGCGAAGGCGAAGGCCGCCTCGCTATTCGCGGGCCGACGGGATGCCGCTACCTAGCGGATGAGCGGCAACGCAATTACGTCGTGAACGGTTGGAACGTCACTGGCGATCTCTATCGCCGCGATGCGGATAGCTATTTCTGGTATCTCGCGCGCGCCGACGACATGATCATTTCGTCCGGCTACAATATTGGCGCGCCGGAAGTGGAGAACGCGCTGCTAACGCACGATGCGGTGTCGGAAGCGGCCGTGATTGGCGTTCCGGATGAGGAGCGCGGGCAGATCGTCAAAGCGTTCATCGTGTTGAAGCCCGGCGCCGCCGCCGATGCGCGTGCGCTTCAGGACCACGTGAAGCAGACGATCGCGCCGTATAAGTATCCGCGCGCCATTGAGTTCGTTGCCGAACTACCGAAGACGCATACGGGCAAGCTGCAACGCTTCAAGCTACGCGAGAGCCCATGAATCCGTTCGCACGCGAAATCATCGTACGCTTCGAACACTGCGACGCCGCCGGCATCATGTTCTATCCGCGCTTCTTCGCGCTGGTGAACGAGACGGTCGAAGATTGGTTCGCGAGCTTGGGGTTCGACTTCAAGACGCTGCACGTCGATCAGCGCAAAGGCGTGCCGACCGTGCGTCTGGAGAGCGAGTTCGTGGCGCCGGTGCGGATGGGCGATGTGTTGAAGCAGAGCTTGGGCGTTGAGGCGATTGGCAATGCGTCGCTTGAGTTGAAGCATCTCGCCGTCGTCGGCGATCGCGCGGTGGCGCGCTTCGATCAGACTTTGGTGTTTACCGATCTCGCCGCGATGAAAGCCGAGCCGTGGCCGGCTGATCTGCGCGCGGCGATCGTCAAGTTCGCGGAAATCGCATGAGAACGCTTCTCCCCGACGGCTGGCCGCGCCCGAAGGGCTACGCCAACGGCATCGAAGCGGACGGCCGCATTGTGTTCGTCGCGGGCCAGATCGGCTGGACGCCGGAGGGCAAGTTCGAAGCGACGACGCTGCCCGCGCAATTCGCACAGACGCTCGACAACACGCTCGCAATATTGCGCGAAGCGAACGCGGGGCCCGAGCATGTCGCGCGCATGACCTGGTATATCACTGACAAGCGCGCCTACCTCGCCTCGCTCGCCGAGATCGGCGCGATCTGGCGCGAGAAGATGGGCCGCAACTATCCGGCGATGGCGGTGGTCGAGGTCAAAGCGCTGATCGAGGACGCGGCGCTCATCGAGATAGAGACAACGGCGGTCGTGCCGCGCTAAGCTCACGCTAGGAGCACAACATGGCAGACCACAGCCTTTTCATCTTCGTGCGCGTGAAAGACGCGACGCCGGAAGTCGTCGGCAATGCGCTGCGCGACGGCAGCGACAAGATCATGGATATCTACTCGATCATGGGCGAGTGGGATTTGCTCGTGCGCATCGAGCATCCGGATCTGAACACGATTCAGACCGTCGTCACCGAGACGATCCGCGCGCATCCGAACGTGGCGCAGACTTATACCATCCTCGGCTATCAGCTTTACGGCTCGAAATGGCCGGGCTTTGATTATCCCGATAGCGAATGAGTCTCGACCTCGAAGCCGAGTACAACAACCGCGCTCGCGTGCCCGAGCACCCCGCGATCATTGCGGGCTGGGCCGCGGACTCCGCTGCGTATCGTGAAGCGAAGCCACCGCGTGTTGTGCGTTATGGCGATGGCGAGCGGCACACGTTTGATCTGTTCGAAACGGGCACCGGCCCTGCCGCGATGTTCATTCATGGCGGCTACTGGCAGGCGCTCGATAAGAGCTTCTTCTCGCACATGGCGCGCGGACTGAATGCGCTCGGCGTCAGCGTCGCCGTGCCGAGCTATGATCTCTGCCCGAACGTGCGCATCGGCGACATCGTCGAGCAGATGCGCTCCGCGTGCGCTGCGCTGCATCGTGAGACCAACGCGCCGATTGTCGTGAGCGGACACTCCGCTGGCGGACATCTCGCGGCGTGTTTGCTGGCGACCGAGGCGCATGTGCCGGCAGCGTACGCGCTCTCAGGTTTGTTCGAATTGAAGCCGCTCGTGCCGACGAGCCTCAATGGGGCGCTGCGTTTGGATAACGACGAGGCAGAGGCGCTAAGTCCCCTCACCTGGCCCGCGCCGGAGGGCAAGACGCTCGACGCTGTCGTCGGCGGTGCGGAGTCGAGCGAGTATTTGCGCCAAAGCGCTTCGATCGTTGAAGCGTGGGGCGCTGACGGCGTGGACACGCGCTACGAAGCGATCGCTGGCGCCAACCACTTCACAGTCATCGCGCCGCTGGCTGACGCCAACAGCGCGATGTGTGCTCGCATTCTTGATCTCGTGCGCCCTTAGTTCGGCTGCACCACTTCAATCGGCAGGCCCAGGCCTTCAAGCTGCGGCCGCACGACACTCGCGTCGCCAACCACAACCCAAACGAAACGCGCCGGATCGACAACGCCGCGCACGGCTTGATCCATTTGCACAGCACTCATGCCGCGATAGCGGCCGGCCAGACGCTCCCAATAATCGTCAGGGCGATTGTAGAGCGCGTTGGTGCGCAGCGCGCCGAGGATGGACGCAGCGGTTTCGAACGAGCCCGGCAGCTGGCGAATGTTGCCATTGATCGTGCGCGTGTGCTCAGCGGCGGTGACGCCGTTTTCGCCACGGAAGCCGTTGATCTGCTCGATTAGCACACGGATCGAATCACCCGTGCGGTCCGCCTGCACCGGCGCGTTGATCACATACGGCACACGGTTTTCGCGGAGCTGCAACACGCCGTTCAAGCCGTACGACCAGCCACGGCGCTCACGGATTTCCGTGTTGATGCGCGAGAGGAAGTTGTTGCCAAGGATCTCGTTACCGGCGTTCAGCGTCACCGTGTCGTCGCGGCCGGTGATCGGCAGCACTGCGCCAGCATAGATCACCGATTGCGGCGATTGCGGACGGTTGACGATAAGGATGCGCGATTGCGGCGCTGGGATAGCAGCGCTGAAGTCCTTGCGGCCCACCGCGACATTGGCGCCGCGCCAATTGCCAAAGCGCTGATCGAGTGCGCGTCGGATTTCCGCGAGCGGACGATCCGAGACTACGAAAATGCGCGCCGTTTCTGGACGGATCCACGTTTGATGGAACGCCACCAGATTATCGCGCGTCAACGCGCCAACCGATTGCGTGCTGCCAAGCCCCGATGGCGGACGGCCATAGGGATGGCTCGCGCCATAGAGGATGGGCGGCAGCGCGCGTTGCGCGAGGCCGTTTGGCGACGTGGCTTCCGTGCCGACTGCCGCGAGCTGTTGTTCGCGCAGGCGCGTCACTTCGCTTTCGGCGAAATCCGGACGCTGAACGGTGTCGGCGAGCAAGTCGAGCGAGAGACCGAGATTGGCAGAGAGCGCCGTCAGCGTCACCGACGAACGATCGAGCGAACCGGCGGCGGTGATGTTGGCGCCGAGACGTTCTTCGATCTCGGCAATCTCCATCGCGTCCATGCCATCGGCGCCGGAGGTCATCGCGTTCATGGTCAGCACTTGCGTGCCAAAGCCGCCTTGCGGATCAGCCGCGATGCCGGCGTCGAAATCGACAGCCACCAAAGTCACCGAGATGGCGTCGCGATGCGCGTAGACAACCTCGATGCCGTTCGAGAGACGCGCGCGTTCCACATTCGGGAAATCGAGATCGGCAATCTCGCCGATCGGCGGCATCGGATCGCGCGGGCTAATCACGGGCGGTGAATTGTCCGGCGCGGGACGGCCCGTCGATGTCGCTTCCGGATAAGGCTCCCGCACGCCGGGATCGACGCGCAATGAATAGACCGGACGCGTCAGCCAGCGGCTCATCGCAGAGCGCACGCTGGCGGGCGTGACGTCGCCATAAGCGAGCAAGTTGCGGCGGAAGAATCCGGGATCGCCGGCAATCACCGCGCCGTTCGCGAGCGCTACGGTCTGGCCGTTAAAGCCGCCAATCTGTTCGACAGCGAACAGCCCTGCAGACACCTGCCCTGTCGCGACGCGTTGGATTTCGTCTTCGCTCGGGCCGGCGGTGATGAAGGTATTGATGATGCCATCGAGGCGATCGGACACCGCCTGCACGTCCTCGCCCGGCTTCACGTCGACGATGACGTAGAACATGCCGACGCGCTGGAACGATTGCACGAACGCGCTGACCGATACCGCAGTTTGATCGCCGCGCACCAATTCGCGATCGAGGCGCGAGGTGGCGAGCCCGCCAAGCACTTGCGCCGCTGTGACGAGATCTTGTGTGTCGTCGCTTGCGAGACCAGGCACCGTCCAGACGCGATAGAGGCGCGTGTTGTTCACACGATCGGCCATCGTTTCCGAGACCGGCGCAGCAAGAGTCGGCACATCTGCTGCGGCCGGAATGTTCTGCGCGCCGCGCGGAATCTGTCCGAAATAGCGCTCAACGAGCGGGCGCGCTTCTGCGGCGTTGATGTCGCCTGTGAGCACGAGCACGGCGTTGTTCGGGCCGTAATTATCGCGGAACCACTGACGCACTTCTTCAAGCGAGGCGCCGTCGAGATCGGCCATCGAGCCGATGGTCGAGTGGCGATACGGATGCCCTTCCGGGAAGAGACCAGCGAGGATACGATAGTTCGCGAGACCGTACGGTTGGTTATCGCCTTGGCGCTTTTCGTTCTGCACGATGCCGCGTTGCGCATCGAGAGATTGCTGCGTCAGCGCGCCGAGCAGATAGCCCATGCGCTCGCTCTCAATGTAGAGACCGCGATCGAGCGCTTGTGTCGGGACGGTTTGGAAATAATTGGTGCGATCGAACCAAGTCGTGCCGTTCCAATTGGTCGCGCCCATGTCGCGTAGCGGCTCGATCAGGTTCGGAATGTGCTCGGTGCCGTTGAACAGCATGATGTGTTCGAACAGGTGCGCAAAGCCGGTCTGGCCTTCCGGCTCATCTTTCGAGCCGACATTGTACCAAGCGGCGATGCCAACGATCGGCGCCTTGCGATCCTCGTGGACCAGCACAGTCAAGCCGTTCTCAAGCGTGAAGCTCTCATACGGCACGTCGACGCCGGCCATCAGCTCTTCGACCGAAGCAGGTTGCGCATTGCCCGCCGACGGCGCGCCGCCACTGGCGCTCGCACACGCCGCCAACCCCAGCGCCGCCGCAGCCATCAATAAAGTGCGCATACCCTCGCCTCCCAGCGAATCCGTTTGGGAGAGCGTTAGCGTGCGGCGCTTAATCAAACGCAGCCGAGTGCGATGAAGCGCCGCAATTCAGCGACCGTCGCGGCGGCGGGATTCTTCCGGCAGCTGGAAGTTGACAACAATCCGCGTACGCGCGCCAACGGCGCTGGCGCCGCTCGTGAGCGTTTGCGCGACACGGTAAGATTGCGCGGCCTCAAGCGCCGCTTCGCCAAAACCTTGCCCGCGTGGCGTTTCTGAACCAACCCGGCAGTTGAGATTGAAGGTGGAGCGAACGGTGCATTCGAGCGTCACGCTTCCCGATCGGCCGTCCTCGAGGGCGCGGTTCGGATAGAGGTCGGCGATGCGGCGCGCAGTTGGCCGCTGCGTGAAGACGACCGAGCCCGTTGCAGGCGCGGCGGCGCCGCTCGGCTGACGCGTGCTGCCCGTTGTTGGGCTCTGCGGTCGCGTGGCAGGCTGCGTTGACGGCGCCGGGCCATAGGTAATCGACGGAGTCGTGGGCGCTGTGTATGGCGCGGGCGCCGGCGTGGCGGGCGCCGGCTCGGGCTCGGGTTCAGGCGGCGGCGCCCACAAGCTGATCAGATCGGAGCGTACGAACGCCGCGCCACCCTCGGGCAGCGTAACTTGATACCAAGTGCCGTCGCTCTGATTGGAAAAGCCGGTGACGGTGAGTTGCTCACCTACCACGGACACCCGCACGATCCGCGATTCTGGCAACGCGAACGGCGCCGCGCGATAATTCACATTGGCGCGTGGCGTCACCGGACTATCGAGCGAATACGCTTGCACTTCGTAATACGGCAAAGCCGGCGGCGCTTCTTCGGTTGTCGTCGCCTGCATGAACCCTGGCGCGACAACCGCTGTTACGCTTTGCGCAATGCCGGCGCTCACAATCCCCACCGCGCCATGTCCGATCACCGCCGAGCAATAGAGCAAGAATGCCGTGAACCCGCCGCGACGCCGTGTGACAGTGCGTTGCGGCGCATTGTTCAGTGCCGAACGCACCAAGAGAAACGCCAGGACGAGAACGACGCCCGTCAACGTGAGCGCGGCGGCGCCACCCAAATACGCTTGGCTTAGCCAATACGAACCAATGCCAAATGGAATCCCGGACCAGAGACCGCGCAGCGTTGCGCGGCGCGCGCCGACGCCAAGGTCGCGCTGCGTGTAAGTCGGCGCAGCCGGGGGCGCGGGCGGCGGCGCGGGCGGCACGCGCGCGGCGGGCGCGCGCGGCGGTGGCGGTGGTCGTGGCGGCGCAGCAGGCGGCGACCGCGTCGAGGAGCGATACGAAATCTGCTTGCCGGACATTTTTGCGAGCAAGTCCTCGCGCTCGCACATCAAGCATGTGCCGGAGATCACCGACTTGCCATGCACCTTCGGCCGCCGCCGGCACTCAGTCGCCGATTTCAGCAGACTGGCCAATTCCAGCGCCCAATCATCCGCGGTGGGCCGCAATGTCTTCTCGGCGGAGAATGCACGGTCAAAAAGTTTGCGCAGCGACATCGGCCAATGCGCGTGCAAACTCGCAGGCGCCGGCTCTACTTTCGGCGACGGGGCCAGCGCGTAGCCATAGAGCGCATCACGGATGCGCGAAGGAATGTCGTCGGGGATCGGTGTCGATGATTTCGAACGCACGTTGTACGGCGTGACGCCCTCGTTGAGCAGCGTGAAGATGATCAGGGCCAGCGCGAATCGGTCCTGATCCTGATTGCCCATGTCGGGGCGGACATTGCCGCCTGAACGCTGCAACTCGGGCGCGGCGTAATCTGGCCGCAGCAATCGCGCGGGGAATGATTTTGTCGGCGATGAAATCCGATAGCCGTCGCAGTCGAGCAGCGCCACCCAACCATTTTGCCGATAAACGCGGACGTTCTGCGGCTGCAAATCCACCATCGCGTGGCCGCGCTGATGGATAAAGCCGAGCATCGTCGCCAAGTTTTGGCAAACGATCAGGCGAAACTCGTAATCGTGAGGCAGGCGCTCGTTCTTGCGCTTGACCTCTACCATCACGTCTTCGATCGGCGTCGTCGCGGCGCGCGGAATTTCCCGCATCGTGAAGCCGACGAAGCGATTGTCCGGCGTGAACAGCATCTCTTGCGGCCACGCGATCTGAACGAACCCCTGCCCTTGGTGCGGCGGCGCTGCCAGCATCGCCTGCAGTTTTTCGTGCAGCTCGGTGACTTCAGCTTGGCCTGCCGACGCGCGTGCAAGCGTCGTTGGATCAGCCACTCGATGGTAGATTTTGATGACGTAGCCCGACTTGGCCTGATCTATGAACACAGTCCCGGCACCGCCGATGCCGAGCGGTTTAGACGCATCGTAACGCGCCTTACGCCGAACGCCTGCGGCGTCCACTGCGGTCAGCTCTACCAAGATCGATCCCTGCCCAGCCGCCAGCGACCGTATTCGTCACGCTCCACGTGTTAGATCGTGACACCTCATCGCCCGCCACCCGCATCGTTTTCAGCTTGGCCCGCGCTCGTCAACCAGCACGTTTTGTTTTTTCGAAAACTTCTTCTCACGGTTGCAAAATGGACTAAGCTGCCTCGGCCGCTGGCGCTGGAGGGAAGATATGAGCGACGAACCGCTGCAAGTTACGTATGCGCGCAACCCCAGCCAAAGAACGCCATGCGTGCTGCTGCTGGATACATCGTCTTCGATGGACGGCACACCGATCGCGGAGGTCAATCGCGGCCTGCAAGCCTTGGAAAAGGCGTTGAAAGCTGATCCGATCGCGAGCGTGCGCGTGCAGCTGATGGTGATCGAGTTCGGCGATAGCGTGCGCATCCGCACGACGTGGACTGACGCCGATCAGTTCACTGCCCCGGTTTTGCAAGCCAATGGCCTGACGCCGCTTGGCGAAGCCGCCGACCGAGCGCTCGCGGAAATCGAGCAGGTGAAGCAAGAAATGAAGACGATGGGCGTGCCGTACAATCGCCCGTGGCTCTTCATCATGACCGACGGCGCGCCGACGGATAGTTGGGAAGCGTCCGCAGATCGTGTGCGCGACGCCATCGCCGACAAAAAAATCGTCTTGTTTCCGTTCGCTGTTTCGGGCGCGTCGCCGGCGAACCTGCAGAGATTCCAACAGCCCGGCCAAGCGGTCTTCCACGAGATCGACAATGCGCATTTCGGTTCGCTGTTTCAGTGGCTCAGCAACAGCATGGCGAGCACCAGCAAGGCAGCGCCAGGTCAAAGCGCGGAAGTCGCCGTGCCGCCCGGCAAAGTCTGGGTCGTCCCAACTTAAGGCTTGGCGAGGGGGCGCGGCATGGCGAACTTGTTCGTGTTTTTCTTCGGCGGCGATAAGCGGGCCGAGGGACGGCGCGCTTATGAAGAAGCGCAACGGCGAGCGGCCGGTTTGCCTCCTCCTGATCCGACGCAAGGCGCTTCGAGTTCGCCTTCACCTGGACGACCGCCAGGTGCGCCGGCGCCTGTGCCGCAACGTGGTGGCCCGCCGACGCGGCAGCGATCTGCGCCTCCAGCCCCACCGCCACCGCCGCCAAAACCTAAAGAGCCGACGATCATGGCGCATGGCGAGGCGCTTGAGGGCTACAGGCTGATTGGCGCCGCCGTTCAAGGCCCAAGCCACGTCCACCAAGGCACGCCTTGTGACGATCGCTTTCATTGGGCAGCCGCGAACGGGCGCATTTGCGCTGTCGTCTCAGATGGCGCCGGCTCCGCGAAATTGGGCCGCAACGGCGCTCAAGCAATCTCAACAACGCTTGCCGACGAGCTTGCGAAACATAAGGGCAAGCTCAAGGATCTCGACGAGCTGCGCGATACGATCACGCTGATCATCAACAGTGTGAAAGGCGGCTTGGCTGCAAGCGAAGGCGCTACGATTTCCGACTATCACGCCACCATCGTCGGCGCAGTCTGGGATAAAGACCGCGGCGTACTCTTCCACGTAGGCGACGGTGTCGCGGCCTCATTGAACGCGCGCAGGCTCACCGAGCCGAAGAGCTGGACGAACGCTACGATCTCCGAACCGGAGAACGGCGAATCCTCCGATCAGACGTACTTCTTCACGATGGAAAAGCTGAACCTCAAGCTGAAAGAAATTCAAACGCCGACGGTCGTGGCGCTGATGAGCGACGGCGCGGCCGGCCTCGCCTATCTCACCAAGGAAAACGTGCTTGAAGGCGGGTTCTTCGCGCCAATCATGGATCGCTGGGCGCGCATGTCCGACGATCAGAAGGTCGCTGAACAGCTCGCCGGCGCGCTGACTGCGCCGGGTGCGGCACAAAACAACGACGACGACAAGTGCCTGCTCATCGCGGTCGCGCAGAAGGACCTGGCGCAAACGGCGGCGTCGTAAATGTCGTTTCTGTTTCTTTCGCATTCGACAAAGGACCGCGGCATCGTCCTGCAGGTTTCGAGTCAGCTGCAAACGCTGGGATACAATGTCTGGCTGGCGCCAGATTCAATTCCGCCCGGCGCCAATTTCAACTCCGCCATCGTCGACGCTATTCGCGGGTGCGTTGCGTTCTGCGTGCTGGTCAGCGCCGCTTCCAACGGCAGCGAGAATGTAGAGCGCGAAGTCGCGATCGCCGACGGGTTCGGCAAGCGCATCATCCCTATCCGCCTCGAAGCCGTGCAACCTGCTTCTGGCCTCGTCTTCTATCTTTCGCTGCCACAATGGGTCGAATGGCAGATTGAAGGCGCACTCGCGCTAAAGAAGATCGCGCTGGCGCTCGCCGCGCGCCGTCAGGCCGCCAATTCCGTGAGCATGCCGTCCGCTGCGCCGATAGCGCCGGCGCCCGCGCCGCGGCCGCCAACAACGACCGCACGCGCACCGGCGTCGGCAGGCCAAGCCTATGACGCCAACGCGCTGGCGAAAGCCAGCCGCGACGGCGTTGTGAAGGCAGGGCCGTCGCGCACGATTGACGTTGACCGCAACGGCGGCGGCGAGGTGCGCACGATTTCAGAAGCCGTGCGCTTAGCCACGCCAGGCACGACGATCCGCGTGGCGCCTGGCGCGTATGACGAGCAGGTGCAGCTCGACAAGACGCTGCGCATCGTCGCCAAGGACCCGGCCAATCGCCCGTCAGTGTTTCAGCGGCAGTACCCGGCGCTCTACGTGTCGGGCGGCGCCTCGGTGGTGGAGAATATCGACTTCTCGTCCACCGAACGCGACAGCGGCGTTTGGATCGTGTCTGGCGGACTGACCTTGATCGGCTGCCGCATCGCCACGCTCGGCAAGCCGCCGCCCGACACCGAACCGGCGCGGCCGTGCGTCAGCATTGACGATGCAATCGTCAACCTGATCGCTTGCCGGCTCGGGCCATCGGTCGATTCCGGCGTCACCGTGCGCAAAAATTCGACGGGCGTCATAGTCGGCAATCGCTTCGAGCAAATCGCCGGCGTCGGCGCCTGGGCGGGCGGACTTTCCAAAGTCCTCGTTTGCGACAATGAATTGGTCGGCGTCGGCTCGAATTCGCTTGTCGCAGCGCAAAGCACGTTGGCGCGGTTCGAGCGCAACCGCATCACCTCGCCGAGCCCCGGCAGCCCAGCGATGGCGGCGCTCTCGATGAGCAAAGCGACATTCCTCGGCAATGAAATCGTGGCGGCCGCCGGCAATGGCTTTTGCGCGACCGATGAGGCCGGCGGCGTGCTGCAAGCGAACCGGTTCATCGATTGCGGCAGCCGCGACCGCGATTGGCCGGTGATGTGGATCGGCCCGAAAGCCAAGACGGAAGTTCTGGACAATACTGTCGTACGCCCACGGTCTGACGCCTGGTACGCGTCCGAAGGCGCTCCCCTCGCACAAATCGCGCGCAACAAGATCGAGACCTGATTCTTGCTCGACGTCGTCGAGGAAGGATGGTGGGCGCGACAGGGATCGAACCTGTGACCCCTACGATGTCAACGTAGTGCTCTCCCGCTGAGCTACGCGCCCGATACCGCCGAAGCAGTCCCGTTTGGGGTCCGGCGATATAGACCGGCGTCCGCCCTGCCTGCAAGGCTGAAGACTGGCTTTCGAGCCGCGCCCTAGGCGGCAGCGATGACGCGTTCGATTTCGACGACCAGGTCCTTCAAGTGGAAGGGCTTGGAGAGGACTTTGGCGTCCTTCGGGGCCTGGCTTTGGGCCGAAAGCGCCACCGCCGCGAAGCCGGTGATGAAAACGATCTTCATAGCTGGGTCGGCCTCGGCGCCGCGGCGGGCGAGTTCGATGCCGTCGAGGCCAGGCATGACGATGTCGGTCAGCAGCAGATCGTAGCTGCCATGCTCGAGCGCTTCCCAGGCGGAATCGCCGTCGCCGTGACCGGTTACGTCATGACCAGCGCGCGTCAGGCTCGTCACCAGGAAGGCGCGGAGCGAGTCATCGTCTTCAGCCAACAGAATGCGCGCCATGCGTCGCTCCGGATAATCCGGCCCCCAAATCAAGCGGTAGCCTCTAGCATGGAGCAGGTAAAGGCGCGCTAAACCGTCATAAATCCCGGTAAGCATGTGGAAACATTGACGGCCCGTGCGGGCATGGCGAACAATGTGTTGATGGACCCGACGGATCTCGGCCAAGGCGCGGCGCGCGACCTTGCGGAAAGCGGAGGCTTAACCGCGCCGACGGTCGAGCCGCCGTTCGTTCTGATCGAGCCGTTGCGGCGGACGGCGCCCCTCATCTTCGCCTCGCCCCACAGTGGGCGGCGCTACCCGGCGGAACTGCTCGCGGACGCGCGGGTCTCGCTCATCAGCCTGCGTCGGTCCGAGGATGCGTTCGTGGACGAGCTCTTTGCCGGCGCTGCGGCGCATGGCGCGGCGGTGCTCTCAGCAACGATCGCGCGGGCCTATGTCGATCTCAATCGCGACCCGGGCGAACTCGATCCCGACATGTTCGACGAGCGCCCGCCGCACAGCGTGCATTTGACCTCCGCGCGCGTGCAGGCAGGCCTCGGCGCCATCCCGCGCGTCAGCGGCGACGGGCAGAATATCTATCGCCGCAAACTGGCGCTTCGCGAGGCTGAGCGCCGCATCGCGCAAGTGCACCGGCCCTATCACGCCATGCTGCAAAATCTCGTGGCCGAGACGCGCGAGCACTTCGGCTGTGCGGTGCTTGTGGATTGTCACTCGATGCCATCGAGCGCCCGCGGCGCGCATGCGCCGGATGTGGTGTTAGGCGATCGGTTCGGCGCCTCCTGCCATCCTTCTGTTACCGCTTTGGCGGAAGCGACCTTGCGGCGTTTGGGGTACCGCGTTGCGCGCAACGCGCCATTTGCCGGCGGCCACACGACGCAAACCTACGGCCGGCCCGCGCACGGCGTTCACGCGCTGCAGGTTGAAATCAACCGGGCGCTCTATGTTGACGAGCGCACGCTTGAGCGGACCAACGGATATGTGCGGGTGCGGGCCGATATGAACCGTCTCGCGGAAGCGCTGAGCGTTGCTGCGCTGCACAAGAGCCTAGCCTGATTGGCGGCTCACCTGAGACGCGAAAGCCACGCCCGCACCTATCGTTTTTGTAACCTGCAAACACGCCTTCAATTCGTCCGCGAATGTGGCCACCTAGCCGGCATCAGGCTCTAGCGTTTTTCTAAGCGGGTTTGCGCTAGGCCAAAAAACACGCGGGGAATCTCCTCTATGAAAAAGACTGTATTGCTTGCGGCCGCGGCCGCTTTGTTTGCTGCTACGCCTGCGTTCGCGCAAAGCGGCGGCTCGGTTGGCTTGAACTACACGAGCATCGAAGACGAAGAAGAAGGCTTCCAGATTGACGGCGAGTTCGGCAGCACGAGCGGCGCCATCGGCTTCCAAGTCGACGCGGGCTTCGGCCAGTTCGACGACACGGATAGCACGACGATCGCCGGCCACCTCTTCTATAACGGCGGCAACTGGCGTCTCGGCGGCGTGGTCGCGTTCACGAACCTCGAGTTCGACGGCGACGGCGTTGACGAAACCGCGTACGGCGTTGAAGGCAGCTTCGACCTCGGCCCGCAGACTGTCGTTCTCGGCAGCTACACGGTTGGCGAAGCTGAATTCCTCGCCGATCTCGACACGTCCTACTTCGACGTTGGTCTGAACCACTACTTCACCGACAACTTCCGCGTTGGCGGCAGCTACGGCTTCGGCAATCTCGAAAGCACCGGCGGCGACGTCGATGCGAGCAACTGGCGTCTGAACGCTGAATGGGCGCCCTTCACCTCGCCGATCAGCTTCACCGCTGGCTATAACAGCTTCGACGTTGACGATAGCGGCGACAGCCTGAGCTCGTGGTCCATCGGCGCCCGTTGGGGCTTCGGCGGCGGCACGCTGCGTGAGCGCGACAACGCCACGCCGTTCGACACCCGCACGGGCTTCTGGCAGCGTTTCTACGACATCTACTAAGCAGATCTCGTTACGCAAAGGATTGGGGCGCTCCGCAAGGAGCGCCCTTTTTCTATGCGCGTTTGCAAGCCGCACGCGCGTGAGCGCTGCAGAGATGGGAGAGCAAAGGCGCGCTTCGACTGAAGCTTCTAAGAATAGTGTTGGGTTTGCCGAAGCGCGCCCTTGCGCGGAATGTTGTGCAGCCGGCGGGAGCATCGTGGCGTTCCTACGGACATCCGGGGGCCATGCGTTTGCTGACAGGCGAACTGCTGAGCGTGTCGCGACGACGCTCAGCACGAAGGTCAATGTGGACTTCTCCCACCACAGCCGATGTTACTCGAATTGACCGTTCGCGACGCTGGGTATCCGGCGAGCCTTAGCGCCATACTCCCGTTCCCGGCTGACGTGCACAGCGAGCGCCAAATCGTCCGCAAGGTTCTCCGCTTTCCTTCATCTTACGGAGCAGCGATCTCGTTCTTCGCAGACCTCAATCGCATCACGTTCAAACCGCATCTCGCAACGCTTAAGGTCTTGGATCACTCAAACCTCCCGTGTTGGAGATGCGTGCATCATCGCATGAGCTGAAGTCGGTCGGATTGATTTTGCGGCATGGGAGCAATTTCAGCACGTTGTGCGCTTTGCTTCATGGATAGCGCACCACCATATCCACCCATTCCCGGATGCGCGAAGCGCAGTCCGGGACCCATAAACACGCATGCTTCAAGGTTCGCGCGAATGCGGCAAACAAGGGTGTTTATGGGTCCCGGACTTGGCCTGCGGCCAATCCGGGAATGGGTGGAGCGTTGCCTCGTATTGATCGCACCTTCACCGAACGTAAGTGATCACCTTCACTTGCTGGCCCGCGCGCAGAGTCGCGCCCTGCTCCAAGCCATTCAGCGCGAGGAAGCGTTCGAGCTGATAATCGGTGAAGGCCATGCGTTGCGCCAGACGTGCGGGCGTGTCGCCAGAGCGGACATCAACGATCTCGATGTGACGCGCGCGCAGAGCGGCTGCTTCTTGCGTCGAGAGCTGACGCATCGAACGCAGCATTTGCGCAAACACGGCGCTGCCGCCGGACGGCGCCAGCGTCACGAAATGATAGGCGCGATCGCCGACGCGATAGGCGACGACTTGCAGATCGAGGATCTGGCCTTGCTGGTTTTGCACGCGCGCGGGGATGGTGACGGTTTCAAGCCCGTTGGTTGACGAACTCGACGCGCGGCCGACTTCCGAACGCGCTTGGCCGATCGTTTGGCGCAAGACGTTCGTTGCGTAGGCTTCAAGCGTGCCTTGCAAAGCGCCGCCGCTGAAAATCGCGCGGCCGTTTGTGCCGCCGACCTGCACCGCAGCCGGCGTGTTGGTGAGCGTGAAGCCTTCGGGCGCGTCGAACGCAATGCGCATGATCGGATGCGCGAAAGTGCGGCCATTGACGAAGCCTTGCTCGGGATCGTCGCCCCAGATCATGCCGCGGATCGCGGCGAAGTAAGGTGCTACGCGTTCGGGCGGCGTGTCGCGCACCGCGCCTGCGGATGCAGCGCGACCGTTAGCGCGCGTGACGCGATCAGCGGAGAGCGGATGGCTGCGCGCCCATGTGGGCGTAGCACTCGCGGTGCGGTTCGAGATGCGCGCGTTCAACGCATCATTGGTGCCGAGCGCTTGCAGCATGTCGGCGGCGGCGTAGGCGTTGTAGCCATTGGCGATGAGATAGCGGCCGCCGAGATCATCGGACTCGTATTCCTGATCGCGCGAGTAAGAGAGCGTGTAAATCTGCGCTGCCTGCCCCGCCATATTTGCGATGTCACCGGAGCCGGTGGCGATGCCGGCGAGCAGAGCGCCGAGGCTTGTCAGCGTCGCGGTGTTCTGACGGCGCGCGGAGTGATCGGCGACGACGTGGCCGACTTCGTGACCGAGCACGGATGCGAGCTCGTCTTCCGAGTTCATGATCGCGAGAAGCCCGCGCGTGACGTAGATGTAACAGCCAGGGATCGCGAACGCGTTCGGCACATCGGAATTCACGACGGAGAACGTGCAGCGGTTCGGCACGCCGGCGGCGGTCGCGGTGCGTTCGCCGACTGCAGCGACATAGACCGCGAGCGGGCCTTCAACGGCGCCGCCGAATTGCGCGAGAATTTGTGGATGCGAGCGCGCGGCGGTGGTGCGATCGCTTTCGGTGACAGCGGGCGCATCGGGTGTGGAGTCGATCGTTGCGCATGCGGCGGCAAGGGCCAACGCAGTGGAGACTCCAAGCAGGCGAATGAAAGTGGTCATAGGCGATCTCCCCTCCCGTCAGCGCGCGGCGGCGGGGGCAATCTAGAACCGGTGAGCCCAAGAAAAAACCGCCGGGCTTTGGGGCCCGGCGGTGGAGGTCAAATAGGGAGGAAACGCCCGAATAGGGCGCGTGCGGCATCGCGAAACGCCGCAACACCGAGAAGCTATGACGCAGCGCAGCAATTTGCAAGGTGAATGCGGCGTCAACCTTTTGTAACTAGCAATACAAGGCTGATTATATTAGGTTTTCTGTTAGATCATTCCATATTGCACATGCTCACATGCGAAATTGGATAAGTCTTGCTTAAGGAATCTCCAGCCTTGCCGTTGAAGCAGGCAGCCTAGGCAGGCAGAAGCACGCCCGAACCTCCCAGAAAGCCCGAATTCATGGCCGAGCGCCTCCGCAACCTCGCGATCATCGCCCACGTCGACCACGGCAAGACCACGCTCGTCGACCAGCTGCTCACTCAAGGCGGCGCCTTCCGCGCAAACGAAGCGCGCCAAGAGCGCGCTATGGACTCCAACGATCAGGAGCGTGAGCGCGGCATCACCATTCTCGCCAAGTGCACGTCGATCCTCTGGGACAAGAACGGCGAAGAGTATCGTCTCAACATCGTCGACACGCCTGGCCACGCCGACTTCGGCGGCGAAGTCGAGCGCATCTTGGGCATGGTCGATGGTTGCGTGATCTTGGTCGACGCATCCGAAGGCGTGATGCCGCAAACCAAGTTCGTGCTCTCGAAAGCATTGGCGCGCGGCTTGAAGCCGATGGTCGTGCTCAACAAGGTTGATCGCCCGAGTGCTGATCCCGATCGCGCGCTCAATGAAATCTTCGAACTCTTCCTGGCGCTCGGCGCCAGCGACGAGCAAGCCGATTTCCCGATCCTCTACGCCTCCGGCAAAGAAGGTTGGGCGAAGACAGATATGGCGGGCGAGAACAAAGATCTCACGCCGCTGTTCGAACTCATTGTGCGTCACGTTCCTGAACCCGAGCCGATCGTGCGCAAGGACGAGCCGTTCGCGTTTCTCGTGACCATGCTCGATTCCGATCACTTCCTCGGCCGCGTGCTGACGGGCCGCGTTGAAAGCGGCCGCGTGAAAGTTGGCGATAACGTCAAGGCGCTCGGCCGTGACGGCAAAGAGATCGAGCGCGGTCGTTTGACCAAGCTGCTCTCGTTCCGCGGCTTGAAGCGCGTGCCGGTCGATAGCGCCGAAGCTGGCGACATCATCGCGATCGCTGGCCTCACCGATACGACGGTCGCCGATACGATTGGCGCGGTTGATCTCGCGGGCCCACTGCCCTCGACGCCAATCGATCCGCCGACGCTCGCGATCACGGTGTCGATCAATGACTCTCCGCTTGCTGGCCGCGCTGGCGATAAGGTGCAAAGCCGCGTCATCCGTGCACGTCTGATGGCGGAAGCGGAATCGAACGTCGCCATTCGCGTTACCGAGACCGGCAACAAGGACGCCTACGAAGTCGCGGGCCGTGGCGAATTGCAACTTGGCGTGCTGGTTGAAACCATGCGCCGCGAAGGCTTCGAGCTTTCGCTCTCACGCCCGAAGGTTCTGACGCGCAACGAAGGCGGCCAGACGCTTGAGCCGATCGAAGAAGTCGTCATCGACGTTGACGACGAATACACCGGCGTTGTCATCGAGAAGATGAGCATCCGTAAAGCCGAACTGCAGGACATGCGTCCGTCGGGCGGCGGCAAGACGCGCATGGTGATGTACGCGCCGTCGCGCGGCATGGTCGGCTATCACGGCGAATTCCTCACCGACACACGCGGCTCGGGCGTCATGAACCGCCTCTTCCATTCGTGGGCGCCGTGGAAAGGCGAAATTCCGGGCCGCCGCAACGGCGCGCTGGTGTCAAACGATCAAGGTCAGTCGACGGCGTTCGCGCTTTGGAATCTCGAAGAGCGCGGCCAGATGTTCATCGCCGACGGCGAAGACGTCTATGAAGGCATGATCATCGGCGAAAACTCGCGCGGCGAGGATCTCGATGTGAACCCGTTGAAGGGCAAGAAGCTCACCAACGTGCGCGCATCGGGCAAGGACGAGTCAATCCGTCTGACGCCGCCGCGCCGGCTTACGCTCGAACAGGCGATGGCTTGGATTGAGGATGACGAGCTGGTGGAAGTGACACCCGTCGCGATCCGCATCCGCAAAGCCTATCTCGACCCGAATGAGCGCAAACGCGCCGCGAAGGCGAAAGAAGCGGGCTAAGCCCGATCAACGCGGCACTGGAAGCAACCGAACTTTGAGCGGATGTGGACGTAGGCCACGGCCTCCTGCGCCAAAATCGATTTTGCGGTCTCCGACAGTTCAGGGCCGCGCACGATTTGCCCCGTCTCGTAGCGGATCCAATCGTTGTCGCCGTAACCGCGGATAGCGGCCGGATCGAGCCCGATAAACCATGCCGGCAGTTCGTCACGGTTGAATCGCGCACACGCGGCTTGATGCAAGAAGATCGGCCCGCTTTCGGCGTAAGGCTGCGCTGGCCCGGCGAAGGGTCTGTAGTTCAGCACCAGCATCGGCTCGCCTTCGGCGATCAGACCGAGACAATGCCGGCACGGGTTGCGCCCGCCTGCGGCGACTGTGACGAGCGGCGCCTGTCCGTTCGCATCGGCGCCGCCACGGCGATAATGATCTGCCTGTTCGCTTGGAATTCCTGTCACGCGCATGGTGTCTCGCCTCCGTGATGGATAACGAGCATTTTCGGCGGCGCGACGCTGGCCGCTTTCGGACGCGGCGCTACTCTGCCGGGGCCGCCACCCGCACACCCCGGCGCCACTCAGCGCGGCGCTGATCAACTTGCGCAGCAACATCGACGGGTTCTGGGCAGGTGTAGCTCACCTCGCGCAGCTGCGAGCGCTCTTCGCGGCTGACGATCGCGCCATAGCAACCGAACTGAGTCAGCACCGCGTTCGCGGCAGCGCCCCACCAGAGTGGCGTCAGCGTAGAGTCGCTAGAGTAAATGGTGGCGTTCTGCGCCAGCAGGCTACCGAGCGGTTGCGGATCGCCGCGCTGAATCAGGATCGTCTGATCGCGTTCGTGAAACCAAAGTTGGAAGCGCTGATTGTCGACGAAGACGTCGGCGTCCGGGTAACCATTATTGTAGCTCAACGCGCGTTGCGTTGTGCCGCACGCGCTGAGCGCGAGAACAGCGACCAGTACAAGAGAACGCAACTTCATCGTGAACCCCGTCGAGCGCGAGATTCTCTCCGCTCAAGATGGGCCATACGCGGCAGGCGCGTGGCGATACCGTGGCCTTCGCTTGTTTACCAAACACGCAGGCCCAATCTGGATCAGATTTCGCAATCGACGCGCATTCGAGCGTTCGTAAAGACTTATTAGCGTTGTTTTCGCCTCGAAGATGCGTGGCACGCCTCATGCTCTCCTCAGACGCCATAAAGGCGGCCCATGGGGGAACCGCCGCTGATAAGGGCGCACTACCATGGCTAACGCCATCGACCTCCACGTCGGCAAGCGACTCCGTCGCCGCCGCCGTCTTCTGGGCCTCACCCAGCAACAGCTGGCTGAGTCCATCGGGATCCGCTTTCAGCAGATTCAGAAATACGAGTGCGGCGCTAACCGCGTCACCGCATCTCGCTTGTACGAACTCGCCGTCGCGCTGAACGTGCCGGTGAACTATTTCTTCGAAGGCTTGCAAGCCGTTGCTGCTCCGGCTCAGCCGGGCGCGCCGGCCAACGATCGCGATCTGATCGCGGCCGATGTGCTTTCGCAGAAAGAAACGCTCGAACTGATCCGCGCTTACTACAAGCTCGGCGAACGTCCGCGCCGCCGCCTCCTCGATCTCGCGAAGGCGCTGCAAGACGACACCACGGACGCGGCCGTCTAAGCTGCTTCTTTTGGGGTGTAAGGGGAGACGGGCTTACCGGCGGTAGGCCCGTTTTCCTTTGCGTGTTTACGCGTGTAGGTTCGCGCGCGATGAGTAACCATGACATCCCGCGCCTGCTCGATTTCGCCGACGCTATGGCGGATGCCGCGCGCGATGCGATCCTCCCTTATTTCCGCGCGACGCATCGCATCAGCAACAAGGACGCGGCGCGCTTCGATCCTGTAACGGATGCAGATGAAGCCGCGGAACGCGCGATGCGCGCGATGATTAGCGCGGAGTTTCCAGAGCACGGCGTGCTCGGCGAAGAGTATGGCGGCGAGCTGGCGAGCGAGGGCTATCAGTGGATCCTCGATCCGATCGACGGCACGCGCGCGTTTATCTCCGGTCTGCCGACATGGGGCGTGCTGATCGGGCTCTATTACGAAGGCCGGCCGCTGATCGGGATTATGGATCAGCCTTATCTTGATGAGCGCTATCGCGGCTGGATGGGCGGCGCCAATGCGACGGCGCGCGGCGTTACGCGAAAGTTGCGGACGCGCGCGTGCGATAGCTTTCGCGATGCCACGCTCTCAACCACCGATCCCTATCTCTTCCGCGATGAAGCCGAAGCCGCCGCATTCGCGCGCGTGCGTGAAAAAGCCAAGCTCACCCGCTACGGCTATGATTGCTACGCGTATTCAATGCTCGCGTCTGGCTTCATCGATTGCGTTATCGAGAACGGCTTGAAGCCGTTCGATATTGCAGCGCTCATCCCGATCGTCACCGGCGCCGGCGGCGGTGTGTGCGCTTGGGATGGCGGCGATGCAAGCGCGGGCGGACGCGTGCTCGCTTATGGCGATGCGAGACTGCGTGATGCGGCGCTCGCGGCGCTGCACGCTTAGGAGGGGCGCTTGAGCTCGCCGCTCATGATATCGCGTATCGTCGTGATATAGACTTGCGGCGTCATCGCGCCCTCAACCGTCCACGTCTGATCAAACACTGTCGTCGGCACGCGAACGACGCCGGAGTTCAACGCGCTTCGCTCTTTGGCGGCGACGTCGTCATTGTACTCACCAGAACTCAACACCGAGCGCGCACGCGCGACATCGAGTCCGGCGGCGCCCACGACGTCGAGCAGGACGGCGTGATCACTCAGCGAACGCTGGTCGGTAAAGTAGGCGCGATAGAAACCCATGAGCAGCGGCAGCGTCTTGCCTTCGAGGCTCGTCCAGTAAAGCAGACGGTGCGCGTCGCGCGTGTTCCATAGCTGCGATTGCGGGCCCTGATTGATGACGAACCCAAAGCGCGCGGCTTGTGCTTTTGTTTGCTCGCGGCCAGCGGCAATTTGATCGGGCGTCGAGCCGTACTTCTTTGCGAGGTACTCTGCGGCGTTTGCACCTTGAGGGCCCAATTCTGGGTGAATCTCGTATGGTTGGATGAAGAGCTGCGGGTCGACGTCATCGCGGACCGCCTCCAGCGCATTGAACACCGTCAGCAGGCCGACAAGACTCCACGGGCAAGTGACGTCGCCGACGAAATCGATGCGGATGGTTTGAGCCATTACGTTCAGAACTCCTCACGGCCCTTATCCGGGGCGCCTAGATGCGGATCAATCGGAAAAGTCACTCTAGGGCTCGGCGCTCGCCTAGCGGTAGAATTCGGTCCGCCGGTCGCGGAAGAAGCCCCAGGCGGCGCGGTGGCGATCGAGGAAATCGAGGTCGAAGCTGTGGACCAGCACGCCCTCCTCGGTGCGATCGAAGCTCTCGACCAGATCGCCGCGATGATCGGCGATGAAGCTCGAGCCATAGAATTTCTGGCCGCTGGCTTCCGTGCCGATCCGGTTCGAGGCAACGACCGGGATCACGTTGGAAACGGCGTGGCCCTGCATGGCGCGCTGCCAAGGATCGCGCGTGTCGAGCGACGAATCGTGCGGCTCGCTGCCGATGGCGGTTGGGTAGAAGAGCACTTCAGCGCCGGCGAGCGCCATCGCGCGCGCGGCTTCCGGAAACCACTGGTCCCAGCAAATGCCGACACCGATGCGGCCGTGCGCGGTATCCCAGACTTTGAAGCCGGTATCGCCGGGTCGGAAATAGTACTTCTCCTGATAGCCGGGGCCATCGGGGATGTGGCTCTTGCGATAGACGCCAAGCTGCTTGCCATCGGCATCGAGAATGACGACGGAATTATAATATGCCGGGCCCTCACGCTCGTAGATCGAGACGGGGATGACAACGCCCAACTCCTTTGCCACCGGCGCCATCGCGACCACGCACGGATGCGTCTTGGCTTCGTAAGCGGTAGCGAACCACTTCTCTTCCTGCGTCGTGCAGAAGTACGGGCCCTGAAAAAGCTCGGACGGCAGGATGACTTGCGCGCCGGCCTTGGCGGCTTCGCGCACCAAACGCTCGGTCTTGGCGATGTTCGCCTGCATATCCTCGCCGTAGGAGGTTTGGATTGCTGCGACGGCCAACGTACGGGGCATGTCTTGTCCTTTCGAGCACGCGCATATCGTATCGGGTGGTCGGATTTCAATGATCGGCTGGCGGCAGGCCTTGAACCCGCCTTAACTGCAGTCCACAAATGCCGCTCCACTCCGTTCGGGGGAACGCCATGCGAACTGCTTTCGCCGTATTCTTTGCTTTCATTGCCGTCTGTTTTGTCTCGACTGAAGCCTCCGCGCAGGACCGCATCCTCCGCTCGGTGTTCCAGCAGGAGCTGAACGAGATCGTGACCTCGCAGGGTCACACCATCGTCGAAACCGCCAGCGAAGGCGATCCGAGCGTCACCGCCCGCACCGCTGATGGCCTGATTTTCCTGCTCTTCGGCACTGCTTGTAACGCCAACGGCGTCGCCGGCTGCCAAGGCATCATGATGCAAATCCGCTACGAGACGGACGAGCGCGTGAACTATGAGCGCATCAGCCAAGCTAACTATACCTATGCGGCGATCGCCACTTGGTGGGACCAGCAAGAAGGCACGGTCGGCTTCACCCGCTACATCGTGCTCGATGGCGGCGTGACCTTCCGCAACCTGCAGGAAAATCTTGGCGTGCTGCTCGGCGTCGCGCCGATGGCCGCGGAAATCGTGTTCCCGTAGCAGCGTTCCTGGCGAGAGCCGGTCTTTAGGCCGGCTCTTGCTGGGTGATGCAATGGAATGAACCGCCACCGGTCAGGATGGCGTTCGAGCTCAGGCCGATGACCTTCCGCTCCGGGAAGAGCTCGCCAATCACCTTCACCGCATCGTCGCCCGTGCCCGAGTAAATCGGCACGACCACCGTGCTGTTGCCGATAATGAAATTCATGTGGCTGGCGGGGACGACGTCGTCGTCCTCGTCCGTCACCGCGCCAACGGACGGCACGCGCACAACTTCAAGCTTGCGGCCACGCGCATCGCGCATGGCGGACAGCTCAAGCGCGATTTCTTCAAGCACATCATGGTTCGGATCGTCGCGATCTGCCGGCGCGGAGCACACGACGCGGCCAGGGGCTACGAAGCGCACGAGATTGTCGATGTGACCGTCGGTGTGATCGTTCATCAGACCTTCGTCGAGCCACAGCACTTTCTCGATACCGAGCGCTTTCTTCAGTGCGATCTCGGCGCCCTCTTCGGTCCAGTGTGCGTTGCGGTTTGGATTGAGCAAGCATTGGCGCGTGGTGATGAGCGTGCCTTCGCCGTCCATCTCGATGGCGCCGCCTTCGAGAATGAAATCGCTCTGCTTGTATTCAGCCTTGGCCAGCAGCGCGATGCGCGCGCCGACTTCGTCATCGTGCGGCAACTGATACTTGCCACCCCAACCGTTGAACTTGAAACCAAGAGCGCGGCCATCGCTGGTGAAGATCGGGCCAGTGTCGCGAAACCAGATATCGCCGAACGCGCCAGCGATCACTTCAGCGCTTTGACCAAGCGCGAGCTTCGCGGTCGCTTCCGCTTCGCGGCCGTGCGCGAGCACACGAACGCGATCGCCTTTGCCGCCATCGGCCAGCGCACGGATCATGGCTGCGACCTCAGCGCGCGCAGGCTCAAGATCCTCGCCCCAGAGATCGGCAGCGGAGGGCCAGCCCGTCCAGATCGCCTTGTGCGGCGCCCATTCAGCAGGAATCGTCGTCATCGCCGCTCCTTAGCGCATGCAAACGAGCCCAGATAGGCGCGTTTGCCGCGCGCGCAAGAGCAGCGTTCCTTGTGGCGCCCCCGCTCGCCCTCCGCTAAGCACCGGAAGGGACATTTCAGGACGCCAATGCCTTCAAATCGGGCCGCCTTCGACCGCGCGACGCTCGCCTTTCTTGGCGTGCTGATTGCGCTGACGGCTGCGCGGATCTTTTCGCTGCAGCTGAACCCGTTCGGGCTCTATTTCGATGAAGCACAATACTGGACGTGGTCCCGCAGCTTCGATTGGGGCTATTTCACCAAGCCGCCGCTGATCGCTTGGGTAATAGGCGCAACGACCGCGGTGTTTGGCGACGCTGAATGGGCCGTGCGCCTGGGCGCGCCGCTCGCGCACGCCGTTGCGGGCACGGCGATCTTTCTGCTGGCGCGCTCGATGTATGGCGCCGCCGCCGGCGCGTGGGCCGGCATCGGATATCTGACGCTGCCGGGCATCTTCTTCTCATCCTTCATCATCTCGACCGACGCGCTCTTATTGCCGCTTTGGTCGATCGCGCTCTTGGCGATGTGGCGCTTGATGACGACGCGTGCGGGCGCGTGGGCGGTTGTCCTCGGATTAGCTGTCGGCCTCGGCGTGCTCGCCAAATACGCCATGCTCTATTTCGTGCTCTGCACGGCTATGGCGGCGTGGCTGTTGCCGCCGGTGCGCGAAGCTTTGAAGGGCGGACGCGCGATTATCGCGAGCGTCATCGCGATCGCCGTGGTCACGCCGAACATCATCTGGAACGTCAATAACGGCTTCGCCACCGCGCGCCACACGATCGACAATGGCCGCTTCGGCGCCGCCGATTTGTTCAATCTCGACGAACTCTCCGAGTTCGTGTTCGGCCAAGCCAGCGTGCTTGGGCCGGTGATGTTCATCCTGCTGTTCGTCATCGCCTGGGTGGCGTGGCGGCGCAGCTCTGGGCTCACCGATCAAGACAAGTTCCTGATCAGCTACATTCTGCCGCCGTTTCTGTTCGTCAGCGCGATCGCGTTCATCTCGCGCGCCAATGTGAATTGGGTTGCCGTAGCCTACCCTGCTGCGGTGGTTTGGTTCACCGGCTCGATGCTGGCGGCAGCGAAAGGCAAACGCTGGCTTTGGGCTTCGCTCGCGATCAACGCGGCTGTAGGCTTGGGCGCGGCTTACGCGCTTGTCGCGATGCCGGATGTTGCGAACCGCTTCAAAGGCGTGCGCAATGCGCAAGCATGGGAGCACACCGCCGACCTCATCGCCGCGCGCGCACGGCCACAGCCAGGCGAAGCGCCGTTCACCGCGATTCTCGTCGATGATCGCCAGACTTATTACGAGTTGGCGTATTACTGGCGCGAAGAGCGCCGCGCTGGTGAGCCGCTGCCGCCGGTGCGGATGTGGCTGCTCTATAGCGAGGCGCACAATTCAGCTGAAGCGTCCGACCCGATGCGGCCCGAAGAAGGCGGACGCGTGCTCGTTGTGCACATGCGGCAAGACTACATTCCGTACATCGCCGGCGACTTCACGGTATTTCGCTCGGTGGAGCATGTGAGCGTGCCGCTGGGTGGCGGGCGCACGCGTGAGCTTGAGTTCTCCGTCGGCGAAGGCTTCGCGCCAGCGCCGCGCGATGAAGCGTTCGATCAACGCCTGCGCGATTTGCGGGACTAAATCGGATCGTAGTCCGGAAACGCCGTGCCACCGTGCTCGGCTGAGCAGGCATTGCCGCGGAACAGCGAAAAGAGCTCGCGGCCCATGCCGCGCGTGTTTGCGACAAGATCAAGCTGCGCCGGCGCGCGATCACGCCAATCGCTTGGCGCCATCACATCGAGCACGCCATTAGCGCCATCGACGCGGATGATGTCGCCATCGCGCACTTTCGCCAGCGGCCCGCCCTCGGCCGCTTCCGGCGTGACGTGAATGGCGGCGAGCACTTTACCGCTGGCGCCGGACATGCGTCCGTCAGTGACGAGCGCCACCGCGAAACCGCGATCCTGCAAAGCACCGAGCAGCGGCATCAGTTTGTGCAATTCCGGCATGCCGTTCGCGCGCGGCCCCTGCCCGCGCACGACAACGACACAATCGCGGTCGAGATCGCCGCGCTTGAAAGCAGCTTGCACGGCGGCTTGTGAATCGAAGACGGCTGCGGCGGCTTCGACGGCCATGCATTTTTCTGCGACGGCGGATGTCTTCGCGCACGCGCGACCGAGGCCGCCTTGCATCAGGATCAGGCCCCCAGTTGCGTTGAAGGGCTGCGATGCTGGGCGCACGATATCGGCGTTGCGCGGGGCTGCTGGCGCATCGACCCATTCGATCTCATCGCCATCCATCACTGGTTCGAGCGTGTAGGGATCGAGACCATCGCCAGCGATTGTTTTCGCGTCACCATGCAGCAAACCAGCGCCAAGCAATTCGCGCGTTACGAACGGCAAGCCGCCAGCGTCGCGGAACTGGTTCACATCAGCCGCGCCGTTCGGATAAATCTTTGCCAGCAGCGGCGTGACGCGCGCGATGTCAGCGAAGTCGTCCCAGAGCAGCTCGATGCCCGCCGCGCGCGCGATCGCTGGAAGATGGATGAAGTGATTGGTCGAGCCGCCAGTCGCCATCAGGCCGACGACAGCGTTGACGATCGAACGCTCGTCAACGATCCGGCCGATCGGCCGATAATCATCGCCGAGGCCGGTGATGTCGATGGCGCGATGCGTTGCGATCCTGGTGAGTTCATCGCGTAGCGGCGTGTTCGGATTGACGAACGCGGCGTTCGGAATGTGCAGGCCCATCAGCTCCATCATCATCTGATTGGAGTTGGCGGTGCCGTAGAATGTGCATGTGCCGGGCGAGTGGTAGCTTTCCGCTTCCGCTTGCAACAATTCTTCGCGACCGATCTTGCCTTCCGCGAAGAGCTGACGGCGCGCGGCTTTTTCCTTGTTCGACAAGCCTGATGTCATCGGGCCGCTTGGTACGAAGATGGCCGGCAGCCACGGAAATCTGAGCGCGCCGATCAGCAAGCCTGGCACGATCTTGTCGCAAATGCCGAGGAGCAACGCTGCGTCGAATGTCGCGTGCGAGAGCGATACGGCGGTGCTGAGCGCGATCACGTCGCGCGAGAAGAGCGAGAGCTCCATGCCCTCGAAGCCCTGCGTGACGCCATCACACATCGCCGGGACGCCGCCCGCGACTTGCGCAATCGCGCCCGCATCACGCGCGGCTTTGCGGATGAAGTCCGGATAATGCTCGTACGGCGCATGCGCGGAGAGCATGTCGTTGTAAGCCGTGACGATGCCGATCGACGGCCACTTGCCGCCGAGCAACTCCATCTTGTCCTGCACCGCGCAACCCGCTGCGCCGTGCGCGCGGTTGGCTTCGGCGATTTTCACGCGCGCTGGGATTGTTGGATCGTAGGCGTCGATGAGATCCAGATAGCGCTGACGGCGCTTAGCGCTGCGCGCACGGATGCGATCGGTGACTTGGGCGATTGTGGGATTTAGATTTGGCATGACGTTGCCGTTTCAAGCTTGAGCGACTCTCCTCCCCCTTGCGGGGAGGAGTTGGAGGTGGGGGTACGGGCGGCGCCGTATCCGGACAGAACACCGCCGCTACCCCCACCCCCGGCCCCGCCCCGCAAGGGGGCGGGGAGAAGTGTGCGCGCGATGCTCACTCCGGATCCCACCAAGCGCGGCCTTCGTTTGCGAGCAGGTGCATCGATTCCGCGGGGCCGTTCTCGCCAGCCGTGTAGAGCTTCGGCGCTTGGCCAGTCTCCTCCCATGCCGCGAGCAAATCATCCGCCCAATCCCACGCGGCATCGACTTCATCGCGGCGCATGAAGAGCGAGAGATTGCCGCGGACGATATCCATCAACAGACGCTCATACGCATCGGGGTAACGCACACCGCCAAACTCTTCCGCGAATGAAAGATCGAGCGGCGCGGTTTTCACGCGCAGACCTCCGGGCCCTGGCTCTTTCATGTTGAGCCACAGGCGCACGCCTTCATCCGGCTGCAAGCGCAGCACGAGCTTGTTCGGCGAACCAGCGCCGGCGCCGAACATCGCAACCGGCGTATCCTTAAATTGGATCACGATCTCGGAGCGCCGCGCGCCCATGCGCTTTCCGGTGCGCAAATAAAACGGCACGCCGGCCCAGCGCCAATTATCAACCTCGGCTTTGATGGCGACGAAGGTTTCCGTCTTTGATGATTTGCCGAGATCTTCGGCGTACGATGCCACCGCTTTGCCATCGATCAGACCAGCCTTGTATTGCCCGCGCACCGTCTTCGTGCCGACATTGCTCGCATCGATGCGGCGCAGCGCCGAAAGCACCTTCAGCTTCTCAGTCCGGATCGCATCCGCATCCATCGAGTTGGGCGATTCAAGTGCGACTAAGCACAAGAGCTGCAGCATGTGGTTTTGCACCATGTCGCGCAGCGCGCCGGATTTGTCGTAATACTCGCCCCTGCCCTCAACGCCGATCTGTTCGGCCACCGTGATCTGCACGTGATCGATGGTCGCGCGCGACCAGATCGGCTCGACCAGCATGTTGGCAAAGCGTAGCACGAGCAGATTCTGCACCGTCTCCTTGCCGAGATAGTGATCGATGCGGAAGGTGCGGTTTTCATCGAACACTTGGCCCACGCCATCATTGATCTCGCGCGACGAGGCGAGATCGCGGCCAATCGGTTTTTCGAGCACAATGCGCGATGTCGACGTAGCGACGCCGGTCTCTGACAAACGCTGCGCGATGGTGACGAAGAGGCTTGGCGCGGTGGAGAGATAGAAGATGCGGATGTTGCCATTACCGCTGGCGAGCGCGTCTTTGAGTGCACCCCACTCATTCGCCGGCGCGGTCGCATCGACGCGCACATATTCGACGTGCTTTAGAAACTCATCGCACTTGGCTTCATCGATCTTCGATTTCGGATCGAACTTGAGATGGCCTTCGTGGACCATCGTGCGGAACGCGGCGGTATCGAGATCCGAACGCGCAACGCCGATGATTCGCGATTGCGGCGGGATCTGACCGTCGAGATAACGGTGCAACAGCGACGGAAACAGCTTCCGGAGCGAAAGATCGCCGGTGGCGCCGAAGACGACGAGATCGAACGGCGGGACGGGGATGAACTCGGCCATGCGTCATACAAACTAGGATTTGCGGGCGTGCGCAAACAGGGGCGCGCGGCGATTGGCCCCCGAGAAATGTCTCGCGACATTTCGTTTGCACCAAAGGGATGCGGCGCCTAAGTTCCGGACACTTTTGAGTTGAGGACCGGCGCTCCCCATGGCCGATGATGACGCAAAGCCTGCCCGGCGTGGCCTGGGCGGAGAGAAAAAGCCGACCATCAATGATGTGGCGCGCCTGGCTGGCGTCTCGAAGAAGACGGTCTCGCGTGTCATCAATCAGTCTCCCTTCGTGAAGGCGGACACGCGCGAAAAGATCAACGCGATCATCAACGAGATTGGCTTTTCGCCCGATCCGCAGGCGCGCGGCCTCGCCTTCCGGCGTTCGTTTCTGATCGGCTTGGTCTATGACAATCCGAACCCGCAATACGTCGTGAACATGCAGCTCGGCATGCTCGATGCGATGCGCGGCTCTGGCTACGAGCTCGTCGTGCATCCGTGCAATCGCGGCAATCCGACGTTTTTGGCGGACTTTCGGCGCTTTATCGAGCGGCAGAAACTGTCGGGCGTCGTGCTGACGCCGTCTGTCTCCGAAGACGATCGCGTGAAAACGATCCTCGAAGAAATCGGCTGCGCTTACATTCGCATTGCGTCGGTGCCGGTAGATGAGCCTGAGCACATCATCGTTTCAAACGACCGTTTGGGCGGGCGCGCAGCGGCTAGGCACTTGGCTGAACTAGGTCACAAGACGATCGGCTTTATCTCCGGTCCCGGCACGTTCCGCTCATCGCACGAGCGGCGTGGCGGCTTTGAGGAAGAGCTGAAAGAGCGCGGCTTGAAGCTGCCGGACTCGCACATCGTCCAAGGCGCCTACACGTTCGATTCCGGCGTCTCGTGTGGCGCCGATTTGCTGAAGTGCGATCCGCAACCGACCGCCATTTTCGCTGCGAACGACGAAATGGCCGCTGGTGTGTTGCACGCGATCCGGCGCGCCGGATTGCGGTGCCCGGACGATGTCTCGGTGGTCGGCTTCGACGACTTCCAGATCGCCTCAAGCGTCTGGCCGCCGCTGACCACGGTGCGCACGCCGACGCGTGAGATCGGGCGCATGGCGGCCGAAAAGCTCATCGGCATGAGCGACGAGGACGCCGAGGATCAGCCCCGTGAGGCGGCGCCGACGACCTCCCCCGCGCTGGTGGTCCGGGATTCCACTGGCCCGGCCCCGCGCTAGTGGCGAACTGGCTTGAAAGGCCCTCTGACACCGGTTACCAAGACTGGAATTAAGCGAGCCCAGACGCTCCAACCAGACCAGGGACGGACCCATGAAAATCGCGCTCATCATCGAGAACAGCCAAGCCGCGAAGAGCAGCATCGTTCACGACGCGCTGACCGCCGTCGCCACGCCGCTCGGCCACACGGTCCATCATTATGGAATGTACACGCCCGAGGATAAGGCCTCGCTGACCTATGTGATGAACGGACTGCTCGCGGGCATTCTGATCAATTCGAAAGCGGCGGATTTTGTCGTCACAGGTTGCGGCACCGGCATGGGCACGATGCTCGCGGCCAACTCTATGCCTGGCGTGTTCTGCGGCCTCATCATTGATCCGACCGATGCCTTCCTGTTCGGCCAGATCAATGACGGCAACGCGATTGCGATGCCATACGCGAAGGGCTTCGGCTGGGCGGCTGAACTCAATCTGCAAGATTGCTATCGCAAGCTGTTCGATGGCGAGCGCGGACTTGGCTATCCGAAAGAGCGCGCGCAGATCATGGCGAAGAACCGTGGCATTCTGAAAGAACTGAAGGCCGCGTCGTGCAAGGACATGCTGACGGTGTTGAAGTCGGTCGATCAGGATTTGTTGAAGGCGGCTGTTGCGGGCGAGCGGTTTGAAGAACTGTTCTTCGCCAACGCGCAGGATAATGCGATCGCCGATTACGTCCGCCGCGTGCGCGCGTCGTGACGGCGAATTCCTTCAATCTTGAAGGCAAAACCGCCATCGTCACCGGCGGCAATGTCGGCTTGGGCCAGGCGATTGCTGTGGCGCTTGCAAGCGCAGGCGCCGATATCGTTTCAACCAGCCGACGCGCTGCGCCGGAAACGCAGAGCGCGGTGGAGGCGCTGGGCCGGCGCTTCGTTGGCATCGAAGCGGATCTGAGTTCGACAGCGCCGATCGCCGGCATCATCGAGCGCACTGTCGCGGAGTTCGGCAAGATCGACATCCTCGTCAACAATGCCGGCATCATCCGCCGCAACGATTCCGTCGATTTCACCGAAGACGATTGGGACGCGGTGATCGACACAAACCTGAAGTCAGCCTTCTTCCTCGCGCAAGCGGCGGGCCGCCACATGATCGCGCAAGGCGGCGGCAAGATCATCAACATCGCCTCGATGCTCTCGTTTCAAGGCGGCATCCGTGTGCCCTCTTACACCGCGAGCAAAAGCGGCTTGGCCGGCATTACGAAGCTGCTCGCGTGCGAGTGGGCGGCCAAAGGCGTGAACGTCAACGCGATCGCGCCGGGCTACATGACGACGGACAACACTGAAGCGTTGCGGGCCGATCCAAAGCGCAACGCGCAAATCATGGATCGCATCCCGGCCGGGCGCTGGGGCGAGGCTTCCGATCTTGGCGGCGCGGCAGTGTTTTTGGCGTCGAGCGCTTCGGATTACGTTCACGGCGCGATCATTCCGGTCGACGGGGGTTGGCTGGCGCGCTGAGTCGGCCTTAGAGGACGTTCGTGGCTCGCTTCGTTTGTTTCGGTGAAATTCTGCTCCGGCTCTCCGCGCCGGATGGCGAATTGTTGTTGCAGTCGCCGGTACTGCACACGCATGTCGGCGGCGCGGAAGCGAATGTTGCGGTGTCACTCGCGCATTTCGGCCATGACGTCCGCGTTGCGAGCACGCTGCCCGCAAACCGCTTGGCGTGGAGCGCGCGTGATGAGCTACGCCGCTATGGCGTGAACACCGAACTCGTTCGCTTCGCGGCGAAGGGGCGCATGGGACTTTATTTTCTGACGCCTGGCGCGGGACAACGCGCAGCGGACATTGTGTACGACCGCGCAGGCTCTGCGTTCGCTGAGGATGCGAGCGGCGGCGATTGGTTCGCGGAGAAGCCGGATTGGTTTCACACGTCGGGGATCAGCTTCGCGGTTGGCGCCGAGAAGATCGCGCTCGATGCGATGGCGGCGGCGAAAGCGGCTGGCGCATCGGTATCGTTCGACTCCAACTTCCGCGCCAAGCTTTGGGCCGATCGCGGCGTTGATCCGCGGCCGTCGCTGACGCAGGCGTTCAAGAGCTGCAACGTGCTCTTCGCTGATCATCGCGACATTGCGCTGGTGACAGGCGAGAGCGTTGCGAACGCCGACGATGCAGCGCGGATCGCGCTCGCGCTATCGCCGGAACTCGACACCCTCGCCTTCACCGAGCGCAAAGTGTTGAGCGCCGATCATCACGAACTCACTGGCGTGATGTTCACGCGCAGCGGCGTCACGCGTACGAAACCACACAGCGTTGCTGGCATCGTCGATCGTATTGGCGGCGGCGATGCGTTCGCGGCGGGCGTGCTGCATGGGCGCGCGAGCGGGTGGGACACGCAAAAATCGCTCGATTTTGCGGTGGCCGCGGCGGTGCTGAAGCACTACATCGCTGGTGACTTCAATTTATCGACGGCGGATGACGTGAACTTCTATCTCACCAATGCAGGCTCGGACGTGCGCCGATGAGCAAGAAGCTCACGGCCGGCGATGTCATGAAACTGTCACCTGTGATGCCGGTGGTGACGATCGACGACGCTAACGACGCCGAACCGCTCGCGCGCGTTCTGCTCGCCAGCGGCATCAACACCGTCGAAATCACGTTGCGCACGGATGCGGCGCTCGATGCGATCAAAGCGATCGCGCAAGCCGCACCTGAGATGATTGTCGGCGCGGGCACCGTGTTGACGTTCAAGGATCTCGATGCCGCGATCAAAGCCGGCGCGCGCTATGCGTTGGCGCCAGGCGGCACGCCGAAGCTGATGAAAGCCGCCCGTGAATCGCCGATCCCGTTCATCCCGGGCGTGTCGACCGCGAGCGAAATCATGCGCGGGCTCGACATCGGCTACACGCACTTCAAGTTCTTCCCGGCTGAGCAGATGGGGGGCGTTGGCGCGCTGAAGGCGCTGTTTGGCCCGTTGCCACAAGCGCGCTTCTGCCCGACGGGTTCGATTAGCGCTGCGAAGGCGAAAGACTATCTCGCGCTCGAGAATGTGCTGTGCGTCGGTGGTTCGTGGATTGCGCCGTCGGACAAGGTCAAAGCGCAGGACTGGGCTTCGATCGAAGCGGCAGCAAAGGCCGCCGCGGCTTTGCGCGACTAAAGCCGATCGCGCAGCGCATACCAGAGCATGCCGAGCACGTAGAGTGGTGAGCGCAGCATAGCGCCGCCGGGAAACTCTGGCGGTGCGATGCTCGCAAGTATGTCCAAGCGCTCGGCAGTGCCGCGCATCGCTTCAGCGATGACCTTTCCGGCGAGCGCGGGGATCAGCACACCCTGCCCCGAATAGCCGTGCGCGTAGAAAAGATCGCCCATGCGCCCGATGTGCGGCATACGTGTCATGCTGATTGAGACGAGGCCGCCCCAGGCGTAGTCGATGCGCGTGTTGGCGAGTTGCGGGAAAATGCTCAGCATGTGTTTGCGCGCGAACGCGGCGATGGCGGCGGGTGGCTCCGGCGTGTAACGCTCACCGCCGCCGAAGATGAGGCGATTGTCGGCGCTCATGCGAAAATAGTTTACGACGAAACGGCTGTCGCTGACGGCGTAGTCGTTGGCGATGAGTGGCTGGGTTAGCGGCTCGGTTGCGACGAGATAGTTCGCGACGGGCATAATGCGCGCGGCCAGACGCGGCTCGAGATCGCCAAGCAGCGCATCGCACGCAAGTACGCCGTAGCGCGCGCGGACGACGCCGTGTTCTGTGTGTGCGACTACGCCGTTCTCGGATTCGAGACGAGTCGCGCGTGAGTTTTCGAAGAGCTGAACGCCTGCAGCGCGCGCTGCCTCGGCGAGGCCGAGTGCGTAGTTCAACGGATGCAGATGGCCACCGCCTTCGTCGAGATATGCGCCGTGGAACCCCGGCGCGTCGACGGCCGCCTTGGCCTCTTCGGCAGAGAGCACCCGTGCTTGGGTGTAGTTCATCGCGCGCGTCAGCGTTTCCGCTTCCTCGCGCATCCAGGCTGGATCGCTTGCCTTTGTCGCCAACGTGAGATGGCCATTGGTGCGACGATCGCACGCGATGTTGTGCTTCTCGATCCGCTCCATCGTCAGCGCGCGAGCCTCTAGAGCGAGTTCGAACAGCGGGCGCGCTTTGGATTCGCCATAACGCGCGATCAGCTCACCGGCGCTCTTCCGCCAGCCCGGAATCATCTGGCCGCCGTTGCGGCCCGATGCGCCCCAGCCGATGCGGCCGGCTTCGAGCAGGATGACGGAGAACCCGCGCTCCGCTGCGTTCAACGCAGCGTGCAAACCAGTGTAGCCGCCGCCGATGACAACGACATCCGCTTGCGCTTCGCCTTCGAGTTTCGGCGCCGGCGCGAACGGATTGGCGGTCGCGGCGTAGTACGACCGCTCCATCCCCAAGCCGGAATTGAAGCTCACGTCAGACCTTGAGCAGCAAGTGGTCGCGTTCCCACGAGCTGATGACGCCCTCGAAATTGCCGAGCTCGTGATCCTTGATCTGTTGGAACGCGTTGCAGAAGTGCGGGCCGAGCAGCTCGATCACCGGATCGCATTTGCGGAAGCGATCGAGCCCATCGCGTAACGTGCGCGGCAGCGTGCGCGCCCATTTGTACGCACTGCCCTGCACCATCTCGGCAGGCGCGACCTTATCGCGTATGCCGATATAGCCGCACGCGAGCACAGCGGCGATGGCGAGATACGGGTTCGCATCAGCGCCCGGCAAGCGGTTCTCGATGCGGCGGTTCTCAGGTTGCGAGATCGGCACGCGCAGACCGCACGAGCGATTGTCGTAACCCCATTGCAGATTGATCGGCGCCGAAAAGTCCGGGCGCATGCGGCGGAACGAGTTCACGTTTGGCGCAAACAGCGGCGCGCACTCGCCGAGATATTTCTGCAGGCCACCGACGAAGTGGCGGAAGAGATCTGTGTTGCCGTCGCCGCCACCTTCCGGCGAGACACCGAACAGGTTCGTGCCTTTCTTTGCATCGACGACGGAGACGTGCAGGTGCATGGCGCTGCCGGGCTGGTTCTCCATCGGCTTGGCCATGAACGTCGCGTAGACGCCGTGCTTCAGTGCGACTTGACGGACGATGCGCTTGAACACGAGCACTTGATCGGAGACGTGGACCGGATCGCCGTGGTTGAAGTTGATCTCCAGCTGCGCGGTGCCGCTTTCGTGGATCATCGTATCGAGATGCAACGACGCCGCTTCGGCGTGCTCGTAGATGTTCTCGATCAGATCCTCGTACTCGGTAATCGCTTCGAGGCCGTATGGCTGTGGCGAGGTTTCCGAGCGGCCCGAGCGGCCCGCCGGTGGCGCCAAAGGCAAATCCGGATCGGTGTTCACCTGAGTCAGATAGAATTCGAGTTCCGGCGCGACGACGGGGCGTAGGCCCGCTTCTTCGTAGAGCTTCATCACGCGGCGCAGCACATAGCGCGGGGCGATGTCGTACGGCTCGCCATCGGTGTGGAAAGTATCGGCATAGACGAATGCGGTCGGTGTTTTGTAACCGGGCGCGACGCAGATGGTTTCAAAGTCCGGGCGCATGACGACGTCTGGGTCTTGCGTTGAAATCGCTTCGTCCGCCTCGTCGGCATACTCGCCGGTGACAGTAAGCAGATAGATGCTTGATGGAATTCGCAGCGAGCCATCGCGCTCGCTCTGCAAGAATTTTTGCGCCGGAAAGACTTTGCCGCGCACAACGCCGTTGAGATCGGGGATCAGAACCTCGATCTCGCCGATGCCGCGTTCTTTGATCCAGCTCGAAAAGCTACTCATGATGCACACACTGTTTTGCGCACGCGAAAGCGCGTTGCGCCGCGACGGCGCGCGAGAACCGCAACTGAAATTCTTTCAAACGAGCGCGGCGCGACCCGGAGGGTCCAACTGCTGAGAGCAGTTCGCAAACCGCGCCCATTCGCCTTCGTGTGAAGGCCGCGGGGGCGCATAAGTCACCTGATATAGCCAGTATGGGTGTGGCAATTGCGCCTAGTCAAGCTGAGGCAGCGACCAGTTGAGCCTACTCACCTGTTGATTCCGCGTGATTTACCTTGGCGTTAAGGCTAGTGCCGACTCATGGACATGGATGAACATCGGGAAGAAGGGCTGAACGCCTCGGTTTACGCCGAATTGCGTCAGCGTCTGATGACCGGGCGAATGTCGCCGGGATTTGAACTTTCGACCCGCACGATCGCCGCGGAACTCGGCGTTAGCCAAACGCCGGTGCGTGACGCGCTTTCGCGCTTAGCGGCGGAAGGTGCGGTGTCGATCCGCTCGAAACGCCGCGTTCGCGTTCCGGCGATGACGCAAGAGCGCTTCGACGATTTGCTCGGTTGCCGCTTGGTGCTTGAACCCGAGGCGGCAGTGGTCGCGCTCCCCTATCTCACGGCAAAGCATGTTGAGGCGTTACGCGCGGCGGACGCGGCGCTCGACAAAGCGATCGGCGACGACAACGCCGATGCCTACATGATGGCCAACTACAACTTCCACTTTGTGCTCTATAGCGCTGCACCCCGACCTGCCTTGTTGCAACTCATCGAGACGGTTTGGATTCAGTTTGGGCCGTTCATGCGCGTGGTGCATGGCCGTGTCGGCAACGAGAATCTCTACGACAACCACAAGGCCGCGATCGAGGCGATCATCGCCAAGGAGGAAGCCGCGCTCCGCGAAGCGATCACGCGCGACATCGCTGACGGCATGGATCTGATCAAGCGCACAGGGCTTGTCGCGGTGATGGGCGGCGTCGCGGACTAATCCGCTTTCAGCGCCTGCAACGCCGGCTCCGCTTCGCGCAGCGAGCGGCCGACAATGTCGACCATGCGATCAATCTCGGCGCGCGTGATGATGAGCGGCGGGCACATGACGATGGAGTCGCGGATGCCGCGCACCATTAGGCCGTTCTTGATGCAGGTATCGCGAACGATGGGCCCGGCTTTGCCTTCTTTGCCGGTAAAGCGCTCGTTCGTGCCTTTCTGCGACACGATCTCGACGGCGCCGATAAGGCCAAGCGAGCGCACCTCACCAACAAGCGGATCATTATCGAGACGCTTCAGTGCTTCAGCGAAGTAAGGGCCGATGTCGTTCTTCACGCGCTCGACCAAACCTTCGCGCTCGATGATCTCGAGGTTCTTCAGTGCAACGGCTGCCGCAACCGGGTGACCGGAATACGTGTAGCCGTGAACGAACTCGCCGCCCTTCTCGCGCAGCACCTTGACGATCTCGCGCGACACGCCAACGGCGGAGATCGGCAGATAGCCGGACGACAAGCCCTTCGCCATCGGCACGAGATCCGGCGTCACGCCGAAATGCTGGAAGCCGAACCACGAGCCGAGGCGGCCGAAGCCGCAGATGACTTCGTCCATCACGAGCAAGATGCCGTACTTCTTGCAGATCGCATCGACGCGCTTCCAATAACCCTTCGGCGGAATGATTACGCCGCCGGCGCCTTGCACCGGTTCGCCGATGAAGGCCGCGACATTCTCCGGGCCGACTTTCAGGATGCGATCTTCGATTTCTTGCGCGCAGCGTGCTGAGAATGCGTCTTCGTCTTCGTTGAAGCCTTCGTTGAATTTATACGGCTGCGCGACGTGCTCAACGCCAGGGATCGGGAGGCCGCCGATCGGGTGCATGTGCTTCATGCCGCCGAGGCTGGCGCCGGCCATCGTGGAGCCGTGATAGGCGTTGTGCCGGCTAATAAAGATGGTGCGCTTCGGTTGGCCGGAGACATTCCAGTAGTGACGCACCATGCGCATCACGGTGTCGTTGGCTTCCGAGCCGGACGAATTGAAGAACACATGCTGCAGTTCGCCGCCGAGTTTCTCGGCGAGCTTGGCCGCGAGCAGCACGGTTGGCGGCGTCGCTGTCTTGAAGAACGTGTTGTAGAACGGCAGCTCCTGCATTTGCTCCGCTGCAGTACGCACCAATTCTTCGCGGCCATAGCCGACATTCACGCACCAGAGGCCCGCCATGCCGTCGAGGATGGCGTTGCCTTCGCCGTCATAGATCGTGCAGCCTTCGGCGCGCGTGATGATGCGGCTGCCGCCGAGCTTTTCGAGCTCGCCGTAATTGGCTTGCGCCGGCAAATGGTGCGCGACATCGAGGCGGCGCAGTTCGGGTATGTCGTAATTGCGGGCGACCATTGCTCTTCCCTCGTTTTGTCGTTCTTGCGTCGCTGATTAGGCGACGAGCGGTTCACGCCGGAGTGCTCGTCCCAAAAGCTTAAAGAAGGTTTGGCTCTGGGGATTCTCGTGCGCCTTCCACTCCGGGTGCCATTGCACCGCGAGAACGGGCGCGCCGTTGATGTTGGCGGAGATCGCTTCGATGACGCCATCCGGCGCGGTGGCTTCCACCGTCAGGCCTTTGCCGAGCGTATCGACGCCTTGATAGTGGACGCTGACGACATTGAGTTCGTCGGTCTTATAAGCGCGCTCCAGCACGCCGCCTTCGATCAGATTCACCGGGTGAATGTGCTCGAAATACTCGGCGAAGGTTTTGTGGCTGGGCGCGTGGTGTGCGATCAGTTCGGCGTTCTCGGCCATATCGCGACGCAGCGTGCCGCCGAACGCGACGTTGAGCTCCTGGAAGCCACGGCAGATGCCGAAGACCGGCTTGCCCGCTTCGATCATCGCGTCGATCAGCTGCGCCGTCATTTCATCGCGGCCTGGATCAAATGGGCCAGGCGCATCGTCTATGATGACGCCATAGCGCTTCGGATCGAGATTGGACGGGGTGCCGGTGAGCAAGATGCCATCCAAGCGCGGCGCGATCTCTTTTGGGTGCATCAGTTCGGGCAGCGCTGGCACCAACAGCGCAGCGGAATCCGCGTACTTGAGCGCGGAGATGAGATAGCGCGTCATCACCGCCTGCGCCTCTTGGCCTTCGACGGTGCGATTGCAGGCGATAACGCCGAGAACGGGTCGTGTGGTGGTCATGGTTCTAAGATAGCAACACCGCCGGCGAACAGGCGTGCCAGGCCAGCCAAACTGGTTCGTCCCAGGTAAAATCTTCCTGATCGTAGCGCGTCAGATTGGAGCGGAACGTCTTCACGCGGCGACCGCCTTCGAGTTCCACTTCGAAATTGGTCTCGCTGCCAAGGTAAACGATGTCGCGGATAATGCCGGGAACTACGTTGGTCCCCGCTGGTGCATCCTCCATCTTCATCGGCGTCGAGCCTTCGGCGCGTTTGTGCATCTCGATTTTCTCGGGGCGAAGTGCGACCCAGACCGTCGATCCCCGGGCGCCGGTAACGCCGTGATCCAAATAAACCGGCGCGCCCAGCTCTTTACAGCGGACTTGCGCCTGGTTCGGCTCGTCCTGCTCCAGCACGCCTTCGAACATGTTCACGCTGCCGACGAAGTCAGCAACGAAACGCGAGTTTGGGAATTCGTAGAGATCGGCCGGCGTCGCGACTTGCGTCAGCACGCCTCTATTCATGACGGCGCAGCGCGTAGCGATGGCGAGTGCTTCATCCTGATCGTGCGTCACCATGATGAAGGTGATGCCGACTTTCTCCTGCAGCGACGTCAGTTCAGAACGCATCTGATCGCGAAGCTTGGCATCGAGCGCAGAGAGCGGTTCGTCGAGCAATAGCACGCGCGGGCGCTTCACGAGAGCACGAGCGAGTGCAACGCGCTGTCGTTGACCGCCGGAGAGTTGATCCGGCATGCGCGTGCCCAGGCCGCCGAGCTTCACAAGCTCAAGCGCCTCTTCGACGCGGCGCTTGATCTCGCCGCCGTCGACACCGTCCATCTTGAGGCCATAGCCGACATTGTCGGCGACCTTCATGTGCGGAAACACAGCGTAGGACTGAAACACCATGTTCACCGGCCGCTTGTTCGGCGGCAGTGCTGCGACATCCTTGCCGTCGATCAGCACGCGGCCCTCGGTCGGTGTTTCAAAGCCAGCCAACATACGCAGCAACGTGGTCTTGCCGCAGCCGGAGGGGCCGAGCAGCGCGAAGAACTCACCCTCGCGGATATCGAGCGTGACGTTGTCGACCGCGACCATCTTGCCGAAGCGCTTCGTAATGCCTTCGAAGCGAATGATGGCGTTGTCCTTCACGTGCGGCGCGGGTCTGGCCTGGGCGGAGGTTTGAGCGTCTGTCATGGATTACGCTTTCTGCTCCTTGGACAGACTGTTCTGCATCTGCAGACCAATCGCCGTGAGAATAACGGTGACAACGATGAGCACGGTCGAGGCGGCGTTCACTTCGGGCGTCACCGCGAAGCGCAGCATCGAGTAGACCTTCACCGGGAACGTCACTGTGTCCGGCCCGGCCGTGAAGAAGGTGATGACGAAATCATCGAGCGACAAGGTGAAGGCCAGCAATGCGCCTGCGATCAGGCCGGGCTGCATGTGCGGCACCAGCACATCCCAGAATGTTCGCCACTCGCTCGCGCCCAAATCCTTAGCCGCCTCCTCCAGCTCGCGATTAAACGAAGCCAGCCGCGCGCGGACGACGGTGGCGACAAACGGAAACGCAAACGAGATGTGCGCGATGATGATGGCGCCCAGATTGAGCGGCCACGGCAGACCAGTCGGCCACGGCATCACGCGCGAGAAGAAGACGAGCATCGCAACGCCGAGGCAAATCTCCGGCACAACGATCGGCAGCGCCATCGTGCCTTCGACGGCGGTTTTGCCGGGAAAGCGGAAGCGCCAGAGCATCACCGCCGCGAGCGCGCCGAGAATGACGCTGAAGATGGTGCAGAAGAACGCGATGGTCAGCGAATTCCAGAATGCTTGCGCCAGAGACTCATTATTGAACGCCTTCACATACCAATCGGTGGTGAAACCCTGCCAGACGATGTTGCGGCGGCTGTCATTGAAGCTGAAAACCATCAAAGTGATCAGCGGCAGATAGAGGAAGAGCAAAGTCGCGCCGACGATGATCTGCAGCGGCCACGCGCGCATGTAGTCGAGCGGTCCCGGCTTATCGCGCTTTTCGCGCTTCTTGCCGCCGCCGACCTTCGGCATCGAGGTGAGAGCTTGGTCCGCCATCAGCTTCTCCGATCGCTACGGCGTTGGACCAAGGCCTGAACGGCGATGGCGATGAAGGTGAGGTACATGAGCAAGAAAGAGAGCGCCGCGCCGAACGGCCAGTCATTTGCGCGCTTGAACTGGCGCTCGATGACGTTGGCGATCATCTGGCTATCGGTGCCGCCGAGCAGATCGGGCGTCAGATAGGCGCCAAGCGCTGGGATGAACGTGATGAGGATGCCCGACGCGATGCCGGGCGCCGCCAGCGGCACGACAACGCGCCAAATCGTGCGGAGATGCCCCGCGCCCAAATCGAGGCTCGCTTCCATGAGCGAGCGATCCATGCGGTCGAGCGCCGAATAAAGCGGCAGCACCATGAACGGCAGGTGGACGTAGACGAGGCCGATGATCACGGCAGTGTTGTTGTAGAGCAAAGTCAGCGGCTCGTACTCGCCGAGCGGCTGCAGGCCGACGAGCGTCATGAAACCGCTGGCGTTATTCCAGAGCCATTCGAGCGCAAAGTTCACATAGCCCTGCTCCCGCAGCACCGCGATTAGCGCGAAGGTGCGGATGAGCAAATTCGTCCAGAACGGCAGCATGATCGCGAGCAAGAGCCACGCTTTAAGCTTCGGCGACGCAAAGGCGATGGCGAGCGCAACCGGAAAACCGATGATGAGGCAAAGCAGCGTCGTGATGCCCGCAACGATCAGGCTCTTGACGAAAATGCTCAGAAACAGCGGCTCGAGGGCGCGCGTGTAATTGTCGAACGTGCCGGTGAAATCGATCGTCGTCGGGCCGGTGTTCTCACCGAACGTGTAAACCCAGATGACGCTGAGCGGGATCAGGAAGAACAGGAATAGCCAAGCGAGCGGCGGAATCGAGATCGCCGCAAACGCCGCCTTCGCCCGTTTCCAGGATTGCTCCATTGGCTCCCCTTGGACCGCCGACGCCTCGCCGGCGGATGCCCGAAACCGAAAGTAAACCGCCGGCGAAACGCCGGCGGTCCAAGTTCATCACGCCGCGCTGATGCGCGTGAAGATTTCTTCGTATTGACGGGAAACGTCGTCGCCTTCGAACGCGCCGTACTCGAGTTTCGCCATCTCTTCCGCCGGCGGATAAACGATCGGATTGTTCTTGTAGGTGTCCGGCATCAGGTCGCGCGCGGCGCCATTTGGCGTGGCGTACTGAATATACTCGGCGATGCCGGCGCCGGGCGGGCCATCGAGCACATAATTGATGTAGGCGTAGGCCGCTTCGATGTTCGGCGCGCCCGTCGGGATGCAAAGGCAATCCTGGTTCTGCATGCTGCCTTCGGTGGCGAAGGTCCATGCGAGATCATCGTCCTCGGTGATCGCTTGAGCGATGTCGCCGTTGTACTCCATGACGATGTCGACTTCGCGCGAGGCAAGCAGATCTTGGCCGGTATCGGCGTGGAATTGCTTGATGTGCGGCTTCTGACGAATGAGCATTTGCTCGACTTCGGTCAGCACGGCCGGCGTGATGCCGTTGATCGAGTGGCCCTTGTACTTGGCCGCGAGGCGGATGAGGTCGGCGGACTCGCCCAGCACCGCGATGCGCTGGCTGAACTGCGCGGAGTCGAGCAGGTAGCGCCAAGAATTGGGCACGAAGGTCGGGTTTGGCATCGCGCTCTTGCGATAGCCGATGCCGATGCAGAGCCAAGTGTAGGGCATCGAGAAACGGCGGCCCGGGTCAAAGCCCGCTTCCTGGAAGTCCGGCAGAATGTTCGCTGCGTTCGGGATCTGCGCTTTATCCAGCTCTTGCAGCATCTGCGCTTGCGCCATGCGCGTGACGTATTCGTTCGACGGCACGATCACGTCGTAACCGGGATTGCCGGCGCGGAATTGCGCGAAGAGTTCGTCGTTGCTGGCAAAGTTGGTGTAGTTGACGGTGATGCCGGTGGCGGTCTGGAAGTCGTCGTTGGTGGTCTCGCCTGTATAGGTCGCCCAATTGTGGACGTTCACAGTGCGGCCACCGCCGCCCCCGCCGCCGCAACCGGCTAATCCGCCGAACGAAATGCCGACGGCGACGCCGCCGAATTGCTGGAGGATTGAGCGGCGCGATGCGCCCCGGAGGTATCTGCCCTTAGCCATGCTGATGCGCCCTTTCCTGATCCAACCGCTCGCGGCGGCCCCGCTTAGCCTTCTCCCGGCATCCGCCTGCTAACAAGCACGCAAATACCAGTCATAATCAATATCCGGGATCATGCTTTGGAAGCGATCCTGCTCAACCCGTTTGACGATCGAGTACATCTTCACAAAGCGCTCGCCCAAATAGTCTTTCAAGAGGGCTGACTCCGCGAAGCGATCGGTCGCGGCGAACCAATTGGTCGGGATCTTCTCGCCGCCCTCGGCCTGGCTGTAGCCGTCACCCACGATCGCCGGGCCCGGGTCGGTCTTGTTGGTGATGCCATGGTGCACTGCAGCAAGAAGCGCTGCGAGTGCGAGCGCTGGGTGCGCGTCGGCGCCGGCGACGCGGTGTTCGATATGACGCGTGTTCGGCGCGCCTGCGGGCACGCGGAACGACACGGTGCGGTTGTTGACGCCCCAGGTTGGCGCAACCGGCGCGTATGAATTGGCGCGGAAGCGGCGATAGGAATTGGCGTTCGGCGCATAGATCGCCATCGAGTCCGCCAGCAGCGCTTTCATGCCGCCGATCGCGTGCGCCAACACCGGCTCTCCCTCGGGCTTTTCCGACGCGAAGATGTTCTTGCCCGCCTTGTCGTTGACGCTGACATGCAGATGCATGCCGGAGCCGGCGAGATCGGCGAACGGTTTGGCCATGAACGTCGCTTCGCATCCGTGCCGCAACGCGACGCCCTTCGCCGCACGCTTATAAAGCACTGCATCGTCAGCAGCGCGCAGCGCATCGGCGTGATGCTTCAAAGTGAGTTCCAATTGGCCCGGTGCGTATTCGCTAATCGCACCTTCAAGCGGAATGCCCATCGCGTCAGCAGCAATCCAGAGATCGCGCAGAAATCCTGACGCCTCCTCTACTTCGCGAAGCCCATAGACTTGATGCTGCGTGGCGCGATCGCCGGTCAGCGGCGACGGCGGCAGCTGGATTTTGCCGTTCGGCGTGCGGCGCGCGTCGACGAGATAATATTCAAGCTCACACGCGACGACAGGTACGAGCCCGTCAGCCGTGTAGCGATCGATCACGCGTTGCAGCACATGCCGCGGATCGAGATCGTGCGGCTTGCCGTCGAGCTCGTACATGGTCAGCGGCACTTGCGCGACGTCCGCCCCGAGCCACGGCGCCGGCGTGATGCGGCCAGCGATCGGCCGCGCGACACGGTCCGCGTCGCCATCTTCCCAGACAAGCCCAGTGGCTTCGACGTCCTGCCCTGTAATGTCATTGACCAGGATCGAGCCCGGCAGGAAGCGTCCCTGCGCGTACACCGCCTCGATCTCATGACGGCGCAGGCGTTTGCCGCGCGGCACGCCCGCCATGTTGGTGAAGACGATCTCGAAGAACTGGATCTCAGGGTGCTTGTCGAGGAAGGTTTTGCACTCTTTGGCGTCGGCGATGGTCATGGGGGTTTATGGACCGGTTACGGCAGGGCCTGCAACTGCCGGCCTACTGGAGAAAGCCGCACGGCAAGGACGAAGGTGCGCTTTCTTGTAACAACTTCGCGTCGTGGTATGAGCGATCTTACTCTTCCGATGGTCGCGCCGAGGCGCTGGTGAATCGAGAATCAATCTTCATCTGTTATCGGCGCGACGACTCCGCGGACGCGTCCGCACGAATATTCGAACGCCTCAAGACCGAATTCGGAGTGGAGGCCGTCTTCATCGACGTTCACAAAATTCCGGTGGGACAGGACTTCGCAAAACACATTCGGCTGGTGCTCGCGCAATGCAGGGTTTTCCTCACGGTAATCGGACCGAGGTGGCTCGCTTTCGAAACTCCATCCGAGGGACGTAGGCTCGACGATCAGCTCGATCACGTGCGATTGGAGATTGAGACGGCCCTGGAGGGCGGGACTCAAGTAATTCCAATCCTACTCCACAACACGGAAATGCCGCGTGAGCGAGATTTGCCAACTTCGCTTCGTCCTCTTTCGGGTATGCAGGCGGCCAGGATTCGCAGGGACCCAGATTTTCATCGCGACATGGATACGCTCATCAGGGCGTTACGTGAAGGAGCACTATCGGGCTCCGTCTCCGTGCCAACGACGGAGGAACAGAAATCGGCAGCAGAAATTTGGAGCCGACTGAAAGCCTCGAACAACATCGAGGAACTAAGACGCTTCGCAGAAAACTACGTTGGCACCGAACAAGGCCTAGAGGCCAGAACACGCATTGCCCAGCTAGAGGAGTTCGGGCCCGTCTGGCAGTTGTTACAAAAGATTCGGAACGAAACCTCTCCGGCGTTTGCCAGAAGGTTGCTCGCAGAGGCTGACCCACAGGTAGAGCGCTTTAGCACCAAATGGCGCGGCGTCGAACTCACCGACCGCCTCGTGGGCGAACGGAGTTTTGCGCACGCTCATGTTCAAGCGCTCGCTGAGTCAGAAGAAATCGAAGCGACGAAACGGCTTCGCGAGCAGGAGCGGCGGCTTCACGAGCGTGAAGCGAACGAACAGCGCGAAGCTGTGATCCAAAGATTTACAGCTGAGCAGCGTGAAAAGTGGAACGTGCTTTCGGTTGTAAAGGCTCTTGATCAAGCCGAAGCCGAGTTGGCTCATCGCGAAAATAAAGTGCACGCCGCGCGAGACGCTGTAGGAGAAACGCCTGAGTACAATTTTGGCATGGGTTGCGGTGGCGCCGTGGGCGTCGCCGGGACAGGAATTATCGCCTTGTTTGTCTTGCAAATTGCTGAGCGAATATACGGTCCAATTCCATCTCTCGTTTCAATACCCGTCTTGGCTCTCATCTTTTGGCCATTGATGGCTCTAATCTTATACCCGATCCAGTGGCTGGTGTATGGTCTGCGCAAGAACCAGTTGGAAAAGGCGCAGCGTGCCCTAGACACGGCGCTTCGGCAGCATTCAACAGCGAGAGCAGCCGCCGAAGACGCATGGAAGCCCTACCAACAAGCGGTGGAAGAGTTTCGATCATCACTTGAGAGTTAGCGTGCGCGCACGAGCAAGTTTCCGTAGTCGGAGCCACGAGGTCGTGCGTCGCTCCACGCGAGATGCCGGATGAGCACGTACATCGCTAACTGGTGATCTTGCCGGCGAAGCTATCGACCGCTGCGGCGAGCCGGTCAATCTGATCTCGCGTGGTCAGGGGGCTGACCAGCATCATCATGTGAAACGGCGCGATCAGGATGCCGCGATTGATCAGATACAGGTGGAGCGCGTGGTTGAGTTCGGCCTGCGCCAAAGCCGGACGCATGGTGGCGGCGTTCGTTGGCGGCTCGGGCGCAAAGATGATCTCCGCACGCGCGCCAACATGGACGACGCACCAGGGCAGCTTGTGCTTGGCGATAACGGCGTTGAGCGCGGCGACCAGCGCTTCCGCGCCTTCAAGCATCGTAGCGTAAGCCTCCGGCGTCGCGATTTCACGGAGCGTCGCGCCGATGGCGGCGATGCCCATAGCGTTGCCGGCCAGCGTGGTGCCGATACCCGAGCGACCTCCCCCGGTTGGGACGGCGGCGATATTCTCGCCCAGCTCAGCGCTCACACCCCACACGGCTGCAGGAAAACCACCAGCGATAGCTTTGCCGATGACGAGCGCATCGGGCGCCAAGCCCCAGGCCTTCGTTGCGCCGCCTGGGCCGGTGGAGAGCGTGTGCGTCTCATCGAGAATGAGCAGCGCGCCTGCCGTCTTTGCGTGCGTTTGCACGCGCTTCCAGAATTTCTCTTCCGGCAGAATCATCCCGCAATTGGTCATCGCCGGCTCGGCCAGGATCGCGGCGACATCACCTTGCGCGAGCGCTGCCTCCAACGCGCGAATATCGTTGAACGGCACGGCGCGTGTGGTGCGCGTCATGTCGAAGACTTGGCCTATGAGGCCTGCATCCGGCCGCGTGCGGCCGTGGCGCAGCTCGACGAAGCAATCCTCGACCATGCCGTGATAGCAACCGTCGAAGACGACGATCACCGATTTGCCAGTCACCGCGCGCGCCCAGCGGATAACAGCGCGGTTGGCGTCGGATGCTGAGAGCGTCGTTTGCCAGAACGGCAGGCCAAAGCGCTCGGCTAACAACGCGCCGACGCTCGCCGCCTCTTCCGTCGGCAGCATAAACGTAGCGCCTCGTCGCGCTTGCTCGGCGATCGCGCGAGCGATCTCGGGACGACCGTGGCCGAACATGCCCGGCGTGTCGCCGAGGCAGAAATCGTCATAGGTGTTGTCGTCGATATCAGTCAGCACCGCGCCTTCGCCGTCTTCGGCGATGATCGCGGTGGGTGCGGCCCAATCATTCATCCAATGAAACGGCGCGCCGAACAGCCAATGCTCCTTCAGTGCGCCAGCGTGAGCGGCGCTCTTGGGATGCGTTTCGATGAACCGCTGCGTTTCGCGGGCGATGAGATCAGATAGGCTCACGCGCAGCCTTTAGCGCATTGCCGCCCCTTGCGTCACGCTTGAACACCGCGCGCCGCGCGGCCATGGTGATCCGCGAGGGGACCCCATGAAACGACTTGCCGCGCTGCTGACCGCGTTCGCGCTCGCTGCCAGCTGCGCACCGCCGCCGCAGGCCGCGACACGCGCCTACGACTTTACAATCACCCGCGACGACTACGGTGTGCCCCACGTCCACGGCGCCACCGACGCCGACGCCGCCTATGGCCTCGCCTACGCGCACGCCGAGGACAATTTCGAGACTATCCAGATCACCGTCCTGCTCGGACGCGGCAAGCTCGGCGCCTATCTCGGCGAAGAAGGCGCGCGCTCGGATTTTCTTTGGCACATGCTCGGTATCGAACGCTCCGTCGAAGAGCGCTACGAAAGTGACATCTCACCGGAGTTCCGCGCCATCGTCGAAGCCTACGCCGATGGCCTGAACGCATACGCGGCTGAACATCCCGATGAAGTGCTGCCGAACGCGCACAACATCACTGGCCGCGACGTGATCGCAGGCTCCGCGCTGACGGTGCCGCTGTTCTGGGGCTTCGAGCGCACGCTCGGCATGGTCGCCAACGAAGACGGGCATCCCTGCACCGTCGAAGAAGCGCGAGGCCCGATGAGCGATTGGGGCTCGAACGCGTTCGCCGTAGCGCCTCGCCGCAGCGATGACGGACACACACGGCTGATCGTGAACTCGCACCAGCCGTGGGCCGGGCCGGTGGCGTGGTACGAGGCGCGCGTGTCGAGCGACACGGGCTGGCTGATGCACGGCGGCCTCTTCCCCGGCTCGCCCTTCCCAGTGCTCGGCACCAACGGGCGCCTGGGTTTTGCGGCGACTGTAAACCTGCCTGACCTTGCCGACATTTATCAGCTCACCACAGACGACGAGCATCGCGGCCAATATTTCTTCGACGGCGAATGGCGGCGCTTCGAGACGCGCACGATCTGGCTTTGGGTGAAGATGGGCTGGTTCACCATCCCGGTGCCGCGCACCTTGCGCTTCACTGTGCATGGGCCGGCGTTTGAAACAGCCGATGGCTGGGTCGCGGTGCGTTATGCAGGCGAAGGCGAGTTGCGGGCGCTGGAGCAATTCTATCGCATGGGCCGCTCGGAAAATTACGAGCAATGGCGCGAAGCAATGGCTATGCGCGCGATCCCGTCGTTCAATTTCATGTACGCCGATCAGACCGGCCGCATCGGCTATCTCTACAACGCCATCATCCCGCGCCGCGCCGAAGGCTACGATTGGCGTGGCTGCGTGCCGGGCGATACCAGCGCCAATGTTTGGGCAATGGACGATCGCGTCGACGCGCCCGAACTGATCGATCCCTCCTCCGGCTGGCTCGCCAGCACCAACGGCGCACCGTGGGCGATCACCGATGAGAGCGCCAATATCGGCCCCGACGCCTTCCCGGACGCCGCGCCCGCGATCGAAACCTACGTCACCAATCGCGGCTATCGCGCCATGGAAATCCTCTCGCCGCTCGCGCGCTTCAGTGACGCGCAATTGCTGGAAGCGAAGTTTGATCTAACATCGAGCGAACGCTCACAGACGATGGAGATGGTCCGCCTGATCCTCGCGGCTGATGCGACCGGCGATGCGGAGCTTACGGAAATCCAGAACCTGCTGCGTAGCTGGGATCGGCGCGCCGCAAATGATAGCCCAGCGGCAGCACTGGTCGGCATGGCGTTTCAGACGCTCTACAACGCCGAGCGCGCCAATGAGCCGCGACCCGATCCGGTGCAATCCGCGCGCGATGCAGCAGCACAGCTACGTCAGCACTTCGGCCGCATCGATCCCCCGCTTGGCGACGTGCTGCGCTTACGGCGCGGCGATGTCGATCTGCCGCTTGAGGGCGCGCCGGACGTGCTGCGTGCGTTGCGCTGGGCGTATGACGATGACGGCCGCGCCAACGCGAATTTCGGCGATGGCTTCATGATGGTGATGGATTGGGCGCCGGACGGCACGCTGTCGGCGCGCGTTATCCACCAATGGGGCGCGAGTGAGCGGCCGGATAGCAGGCACTATAACGATCAGTCGGAGATGTTCGCCCTCGAACAATGGCGGACGATCGAGATTTCACCGGAGCGCTAAGACCCTCCACCCATTCCCGGATTAGCGCGTAGCGCTAAGTCCGGGACCCATAAACACGACTGCGTCAGCGAAAGCGCGAACCTACAACTAGATGTGTTTATGGGTCCCGGGCTCTCGGCTTCGCCGCGCCCCGGGAATGGGTGTTGAGATTTGCACGCACTGGTCCGAGAGTGCACGCATGCCCAACACACGCCCCAACTCACTCGACGCCTTCTGGATGCCGTTCACGCCGAACAAGGCGTTCAAGGCCGATCCGCGCATGATCGTGCGCGCCGAGGGCATGCACTATTACACGCCCGATGGTCGCGCGGTCCTCGATGCCACGTCGGGCTTATGGTGTTGCGCCGCAGGGCATGGGCGCAAGCCGATCGTCGAAGCAATCCAACGCGCGGCGGCTGAGCTTGATTACGCAACGACGTTCAATCTTGGCCATCCGGCCGCATTCAAGTTCGCCAATCGTCTTGGCGCAATTTTGCCAGATCAGCTCGACCGCATCTTTTTCACCAATAGCGGCAGCGAGAGCGCTGATACGGCGTTGAAGATCGCGCTCGCCTACCAGAAGGCGCGCGGCAAGCCGGGCAAGTATCGCCTGATCGGCCGCGAGCGCGGCTATCACGGCACCAATTTCGGCGGCATCAGCGTTGGCGGCATTGTGCGCAATCGCATGACGTATGGCCCGATGGTAGCCGGCGTCGATCACCTGCCGCATACGCTCGACATCAAGCGCAACGCGTTCTCACGCGGAGAGCCGGAGCATGGCGGGCTAGAGTTCGCCGACGCGCTGGAGCAGATCGTGGCGCTCCATGATGCGAGCACGATTGCTGCGGTGATCGTTGAGCCGGTCGCTGGTTCAACCGGCGTGATCATGCCGCCGAAGAATTACTTGAAGCGTCTTCGGGAGCTGTGCACCAAGCACGATATTCTGCTGATCTTCGATGAAGTCATCACCGGCTTCGGCCGTCTCGGCGCGCCGTTTGCGGCGGACTTTTTCGGCGTGAAGCCGGACATTCTGACCATGGCGAAAGCGATCACCAACGCCGCTGTGCCGATGGGCGCCGTGGCGTGTTCGCGTGAGATTTACGACATCATCCTCGCCAACGCCGATACGCCAATCGAACTCTTCCATGGCTACACGACGAGCGGCCATCCGCTCGCCTGCGCCGCAGGATTGGCGACACTCGATGTTTATCGCGACGAACGCTTGTTCGAACGCGCCGCCGAGCTTGCGCCTTATTGGGAAAACGCGATGCACGGCCTGCGCGACGCGCCGCATGTGATCGACATTCGCAATCTTGGCCTGATCGGCGGCATCGAACTCGAGCCGCGCCCCGGTGCGCCGACGGCGCGTGCGCTCGAAGTCTTCCGCAAATGCTTCGACGCCGGCGTGCTGGTGCGCGTCACCGGCGACATCATCGCGTTCTCGCCGCCGCTGATCATCGAGAAGGCTCAAATCGATCAGATCGCGGATACGGTGCGGGCAGCGTTGAAGAGCATCAGCTAACACGTCATTCCGGGGCTCAGCGAAGCTGAGAGCCCGGAACCCAGGGGCAAACACGCAGCACTTCAACCCCATGGGTTCCGGGTTCATCGCTTCGCGATGCCCCGGAATGACGACGCTCACCTGTTTATCGTCACCGCCATCACATTGTCCGCCGAGTTGCGATCGATCCGTTTGTTGTACGGATCGACGCCGACGTGGCTCGGTTCGCGCGCGACGGTGAAGCGGATTTCCTGACGCCCACTCGATAGCGAACGGCGTTCGAACGCAATCACGTCTTCTGACGAGAACGAACCACGCCCCGGTTCAGCGCTGAACACGCCGAACTCGAACTGTTCGTTCAACGGCGCTTCAGTCTCCTCGCCTTCGCCGTCGGCGTAGAACTTCCGCGCTTCGACTTGCATGACGACATCCCATGTGCCTTGCGCGTTCTGCGTCGCCGTCGCTTCCGCCACGCGCGCATCGTAGAGCGTGATGCGTTCGAACAGATCAGTGATCAGCTGCGCATGCTGCGGGCCGGCTTCTTCACGCAGAATGGTGACGAAGTCGATCGAGCGCGGATAGGGATTGCCGCGGAACGAATAAGCTTCCAGCAAACGCTGAAGCGAGCGGTTGACGACGTCTTCGCCCACTTCGTTACGCAGGAAGTACATCACCAGCGCGCCTTTGCGGTAGTGAATATACGGCTGGTTCTCCACCCGCATCAGAGGCAGCTCTTCGATCACTTCGCCGCCGCGCGAGCGGAGGTAGCGATCGAGTTCGTAGCGCAAGAAACGGCGAACCTGGTCGGGCCCGTACATCTCTTCCATCACCAACAGCGCCGAATATTGCGCGAAGGTTTCCGAGAGCATGGTCGAGCCTTGCATGTCGGCGCCGATGAGCTGGTGCGCCCACCATTGGTGCGCGACTTCGTGCGCGGTCACATAGGTGACCAGATCGATGCGATCGGAGACCGCGGCGTCGCTTTCCTCAAAGCGGTTGAGGAAGCCGATATCTTCCGAATACGGCACCGTGTTCGCAAATGCCTGCGCGAAGCTGGCGTAACCCGGAAACTCGAGGATGCGCATCTGCCGGAATTGGAACGGCGAGAACTCTCGCGAGAAAAGATCGAGCGAAACCTCCATCGCGCGCATCATGCGGTCGATATTGTAGGCGTGTTCCGGGTGATAATAGATTTCCAGGTTCACGTCGTTCCATTGCCCGCGCGCGACTTCGTACGCGGCAGACTGAATCGAGAAGAAATGCATGATCGGCGCATCGGTGCGGAAGCGCACAGTGCGGCGGCCATTGCTGCTCTCATCCGAGACGACGTAACCCGGCGCGATCGGAATCTGATCGGCGTCGGTCGTCACCGTGATATCAGCGTTTACCCAATCAGAGTCGTGGCGCAGATATTGGAAGCGGCGCGCAGCGTCGTCCTCCAAAGTCGGCATACGCAGATCGACCGGCAAGTTCTGACGCCGGCGCACGTTGCGGTCTTGCAGCGTGGCGCCGCGGTTGAAGCCGAACGACGGCGTAAAGCCGAAATTGTTCAGGAACGAACCGTTGTTTTGCACGCTCGACAACGCGTTCGTGTTGGTGAAGCCCTGGCGGCGATCGGCCGTCGAGAAGCGAATCTCGCGGCGCTCGCCCGGCTGCATTGGCGTGGTGAAGCGCCATATCTGATACGGATAGGCCTCCGGCTCGCTCGTATAATCACGCGCGAGTTCGGCGCCATCGACTTCGACACGATCGAGATCAAGCAGACGCGGCCAGTTCAGATGCACTTCGGCCAAAGGCGCGCCTGTGCGGTTCTCGATCTGATAAACACCGGTCGCGGCGAACGTGTGCTGACGCGGTTGCAGATCGACGGTCAGCGTTACGTCCGTGATCGTCGGCTGTGGCGCGTTCTCATACTGGATGAGTTCGCGTTCCATGTTCGCCAGCCAGCGCTCATTCGAGACGTTCGACTGATACGTATTCAAGACGTTGGTGTTGTAGAAAATCCAGCCACCGACACCGGCAAAGCCCAGCACCAGCACGGCCAGAAAAACGCCTCCGCCCTGCGCAATGCGGCGCGGCATGGCGCGCAAGCGCGGGAAGAGCCGCGTATCGGCGCCGCGACGCCACAGCAGATAGGCGAACACGACGAGGATCAGCGCGCCGAGCGTCCAGTAAACTTGGAACCAGGTCGGCGCGATCCAGTAATGGCCGCCGACATTCATGTCCGACGTCGGCATCGGCGGGCCGCCGCCATAGAGATAGAGATTATGATCGAAGCCCATCTGCGCCAGCACGATGGTGCTGATCAGATAGAGCAGCATCAGCCCCCAGCCGACAAATTTGTGCGGCGAGATCGCTTGCAGGAACACTGAGAGCGCGGCGATGCCAAAGCAGGCGCCAAGGTTCGGCAGCACGTACCAGAGCACGTACTTATCGAGCTCGAAGTTCGTGTAGCCCTTCATCGCCTGGATCGCGACGCCGGTGCCCATGCCGACGAGCAGCACAGCCAACAGTGCTGTGAACAGCGCCAACACTTTCGGCGCAACGAAGCTCCAATCCGGAGCGGGAGTTGAATCAACGATCTCGTGGATGCGCCGCTCACGATCGCGCCACACGAGCTCGCCGCCGTAATAGATGGCGATCAGGATCGGCCCGAGTGTGAACGTGCCCGAGAGCAGCTGCGCGAAGAGACGCGTCACCGGATAGGTGATGACACCATTCTGTTCGGTGGAGAACCAGAGTGCGCCGCCGGCATTGAGCAGACCCAGCGCCATCAGAACGATGAAGGCTGGGCTACGGAAGAGATAGCCGAACTCGAAACGCGCGCGTGTGATGAGCTGAGTCCAAGACGCGCCGGCGCCAAAATATTGCTTCGACGCGCCGACGCTCAGCACATGCGCAGGCGCCGCCTCGTGCTTCTCTTCCTTGAATTTCTTCTTCGAGCCGCGCGCCGAGAAGCTGAACAGGAAGTAGGCCAGCGCCAGCGAAGCGATCGCCACCCCGCCCCAAATGGCGCGGTTAGCCAGAAACAGACCGGTGAGCGGCGGGACCATGGTATTGCGGTCCGACGCCGTCCAATATCGCGTGGCGTCGAACAGTGCGCCCCGGCCGTAAGGCTCAAGGAGCGAGACCGTGTCCCGGTACTCAGGACGCCCGAATAAGCTGGCGAGAACTGCATAGAGAATGAAGAATGTGATGACGCCGAGATAGGTAGCCATCATTGAGCGCGTGACCGTCGCCAACGCGAAGAACATCGAAGCGCACAAGAACATCGTGGGCAGCGCGACAACGAGAAACGCGTAGCCGTAGTGCCAAAGCACGACCGGGCCCAGTTCCTCCGGATCGAGCCACGGCATCAACGAGCCGAGCAACATGGCCAGCGGCACGGCGAGCAGTGAAATCAAGCTTGCCGCAAAAGCGCCGACAAAGCGGCCGAACAGATAGTCGAACTTCCTGATCTGCGTCGCGCGGATCATCGGCGCGAACCCGGTCTCGTCATCACGGATGACGATGTTGGCGACGAACGCAACGACAGCAAACTGGCCGAAGATGGCCATGACCGAAGTGGTCTCCAGGATCGCGAACGGGCTGTTGACGTGGACGTTGCCCGCCGCGCCGATCTGAATGAAATCGACGGTGACGCTACCGAACGTCAGCAAGAAGAAAACGATGAACGCGATCCATAGGACCGGGTTCTTCAGCTGATAGCCGAACTCGAACGAAGCGACTTTACCAAACATAGGATTGCCCTCTCCGATCAAGCCGCGCGCGAGGCGGCGAGCGTGGAGAAGTAAACGTCCTCGAGCCCGCCCTCGACGGCGGTGAAGTCCGGGCTCGGCTGCGCATCAGCAGCGACGTGGATCACGGTGCGCCCACCGACGAGGCGTTCGGAGATCAGATTGTAGCGCTGGCGTGCAGCTTCCAGCTCTTCGCGTGCGATCGTCGCGCGCCAAACGCGGCCTTGCATTTCTTGGCGCAAGCCTTCCGGCGAGCCTTCGCGCACAACGCGCCCACCGGCGAGGATCGCCATGCGCGGGCAGAGTTGCGACACGTCTTCAACGATGTGCGTCGAGAGAATGACGACAACATCATCGCCGATTGCGGCGAGTAGATTGAGAAAGCGGTTGCGCTCTTCGGGATCGAGACCCGCGGTCGGCTCGTCAACGATGATGAGTTTCGGATCGCCGAGCAAAGCTTGCGCGATGCCGAAACGCTGACGCATGCCGCCGGAATAACCAGCGAGCGCCTTCTTGCGCACGTTGTAGAGATTGACCTTGTTCAACAGCCCCTGCACCGCGTCGCGGCGCTCTTTGCCGTTGGTGAGCCCCTTCAACACGGCGAGGTGATCGAGCATGGCTTCGGCGGAGACGCGCGGATAGACACCGAAATCTTGCGGCAGGTAGCCCAAAGTCCGACGCAGCATTTCCGGCTGCTTGACGACATCGAGTTCGCCAAAGCGCACGCTGCCCGAGCTTGGCGTTTGCAGCGTCGCGACGACGCGCATCAAAGTCGACTTGCCGGCGCCGTTCGGCCCGAGCAGTCCAAACATCCCCGCCCCGATCGTCAGATTGACGTCGTTCAGCGCCAGCACGCCGTTCGGATACTTGTGGGTGAGGTTCTTGATCTCGAGCATGGGTGGCTCCTCGGCCGGGAAAACTTGTTCCAGCCACCCATATCGAATTTCGATACGGATACCTAGCCCGTTCGTCGCCCGCTCCCAGCGGTCGGTCGCGGGGAGCCGTTCGCCCGATTCGCGCGTAGAAGGGCTGTCGAGGAGACGCGAATGTTTGAGGCGCTGTCGGTTCTGGGGATCAATCTGCTTGTTTCGGCAGGCTTTTTCCTCGTTCTTTGGCTGGTGAGCATCCGGCTACAAGACCCCAGCTTCATCGATTCCTGGTGGGGCTTGGGCGTCCTGGTGCTGGTCTGGACGACCTGGACGCAGGTCTCGGCGCCTACGGCACATGGTTGGGCGGTCGCCCTTCTCGCCTCCGCCTGGGGCCTGCGGCTGGGGATATTCCTGCTCTGGCGTTGGCGCAGCCACGGCAAGGATCGCCGCTACGCGCGCATGATCGACAACGCGCGCACCAAACGCGGCTGGAATTTCGCGACGACATCCCTGCTCTTCGTGTTCGGCCCGCAAATGATCTTGCAGATCATCATGGCGTTGCCGGCCCAGCTTGGTCAGCTCGGCGAAGCGCGCACGTTTGGTGTGCTTGCAATTGCGGGCGCGAGCATCGCTGCGTTTGGCATTCTCTACGAAGCGATCGCGGACGCACAGCTCGCGGCGTTCAAAGCCAACGCAGCGAACAAAGGCAAAGTGATGGACCGCGGCCTCTGGCGCTATTCGCGGCATCCAAACTATTTCGGCGAACTCTGCACTTGGTGGGGCATATTCGCTGTCGCGCTTGAGACGCCGCTCGGGCTGTGGGCGTTGCCAGGTCCGCTGCTGATCACGTATCTGCTCACCAGCGTCAGCGGCGCGCCGACGACTGAGCCACACCTGAAGAAAACGCGTCCGGACTACGAAGCGTACAAAGCGCGGACGTCGAGCTTCATTCCTATGCCGCAGAAGCGCGCTTAGCCGAAGCGTCCGCGTGCTTTCGCGGCGAGATCAATCTTCGGCAACGGCGCGCCAATGCGTGCGTCATTCGTACCGACATCCGGCGCCCACGCGGTTTGCTCGAACTTCGGCAGAATGTCGCTTGGCAGAAAGCGCGAGCGGATGGCGTAGACGTGCTTGTCGCCGCCTTTGCCTTGCTGCGTATGATAGAAACGCTGCGGCGTGATGAGATGCAGCTCGTCCTTGGCGCGCGTCATCGCCACGTAGAGCAAGCGCCGCTCCTCCTCCAGCTCCGCCGTCGAGCCCGCGCCGAGATCGGACGGCATACAGCCATCGACGACGTTGAGCACGAACACGTTCTTCCACTCTTGGCCTTTAGCTGAGTGGATGGTCGAGAGGATGAGATAGTCATCGTCCTTCATCGCCGGCCCGCTCTCATCGCTGGTCGAGTTCGGCGGATCGAGCGTGAGTTCGGTGAGGAAGCTGGTGCGCGACGCGAACGTCGCGCCGATGCGCTGCATTTGCTCGATATCGCCCAGGCGCACGCGCGCATCGTCATAGCGCTCGTTCATCATCGGGCCATACCAGCGCGCAGCGAGATCGAGATCGCTCGGCCATGTTGGCGTCTTCGCCATCGAGGCCAGCATGTCTTTCAGGCCTTCCCACTGCTCACTCGCGCCAACGGGCGGCGCAGTGTTGCGGACGACGCCGAACGCGCCGGTTTCATCGACCGCATCGAGAATGCGCGCCGCGCGTGCGGGGCCGACGCCGGGTATGAGCTGCAACGTACGGAAGCCTGCGATGCGGTCGCCACCGTTTTGCGCCCAACGCAAAATGGCGAGAAAGTCCTTCACATGCGCGGCTTCGAGGAATTTGAGGCCGCCGAACTTCACGAACGGGATGTCGCGCTTAGCTAACTCAAGCTCCACCGGCGCGGAGAAATCCGCAGCGCGGAAAAGTATCGCCTGCTGCATCAACGTCATGCCGCGTTCGCGCGCATCGAGCACGCTCTCCGCAATATACGCCGCCTGCGCCGCCTCATCGCGGACGCTGACAAGTTTCGGCGCAGCGCCACCCGCGCGTGACGTGCGCAAATTCTTGGTGAAGCGCTCCTTCGCCAGATCGATCACCGCGTTCGACGCCGCAAGGATGGGCGAAGTGGAGCGATAGTTTTGCTCCAGCGTCACCAGCCGCGCGTCCGGCGTGAACAGCTTCGGGAAATCGAGAATGTTGCGCACGTCGGCGGCGCGGAAAGAGTAGATCGACTGCGCATCGTCGCCGACGACCGTAACGCCGCGCCCATCCGGCTTCATCGCCAGCAGAATGCGCGCCTGCAGCTTGTTCGTGTCCTGATACTCATCGACCATCACATGATCGAAGCGCGCACCAACCTCTTGCGCCAGCGCAGGCTCCTGCATCGCCTCGGCCCAGAGCCAAAGCAGATCATCATAGTCCAACACGTTCTGCTTCTGCTTCGCCTCGACATACGCCGCGAAAAGCCGCTTCAGCTCCGCTTCCCATTCACGGCACCACGGAAACGCAGCGGCGAGCGCGTCAGCGATCGTCTCATCCGCATTCACAACGCGCGAATAAATCGCGAGGCATGTCCCCTTCATCGGAAAGCGCTTCGCGCCGGTCGCGACGCCAAGCTCCTGGCGCACCATGCCCATAAGATCAGCGCTATCGCTGCGATCGTGAATGGTGAACTCGGGATCGATACCGATCACTGGCGCCAGTTCGCGCAACAGCCGCGCGCCGATGGCGTGAAACGTGCCCGCCCACGGGATGCGCACATCGCCGCTCATCACTTTGCCGACGCGCGCAATCATCTCACTCGCCGCGCGGCGCGAGAATGTGAGCAACAGAATGCGCGACGGATCGGCGCCGTTCGCGACCAGGTGTGCTACGCGGCACGACAGCGTCTTGGTTTTGCCCGAACCCGCGCCGGCGATGACAAGCAACGGCTCAAGCCCATGCTCCACCGCCGCACGCTGTTCTGCGTTCAAATCGTCAAAGGCCTGCGCCATGATTCGCGACATGCGCGCAGGCTGACGTGTTTCGCCTTTGTTCGCAACGCGGACTAAGCCGCGTTCTGGCGCCGCGAGAGTTGTAGATCGGTGAAAATGCGGTCGCGGCCGTCTGCTACCGCCGCATGCACGCACGCCGATGCACGCTCCACCAACGCATCCATCGTCTCCGGCGCACTGAAACGCGCGACGCCGATCGACATAGTGATTTCGCCGATCACGTCGCCGGTGGATTTCACCGAGAGGCGCTTCGATTTCACGGCGCGGGCCACGCGCGCGCAAAGTGCTTCGGCCAGCGCCAGGTTCGTGCGCGGCATGATGAGCGCGAATTCCTCGTTGGCGATACGCGCGGCCATGACGTCGCCTTGCGCATGCGCGCGCAGCACGGAGGCGATGTAGCGCAACACTTGGTCGCCCAGCGAATGGCCCCAATTGTCGGTGACGCGGCGGATGTTATCGATGTCGAAGAAGGCGATGCAGAGCTCAGCGCCGGTCGCGGCCGCATCCTCAACGCGGCGCTTCAGGGTGTCGTCGAACATGCGCCGATTGGCGAGGCCGGTCAGGCCATCTGTCAGCGCTTCCACTTTCACGGCCTGCAACGCCGCCTGCAATTCTTCCACCTGCCGCGACGACGCCTCGATCTGCTCGACCAGTTTCAGATTCTGCTCAGCCATCTCGTGCGTCGAGACGGCGAGCTGCTGCACCATTGTGCGAAACTCGTTGGAATCGACGCCGCCTTCGAAACGCGCGGCGGTGTTCTTCAAAAGGGACGCGTACGAGCCCGCCTGGCTCCCGGCCCCGCGAAGATTGGAGACGGCGCCATCCAGTTCGCGCGCGATCATGCCGCTGGCTTCCAGCATCTGGATCGAAAGCCGCGTGTTGGCGAAGAAGCGTTCGAAGAGTTCTTCGTTGGTTTCGTCGGTGAAAGCCTCGCCGGCCGTCAGCCGCGTGTCGATCTCGCGACAAAGCTCCGGCGGGGAGCCTACGACATAGCCCGTCCAGATTTCATAGTTTGGCGGCGTCGGCGGGATATCGTGCGTATGCATACGCTCGATGATCTCTTTGGCGCGCTCGAGCCCCGACGGCCCGCGAAACAGCGAAACCTCATGCCCCATAACGAACGCACACCCTATGCAACCGGTGGCGATGGTTTCAGACAGCTCTGAAGTTCGCGTTAATCTGTGTGCACAAAGAAAAACGCCCCGCCGAAGCGGGGCGTTCAACGCACGTCGTAAACGCTAAACTTACTCTGCAGCGACGGCTGCTGCCTTCACATCGCTCAGCGCGTTGACGTTCGCGCCGAAATTGATGGTTTGCAGATAGCGGATGCCCTCTTCGGCGATCGCGTCGCCGACCATCTCGTCGCCTTCGGTCTTGAACTCTTCGAAGTCGAGATAAGTGGCGTAGAAGCCCTTGGTGCGGTCGGTGATGATGCCGGCGTTCCACAGCGTCTTGACCAGCACGCGGAAGATGTTGGTGCCTTCCTTCATGTGCTCGCGGCGGATGTCGTCGGTGACGGCCTCCTGGAAGCTCGCCATGACCTTCTCCGGATCGAGGCCGAACTCGACGAAGATCGCCGTCATCTGGTGCGGCGCGACGAGATTGAAGAGCAGCGTCTGGAAGCAGTGCGCGGCCCAATTCTCGACGATCTCATGCTCTTCCGGCGTGAGCTTCGGAATGGTGCGGTCGGCCCAGATCTTCCCGAATTTGTGGTGGAAAGCTTCGTCGGTCATGACGAGCTGGGTCAGCTTCTTCGCAAGCGGATCGTCCCACTCTTTGAAGATCGTCGCGAAGGCGCCCATGGCCAAGCCTTCGACCAGCATCTGCATGCCGACGATCTTTTTGTAGACCTCCGGCGCGTGCACGATCTCTTGCAGCAAGCCGGCAAGCACGGTGCCGCACGGGCGCGGGGTGCCCCAGCGCGCGATGATGTACTTGGCGAACGCCGTGACGTGACGGCCCTCTTCGCGGCACTGGTTCGAAGCGTATTCCTGCGCGCCCGGATCGCGGAGAACGTGGCAGAGCGAAGCGGAGAGGTTCAGCGCGCCCTGCTCGCCGTGCAGGATCGAGCTCATGATCCAGCGGCCGATCTGGCTCTTGAAGCGCAGGCGCTCGGCCGGCTTATCGGCGAAAAATTCTTCGACGTATTTCGTCTGCAGCGACGGGACCATGTAGTCCGGGATGAAGTCGGTCGTGTCCGGATCGAAGTCGTCGTTGAAGTCGATGTATTTCTTGTCGAGCGGATCCCAGAAGTGGTCATGGGTCGCCGAGATGATCTTATCGAAGGCGGTCGAGCGGTTCAGGTGGCGGTCGATCTCCAGCATCGCGCCAAAGTCGGTCGGCGGGACGGCGTCATAGAGCTCGTCCTTGGTGATCTGACGGATAGGGGCTGCGGAATCGGCCATCGCGCTATCTCTCCCGGGAGGGCCGCTCTTCCGGCGGCCGGTTTTTCTCGATGATCCCACATTTGCAGAAAGGGATCGGGGGGTCAATAAAAATGACGCAGGCGTCAACTTGATGAAAACAATGTGAACCTGGTCGCGCCCAGCGGGCGATCCGTCATCTGCCTGTCGAAACCGGCCAGCGATGGGCGACACTCAGGATGGAGGTCCGTCCCATGCGCTTTGCCCTCGCCTTCGTTTGCGCCCTCGCCTTCTCCGGCAACGCTTTTGCTCAGCAAGCGCCGGCAACGCCGCCCGATCCGGACCGGATGAGCCGCGATGCGCTCGAAGCCGAAGTGCGGGACTCGCGCGCGTACCTGCAAAACGGCGGTGTCCGCACCGCGCGCCCGGCGGGCTGCACCGCGCCCGAATATCGCCAACTCGATTTCTGGATCGGCGAATGGGACGTCTCGCCAGCCGGCAGCACGATGGTGCTGGCCGAGAGCACAATCCGGCCGCTCGATCAGGGTTGCTCCATCTTCGAAGAATGGCGCCCGTTCGCCAGCGCCGGCGGCCACTCGCTTTCCAGCTACGATTCAAGTGACGGCGCTTGGCATCAAGAATGGATCGACGGCAACGGCCGGCGCACGCCGTTCGTCGGCCGCTTCGAAGACGGCGCCATGCGGCTCGACAATCTGGGCCCTGTGCCGCCTGGTGCGCCGGCAAACTTACGCCGTCGCATGAACTACCAGCAGATCGACGCGAACACAGTCCGCCAATGGGGCGAACGCTTCGACGAGGCGACACAAACATGGGTCGTCGCCTGGGACTTCACCTATCGGCGCCGCCCCGGCACGCGTTGACGATTGGGTTTTGCCCGCGCCAACCCCTATGTTGGCGTGATGCATACGACCGCGCCCTCGCTTGAAGACTTCGAACGCCTCGCCCGCGCCGCGTGGGACGAGATGCCGGTCGCCTTCCGCGACATGGCGGGCGACATTCTAATCCGCATCGAAGATTTCGCCGACGAGGAAACGCTCGCAGGCTTGGAGATGGAGGATCCGTTCGAACTGACCGGCCTCTATCACGGCGTCGATCTCACCCAAGCGTCGATGATGGACCCAACGCCGACTCAGCCGATGGTCTTCCTCTATCGCCGCGCCATTCTCGACGAATGGATCGACCGCGGCGACGTCACTTTGGCAGAACTCGTCTCACACGTCCTCGCCCACGAAGTCGGCCACCACTTCGGCCTAAGCGACGACGCCATGGACGCAATCCTGGAAGCGGCCGACTAGCGCCGGCGTTCCTGGCGGCTGATTGGGATGGCGTCGCGGTCGGACATGCCGAGTGAGCGGGCGCAATATTGTTCGGGCGAGTCGAGTTGCGGGCGCATCGGGTCGCGCTCGTAAGCGGCTTGCACGCGCGTGACGCATTGATCCCACGCGCGGAGATCTTCCATGCGCTCCGAGGCTGAACGCCAATCGGACGGCGGCGTGATCTGGCGATCGCGTTGACCCGGCACGACAACTTCATCGTCCTGCGGGTCCGGCGTGAAGGTTCCTTGCCGCGATGGCGCGGACGCTGCCGCAGGCGCAGGCGAGGCTGCAGCCGGCGCTGCGCGCGGAGCGGGCGTCGAAGCAACGGGTGCCGCCTCGGAAGCGCGCGGCTGCGTCGTGACGAGCGGCGCGGACGACGGCGCAGGCGCCGCCGTTGCGGGCACAGGCGCTGGCAAGGGTGCGGCAGCAGGCGCGCGTGCCGGCGCAGGCGCTGGCGTCGCGGCGGCGGGCGGCCGAGATGGTTCTGGTCCGCGCGTGGCGTTACGGCCCGCCGGCTCCAGATTGGCGCAGGCGGCCAAACTCACGCACACGGCCAGTGCCGCAAAGCGTCCCAACATCGCGTGCTCCCTCTATCGTCCGGGCTTCAATCTAGCGGGAAAACCGCCCGCGCCTAGTGTGTGTTCCGGTCTCAGCCGCGTCCGAACAGCGGATACTCGGCCTCCAGCCGGTAGAGGCTGGGCGCGCCGCGGCGGACGAAGCTCGAATAGAGCCCAACCCGCTCGACACGGAAGGCGCCCGTTTCGAACAGCGCATAGCTCTGCGTGAAAGCCTGAACACGATCGACCGCCGCGTTGCTGAGATAGGCCACCGTCACATGCGGCGTATATTTCTGCGGCTCCGGCTTCAGGCCCAACCGGCGTGCGGCGCGCTCGCAATCTGCCGCGAGCTTCCTCAGTACCGGGTTTTCGCTGACGCCAAGCCACAACGCGTGCGGATCGGCGCCGCCAAAAGTCCCCGCCCCTTTCAGCGCGATCTCAAACGGCGGCGTTGAATCGGCGATCTGCGAGAGCGCAGCATCAATGTCATCGGCGACAGGCTCCTGCACTTCACCGAAGAAGCGCAGCGTGATGTGCAGATTCTCGCGCGGACGCCACTTGGCGCCGCCGACACCGCGCATCAGCGGCATCACGCGATCGGCAATCTCGTCAGGAACATCGAGCGCAGCAAACAGTCGAACAGACATGAGCAACTAGATGGCGCGGCGCACTTCAAACCACAACGCAAGTGGGTTGCTGTTTTGTTCGTTCAAACATCACCACACGCTGAAGCGTCGCCTGACGCCGGCCCGAGATGAACTGGCCCGCTTCTCTAGCGGCACCATTGCCGCGCGCGGTGATTTTCATCGGACGGGAAGATCGCTCAACGCGCGCCGTGGCCCAGGTGTTGTGTGCTGCAAGAGCTTTGCAAGCGGGAACCGGCGGACGGCGCTGGTGTCTTCCGACACGCGAAATGAAATACCCAAAGCGCGGTTGCGTCAATGACGGAACAGAAAAAGTGAACGCATTGAAACACCGCTCACGCATGCGTCTCAACGCGTTCGACAATCAGCACATCGTCACTGCGCTTGCGGCAGCGTCGCGATGTACGCAGCGACCGCGCGCGCATCGTCTTCATTCAAGCGATAAGGCGGCATCGGCGGACGCGCCTGCGAACCATCCGGGCGTACGCCGGTTTGCAAGAACGCGATGAATTGCTCTTCGCTATAGCCTGACGGACGTCCCGCCAGCGGCGGCGCGATTTGCGCGAAGCCTGGCGGACCTGGGCCGATGTCGGCGCCTTGCAGCTTGCGCGTTTCATCGAGTGCGCCGCCTTCGCCGCGCGGCGTGTGACAATCACCGCAGAGCACGACGCCGTTCACAAGATAATCGCCACGTTCGATCAAGGCGGCGCCGGTGAGTGGCGCCGGTTGTTGTGGCGCGCATGCCGCCATCAAGGCGCAGGCCGCAACGGCTGCAAGAACATACTTCTTCATGATGACCCCCTCCTGGTCGGGGCAGATTTAGTCACTGCTTCAGCGCGGCGGCAAGCTCGGCATCGCGAGACCGGGCAAGAACTCCGACGCCGCGCCATTCGCGATGACGAGAACATCGAAGCTATCGATCAGTTGTTGTGCTGGCGCCGGCAAATGCGCCCAGCGACCGGGCCGCATGCGCCACGGCCGCAGATCGAAGACTGTGATCTCATCGGCGGAGACGTAAGGCGCGAGAAAGCCGAAGCGCTGCGCGAAGCCCTCATCGCAAGCGCCAGCCGGCCCTTGCAGACTCGCTGTACGCCCGCCCGGCCCGCACGCGACATAGAGGCTGAGCGCGCTCGTGCCGTTCTGCACCGCGAACTCGCTGACAAAGCCGCCCAGCCCCGGCACATGTGTCGGCGACGCGCCGCGGTACATGTGGCCCGCACCGAACTTGAACATCACGCGCGGCGGTGCGCCGTCTGCGCGCTCGGCGGCACGATAGTTTTCGAGGAAGAGCCGCTTCATCAGCGTCTCGCGTTCGAGATTGGCGAGATACACATCGCCGCCTGCGCCGGTGAACGGCTGATAGATGCGCTGCGAGACGATCATCGCATCGACAAGCTCGGCATACTGCGCGTCGCGGCGGCCATTGAGGCGCGCGCGTAGATCGGCGAGCTGTTGCGGCGGCGATGTACCGAGCCACGTTATGCTGCCGTTCGCGGCTTCAGCGAGTTCCGCCGCTATGCGCCGCGCTTCTGAGTCGCGCGCGTTAGCAGCGATGTCGCGCAAAAACAGATTAGCCGCGCCGATGAAGGTCTGATCGAGGCCCCACAAAGCCGGCGCGCGCCGCGCCTCTGAACTCGCGACAACAGCAGCGGCGAGATCCGCCTCCGCCGCCCATGTCATGAACGGCGCGGTCGTGGCGTTGCCGTTCTCTTGCAAATAGCGCGTCCACCCATCGACGCCGCCCGCACGCAATGAGCGCTCCAGCCGTGCAGCGATCCACGGATCGGTCTCGATGGCGTGATAGTTGTAGCCCTCGTCATTGAGGTCGCGCCAATAAGCGGCGGAGAATTGTGCGATGCCGGCATTGCCGTGCTCTTCGCCGATGAGAACGAATTGCGACTGCGCACCAAGCGCGCGCAAGAAGGCCGCGCCATCGCCCGTGAGCCTGCCATTTTCAATGCGTGCGGTTCGGCGCGAGTGTTCGATCAACGCAGGCAGCAGATCCGACGCGGGCGCGCCTTGCGGCAGTTGCACCGAAGGCGGCGGTGTCGGCGCGAAGTCTTGCGCCCAGGCAGCGCCGGAAAGAAGGACTGAAAGCGTGATCGCAAGCGCACGACGCATGAGTGAACCTCCCCATTATTGCCCAGGAGGATGCGGCCAACCGCGCGCTTGGATGCACGCCGCCGCTAGAGCGCGTCGATCGGGAGCTTCAGATAACGCACGCCATTATCTTCAGGCGGTGGCAACTCCCCGGCTTGGATATTGACCTGTATCGACGGCAGGATCAGCACCGGCATAGCCAACGTCTTGTCCCGCGCCTCGCGCATGGCGACGAATGCGTCCTCGGTCGTATCACTCAAATGGATATTCTTGGCGCGCTCCTCGCCGATCGTGGTTTCCCACGCATACGCGTCTCGGCCCGGCGCCTTATAGTCGTGACACAGATAGACGCGCGTTTCGTCCGGCAACGCCAGCAGCTTCTGGATTGAGCGATAGAGCGTGCGCGCGTCGCCGCCGGGAAAATCCGCCCGCGCCGTGCCATAGTCCGGCATGAACATCGTGTCGCCGACGAACACCGCGTCGCCGATCAGATACGAAACACAGGCCGGCGTGTGGCCAGGCGTATGCAGCACCTTGATCTCAAGCTCACCCAGTCGCAGCGCCTCACCATCGGCGACCAGCTTGTCGAACGGCCGGCCGTCAGCGGTGACGTAGGCAAGATTGAAAACGCCCTTGAACACCTTCTGCACGACGCGGATGTTCTCGCCGATCACGATGGGCGCGCCGGTTTTCTGCTTCAGGAATGGCGCTGCCGAGAGGTGATCGGCGTGAGCATGCGTCTCCAGCAGCCAATCGACGCTGACGCCCTCCTCGCGCGCGGCCGACAGAATTGCTTCCGCTGACTCCGTGCCGGTGCGGCCGGACTTCTGATCGAAATCGAGGGCGCTATCTATGATGGCCCCACGCTTGGTTGTGGGATCCCAAACGAGATAGCTGACGGTGAAGGTCGGCTCGTGAAAGAAAGCGCGGACTTTGGGGGCGGTCATGGGCGGCTCCTACAAATGAGTGCTCTCCGCTATATTAGGTCTTGCTAATTTAGCTTCAACTCATATATGTGCGTCACGATGGCTCTCCCGGACCTCTCCCCCACCGAATTCGCCGCCAAGGCCGGCGAAGCGGCGGCGCTTCTCAAAGCGCTCGCCAACGAGACACGCCTCATGGTGCTTTGCACACTGGTTAGCGGCGAGCATTCCGTCGGCGCGCTCCAAGACGAATGCGGCTTGTCGCAATCGGCGGTGTCGCAACATCTCGCGCGCTTGCGCGAAGAAGGTCTCGTCGCCACCCGTCGCGATGCCCAGACGATCTATTACCGACTCGATGACCCCAAAGCGGCCAGCATTCTCGCAACGCTTGCCGCCATCTATTGCCCGCCAAAACGGAAACGGAAATGACCTCGCTCAATCCCATCACCGCCGCCGAACTCAAACGCCGACTTGATCGCGGCGACGCCGTTCTCATTGATGTGCGCGAGACCGACGAGCACGCGCGCGAGCATATTCTCGGCGCGCGCCTCGCCCCGCTCTCTGCGATCGACGCCCATGATTTCGACCGCGACCATGACAAGGCGGCAGTGTTTCATTGCCGCTCCGGTATGCGCACGCAGGCCAACGCGGCGAAGCTCATCGCGCGCGGCTTCCGCGAGGCGTACTATCTCGACGGCGGCATCGAAGCGTGGAAAAGCGCGGGCCTCCCGGTTCACACCAACCGCAAAGCGCCGCTTGAGATCATGCGCCAAGTACAGATCACGGCCGGCTTGCTCATTCTGACCGGCGTCACTCTTGGCTGGTTCGTGAACCCCGTCTTCTATGCGCTCTCCGCCTTCGTCGGCGCCGGCCTCACCTTTGCTGGCGCGACGGGCTGGTGCGGCATGGCGATGCTGTTGAAGACGATGCCCTGGAATCGGAGCAGCTTCAGCGCATGAGCCTGCCTGACATCCTGGCGGTCCTGAGCGGCGGCGCCGTTGGCTTGGTCCTCGCGCTCATCGGCGGCGGCGGTTCGATCCTGGCGACGCCGGCGCTGCTCTACATCGTCGGCGTCACCAATCCGCACATCGCCATCGGCACCAGCGCGCTTGCAGTTTCGGTCAACGCCTTCGCCAACTTCTTCAACCACCTGCGCCGCGGCAATGTGAAATGGCGCTGCGCTGCCGTGTTCGCCGTCGCCGGCATGATCGGCGCCGCCATTGGTGCTGCGATCGGCAAAGCGACGAACCCCGCCATTCTGCTGCCGCTCTTCGCCGTGCTGATGATCGTCGTCGGCGTCTTCATGCTCATTCCGCGCAAGAGCGAAGGCAATGGCGACGTCGTGCTCACGCGCCAGAACGCACCCAAGCTCGTCGCTTATGGCAGCGGCGTCGGCGCGCTCTCCGGCTTCTTCGGCATTGGCGGCGGCTTTCTCATCGTGCCCGGCCTCATCGGCGCCACCGGCATGACCATGCTGCAAGCCATCGGCTCATCGCTGCTGAGCGTCGGCGCGTTCGGCGCCACCACCGCGGCCAGCTACGCCATCGACGGCCTCGTCGACTGGCGCATTGCCGGGCTCTTCATCGGCGGCGGCATTGCCGGCGGCTTGATCGGCGCCAGCTTCGCGACGCATCTCTCCAAACAACGCGGCGCTTTGCAACGTGTGTTCGCGTTCGTCGTGTTCGCGGTCGCCGCTTACATGCTCTGGCAGACGCTCGCTTAAACGCTTGCGACGCGCACCCGCGCTTGCAATGCTGCGCAGATGATCCTTCGCACCATTCTCAGCGCCGTCGTCGCGCTCACCGTCTTCGCCACCAGCACCGCATTCGCCTGCCCGCCGCCACCGCCAGGCCCGCCGCAAGAGGCCGGCGAGAGCGATGAAGCTTACGCCCAACGCCAAGCCGAATTCCGCGAGGCGCAAGAGCAACAGCACCGCGACTGGCTGCACGCGCGCCAAGTGCGCCTGTGGGACGAAGCCGACAGCGTCATCATCGCGCGCATCGAGCGCGTGCGCACTGAGGATCTTTATTATATCGGCGAAGTCCCGCGCGTGACGCTGCGCGGCGTGCGCTCGCTCAAAGGCCGCGCCTACACCAACCGCTTCGATCTCCGCTACACCGAAGCCACCTCGTGCGGCCCGATCCCCGCCTTCGACGCGATCCAAGGCCAAGTCGGCGACGAGTTCGTGATCTTCCTCCGCGGCGGTCGCCCCAGCCAACGCACCGTGCAGCAAACCGCAGGCATGAGCGCGATCACCGACACGCGCATCACCGAAGCGATCCGAGCGGATTAGCCAGCGTCTCGCTCGGACGCGGCCAGATACAAAACTCATCCGCCCACGCCCGCAAGCCCGACGGCCCATCGACCATCACTTCGCGCACGTCATGTTGTGTCGGACCTACCAGCGCGAAAATGCCAGGCGCCGCATCAGCGCGCGCCGCCAGCCATTCGGCGCCTGCGCGCGTCTTGCCCGCGCCACGCCCACCCTGAAACAGCCATGTCGACCACTCACTTGCAGGCGGAAGCTGCGCCGCATGCGCGATCTCCGCCCAGCGCGACGCGAACACACTATCCCCGGTTTTCACGGCGGCTTGTGCATCAGGAAACGGGTGCAATGGCGGCGGCGGCGCCTGAGTCAGCGCATGGTGCGCTTTGCACCATTTCTCTTTCGATGCACGCCTGCGCAGGGCATCGACGCTCACGCCATAATGCGCAGAACACGCCGACGCCGTAGCGCCGCCAAGATAATCCCGCCGCACCTGCGCCCACACTTCCGGACTATGATGCTTGCGCACCGCGACGGTGCGTTTGGGTTTTTCTTCTTCCGACATGCAGGCATTTTATGGTCGCGCCGGGGCCGGTCGGATTCGCTCGCACCTATCCTCATAGGAGCGCGTCGCTCCGCGACGCATGCGCGGCGGAGCCGCGCGCTCCCACCTTGCACCATCTGTGCTCTTGGTTAGCGTGCAAGAATGGGCACCAAGGGCTGGCACTCACGCGGCTACCTACCCCACTATGATGGCTGGGGACTCACCCAGCATGTCGTGATCCGCCTCTTCGACTCCGTCCCGCCGACCGAGCAAGAAGGCGACGACGTCCTCGACCGTCACCTCGGCTCATGCTTCCTCCGTGATCCGGCATGCGCACGCATCGTCGCTGAGGCTCTGCTCCATCACAACGACCGCTACAGCCTGCAAGCATGGTGCGTCATGCCAAACCACGTCCATGCATTGGTCGCAACAACCGCCGAATCCGAACTCGGCCAGATCGTGCACTTCTGGAAGACGGTCACACGGCGCCGGATCAACACGTTTCTAGGCCGCACCGGCCCCGTCTGGGCAAAGGACTACTTCGACCGCTTCATCCGCGATCAACGTCATTTCGAAACCAACAAGCACTATATCGAGATGAACCCCGTCGCCGCTGGCCTGTGCGACGCGCCCGAAGCCTGGCCCTTCAGCTCAGCCGGATGGAAGTAAGAAGCGCGTCGCTCCAGCTAAAAGGAAGGAGCGCGTCGCTCCGCGACGCATGCGCGGCGGAGCCGCGCGCTCCAACTCACAACACCGCCCCTCAAAAAGGGAGCGCGTCGCTCCGCGACGCATGCGCGGCGGAGCCGCGCGCTCCAACCTGCCCCGTCGCTTCCATTTTTCCTTCGACGCGCGCTTGCGCAACGCGTCGACACTCATGCCGTACTGCTTGCAAACCGCCGACGCCGTATAGCCCGCGAGATAGTCCCGCCGCGCCTGCGCCCAGACTTCAGGGCTGTGGAGCTTGCATGTGGTGATGGTGCGTTTGGGTTTTGGAGATGTGCTCACGGGGGGAGTTTACGGCTGCGTGGGGCCGGTCGGATTGAAATGCCCCAATCCCTCTATCCAAGATTGCCGACTCAGATAGTTATCCCATGCCTCTGTGAAGATGGTGGCCAATGACTGACGCTATGCATCGATTTACCCGGGTGGAATTTAGTCACTTCAAAGCGTTCAAGGCCTTTAGCCTCGAACTGAAGCACTTCAACATTCTTGTCGGTCCCAACAACGCGGGCAAGTCGACGATTCTCGTCGCGTTTCGCATCCTGGCGAGCGCACTTCGAAAGGCGTCGGCAAGAAAGCCCTCGGTAGTCCTTGGGCCCAAGGGCATGGCACACGGTTACGAGGTCGATCTTGAGGCGATCTCAGTCGCTGAAGAGAACATCTTCTACAATTACGACGACTCCAGCCCGGCCAGCGTGAAGTTTCATCTGTCCAACAAAAGTTCTCTTGAGTTGTTCTTCCCTGAGCGCGGCGTATGCCATTTGATCGCCGATACGGGCGGCCGACCAGCGATGACGCCATCTGCGTTTAGGGGTCACTTCAACTGCCCAATTGGATTCGTACCGATACTGGGTCCGGTTGAGCACCACGAGCCCCTGTACGAGAAACAAGCCGCTCGCCTCGCATTGTTCAATTATCGCGCTGCGCGCAACTTTCGAAACATCTGGTACCACTATCCGGAACGGTTTGATGAGTTTCGAGCGGCCCTTCAAAACTCATGGCCCGGTATGGACATCGAGGCGCCGCAAGTTGATCTTTCCTACGGCAAAGCACGATTGAACATGTTTTGCCCCGAAGAGCGAATTCCCCGTGAACTCTTCTGGGCTGGGTTTGGTTTTCAAGTCTGGTGTCAGATGCTGACACACCTCATCCAGTGGCGAGACTCGTCGATCTTTTTGATCGACGAGCCAGACATCTACCTGCACTCAGAGCTCCAACGGCAGCTCGTTGCCATCTTAAGAAATCTTGGCCCGGACATCCTCATTGCCACCCACTCCACTGAGATCGTCATGGAGGCGGAGGTCGATGACATCGTCGTCATCAGCAAGCAGCGGCGAACAGGAAAACGTATTCGAGACCCATCTCAGCTTGAAGAGGTGTTTGCCATTCTTGGCTCCAACACGAACCCCATCCTTACTCAGCTCGCTAAAACTAGAAGAGCGCTGTTCGTCGAGGGCAAAGACTTTCAGATTCTTGGCAAGCTTGCGCGACGCGCAGGCATGGACGCAATCGCGAACCGACGCGATTTCGCCGTCGTGCCCGTGGAAGGATTTAGCCCAGAGCGCATCCGGGCGCTCAAGGCCGGGATGGAAACAACGCTAGGAACCAAAATCGTCACTGCTGCAATTCTTGATGGAGATTACCGCTCCGCAGAGGAACGAGTGGAGATTGCCGAAGACTGCAAACAATACTGCGATTTTGTCGTTATCCATCAGTGCAAAGAGATCGAAAACTTCTTGTTAGCGCCGTCAGCTATAGATCGCGCAGCATCCAAGCGCGTCACAGACAACGCGAGAAGATCCGGAAAGAAAGCTTCGTACGAGGCGTCAGCAGAAAAATTCCTCAGCGACTATTGCGACTCCAAGAAAGCGTACGTGCAGTCGCAACTGTTATCAGAGCGTCGTCGCTTCGAACGCGCGCGCGCGTCGACAAAGCATGAAGCCGACATCAATGAAATTGTGCTCAAGGAATTCGACTTAAATTGGCAGAGCTTGGACAACCGCCTTCGGTGCATTCCCGGAAAGGATGCTTTTTCCGCCGTAAACAAAGCTCTCCAAGATAAATACGGCGTGAGTCTCACCCCGTCCGCAGTGCTTGATACCATGCTCGTCGGGGAGATGTCCGCCGATGTCGTTACGCTGCTTGATATGCTGAAGAAATTTTCCTCAACTAAACCTTAGACCTCAATCCGGCGCCTAGTGCGAATCTGGATAAACTCATGGTGCGACGACATCGCCCGTCGCACCGTCAGGCGCCCTAAGCATCCACATCCGCTTCAAGCGCGAACTCTTGGATGAACTCGCGCCGCGGCTCCACCACGTCGCCCATCAGCTTTGAGAACATCTCATCCGCATCATCCGCGTGATCCACCTTCACTTGCAGCAGATTGCGGATCTCCGGGTCGAGTGTGGTTTCCCAGAGTTGTTCGGCGTTCATCTCACCCAGACCCTTGTAGCGCTGGATCTTCAGGCCGGCGCGGCCGGCTTCTTCGATGGCGTGCAGAAGCGAGAGCGGGCCGTAGACGTCAGTGACGTCGCTGCCGCGCTTCAAGGCCGCGCGACCGGTGTAGGTTTCGCGCAAGCTCTGCGCGCGCTCGGCGAGGCGGCGCGCATCGACGGATGAGAGGAAGAGCTTATCGAGCACGACGCGCTCGGTGACGCCGCGCACGATGCGCTCAAGGATGAGCGCGCCATCGGGATCGAAACGCCCGGACCAATCGGCCTCGCCCTCTTCCGCCAACGCGTTGAGGCGCTGGGCGGCTTCCTGCGCTTCGGCGTCACCCGCGCCCGCCGCGAATGCGCCGGCGAGCGTGGCTTGCTCGAGCACGGAGTCAGAAGCGCGCTGATGCAGGCGCTTGATCAAGGTTTCGACGGCGATGGCTTCGCGCGCAAGACGCTTTAGATCGTCGCCCGCGATTTGTTCGCCGGCGGCGGTTTCGAACACGGCGCCGGCGCCGCCCTCCTCGATCAGGAAGTTCGAGAACGCGGCTTCGTCCTTCAGATATTGGCCGGTCTTGCCCTTGCTCGCTTTGTAGAGCGGCGGCTGGGCGATGTAGATGTAGCCGCCTTCGAGCAGCTCCGGCATCTGGCGATAAAAGAACGTGAGCAGCAGCGTGCGGATGTGGGCGCCGTCAACGTCGGCGTCCGTCATGATGATGATCTTGTGGTAGCGCAGCTTATTGAGATCGATGTCGCCCTCGCCGCGGCCGATGCCGGCGCCGAGTGCTGTGATCAGTGTGCCGACTTGCTCGGATGAGAGCATCTTGTCGAAGCGCGCGCGCTCGACGTTGAGGATTTTGCCGCGCAGCGGCAGCACGGCTTGATACTCGCGCGAGCGGCCTTGCTTGGCCGAGCCGCCTGCCGAGTCACCCTCGACGATGAAGAGTTCGGACTTGGCCGGATCTTTCTCCTGACAGTCGGCGAGCTTGCCGGGCAGCGAGGAGATATCGAGCGTCGATTTGCGGCGCATTTCGCGCGCCTTGCGCGCCGCTTCGCGCGCGGCGGCGGCTTGCACGATCTTGTTCATCACGGTTTTCGCGTGATTGGGATTTTCCTCGAACCAGGTGTTGAGCGCATCCGTCATCAGATTTTCGACGACGGGGCGGACTTCCGAGGAGACCAGTTTTTCCTTGGTCTGCGAGGAGAATTTCGGATCGGGCACTTTGACGGAGAGCACGCAGGTCAGGCCTTCGCGCGCGTCGTCGCCGGTGATTTCGACTTTCTCTTTCTTCGCAATGCCGGAGCTCTGCATGTAGGCGTTCACCACGCGCGTGAGCGCGCCGCGGAAGCCGGCGACGTGGGTGCCGCCGTCCTTTTGCGGGATGTTGTTGGTGAAGCAGAGCGTGTTCTCGTGGTAGCCGTCGTTCCACTGCATCGAGGCTTCGACGGTGATGCCGTCTTTTTCGCCGATGACGTAGATGGCTTCCGGGATGAGTGCTGTGCGTGAGCGGTCGAGGTGGCCGACATAGGCTTTGACGCCGCCCTCATAGTAGAGGGTTTCCTCGAACGGTTCTGGCCCGCGCAGATCCTTGAAGATGATGCGCACGCCGGAGTTCAGGAAGGCGAGCTCGCGCAGGCGATGCTCGATCGTCTTGCGGTCGTACTCGACCATGGTGAAGGTTTTTGGTGAGGCGAGGAAGCGGACGGCGGTGCCGTTTTTGATCTTGCCGTCTTCGGTGGGGGCTGGGCCGACTTCCTTCAGCGGCGCTTCGGCGTCGCCATGGACAAAGCGCATGTAATGCTCTTTGCCGCCGCGCCAGATTCTGAGGTCCAGCCACTCACTCAGCGCGTTCACAACCGAAACGCCGACACCGTGCAGGCCGCCGCTGACCTTGTACGAGTTCTGGTCAAACTTACCGCCCGCATGCAGCTGGGTCATAATCACCTCAGCCGCCGAGACGCCCTCTTCGCTATGAATGTCGGTCGGAATCCCACGCCCGTTATCAGTAATCTCCGCACTCCCATCAGGATGCAAAATCACCTCAACCCGGTTCGCATGCCCCGCCAGCGCCTCGTCGATCGCATTATCGACGACCTCATAGATCATGTGATGGAGCCCAGACCCATCGTCCGTATCCCCAATATACATACCTGGACGCTTTCTTACCGCATCTAAGCCTTTGAGAACTTTGATGGAATCCGCGCCATACTCGGGCGCGCTCGCCGGTGCGATTTGGGGAGCGGTCATGGGTTTCGATTCGTGCTGAAAATCACGATCCAATATAGGGATTTGCGCGTGAAAAGTCGCGGTTTTGATGCCGCATTAGGCTCGAAAAAACAGGCGTGAAATCAGCTAGAAAACGCGCGTCAGCAGCAGCCAGAAAGCGCCGCCGACAATGAGCGTTCCAAGCAGCAGCCAGACCCCATCGCGGGCGGTCACGCCGAGGCCGAAGGCGACGATGGCGATACCGGGGATAAGCGGGAGAAGCGGTACGAGGCCGAGCGGGAATGTGATCAGCGCGGCGGCCAGAACCAGGAGCGCGACGAGGTTCGCGAATGGCGGCTTGCTCAGAAACTCGAGGCGCGGCCTCAGCAATGTGTCGATCCAGCGCGCCGCAAGGCGCGATTTGTCGACGCCGGCGCTCACGTCGCGGCGGCCGATGCGGATGTTGAGCGCGGACTTGGGCAGCCAGAGGTGCGGCAAGCCGAGCGCCATTTGACCAGCGACGATGAGCGTCAGCGCGGCGGTGGCCCAGGTGAGGCCCGGCAGGGCTGTAAGCGGCGAAATCGCAATGAGACCGATCACGAGCAATAGCGGGCCATACGAGCGCCGTCCGACGGAATTGAGCAGATCGCCGAGCGTGAGCGGCTGTGACGGCGGCTGCGCTTCCGCCGTCTCTTCGATCTCGTCCAGCACGTCATTGAGATTGGACGGCTCGCTCATCGCTCACACCTATTGCCCCGCAAGCGCGCACGCTTGGGGCTTCTCACGGTAACGTACGATGCAGGCTCGTTGTTCCGCTAGCCGGCGATGCGCACCGGCAGCGTCTCGTAGCCCTTTACGAAGGACGAGTAGACGCGCTTCGGTTCGCCCATGACTTCGATGTGCTCGAAGCGCTTCAGGATTTCTTCCCAGACGATGCGCAATTGCATCTCGCCGAGGCGATTGCCGACACAACGATGGATACCGAAGCCGAACGAGAGGTGACGGCGTACATTCTCGCGCTCGATATCGAACTGATCGGCGTGCGGGATCACTTCGTCGTCGCGATTGCCCGAGACGTACCACATGACGACCTTGTCGCCCTTTTTGATCGTCTTGCCGCGCAGCTCGACGTCTTCAAGCGCAGTGCGGCGCATGTAAGCCAACGGCGTTTGCCAGCGGATCGTCTCTGAGACGAGGTTCGGAATAAGCGCCGGATTGGCTTTGAGCTTTGCGTACTGTTCGGGAAATTTGTTGAGCGCATAGACGCTGCCGGTGATCGAGTTGCGCGTTGTGTCGTTGCCGCCGACGATCAGCAGGATCAGGTTTCCAAGGAATTCCTGACGCGGCATGTCCTTCGTGCTCGGCCCATGCGCAAGCATTGAGATCAGATCATTCCGCGGCGGCGCGTTGGCACGCTCTTCCCAGAGCGTGTTGAAGTACTGCAAGCACTCCATCAGCTCCATGCGGCGCTGCTCGTCGCTCTCGACAACGCCCTGCCCTGGCGCTGCGGTCGCGACGTCTGACCAACGCGTCAGCTTGCGGCGATCTTCCCACGGGAAATCGAATAAGGTCGCCAGCATCTGCGTCGTCAGCTCGATCGAAATCTTGTCGACCCAGTTGAACACCTCATTGCGCGGCACCGCATCAAGCAAAGCGCCGGCGCGTTCGCGGATGATCGGTTCAAGATGCGCGAGATGGTTGGGCGCCACGATCGGCGAGACCGTCTTGCGTTGCACGTCATGCTTCGGCGGATCCATCGCGATGAACATCGGCAATGGGAAATCTTCTTCCGGATCGAACAACACGATCGACGGTTCGGACGAGAAGCGTTGGTGGTCGGTATCGACCGCCATGATGTCGTTGTACTTGGTGATGGACCAATACGGTCCGTTGAGGCTGTCCGGGCAATAGTGCACCGGATCTTCTTTGCGCAGGCGCTCGAAGAACGGCCAGAAGGTGTGATCGCGAAAGCGCTCGCCGCGGCTCATATCCAACTTTGAGAGGTCGGTCGTCCACGGATCCTCGTTCGGATCGTAGTCGAACACGTATTCTTCGTTGTGCCGCGGAATGTAGTCGGGGTTCGCCATCGGTCGCGCTTCCTCTGTCGTTGGCGCAACCGAAGCAAATTTTGACGCCGGTGTCACCTTTACGCGGCGTGCACCTGGCCGTCGCGGACTTCAAATCGCTGTGCGCGCGCGCCGAAGGCTTCGAACAGGTTTTCGTCGGTGCCTGTTAGCCAGGCTTGGCCTGGGTTTGCCAGGAGTTCATCGAAGAGCGCGGCGCGGCGCATGGAATCTAAGTGCGCGGCGGCTTCATCGATCAGCAGCAAGGATGCGCCGGCGCCCGGATCGTCGGCCAGAGCTCTCGCTTGCGCTAACGTCAAGCCTAGCAGCAGCGCCTTCTGTTCGCCGGTCGAGCACTGATCGGCGGGCATGTCCTTGGCGGCGTGCGTCGCCAGCAGATCGGAGCGGTGCGGACCATCGAGCGCACGGCCCGCCCCTGCATCGCGCGGGCGGACATCGCGGAGGAGCGCTGCGAAATCTTCCTCGACATCGGCGCTGGCCGAGCCGCGCTCGAAGCGCGCCTCAAGCAAGCCGTCGAGCGCGAGGATGGCTTTCGGGAATGCGCCGTCGGGGCGCGCGTCGATGGCTTCCTGCAAGCGATGCAATGTTTCCACGCGCGCGGCGGCGATCGCTGCGCCGTGTGCGGACATTTCGCGTTCGAGGCCGTTCAGCCACGTATCATCAAACACGCGCTCGCTGAGCAGACGCTGCCGTTCGCGCATCGCGCGCTCGTACGCGGCGGCGGATGTGCCGTGTTGCGATGCGCGTGCAAGCGTGAGGCGATCGAAGAACTTGCGGCGATCACCAGCGGGCCCCGACCAGAGGCGGTCCATTGCAGGCGTCAGCCACGTCATGCGCGCGGCTTCGGCGAGTTCGGTCGCCGTCGCGGGCTGGCCGTCGCGGCGCGCGACGCGTTTGACGCCGCCTTCAGGCGTACGCTCCGCGCCTGCGCCGAGGATAGTCTCCTCGCCATCCTGCAGCACGCGCGCCGAAACCGCCCACGGCTGCACACGCATTTCATCGCCCGTGCGCGCGACATCTGTGAGCGAGGCGCTGCGCAAACCCCTGCCCGGCGCGAGCATGGTGAGCGCTTCCAAGATATTCGTCTTGCCCGCGCCGTTTGCGCCGAACAAGCAGACGGGCCGCGAATCGAGTTCTAGATCGAGCGACGCGTGATTGCGGAAATCCGCGAGCGTGAGCCGCGCGATGGAGAGCGAGTGCGTCATTGACCTCGTTCGGCAGCCAGGGGGCCAATGATTTCGATGCGGTCGGTGACAACGCCGCCGCGCCAATTCGCCGGCACTTCTTCAAACGTCTCAGCATCATCGATGCCGCCAATGCCGGGGCGTTCGCCGTCGCGGATCGGGCCGACGATGAAGACGTCAGAGTTGGCTGCGCGCATGCGCTGGAGGAAGAGGTTGGGATAGCCCCAGGCAACCCATCCATAGTTCACCGGCACGAACACGAGGGTGTTGCGGCATTCTTCCGGCGTCGCGCCGAACCAGCCTGTCAGCATGTAATCGCGCGCGCAGCGCATCAGGCGCTTGCGGCCTGTGATGCGCAGATCGGGCCGCAGTTCGCGCAAACGATCGGCGGGACGCGCGCCGTAGAAGGCCAAGCGCTCGTAGTTCGCGCCGCTGAAGGCATCGAGATAAGCGACGAGCAGATCGGCTTCGTCAGGATCGTTGCTCTTGAAGTTGATCAGGAAACGCTCATTCGGAAACGCGTCGAGCACTTCGCGCAAAGTTGGCATCAAGCCGACGCCCTGCCCGCGCAGCGGATAGGTCTGGCCGCCGTCTGCGGTGTAGCCGTAGCTGACATCGAGCGTGCGCAGATACTCCATCGTCTGCTCGCGCGTGACGCCCTGGCCGTTGGTGCGGCAATCGATGGTCCAATCGTGGAAGACGGCGAATTCGCCGTCGGTCGTCGGATGGATGTCGATCTCGATCATGTCGGCGCCGAGTGCGAACGCAGCTTCCATCGACGGCAGCGTGTTTTCGAAGAACGCGTGCTCGGGCGGGTAGATGCGCGCGGCGGTGCAGGTCTCGTTGTCGAGATTGTCGCGCGGATAATCGTGATGCACGCCGCGATGCGAGAGCACGGTGAGTTCGCCTGTCGCGCGGCCCCAGAACGGCGCGTTGAATAAAGCGATCGCGCCCGCCGCCAAGACGATGGCGCCGAGTACAATCCAGCGCTTTTTCATCTGTGTTAGACCCGCAGCGGCATCAGCACGTAGAGCGCGTGCTCATCGGCCTCATCGCGCACGAGCGTCGGCGAACCGGAGTCGGCGAGTTCGAACACCGCTTCCTCACCTTCGATCTGTCCGGCGACATCGAGCAGATAGCGCGCGTTGAAGCCGATTTCGAGGGAATCGTCGCGATAGTCGGCGGCGATGTCTTCGGTGGCGACACCAGCGTCCGGATTGTTCACGGTCAGCGTTATTTTGTCTTTATCGAGCGCGAGGCGCACGGAGCGCGAGCGTTCGGCCGAGACGGTGGCGACGCGATCGACCGCTTCGGCGAATGCCTTGTTCGGCACTTTGAGCTTCTTCGAATTGCCCTTCGGAATGACGCGCGCATATTCCGGGAACGAGCCGTCGATCAGCTTCGAGGTCAGCACCGCATCGCCGAGCGCGAAGCGGATTTTCTGCGGCGAAACAGAAATTTCGACCATGTCGGACGCATCATCGAGCAGACGCTTCAGTTCGTTGATGGTTTTGCGCGGCACGATCACGCCGGGCATACCCTGAGCGCCCTTCGGCGCATTGGCGTCGGCGAGCGCGAGACGGTGACCATCGGTGGCGACGGCACGGAGCTTCGGCCCATCGGCGTCAATGGTGTGGAAGAAGATGCCGTTCAGATAATAGCGCGTCTCTTCGGTTGAGATCGCAAAGCGCGTCTTGTCGACCAAGCGAGCGAGATCGGTCGGCTCGACTTCGAACTTGGTCTCGAAACCGTCGGACGGCATGGACGGAAAATCACCGGCCGGCAGGACCGGCAAATGCAGGCGCGACTTGCCAGCGGAGATGAAGAGCCGCGGATCGTCGCCGCTGACGTCGAACTTCACGGCGGAACCGTCCGGCAGCTTGCGGACGAAGTCGTAAAGATAGTTCGCCGGCGCCGTCGTCTGGCCGCCGCGCTCGACTTCAGCCGGCGCGGATTCCGAAATCTCGATGTCGAGGTCTGTCGCCGTGAGCTTCAGACTGTCCCCTTGCGCTGAGAGCAGCACGTTGGACAGGATCGGGATGGTGTTGCGCCGCTCGACAACGCTTTGAACGTGATTGAGCGCTTTTAGGAGCGCCGAGCGCTCAATAGTCAGCCGCATTGCAAATCCCTGCGCAACATCTGGACGTCTGCCCCGGATGCGCATGATTGCTTTCAGGGGCTTAGAGACGATGACCCCCCGCGCGTGGCCTGAGTCGCCACCCGCAGGGGGTCAGAAACTACCAGAAGCGACGCCAATCCCAAGCGCAATTTGCAAGCTATTGCGGCCTTGTTTCGGCTGAGGCGCCAGAGTTAGGGTTCGCGGCGGATAGCGCGCGCAATGTTTTCGATCTCGCCACGGAATGCGACGTCTTGTTCGACCAGCGCCGCGATACGGTCACGAGCGTACATTACCGTGGTGTGATCAAAACCGCCAAATCGGGCGCCGATGTCCGGCAGCGACGCGTGCGTCATCTTGCAGGCCAGGAACATCGCGATCTGACGCGGGCGAGCGATCGAGTGACGGCGCGTGCGCTCAAGCAATTGCTGCAGACTCATGTTGTAGTTACGCGCCACAACCTTCTGCACGAGCTGTACGGTGATGCGTCGCTCTGAAGCGTCGGACAATTGGGCCTGCAGAGCATTCGCAGCAGCTTCAAGCGTCACTGGGTTCCCTCCCGAGATTTTCCATTCGATGAGCAACTGTGCAAGCGCGCCGTCAAGATCGCGTCCGCTGCCATGCATGCGTTCAGCAATCATGTCTAACGCATCCGAAGCAACAGTGAAGCCCGGCGTCAAGCGTTGATGATGTTGGACGCGCATATCGAGTATGCGGCGACGCAACGGCGCATCTGGTTCGAGGATTTCGCACGATGCAGCGCCCTTCAAGCGCGCGCGCAACGTATCGTCCAAACCTTCCAAACCAGCGGCGCTGTGATTAGCAGCTATAACAACTTGGCCGCCACGGCGCGTTACATCGTTGAAAGTATCGAACGCTTCTTCTTCCGTAGCGCGCTTGCCGCAAATGCGGTGAAAGTCGTCGATGATCAAAAGATCCGCTGCGCGCACCGCTTCCTTGAACGCGGTCGCATCGCGCTTTTTGTGCAGTGCTGCTTGAAACTGCTCCAAGAATTCTTGGCCAGTCATCATGAGCACTTTGCGGCTGGGCGTTGCGCGCGCTGCTTCTTGCGCCAAGGCGGTGAGCAGGTGCGTCTTGCCGAAGCCAGGCGCGGAGTGAACGAGCCACACTGGAAACGCGACGCTGGTATCCGTCGCGATCATTTGCGCGACAGCGAGCGCACGCTCGTTCGACTTGTCACGACAGAAGGTCTCGAAGGTGAACGATTGCGGCGCGCGCTGACTAGCGACCGGTCGTGCGTCTTCGATGCGCGCGTCCGCAAGGTCACGGAGCTCGTCCGGGATTTCGTGTTCTAGGAGAAATTCGATCGAGGCCACCGAGGGCTCGAACTGACGCATTTGCGCTTCGAGCCGGTGCTGGACCTGCTGCTTCAGCCGCTCCTTGGCGACTTGGCTGCCGGCGCGGAAGAGCACCACGCCCTCAATCTCCGCCACCAGACGAAGCGGATCGATATAGGAGCGGAAGAAATCCGCCCCGAACTCCTTGTGCAGGTCCTTGCGCACCAATTCGTAAGCGCGCGCCGCCCCGATGCCCGCACCGGTTTCCCGGCGGGCATATTCGCCCTGTTCCATAAGCCAACCCCTGCTTTAGAACTTTTGTTCTTTGCCCCGTCCTTGCGGACAGCCGTCTCCGTTCGAGCCGAATAGTGGTCTCGGCCCGGCTCCATCGGCCGGTCTTCAGTGAAGCGTCGAACGGCGAGGATGTTCGCCGGACAAGGGAAACTTTGCGCCGATCATTTGAGCCCGTCAACGGGTCTCGTTTTAACAAATCCGCAATATCCACAAATGCGTGTTAAGCACTGTTTTTGCTAAGATTTATCGACGGGGGCGTTTAGGCCAATTGTCCGAACACGGACAGAAATCCACCGCTTTTCCACGGTGTTACGCGCATTCATTTGGTGGGAGTCGCGGCTTGATGTCGATACGAAATCGACAACCGGCGACGGTCTTACTTGGTGAGAGCGGCGACGCGGCTGGTAAGGCGCGAAACCTTGCGCGAGGCGGTGTTCTTGTGAACGACGCCCTTGGTCACCGAACGCATGGTAGCGGATTCCGCGGCCTTCAGCGCTTCTTGAGCGGCTTTCGCGTCGCCCGAAGCGATAGCTTCCTCAACCTTGCGCCACGTCGACCGCATGCCCGTCCGACGCGCCTTGTTGACCGCCGTGCGGCGACCGATGACGCGGTTGGCTTTCTTTGCGGACTTCGTATTCGCCATGAGTTGAGTATTCCAACAGGATAGTTTCGGTGATGAAGCGGCGGGCTATAGCCTCGGGGCTAGCCGCCGTCAAATGCTCAGCGGTTTTTAAATTCGGGTGGCCGCTTTGCGATAAAGGCCGCCATGCCCTCTTTCTGATCTTCGGTAGCGAAGAGGCTGTAAAACAGGCGTCTTTCTAGGCGCAGCCCCTCGTTTAAGGGGGTCTCAAAGGCGGCGTTGACGGCTTCCTTATTGGCGATCGTCGAGATCTGGCCGAACGAGGCGATCTTCTTGGCCGCGGCCATCGTCTCTTCCATCAGCTTATCGGCGGCGACAACGCGCGCGACGAGGCCCGCACGCTCAGCTTCCGCCGCATCCATCATCCGGCCGGTGAGGCACAGATCCATCGCCTTTGCCTTGCCAACGGAGCGCGTCAGACGTTGCGACCCGCCCCAGGCCGGCATGACACCGAGCGTGATTTCAGGTTGGCCGAATTTCGCGGTGTCAGCGGCGATAATGAAATCGCACATCATCGCAAGCTCGCAGCCGCCGCCGAGGGCGTAGCCCGCAACAGCAGCAATCAATGGCTTCCGCGTGCGTTGCACGCGTTCGAGATTGGCAAACGTATCGCGCGCATAGAAATCGGCGAACTGGCCCTCGGCCATTTGCTTGATGTCCGCGCCCGCCGCGAAAGCCTTTTCAGAGCCGGTGATGACGATGCAGCCAATGGCGCTATCGGCTTCGAACGCATCGAGCGCTGCGCTCACTTCGGCGATCAGCGCATCGTTCAGCGCGTTCAGCGCCTTCGGGCGATTGAGACGGATGAGGCCAACGCCGCCATCGGTTTCAGTGAGAATGTTTTCGTAGGTCATGCGCGCTTGATTGCGCCGCAAAGGCGCGGAAATCAATCGCCGTTCGACGGCGCCGCCGCGACCACCAGCCGCGCGCCGATCTGTGTGCGGCCGTTCGCGGTTTCGACGGTGAAGCTGAGCTGTTCGCGCCCGCGCTGGAACACGAGCGTGCCGTCGGTCTGCGGACTGACAGACCAGCCGAGCTGCGGCAGCGCGTCGTAGTAGAAATCGCGCACCGCGAGCGGCGAGAGCGCGCCGTCGGCGGCGACGAGCACAATCCGCCCGCTCTCGCCGCCAAACCCCTCGCCTGCTGATACGCGTTCGGTGAAGCCGGGCGGGAGAGGCAAATCTTCGATCGTTGAAAAGTACGCAGCCTCGGCCAGCGTGGGTGCTGCGAGGGTGGCGATGAACGCGAGCGCGAAACGACTCATGCACTCACATTACCACGCCTCAGCGCTGACAGCGCGGGCACCAAAATGTTGAGCGCCCGCTATGCACGGCGCGTTTGATGGCGCCGCCGCAATCGGGCGTCGGGCATGGCTCACCTTCACGGTCATAGACGCGGAAACGCTGCTGAAAATTGCCCTGCGCGCCGTCGACGGCGGCATAATCGGAGAGCGTTGAGCCGCCGGCTTCGATCGCTTCTTCGAGCACGGCACGGATGGCGTGAAAGAGCTTTTCCAAACGCTGCCCGCCAATGCGGCCGGCCGGTTTTGACGGTGCGATGCCAGAGCGGTGGAGCGCTTCTACAACGTAGATATTGCCGAGGCCCGCGACGACACGCTGATCAAGCAAGGCCGCTTTCACCGGCGCTTTCTTGTTGGCGAACGCGTGCTTGAGATACGGCAGATGAAACTCATTGCCGAGTGGCTCGGGGCCCATCGCCTTGAAGAACGGATGCGCTTCGAGTTCGCCTTCGGCGATCAAATCCATGTAGCCGAAGCGGCGCGGATCGTTGAACTCCAGCCGCGCGCCATCCTCCATCTCGATGACGACATGCGTGTGCGTCGGATCGGTTGGTTCGGCATAGTAGAAATCACCCGGCTGCTGCTTCGCGCCAATGATCGACCAGCGCCCCGTCATGCCGAGATGCGTCACCCACACGGCGCCGTCGTCCAAGTGCGCGAGCAGATATTTTGCGCGGCGATCCAGTGTAACGACGCGTCTTCCCGACAGGCGCGCAGCAAAGCGCGGCGGGAATGGGAAGCGTAAGTCGGCGCGTTTGGTGCGCGCGCGTTTGATCCGCCGCCCGACGAGCGCCGGCGCCAAGCCACGCCGCACGGTTTCCACTTCGGGAAGCTCAGGCATGCGGCGAAATGCCAGAAAACAAACGCGAAACCATGGCGCACCGATATAGCCCCGCCCCGTCCCCGCCGCTATGGTCCGGCCATGAGCGACGCGAAATCGGACGACACAGCCTCCTTCGGGTTCCAGGAGGTGCCACGCGCGGAAAAAGCGGGCCGCGTTCGAGAGGTGTTTTCGTCGGTCGCCTCGAAATACGACCTGATGAACGACGCGATGAGCGGCGGCATGCACCGGCTCTGGAAAGACGCCGCCGCCGCAAAGCTCAACCCGCAACCGGGCGAGCTCATTCTCGATGTCGCCGGCGGCACGGGCGACATCGCGCGCCGCTTGAAGAAACTCGGCGATGGCGCAGCGCAGCGTCGCGGACTTGAACCGCCGGAAATCCACGTCATCGACATTAACGCCGAGATGCTCGAGGCCGGCCGCGCCAAAGGCGAGGACGGGCTCTTCTGGCACGAGGGCGACGCGGAAAATCTGCCGGTCGATGACAACGCCGCCGACGCCTACATTATCAGCTTCGGCATCCGCAATTGCACCGACGTCCCCGCCGTCCTGCGCGAGGCCAAACGCGTGCTGAAGCCCGGCGGGCGGTTCTATTGTTTGGAGTTCTCGCGCCTCGCCATTGGCGGGCTCGAGCCGGTTTATGATTTCTATTCCTTTAACGCCATTCCGGCTTTGGGGAAATTGCTGGCGAATGACGCGGATTCCTACCGATATCTGGTCGAATCCATCCGCCGGTTTCCGGATCAGGAAACATTTCTGAATATGATCCGTGAGGCGGGTTTCCAGCGCGCGGCCTACCGCAACATGGCTGGCGGTGTCTGCGCGCTGCATTGGGGTTGGTCGGTTTAGTGTTCTGGGTTTCGCTCGTCCTCGTCATCGCGATTGCGGTGCTCGTCGGCATCATCACCGGCGTGCTCGGCCATATCTGGCGTCTGCTGCGCGTGGCGATGACGCTGGTGCGCTACGACGTGCTGCTGCCGTCCGAGTATTACGATCGCTATCCGACAGGCCTGCAAGCCGCGCACACCGCGCTCTCGATCTTCGCCAAGCGCCGCCGCGGCCGCAGCGTCGGTGAACGTCTGGCGAAAGCGTTGGAGCGTTTGGGGCCAGCCTATGTGAAGGTCGGCCAATTTCTAGCGACGCGCCCAGACATGATCGGCGTCACCGTCGCGCAAGAGTTGGGGCGTCTGAAAGATCGGCTGCCGCCCTTCCCGTATCCGGCCGCGCTCGACACCATCAACGCTGAACTGGGCGGCACGGAATCGCTGTTCACGCAGATCGGCGAAGCGGTCGCGGCAGCATCGATCGCGCAAGTGCACCAAGCGATAGTGCCGCGTAAGGGCGTCGTCGCCATCAAGGTGCTGCGCCCGAACATCGAACGGCGTCTCGAAAAGGAAATGAAGGCGCTGCGCTTTCTGGCGTGGTGGATTGAAAAAGCCTCGCCGCGTTCGCGCCGGCTCGAGCCTGTGCAATTCATCGACACGGTTTCGTCGGCGATGGAGCGCGAGCTCGATCTTCGCCTTGAAGCAGGCGCTGCAGCCGAGTTCAAAGAAGTCGCTGAGAAAGACGGCTATCTCACTGTGCCGGAGATTGATTGGTCGCGCTCGGCCAAGCGGGTGATGACGCTGGAGTGGATCGACGGCGTTGGCCTGACCGACGCTAGAGGCCTCGACAAAGCCGGCGCCGATCGCAGCGAACTCGCGATCAAGATCACGCGCGGCTTCCTGGCCGCCGCACTCGATTACGGCTTCTTCCACGCCGACATGCACGAGGGCAATTTGCTCTACGGCAAAGACGGCAAGCTCTGGATCGTCGACTTCGGCATTATGGGCCGCATCGGCCACAAAGAGCGCCGCTACCTCGCAGAGATCCTCTACGGCTTCCATCGCCGCGACTATCGCCGCGTCGCCGAAGTTCACCACGAAGCCGGTTATGTGCCGGAGAAATTCACCGTCGAAGAATTCGCGCAGGCTTTGCGCGCCATCGGGGAGCCAATTTTCGGCAAAACTGCAGACGGCATATCCATGAGCCGCCTGCTTCTTCAGCTCTTCGACGTCACCCATATGTTCGGCATGCACCTGCGTCCCGAACTGGTGTTGCTGCAAAAGACCATGGTTCAGGTCGAAGGCGTCGCCCGCGGCCTAGATCCCAAGCACGACATGTGGGCGGCGTCCCGCCCGATCGTTGAACGCTGGGTTGAGCGCGAACTGGGCGTCGAAGCCGTCACCAAACGCGGCATCGACGAAGCCGCACATGCCTTCGCCGCTATGCGTCGCCTGCCCCACACGCTGACCGCACTTGAAGCAGCCGCGCGCAAAGTGAGCATCGAAGCGCCGCGCGAAGAGCGCAAATGGTATCAGATGCCGGTTTTCTGGCTGGGCCTGATTGGCGGCGGACTTCTCGTGCTAGTGTTCGGCCCGCGCCACGCCGACCGTGCGCCACCGCAACCCGCGCCTGACCCGGCGCGTATTGAAGAGCCGATGGACCGAGCACCCTCGCCTTCCGCAGTCGCACCGATCCCCTCGGCAGACGCGCCGCCGCCGTCCGGCCCGAGCGCGCCAGCCGCCGAGGAGCCCCCGGCGCCATGAGCGACAAGCGCGTTCTCCTGATCATCGGCGGCGGCATCGCGGCTTATAAAACCCTGCTGCTCATCCGCTTGCTCGCGCAAGCCGGGATCAGGACACGCGCGATTTTGACCAAAGCAGGCGCAGAATTCGTGACGCCGCTTTCTGTCGGCTCGCTGACACAAGACAAGGTCTATCAAGATCTGTTCGATCTCACCGACGAACACGAGATGGGCCATATCGAGCTCTCGCGCTCGGCCGATCTCATCGTCGTGGCGCCCGCAACGGCTGACCTGATCGCGAAAGCCGCGAACGGCCACGCCAACGATCTCGCCTCCACCACCCTGCTCGCCACCGACACGCCGGTGCTGTTTGCGCCGGCGATGAACGTGCGCATGTGGTTGCACCCTGCGACGCAACGCAACATCGCGCGGCTGCAAGCGGACGGCATGCACTTCATCGGCCCGAACGAAGGCGACATGGCGTGCGGCGAGTACGGCCCGGGCCGCATGGCTGAACCGCAAGAGATTTTCGACGTGATCAAAGGCTTGGTCGCCGATGGTCCGCTCAAAGGCAAACGCGCGCTCGTCACTGCAGGGCCGACGCAAGAAGCGATCGACCCGGTGCGGTTCATCTCCAATCGCTCGAGCGGCAAGCAAGGCTATGCGATCGCTGCTGCGTTGGCGCAGCTTGGCGCGGACGTGACGCTCGTGTCCGGCCCGACTGGCCTGCCCGCGCCGCTCGGTGTGCGCCGTGTCTCGGTCGAGACCGCGCATGAGATGCTGGAAGCTTCTGAAGCAGCGCTGCCGCTCGATGTGGCGGTGATGGTCGCCGCCGTCGCCGATTGGCGACCGACCAATGCGGCCGATAGCAAGATCAAGAAAGACAAAGACGGCATCCCCGCGATCTCACTCACCGAGAACCCCGACATCCTCGCGACGCTGTCGAAGCCCAGCAAGAAGCGCCCGAAGCTCGTGATCGGCTTTGCCGCCGAGACCGACAATGTCGAAGACAACGCCCGCGCCAAGATCGCCAAGAAAGGCTGCGACTGGATCGTCGCCAACGATGTGTCTGGCGACGTCATGGGCGGCGACAACAATCAGGTCGTGCTGATCACGCGCGACGGCGCCGAAGCCTGGCCGCACATGGCCAAGGATGCGGTCGCTAAGCGGTTGGCCGCGGAAGTCGCAAGAACCCTGAGCGCAAAGAGCCCCGGGCGAAAGTAACATGACCAAACCAGAGCGGCGCGACGAGGACAACAGCCAACTCAATCATGCCGCCGGCGCGGTCGCGTGCTTGATTGTCATTCCTCTGACGGTGGAACTGGTCGGTCTCGCGGTGTTGGTCGGCGCATTCGATATGCCGCCGAGAAGCGCTGCGCTTTACTTGCTCGCACCGGCGCTCCTTCTCGGTGTTGCTGGCGCGTACTCACGCCCGGTTCGGGAGTTCGTGTCCGGCGCCTTTCAATTCCTGCCCTGGTAGGCCAGCGCGCCTTACCGCAAGTAGACGTTGCGGAAACGCAAGCCTTTAGGGCTTGAGCCCGGCGCGCAGGACGCTATGTAGAGCGCTTCACAAACACCTTTGCCGATTGAGCGCAGAGCGCGGGCCGTGAGCCCTGCGCCCCAAAGGACGACCGCATGAGCTTTGAGAACCACAACGAACGACGTGACGCCGCCGCAGCCGCCAAGAAGGCGATGCTGGAGAAATTCAAGCAGAAGGCCACCGCGCCGGTTGATCCGGCAGTCGCCGCTCAACGCGCAGCAGAGTCCAAGGCCCGCGAAGAAAAGCGCGTCGAAGCTGAGAAGCGCCGTCGCGAGCGGGTAGAGATGGAAAAGCTCGAGCGCCGCGTCGCCGCCGAAGAGAAGGCCCGCGCCGAAGCCGAAGCCATCCGCCTCGCCGCCGAAGAAGCCGAGCGCAAGCGCATCGCCGACATCGAAGCCGCCGAGATTCTCGCCTTCGAACAAAAAGCCCGCCGCGACCTGAAGTACGCCGCGCGCAAGGCTCGCCAGAAGTAAGAACACCGCAGATCGTCGCAGAACGCTTGCGTCCACGACGGGTGTGAAGTGCATCCAAGGGCCATGAAGAAATTCATGGCCCTTTTTGCTGCGCTCTTCGTTGTCGCCTGCGGCGGCGAACCGCGCGATCTTCCCGTTGCCGAAGTCGATTGCCGCACCGGGCTCTATGTGAATGACGGCGGCGAGTATCTGGCGCTGACGCCGCTCTCGGCAGGCGGCTACCGCTGGCGAACGCTCGATGGCAGCACTGGCGCGCTTGATGTCGTCGGCGGCGCGAGCCGATTGGGCTGGACTGATGAGCCCGATGGCCGGTCGTTCGATCTCGGCGCTTGCGGCGATGACCGCATTACCGTCACCCAGTCCGGCGCCGCGCGAGCGTACACGCGCGCGCCGCTTGAGGTCACAGATGTGACGTTCGAGCACGATGGCCTGGAATTCTCCGGCCGCTTGATCTGGCCCGCTGGCCAAGAGCGTGCGCCGCTTGTGATCCAAACGCACGGCTCGGAAAGCTGGTCGGCGGTGCGCAGCGGTTCGATGCAATGGCTGCTCGCCGCGCAAGGCATCGCCAGCTTCAGCTACGACAAACGCGGCACCGGCCGCTCCGAAGGCAGCTACACGCAAGATTTCCATGTGCTCGCCGAAGACGCGCGCGCAGCACTCGCGCAAGCGCGCAGCATGGCCGGCAATCGCATCTCAAGCGTCGGCTTCATCGGCGGCAGCCAAGGCGGCTGGATCGGACCACTGGCGGCGAGCGAAGCCGATGTCGATTTCGTCGTCGCGCTCTACGGCATGGCGGTGAACGCGCTGCAGGAAGATCGCTACGAGATCGAGCAAAACTTGGCGCGCGCCGGTTGGGGCCCGGAAGAACAAGCCAAGGGCGCGGAACTCTCCGCGGCAGCTGGTGAAATCATGCGCAGCGATTTCCAGCGCGGCTACGCCGAGTTCGATCGCTTGCGTAACGCCTATCGCGACGAACCGTGGTTCGATGACATCGAGGGCGAGTTCACCAGCGAGATCATGCCCTACCCAGAGATCGCGCTTCGTATCGTTGGCCCGATGCGCGATCAGGGCACGTCGTGGGAGTACGAACCCATGCCGGTGCTGCGCGCTCTTGAGGTGCCGCAATTCTGGATGATCGCGGCGGACGACAGCGAAGCGCCGCCAGCGGAAACCATTACACGCATCCGCGCGCTGCAGGCGGAAGGCCGGCCGATCGATCTCGCCATCTATCCTGGCGCCGATCACGGCATGATCGTCACAGAGGGCAGCGGCGACAGCGAACGCCAGACGCGGTTCGTGCAGAACTATTACCGCACCATCGCCGATTGGATCCGCGCCCGCGATCTCTCGACAGCGCAAGCTGCCGGGGCCGAGGTGTCAACAGCCGTTCCGGCGTTGCCGCGACCCTAGACATTGCTTTTGCTGAACTTTGCGGGCGGTGTTTCCAAATAGCGGCGAATCCGGGTTAGTCAGCGGCGATGAGCAACACTGTCCGCATCCAAGTCGCACCGCTTCCGCATTTCGAAGGCCTGCAATTGCCGGCGTACGAAACCGCACTTTCCGCCGGTATGGATTTGCGCGCCGCTGTGCCTGAGGGCGAGCCGATGGTGGTTGCGCCCGGTCAGCGCGTGCTGGCGCCAACGGGTCTGACGATCGCGCTGCCGGCTGGATACGAAGCGCAAGTGCGCCCGCGTTCGGGTCTCGCGCTGAAGCACGGCGTCACCTGCCTCAACACGCCGGGCACGATCGACGCGGATTATCGCGGCGAAGTAAAAGTGATCCTGATCAATCTCGGACAAGAGCCGTTCACGATCACGCGCGGCGAACGCATTGCACAGATGGTCATCGCGCCCGTCACGCAAGGCGCGTGGGATGTCGTCGAGACGCTGAGCGAAACCGCACGTGGCGCTGGCGGCTTCGGTTCGACTGGTCGCGGTTAGCGCCGGCTTCCGAACAAGCCGCGGCGACGACGGCCCGGCGGTTCTTCTTCTAAGACAACTGGCTCTACGTCGTTTGCGGCAGCCGCCCGCTCGATTGCTTCGCGATCGCCGCGCTCCAGATGCACTTCATTGCCTTCAGCGCGCGCCGCTTCAATCGAGCGGCGGAACGCGACAGGATGCGCCATGGCAGGAAAGCGGACAATTGCATCGCCAGTGCCGGTGACGACGACGTGGCCATAGCCAAACATCCGCGCGATCAGCGATTGGTCAAGGATCACGCCTTCAACGCTCTCAACCGCAAGCTCCTGGGTGCGCCGGTTCAACCAACCGCGCTTCAAGATAACACGACGGTTGGTCACGGCGAAATCTGTGCTGGACATGATGATCCAGGCGCGGATGAAAATGAAAATGCCGACGAGGATGATGCCGAGCAGCAGCAATGCGGCCCAAGCGCCAACCCAATAGATCGTCGGCCAACGGCCGCGCTGCAATATCACTTCGCCGGGCGCGAGGCTTTGGTCGATGTAACGCATGCGAGGTGAACGCGCGCGCCGCGCTGCCGTTCCGCATCGGAACCGAAGCGCTCGACGCGGCGACGCTCAGCGCTTACAGTCTGCGTTCCTGGGGAGGGCTTTATGCGCGCTTTGATTATCACGGCAGTGCTCGCCGCTATCGGCATTGGCGGCTGGTTTGCTTATCAGCAAATGGGTCCGGCCACCGAAGAGCCCGGCATGTTCGAGCAGCCGGAATCCGCACCACTCCCCACCGCGCGCGACTGCCTCACCGAGCATGCAGTCTACGAGTACAATGACGATCGCCGCCTCGAACTCCGATTCCGGCGCATGCCTAGCCCCGCCAATGGCATCGAACTCGCCGAGATCGAGGGCCGCCAGATTGGCAATATGGCGATGGTCGTCCGCATCACCTCGCTCAGCACCGAATACGTGTTCGAGCCAGTGACCAATTTCGATCGCGGCCCGTTCTATGTCAGCACCGCCACTTACATGCGCCCAGCGCGCGGCGGCGCGAACATGCAAGTGTTCATGTTCGACCAAGAGATGCACTACATCAACTCGCTGCCGCGCAACGACACGCGCGCGCCGGGTTATGTGATGATCAACGGCATGCTGCCGATCCTGGTGCGCGACCGCATCGACCAGCCGCCCGGCGTCTTCCGCTTCCAACGCTGCGAAACGCCGGCGCCGGCGCCGGCCGCGACGCCGTAAGCGGAGTTGGAACCGCCGCGCGCTTGCACTACCTAAGCGGCATGAGTTTTTCCGCGGACGAACGCGAGCGCTATGCGCGCCACATCCTGCTGAGAGAGATCGGCGGGCCCGGGCAGCAGAACCTGAAGGCGGCGACGGTTGCGATTGTCGGCGTCGGCGGCTTGGGCGCGCCGGCAGCGCTTTATCTCGCTGCGGCGGGTGTCGGCGCCTTGCGTTTGATTGACCACGACAACGTGGCGCTCTCGAACCTGCAGCGGCAAATCATTTTCGGCAGTGACGATGTCGGCGCACCAAAGGTAGCGAGCGCTGAGAGCGCGCTGATTGCGCTCAATCCCAATGTCGATGTCGATGCGCGCGTATCGCGTCTCGATGCGTCGAATGCGAAGACGTTATTCGATGGCGCTGACATCGTGCTCGACGGTACAGACGATTTCACCACGCGCTTTGCCGTGAACGAGGCGTGCCACGCGCTCGGCATCACGCTCATCTCCGGCGCCGTCGGCCGCTGGGACGGGCAAGTGGCGACGTTCAAGTCCGGCCTCACTAAACATCTACCGCCCGATCAGCGCCTCCCCTGCTATCGCTGCTTCGTGCCGGACACGCCGCCTGACGCTGAGACCTGCGAGCGAACCGGCATCGTCGGCGCGCTGACTGGCGTGGTCGGCTCAATGATGGCGCTGGAAACGATTAAGGAAATCGCCGGTGCGGGTGAGAGCTTGGCGGGACGCGTGCTGATTTATGATGGCCTAAACGCCAACGCCCGCACCGTTGCGCTCGCGCGCGATCCACATTGCCCGGTGTGCCAATGACTGAACCTGAATGGAGCGATCGCCTCATCGCGGCGGCGCGGCACGATTTGGAAACACGCGCGCGGTTGGCGCGGACAGGTGAGTTGTTCGAAGGCTATCACCGCGAGATGCAGGCCGTACACGATGCTAACGCGGCATTGCTCAAAGAAGCCTTCGAAGCACTGGGCTGGGCTGGGCGCGATAAACTTGGCGACGACGGCGCAGCCGCAGCGTTCCTCATCCTGCAGCACGCGATCGCTCATCCGGCGCTGCAGCGGCGCGGGCTTGAGCTGATGTTGGACGCAATCCCGCTAGGCAACGCCAACGTGCTCGACGCCGCTTACCTCACTGACCGCATCGCCGTGTTCGAGGGCCGCGCGCAGACCTTCGGCACTCAATTCGACTGGGACGCCAACGGCCAACTCTCACCATCGCCGACACATGACGAGGCCGGCCTCGATGAACGCCGCGCCAGTGTGGGCCTCGCGCCCATCGCCGACGTGATCGCAGAAATGCGAGCGCGCGCCGCAGCGGAAGGCCAAACCACGCCCGCCGATCTCGCAAAAAGACGCGCCGAAGCCGAGGAATGGGCCATCCGCGTCGGCTGGCGTGCTTGACCTCCCCGCCCTGCGCGCCGCAACCTGCGGCGACGGAGGGTGGACAACATGTTGCGGTGGATATTTGGCGGACTGCTGACGCTGATCGGGCTCGTAGCGGTTGTGGCCGTCGGCGGGTACTTCCTGCTCAAGCGCGATGACATCCCCTACGCGACATTGGCGGCGCGCTATGAAAGCGTCGCGTCGCAATATGTTGATCTGCCGGGTGGCATTCGCATGCACTATCGCGACGAAGGCGCGCGCGACGCGCCTGTGCTGCTGCTAGTCCACGGCTTCTCCGCTTCGCTCCACACTTGGGAGCCGTGGGTCGAGAGACTTGCAACGGGCGATCAGCGCATCAACGACTATCGCGTCATCTCCATCGACTTGCCGGGCCATGGCTTGACCAGCGCGCCCGCTGGATACCGCGCCTCGATCGAGAATTTCCGCGACGCCGTCGAAGCCTTCGCGCGCACGCAAGGACTGGAGCGCTTCTTTCTCGCCGGCAGTTCGATGGGCGGCAATGTCGCGTGGGAGTACGCGCTCGCGCATCCTGAGCAAGTCGAGGCGCTGATCCTGGTCGATGCATCCGGCTGGCCTGAGACACGCCAAGATCTCTCGGAGGATCCGCCGATCTTCAAACTTCTGCGCAGCCCGGCCGCGCCGCTCCTGCGCGATCTCGACACTACCAATCTCGTGCGCCAAGGCCTCGAGAACTCGTTCGCGGATCCGAGTTTCGTCACCGATGCGATGGTTGCGCGCTACACGGAACTCTCACGCGCACCTGGGCATCGCGACATTCTTCTGCAAATGACCTTGGGCTTCCGCGAACGTAACTATGCGACGGCGGAACGGCTCGCGGCATTGCAAATGCCCGTACTGGTACTGACCGGCGACCAGGATCGGCTGGTGCCGCCAGAGCATGCACAACAGTTCCACGAAGCGATTCCTGATTCGCGCCTCGTGACGTTCGAGAACGTCGGTCACATTCCGCAGGAAGAAGTGGCCGATCAGTCGGCAATGACTGTGCATGAATTTCTCTATCAGGTGATGGAGCCGCCGACGCTCTGCGCCACCGCGTCCGGATGCTGAGGCGCCGTCACATAAGGTTTGCGCGAGGAGGCTAGGCCAACGTCATGCTCACGACACGCCGCACACTTCTCGCACTCACCGGCGCTTCGCTCGCCGCCGCGCCGCGCCCGGCTTGGGCGCAGAATCTTTCACGTGGCATGTTTACGCACGGCGTCGCTTCGGGCGACCCGCTGCCGGAGAGCGTGATCATTTGGACGCGCTTCATCGGCGCGGGCGGACGCATCGGTTGGGAAGTCGCGGAGGACGAGAGCTTCGCGCAAGTCGTCCAGCGCGGCCAAGCTGAAGCTTCGCCGGTTGACGATTTTTGCGTGAAGGTTGACGTGCGCGGGCTGGCGCCAGGCCGTCGCTATTTCTACCGCTTCCTCTCCGCCGCCGATCCTTCACCGACCGGCCGCACTTGCACCGCGCCCGCGCAAGGCGGCGAGAGTCTGACGATTGCCCTCTTCTCCTGCTCAAACTACGGCTTCGGCTATTTCCACGCTTACGGCCACGCAGCCGCGCGCGACGACATCGATATCGCCGTGCACGCGGGCGACTACATCTACGAATACGGGCGCACGACATATCCGGACGAAGAAGAGACCGTCGCGGGCCGCATCATCGATCCGGCCACCGAGATCGTGCGGCTGAACGATTATTATCAGCGCTACGCCACCTATCACTCTGATCCCGATCTGCTCGCGCTGCGCCAAGCCAAACCAATGGCGGTGGTCTGGGACGATCACGAGATAACCAACGATACATGGCGTGACGGCGCGCAAAATCACCAGTCTGATTTCGAGGGCGCCTGGGCCGATCGCGTAGCGACCGCGTCGAAAGCGTATTTCGATTGGATGCCGATCCGCCGCCCGGCGCAGCGTGGCGCACGCATCTATCGCACGCTCGATTGGGGCGATCTCGCGCGCATCGTGCTGCTCGACACGCGTCACATCGGGCGCGATCAGCAGATCAATTATCGCACCGCTCTGCAGCCGCGTTTGGCTGAAGCTGGCGCCGATGCGGCGGCGATCGTCGCGGATTTCCGCCGCACGCTGTTGGACGACCCAAATCGTACTTTGCTTGGCGCCGATCAGGAGCGTTGGTTCGCCGAAGCGCTCGCGCAGTCGAAGAGCCGTGGGCAGACTTGGCAGATCGTCGCGCAGCAAGTGATCCTGGGCGAGCAGATGGCGGCGCAGGGCGCGAGCGCGCTGTTGCCGGAGAATGCCAGCAGCGGAACCCGTCAATGGATTGCGGGCAGCGAACGCATCTCAAGCCTCGGCCTGCCTTGGAACATGGATTCATGGGGCGGCTATCCCGCCGCGCGCGCGCGTTTCATCGACGCCTGCGTCGCCAACGCTAACAACGCGATGGTGCTCGGCGGTGACAGTCATAATTGCTGGCTCAACAATATCGCAGCGCCCGGCGGGGGCCGCCAAGCCGCGATTGAGTTCGCGGGCGGCAGCGTCACCTCCCCTGGCTTCGAGCGCTCGCTCTCGAACGCGCAACCGGGCGAACGCGAAACGCTGATGCGCAACGCCAACCCCAATCTCGCCTGGTGCGATCTCACCAAGCGCGGCTACGGCGCGCTGCGCTTCACGCGCACGACGTGCGAGGCCGATTGGGTAGCGTTCGACGACGTGCGCAGCCCGCAATCTGGCGTGCCCTCGATGACGCGCCTCGCCGCCGAAGCGAGCGCCACCGCCGGCCCAAGCGCATGGATCGCACCGCAGCCCGACTCTCGTGAGCCGGCGCGTCCGGACTAAGTGGCGGCAGGCGCTTTCGTTGGAAGCGGCACGTTGGCCGCGATGCTCAAGATTGTTGTCCTGCAGATGAGCATGACAAGCATGGTCTCGAAGATGAGCGGCAGCACCAGCATGGAGCGACTCTCTTGATCGAGCAGCCTCTCCCACGTCCACGGCATGACGGCGCCTGAGAAGTAGGATAGCCAAAAGTCGCTTGGCCAAGAATAAAACCCGGCGTCCAACGCACCGACGAGATTCCACATGAAGTGCAGCGCAATCGCGCCGCCGAGATGCCCCTGTCTCAAGACCAAAGCAGCGGAGGTAAGGCCGAACACAAATGTCGTCGTCACGTTCACCGCGAAATCGACTAGGCCTTGGCCGACATAGGTCTGCCACAACGCAAACACAGCTGCGCTTAGAAGGACGCCATTGCGCGTGCCGTAACGCGCAACGAGGCTCGCCAACAACACACCTCGGAACAGAATCTCCTCCGCCCCGGACTGAATGAGTATGCCAGGGATGAGAAATGGCAGCGCCGCACCAGCGGTTTCCAACCAACCCGGCTCAAGCCGTAAAACCCTCACCGCGTAAGGCAGCGCGGCAACTAGGCCGACCAGCAGCAACGGCAGCGCACCGATCCACGCTTCGCTGCGTAATCCAATCGCTGCCGGCCCGCGCCCGTCGAGCCGTTTCGAGAAATGGAGCGCCAACGCCGCCAATGCCGCGTACGGAAGCGCATTGTACGAAAACGCAAGCACGCCCCATCCGACAAAGCCAAGCGCAACGTCTCCTGTGACGTTGACAAGGAGGGCATTGAGAAAGGTCGCCGCTTGAGACAGTTGGCCAATGACCCAAGCGCCGACGATCACGACGCAAGCACCGATCAGCCAGTGGCGCGGAACGCCCGGTGTGTTTGCCAATGAAAAGCCGTCTTGGTTCATCGAAGCCCCCGCGAGAGCCTAGCTAAAGCGGGCGGCCATCGCCAGCTTGCGCTGGCCGCGTACATGCGCCATCCCCTCGTCATGAGCACAGATTGGCTTCGTGGCGCGGTTATTTATCAGATCTATCCGCGCTCGTTTCGCGATAGCGATGGCGATGGCGTTGGCGATCTGAAGGGTGTGATCGAGAAGCTGGACTATATCGCCTCGCTTGGCTGCGATGCGATCTGGCTCTCGCCCTTCTTCACCTCGCCGATGAAGGATTATGGCTACGATGTCAGCGACTATACAGGCGTCGATCCGCTGTTCGGCTCGATCGCGGATGCGGACGCGCTGATCAAACGCGCACACGAGCTGGGCCTAAAAGTGATCATCGACCAGGTCTGGTCGCACTCATCCGATCAGCATGCTTGGTTCGCTGAAAGCCGATCGAGCCGCGATAATCCGAAAGCTGATTGGTACGTCTGGGCCGACGCTAAGCCGGACGGTTCGCCGCCGAACAATTGGCAAGCCATGTTCGGCGGCGGCGCTTGGACGTGGGATTCGCGGCGGCGGCAGTATTACCTGCATAACTTCCTGATCGAGCAACCCGATCTCAACGTGCGCAATCCCGCCGTGCAGGATGCATTGCTCGACGTTGCGCGCTTCTGGCTCGATCGCGGTATCGATGGCTTCCGGCTCGATGTCGTGAACTTCTTCGTTCACGACGAGCAGCTACGCGACAACCCGCCGATCACGACGCTGAAGCGCGCGCCGCCACGGCCGCATCAGTTTCAGCGCCAGCTTTACAGTCGTACGCAGCCGGAAACGCTCGCGTTCATCGCGCGTCTACGCGCGCTTCTCGACGAGTACGGCGCGATGGCCGTTGGCGAGATCGAAGACGAAGAGCCACTGAAAGTGCAGCGCGATTACACGGACGGACCCGATCGCCTGCACACTGCGTATTCGTTCTTCCTGCTGCGCCAACGCGCGATGACGCCGGCTGTTATTGAAGATGCGATGGCGCAATGGGAAGGCGCGCGCGGATGGCCCTCATGGTCGTTCTCGAACCATGACGTGATCCGCTTCCCTACGCGGCTCGCCAGCGACGAGCCGCAACGAACCAAGTTGATGATGGCGCTGTTGCTCGCGCTACGCGGCACGGCGTTCATCTATCAAGGCGACGAACTTGGCCTGCCGCACGCGGAAGTGCCGTTCGAGCGATTGCGCGATCCCGAAGCGATTGCGTTTTGGCCGAGCGGCATTGGCCGCGATGGCGCACGCACCCCTATGCCGTGGCAGCGCAACGCAAACATGGCCGGCTTCACGGCAGCGTCGGATGCGTGGCTGCCGCTCGATCCGCGCCACGTCGCGCTTGCTGTCGATGCACAAGAAAACGACGCGGACTCGTTGCTCGCATTCACGCGCGCAGCAATCGCGGTGCGCAAAGCCAGTGCCGCGCTGCGCGAGGGCGAGTTCGTGTTGCTCGACGCGCCGGAAGAGATCTTGGCGTTCGAGCGCGTGGCGGGCGATGAACGAGTGCTTTGCCTCTTCAATCTCGGGCCGACCCCCGCGATCCGGCCGTTGCCGCCGGGTGCGGCGGTGAAGCTCAGCATCGGCCAAGCCACGACAGGGCCGGGCAGCGTCACGTTGGGCGCGTTTTCTGGCCTTTTGGCCGGTCTTTGAGGCGAACGGGCTAGGCAGCGCGCTCCGGGTTACAATATAACACCCTGGCATGACGCCGAAACGCAGAACGCCGGATCGGAATCGGGGCCGCGCGCTCGCGCGCTCGCTTGCGCTGCTCGCCGCGTCGCTTGCGCTCCTGCTTCAGGTCTTCGTCATCCAGACGCACACGCACGTTCAGCCGCCGCTCGGCAGTTGGATGATTGCTGACGTCGTTCACAACGCCGATGACGGTCACAACCACACGCAGGCCGGCCTCGCGCACGAACAGGGCGGCTGCATCATCTGCGCCGTGCACGCGACATCTGGCGCCGCGACGCTGGCGGACGCCGTCGCGCTCCTCTCGGCGCACAACGCGGCGTACGAAACGGCAGCTCTTGCGATCCGCCGCGCGCCGCTGGCGATCACGCATTCCTGGCAAAGCCGCGCGCCGCCTCTCGCTCTCTAAGCACCGCAACCGCGCTCATGCAGGAGCGCAACGCCGCGCGTTCGCGCGCGACCACTCTGCTTAGAGGCATATCATGCGTACCAGTTTTAAAGCTTACCTGCTCGGCTTCGTTGCCGTTGCAATCCTCGTCCCCGGCGCCGCATTGGCGCAGGAGGCCGATACCGAAGAAGAAGTCGTCGTCACCGCGCCGCTCGAAGGCTCGCGCATCGAGAGTTTGCAAGGCGCGGAAGTTCTGCGCCGCGACGACATCATCGCTCAGCTCAATGGCGGCTTAGGCGATACGCTCGACGCAACGCCCGGCATCGCCACCACCTTCTTCGGCGCTGGCGCCAGCCGCCCGATTATCCGTGGCTTGGGCGAAGACCGCGTCCGCGTCCTGCAGAACGGCATCGGCGCGATCGATGCCTCCACCGCGTCGCCGGACCACGCCGTCACCTCCGACGGCTTGGACGCTGAGCGCATCGAAATCCTGCGTGGATCGGCGGCGCTCGCTTATGGCGGAAACGCGATCGGCGGCGTCGTCAACGTGATCGATCAATCGATCCCGATGCGCGCGGTCGACGGCATGGAATTCGAGGGCTTGCTCTCCGCCTCCAGCGTCGACGACGGCACGCACGGCGCGGGCCGCCTGCGCTTCGGCGCCGGCGATTTCGCGTTCAACCTCTCCGCCTCCGGCAGCCGCACCGATCCGTACGACACGCCTGTCGGCGTCGCCGCGAACCAGTACACGGAGAACCGCGCCTACAGCGCCGGCGGCTCTGTGCTTGGCGAGTGGGGTTTCGCGGGTCTCGCAATCAAGCGCACCGAAGATGAGTACGGCTTGCTGCCGCACCATGAAGATGAGCCAGCCGGTCACATCGAGTTGGAGCAAACGCGAATCGAGTCGCGTGGCGACTTCCGCGTGAACTGGGGCGCGTTCGATCGTCTCGACTACGGCATCCAGCACTCCGACTACGAACACACCGAGTTCGAAGGCGACGGCGAACCGGGCACGATCTTCAATAGCGAAGGCTATGAAGCGCGCCTCGAAGCGCACCATCGCGGCGAGCGTCTGCAAGGCGCGATCGGCGTTCAATACTCGGATGTTGATTTCGGCGCCGTCGGCGAAGAAGCGTTCATCACTGACACGAACACGCAAGACACCGGCCTGTTCGTAGTCGAGCGTCTCGACTTCGGCGGCTGGGGCCTCGAAGGCGGCGCGCGCGTAGAGCGGCGTGAGCTCGACAACGCCACCGTGGATGGACGCGAGTTCGACACCTGGGCGGCGTCAGGCGGCGTGTTCTTCCGTCCCGCGGAAAATTGGTTCGTCGGCGCCACGCTTGCCCGCACCGAACGGGCGCCAACCGCAGTGGAGCTGTTCTCCGACGGCCTCCACCTCGCGACGGAAAGCTACGAGCTCGGCAATCCCGATCTCGATCCGGAAACGGCGCTTTCGCTTGAAGGCTCTGTCCGCTTCGACAACGGCCGCATCCGCACCGAACTCAATCTCTATCGGATCGAGTTCGATGACTATATCGCGCTGGTCGATACAGGCATCAGCTTCTGGGTCGACGAAGACGCAGGCACGGACGGCTTCGATCCGCCGGATGCAGCGCCCATCGACGCCGAACTCTTCTCCGTGTTCGCGTTCAACCAACAGGACGCGACCTTCCAAGGCGGCGAGTTCTCGATCCGCGCGATGCTGTTCGAAACCAATGGCGTCGAGGTCAGCGCGGACGCAGCTTACGATTGGGTGCGCGCGAGCTTCGATGGCGGCGGTCACCCGCCACGCATTCCGCCATCTTCGCTGACCCTCGGCATCACTGCTGATGGCGAGCGTTGGTCGGGACGTGTGGAGCTGGTCGATGTGGCGGAGCAAGACCGCCTCGCTGCGTTCGAGACGCCGACGGATGGCTACACGTTCGTCAACGCCAGCCTCGCTTTCCGCCCGCAAGGCGAAGAGAGCAACTGGTCGCTGCGTCTCGATGGCCGCAACCTCGGCGACGAAGAGGGCCGCGTGCACTCGTCATTCTTGAAGGACGACATCGCCCTCCCTGGCCGCAACTTCCGTGTGACGTTGCTGACGGAGTTCTAAGCACAAACGAAGAAGGGCCCGGCAATCGCCGGGCCCCAATCGCACGACACTCTCTGAGAGCGCCTTATCGCGGCGTTGGGAAGACCAAACCGAACGAGCTGATCACAGGATCAGCCGTTCGAACTGCCGCATCACTTGATAGAAACTCGCGGTCTCCCATTGCGTTCACATCTTCACGTCCACGCGGCGCGAAGCGCATCTGCGCGCGACATGCCGGCGTGTATTGCAGCGCGCCGTCATTCCAGGTGGAAACCCAGCCGCCGTAATCCCAACCAAAACCGTAGAGTTGGAAAGCGCGGCCGTTCATCCGCTCAACGTCCGCGAGCGGCGTGCCGATCGTGTAACCTTCGCTACCGCGCCATTGCGTGCCGGTGTCGGTGATTGTGACAGTGGCGAGACGCTGGCCATCGAGATCCCAACCGATCTCCATGCGATTGGTGGGATCGTTGGCGAAGACGATCGTCGCATCATAGACATCGCCCTCTGCGCCATTACGCGTCTCGACGTTGATGTTCTCGGCGCCGAAGCGCTCAGCCAAAGTGGCGGGCGTCAGTGACGCAAAATCTTCGCATGAGAGGATAAGGCCCTCAGCCCGCCCATCGGTTTGATCAGCAGCTTCCGCATTCGTCTGCGGCGCACTGGAGGACGGTGCTTCGGCCGAGCATGCGGCGAGAACACAAGCAGCAGCGAGTATCCAAGCGCGCATGTTCGTCACCCTCAGAGCATCGACGGAATGACGCGATCCGGCGGCTTGTGGCCGTCGGCGAAGGTCTTGATGTTGATGATGACCTTCTCACCCATATCGATCCGGCCCTCGATCGTGCCGGAGCCCATATGCGGCAGCAGCATGACGTTCGAGAGCTTCTTCAGCTTCGGATTGATCGCCGGTTCGTTTTCGAACACGTCGAGACCAGCGCCCGCGAGTTCGCCCTTCTCAAGCATTCGCGCCAGCGCGCCTTCATCGATCACCTCGCCGCGCGCGGTGTTGACGATGTACGCATGCGGCTTCAGCAGCGCCAAGCGGCGCGCGGAAAGCAAGTGATACGTCGCCGGCGTGTGCGGGCAATTCACCGACACGATGTCCATGCGCGACAGCATTTGGTCGAGGCTATCCCAGTACGTCGCCTCAAGCTCTTGCTCGATGTGCGCACTCACCTTGCGGCGGTTGTGATAGTGGACCTGCAAGCCGAACGCGCGCGCACGCCGCGCGACCGCCTGGCCGATACGGCCCATGCCGATAATGCCGAGGCGCTTGCCCCAGATGCGGCGGCCCATCATCCAAGTCGGCGACCAGCCGGTGAACTTGTCTTGCTCGATGACCTTCACGCCCTCAACGATCCGGCGCGGCACTGCGAGGATCAGCGCCATCGTCATGTCGGCGGTGTCTTCGGTCAAAACACCCGGCGTGTTGGTGACAGTAATGCCGCGCTGCACGGCGGTGGCGACATCGATATTGTCTACGCCCGCGCCGAACTGCGCGATCAGGCGCAGCTGTTCGCCGGCACGCGACAGCACCTTTGCATCGACGCGATCGGTAACCGTCGGCACCAGCACGTCGGCGCGCTGAACCGCAGAGACGAGCTCTTCAGCCGTGAACGGCTTGTCTTCAACATTGAGTTCAGCGTCGAACAATTCGCGCAGCCGCGTCTCCACCGGATCCGGCAGGCGGCGCGTGACTACGACTTTGAGCTTCTTCGACGACATTCACTCTCCATAAACCACGATACGGGCCGGTCAAAGGCACACCGATTAAGTTGACCTTTAGACAGCCGTCGCATCATCGCGCCTCCCCTCACATGAGGGGCAAGAACTAAGGTTGGGTAGATGCGCCGTGGGATTTCCGCCGCGATGTTCGCGGTAGCCTCCATTTTTGCCTTAGGCGCCGCGCAAGCGGACACGCCAATCGTGGGCACAGACTCAAATCTGCCCGTTCCGCGCTTCGTCAGCCTGAAGACCGCCGGCACAAACGGCCGGCATGGCCCCGGCATGGAGCATCCGGTCGACTGGATTTATCAGCGCGTCGGCCTGCCGCTGCAGGTGACGGGCGAAAGCGGCCAGTGGCGCCGCGTCGTCGACCCAGACGGCGCTGTGGTCTGGATTCACGCACAAAATCTCGATGCGCGTCGCATGGCGTATGTGCGCGAAGCCACAACGCTGCATCGCGATCCGCGCGCTAATGCGCGTGAAGTAGCCTATTTGGACCAAGGCGTCGTCGGCGCTTTGACCGGCTGCGACGGTGACTGGCGGCGCATCGCCGTCGGTGGCCGCGTCGGCTGGGTCCAGGCCAGCGCCCTCTGGGCCGCGGAGTGTGAGGGCCTCTAAGGGGCTCAAACCCTTGTTTTCGGTCGCATAGCGCCTCGTGGACGGCCGCTTCACCTTGCTCCTGCGGCCTCCTATGTCTAAGCCCAAGCCTTCCCTTTCACGCTTGAGCGCGAGACCGACATGGCCGAGCGGCCCTCCTCCTTCTCTTACGAAGACCTGATCGCTTCCGGCGAAGGCCGTCTGCATGGCCCCGGTAACGCGCAGCTGCCTCTGCCGCCAATGCTGATGTTCGACCGCATCACCCACGCCACCTCAGAAGGCGGCGACCACGGCAAGGGTGTGATGATCGCCGAGTTCGACATCAATCCCGAGCGCTGGTTCTTCGAATGCCACTTCCGCGGCGATCCGGTCATGCCGGGCTGCCTTGGCCTCGACGCCATGTGGCAGCTCACCGGCTTCTTCATGGCCTGGGCGGGTTCGCCTGGCCGTGGCCGCGCGCTCGGCGTCGGTGAACTCGAATTCCGCGGCCAGATCACGCCGAAGACCAAGCTCGTCACCTACGAAATCCATCCCAAGCGCGTCATCCAGCGCAAGCTGCACATGATCGTCGCTGACGGCATCACCAAAGCTGATGGCGTCACTATCTATACGGCCAAGGATCTCAAAGTCGGTCTGTTCTCTCCCGAACAGCTCGAAGCCCAAATGAAGTAACGGAGAAGCGGATGCGTCGCGTCGTCGTCACCGGCATGGGGATCGTCTCCTCGATCGGCAACAATACGCAGGAAGTTACGGCCTCGCTGCGCGAAGCCAAAAGCGGCATCCGCGCCGCACCCGAATACGCCGACAAAGGCATGCGCTGCCAAGTCCACGGCGAACCATCGCTGAAGCCCGAAGAAGTCGTCGACAAACGCAACATGCGTTTCATGGGCGAAGGCTCAGGCTGGAACTTCGTCGCGATGGAGCAAGCCATCGTCGATGCGGGCCTGAAGCCTGAAGAAGTCTCGCACGAGCGTACCGGCATCATCATGGGCTCCGGTGGCCCCTCCGCGCGCGCGATCGTGCTGGCTGCCGATACGGCGCGGGAAAAAGGCGCCAAGCGTGTTGGACCGTTTGCTGTGCCGAAGGCGATGAGCTCGACGGCAAGCGCGACGCTGGCGACGCCGTTCGAAATCCGCGGCGTGAACTATTCGATTAGCTCCGCTTGCGCGACCAGCGCGCATTGCATTGGCAATTCGTACGAAATGATCCGCGACGGCCGCCAGGACATCATGTTCGCCGGCGGCAGCGAGGAGCTGGATTGGACGCTCTCCGTTCTCTTCGACGCCATGGGCGCGATGAGCACCAAATATAACGACACGCCCGAGCGCGCCTCGCGCGCTTATGACAAGAACCGCGATGGCTTCGTCATCGCTGGCGGCGCGGGCGTGCTGGTGCTCGAAGAATATCAGCGCGCCAAAAAGCGCGGCGCGAAAATCTACGCCGAACTCGCCGGCTACGGCGCCAATAGCGACGGCCACGACATGGTCGCGCCGTCAGGCGAAGGCGCCACGCGCTGCATGCAGATGGCGCTCAAATACGTCGATCGCCCCGTCGACTATCTCAACCCGCACGGCACCTCTACGCCTGTCGGCGATTTGAAAGAGATGGAGGCGGTGCGCGCAGTGTTCGGTTCGAAGATGCCGCTCATTTCCAGCACCAAGTCGCTCACCGGCCACTCGCTCGGCGCCGCCGGCGTGCAGGAAGCGATCTATTCGATCCTCATGCTCAATAACGGCTTTGCCTGCGAGAGTGCGCACATCGAAGAGCTCGATCCTGCCTTCGAAGGCATGCCGATCCTGCGCAAGCGTGAAGACCGCGAACTGAATTGCGTGCTGAGCAATTCGTTCGGCTTCGGCGGCACCAACGCCAGCTTGGCGTTCACGCGCGCTGCCTAAACGCAACGAGCGCCGGCCTGCTTTCGCAAACCGGCGCTCAAAGCGATCCCTTGAGACGAGGGGTAAACTCGATCTTTCGTGATCGCTAAGCGGTTAGTTCGTCGCGCGCTCGACTTGATCGCCAGCGTTCTCGACCGCGTCGCCAGCATTCTCGGCGACGGTTTGCGTTTGCTCTTCGATCTGCGCGGTCGCCGTATCGGCGCGCACGCCGGCTTGCTGGAACGAGCCCTGGCTGTACGCGAACGCGATGATGGCGCCGGCAACGAGGATCACGCCGAACAGCATGCCGAAACCAAAGCCGCCCTTCTTCTTCGGGCGCTCGACGACGACGCGCGTGTCGGTGACGTTGCCGTGCTCGTCGCGCTCGACATGGGTTTCGCGAATTTCTGCCATCTCAATTCTCCTAAATCCGGTGCGCTTTTGGCGCTTGTGGCAGAAACGCGGCTCTGCGCTTGGGGTTCCGGGCAGGGCACGAACCCGCTATAGGTTCGGCCAAATACGAGGAGTTCGACATGGCCGACGAGTGGGTGTTTCCGAAGGGCGAATTGATGCGCGGCAAGCGCGGCCTGATCATGGGCGTCGCCAATGACAAGTCGATCGCCTGGGGCATCGCCAGTCAGCTCGCCGCACAAGGCGCGGAACTCGCTTTTACCTATCAAGGCGAAGCGCTCGAAAAGCGCGTGCGCCCGCTGGTGCAAAGCATCGGCGCCGACACCATGCTTGAGTGCGACGCCACCAATGACGGTCAGCTCGATGCGGTGTTCGCCGCGCTCGAAAAGAAGTGGGGCAAGCTCGACTTCCTCGTTCACTCGATCGCTTTCTCCGACAAGAACGAGCTCAAGGGTTCGTTCATTGAGAACACAACGCGCGCGAACTTCCTGCGCTCGATGGACATCTCCGCATTCTCTTTCGTCGCCGCTGGCAAACGCGCCGCGAAGATGATGGATCGCGGCGGTTCGATGATCACCCTCACCTATCTCGGCGCCGAACGCGTGCTGCCGAGCTACAATGTGATGGGCGTCGCCAAAGCCGCCCTTGAAGCCTCGATGCGCTACATGGCGCGCGACCTTGGCCCCGAAGGCATTCGCGTCAACGCGATCAGCGCCGGCGCCATGCGCACGCTCGCCATCGCCGGCATCCAGGGCGGACGCGGTCTCATTCAAACCGGCCGCGAATGGTCGGTGATGAAAGAAGACACGTCCATGGAAGGCATCGCCGGTTGCGCGCTTTGGCTCTGCTCAGACCTCGGCCGCTCCACGACTGGCGAAGTCATCCACGTCGACGCCGGCTTCCACATTGTCGGCGTGCCGGACACGGGCGGCGAGTGAGCGAAAGCAACCACGAACAGGAGGCGCCTGAGCTACTCAAACGCTACGAGGCGGTGACGTTCGAGCAGGCGCACGACGACCTGATCGATCTCATCGCACCGCCGCGCCTTCGCGTGCTCGATATCGGCGCTGGCACCGGGCGGGACGCCGCGTGGTTCGCTGCGCGCGGCGATGTTGTCACCGCAATCGAGCCAACACGCGCCATGCGCGAAGGCGCGATGAAGCTACATCCCGCGCCAAACATCACATGGATTGATGATCGTCTGCCGGACCTCGCCAGCGTGCGCGGGCGAGTGTTCGATTTGGTTTGGATGTCGGCAGTGTGGATGCATTTCGACGAGGCTGAACGCGCCCGCATGATGCCGATCGTCGCGGCACTCGTAGCGCCCGGCAGCGCGCTGATGATCAGCTTACGTCACGGCCCTATTCCCGAAGGCCGGCGAATGTTCGACGTCGCGCCGGAGGAAACGAAAGCCGCCGCGCACGACGCTGGCCTTGTTTGCGTGCGCGCGCACTACTTGGAATCGCCGTTCGCGCCCGGCGTATTCTGGGACCGGCTATGGTTCAGACGCAGCGCTTAGGTTGGCGTTCCCGGCGGCTGCGAGAATGTCGCGAGAATTCGCGGCGCGTCGGGTGATAACGAAAGCTGATCGAAATAGAGGGCGATCACTTCACAGGCGCGCGCCTCGCGCCCGGTTGCGTCTTTGTCTTGAAGAAGCAGTTCGGCATCAGGGCCAGCCAGCGCTGCGACCTCTTCATGTATCGCTGCGAGCGCGCCTCGCAGCTCCTGCTCCGGCAGAGGTTCGGGCGCCTCGTTTTGTGGCGATTCGAAAGCGCGCTGATAGAGCGCAAGGCGGCGTCTCTGGATCGCAGGCAAATTCGGCAACTCGCTCTCGCTGACGTCTTCGCCGAAGAACAGCCGGCGGCAAAGTAACGGCGAAGCACTTGCCATCGCCCGATACTCGTCACGCTGTAGCGCATAGTAGGTGACGATGTTTTCAATCGGCCCGCGCGCGAGACGCGCCTCTGCCGCCGCGCCGATCATGTAGCCGGCCTCCATCATCGCGTTGGATTCCGCGTCGCGCTCTAGCGCCAGGCGCACCTGCTCCACATAAGCCGCGAACCCCAATGGATCGGCGTCCTTAAACGCGCGCGCCAGATCGCCGACTTGCTCGGACTCCAAAAGTTCGCGTTCGACGCGCGACACATAGGGCGCTTCAGTCGGATCAGGACGCGACAAGCCGTTCAGCGCGCCCATGATGGCGCACACGATCGCCACTGGCATGCGCGCGGCGCGCCACGTTTCCGGGATGATCGAAAAGACGACCCACGCGCCACCGCCCGCCATAGCGGCCCAGACGATCGCCCCAGCCAATGAGCCTTCCATGTCCCCCTCCGCGCGCAGTGTAGCGCGAGCGGCGGGACGCGTCAGCGGCTAGTCCTGTTGATGCTCTTGTTGTTGGGCTTCCGCCAGAATCGCGCGAGCGGCTTCCGCGTCGTCTTCTGCCGCCATCAGCCGCCAGCCGTGCTCCATCATCGACGGATCGAGCTCCGCCATCAGCACATTGAACTCCGGCAGCAGCGTCTCAATCCCTGCGCTCTGCAATACGGATTGCGCCACAACGGCCTCAGGGCGGGAGGAGAACCTTGCGACGATGACGAGTCCGGACATGGCGCGAGCTTAGCACGATTAGCGGCGAAATCTGGACCGGTTATGCGGGCTGCCAGCGATAAGTGCGCATCGGAATCCAGAGGATGAGGCCTACCATCAAAACCTGCGCGATGTGAAAGGCCAAGAATGACACCGGATAATGCCGTGTCTGCAGCACCTGGTCACATGACGCCGGATTGGCCGCCGCCTCTTTCAGCACCGAGAGCGCCGCGGAAAGCTCTTCCTCGATCACCATCAATCGAAACCCGCCAAGAGCGACCTCCGAGAACGGCTTTAGCGCGACTTGATTGTAGTTCTCCATGAACACCGCCACGCCAGCGGCCTCCAGCGTGCTACGCACGACGAACGCTTCCGAGCGATCAAAGTAATGCGCGACCAGCCGCAACCCCATGCCGGCATCCTAGCCAAGCATTAGAAACAGAAAAGCCCGCCGCTTGCGCGACGGGCCTTCCGTTTGCTTTGCAGCTGAGGCTTAGTCACCCGAACCTTCGCGGCGCGGACGACGATCGCCGCCGCCACCGCCACGACGCGGACCGCGGTCCCCGCGGTCGCTGCGCTCGCGGCGCGGGCCCGGATCTTCAGCTTCCGCACCCATTTCAGCCGAGAGATCAGCGCCGGTGGCCTGATCGACGACCTTCATCGAGAGCTTCACCTTGCCGCGATCGTCGAAGCCCAGGAGCTTCACCTTCACGGTGTCGCCTTCCTTCACAACGTCGCCCGGCTTCTCGACGCGCTCGCGCGCCAGCTGAGAAACGTGCACGAGGCCGTCCTTAGCGCCGAAGAAGTTCACGAAGGCGCCGAACTCCATCACCTTCACGACTTTGCCTTCATAGATCTGGCCGACTTCCGGTTCGGAGGTCAGCGACTTGATCCACTTGATCGCCGCTTCGATCGACTCGGCGTTGGCCGAAGCCACCTTCACGGTGCCGTCGTCTTCGACGTTCACTTTCGCGCCGGTCTTTTCCACGATCTCGCGGATCACCTTGCCGCCGGTGCCGATCACGTCGCGGATCTTGTCGGTCGGGATTTTGATCTGCTCGATACGCGGTGCGTTCTTGCCGACTTCGCCGCGCGGCGCGTCCATGGCTTTGTTCATCTCGCCAAGGATGTGCTGGCGCGCGCCGTGTGCACGCTCGAGCGCGACCGTCATGATCTCCTGCGTGATGCCGGCGACCTTGATGTCCATCTGCAGTGAGGTGATGCCCTTTGCCGTGCCCGCGACCTTGAAGTCCATGTCGCCCAGGTGATCTTCGTCACCCAGGATGTCGGTCAGAACTTCGTAGCCGTAGTCTTCGAGGATGAGGCCCATCGCAACGCCTGCGACCGGCGCCGAAATCGGAACGCCCGCATCCATCAACGCCAGCGACGAACCGCAAACCGTGGCCATCGACGACGAGCCGTTCGACTCGGTGATCTCGGAGACGAGGCGCACCGTGTACGGGAATTGCTCGGCGGTCGGCAGAACGGCTTTCATCGCGCGCCAGGCCAACTTGCCGTGGCCGATTTCGCGGCGGCCGGCGCCACCCATACGGCCGGTTTCACCGACGCTGTAGGGAGGGAAGTTGTAGTGGAGCATGAAGCGCTCTTTGGTCGTGCCTGAGAGCGCGTCGATGAATTGCTCGTCTTCGGCGGTGCCGAGCGTTGCGACGACGATCGACTGCGTTTCACCGCGGGTGAACAGCGCCGAGCCGTGCGTGCGCGGCAAGAAGCCAACCATCGACTCGATCGGACGAACCTTGTCGACCGGACGGCCGTCGATGCGGCCCTTTTCCTTGACGATACGGGTGCGGACGATGTCGCTTTCGACTTCCTTGAAGACTTCCTTGATCACGTTGGCGTCGAAGCCATCGGGATTGGCTTCCGTCTTCAGCAGCGCGCTCTTCACTTTGTCGCGCAACTCGCCGACGGCGCCGTAGCGCGTGTCCTTCTTGGTGATCGTGTAAGCCTTGGCCAGATCGGCGCCGACGAGATCCTTGATCTTGCCCTTCAGTACCGAATTGTCCGGCGGCGTGAATTCGAACGGCTCTTTGCCGGCCTTTTCGGCGAGCTCGATGATCGCGTCGATCACCGGCTGCATGCCCTTGTGTGCGAGCGAGAGCGCCGAAAGCATTTGCTCTTCGGTGAGCTCCTTCACTTCCGACTCGACCATCATGATCGCGTTGGCAGTGCCGGCGACGACGAGGTCGAGATCCGACTTCGCCATGTCCGGGATCGTTGGGTTCAGCACCGGCTTGCCATCGATCCAGCCCACGCGCGACGCAGCGATCGGGCCCATGAACGGCACGCCGGAAATGGTCAGTGCAGCAGAAGCCGCAACCATCGCCAGCAGATCGGATTCATTCTCGTTGTCCCACGAGAGAACCGTGATGATGACTTGCACTTCGTTCTTGAAGCCATCGACGAAGAGCGGACGGATCGGACGGTCGATCAGGCGCGACAGCAGCGTTTCACGCTCAGTCGGGCGGCCTTCACGCTTGAAGAAGCCACCGGGAATGCGGCCCGATGCGAAATACTTTTCTTGGTAGTTCACCGTGAGCGGGAAGAAGTCCTGACCCGGCTTTGCTTCCTTCGCGTACACAACGGTCGCGAGCAGAGCGGTCTCGCCCCAAGTGGCGTAAACGGCGCCATCGGCCTGACGCGCAACGCGGCCAGTTTCCAGCGTCAATGGACGGCCGGCCCAATCGATGGTGACGGATTTGATATCAAACATACAACGTACTCCAGACCGAGGGCCCCTGCCCGCCGGTCTCGTTCAGATGCGCAACAGCGAATTCCGTTGCGCGTATTGCCTCCGGCCCGGATGGACGGAGGGTGGTTTTTGCCGCGAACAGATGTGCGCGGCGGTTGAGGGGTGAATAGCGAGGATGAGCGCTGACGCGCTCGCACCCCTCACTGACGCGCGCTTCAGAAAAGCGCGCGTCTGAAGGATTGCGCTTAGCGGCGCAGACCCAGCTTTTCGATGATCGCTTGGTAGCGAGCAACGTCACGCGACTTCACATAGTCGAGCAACCGGCGGCGCTGCGAGACCATCTTGAGGAGGCCTTGGCGCGAGTGGTTGTCCTTCTTGTGGGTCTTGAAGTGCTCAGTGAGGTTGGCAATGCGCTCAGAGAGGATCGCAACCTGCACTTCCGGCGAACCGGTGTCGTTCTTTGTCTTGGCGTTGTCTTTAATGAGCGCGGCCTTGCGCTCTGCAGTCACCGACATCGGTACTCCTTTTAATCAGCGATGTTGAACACGCGGCTCGGCTCAAATCGGCCGGCTCGCACGTCACCCAGCGCCACCGCCTTGCCCTCAAAGAGGGCCACTGCCGCACGGGACGCGTCCTGCCCGGCAATAGTGCGATCGCGAAATTTCGGCTTCAGCGCCTCCATCACATGCGGAAGGAGAACGATGGGCCGTCCTTGTCTGAGCTTGAACGCGTCCTCGCCGTTGATGGCCAGTGCCGGGATGTCGTCCAGCGCGGTCTCAACGGGCTTCAGGCGTTCTGACGCGGCACCCTTATGGCGCAAATCCTCGAGCACGTCGAGGGTAACTGATTCCGCTTCCGTAAAGGGTCCGACAGCCGTCCGTCGCAGCCGCCAAACATGGCCCTCAGCGCCCAATTTTGCCGCCAGATCGCGGACCAAGGCTCTGATGTAGAAGCCTTTTCCCGAGCGAACCCGGAAGTGAGCGAGGTCTGGCTCGCTCCCAACCAGCTCGGCCTCATACACCGTGACGGTGCGGGACTCGAGTTCCACTGCCTCGCCGGCGCGGGCGAGATCATAGGCGCGCTCGCCATCAACCTTCACGGCGCTGAATTGCGGCGGCACCTGTTCGATCTCACCCATGAAGTCAGGCAGCGCGGCCCGGATTGCCTCTTCGGTGGGGCGGACATCGGACGTGGCGGTGACTTTGCCTTCGCGATCCTGGGTGTCGGTCGAGGCGCCCCATTTGATCGTGAAGAGGTAGGTCTTCCGGGCTTCCATCAGCCACGGCACCGTCTTGGTCGCCTCGCCCAAAGCGATCGGCAAAACGCCGGATGCCAGCGGATCGAGCGTGCCGGCATGGCCCGCCTTCTGCGCATTGAACGCCCGGCGGATGGCGGCGACAGCATGCGTTGACGTCATGTCGTCAGGCTTATCGAGCACCACCCAGCCCGATACGTCATCGCCCTTCTTGCGGCGGCCCATAGCTCAAACCCTTATGCTGGGAGTCACCTTGGAACGTGCGTCCCAGAACTGATATGCTCCCGTCATGGCCAATCTCGACGCCACCATCGCACGACTGCGCGCATTGCCGAAGGACGAGCAAGAGGCCCTCGCCGCGCAAATCGACTTGCTTTTGGATGAAGCAGGCGAAGACCTGCTGAGCCCGGAGCAATGGGCCGAAATTGAAACGCGCTTGGACTCGGGCGAGGCAATGACGCCGCACGCTGATGTCGTGCGCGATTTCCGCGACCGCACTCGGTAATGGAAATCATTTGGGGAGACGGTGCGCGGCGTGACTTCAACGCTGCCGTCGACTTCATCCGCGCCGAAAGCCCCAAGAACGCCGTGCGTGTCGGCGAGCGCATCCTCGCCGCGGTTTCCCTGCTTCAGAGTTTCCCTGAAATCGCGCCCGCTTCGCGCAAGCACCGCGACCTGCGTCAGCTGATCGTACCTCGCACGCCATACCTCGTGATCTATGGCATTCACGCCGACCACGTCGAAATTCGAGCCGTCGTTCACGCCGCACAACGCAGACGAAAATAAGCTCACTCGCCATCCTCATCGTGCTTCAGATCGCGCGCGACTTCGGGGCTCGCCAGCAACTCATCGATGTGACGCGCTTCGTCGTAGGAGATATCCGGCTGGAAGTGCAGCTGTGGCGTGAAGCGCAGATCGATCGACTTCGCTAAACGACCGCGCAGGAAGGACGCGCTGCGCGTCAAACCATCGGCGATGTTCTGCGGATCGCCCGGACCGAGAGACGAGACGAACGCCGTCATGTGCTTCAGATCGGGCGAAGCGCGCACTTCACCGATGGTGACGGAGACACCGCGCAACGCCGGATCGCGCAGCTCTTCGCGTGAGAGGATGTCGACAAGCGCGTGCCGAACGAGTTCAGCCGCGCGCAACTGGCGTTGCGACGGCCCATGACCGCTATCGTGTCCCTTGCCGCGCTTCATGTTTACTGCGCCGTGAACGCGTACGCATTGCAGAGCGTTGGGCGCTGACCAGGCTCGCCCTCGCCTCGGAACGCCGCGATCTTGAACACCCAGCGCCCGCTGGCATCAACGAACTCGCTAACCGCCAGGAAGCGCGCGCGTTCTTCGCCGCAGAGGCCGCCTTGCGCAGCGCTCGCGGTGACGTTCTCGGCTTGCACACGGAAGAGCCACGCATTGACGCGCGGATCGCCGCCGATCACTGCCGCATAGCTTTGCCCGCCGACGCCAGAGCGCGAGTTCGCGGGCACGACTTGGTACGGCTGCGCTTGAATGGTGATGCCGTTGGCGAACGCGAACACAACCGGCCCGCCGCGCTGATTGACTAAGCTAACGCGCAGATTGCCCGAGACTGAGCGCGCTGTGTCCGACGCCGCGCGCCATTGGCTGCGCGCCACTGCAGGCTCTTCCTGCGGCACGACGTCGACATTGCGCATTTCCGGTTCGACAACCGTCGAGCGGCGCACGTTGGGCGCCTGCTCGACTTCGCTATCGCGCTCGCAACCCGCCAGAGCCAGTCCGAACGCCGCGATCGCGGCCAGCACTAATCCACGCATAAGCTCTGCCTTAGAGCGACCGCTGAACGATCTCGACGTTGAAGCACTCGATCACATCGCCTTGCTTGATGTCCTGGAACGGACCGAAGCTCATGCCGCACTCTTGGCCGGCGACGACTTGATCGACTTCATCCTTGAAGCGCTTCAGCGTGGTGAGCACGCCCATTTCCTGGATCACGACATCGTCGCGTAGGATACGGACCTTGGCGCCCTTGCGGACAACGCCATCGCTCACGCGGCAACCAGCGACCTTGCCAACCTTGGAGATGTTGAACACCTCAAGCACTTCGGCGTTGCCGAGGAAAGTTTCGCGGTGCTGCGGCGCCAACATGCCCGACATGACGCCTTTGATGTCGTCGATCAGGTCGTAGATGATGTTGTAGTAGCGGATCTCGACGCCTTCGCGCTCGGCCAGATCGCGCGCCTCTTTCGAGGCGCGGACGTTGAAACCGATGATCGGCGCGCCCGAGCCCTTGGCGAGCTGGACGTCCGACTCGTTGATGCCGCCAACGCCGGAGAGCACCACGCGCGCACGCACTTCTTCGTGCGCCAGCTTTTCGAGTGAGCCGACGATCGCTTCCGCCGAACCTTGCACGTCCGCCTTGATCAGGATCGGCAGTTCCTTCGCCGTCGAATCCTTGAAGCGCGCCATCATGCTTTCGAGCGACGTGCCGCCGCCGCGCGAAGGACCGGAGTTTTGCTTCAGCTTCTTGGCCCGCGCGCGATAGTCAGCAACTTCGCGGGCGCGGTTTTCGTTCTCGACGACGTTGAGCACATCACCAGGCTCCGGCACGCCTTCGAGACCCATAATCTCGACCGGCTCCGACGGACCCGCGCTTTGCAGCTGTTGACCACGCTCGTTGTTGATGGCGCGGATGCGGCCGATCTGAGCGCCGACGACAACGATATCGCCGCGCTTCAGCGTGCCCTTTTGCACCAGCACCGTCGCCACCGTGCCGCGGCCCTTATCGAGCTTGGACTCGATCACCACAGCTTCAGCCGGACGGTTCGGGTTAGCACGCAGCTGCATGACTTCCGACTGCAGCAGGATTTGCTCGACCAACTCTTCCAGGCCTTGCTTCTTCAGCGCCGAGACCTTCACGACCTGCACGTCGCCGCCGAACTGCTCGACGATCACTTCATGCTGCGTGAGCTCGCTCAGAACGCGGTCCGGATTGGCTTCCGGCTTATCCATCTTGTTGATGGCCACGATCATCGGAACGCCCGACGCTTTGGCGTGATGAATGGCTTCGATCGTTTGCGGCATGACACCGTCATCACCGGCGACAACCAGAACGACGATGTCGGTGACGCTGGCGCCGCGGGCGCGCATCGCGCTGAACGCAGCGTGGCCCGGCGTATCGAGGAAGGTTACGCGCTGACCATCCGGCAAACGCACCTGATAGGCGCCGATGTGCTGGGTGATGCCGCCATGTTCGCCCGAGGCGACATCGGTTTGGCGCAGCGCATCGAGCAGCGAGGTCTTGCCGTGGTCGACGTGGCCCATAATGGTCACGACCGGCGGACGCTGCTCGGTGTTTTCGTCAGTATCGACGATGTCGCCGGCGAGGCCCTCTTCAACGTCGGATTCAGCGACGCGCTTAACGGTGTGGCCGTGCTCGGTGGCGATGAGTTCGGCGGTATCCGCATCGAGCTCGTCGCTTTGCTTCAGCATTTGGCCTTGGCGCATCATGAACTTGATGATGTCGGCAACGCGCACAGCCATGCGGTTCGAGAGTTCTTGAACCGTGATGGTTTCCGGGATGATGACTTCGCGCACGACGCGCTCAGTCTGGCCGCCCATCATCTTGGCGCGGCGTTCTTTTTCTTTCTGTTGTGCACGGCGATAGGCCGCGAGCGAACGGACGCGATCGTCATCGCCCGCAACTTCGCGCTCGACCATGTCGAGCGTGAGACGGCCTTCGCGGCGCTTCGGTTCGCCCTTCTTTGTCGGCTTCACCGGCGCGACTGGCAGAGGCTTGCGCGCGGATTTCACGCGACCGCCGAGTTCGCTCAGCACGTCAGTGCGCTGCTGTTGCTGCGCCGGTTGTTGCTGTTGCGCCGGCGCTGGGCCGCGGGCGGCAGGCGTCGCGGCGCGCGCAGGTTCCTGCGCGGGCGCTTCTGCTTCCGCTTCGGCTTCTTCTTGCTCGCGGCGCAGTGCGTCGAGTTCGGCTTGTTGCGCGGCGTCTTCAGCAGCTTTCTTGCGCTGCGCTTCTTCAAGTGCGCGGCGTTGTTCGTCTTCGGCCTTTTGGCGTTGATCGCGCGCTTCACGTTCCGCCAACGAACGGCGCACGGCTTCTTCGCGACGACGGGTTTCGTCGTCAGTGATGCCGCCCGGCTTCGTTACCGGCTTCGGCGCTTCAGCGACGGGCGCTGCAGCGGGGCGCGTCTTGATCGGCGGCGGCACGCCTGGTCCCGGCGCGCCTGGCGCAGGCGTTGCGCCCGGACGGTTGATGGTGCGCTTCTCGCGCACTTCGACGGCGACTTGCTTGGTGCGACCGTGGCTGAAGCTCTGGCGCACTGTGCCGGCGCTCGCGGTACGCGTGAGCGAGAGCGGCTTGCGGCCGGAGGGAGCGTCTTTCTGTTCGTTGCCGTCAGACATGCAGTAGTGTTGCCAATCCTAAATTCGTCGTCACACGCGCCGAGGCGCCAATACTCAAACGTCCTGTCGCTCGCCGCGGCGCTGGACCAAAAACGATCCATCGGACGCGACGCCCAGTTTCCACGACACAGAGCGCCAGGAATCGGGCCAAGAGTCTGGAACGATGGCGCGGAACCCCGCGAGGCGGCCAATATCCACCGCCCAGGCCAGCGCCAAACGCTCTTGAAGCAGGCAAGCGTGTATCACACGTTCCCGGCCCAACGCCACGCCCAAATCCTCGGCCGCAAAGCAGCCAACCGCAGGCGGAGCCGCGCCCCAGAGCCCAATATGGAGGCTCATTTGCTTTTCGCGACCCTCCTCAGCGCCGTCTTTTGCTTCGATCAGCAGAAAGGCCGGCGCGGATCGGATCGCGCTCTCAACTTGCGTCGCGCCGATCGCAATTGCGCCGCCGCGCCGGGCCATGCCGAGCATATCGAGACAGCGTTTCGCGAGCAGCTGTTCGGTGAGATCGGCGAGCCCTTCGGGCGCCTTCGCGTTGGTTTTGAAACCACGCGAGAACGCGCCTTTTTTTGCTGCCTCTTCGACCTTGGCGCGGGTGGCCGTGACCCACGCGCCACGCCCTGGCAGCTTCGCCGCCACATCCGGCGTGACGACGTCATCCGGCCCGAGCGCGAACCGGATCAGGTTCGCCTCGTCTGTCACGTCGCCGCTAACGATGCACCGCCGCTCACGTCCGCGACGGCCGCCCTCAGCCTCTATCTGGGAAGACGCTGGATGCTTCATCCGCGTCTCCTTCAGTTTCGACCGCTTCTTCTTCCGGCGGCGCTTCGATCCAGCCGGCCGAGATGCGCGCGTTGAGGATGAGCGCGTCAGCTTGCTCTTGCGTCAGCTCGTACTTTTCCAAGGCGCCCGGCTCGCGCACGCGCTCACCGTTCTTGGTTTCGAACCAGCCGCGGAGTTCATCACCGGTGAAGCCGGCGAAATCTTCGAGCGATTTCACGCCCTGCTCGCCGAGCGTGACCAGCATCGGCGCCGTGAGGCCGGGCACGGCCTTCAGATCGTCCTGCACGCCGAGTTCGACGCGCTTGGATTCGAGTTCAGCCGCGAGCTTGTCGAGGAAGTCCTTGGCGCGCGCTTGCAGTTCGTCAGCGATCTCGTCGTTCAGGCCTTCGATGGAAGCGAGTTCCATCTGATCGACGTAAGCGATTTCTTCGACCGTCTCGAAGCCCTCAGAGGCCAAGAGCTGAGCGAACATTTCGTCGACTTCCAGCGCCTTGATGAAGAGATCGGTGCGCGTCGCGAATTCCTTCTGACGGCGTTCGGACTCTTCCGCTTCGGTCAGAATGTCGATCGACCAGCCGGTGAGCTGCGAGGCGAGACGCACGTTCTGGCCGCGGCGGCCGATGGCCAGCGAGAGCTGCGCTTCGCCGACAACAACTTCGACACGGGCCTCTTCCGGATCGAGCACCACCTTGGTGACTTCGGCTGGCTGCAGCGCGTTGACGATGAACGTCGCCGGGTCCGGAGACCACGGAATGATGTCGATCTTCTCGCCCTGCATTTCGCCAACGACGGCTTGAACGCGGGCGCCACGCATACCGACGCAAGCGCCGACCGGATCGATCGATGAATCGTGGCTCAAAACCGCGATTTTTGCGCGCGAACCCGGGTCACGGGCAGCGGCCTTGATCTCGATCACGCCTTCATAAACTTCCGGCACTTCCTGCGCGAACAGGCGCGCCATGAATTCCGGCTTGGCGCGTGACAAGAAGATCTGCGGGCCTTTGGTTTCGCGGCGAACGTCATAGACGTAAGCGCGGGTGCGGTCGCCGACGCGGAGGTTTTCGCGCGGGATGCTCTCGCTCTTGCGGATCACGCCCTCAGCGCGGCCGAGGTCGACGATGACGTTGTAGAACTCGACGCGCTTCACCACGCCGTTAATGATCTCGCCGATGCGATCCTTGTATTCGCCGTACTGACGCTCACGCTCGGCTTCGCGGACTTCGTGATTGATGACCTGCTTGGCGGTTTGCGCGGCGACGCGGCCGAACTCGATCGGCGGCAGCGGTTCGTCATATTCCTTGCCCAGCACCGCGTCCGGATCGGTTTTCAGGGCGACGTTGAGCATGATGTCGGTCGACGGATTGAACGGACGCGTCTCGGGATCGAGCATGCTCTCGTCCACCACCGTCATGACGCGCTTCAGCGCCATCTCGCCGGTCTTCGGATCAATGGTGGCGCGGATATCGTGCTCAGCGCCGTAGCGCGAGCGCGCGGCTTTCTGGAGCGCGTGCTCCATCGCCGTGATGACGATCTCTTTTTCGATCGACTTTTCACGCGCGACCGCATCCGCGATCTGCAGGATTTCGAGCCGGTTAGCCGAAATGCCAGTGCTCATGCCGTTTTCCCTTCGTCAGTATTCTCTTCGGCGCCAGCGGCCTCAGCCGCTTTCGCCCGCTTCAAATCTTCTTCGATCAGCTTGTCGGTCAGCACGAGGCGCGCGTCCGACAAAGCCGAAAACTTCAACACCGCCTCGCCGTGATCGCCGACGAGCGTGATCTCATCGCCGGATGCAGCTTTGATGACACCGCGCCAGCGGCGGCGGTTATCGACCATCGCGGCAGTCTCGACCTTGGCCTCGTGGCCGACGAAACGCTCGAAATCCTCGATCCGCATCAGCGGCCGATCGATGCCCGGCGAGCTGATCTCCAGATCGTACTCGCCGCCCGGAATCGGATCCTCGAGATCGAACACTGGCGACAGCGCCCGCGACAGACGCGAGCAATCGTCAATGCCCATCTCCCCGTCCGAGACGCGCTCGGCCATGATTTGCAGGCGTTTGCGGCGGTTGCCCGAGACGCGCACGCGCACGATCCGGTAGCCGAGGCCCGAAGCCGTCGGCTCGATCAGGGCAATGACGCGCTCTTCAACTGGGTTCGTCGCGCGCAAAAGCGGGTCCCTAAGTAAGCAAAAAGCGGCGGAGCTTTTGGCCCCGCCGCTGAACCCTCGTCGAGGGCATCAGCGATGTCGTGGTGTGGATATAGCGGGTCTCTAGGCCCGCGCCAAGCCCTGTTCTGGCGAAGCCGCCCGTCCGCGCACGAGCAGCGCGTGCCGCACATAGCCGAGCGCGCAGCCGGTCAGCAGGCCGACGACCGCCAGGATCTGATCGCCGGCCGGTGGGATGACGTCGGAGCCTTTGACGTCGCTGAACAGCGCCGAGCCCATCATCGCGCAGAAAAGCCCCATCACGCCGCCGCCAATCATATCCATTGCCGGGCGCGGCAGATCGAACTTGCGCACGAGCCAGAGCGTCGGCGGCATTGTCAGCACAGCCCAGAAGAGCGTCACGGCGCAGAAGAACACGCCGATCACCGCCGCGAACATGCCGCCGATCAAGCCGGTGAAACCGGTCATCTCGGAATTCGCCGGCAACTCGCCCTGCGGCGTGAGCACCCAAATGATGAGCAACGCACCGAAGGTGATGCTCGCGACTGTGGCCACGCACACCATCAGCGCCGTCGCGCCCGCGTTGATCAGAAAATCGCGCATCCGCGCAGTTTAGCACCCGTCGACTAAGACTTTGGCGATGTTGCGTGCCTAACGAACCTCAACCATATCGGCGCACAGTCGCCGAGCTTCTTGGCTTCATAGCGCGTCGTCACATGCCCGGGCCAAGCGTTGCGCCAATCTTCGGCGCGCTCCGCGAGCCATGCGAACCGCGCATCGCGCGTGACGTGCTCAAGCGTCCACTCGGCATAGTTCGCCCAATCCGTCGCGAAGCGCAGCTCAGCGCCGGGCTTCAGCACACGCGCCAGTTCGCCCAAGAACTCAGCCTGGATCAGGCGGCGCTTGTGGTGGCGCGCTTTCGGCCACGGATCGGGAAAGAGAATGTAGCAGAGATCGAGCGAGGCATCCGGCAGCCGCGCGATCACATCGCGTGCGTCGCCGTTGTGGATGCGGACGTTCGAGACGTTCGCCTCCTCGACATGCCGCAAGCACGAGGCGACGCCGTTCAAGAACGGCTCGACGCCAATGTAACGCGTCGCAGGATGCGCGGAGGCTTGCGCCACCAAATGCTCCCCGCCGCCGAAGCCGATCTCCAAAATAACCCCCCCCCTTGCGGGGGAGGTGTCGCGCGGATGCGCGACGGAGGGGGGTACGGGCGGCGCCATATCCGGAGAGAACACCGCCGCTACCCCCACCCCCGGCCCCGCCCCGCAGGGGGGCGGGGAGAAAAGCGCATCGAGATCGATCGCGCCCTCCTCGGGCACAGCCAAATACGGCAGCAGCGTCTCCATCAGCCCGGCTTGGCGGGGCTTCAAGGTCCGGGCCTTGATCCGGCCGTAGGTTCGCAGGTGTCGAGTGTCAGGTGTCAGGTGTCGGCTCCCATTTGCCGCGACGCGAACTCGCGATCCCTACTTATATCTGGTAGCTGACACCAGACACCCGACACCCCGAGGAGACCCCCATGCGCGAACAACTCAATTTCTACATCGACGGCAAATGGGTCGCTCCGGCGAAGCCGCGCACGCACGACGTCATCAGCCCGGCAAACGAAGAGCCGATCGGCCGCATCTCGCTCGGTTCCGCCGACGACGTGAACAAGGCTGTCGCCGCCGCCAAGAAGGCGTTCGAGACCTGGTCGCAAACCACGGTCGATGAGCGCAAGGCGATCCTCGACAAGATCATCGCCATCTATCAGCGCCGCATGGGCGAGATGGCCGAGACCATTTCGATGGAAATGGGCGCGCCGATGCCGATGGCGACCTCGCAGCAAGCGCCGGCCGGCATTGGCTATCTGATTGACGCGCGCAAGCAGCTCGACACGTTCGACTTCGATTACGATTACGGCAAAGGCCGTCGTATCCTGAAGGAGCCGATCGGCGTCATCGGCATGATCACGCCGTGGAATTGGCCGATGAACCAAATCGGCGCGAAGGTGGGCCCCGCACTCGCTGCCGGCTGCACCATGGTGCTGAAGCCGTCTGAACTCGCGCCGCTGAACGCGATCCTGTTCGCAGAAATTCTCGACGAGGCCGGCGTGCCGCCTGGCGTGTTCAATCTCGTCAACGGCGATGGCCCGGGCGTCGGCAACGCGCTCTCGTCTCACCCGGACGTCGACATGCTAAGCTTCACCGGCTCGACGCGCGCCGGCACGTCGGTGATGCAGAACGCTGCTGTGGGCATCAAGAAGGTCGCGCTCGAACTCGGCGGCAAGAGCCCGAACATCATTCTCGACGACGCCGATCTCAAAACCGCGGTCACGCGCGGCATGCTGCACATGGCCAACAATACCGGCCAAAGCTGCAACGCCCCGTCGCGCATGCTGGCGCCAAAGGCCAAGTACGAAGAAGTTGTCGCGATCGCCGCCGCTGCTGCAAACAGCGTGAAGATCCAAGCGCCGGATCAAGCTGAAGCTGGCGCGATGGGTCCGCTCGCCAACGCCAACCAATTCCAGAAGGTGCAGGGCCTCATTCAAAAAGGCATCGATGAAGGCGCGCGCGTCGCCGCCGGTGGCGTTGGCCGTCCAGACGGTTTCAACCGCGGCTATTATGTAAAGCCGACCGTGTTCGCTGACGTGAACAACAACATGACCATCGCGCGCGAAGAAATCTTCGGCCCGGTGCTCTGCATCATTCCGTACGAAACCGAAGAAGAAGCGATCAAGATCGCTAACGACACGCCGTACGGCCTCGCCGCTTATGTGCAAGGCACGTCGACGGATCGCGTCCGCAAAGTTGCGCGTCAGCTCCGCGCCGGCATGGTGCATATCAATGGCGCACAAGGTGGTTTGGGTTCGCCGTTCGGCGGCTACAAGCAATCGGGCATCGGCCGCGAGGGCGGCGCCTTCGGCGTCGAGGAATTCCTCGAGGTGAAGGGCGCGTACGGCTGGGGCGAATAATAACATCGCGACTCCCCGCCCCCTTGCGGGGCGGGGTTGGGGGTGGGGGTAACGGCGGTGACGTTTCAGAACACCGCGATAACGCCCCATCCGTCGTCCTCCGGACGACACCTTCCCCGCGAGGGGGAAGGATTGTGGTGATCTCTGTAAACAAGCCGGAAACACGGGTTTCACGCGGTATTAGGCATAAAGTGCAATCGTGCGCGGATGACAACGTCCGCGCACGATCCTTTTTCCGCCAGCTTCGACTCGATCGAGCCGAGCGCAGCCGCGCGCTCAGCGATCGAGCACGCGTTCGACTTGGTGACGCCCAGCGCCGCCGCACCCGACCTTGAAGCGCACGGCTTCTATTTGGTCGATGACGCGCATGGCCGCTTCGACATCGACCGTGAGATGGGCATCATCTCAGTGCGCGACGAGAGCATTCTCGCCAGGGAACGTCTCGCGATTCACGCTGTTCGCATGCGCGTCGTCGAGCGCACTGGCCATAGCTACGAGATGGAGATGAAACTCCGCCTCACCGGCCTCGTGCCGCAAATGGTCGGCGCCGAGGACGCGCTGTTCGACCTTCCGGCGAGCGATGCCGAAACCGCGCCCATTGCGCAACCTCAAACACACTGGACGCGCTTCGCCGCCGCGAACGGCACGACCGGCAAAGCCGCGTTGCCGACCGGCGCGTTCGTGCAGCCTGAGTTCCCCGCGATCAGCGCGACGTTCACGCCCTTCGCGATCGGCAAAGCGCTGCCGCAGGCGTTCCAGCCCAACGCGTATTGATCTCCGCTCCGCGCGCGCCGATGCTCCGCACCAAGGAGACAGAGCGTGGCTGACAAACCCTGGCGCCGGCGTGCAATCGGCAATCGCCCGCTAAAGCCCGAAACCCTGATGATGGGTTATGGCTACGATCCGATGCTATCGGAAGGCTCGCTCAAGCCACCACAATTTCAGACGTCGACGTTCGTGTTCAAATCCGCGCAAGCGGGCAAAGACTATTTCGCCGCCATCCAAGGCCGCCGCAAACTCCGGGACGACGAAGAACCTGGGCTCATCTATTCACGCGTCAACAATCCCAACGTCGAAGTGGTCGAGGATCGTCTGGCATTGTGGGATGGCGCCGAGACGAGCCTCGTCTTCGCTTCCGGCATGGCCGCGATCTCAACGACACTCTGGGCGTACCTGCGGCCTGGCGATGTGATCGTACAGAGCCGGCCGATCTATGGCGGCTCTGAGACCTTGATCGATTCCGTGCTGCCCGAGTTCGGCGTGCAAGGCGTCGACTTCGAAGCCGAGCACGGTGCGGAAGCGCTCGAACGAGCAGTCGCTCAAGCACAAACCAAGGGTCGCGTCGGCGCTATCTTCATCGAAACGCCAGCAAGCCCCACAAACGCTCTCGTCGATATCGCGCACGCGCGTCGCATCTCTGAGTCGCTCACCGCAGACGGCAAGCGCCCGCCAGTGATCGTCGACAACACGCTGCTCGGACCAATTTATTCAACACCTCTCGCGCACGGCGCAGACATCGCGCTCATGTCGCTGACCAAATATGTCGGCGGCCATTCCGATCTGATCGCCGGCGGCGCATCCGGCAGTAAAGCCATGCTCGCGCCCGTGCGCCGCATGCGCTCCACGCTCGGCACCATGTGCGACACGCACACGGCCTGGCTGCTTATGCGTTCGCTTGAAACGCTAAAGCTCCGCATGGATGCGGGCGCAGCACACGCGCGCAAGGTTGCGGACTTTCTGCGCAATCACCGCAAGATCGAGAACGTCTGGTATCTCGATTTCCTGCCCGCCGATCACCCCGATCGGCCGCTGCACGAGCGCCAAAACAAGAGCGCCGGCTCCACATTCTCGTTCGAAGTCAAAGGCGGGGAAGCGGAAGCGTTTCAGCTTTTGGACAAACTGCAGATCATCAAACTCGCGGTGAGCCTGGGCGGCGCCGAAACGCTCGCGTCACATCCCGCCTCCACCACGCACTCTGGCCTGCCCGCGGGCGAGCTCGCACGCTCCTCGATCAAGCCAAACCTGATCCGCATCTCCATCGGCATCGAAGATCCCGACGACATTATTGCCGATTTGGCGCAAGCGCTGGACGCGGTCTGACGCGAGCGCTTCGCGGTTCGCGCGCGACGCCTATATAATCGGCGCATGATTCTCCCCACGCCGAAAAACGGGCCGAAAATCGATCCCGCTGTCGCAGAAGCGCAGCAAGCGCTTTCCGACCGCACGCCGGTCGTGTTCGTGATCGGCCGCGCCGGCACGGGCAAAAGCCACTTCATCCGCTCGCTGGTCGAAGCTGATCCGCAATATCCGCAAGCCGTGCTGGCGCCGACCGGGCTCGCCGCCATGAATATCGGCGGTCAGACGGTACACTCGTTCTTCGGCTTTCCGCCGCGGCCGCTAATCGGCAATCACGAGAAGCCGCATTGGTTCTTCACCCGCACCGCGCGCGCGATCCAACGGCTGATCATCGATGAAATCTCGATGCTCCGCGCAGACGTGCTCGACGCGATGGATTCTCACCTCAAGATCGCGCGCAAATCTTCGCGCCCGTTCGGCGGCGTGCAGATGTTGCTGGTCGGCGACTTCTATCAGCTGCCCCCTGTCGTTCGCGGCGACGAAAGCCAGCTGCTCGAAGACGCTGGCTACTCAAGCCCCTACGCGTTCTCTGCGCATTGCCTGCGCGACGCGCCGATCGCCGCCGTGCAACTGACCGAAGTGCATCGCCAGACCAATCAGGATTTCATCGCGCTTCTCTCCGCCATTCGCGAACGCCGCGGCGTTGAAGAAGCGGTGACGATCCTCAACACCGTGTGCCTCGATCGTTCGCTGCCGAAGCGGCCGGTTCTGCTCTGCGCCACCAATGCGGTCGCGGACAAATACAACGCACAAGGCCTCGCCTCACTCGAAGGCGCAAGCGCGCGTTACACCGGCGCGTTTGAAGGCGAGGCGCCGAAAGCGCAGGGTGATCGCTTCCCCGCACCGATGGAATTGGTGCTGAAGCGCGGCGCGCGGGTGATCTTCACGCAGAACGATCCCGAGGGCCGGTGGGTCAACGGCTCGCTGGGTACGGTGAAATCACTCGATGACGAGGTGATCGTCGTCGCACTCGATGCGGGCGACGATGTCGATGTGGAGCGCGCCACCTGGCCACAGGCGCGCTGGACATGGAACGCCTCCGAAAACCGCATGGAGGTGAAAGAGGAATTCAAATACGTGCAATTCCCGCTCGCCCCGGCGTGGGCGCTCACCATCCACAAAGCCCAAGGCATGACGCTCGACAGTGTCGAAATCGATCTCGGCCGCGGCGCCTTCGCGCCAGGCCAAGCCTACGTCGCACTCTCGCGTGCTCGCAGTATGGAGACGCTGCGGCTAACGCGGCCGATTTCAGAGCGCGATGTGCAAGTTGATCCAGCGATTGCGGATGGGCTGGAGCGAATTGGGATTTAACCCAGCCCGCCTCTTCTCGGGCTCGCCGTCAGCTCGTTATGCACATGGCCGTTATCGTCCTGCTCGACGAGCTTTACGTCATAGCCCCAGAGATCGGCTGTGTGTTGCAGCACGCGCTGCGCGTCGGCTTCTTCGAGCACGATGCCATCTAGCACGCGGTGCATCAGGATAAGCTTTCGATCGCCGGCTAGATCAACGTCCACGATCTGAATGTCCGCGTCGCGATACGCGATGTCGTACTGCTTCGCCAAAGCGCGCTTGATGTTGCGATAGCCGCGTTCGTCGTGGATGGCGGCGACGTTCATCTCGTCTTCGTCCTCATCATCGACGACGCGGAAGAGACCGAAATCGCGGATCACGCGTGGCGACAGGAACTGCGAGATGAAGCTCTCATCGCGATAGTTCGCCCAGATGTCGCGCAGCGTGCCGTACGGATCGCCGTTGCCGGCGATATCGCCCATCCATTCACGATCTTCATCCGTCGGCGCAACACAAACGCGCTCGATATCGCAGCACATGGCGAAGCCCAGCGCATACGGATTGATGCCGCTATAGCGGCGATCGTCGAAGCCCGGCTGCATCACGACGCTTGTATGTGAGTGGAGGAATTCCAAGAAGGAGCCGTCGCTGATCTGCCCCTTCTCGTGCAGGCGATTCATGATGCGATGGTGCGTGTAGGTGGCGCAGCCTTCGTTCATAACTTTGGTTTGGCGCTGCGGATAGAAGTACTGATTGATCATCCGCACCATGCGCAGCACTTCGCGCTGCCAGGGCGCCAGACGCGGCGCGGTTTTCTCCAAGAAGTAGAGCAAGTTTTCTTCCGGCAGGCCGAGTAGCGCTTTGCGCTTCGCGTCGTCGTCCTTGCCGGCCTTACGCTTGCCTTGCGGCACAGTGCGCCAGAGATCGTTGAACAGCTGCTCGCCGTGACGGCGGCGCTCTTCCTCGCGCTTTTCCTCCGAGCGCAAATCGGCCATGCGCTTGCGCGGAAAGCGATGAATGCCGTGGCTCTGCAGCGCGTGCGCGGCATCGAGCGTGCGCTCGACCGCCTCCTGGCCATAGCGATCTTCGAACTTGGCGATCAGCGAGCGTGCGAACTCGAGATAATCGAGAATGCCGTCAGCGTCGGTCCATTGCTTGAAGACGTAATTGTTCTTGAAGAAGTGACTGTGGCCGTAGCCCGCGTGCGCCAACACCAGCGTCTGCATCGTCGCGGAGTTTTCCTCCATGATGTAGACGATGCACGGATTGGAGTTGATGACGATCTCGTACGCGAGGCCCTGATAGCCCTTGCGGTACATTGCTTCATTGCGCGCGAAATGCTTGCCGAAGCTCCAGTGCCGATAGAAGAGCGGCATGCCGGTGGAGGCATAGGCATCGAGCATCTGCTCGGTCGTAATCACTTCGATCTGATTGGGGTACGGGTCGAGCCCCATTTCGTTGACGCCGATCTCGCCGCACGCCTCGTGCACGCGCTTGATCAGGTCAAAGTCCCAATCGGGACCTTCAAAGAGAAGCTTCGAGCCGGCGAGCGTGGTCATGCCGCCGCCTCTGCGTTTTGACGCGAGAAGAGATCGCGGAACACCGGATAGATATCGCGACGGTGACGCACTTTGCGCATTGCGAACGGCTCGCCCTCCGGCACGCGCCGATACGCGCGCCAGAGATTGGTGCTGGGCTCACCGGCGCCTGGCGCCTCTTCTTCATCGTCCATGCCGACTTCGACATAGGCGTAGTACTGGCAGATCGGCAGGATCACATCCTTCAGCTGCGCCAACACGACGGCGTTATCGCTCGATGTATTGTCGCCGTCGCTGGCTTGCGCGGCGTAGATATTCCACTCGCTGACCGGATAACGCTCACGCACGATCTCGGCCATTTTGAAGAGCGCGGTGGAGACCACCGTGCCGCCGGTTTCGCGCGAATAGAAGAAGGTCTGCTCATCCACCTCCGACGCTTCATGCGTGTGGCGGATGAAGACGACATCGACGTGTTCGTAGCGGCGGTTCAAGAAGAGATAGAGCAGCGAATAGAACCGCTTGGCCAAATCCTTCATGTGCTCGTTCATCGAGCCGGAGACGTCCATCAAGCAGAACATCACCGCGCGTGCGATCGGCTTCGGCGTCGTCTCTAAACGGCGGAAGCGGACGTCGACCGGATCGATGTAGGGTATACGCTTGGTGCGCAGCAGCAGCGTTTCCAACTCAGCGCGCAGCTTCACCAGCTCTTCGAACTGCCCGCCTTCGCGCTCCAGTTTCTCGATCTGCTCGCGCAGCGCGACGATCTCATCATTCTTCGGCCGCTTCAGCGCGATGCGCCGCGACATCGAGTGACGCAATGTGCGCGGCACTGAGAGACGCGACGGCGGGCCGGAGGTCGAATAGCCAGCTTGGCGATAGAGCACAGACGTCGCGCCCGTCACTTGCCGCTTGGCGAGATCGGGCAGTTCCAGATCTTCGAGATAAAGATCGAGATATTCTTCGTCGCTCAACGCAAAGCGAAACTCGTCTTCGCCCTCGCCGCTATCGCTGGCTTTCGAGCCTTGGCCGCCGCCCTGCTCCGGACGCGGGATGCCATCGCCTTCGATGTACTTCTTGTTGCCCGGCAACAGATAGTCGCGCGTGCCGCCTTGATGCGAACGCCGCAAGCTCGGCTCGTGCACGCCGCCGGCGGGAATAGAAATCTCCCCGCCCTTGCCAGCATCCTTGATCGAACGATTGCTCGACGCTTCCCGCACCGCTTTGCGCACTTGCGCGCGCGCACGGCGCAAGAAGCGCTGCCGGTTCGCGAAGCTCTTGCCGCCAGGGTTTAGGCGGCGATCGATAATGTGCATACGGCCGCCCGCCTTACCCGGCTTGCTTGACGCGCATGTACCACTCGACCAACCGGCGGACTTGCCGCTCAGTGTAGCCGCGCTCGGTCATGCGCATCACGAATTCCTCGTGCTTCTTCTCGGTCTCGCCGTCCTTCTTCGAGCCGAAGGTGATGATCGGCAGCAAGTCCTCGACTTGCGAGAACATGCGCCGCTCGATCACTTCGCGGATTTTCTCGTACGAGGTCCAGGACGGGTTCTTGCCGCCGTGGCCTGCGCGTGCGCGCAGCGTGAACTTCACCACTTCGTTGCGGAAATCCTTCGGATTGGCGATGCCGGCGGGCTTTTCGATCTTCGAGAGCTCTTGATTGAGCAGCTCGCGATTCAAAAGCTGACCGGTGTCCGGATCCTTGAAGTCGATGTCTTCGATCCACGCGTCGGCATAATCGACGTAACGGTCGAACAGGTTCTGACCGTAATCGTGATAGCTCTCCAGATACGCTTTCTGGATTTCGTTACCGATGAACTCCGCGTAGCGCGTCGCCAACTCGGCCTTGATGAATTCCAGCAGTTTGCCTTCGGTCTCGGCTGGAAATTGCTCTCGGCGGATCGCCTGCTCCAGCACGTACATCAAGTGCACCGGATCGGCGGCGACTTCTTGCGTGTCGTGATTGAAGGTCGCGGCCAGTACCTTGAACGCAAAGCGCGTCGAGATGCCGTCCATGCCTTCATCAACGCCGGCTGAATCCTTGTACTCCTGCAGCGTGCGCGCCTTCGGATCGACCTCTTTCAGGCTCTCGCCGTTATAGACGCGCATCTTGGCGAAGAGGTTCGAGTTCTCGTGCTCCTTCAAGCGCGAGAGCACCGAGAAGCGCGCCAGCATTTCCAGCGTCGCCGGTGCGCAAGGCGCCTCGGCGAGTTCTGAGCCGCGGATCAGCTTCTCGTAGATTTTCAGCTCTTCATTGACGCGCAGGCAGTACGGAACTTTGATGACGAAGATCCGGTCGATGAAGGCTTCGTTGTTCTTGTTGTTCTTGAACGATTGCCACTCGGCCTCGTTCGAGTGCGCCATGATGATGCCGTTGAACGGTATCGCGCCGATATTCTCGGTGCCGACGTAGTTGCCTTCCTGCGTCGCGGTCAGCAACGGGTGCAGCATCTTGATCGGCGCTTTGAACATCTCAACGAATTCGAGCATGCCCTGGTTGGCGCGGTTCAAGCCGCCCGAATATGAGTACGCGTCCGGATCATTCTGCGCGTGCATTTCGAGCTTGCGGATGTCGACCTTGCCGACGAGAGAGCTGACATCCTGGTTGTTGTCATCGCCAGGCTCGACCTTGCCGACGCCAATCTGGCGCAGCCGCGACGGATTGATCTTGGCGACTCGGAATTTGGTGATGTCGCCGCCGAACTCGTCGAGCCGCTTCACGCACCACGGGCTCATCAGGCCGGTCAGCCGCCGCGTCGGGATGCCGTATTCGTCCTCGAGCTTCGAGCCCCACACTTCCGGATCGAACAGCCCGAGCGGGCTTTCGAACACGGGGCTCAGCGCGTCGCCAGCTTTCAGCACATAGATGGGCTTGTCTTCCATCAGCGCCTTCAAGCGCTCGGCCAGAGAAGACTTACCGCCGCCGACGGGGCCGAGCAGATAGAGGATCTGCTTGCGCTCTTCCAATCCCTGCGCGGCGTGACGGAAGAAGGCGACGATGCGCTCGATCGTCTCTTCCATGCCGTAGAATTCAGCGAACGCCGGATAGAACCGCACGGTGCGGTTCATGAACACACGGCCCAGCCGCGCGTCCTTCGACGTATCCACCATGCGCGGTTCGCCGATCGCAGCGAGCAGTCGCTCGTGCGCGGTGGCGTAAGTTAGCGGATCATCGCGGCAGAGACTGAGATAGTCCTGAAGCGACATCTCCGCTTCGCGCTTCGATTCAAACGAGCGCGCATAGCTGCGAAAGAGATCCTCAGACATCGTGCCTCCGTTGCCTCGCTAGTCTGACATAGGGAGCCAGTGAGCGATGATTAACAACAAGCCATGCGAATCTGGCGGTCTTAAGTCGGAACGAAGAGCGGCGCCGCCTGTTCGCGCATCACAAGATGACATGATTTGCATCTCTTGCGGCGGCAAAAGCGCCGAAAAGCACGCTCGCAATTTGCGAGCGTGAGCGCGCACTGAACGAATTGTGGCGCCGCTGCTGGCAACGCTTCTTTAAGAAAATCAGAAGCCCTTATTTTACGCGGCCTTAAGCACGTTCCTTCATCACTGGAGGATCGGGACACGAGGCTGTGATGAGTGAAATGTCTTCCTGGGTGCTCAAGGGCATCGATCCGGCGTTGCGCGAACGTGCAGCGGAAGACGCCGCGCGCTTGGGCGTCAGCCTGGCGGATTATCTGACCGACGTGGTGTTGCGCAGCGCACTGGTTGAGCAGATGAGCGGCCAATCCGAGGAAGAACCGGCCCAATACTCGGTCCACGGCGCACCAATTGTTGCGCCGCAGGGCGATGGACCCGAATCTTATGCCGTGCGCCACCGCCTCCGCGGGCTCGAGCGCCGCCTGAACGCCGCCGTCCACACCCTGGACGACTCGATGCTCGACATCACCACCCGCCTTGGCGAGATGGAAGGCGTCGTCAGCGACACAGCCGACGGCCTGCAGCAGCAACGCCAAGAGAATGAAGCCGCCTTTACCGGCGTGCACATGGACGTCACCGTCCTCGGCGACAACATCTCCGCCCTCGCCGCCGCCACCACTGACCGCGCCGCCGGCTTCGATCAGCGCCTCGACGCCATCGAGATGATCGCCCGCAACGCCGATGAGGCCTGCGTCGAGCTTGGCGAAGACCAGCAAGCGCTGAAGCACGCCGTCGCCAGCGATTTCGCCGAGTTCACCACCGAGATCACCGGCCGCCTGCACACGACGCTGGCCGAGGTCCGCCACAACGCCGCCGAAGCCGCGGCCGAAGCCGACGCCGCCATCGCGCATCTCATCCAGGAATTCCGCCACGCCCGCGAAATGCTGGACGAGCGCCTCGAAGAAAGCGCCGCCGAGACCCGCGCCCACATGCACGCCGCCTTCTCCGACGCCGCCGAGCGTCTGGGTTCGCTGGCCGAGCGGGTCATCGCCAACGAGCACAATGCGACGCGCACCGCCGAACAGCTGCACGCACGCATCATCGATACGGAAGACGCGGCCCAAACCGCGCTCGAGGAAACCGCCCAATCGCTCCGCCAGGCCGACGCTGCCCTCGCCTCAGACGCGGTGCGCCGCGCGCACGATCACGAAGCTGCGCTCGAAAATCTGCGCTCCACCCTGCGCGGCGAAATCGCAGGCCTCCGCGAAGACCACGGCGCCGCCCAAGCCCGCATTGGCTTACTCGACAGCGCCTTCGCCAACCATGCCGGCACTCTGGTAGAAACCCGCGAAGCGCTGACACAGCGCATCAGCGACGGCGAAGCCCAAGTGCGTGCCATGCTCGCCCGCGCCGAAGCCGACCAAAACCAGCGCCACAACAACGCCTCGGCCCGCATCGACACGATCGAGCGCGACAGCGCCCAGCTCGGCAAGCTCATCCGCGCCGAAGCTGATCGGGTCGAAAGCTGCACGACGGCGGCACTCACCAAGCTCGCGGGCGACATCGCCCAAGGCGATGCCGACCTCGCCGCTCAAATCACGCAAATGCGCGGCCAAGCGCAGACCGAAACCGCGCTGCTCCGCGAAGGCGTCGCCGGCGCACTCGCCCGCGCGCAAATGCTGGAAGCGGCTGTCGAGCGCGTCGAAGCTGCAGCCGGCCCGCTTTCACAGCGCATCGCGCAGATCGAAGCCGCGTTCGCCGGCGTAGATCAGACGATCGCTGACCGCGTCATTGATCTTGAAAACGCCGTCAACTCCATCGATCCCACCGTCTCGACCCGCCTCGCCGATGTCGAAGCCGCCGTCGAAGCCCAGCGTCACCTCGCTGCGCGCGTCGAAGCGCAACAGAGCTTCGTCAACGATGCCGGCGAACAGCTGCAAGGCATGACCCGCCTCTTGAACCGCGTCGCCGCCCAAACCGGCGAGACCGCCGCCAAGACCGAAGAGCGCGTTCACGCCATGGAAGTCGCACTCGCCGACATTCGCCTCGATCACATCGCCGGCGTCTCGGCCGAACGCGGCGAAGCCCACGACATGGTGCTGACGCTGCAAGCGCGCGTCGCCGAGATGGAGACGACGCAAGTCAACGCCATCCACACCATCACCACCGAGATCGCGCGCTTCATCGAAGAGAACGACGCTCGCCTCGCCACCCTCGAAGGCCCGCGTGACACCGACCGTGACTTGGCGACCGCGTTCGAAGCGCTCCGCCGCCGCGTCGAAGAGCGCATCATCGGCGTCGAGCAACGCAGCGTCCGCATGCTCGAACAAGTGGCAGACACCGTCGCCATGATCGAAGAACGCTTCGTCGCAACCCAACGCGAAATCGCCGCGGTGAAGAGCGCCTAGCCCCAGCCGTAGGGGTCAGTCTGGACGAGATTGTCGACGTCCACGTTGACGAGCGTGATCGTGTCGCCGTTTGAGAACGTGAACACCGTGTCGGCGCCGACTTGCGCGACACCGTAGGTGATGCCCGTGCCTTCATAGGCGCTGAAGTCCAGCGTGTCTTCCAGACCGCCCGCTGCGAAGTCGAGCACGCGGTCCGCGCCTGAGCCTGGCGTGAAGACGAAGTGATCATCGCCGCCGCCGCCGCTCATCGTATCGTCGCCCTCGCCGCCATTGAGCGTGTCATTGCCCTGACGGCCGTACAGCGTGTCGATGCCCGCGCCACCGTTCAACTGATCGGCGCCATTGCCGGCATCGAGCAGATCGTCATCCGATCCGCCGTTCAAAATATCGTCGCCGTCGCCGCCATAGAGCGCGTCCGCGCCCGCATCGCCGTTGAGAGTGTCGTTGTTCTGACGACCGTAGAGCAGATCGGCGCCATCGCCGCCGCTCAGCGTGTCGTTGTGATTGCCGCCGTCGAGAAGGTCGTCGTCGGCTCCGCCATTGGCTACATCGTCGCCGTCGCCACCATAAAGAGCGTCGTTGCCGGCATCGCCGTTGAGCGTATCGCCTGCTGCGCGGCCGTAAAGCGTATCGACGCCCTCGCCACCGTTCAGCGTGTCGACATCATTGCCGCCGTCAAGAACGTCGGCGCCCGCATCGCCGTTGAGAACATCGTTGCCGTTGCCGCCGTTCAGCGTATCACCCGCGCCGCCGCCATGGATCGTGTCCGCTCCGGCAAGACCGGAGAGCACATTGGCGGCGTCGTTGCCAGTCAACACGTTCGCAAGGATGTTGCCCGTGCCGTTGATCGCACTGGCGCCCGTGAGCGTAAGGTTTTCGACATATTGGCCCAAGCCCCACGTCAGCGACGCGCGGATGGTGTCTATGCCGGCGCTCGCACTTTCGCCGACGATGTCTCCGGCGTCATCAACGACATAGGTGTCGTCGCCCGCGCCGCCATACATCGTGTCGACGCCTACGCTGCCGTCCAACAGATCCGCGCCTGCGCGCCCAAAGAGCTGATCCGTGCCAACATTGCCGAACAGCGTGTCGTTGCCATTGCCGCCGTCCAACAGATCGTCTTCGGACCCGGCATCGATTTCGTCGTCGCCGTCACCGCCATACACCGTATCGTTGCTGTGGAATGACGAGATGAAGTCATCGCCGCCGCCGCCATAGAGCGCGTTGGAGTTCCCTCCTCCGTAGATTTGATTGTTGAGATCGTTGCCCCACCCGTTCGGCGCCCCTTGCTCAAGGCGCAGGATTTCGATGTTGGCGCCGAGCGTGTAGCTCGCGTGCGCGAGGATCGTATCGATACCCTCGCCCACCGCTTCGATCACGATGTCGCCGACGTCCCACAGCGTGTAGACGTCGTTTCCGGTGCCGCCGACCAAGGTGTCGATGCCGAGCCAGCCGCTAATCTCATCATCGCCAGCGCCGCCGTTGAGCGTATCAGCGCCTTCGCCGCCCGATATGACGTCGTCGCCGGCGCCGCCGCTCAGAACGTCGTTGCCGATGGCGCCGGTAAGGAAGTCATCAAACGCCGATCCCACAACGATGAACCGCTCGACGAAAGCGTTCATCGACAGTCCATTTCCCAAAACGCCGTTGCCGACCACGCGCATCTGGCTGGTGCGATCGGAGAAATCCGCCACCAGCGTATCGAAGCCGTCACCGCCCATGAACTGGTTTAGGCCGGAGAGCGTCGTGTCGATGTAGAGTGTGTCGTCGCCGGCGCCGCCGTAGAACGCAAAGCCTTCGAACCCAGATAGGAACGTGCCATCGGCTAGGGTCACGCTTGAGAGCACTTCCGACGTGCGTAGCGTGAATGAGACGTTCGAGCCTACGCGATCGATGAAGACAAAATCATTGCCCGCGCCGCCATCAATGTGGTCAGCGCCGACACCATTGCTGACGAGCTGGTCATCGCCATCGCCACCGATCATCGTATCTGCGCCGGCGCCGCCGTCGAGAATGTCGTCGCCTGCGCCACCTTCTAGTAAGTCGATGCCGTTCTCGCCATATAGGCCGTCATTGCCCTCACCGCCGCGCAGCGTGTCGGCGCCACCGCCGGCCTGAAAGTAGTCCCAGCCGTCGCCGCCCTCGAGCGTATCATTGAACGCGCCAGTGATGACTTCGTCATCGCCGCCGTTGCCGTAAAAGAAAACTCGGGTCTGGGTCGCGTTGACGTTGTCGTGTCCGCTGCCGGAGTTGAGCCAGACGACTTCCACGCTTTCGAGCGTAACGCGGTTCCAGTTGTTCAAACTGAGGAAGGAGCTTGAGAGATAAAGCTCATCGGATGTCGTAGCGAGATCGAAGTTCGCCCGGTCGTTGCCGCCTCCGCCGATAAAGGAGTTCTCGCCGAGGAGACGGTTGTAGTTGAACGTGTCATCGCCCGATCCTCCGGTGGCGATAAACGTCTCGAAGTTTCGTATCGTCGCGCCGCCGAATGTTGCTCCGGTCTCGGTGCCGTAAACCGCCAGATCGAATACGACCGGCGCAACCGACGCTGATGCATCCAGTCGAATGCGATCAATGTCTGCGCCACCGTCAGCGATCCCGCCCGTGCCGACGCCGTAGAAATCATCGTTGCCTGCGCCGCCCTCGAGAACATCTTGGCCTTGACTTGTGTAGAAGATATCCGCGCCGCCGCCGCCGCGCAGCACGTCATTGTTGGCTGTTCCCTGCAAGCTGTCGTCGCCCGAGCCGCTTGTCAGCGTCAGCGCTTCAAAACCGGACAACGAAATTTGCAGCCCCGACCCGAGTGACGTGATCGAAAAGTCAGTGAGCAAGAGCGCGTGCGTGGCCGTTGAGAAGTCACCGGTAAAGTGATCGACGCCGCCGCCGCCACTAAAGCTCATTTGCCCGCTCAACACGCCGACGATGGAGATCGTGTCGTCACCCGCGCCAGCGCCAAGACTCAGCAAGCGCTCGATGTTCGTAAGCGGCGTCGCGACGCCAGTGAGGATGAACGAGGATGCATTGATGCTGGCGTCTATCGCGCCGGTTGCGGTCGATGCATCGAGATGCAGCCCGTCAGTGCCGTCGCCTCCATCGATAACATCGAGCAAGGAGCCATAGATCGTATCGTCGCCATCATCGCCATAAAGTTCGTTAGCGCCGTCGCCGCCTCTGATGAGGTCATTTCCCAAGCCACCATAAACGAGATCGTTTCCGGTGCTCGCGATCGAGGCATCGCTGAAGCCGCCCGCGAGAACGTCGTCTCCGTCGCCACCATTGATAATGTCATCGCCGCCTTGGCCAAAGACGGAGTCGGCATTGCTGCCGGCATCGAACACATCGCCACCGACGCCGCCTCTCAACAAGTCTGCGCCCGATCCTGTCGTGACCTCAAACCGCTCAACCGATTCCAGGTTAACACCCAGGAACGAGCTGACCAGAAACTGGCCTGGCGCGAAGAGGACGACATCAGTTGTCCACGCGGATAAGTCGGCAACGACTCGATCGCTGCCGCCGCCGCCGCCGAAGGAGCTTCCGCCATCAAGAAAGCCGGCGAGCACAAGCGTGTCGTCGCCTGTGCCGCCACCAATGTGGAAGCCTTCCATATTGCGAATGAGCGTGCCGTCCGCGAGCGTTTGTCCCGCGTCCGTCGACATCGCTGCGAAGTCAAACGTCAGCCCAGTGGAATCCGTTCGGTTAAACGTGATGTAGTCGACGCCGGCGCCGCCATTGTAGCTATCAATGCCCGCCGATGGCGCAGACGCGTTAGAGAACGTGTCGTTGCCGTTGCCGCCGTCCAGCACATCATCGCCGGCGCCGCCATCGAGATGGTCCGTACCATCGCCGCCGCTGAGCGTATCATTGGAGGCGAAGCCGTAGAGCCGATCCGCGCCGCTCGTGCCGACGATGACATCCACGCCGTTGTACAATCCGGCGACAGCGGTGACGTAGTCGCCATTCAGGCCAGCCGTCAAAAACGTAAGCATGTCCGCCGACGCGCCAGTCGCCGTGAACTGCGTCACTCCATTCAGCCTGTAAGTGATGCCGGTAATGGTTCCGCTGAACGGGATATGGCTCTGGTAATTGCCGAACCCGACGCCGGTGAACTGCCACGTTTCGCCGGTAGCGCTGTTGGATGCGGACCAGCTTGTGGAGCTGTGCGACGTGGAGGCAATGGCCTGAAAAAAATCGGCCCAATCGACTGGATTGAGCATGTCGATTGGAGACTGATTGAAACTGACCGGCATGTGGTTCCCCCAGGGCAGACACTAAGCGGGCGGCCGAGACAGAGTCTAGCTAAGCTACTGGTTGGGCGAAGGCGCGGACCTTACGCTACCGCACACCAGCCTCCCGCCCCGGCGCCTTGTGCGGCGTCGCGCCACGCCATAAGCCCAAATCCATGGCAGTGATGGACGAACTCACCCGCGTGCTCGATCTCGAAGCGATCGAGGTGAACCTGTTTCGCGGCGTCTCCCCGGCCGAGGATCGCCAGCGCATCTTCGGTGGCCAGGTCGTGTCGCAGGCCTTGATGGCTGCGTACAAAACCGTCGATGGCCCGATCTGCCATTCGCTGCAGAGCTATTTCATCCGCCCGGGCGATCCGCGCCAACCGGTGCTCTACCAAGTCGAGCGCTCGCGCGACGGCAAGAGCTTCGCCACACGCCGCGTCATCGCCATCCAAAAGGGCGAGCAGATCTTCAACATGGCCTGCTCGTTCCAGACACTGGAAGACGGCTACGACCACCAAAGCGACATGCCAGATGTCGCCAAGCCCGACACGTTGGTCGATGAGGTGATCACGGTCGCGGAGGAGCTAAAAGATCTTCCCGAAGCGCACCGCAACTGGATCCGCAAACGGCCGATCGAGATGCGTCCAATCGATCGCCAATCGCTGCTGAACCCAACGCCGAAACCGTCGACACAATATGTCTGGCTGCGCGCCCGCGAAGATCTTGGCGACGATATCGCGCTCAACCAAGCGATGCTCGCTTACGCGTCCGACTATTCTTTGCTTGGCACGGCAATGCGCCCGCACGGCGCGTCTTGGATGTCAGGCGTGCAGACGGCGAGCCTCGATCACATCCTCTGGTTCCACCGCCCGACAAACTTCTCGCGCTGGCACCTCTATGTGCAAGACAGCCCCTCTGCCTCCGGCGCGCGTGGTTTCAATCGCGGCGCGATTTATCGCGAAGACGGCGTTCTGGTTGCATCGGCAGCGCAGGAAGGGCTCATCCGCAAGCGGTGAGCGCGAAAATTCGGCGCGGCATACCGCACGGGGTCCAGCTGTCACAGCTTGGATAACCGCGCGTTAAAAGTGTAGCGCTCATAACGCGTGTACTATGCGCAACAAATGGGTCGATAACTCTGACTATTTTGGACCGGATCGCCGCCTGCGCTCCGGCCCGAAGCGTTGGAACGACCGCCGCCGTCACGACGAAGCCGGCCAACCACCCGCCCTGGCCGCCATGCTCCGCCGCATCCGCGTGCAGCTGATGAATATGCCGACGCCGGACGATCGCCGCCGCGCCCATCAAATGCTCAACGCCGCCGTCAAAGAAGCCGAGCGCCTGCACTACTATCGCTGCGCCGATGTTCTGAAGCGCCTCGACTCCGATCTCCGCAACATCCGCGGCGCCAACGCCAGCGCGCTCGACGCGCTGATCAACGAAGCCCTCGACCACGCCGTCACGGGCTCGTGACATCGCGCCCAGCGGGCGGTGGTTCTGAATGTCTGAAAAACTGGAGCGGGCGATGAGATTCGAACTCACGACCCCAACCTTGGCAAAATACAAAACCGCCATTTCAGCTGATTTCAGTCGATCTCTGAGACATCTCAATTCTCCTCTGTTTTCTTCGTTCATTCAATAAGATATGCGAATTGAGATGGCATGAGACGGGCGCGTCTGTCTCGGGCTATCATTCCGGCTTCGCTACCAAATCGCTACCAAATTTCGAGCTGCGTGGTATCATCCAGCTTATCGTCAGCGCGCCAATTTTCAGCGTCGGCGGTGGGGACGCGCCATGCAACGGAAGAGCACATCAAACGCCAAGCCCATGACTGACGCGGGTGTGCGTGCGCTCGTGCGGGCAGCCGTCCCTGGGGACCATCTCGACGGCGCGACGCAAGGGCTCTTCCTGCGCGTTGGCAAGCGAGGCGCCAGTTGGTCCCTGCTCTATCGGGTCACGGGTCACGGCGGCGACCTCGCATCCGGTCACAAGATCAAAGGCGAGATGAAGCGAATGCATCTGGGCGATTACCCGACAGTGGGTCTCGCCGCAGCCCGAGAGAAGGCAACGCTGGCGCAGCGCTCGGCGGATTCCGGCGATGACCCGCGCCAGCCAGAACCGGCGGCCAAGAAGATCGGCCGTACGCTCTCCTGGCTGATAGACGAATATTTCGAACAATACGCCGACAAGACCCTGTCCTCAGCGAAGACCGGCGCCTATTCGGTCAAGCGGCACTGGGTCCCTACTTTGGGTAAGCGCGCCTTCTCGTCTATCAAGCGCTCCGAACTGAATGATCGGCTAAAGGCGATCGCCGCCTCAGCCGACCACGGGCCTGGCGCCGCCCTGGAGGCGCGCCGCTGGATCATGAGTATCTATAGCTGGGCGATCAAGAATGAGATCGCGGCCCACAATCCCGCTGTCGGGTTGATTGGGCGAGACAGTCTGCGCCAGAAACCGCAAGATTTGCGGCCCCGCGACCGTGTCCTCACGATCGAGGAAGCGCGCGCTGTCTATCGGGCAACCTTCAAGATGCCGGCCCCTTGGGGCGAATTGGCGCGGGCTTTGATGCTCTCGCTGGCGCGCCTTGGCGAATTCGCCAAGGCGGAGCGGTCGTGGTTCGACCGCGAAGGGAAAAACTTGGAAGTACCGGGAACGGGGCACAAGAATGGCGATCCCAAGACCGTGCCGCTCGCCAAACTCTGTTTTGAGATTCTGGATCAGCGACCGGAAGGAAAAGAAGGCCCCTACCTCTTCTCAACGACCAATGGCGAAAAGCCGGTCTACAGTTTTGCGAACCTTTACGCCGACAAGCTTCGCGAATTGACTGCCGAGGAGCTTGGCCGCCCGCTGCCGCATTTCACAATCCACGACTTCAGGCGAACTGGTTCAACGCATTTGACCGGCATGGGCGTCAACGAAGAAGTGGTTGAGATGCTGCTGGGCCATCGCATCCGAGGCGTACGCGGCATCTATATGAAGCATAAGTTTCTCGAAGAGCGCCGCGCTGCGCTCGTGTTGTGGGAGAAAAAGCTCTCCGCTCCGGAGCCGAAGCAATCTCGCAAAACAAAGGCACGCAAGACAACACGAACGCCCGCGCAGGAAGTCGGGCCGAGCGTGGCCTGAAGCGAAAGCCGAGTAGCATTATGGCGTGGCAATCTATCAAAAGTCGCCAGGTGACAGCGGCACGCCCTTGGCAGCGCCGCGCGCTGGGCCGGCCATCGCGCGCGCTGCCTCTTGGGCGCGCGTCTGCATCAGCGCCTTGCGTACGTCGAGGTGCAACTCCATCGCATTGAGCTTATCGCGCCAGCCTGGCTCGAACCGCAGCACATTGCGATGGACCTCGGTGGCCAGCCCCATGCGCTGCAATTCGCGGGCGCGTTCCTTGAGCGCGCGGGTCGTGGACGGGTCGCCGTTCGGCGCCTCAAGTGAAGCGAGGCGGACAGTCTGATCCTCCGGGAGCTGCTGAGCGATCATCCGATCGAGCCGCGTCGGTCCATGCCGGATGACTTCGCGATCGAGCGCGCGGCGTTCATCGGCCGGGGAGCGCCGGCCTAGCGTCTCGGTCGCCACGTCACGGGCGATGCCGCTGAAGCCGTATTTGATGAAGTCCTTGGGGATGACGAGATCCTGGCCGTTGGCGCGCCGGCCGCGGATGATGAGATGGGTGTGTGGGTGTGCCGTGTCGTGGTGGTCGACGGCGACCCATTTCAGCTTGGTCCCAAGCGCTGCTTCGGCGCGGGACATGACCTCGCGCGTGTAAGCCGGCAAGTCGTGCAGCCGTGCGCCGTTCTCCGCGCTCAAGATCACGCGGAAATGCCGCTTGTCGGAACGCGCCCAGGCTTCCGCCCGGGCTCCGCCATCCACGCCTTCGCTTTGGGCGTCATAGAAGACGGATCGCTGGGCCTCGCCCTCCCGCGAAAGATACGCCGCATGGGCGCGGGCCTTCGCTTCGCGGGTCTCAGGTGCTCCCTCTTCGGGTAAGCGAGCTGACAGGTCATCGCGGGCCGCGGCGTCGCGAGCGACGTATTGGGCGTGCGCCTTCAATGCTGCGGCGCCGCCGCCGGCGTGATTGAAGTAGTGTGTCTTCACGATGGCGCGCTGGCGGGTGTCGAACGTAGGACGGACGCCGTTCCTTTGGCATGTGTCCGCAAAGCGCATCGCGGGTGCGCGCTTGTCTATTTTGCGCGACAGGCTGGCGCGCTTGGCGCCGCTAGCGCCGCTGCGCTTCGGGCGGCCGGCCTTGATCTTTCCTTCGAGTCGGTCGCGATCTGGCCGCGTCAGGCGGATGGAGCGATCGGCGCTGATGCTGTCCTCGCGCGTCGCCGGCAAGGCGAGCAGCGAGCCACGCAACAGACGATCAACGCTCGTCGCACTCATGACGCGCGCCTCGCGTGTTGCGAGGCAAAGCCTGTTCGCATGATAGGTCGTGCATGACCCGCGCTCTGCGCCGCAGGTCGTGAAAAAGCCTTGCGCTGCAAGCGCTTTGCGTGACCGCAGGTCACGGCTTTAACTTGCCCTAAATCCCATTCGCGACCTGTCATGCTCTCTTCATCGCATCATAGCTCCTTTCGCACACCAAAGTTCGTCTCCCGCGCGATCAGCACGCGCACTTACTGCACGCTGAGAATAGTGCGCAATTCCTGGCGCCAATTATCGCGCGTACTCACAATAGTCGCGCGTCCGTGGCTGATGTCGGGCGCAACGCCAGTGGGTCGAAGCAGGATGAGATGCAAGAACATCAAGTCGCCCGACATCTCTGCGATGGCGCTCAGGTCGGCGTTGTGATCGGTCTCAGCGCAGCGTATGAACACGAGCCAGCCGCCTTCGTTCTGAAATGCGAAGTCCGAACAATCCTTTCTCTCCACCACCTGGGCGATGCGGCGATAGCCCAGCCCCGAGACAAGCGCGCAGCAATCACTCTCAAGCTCGCTCAGCGTCGGTCCCGGCATTGGTGCGCTCCTCATCGCCAAGTCATCTGGCGCCGGCCCCGGGGCGTCGCCAATAGGTCTCGGAGGACCTCTTGACAGTCCGCTGAGTGGTTGAGCGGCGCCGGCGCTAAAGCGGCGTTCACACGCCATCGACGAGATGGACCTGTGTTGGTCCCCAATAGCGTCCGTCGAAGGAATCGGGGGTGTCGCCAAGCAGGAACACTTCGCCCTCCGAGAGCGTGTAGCAGCCAATCCAGGTCGGCAGCGCGCGGCCCTCGCCGTCTTGCGCCAGGCGGTGGACGATAGCCTCGCCATCGACCGAAACGCTCGGCCCTTCGGCGCAGACACGCTGGCCGGCGCCTGCGGCGACCCGCTTCAAGAACCGGTCAGTCGGATCGGCGTAGTCGCGCAGCGCCGCGTAATGCGGCGCAACGCGCGCAGCCGCCACGGTGACGAAGTCGCCGCGGCGGGGTGATCGATCCTCACGCAAATAGAAACCGGGCGAAACGCTCTGTGACGGATTGTAAATCAAGAGCGGCTCAGCATCCGCCATCGTCGCGGCCACCGTAGCGGTGGCGGCGAGTCCGAGCAGAGCAAGCGAGATGGCGATGCGCTTCACGTCGGTGACGATGCAGGCGCTATGCCATGACCTGTAGGCAGGTCGCGAGATCGAAGCGCAAAGAAAAGACCGCCGCCGGCTTGGGCCGGCGGCGGTCGAGCGCGCTGGTTGGTCGCCGAAGCGATGGCTGCCGGCCTGGCGCGCAGCACCAGTGTGGAGCATTTGATGATCGCCCGACCCGTGTCCGCCGAGGGGGCTGAAACGTCTTAGAATGGCGACGCGCGGGGTTGTCGCCGGGGCGATGGCTGGCCCCGCGCGTTCGCACTTGCTGCTAAGCTACTTCTGCCGTGATGGCGTGGTCTGCGGGATGGCCTGCGTGTTCAACCAGCCAATCGACAGCGGCCTGCGCTTTCGCCGCCGCCGAGAGGAACGCGCGTGGATCTGACTTCACCGCGGAAGCCCAGTCGGCCACGTAGGCAGCATGGTCCTCAAGGTGTTCGGGCGCGAGGCCAGTCATGGCGCCGATGATGGCGGCGCCACATTCTGCTCGCATCTCCTCCCTCGCTCTTAGAGTGCGATCGGTGAAGTAGCCCTTCAGCGTATCCAATCTGCTGGCCCCGCCGACCCAATGGATTCCCTCATGCGCAGCCGTCGAAGCTGCGTGTTCGGGCGAGCGGAACGCCGCGATCGGTGGAAGGTGAATGATGTCGGTCGATGGCGCGTAATGCGCGCTTGCGCCGCCTATGCAAATGCGAGCGCCGGCGCGCTCCAGCCAGCGCACGATGGCTGGAGGATCAATCGCAGGTGGCGCAGTTTCGTCGGCGAAGTCCGGCGGCAGATTCTCACACTGTTCGGCGTTGAACACATTAAAGAGCTTGAGGAAGCGATACGGCTTTTCATCCTCGCTCGAAGACTTTTGCGGATCCGGCTTAGGCTTTGCTTTGCCGTAATAGACAACCGGCGTGGCTTTCTCGCCCTTACGCACATGCGCGCCCAACGCTTCGGCATTGCGGTAGGTGAGCCAGGTGCGCTTGGCGTACCCGCGGGCAAGTTGCGCGGTCCAAAGCAGGATGACGTTGGCACCTTTGTACGGCTCGCCGGTGGCGCGGAGCGGCAATCCCGGCGTCAGGGCATGCGCGCGGGCCGTGTCCCACGGCGCGCGCCACGGCAAGACGCCGCGTTCTAGGCAGCGCAAGATTTCAGCGGTGGCGTGCGCGGCGGCGTCCTGGACGTTGCGGCGCGGTGCTAGTGACTGGCGTGATGTCTTCATAGACGTGTCTCCGCGCGAGCGCGGGCATCGGGCGCGCTCAGCGTTTGTTGAAGCTGGAAAGAAGAGAGCCGCCCGATGCGTGATCGGGCGGCTCGTCAAGGCTCAGGCGGCAGCCTGTTCGTTCTCGGCGGGCTTGGGTTTGCCGTTGGCCTTCGGCTTCGACAGGCGCTCGAATTTCACGACGACGAAATTGTGATCGTAGATCTTCATGTCGCCTACCGTGCGCTTGCGCGGCTCGACGCGGCCCTCGAACTTGACCGACATGCCGGCCTCAAGCTCGGTGAAGAGCTTGGTCACCAGCTCGGCGTCGAACGAGATGAGCGAGAGCCATTCGGTCTTGGTCCATTGTCCATCGGGGCCATCAACCAGACGGTCGGACGCGATCGAGATGCGAAGGCCGCCCTTGTTGAGCTGGTCGATGCGGCCGATGCGGCCTTGGGCGGTGAAGCGATACATTGCCTTACTCCTCAATCAGCCGGTTCGCCCGGCTGGCGCCGCGGGGCCTTCCCGCGATGAGGAGCGGTGCGCATGAGGGTGATGAGGCCGCCTGCAAGGGGTCGCGTCAGCGACCGGAGGCTCGCCCCTTGCAGGCGGACGCCCTCATGCGAAAGAGCGGATGTTTAGCGGGAAGGTTTTGCGGCGCGGGACGCGCACGCTGCGCATTGAGGAGAAATGCCGCGCTGCACCGCCCAAGGCCGTGCTGGAGGTTTCGCCCAACATGAAGGGTTCGGACCTTCACATTGGACGCGCCGATCACTCTGCGGCGATGGCGTCCGCTGGCGTTTGGACGTGGACCGAATGAGTGCGCAGTTCCTCCGGCAACCACGCCGCGCCCTTGAACATGCGCTTGGCGCGCATGACGAGTTCGGCTTTCGGGGCCTTTTCGAGCTTGGCGCGGTCGAGCGTAGGTTTCAGTTCGCGCAACGCATCAACGATCACGTCGCGTTTGACATGACTGAAATAGGAGTCCGGCGAAGCCATCCACCAGCGGCTCATGTCGAGTCCGACCGCCTCGGCGAACAGATCGCCCATCCGCGTCTGAGCCTCATGGCCTGACATGCGGGAGTCGATCCTGAGATCGAGACCCGGTGCAATCATCACCGCCAGAAACTCAAGCAAGGTCTGCTGTTCTGCTTTCACGATGGTGCGCCAGAGGTCTTCCCGCTCGGCGGGAATCCGATCGCGCCAGGCGGTTGCGATCTTCTCGTAAACCTCCCGCGCGGTGCTGTCGCTCCTCGTGATGGAGCGGGCCACCTCCTCTTCTTCAATTCGGAGATTGAGGGGAGAAGCCGTGAAGCCCCCGATGAAACGCTCGGCCAGCGTGAACACGAGGATGCGCAGCGCAGCATCGGGCTTCTCCGCCAGTTCGACACGCAGCGCCAAGGTGCGATGCGCCTGCAATTCCTCCACCAGCTTGGCCGAAATATGCGCCGCAGGCCGCGGAGCGCCGCCGTTGTCGGCATTCTCGTCATCGCTGTAGCCGCGCGTTTCTGTGGGCTCGGATTTGCGCCGTAGCGCATTCAGCGCCCTTAAGTCTTGCTGCCTGACCAAGCCGCGCTCGATTTTGGCCGCGCCGTCATTCGTTAACGTGACTACGGCGCCGGCCAACTTCACCTCTTCTTCCTGCCAAGCGGTCGGCGCGAGCACGTCGATTTGCGCTTCAATCGTTTCGATCTCGGCCTGGTCTTCGGCTTCGTCGAGCTTGGCGTAGAGACGTTCCAGCCGATTCTGCTCGCGTTTGGTGAGCGTGCGGCGCTCTTCGCGCACGCGCGCGGGAAAACGCTGCCAGCCGATTTCGTCCAATGCGATCTCAACCCAGGCCCAACCTTCGCCGCGCACTTTCTCGGCGATGTGTCGGACCTTGGCTTCCGCCAGACGCACGATTAGATCGCGGTCGGTCAGCCAAAGCGTGGGATCGTCGCGCTCCTCCGCGAACAGGTCGGGCGCAGCGGCGCCGCCTGCTTCCATATACGCATCGATTCCGACGAACCGCACCAACTTGTCGGTATCAGGGATATGCGCTTGCATGACCTGAGCGCGTAGCCGTTCGGGCGTGCGCGCCCAGTCCGGGGCGTCGAAGAACGCGCGTTCCTGCGCGGCGTGATCGTCGGTCAGTGCGAGCGCGGCGACCTGGTCGGCATCAATCGCGTCTTTGCGCAGCGCCGCGATCAACCGTGGCGAGACGCGGGCCAGCTTGGCGCGGCGGGCGACATGCTGGGCGGAAACACCGAACCGCGCAGCAATCGCTTCCGGTCCTTCGCCTGCGTCGATGCGTGCGGCCACGGCCTCGATTTCGTCGGCCAGGGTCATGCTGAGCCTGACCGTGTTCTCAGCGAGCGAGAGTTCTGTGGCGGTTTCGTCGCCGCTGATGACGCGGCATGGAATCGGCGTATTCTTCTCGATGTCGCCGGCCTTGGCGAGAAGCCGCAGCGCGCGTAATCGCCGTCCGCCGGCGATCACGGCGAACTTGCCAGCGTCCGTAGCGCGAACTACGATCGACTGCAGAATTCCATGAGCCCTGATCGAGCTTGCAAGCTCTCCAATGCCGTCTCGGCGATTGGTCTTGCGCACGTTGTCTTCGCTCTCAACGAGTTTCGACAGCGCGATCATCATAATGTCTGTCATGGCGATTACTCCTCGCCACGACGCGGAGCCTATCCCCGCGCCGGGCGAGACGCGCCTGCACGCCGAACGGCGCGGTCAAGGCCCTTTAGGGCCTTGACCGGAGAAGCCGGGCGGCGTGCGATGTGTGAAAACGACCGGCGCGTTGTACGCGCATCGAGCGCAGCGTCCGATCCAACGAACAAGCTAGACGCTCAGGTTCGCCACGGCTGATGCACGACATAGACCGGCGTTTCGGTTGGGCCGGCGAGTTTTGATGTGATCAAGCGACGCTGCTTGAGCCATCGCACGGCGTTTTGCACCGACGACTTGGACAGACCAGTTTCGGTCGCAATCGTTTGCAGGCTCGCGCCGATGGCAGGCCGCTTCTTTCCGTGGCTCATGCGCCAAAGCCAAAGATAAACAAGAAAGGCGGAGGGCGCGCGGTCGTGTCCGACCAGGTCACGCAGCAGAACATCGGTGATGTACGGATCAAGGGGAACGGCGGCCGACATAATCGTTACTATAGCAGTCATTGCCATCCACGTCACCGCGTCGGCTTGCGCGCGGTCGCGTGCTCTGGTGAACGATGGTCACTGACCGGAGGGCAAAATGATCACTCATGTGAAATTCATTTCGATTCCCACGCGCGATCAGTCCCGCGCACTCAAGTTCTGGACGGAGCAAGTGGGGTTCAAGCTTCTCACCGACCAGCCGTTCTCGGAAACGGCGCGCTGGATCGAGCTTCAGATCGGCAGCAGCGATACGCGAATGGTGCTGTTTTCGCCGGAGGGTCACGAAGACAAGATCGGGAGCTTCTTCTTCGGGGCGCTGGCGTGTGACGATGTGGACGCCACATGGCGCCAACTGACCGACCGTGGCGTGAACGTCACGGAACCGCCAACGAAGCAACCCTGGGGCTCCTTCTTCAAATTCTCGGACCCCGACGGGAACGAGTTTGTCGTAAGCGCGCGCTGATCCGGCAAGCGAATTTCTGTGTCGGCGCGGGGCAGTTTCAAGATTGGAGGCGTTCGAATGCTACCGATTGGAAAGCGCGATCCGTTCTTCCGCTATTCGGCGAAGCGCCGCTTTCTCATGCTCGGTCAGCGAGACATCCCGATCCAGCGCCGCAAGTACACGGTGGCTCGTCGAGGCAGCCGCGTTGATATCACCCGCCGCAACGTATGCCTCGGCCAAACTGTCAAGCCAGTCGGCCGAGCTTGGGTTAATCTCCGTGAGGAATCGAAACACGGCGATCGCGCGTGCAGGCTGCGCTGGCGGCTCAAGAAAGTCGTAGCCCAGTGAGAGGATTCGGCGCTCATTGACTATCGGACGATCGGGCCTCGGGAGCTGGTACCCTCGATAGATGCGCGTCGCCTCCGCCACGCCTCGATGCTCAACGATCGCGACGAACTCCTCCTCGGTTGGTGGGGCAGGTTCAGCAGCCATAACTCGCCACGCGACGGGGCTCGCGCCCACTGTCACAGGCGCAGTGAGGTCAGGACGGCCCTCCACGAGAACCGCTCGCAAAAACTCCGCCGTTGTCCGTACGACGACTTGGTAGCCGCGTTGCGCATCTTCGACTGTGCGACCCTCGATGGATGTTGGCACCAGCGCAGCGATCATTGGAAATGTTGTAAAGTCGCCGTGTGCGACGTTTGGCAATTCGCCAATGATCCGTTCCGAATAGACTAGACTCTCAACAACTGAAAAATCTGCCGGTGGCGATGCTCGACGCAGATCAAGCAGGGGAATGCGGAAGCGATCGGCTTGGAAGTACGGTGACGCACGCAACGAGGACTGTAATCCTGCGTTGCCGTAGGACGCGTCGAGGCCGACGATTGCCGCAACGCTAGACTGCCGGCCTTGCACAATGAATGCCACGATGCCGCCGATGCTGTGGCCCACGATCGCCCAACGCTCTTCAACGTTCATAAGACGCCGCACTTCGGCGACCGCAAATTCGGCATCCCGCGCTTGCGTCTCCAGATCAACGAGATTGACGCCGAGCCTAAGCCGCGAATGCGTTGTGCCAACCTGGGGGATTGCTGCGACCACAAACCCATGGCTGGCCAAGTACTCGCACAAGACGGAATTGGCGTGTTGGCCGGACTCGTTCAAACCAGATAGATACACAATGAGCGGAAACGGCCCTCGCGCATTCGGCGCATTCAGATGTGCCGCGGCCAGGCGTGTTGAGAAGTACTTCAAGCCCTTGGCCCGGCACGGCGGCGGCCAATCCAGCAAGATTCCGCCGCACCAGAGCTTCGTTGTAAGATGTGTAGGCGCTCGGCGCCTCAATGACGACGTAGCTTCGATACGGTGTGGGACGCGCCGATTCCCGCACGCGCGCCGGATACCAGAGGCTTACGCGAACCGGCCTTCCGCTGATTTGCTGGTCCCTTTGCCATGCGCGCGTTGTGTCGGTCGCGAACACGACCCTGAATCCGACAGCATGCGGCCCGGGTCTCAAGTCGCTCCAGAGCGGGCTCGGCATGGCGCGCGCGTGCGCCGAGCAAACGACGATGACGACGACAGGTAGCATCAAGATTTTCAAGGCGCGCATAGATTTCCCAACCAAGGCTTTCGACGGCGCGCCTGCAGCGATCGTTCAGTCAAACCAGATCATCGCCTTGCGCACGTCATGCGACAGAATATGATAATATGACCGTAGTCATGACTCCGGTCATTGAGTTCGTAAAGCGCTATCACCAGAAGCTTCGCTTGAGGGACGGTCAGATGAAGCGCCGACGTGCAGCTTTCAACGGAAGGAGATGGCAGGGATCAAGAGCTATTGCCCTGCTCCTCCTGGCAGCGGTCGCGGCATGCGCATCAACCCCTCCGTCACGACGGACAGCGGTTTCGTTCGCTTCCGCTATCCGGGCAGGACAAGTTGACCTTCGACGGTTCGACTTCTCGGAATCGCATATTTGGCGGCTATCGCCGGCCGATCGGCGCGAATGGCGTACAGACGTGTATCAGGCGTTCGGTGCAGAGGCTTTGAATGTCGGTTGCGAACCGGAGCGCTTGCGCGCGATCGCGGCGTTGCCGTGGTTAGGCCTGGCCGCGGCAGCGCCCGATCCTCGGTCCTGGGCGGATGACGCCCGTGTGCTCCGCCAGGCTGAAGCCGAACTAGAGGCGCTTGTGGGGGAGCGGGTTGGCGGTGAACGCGATGAACGCGATGACAATGTGCTTGGCCCCTTCATCTCGGCGATGAGAGAAACATCAGATCATCGCGCAGCGGCGCTGCTTCGGCGCATCGTGCGCGATCAGTCACTCCGCACAGCCGCACCACCAATGAACCTTCCGCCAAGGTCGGCCGAACAATGGCCGGCGCTTGTCGCCAGCCTAATTGCGGCGGCTGACTGTTCCAACACTCTGTGGCTTCGAGAACAATTGGATGAGATTCAGTGGTTCGACATTCCCACCTATGGCGAGCATGCAGACCGCGCGGCATGGCTCATCGCACAGCACGCCGATCGGACGCTCGATTTTCAGCGACACGTCCTCGCAAGGCTGGAGGCGCTGCCGCACACCGACACGGATAGAGGCAATCTCGCTTATCTCTTCGATCGAATTGCTGTGGCTGAAGGGCGGCCCCAGCGTTACGGGACGCAACTGGTATGCGTCGAGGGGGCATTTCAGGCCGTTGCCGGCATTGAGGACGTATCGACCGTTGACGTTCGGCGCGGTGAAGCCGGGCTTAATCCTCTTGGCGAATATGTCGCGCAAATGAGCACGCTGTTCCAATGTCCGCCAAGCTAGGCTGAAACTCTGTTCGGGGCTTTACTCCGGCAGCTGGAGCTGGCATGACCACGGTCATGACTAGGGTCACAAAGAACCGACTAGCATCGCCAGCAGAACTCCGCTCGCGCATCTATGAAGCGTCGATCCGGCTGTTCCGAGAGCGGGGTTACGAACAGACGACGATCGACGACATCGTAAAGGTGGCCGGCGTCGCGAAGGGCACGTTCTTCAATTTCTTCCCCTCGAAATTGCACGCGATCAGAGCGTATTACGCGGCGATCGACGCGGAAGTGTCGCGTTGCCGCGCTGCCCTGGATCCGGCGGCGCCACTTGCCTCGCTGAAGCGCTATGGCCGCGACGTGGAGCGCATACTGCGCCGCGAAGGGCAGCTCATGCTGGAGCTGATTGACCTTGCCTACGGTGAAACATCGCTTCGCCGTCTTGATGAGGATTCAGGCGAACTTGATGCCGATGACTTCGCCGCGTTCTTGGTCGAGGCGCGCCGGCTCGGGCAGATAAAGCCGAACGTCAACACGCGCCGCGTGGCCAGCGCCGTTGGAGACTTATGGAGCGGCGCGGTGCGAGAATGGCGCCGCGATCCCGAGGGCAAATCCCTCTCACAGCTTTTCGCGGCGCGTGTCGCGCTCTTGCTGGATGGTGTGGGAGCGTCGTCATGAAGCGACGGGACTTGCTTGTAGGCTTGGCGGCCGCGGCGGGAGGCTGCGCTTCAGCAACGACGACGCCGACACGCGGCTTGCGGCGCAATCGCTCTGGCGCGCTGGCGATCGGGCAATTCCCCGAGTTTGGCGAAGGACTGTTCGCCTTCGACTATCACAGCCTGCACGTCGCACCAGCATCGGCGGCCGACCTGGAGGGAGCGCGCAACGTAGAGGTCATCCGCCGTCCATTCGAAGCGATGTCGCGTGGAGCCACTCTGGCGTCCGAACTCGCTCACCGCGCGGATGCCCGCCAGCGCGCCACGATCGTCCTCATTTATGGCTCGGGGCCTGCGCCGAAGGAGGCGCTGGATCTCTGGGCGTTCTGGTTCCTGAACGCTGGGTTTGCGGTCGTTACCTATGACAAACGCGGTTCTGGCGCTTCCACCGGCGACTGGCGAGCCGCCGGACTCGATACTCTGGCAGCAGATGCGAAAGCCGTGATAGGCGGCGCGCGTGCACTCGGCGCGCAGGGGCCGTTCATAGCCTGGGGCGGGAGCCAAGCCGGCTGGATCATGCCTCAGCTCAGCGCTGAGGGCGCCATCAATGGCATGATTATGCACGCCGGTTCGGTAATGCGGCCCGCTGAACAGATTCAAGCTCAGGTCGAAGCTGAATTGCGCGCCTACGGTTTCCCGGAGCAAGAGATCGAAGCCGCGCTTCGGTATTATGCGCTCGATACCGATGTTTCGCGCGGCGTTCGTCCGTGGACTGATATAGAAGCCGCTCATCGCGAGGCCTCGGCCAACGGCGCCGAGTGGATTCTCGGCCCGCCCTCGCCCGCCGATGCGCCAGAACGGACGATGATCCGTCTCATGGCGGACTTTGATCCCGCGCCCTTCTGGCGCGCGAGCAACGTCCCCGTGCTCGCGATCTACGGAGATAAGGACTGGATCGTTCCTGCTGAGCCCAATCTTGCGCTCGTGTCGCGCCTTGTGCGCGCCGACATTCTGGAGGCGCGCGTTCTTAGCTCGGCAAATCACTTGATGTTCGTGGCGGCAACGGGCCTTCGCGAGGAATACCGGACGCTCGAGCAAATTCACCCCGAGTATTTCGCGACCGTTGCTAGCTGGCTCGACGCGCGCTTCTGAGGATTGGCTATGTCGGCATCCACACTTTGCCATGTCGCATGGCATGCGACGGACGTGTCGCGAACGCGCGCGTTTCTGGAGCGCATATTCGATTGGACTTTCTCGCAGGTCGATCCGGACTATTGGGTCTGCCGTCCGTCATCGGGCGCATGGATCGGCCTTACCACTAGTCCCCATGCGGGTGAAGGCGGCGCCTTTCTTCCGCAGATATCGACGCCCGACATTGAGGCGACGTGCCAGCGCGTACTCGCTCTTGCACCCAACGCAATTGCGGAACGCGGCGACATTCCCGGCGTCGGACTCTACGCCGACGTGCGAGATCCCGACGGAGCAGTCTTTTCCATCATTCAGTTCGAGAGCGCGTGACCGCGAAACTTGGGCGACGTTATGCACCGGCGCGAACCTTCGCTGGATGCGAAAGATCGCGAACTTTTGCGCGTCATTGAAAGCGACGCTCGGCTGACAAACCGCGAGCTTGCGCGGCGCATCTTGTTATCTGAAAGCGCGTGCCTGGAACGCCTGCGGCGCCTCGAACGCGCCGGAATAGTAAGAGGGTATCAAGCGATCCTGCATCCCCAGGTGCGCAAAGGCGGATTCCACGGATGGCTGGCAATTTCGCTCGCAGATGCCACCGTCGCTCAAACTGCCGCGTGCGAACAATTGCTCCTAGACAGCAGAGTTGTCGTTCAATGCTTCCAAGCCTCGGGCATGTGCGATTTGCTTGCCCAAGTTGGCGCGGAAGAAGTGGTGGGTTGGACTCAGTTTCTCGCGAGTCTCAAGCAAATCGGCATAGGCGAGGATCGTCTACGCATCTGTGAAGCTGTCGACGTGCTAAAGCCTTTCCGTTGACGACTGGCGGCAACTAGCAGACGCTCGGTTTGGCCTCAGCCATCGCGCGCTCATTATAGAATTCGGCTAGAGCGGGCGAGCATTTGGCGGCGATCGCAAAATAGCTGATTCCAGCCGTTCAAGCGAAAGGCTGAGGTCCAAGCAGCGTAACGAAACGAAGCAAATGGCGTGGCGGAGCTTCGACTTTTAGCCATGCGGCGGACCAGCGCCGTTTGAAGCGGCGACGCCGAATAGGAACGCCTACCACTGAACCGGCCTTCATCTCGCGCGCGATTGCCCAGCGGGCGAGCACTGCGACGCCCATCCCCGACTTGGCCATTTCGGCCATCGCTTCTGTCAGAGGCAGTTGAGTCACCTGTCGCGGGCGCACGCCGGCGGGGGATAGGACTTCCCGGAAGATTTTGTTAGCTTCCAGTGGCCAGTTATAAACGAGCAAGTGGCGCTCATCTCATCGCTTAACCAGCGTGGAACGCGGCTAGCTCCGCATCGACATTCAAAGCTGAGAGCATCTGCGGATAGAAAGTCGCCAGATCGCCGCGCTGTCTTTCAAAATCCAAGAGTTGGTTCCAGAAGTGACGTTCGAGCAGCCAGCCTCGCTGGAATTCATCCTTCATCGATGCTTCGAGCGCGGGCAGTCGATCAGGGCTATCTTGTGCAATGTATCTGAGCGAAATCGCACGCACGAGGCATTCGTCGAAGAATGCCGCGAGCGTTGCCGGCGGGTCGTCTTGTAGCAAGTTGCGTGCCTGCGCATAGAGCGCCTCGGCGCGAGCCTGCTGCGCCGCGTAGCGTGGATCGTAGCTCACAGGATTGGTGACCGCATGAATGAGCTCGTGCGGGTTGTAGCCGATCTGGCGCTGCGGACCTTCGATACTAACGAAAGTGTCGAGAACGAAGGAGAAAGCATGCTGATGGGAGCCTAGCAGATTAGGTATGACGCGTGCGCGCCCAATGTCGCCGTTGCCGAACGTAAGCGAGTCGGCGGACCCCACGCGCAAGTATGAGAACGCGGCACCTACTTCCCGGATGATGGCGGCTCGATAGTCGGCGATGTACGCGATATAGCTCGGCCGCACTGTTTCGTAGAGTGCGGGGACGCCTGCTTCCGTGTGAAAGCGGCGCAGGAGCGGCGCGAGGCCGTTGAGCGATGCGAACTCCTCGTTGGCCGAGAGATCGTCGCGCCAAAGTGCGCTCGGCTCAAACGCAGGTGCGCCGTTTGTTGCTAGCGCCGCGACCGAATAGTGCCACGGGCTAAGCGGTGCCGCCGCGTAAAACGCCTGCGCGGCCTCCCTGAGATTCGGCGAGAGATTGTGCAGGAGCGACGCACGGACTTGCATCCGCACGCCGTGCATTGATTGCGTGTTTTCCTGGTCGTAGCCGGCGGCGTTGAGAAAAGCGAACAAGCTAAATATGGTAAGGCTTTCTTCGACAGAAACCGCCTGTTCGATGCGCTGCGACTGGGGTGCGTACGGCTGCGACGCACATGAGGCGACTGCTGCGGCCAAGGCCAAAGCGGCGCGACGCGTGATGGTTGTGCGCATGCGTGAGACGGCGCTGCCCGCCCGCAACCCTAGTCGTCCAACTAAGTGATCATACACGTCGATCAGCGCCTCGCCTTTGTGATCGAACGTCCGAACATCGCGATGCACCATCGAACCCGCCAATCTGCAAAGCACATTTCTACGTCCCGTTCTCCGCGCAAGTATCGCAGCGCCGCTGCAATCTCATCCGTCCAGCCTACGACCGCCCGCAAGCCCTCGCCAAGCTCGTTTCTACGAAACTCCAGATGCTCGCGGTCGACAGGCCTGGATGCATCCACCGCCCGCGTGCTCGATCAAGCATGCCATCCGATCGAGCGGGGCATGGTCAGAGCAGCAGGCGAAGTGCGCAGAGCACCCGTTCCCGATGAACTCATCGAAATCGATGTGGGTCGGCGCACGAAGCTCCTGCCGACCTCCGCGTGCATTTGGAGAAGGAGTGGATTCCGGGAATGCTGCCAGCGCTTGACCTGTCGCTTGCAGATTTGCCAGCGATCTGGGACGCTGGCTTTCTTCCGCGTACGCATGAGAACCCTGCAAAAAGACCCGCTAGAACACACCGCTCAACGTGATGCCCCAAAAGGAGCCGTGACGGCGTAAGCGCCGCTCGACAGAGGCGAGACTGCCCGAGCGATCGGGGGCGAAGAAGCGTCGCTCACGTCTGAAGCCGGGATCGACGAGATTCATCGCGAAGACTCTGACCTTGACGCCTGTGATCGCCGTCGCTTCCACGAAGATGTCGACGTACGGCCCCTCGATGTTCCGGTCCGTTTCGTTCAGACGAAAGACCGTACCGTCAAAACCCTGCTCGTAGTTGACGCCCCAAGCCGCTCTCAATGCGGGCAAATCCTGTCGAAACTGCGCGGTCAACGCGACCTCGTTGAAGTTCGATATTGTTCGCGGCTCATCCGTCACCGGATCTGTCACCTCAGACTCCTGCACAGTGGCATCCAAGATGAGCCTACCGCCCGGAATGAGCTGCCCAAAAGGTAGAGAAGCCGTCATCTGAAGACCGCGAACCCAACCGTCACCGATGTTGCCGGGCGCATCGAAAACCGCTCCAGAGGAATCCCGCAACGGAACGACATCGGCCGCATCCTCGAGCGACCAGTAGAAGGCGCGAAGTCCAAGTGTCGACTGCTGCACGAAAGACCAGTCGCCGGCAACCTCGGCTCTCCAAGAACTCTCCGGACGAAGCACCGGATTGCCGCCAACAACTACGCCATCGGCGAGGGCTGCGGATGATGCGAAGTCGGCAAAATCGAGTTGATCGACATCGCGCCACACCCGAAAGCGCGTTCGTTGATCCGCTCCGAACCGGTGGGTGAGCTGAATTGATGGCTTCCAGAATTGGAGCGTTCTATCCGAATTGTTGTCGCCGCTCTGGCGAAGGGCAGAGTACTCCGCTGCGAGTGTCGCCTCCAGCGTCCATGATGGGTCTGGGCGCCAGGTGACGGTGGCAAAAGGCTCTATGCGATCTTCTTCTACGAGTACGTTCGCACCCGGAAGCACGACTTCGCGCGGACCCGCGCCATTGTCCTCACGCAGCACTAGGTCCGCATCCAGCGCATTGTAAGCTAACTCTCCACCCACCTCTATGCGCACATTGCCGAAGACTTGTACAAACGACGCGCGCAGCACCGCTTCACTAAAGTCATTGCGCTGGCCCTGCTCCACAGTTGAGGAGAAGGCGCCATCCTCAGCAAACGTGGTCGTGGCGCTATCGTTGGCGTACTGCCGTCTTGAGGCGAACCCGATGAGTTGCAGCGACGCTCCACCGAAATCGCGGGCGTAGTTGACGCCGAGCTCGGCGGTCAGCTGGCTTTCGTCAATGCCTAAGACGAAGCTCCCAGTGCGCAAACCTCCAGGCGTGAACGATACAGAGTCGAGGTCCGCCAGAAAATTCCAACGTTCCACCGAACCATTGACCCGCAATGAGCCGCCGAACACCGGCGCCGTCATCTCGCCAGTTAGGCCTGCTCGACGAAAGGTCCGCGGCCAAGATTCGTCTCTGACTTGAACCTGTTGCCCGGATGGATCAAAGACGACTGGATCGCCCGAAAGCGGGCGATACTCAAGGTGCCGTGATACGCCGAGAGAATAATCGATTTCGCTCCATCGGCCTGTCCACGAAGCCTGGCCGCGTGGACTGAGCTGGCCATCCTGAGCTTGTTCAATGGTGGCTTCCCAGAGGCCGCTGCCGGCGGTTGGTTGTCGGATGACGTTGGCGAACACCGCGTGGCCGCCGACGACGACGTTGGAAGCGTCACGTATGACCTCAATACGAAGAACTTGCGATGCAGGAATCTGCGAGAGAATCGCCTCAAGGTCCTGGTTCTTCAGACTTGGTTGTCGCCCGTCGATCAGCACGTTGCCGGCCGAACTCGCAAAGCCCCGTCGATCACCGCCGTCGCTAAGCACGAAGCCTGGCGTCTGCCTCAGTATGTCCAGTGCATTCGCCGGCTGGAAGCGCGCGTAGAAGTCGAGATCGAATGTCACCGCCTCGCCCGCTGTACGCTCCGCGGGCGGTGTTTGAGCGCCAGCGATCGAAGGAAGACCCAACGCGACCGCGATGACCGAGCTCAACAGGCAACCCCTAGGCCAATTGCCGAGCCCCGCGGCCCGAAGAATTGTAGTGCGCATAAAACCTCCGGCGCACAGCGGTAAGCCAACGGACATGATACGGCTAATGCAATATTCTATAGCTTCATGATAACCCAGAGGCATCGGCTGAATAAAAGCCGAGCTGGCGCGGGAAGGGTGTCGGCGATCTGGACACGCCTTCAGGCGAAGGGCTGACGCCCCAGCAGAGATACAAAGCGCAGCACATGACGCGGGGGGGATTTTACCTTGAGCCACGCAGCGGACCAGCGTCGCTTGAATCCTCGGCGCCGTATGGGAATACCAACCACCGCGCCGGTCTTCATCTCGCGGGCGATCGCCCAGCGCGCCAGTACCGCGACGCCCATGCCTGACTTGGCCATTTCGATCATCGCTTCCGTGAGCGGCAGCTGGGTCACTTGTTTCGGGCGGACACCAGCTGGTGATAGTACATCGCGGAAGACCTTGTTTGCTTCCAATGGCCAATTGTAAACGAGCAAATGCTGATCGGCAAAGTCTTCGGGGTTCACCCAAGTTCTCTTTGCAAGTGGAGATTCCTTGCCAACGACGAGGACCAATTCGTCTTCGAAGAGCGGAGCAAGCTCTACACGCGAGTCGCTGATTGGCGAGCTGACAATCGCCAGGTCTATCTTCCCGTCGAACAGAAACGGCATCGGCTGCGGCGTCGCCTCCATTACGACGCGCACCTCAAGGCCGGAGAATTCCTCCTGTAGCGCGCGTATGCGAGCTGGCAGCCAATGATAACAGGTGTTGCACTCAGTGCTGAGGCGCAGCAAATCCGAGCCGCGAAAAGCGCGCTCGGAATCTTCGACTTGTAGGAGAATTGCGCGCGCTGACGCGAGCAATCGTTCGCCGGCGGGGGTGAGCTTCATCCGGCCTTTAACACGCAGGAATACGGGCCCGCCGAGCGTCCGCTCCAGCGCCTGCAATTGACGGCTGAGCGCAGGCTGCGAGACGTGCAGGCGATCCGCTGCGCGCCGAAGGCTGCCCTCATCGACGATGGCATCCAACATTCTAAGCTGCTTCGTCTCTAAAATGCCGACCTCCAGCGATGCACTGAGCGTATCACTTGATGCGCTCGTTTGCACTATCACGCATTGGCACATGACGCTACGTTCGGCGTGACGAGAGCGCCCTCGATCAGCCGCCGCGGCTTTCTGCTGTGCAGTTCGGCGGTGCTGGCGCTTACAGCCGTTCCTATCGCGGCGCTCGCTCGAGCCCCAGACCCAACGACGCCCGAGGGAGCGCCGCGATACAATCTTGAGATCATCCTTGATTCAAACGCGCGCCGCATTGAGGGCGCGGGCACGCTTGCGGTGGCTCCGGCCGACGCGCCGCGCGAGGAATTTCGCTTTGCAATCGGCGAGGCATTTGCCGACAGCTTTCGCCTAGAGATCCGGTCGCCGCCTGAATGCGCCGGGCCGGTCGCGATGGGTGCTAGGGAATCGTACCCGCCCGTCGTTGCGTGGACTATTCGGGCGCGCGCGGCCGTGCCGGCGGGCGTGCCGGTGCTGTTTGGCTATTCATATGCGGGCGGCGAGGAAGCGGCGGAAGTCGAGATATTCCGATTGTCGCCTGACGGCAGCTACGCCAATGGATCGACCTATCCTTGGTATCCGCAGATTTTGTATCCCGTGATCGCCAACCCGCCCACGCTTGGGCAAGTACGGTTTCGAAAGGTGTCAGGGGGCGCTGCGTTCCTGGCGGCGGGCGAGGAAACCACAACGTCGGCCGACAGCGCTGATGGCTGGCGTTGTTTCGAGTCGCGTCAGCCCAGCCATTTCGGTTTTGTGGACGGGGACTATCGCGTCCACCGCGCCGGCGACGATGTCCCATTATCACTGTTGCTCTTAAGCGAGAGGCCGCACGTTCTGGCCGCGATCCCGCGCGCAACGCAGGTGATGCGCCTGTTCGAGCAATGGTTTGGCCCACACCCGACGGGTGAGGCGAGCATCGTTGAGGTGCGGTCGGAGCGATCTTTCGGCAGCACGCTCGAATCTTTGCTCTTCGCAAGCAGCGCCAATCTCGACGAGGCGTGGGATGACACGTTCTACGCACACGAACTTTCTCATGCGTGGCTGGGCGGCAAGTTCAACGCCGACCGCTACTTCGCCAGCGAGGGCTTGGCCAACTATGCGGCGCTCCGAGCAATCGACGCACTTCATGGACCCACAGCGGCGCGCCAATTCCGCCTATATGGCCGCCCCGGCTACAACGACCTGCAATGCGCGCTCGGCTATTTTCGCCTCGCCGCCGCGGGCTATGACACGTTATTATCGGCCCGCCCCGAGAGCTATGAGCATCAGCAAATTCACTACAGCAAAGGAATGCTCGTCCTCGATATGCTGAGCCGTCGCATGGGCGCCGAGCGTTTCCATCGCGTCTTTCGATCGTTGATGAACGCGCGGCCGTTCCAAGTCCAACGGTGGGCGAACGTTGAGACTGCTTTAGCGCGCGCCGCGGGCGAAGATCTGCGCTGGTTCTTTGCACAGTGGATGGAACGCACTGGAGCGCCTGATCTCTCGCTGGAGTGGCGCGCGGACCGGCGTGCGATCCGCGGATTGCTGGTTCAGGCAGGCGATCCCTATAGACTCTCCGTGCCTATCGCGATCCGACTACGCGACGGTCGATCGTTGCGCCGCAGCGTCGAAGTGCACGGCGCCGAGATGCCATTTCGCTTCCCACTTCCCGCCGATCCAGTGTCCGTTGAACTCGACCCAGACTACATCATCTTGCGCGCGACTCCGGAACTCAAGGCGCTTGCGGAGGCGATGGCTCCGCTTACGCGCGTGAATGCAGGCGAAGACATCGCGGTTGGCTATCGCCAATTGGAAGAAGGATTGGCGTCGCCGAATGCGGATGCGTTTGGAACGCGCTTTGTTCGGGAGTTTGCGCTCGGACGCCTTTATGCGTCTGAAGGTAGATGGGCGGAGAGTGTCGCTGCCTTTCGTCGGGCATGGGAAGACCCGAAGCGTCGCGCCGATATTTATCCTTGGCTTCTAATTCGAATGGCCCGAGCGGCTCAAACCGGTGGCGACGACGCAACCGCGCGCTGGGCGCTTGAGGAGGCAGTCGCGCTCGCCCAAGCTGGCGTTCATTCTGTCCTCGGCGAAGAAGCTAGTCTCCAACTCAGCAGAATGGATCACCGATAGCGGCGCCGTTTTCCGTTCGAGACTGTCTCTCTTGCCTGAACCTCCAACTTCAGCGATGCACTGAGCGTATCGCCCCGTGCAGCACTATGCATTATCACGCATTGGCGCATGACGCTAATTTCGGCGCGATGAGAGTATTTTTGGTTTTGCTGGCCGGTCTAGTCTGGTCGGCGCTTGCGCCCTTGGCGGTTGCGCAAACCCCATCCGCGGGCCTGGATTCGTATGCGCGCGGACGTGCCATTTTGGACGCGGGCGTCGCCGCGCACGGCGGGCGCGTGGCTCTAGAGGACGCCCGCATCGTAAGGCGCCAGTTGTACGACACATGGGTTGATCCAAACCAAGGCGCCCGGCCTTGGCGCGGTGCCCCACAACTCGCCGATCCGGCAGCGAACGCTGGCTTTGACAGGAGCGAAGCCGAGAGCGTGATCGATTACGCAAATGGCCGTCTTTGGGAGACAATCCGTTACGCAGATTCTCCGAGTGAATATGCCGTCGTCACAGACGCCGTAACGCGCGCCGACGGATTCCAGACAATTCGTTATGTCAGCGAACCACCGTATTACAGACGTTACGACCAGGACTCGCGCGCCTCCCTTCTGAACACTCGGTTCCGCCGACACCCGGAAGGTCTGCTCCGCATGGCGCTGGCTAGGGCGGAGACGCTGGGCTGGGTGGGCGAAACCGCCGACGGCGAAGATGTCATATCGTTCGCAGACCCAAGAGGCGTGCGAGTTTTTCTGTATTTCAACGCGCGATCTCATCTCCTCGTGAAATCGGAAACCTTGAACGATCATCCTATTGCCGGTGATGCGGCGAGCACCACCACCTATTCGGACTATCGAGCAGTCGGCGCACTGCAATTGCCATTCCGCTACGTGGATCGCGTGGCAGGTTTGCCCCGCCGCTATCTCGATGTGCGAACAGTTGAGTTCAATCGGCCTGCGCCCGATGCTGCGTTTATCCCGCCTCCAACTTACGTCGCCGTCATCCCCGATCCGGACGAACTGACCGTTGAGCGCGTCGGAGACGGCCTCTACATGATCCGCGGCTCTTATAATGTCATGTTTGCGGTGTTCCGGGATTATGTGCTGGTGATCGAGGCGCCAGCAAGCGCCGCCTATGCCGAGGAATGTCTGCGTCTCATACGCGCGACGGCGCCGGACAAACCAATCTGGCTAGTCGTGACGCACTTTCATGCCGATCATATCGCCGGCGTACGCGCTTTCATCGCCGCGGGAATTCCGATCCTGACGACTGCCGACGCTAGATGGGCGATCGAACAGGCCGTTTCAAACCCACACACCATCCGTCCCGACGCACTGTCCGCGCGCCCGCGAGCGCCGGACATTCGCGTTGTGCCGGAGCGAGAGGTTTTCGACGATGGAACGCAGCGGGTTGAGATTTATGATTTCGGACCGGCGCCGCACATCGCGCAAATCCTGGTGGCCTACTTCCCCCGCGCTGAAATCCTGCACGTGGCTGATCTCATGGACGTGCTGACGCCTGACTTAGTGATCGCAGGGGTCGATGGCGCGGTCATGATGCGGCGCATAGCGGAACGACGCCTCCGCGTTAGCCGGCTTGTGCCGATGCATGGCGTTCCGATTACGAACGAAGATCTGGAGCGCGCCATGCAGGTGCGCGCCCGATACGTGAACTGAGCTGAAACAAGGAGCTATGCGTGAGGATTGGCATTGCAGCGGCGCTTGTGGCGTCGATCCTTATTGGCGCGATGGCATACGCCTATGCGCAGGGCGGCAGCGACTTGCCGCGGCGCCACGGGGCGGTTTCCGAGTCCTACGAGGGCGTGGACGTTTCCTACACCCATGTCACCGATCCTGATGGCCGACGCATTCGCATGATCGTGACGCGGCCGCGCACGGCATCCGGGCGCCTGCCGACGGTGTTCGTCGCCGGTTGGCTGAGTTGCGATTCAGTGGAGGCGCCGCCTGGAACGCGTGACTCGACAGGTTTGGTATTCCAGGCTCTGGCGCAAACGCCGGGCTTCGCCGTTGTTCGTGTCGATAAGCCGGGCGTCGGAGACAGTGAAGGCGATTGCGCCGCTACCGATTTCAATGAGGAACTGGCGGCCTACCGCGCTGCCTTCCGCGCCATGCGAAGCTGGAGCTTTGTGGATGCGGATCGCATCTTCGTGTTCGGCATCAGCAACGGCGGCGGCTGGGCGCCGCTCGTCGCCGAGGGCGCGCCGGTCGCGGGCTATATCTCCGCGGGTGGTTGGACAGGCACTTGGTTCGACCACATGCTGGGCATCGAACGCCGCAGACAAGTTCTCGCCGGGAGAAACCCGAACCAGGTCGATGACCTCGCCGCCCTCTCGGAACGGCTCTACCGGCAATTTCTGCTGGAAGGTCGGCATCCTTCTGCCATTCTTGCGGATGATCCAACGCTGCACGCTGTGTGGGATGGTGATCCAGATCACCTCTACGGTCGCCCCGTCGTGTACTACCAGCAGCTACAGCAACTCGACCTTGCGGGCGCTTGGTCGAATGTCGCTGTCCCGACTTTGGTGCTGTGGGGAGAATACGATTGGATCATGAGCCAAGAAGAGAGCTCAAGTATCGCCGCCTTGGTCAACGCTCGTGCGTCGGGCCTCGCGCGCTTTGTGGAGCTGCCTAATGCGGGCCATACGTTCGAGAACTACGCGAGCTTAGAGGCATCGTTCAACGGACGCTCTGGAGCGTTTGACAGAACGATCGCAACGCTGATCACAAGCTGGCTGCGCGAGCAGGTCGGCGTGGCTCCACAGCGCGGCAATCTTCAGCCCTCCCAAGGCCGCGCTTCCGCCCGTGCGTGCAAGGACAAGTAAGCTTGCGCGCGCTGTGTCACCTTTTGGACGAGACTTGACGATGGAGCTAGACGCCGTTGATCAGGACATTCTCGGTCTCTTGGCGCGGGACGCGCGAATATCAAACAAGAACCTCGCACAACGGGTCGGCTTGTCCGAAAGCGCGTGCCTGGAGCGGGTCAGAAAGCTTGAACGAAAGCATGTGATCCGAGGATACCACGCAGAAATCTCGACAAACGGCAAAGTCGAAGCATGGGCAGACGTGTCGTTGGCGAACTTGGATTCGGGCACCTGCGCTACGTTTCTGCGGGTGCTATTTGCATCGCGTGTGGTTGCGGCCGTCTATCAGACTGCCGGCGCCTATGATTATCTTATCCGCTTTGTAGCGCCCGATGTCCTGCAATGGCGCCATCTGGCGTCGGAACTACAGACGATTGGCATTGGACCGGAACGTGTCCGATTCAGCCTTGTGATCGAGCGTCTCAAATGGCCGGCGAACGCGCATATTCAGCCTGAAGCGGAAGGCGATGAGCGCAAGGACCGTGTGAAACATGCCATCCGAGAATGAGTCTCGCCCGCTCGTCGCAACTTCGGGCGCGAAGCGCACGAAGTGCTGTCTCTGCCGTCTCTAAGAAGATACTGTTTGGCATGTTTACTCGACGTCTGATCCTTTTTTGCTTCGTCCTCAGCGCATGCGCTACATCGGCGATAGATGATCGTGATGCCATTGAATCAATCATACGGGCGGAGAGCGCGCGCCAATCAGCGGCTTGGCGCGCACGAGACGCCAGTATGATCTTTCCGAACACCGAGGGCGGCGCGGGCATTGTCACGCCAGATGGGCAGGTCGTTGACACAGCGGCATTGCGCGCGGATTTGCAACGGCGGATGGATATGACCGTTTCAGTCGAGGAGATGTCCGTTGAGATCGGATCGATTGAGATCAATGGCGCCAGTGCAATTGCCGTTTCGCATCAGAGATTCGCGCGAACAATAACCCAGCCCAATGGCCCACGTCAGCGGATAAGCACGGTGACGCATACACAGCGTTTCGAGAAAGGGCCGATTGGCTGGGCGCCTATTGGGCCAATTCAGGAGTCCAATCAGACCGCGCGTTGGGCCGACGAGATTCAGTAAGCGCCCGTGATCGTTGCGAAGGAACGCCGAGATAGCGCCGCGTTGGAGGGCCAGTCTGCATTCGCGACGCCTCAAGATGGGAGACTATCAGCGCAGCCCATTCCCCGGTGCCGCAAGACCACACGCAACACATGGCCTGTTAGCGCAAGTAGCGCAGAGGATCGACGAGTTCAAACTCCCGTGCTTGGCGGAAGTACTGGTCAAGTAGGAATTTGTGTCCCCCGCCGTAGATCACTAGGACTCGATCACCCGGTTCGATAATCTGCGATATTTGAGCGAAGATGAACATATTGCGTCCCCACCAAGCGGCCATGTCACGAGCGCCTATTGCATTGGCGCCTGTCCCCATCTGCGCACTCGTCATATAGAAGTTGTGCCGCTCCAAGGCTTCCGGCGAGTTGACTGCAATCAGCCGATCAAGGACCGAAAGGTCCCGCGTAGCGGCTTGATTGGCCTCTAGCGTCGCCATATCGGCGTGGAATTGCTCGACCAAGTGTGTCTGCCCTGCCGCTGTGGCGCTTGAGACCCATTCGTCGAAATGCATGTCGCTCGACGCGTCTGCCGCGTAGAGGCGATCATGTCCCAAGCGTCGCGCGAGCGCCATTCCTAGTTGATCGCGTTCATTGACGCCGAGTGCGCCGTCTCCAACAAGCCAGCGCCGATAACGCTCATTGAACTGCGCTTCGTATTCAGGATCGAGTTCGACGACGATCTTGGTCGGGCGGAAGCGCTCGAGGCGATCTAGAACCTGCGCGATCTCAGTCTGGCGCTGCGGCGAGAGATGATCGTCGACGCGATTTTCGATGTAGTCGCTGCCGCCGGCACGAAAATGATAAACGCCGAGGACCATGACTTGGGCGCGCGGTTCCACAGTTGGCGCGTGCGTCGGCATTTGCGTCGAAGCGCATCCCGCGACCAGAAGGCCGCAAAGAGCGACTAGCGAACGAGTGAACATCAAGCGCGGTGAATTCATGTTTGGTCTCCCTCCGCTTCGGAGGATGCGTCTAATGGGTCGTTCGGATGCAGCGCGCGCGAGGGACTCGGCCCGCTCTGGCATACAAACGAAAGACGAGTTTGAACGCGTAACTTCTCACGTGAGACAGCACCGCAAGAACCGCGGCCTCTAGAGCTTTGTACCGCATGACATGCGGTGTGCGCGCGCGTCGGGTGCGGGGCAAGTCGCAAGGTGGCTAGCGTCTGGCCGCTTTTCGGGCGCGCGCGCCAACGATCCGTTTGTCTTCAACTCATGATCGATGTGGAGGAGAGACTGGGGCCACACCCTAGGCTTCCGGCACAATTGCCGGCCAATCGTACCGGAAGCTAGCAGCCGCTCAATCGGTTAATGCCCATTGCTCGCAGCGGAGCGTGACTTGTGCTGTAAATGCCCGCCGGGAGTTGGGAGGCTGAGGAAATACAGCCGGTTGTCCGACGATCTCGCATTCAAAGAAGCCTTCGGCACTCGCGCTCGCCTCGGCGTCCCATATCGCCGCCTGGATAGCACCCTCAGGCGTCGCTCCAAAACCGCCGCCCTCGAACAGCGCCGTAGCGGCAGATGCAGTGGTTGTTGTCAGCACTCCTGCGAAAGCGAGCGCCAAGCTAAAGGTCCGAATTGAAAACTGCGTCTTCATCAATCGACTCCTTCTGAAAAAATTCTCCGAGACATCGGCGCCGTGGCGCAATGACCTCCAAGAACTAAAAGTCGAAACAAGCGGCGGCAAAGATTCGTTTCCGAGCGCACTGAAAAGTGAGATGCACGCGCAGATTCCTTGGTGAGCAATCGCTGCCACCGAATTTTATGCGGCGCCAACACTCACGATCGACAGCGCGTAATAGGCAAGCAAGAGCAGACCGCTCATTCGAAACTGCTTCGACACTTTGCACCTCGGCAATTTCGCACAACGTGCACTCGTCGCTCCTGAAAAGCGCATTGCTCTGTCCGATGCCAAACTGAGACAGGCCGTAATCCCATCGTGGGATTGCCGCGCACTGAAAGAACGAGACGCCGAATTATCTTCGATAGAGGTGAGCGCCAAGCCGAAGGAAATGCGGAGCACGCCTTGCCTCCTTGGCGCAGTGGCAGCGTCGCGAGGAGGCGAAAATGCCTTCTTGGGCCGTGGCGCTTGTATCGACCTTGACTTGCATCGCTGGCCTGAGCGCCGCCAGTCAGTTTGTGGCGAGCACGTTCGACGCCCAAGCGGCGCTCGGACCGCCGCTAGCCATTGTCGACGAAGTAATGATCTATCCGCCCTGGGCGGTGCTCGAATGGTCGGCTCGCTGGAGCGAGACCTATCCTAAGCCGTTCGCCGCAGCGCACCTCATTATCTTGTGCAGCGTCCTCTTTGCCGTGGTGATCGTCGCAGTCGCCGCCCGTCGCGGCCTGGAGATCAAGCCATTCGGCAAAGGCGCCTGGGCTTCGTTCGACGATCTGAAGGCTGCCAACCTCTTCGCTAAGAGCGGGTCGGTCCTGGGCAAGTTCGATGACGAGATCGTCGCCTTCGACGGGCCAGAACATCAACTTCTGATCGGCGCGTCGCGCAGCGGCAAAGGCCGCGGCCACATCGTGCCGACGCTTCTAGCAACACCGCATTCGATGCTCGTGCTCGACGTGAAGGGCGAGCTCGCCGACGGCGATCCGCGTCACAGCTTTCCCGGCACGGCCGGTTTTCGCGAAACGCTCGGGCCGGTCGCGCGCTTTGCGCCGACGGCGGCGGACAGCATTCGCATCAATCTCATGTTCGAGATTCCGATGGGCGAGCATGAGGTTCGCGCCGCGCAGAATCTCACCAACGTGCTGTTCGGCGCGCATGAGGGACAACGCACGCCCGATTTCTGGCATCGGCGCGGCGCTGGCTGGATGTCCTCGACGATCTTGCACACGCTCTATGCCGAGCCGCTTGAGCGGAAGACGCTCGCCGTCGTGCGCGAAAAGCTGCGCAACCTGACGCAGACGGCAGAAGAGATGCGCCGTACGTTGCACCGGAAGAATCCCACAACTGGACAGCCGGAAGTGCATCCCGAAGTTCTGCACGCGGCAGAGAGCATTCTGTCGGCAGAGGAGCGCATGCGCTCCGGTGTGCAGGCGACCGCCGAAAGCATGCTGGAGCTGTGGGCCGATCCGCTCATCGCCGCCAACACGGCAACGTCGGACATGCGCCTCAGCGATCTCATGTGCGGCGAGCGGCCAATGACGCTCTATCTTCAGCCACCGGCGTCGGACGTGCAGCGCGTCATGCCGCTCTTGCGCGCCATCGTCGATCTGACCGGCCGCACGCTGATGCAAGACCAAACGGAAGCGGACGGCAGACCGAAACGTCACCGCCTGGTCATGGTGCTCGACGAATTCCCGATGCTCGGTCGCCTCGAATTCTTCGAGACTATGATGGGCGCAATGGCGGGCTACGGCATTCGCGCGTCGCTCGTCTGCCAAAGCCCCAATCACATCACGCGGGCTTACGGCCGAGAGAATGTCATCGTCGATAATTGTCACATCGTGACGAGCTTCGCGGCCGCGGACGGCGAATCCGCCAAGCGGATCGCCGAAATGGCGGGCGAAGTGTGGGAAGTGCGCGAGAGCGAGACGCACAAACGTCCCCGCCCGCTGATCGGCTGGCACTCTGGCTCAACGACTCAGCGGGAGGAGCGCCGACCGCTATTGCTGCCGGCCGACGTGCGGTCGCTCCCGCGCGACGAACAATTGATCTTCGTCTCGGGCGTAAAGCCGATCCGCGCTAAGAAACTGCGTTTCGACGAAGAACGCATTTTCCGCGATCGGCTGCGCCCGTCCACGCGGGAGCGCATCACACTCACAACGACGCATGACTGGGCCGACGTGCGTCCGCTTGGATTTCTCGAAGCGCCTGCACAGCCCGTTTCGGCGACGCGTCGGCGCCGCGCGGAAAAGGACCAAGGCGATCTCTTCACGCCGGGCACGCCTAAACCTTCCGACATCGCACTCGCGGGCTTCCGCAACTCTGATGGCTCGCGCAAGGCGCCGCCGCCCAATCCGCCGCCTGCGGGCGAAGAGAGAGCGGTGCGCAAGCCCCGTTGGACGGGAGTCTGATCGCCATGAACCTCACTGGCATTCGCACCTATCTCGAACACGATCTCGCCCGCGAGGTGTCACGCGCGGCGCGTGCTCAGGGCCGTTCGGAATCGAGTCTCATCGCCGAACTCGTACGCGCGCGCTTCGCCGCAGCGTCTGACGGTGCGGCGGCAAGCGCAGCGGATGGACAGAAGCGGCAGCTCAACCGCCTGGAGACGCGGGTCGATAAGCTGCAACGCGATCAGGCGGCGGTGAAAGAGTGTCTGCTTTGGTTCGTGCGCGTGTGGCTCGAACACAATCCCCCGATCGACGACACCGTGGCCGAGAGTGCGGCGGCGAGCGCCGAGGCGCGCTTCGAGCGCTTTCTTGATCTCGTTGCGCAAGGTCTTCAGCCCGGACGCTCGATCGCCAATGGCGGCCTTGAACAGAGCAATGGCCACGACGATGCGGCGGAGGTCAGTCCGTGACCGCCGCGCACATCATCGGTTCGTCTCGGCGGCGTTCGGCTTTGGCGCGCGCCCTCGGCGTCAACATCGCCGAAGCGCTCGCCGCGCCGGACGTGGTGGAAGTGCTGATCAACGCCGATGGGCGCGTCTGGATCGATCGCGCTGGCGCCGGGCTCCTGCTTACGGAGCATCGTATCGTCGCGAACGACCGTGAGACCGCGATCCGTTTGCTCGCCCACGAAGCGGGCGAGACAGTCGGCGAAGATCGGCCAGCGCTCGCAACCATTCTCCCGGATTCAGCGGCGCGCGTGCAGGCGCTGTTGCCGCCTCTGGTGGAGGCGCCCGTACTCGCCATCCGGAAGCGTCCGTCGATCATTTTCACGCTCGATGATTACGTGCGCGACGGCATCGCCACGCCAGCGCAAGCAGCGTTGCTGCGCGAGGCTGTGGCCGGAAAGCAGAACATCGTCGTCGCCGGCGGCACCGGATCAGGCAAGACCACTTTGCTCAATGCGCTCCTGGCGGAGTCGGCCTTTGCGGATGCGCGTGTCGTCATTCTCGAAGACACGGCCGAGCTGCAAATCGCCAGCGCCAACGCCGTGCAGCTTCTGACCAAGCGCACCGATCCGCCCGTCACCATGCGCGATCTCGTGCAGATGACGCTTCGCCTCCGTCCCGACCGCATCGTCGTCGGCGAAGTGCGCGATGGCGCTGCGCTCGAAGTCTTGAAGGCTTGGAACACCGGTCATCCCGGCGGACTGCTCACGCTGCACGCCAACTCGGCAGCCGACGCGCTCGCGCGGCTCGAAGACCTTTGCATGGAAGCCGTCAGCGCACCGCCTAAGCGGCTGATCGCGTCCGCCGTCGATCTCGTTGTCTTCATCGCGCGCTCGGGGGGCAAGCGCGCGATCCAGCACATCGTCAGCCCCAAGCAAAAAGGAGAAGAGGAATGACGAAGAACAATCTGGCGAAGCTCGCGAGCCTGACGCTCGTGGGCCTCGCAATCGCCGCACCGGCTTATGCGTCGGGTTCGGGCATGCCCTGGGAAGGGCCGCTGCAACAGATCCTCGATTCGATCACCGGGCCGGTCGCACGCGCGGTTGGCGTCATCGCCATTGTGATGGCCGGTTTCACCATCGCGTTTTCGGATGGCGGGTCGGGCGTGCGCAAGCTCGCTTGGGCAGGCTTGGGTCTCGCGTGCGTGTTCGCCGCGGCGACCTGGGGTCTTGAACTCTTCGGCTTCGCCGGCGGGGCGGTTCTCTGATCATGGACGAGCTGCCCGAAGGCTATAGCGCGCCGCTGCGCACGTCGCTCACACGGCCCATTCTGATGGGCGGCGTGCCGCGCGGCTTTGCGATCCTCAACGCGACAACGTGTGCGGCGATCGCGCTTGGCCTGCAGCAGCCCTTTCTCGGCATTCCGCTTTGGATCGTCCTGCAAGGCGCCGCCGCTTGGGCGGCGTCGCGCGATCCCTGGTTCCTCGACACATGGCGGCGCCATCTCGCCAAGCCTCACTACTTCGCGGTGTAGTTCATGCTCGATCTTCGCTCTTACAAATCAAGCGGACCAAAGCTCACGGACTACCTGCCGTGGGCCGGATTGATCGCGCCCGGAATTGTCTTGAACAAGGACGGCGCATTCCAGCGCTCGCTGCAATTTCGCGGACCTGACCTCGATTCCGCCACGCCGTCTGAACTCATGGGCGCCGCCGCGCGGCTCAACAATGCGCTGCGCCGCTTCGGGAATAATTGGTGCCTGCACGTTGAAGCACGCCGTGAGCCAGCGCCTGGTTATCCGGATGCGACCTGGCCCGATGCGGTGTCATGGCTGATCGATGAAGAGCGTCGCCAAGTCTTCGAGACCGCCGGCGCGCGGTTCGAGAGCCGCTATTTCCTGACCTTCGCATGGCTTCCTCCAGCAGAGCGGCAAGGCAAACTGGAGACCATGCTGTTCGAGGGCGGCGAGCGCACTAATGGCGGGGTCGATTATCGGCTGCACCTCGATAACTTCATCGAACGCACCGACCAGCTCATGGCGCTGTTCGAGGCCATGATGCCGATGGCGGCATGGCTCTCGGATGAAGAAACGCTGACCTATCTCCACGATTGCATCTCGGACCGGACCCATCGCGTCGCCGTGCCGTCAACGCCATTCCACCTTGATGCGCTCTTGCCCGACGCGCCGCTGGTCGGTGGTCTCGCGCCAAAACTCGGTGCGAAGCACCTCCGCGTCATTTCTGTGCGCAGCTTCGTTACAGAGACAGAGCCCGGTCTTCTCGACGCGCTCAATCGTTTGGCGATCTCGTATCGCTGGGTGACGCGCTTCCTGCCGCTCGATCGGGAGGATGCACGCAAGGAGCTGGAGCGGATCAGAAAGCGCTGGTTCTCGCAGCGCGTGGGCTTGGGCGCCATGCTGCGCGCGGCGCTCTTCAAGGACGAACCCGTTCTGCATGACAACGCCGCGACCAATCACGCCGCCGATGCGGACATGGCGTTGCAGGAACTGGGCGCGGACGCCATCGGCGCAGGCTACGGCACGCTGACGATTACAGTCGCGGAAGGAGACGAGAACGCCGCCGACGAAGCGGTCAGGCTGATTCAGCAAGCAGCTGACGGGCTTGGGTTCGTCACGCAAGTCGAGACCGTCAACGCGATCGAAGCCTGGCTCGGCTCTCTGCCAGGCTCGGCTTATGCCGATGTGCGTCGGCCGATTCTTCTCACACCCAGTCTCGCGCACCTTTTGCCGACGAGCGCGGTGTGGGCCGGACCGGAACACAATGTCCATCTCGATGGTCCGCCGCTCATGCTGACCGCTACGGATGGCGCCACGCCATTCCGGCTCGATCTGCACGCTGGCGATGTCGGCCACACCATGATCGTGGGGCCGACGGGCGCGGGCAAATCTGTGCTGCTCGCGACGCTCGCGGCGCAATGGCGGCGTTACGCCAATGCCCAAGTCTATCTGTTCGACAAGGGACGCTCGGCGCGTGCGGCCATTCTCGGAATGGGCGGAGACTTCTTCGATCTCGGGGAAGACGACGCGCTCGGTCTGCAACCATTGGAACATGTCGATGATCCAGGCGAGCGCGCTTGGGCGCTCGACTGGATCGTGGGCCTGATCGCCAGCGCCAATCTGACGGTGACGCCGGAATTGCGCGCTGAACTCTGGCGGGCGCTCGAAGTGCTGGGCTCCCGGCCGCGAGAGGATCGCACGCTCACTTTATATACAGCGTTGGCGCAAGACGCCTCGGTGCGCGCGGCACTTCAGCCGTTCACCCACGGCGGTCCGCACGGCCGATTGCTTGACCATGATCGGACCTCGCTCGGCTATGGCGCAGTCCAAGCGTTCGAGATGGATGATTTGATGCGCCGGCCGCAAGCGGCGGGCGCGGTTCTCTCGGCGCTCTTCCATGTGCTTGAACGCCGCTTCGACGGCAGTCCGACGCTTCTCGTGCTGGACGAAGCGTGGCTCTTTTTGAAGGACGCGTTCTTCGCCGCGCAAATCCAGGATTGGCTCAAAACGCTGCGCAAGAAGAATGTCGCCGTCATCTTCGCCAGTCAGGAGCTGGCCGATGTTGAAGCCAGCCCGATCGCCTCGACCATCATCGAAGCCTGCCTGACGCGCATCTTCCTGCCTAACGATCGCGCCCGCGAACCACGCTCCCGCAGTTTCTACGGAAGGCTAGGCCTCAACGGCCGCCAGATCGCGCTCATCGGCAACGCGACGCCAAAGCGTGACTATTACCTCGTCAGCCGGGATGGCTGCCGGCTTTTCGAACTCGGGCTTGGCCCGGCGACGCTCGCCTTCGTCGGCGCCTCACGGCCTGAAGATCACACGCTCATCGATCGCGTGCTCGCGGAAGCGGACAAAGCGGATTTCGCAGCCGGCTGGCTCGATGCGCGCGGTTTGCGCGACGCCGCTGCTGCCGTGCGCCGCTTCAACGCACAATCGCCAACGATCACTACGTCGGCCGTCATGGCCGCCGCTGAATAAGGGGGACGCAATCATGCAGCACAGATTCTCGAAACTGATGGCGACGGCGGCGATGGCGGCCGTTCTCGCCGTAACCGCGCCACCGGCGCAGGCGCAATGGGTTGTGCTTGACCCCGCCAACCTAGCGCAATCGATCACGCAAGTGACGCACATGGTTGAGCAGATTCGCAACCAAGTGCGCCAAGTCGAGCAAGCCGCGGCCATGTTGCGGCAGAACCCGCTGCAACTCTCGCCGGAACTGTCGGAATCGATCGCAGAAGCGCGTCAATTGTTCGACGCCGCGCAAGGCTTGGCCTTCGAGGCCAACCGCGTCGGCGAGGATATCCGCACACTCTATCCTGAGACTTGGGAGAGTTTCGATCTCGATGAGGTCTTGGGCCAATCGGATCAATGGCTCGCCCAAAGCCGCGCCAGCGTCGAACGGGCGATGGAGGCGGAAGCCCGAGCCATTGAATCGATCCAGCGGCAGCAAGGCAGTATCGATCGCGCGCTCTCCTCCTCTTCCAGCGCGGAAGGGCAGACGGGTGCGATCCAAGCCGGCAATCAATTGCTCGGCATCCAAGCGTCGCAGCTCGCTGAAATCCAGGCGCTGCTCGTGGCGCAAGGACGCGCGCTGCAAACCGAGCGCATGGAGCGGATTGCGCGCGAAGAGCGCGCCCGCGAAGTGCAACGCCGCGCCTTCCCGACGGAGCGGACCAACACGCCAGCGCCTGCGCAATCCGCCTTCGAGAACTGAGCCCGCCGTCATGGACACGTCCAGCGTCAATTCGTTCCTGAGCCAGTTTCTGGCCGTGGCTGATAGCGGCTTCGGTTTGATTCAGGGTGATGTGAACTTCGTCCTTAACGCACTGATCGTCATCTCGATCGTGCTGACGGGGACGCAATGGGCGCTGGGCCACGACAATCCTGTCGCGCCGATGTTCCGCAAAGTGCTGTTCATCGGCTTCTTCGCTTGGCTCGTGAACAATTGGGACATGCTCTCGACCGTGATCCACCGGTCGGGCGCGATGCTGGGCCTGCAAGCCGGCGGTAGCTCGCTCACCATGGCCGACCTGCACAATCCCGGCCGCATCGGCGGCATCGGCATCGAGCTCTTCGGCCGCACGGTCGCGCTGGCCGAGGGCATGAATCTGCTGTTCGACTTCATCTCGCTCGTCACGATCTTCCTGGCCGGCGTGTTCGTGATGCTGGGCTTCTTCGTTCTGGCGCTGCAGATCTTCGTGGCGCTGATCGCTTTCAAGCTTGGCACGCTCGCTGCTTTCGTGGCGCTTCCTTGGGGGATATTCAACGGCACCGCCTGGGTGGCTGAGCGGCCATTGGGATGGGTCGCCGGTTCAGCCGTCCGTCTTTTCGTGCTGGCGCTGATCGCATCTGTGTCGATCACGTTCGTCAACACGCTGCCGGCAACACTCGTACTGGATGATGGCGGCGCGCTCAACGTGCTGCTGTTCGGACTGACCGTGCTGGCGCTCGCCTGGTTCGGTCCGTCACTCGCCAGTGAAGTCGTCCAAGGCCAGCCGCATCTCTCGGGCTCTGACGCGATCCGCACCGCGGTTGGCGCGGGCTTTTCCACTGTCGGCGCCGGCTTCATCGCGGTCCAAGGCGCCAAAGCTGTCGGCGGTATGGCCAAAGGCGCTTGGAATTTCGCGCTGGGTTCTCCGCCCAAATCGCGCGGCGGCGGCAACCGTGGCGGCGGCTCGTCCGGCGCCAATGGCGGCCCTCCGCGCGCCATCAATTATGCGGCGATGCAGCCGCGTCCTTCCAATCCAAATTCAACTGGGGGCAAGCCATGAATTTCCCATTCCGCGCACCGACCAAGAGTTACGCCGCGCCGCCGCCGGACACGCCGTATCAGCGCGCACGGCAGGAATGGGATGCGCGCATGGGATCGGCCGTGCTGTCGGCGCGGAGCTGGCGCATGACCGCGTACGCCGGTCTTGGCCTCGCGGCAGCGCTTGGCGTCTCGCTGACACTGGTCGCGCTCGATCAGCGGACATTCGTGCATGTGGTCGAAGTTTCGCCCGAAGGCCAGGTGATGCGGGTTCGCGCCGCGGACGGACGGTGGAATCCCACTAACGCACAAATCGCCCATCATCTTGGCCGCTTCGTGCGGCTGGTGCGGTCACTGCCGACCGATGGCGTCGTGCTGCGTGAGAATTGGCTGGAAGCGTATCGTTTCCTTACCCCACAAGCCGCCGCGCAGCTCTCCGAGATCGCGCGCCAGGACGATCCATTCCTGTCGCTCGGGCGCGTCGGACGCACCGTTCATATCCGTTCGATCATGGCTCGCTCCGGCAACACCTGGGAAGTCACCTGGGTCGAACGCGCCACCAACGCCACCGGCACGCGCGATGGCGAAGTTTATTCCGGCGTCTTCACTGTGACGACACGCGCGCCGCGCACTGCGGATGAAGTAGCCGCCAATCCGCTTGGGTTGTTGATCTCTGATTTCTCCTGGAGCCGCGAACGATGAAACGCCTTGTTCTCTTGCTGCTCGCATCTTCCGCGCTCGCGGCGTGTGCGACAACGGACATCGCGCCGGTTGCGGAAGGCGACGGCATCGAAACCGCGGCCGAGCAATTGCGCGGCACGCTGGAAGCGGAAGTGGCTTCGCCACCGGCGCCGGTCGAACCGCCGCGTCAGCGGCGCGGGCGTGCTGCGCCGCCGCTGCAAGTGTTGGCGGACGCCAACACGGCGGCACGCCAGAGGCCAACGCCGGACGCCTTCAACCAGGCGCGGCACATCTTCAGCTATCAGCCAGGCGCGCTGTTCGAACTCTACACCAGCCCCAACTATGTCTCGACCATACTGCTCGAACCGGGTGAGACACTGAACGACATCGCCGCCGGCGACACCTCGCGCTGGATGGTGACGGAAGCGAACGCCGAAACCGAGAGCGAGCCGCGCACGATCGTTCTGGTGAAACCGCAGACGACGGGCCTCCGCACTAACATTGTGCTTATCACTGATCGGCGGACCTACCTCATCGAAGCGGTGTCGCAAGCGGGCAATGCCTATGCCGCGCAAGTGGCGTGGTCCTATCCGCAAAACCCCGCCGCGAGCGCCGGTGCGATGCCGGGAATCGATCGGCTGAACTTTTCCTATCGCGTCCGCACCGTTCGCGGGCGAACGCCAGCCTGGACGCCCAGCCGCGTCTTCGATGACGGCCGCCGCACATGGATAGAATTCCCGCCGGGCGTTATCGCCGGCGACATGCCGCCGCTCTTCATCATCACTGGCGAAGGCGCGGAAATCGCAAACTACCGCGTCCAAGGCCAGCGCATGATTATCGATCGGCTGTTCGACCGCGCCGAACTCCGCCTCGGCGCGCGCTCCCCCGTCATCGTACGCATTGATCGCGAAGGAGCACGGCGATGAACGCTGCCACAACCACACCCGACACGCCGCCAAACCTGGCGCTGAGGGCGCAACCGCCGTCGCCCAAGCGGCTTTCGCGCAAATTCGTGTTCGCCGGGCTGATTCTCGCCGGCCTCGTTATTACGTTCGCACTGGTGAGCGGTTTGTCAGAGCGGCCCGAGCGCGGCCGCGACGCCGCCCAAACCGCCGTCGCCGCCGCGGGCGGGCCGCCGGAATCGATTCAACAGGCGTCCGCGGACTATGATGCACGCGCGTTGGTCGGCGGCGATCCTGTCGATCTGGAGATTGATCCCTCAGCGGTTGGCGACGACGCGCTGATGCCGCCCTCAGATCCAATCTGGTCGAACGCCAGCGCGCCAGCGCCGGCGGCGGGCGTGCGCGAAGCGCGCGACCCGCAAGAGACCGCGCAAACGTCAGCCATCCTGTTCGCGGGACGCGATGCGGAAGCGAGGCAAGACGCAGACGCCGACCGACTGGATGCACGCTTGTCGCCGCCGCGTTCGCGCTATGAGTTGCAAGCGGGGCATGTCATCCCGGCAGCGCTCGTGACAGCGCTCAGTTCCGATCTTCCAGGCCGTGTCATCGCGCAGGTGACGGCGCCGGTCTATGATTCAGTGACCGGCGATCATCTGCTCATCCCGCAGGGCTCGCGCCTCATCGGTACATATCGCGATGGCGCACGTTACGGCGATAATCGCATTTTGCTCGCGTGGAACAGACTGATCCTGCCGAACGGTTGGAGCATCAACCTGCAAAACATGGAGGCGAGCGATCCTGCCGGCGCATCTGGCCTCACCGATCGGACCGACAACCATCTCGATCGCCTCGCCGCCGCGGTTGTGCTTTCCTCCATCCTCTCGGTTGCAGCTAACGAAGTCGAGGACAACGAGTCGAATGGCATCGTGCCAAGCCTCGGCGACGCCGCGGCGCAACAGGCAGCCCAGACAGGCTCGCGCATCGTCGACCGGGAACTGACGGTTCGTCCGACATTGCGCATTCGAGCTGGCGCGCCGGTGCGTGTGATTGTCTCCAGAGATCTTCAGCTTCGGCCCTACACACCGGGACGGCGGCCATGAGCGTCGAAACCGAAACGCGCGCATCGAAGCGCAAAAAAGGCAAGGCTGCTGACGCCCGCCAATTGGGCCTCTTCGATCTTGAACTCCAGCCACCCGCACCGCGTACCGATCCGCCAGCACGCGTGCCCGCGAGGCCGGCAGCAATCCCCGCTTCGCCGCGTTCAGTCGCGTCCGCGGAAAAGAAGCCTAAGCGAAGCGCGCCGGAGGCGCCGCTTCTCCTCACTGTCGAGGACATGCCGGACTATCCGCCCGCACTTTGCGAGACGGTGGACAAGATGCTGGCGGAGCTGAAATCCGAGCACATGCTGATGACGTACCGCGCGATCAAGGAGTGCTTCGGTATCTCGCGCGCGACGGTTGCGCGGCGCGTGAAGGAAGGTCTCGTGCCCGGCATTCACTTCATGAATGGAAGGGTGCTAGAAGAAGGTCCGGTGCGGCGCTTCGATCGCACGCAGGTGCGGTGGTTGTTGCTTGCGGTGCGCTCATCGCGCACGCCGTAGTCAGCTCCCCTAGGCCCGCCGTGGACGCCGCCAGCAGGAGCGACGAGCATGAAAGGAGGAGGCGCCGCACCAATCCAATTGGCGAGCGGCGGTCCGAATCGGGGCAACTTGCCGCCATGATCGATCCCCTTCTCGCGCTCTCGTTCAACCTCCATTCCGAGCGCGGCACATACGCGCTGTTGCTCGGATCAGGCGTTTCGCGCGCCGCTGGCGTTCCCACCGGATGGGAAGTGACGCTCGATCTCATCTCCAAGCTTGCGCATTTGCGCAAGGCATCAACGGGCGGCGATCCAGCCGCATGGTACAAAGCGAAGTACCGCCGCGAAGCCAATTATTCAGAAGTGCTCGCCGCGATCGCGCCGACCACGGCGGCCCAGCAGCAGCTACTCAAGGGCTATTTTGAACCGAGCGAGCAAGAGCGCGAGCAGGGCCTGAAGCGCCCGACCGACGCACATCGCGCCATCGCTAAATTGGTCGTCCGTGGCACCATCCGTATTATCGTCACGACCAATTTCGACCGGCTGCTGGAATCGGCTCTCGAAGCGGAAGGCATCGCGCCCGTAGTGATCGCTTCCGCTGACGCCATCCGTGGCGCACCCCCGTTGGCGCATTCAAAGTGCACTATCATCAAAGTGCATGGCGACTACATGGATAGCCGCGTGCGAAACTCGCCAGAGGCGCTAGAGGCCTACGACAAGGCAACCAATAAACTTCTCGAACAAGTCTTCGACGAGTACGGCCTCATCGTCTCCGGCTGGTCCGGCGACTACGACATCGCTCTCCGCGCGGCGATGGCGCGGATCAGACAGCGCCGCTACCCGATCTACTGGACGACATTGGGCGAGCCGGCGACGGCGGCGCGCGATCTGATCAATCTACATCGCGCGACAACTATAGAGATTGAGGGCGCCGATCGCTTCTTTCCTGATTTGCTCGAACGCGTCGAAGCGTTGGAGGCGTTTGATCGCCCGCATCCATTAAGCATTCAGGCCGCGCTTGCCGCGCTAAAACGCTACCTCAGCGAAGAGCGCTTTCGAATTCAACTGCACGATCTTCTTGCCGAAGAGGCGCTCGCTGCTTCAGCGGCTTTGGAAGTCACGTTCGCAGAATACAAGAACATCGCTCCCGCCAAGGAGAGCGCCGGGGATCTGTTGAAGCATCTGGAAGCCAAGAGCGAAAAGCTCGTCCACCTCTTCGCACACGGCGCCTATTTTTCGACCGCGCAGAATGCAAAGCCATTCGCCGACGCATTCGCCATCCTCGCCGGCAAAGCTGTGCACGTCGATGGTTACACCGTCTGGGCGAACTTGCGCCGTTATCCTTGCTTGCTCCTCATATACGCCGTGGGCATCAGCGCGCTTGCCAGCGGTAATTGCCACGTCTTGAAGGAGTTGGCGAGTGCGCAGATCTATGTTCGCCATGATGACGACAAATCAGCGCCGGCGCCGGTGCGCTTCAACAATCACAAAGTGTTAGACTACGAAAACGGACGCTCTTTGCTCATTGGCAAGGAGCGCCGGCACACAGCGTTCAGCGATTATCTCTTCGAGATCATCCGTCCGCCACTGGAGAAGCTCGCGCCCGACCCGTCACGCTATGAGAGATTATTCGACGATTTCGAGTATCTGTGGGCGTTGCTCGTGGTTGATGCCGAACTCCAGCAAGGCAAGACCAATCCCTGGCCGCCTTACGGCGCTTTTGCTTGGAGGCGCCGACGAGACGGCGATTGGCTCAGAACACAATTGAACGCCGCGCTTGAAAAGAAAATCGCGGATTTGGCGCTGCTCAAATGCGGCCTGTTCGGCGGGGAGTTTGAGCGCTTGCGCGCCGCAATTGCGGCAGCCGATCCGATCTTAGACCGCATCTCTATGGAGCTTCACTAGCGCGCGACCACGAAGCGTCACCGCCGCCGCATCCGACAATTTCACGCTAAGTTCAAGCTCGCCGCCTGCGGCCTAGCTTCGGCGCGTGGGCTTGCGCTTGGTCTTCTTGCTGGTCTTAGAGGAGGATGTCTTGCGCCCCTTCGGGGTCTTCGCAGTCCCCTTCGGTGCGGGCGGCGCCTTCTTCGTCGCAGGTACCGGCGCCTGCGAGACCACTCGGCGATTGGCCACGGCCAACTTCAGGTCGACGTGATCGAACGCCGACGACATCCGGTCGATCTGATCTTTCACGATCTTGAAGGAAGCGGCTGCGCTCTTCCATGTCGCCACCGCGGCGCCGACCTCTCCTGCGATCTCGCGGGCGCGAAGCAGGCTCAGCCCAAAACGCGGCGCAACCGAAAAAGCCGTCTCGAGCGAACCGCGCGGATCCTTGTCATCAATGGCGAGTTGGTGGATGCGCTGGCGCACGTCCACCGGCGTCGGGTTCATGTCGTAGGCCGGTGAGAGCCGCCAGCCCTTGCCCTCCCACAGGAAGGCATGGTTGCGCAGATGATCGTCGGTGTTCGACACCAGGATGTTGAATACCATCCGCCGCCATAATTCTTCCAGCTCGCGCGCGGGCGCATCGCTTTCCTGGCGGATGATGTCGGCGATCTGCGGATAGGAGTGACCGGGTTCGTGATCGTGAGCGCCGATCGCGCTCATCGCAGACATGAACGGCACGCGCACGCCGGCGCCGCGGCGGTCGAAACGCACCATGAGCAGCACGGCCTTCTGTGACACGGTCGGGAGAGTATTTTCCGGAACGTCGATGCCGGCGTCGCGCGCCATCTGAAGCGTGGCCGCCTCCCAGCGGATGAGCGGCCAGGTGTCTGTGCGCTTCTCGAACTTGGCGATCAGCAAGCGCCCATCGTTGGCGCGCACCACCGCCTTTGGGCGCGCGCCGCCAAGCGCCGAACCAGGATCCAGCACCAACTTGATGTCGGCGTCGCGCGTCTTGCCGCGGTCGACCTTCATCGACGCATTCATCAGCGAGGTCAGATTGATCACCGGCGGAACGGGTTTGCCCCTGCTCGACAGGAATTGCTCTTCGCCGGGATTCTTGAAGCGGAGCGCCCCCATGCGCGTCTCGTCGTTGACGCCGGCGAGATAGTCGATCTGAAAGAGCGTCCGCTCGGCGCGCTGCTCGGCCTTGGCGGTCGCTCGCTCGTCAATGTGCATGAGGTGCTGGCCCCAGCTGTCGGGGGCCGCATCCGAGAAGACGCCGAACAAACCATGCGGCGTGTTTTGCGGGCCGCGCCCCAAGGGCAAGGCCGGCGAGAGCGCAAAGCCCTTGTCGATCCAGTTTGAGTCGTACGCGAACGTGCAGGATTGGCGGCCGGACTTGTGCCGCGACCAGAGACGCCCGGCAGGCGTCGGTTGACCGTTCAGGTCGACGAAGACTCGGAGTTCGCGTTCCATATCAAGGTGCGTCGCCAGTGTATTTGGATTCGCGCACGCGCGTCGGCAGCTGCTGCTCATCAAGCGCCTGCCCCACCTCGTCGACGCTGATGTCCACCAGCGACGCCAAGCGCTCGGCCATTCCGAGAACGAACAGAACTGTGGCGTAGATGCCAAGCGATACGCCGGGATCGCCCTTCTCGACGCGCGTGATGGTGTTGCGGCCGACGAACGCGCGCTCGGCCATGAGCTTCACCGAAATGCGCCGGCGGCGGCGCGCAGCGGAGATGTCCGCCCCGAGCTTTTGCAGCGCGCGCCGGACCGGCAGCGGTAAAGCCGGTTTTGATTGGGTGGCCTTCATGCTTTTGCACCATAAATCGTGCGCTATCCTAGTTTGCGCACTATTTATGGTGCGTAAATACGACACCTGCAATGCCAACCGCTGTTACGCACCATAAATGATGCCTTATTCGCTTTAGCGCACTATTTTTGGTGCAACTTTGCTGCCCGATAGCCGCAACCACCCCATCCCGCTCACTTAGGTCAGCCGCCTTGATCACCGAATACAAGATCGTGCTGATCGTCGGCCACTAAGCGCAACCTTTCGGCACGAAGGCCGCTCCAGCTGTCACGTAGCGCAAACACGCAAAGCTCGTCGTCGACGACAATGATGCCGACGCCCGGTCCATCCATCGCCTCGACCAAGGCGCGCCAAGCGGACTTATCTGTTCTCGATGCAGCGCCAGTGCCGAACGGATGGCTGTGCCAGTCTCCAACTAGCCCTACGAGCCCGTTGGCCTTCACCCATGCCTTCGTCGCGCGCCGTTGATGTTCAGGATCAATGCGCTCGAAGCTCGAACTGTCAGCCTGATCCTGCGCCGCCTGCGGCGTAAACTCCGACACTTCGATTGACGCGCCTCGACGCAGGCCAAGTAAAAAGCCGCCGGTTTCATGCGGCAGGCGCGTCGTGCGCTCAGCCTGCATCGCCTTGGAGAGGGCGGTCGGGACGATCACTGATCGGATGCGCATCATTGAGCGCTGCAGGCCGGACATTGACCGCTGCGATCGGGATTCTTGTCTTTCACGAACTTCGTGACTTCTCCATCTAGGACACGCGTTCGCAGCAACGGTCGCGCGCGTCCGGCCGCCCAGTCTGACACATGCACGCTCGCCAACGCCGCCGCCATCATCGGCGCCGCTGGCCCGTATGGAGTGAATGTGGATTCGCCACAGCCCGCGTCGAGTTCTCTGGGCGCTTCGGGGCGAAGCGAGGTAACGCGCGCCGAATGAAGGTCTGGGTCGAGGCAACGATAGCAGGCGAAGTCGGGGTCCGAGCTAATGTAGCTTTGCACGGCCGCGCCCCTGCCCTCGATCCATGTGTGCAGCAATGTCGGCCAGTGTTTCCCATCGCGCCCACCGGCAAGTCGAAGCTCATTCAGCAGGTCCGAGACGTCATGCTCGCCGGTTGCGTCAATTACGAGATCAAATTCCGCAAGCCGGCTGAGGCGATCTTCGATCGTCACCGGCCAGGCCGCGATCTCACTTCCCGGCAATTCAGCGTCTATCTTTCGCTTGCAGGCCTCAGCCTTGTTCTTTCCAACACAGTCCACGCCAAGCCAATGACGACCCAAATTCGTCGAGTCTAGACTGTCCTTGTCGAGCAAGACGAACAGCCCGCCACGGCGGCCCGCGCCCATCTGCGAAAGATCGCGCGCGAGATAACCCCCGATCGCGCCGCAGCCGATCAGCAAAACCTTGCGCGCGTTCAAAGGCGCGCCCGCGTCGCCGTAATTTCGGTTCAGCGCATAGTCGAGTGACATATATCGGCCTCGGATTCTCACGAACGGCGCGTCGTCAATTAGGCCGCGCCGGACAAACCCCGCCCAAGCTTGCGGACGCGACATGGCTTCGATCACCGCCGGCGGTTTCGACGACAGACCAATGATCCCACCGACAATTCCATTTGCGGCCGCGATAACGCACACCGCATCCCGCGCCCCGATCTGCACGACGTTTTCGACAATGGACTCAGCAAGCGCGCGATCCCACGCATCAGCCCACCTGATCAGCTCGCCGAACGTCTTGGGACGCGCCGGAGCCGCCGTAAAAGAAAGCTGTCCCGAGTAGGGGATAACAAAGGCCGGCAAATGTGGTGTCTGCTTCTTTTCGCGCGATGCCCGTCCCGCTTGTTGCGGCGCCGCTGCTATTGTCGCGTGGCCCTCAGAAGAAAGGCTATACTCCGCCGATCCGGCATAACCAGGATCAAAGGCGCAGCCAGCGATCAAACCTCCCCAGTGCTGGGGAAACTCGGCGGCGATCTCGTCGGTGGCGCCTGCCGTGAACCCGCGCTCAATCACCTCACGGGCACGCACAACCAGGCCGCGGGCGACGCCCGCCACATTATAGCGGTCAGCCACGTATCGATCGCGGTCAACGACGCAAAGTTCGTTTGCTTCATCGAGGTGCGGGAAGACCCCGCGATCCAATACTTCCGGGTTGTCGATGAATATCTGCGGGATGCGGGCAAAGGTCAGGTCTGCGTAGACGATCCTGAGTTTGACCGTGCAACCGCGGGCACTAACGCTCCCTCGAAACTCGATCCCCGACGGTGCGCGCGTAGCAAACGTGAACCCATCTAGGGCGAGCGCGGTGCGAAGGTCGCCTACTCGATCATTCATCCGGACTTCGTACGCGGCACCACCGGTTGGGGCTGCGGTTGCGGACGCTCGCTCCGGATAACCTGCGCAGCGGCGCCGACCAGCCCGATAATTTCAGGCTTGTCAGGCACGCGCTCGCCAAACGCCTCACGCGCGCGCTGGACCGCCACCATCCGATTTAAGGTGCCGTGGACGCCCGTATTCAGCAGCTGCGTTCGCGCGTCGATCTCAGCGATAAGAGTCGCGCGAAACTCCGGCGACCAATCGTTATCCAGGTTGCAGGCCGGATCGTCGGGGATCACCGGATTGGCGATCGGGCCCTGCAAGATCGCCGTCAGCTCCTGACCAATCTTGATGAGAGCCAAATCATCGCGCGATTGATCCAAGGGCCCCACCCGATCGTAGGCGTCGGCAATCGCCTTCATGAGCGCAATGGAGGAGAGGTCGCAGACTGGCCAAACCGCGTCGCGCAAACCCTTATAGCATCGCACCAAGCGCCTGACCTGATCACCATGCACGTCCAGAACATTGCGAAACCAGCGTTCGAGCGAGCGCGGATCCGATTGCACCCATCCTTTGGTCCTGTGCGCAAGGAATACGTCTGCATCGTCAATGCCGGCGTAGACGTCCTCATCCAACTCCTGGCGCGCATAGACCTTTTCGATGCGCTCCGAATGCGTCGTCGCGTGCGCCTGCGCGGCGCGTTCAAAGGCGTCATCGCGAACTGCATACAGAGGCAAGTCCAGATGCAGGCGCGAATTGAGAATGACCCTGACGCAGGTTTTCTTGGGCTTCAGCGTCCAGCCTTCACGCGCGCAAAGCGGCGCAAGCGCTTTCTCGACGAGGTTAAAGTAGGCCTTTGAAACCACGGCCGGCTGGGCCGTACCACCCACCGTCAGAACAGTGACCGGCAAGAACACGCCATCATCCTGGTCGATCTGCTGCGGCGGCGTTTGCTGACAATCGTTAACGGTGAAATAGACAAAGCTGCCTTGGAGGTGAAAACGAGGCGTCAGCACCGGCGCGGGAGCCGCGCTCTTGGCGATCACGCTTTCGAACAGGGCCGTCCGCGTAACGTGCGTGGACCAATCGGCGAAAGCGGTTCGCAACACCGACCGAATCGATTCGCGCGCCTGGCGCAGCTTCTCCGCGTCCTGGTCAGGCACCCGGAGCGCGCCGAGATAGCCCTCGTCCATGGAAAACAGGCGATGCAAATTCAAACTAGCAGCCATGAGGCGCGTCCTCGCCGAATCGACTCTCGGGCAAATTATACGCTACCTGGGAACACCACGCGAACATTCAAGAGGCGAGCCAATGCTCCACGCGCTCAATCCGTCCACAATGTTTAGAGCCGCATTCGGTTTGACGTTCGTTATCGCCGTGTTCGCATTCATGGCCGCCACGCCAGACAACACGTTCGAGTTCATCCGATTGGGCGGCATCATCATGGGTGCCGCGAGTCTTGCGGTCGTGCTGCTGACCATCAAGCCCGTATTGCGATTCGCTCATCAAGTTAGTTTCGCCGACACATGGTGCTTTCCCTGGCTCGACGGGCGCTGGGAAGGGGAAATCAAATCCAACTGGCCAACGATCAAGTCGATGATGGACGCGGCCAAAGACGACATCCCGCCATTCGACGTGCTCACGCAAGACCCGCCGAACGGGTCAGTCCAGGCGCACAAGGTCGAGGTGACAATTCAAAGCGGCCTGTTTGATATCGAGATCAAGCTGCACGTTCCAGAAACCACCAACAACAGCGACTCAGTCTTCGCGCGTCCTCAACGCGTCCCAGGACAACCGCCCCGCCTCTACTATGTTTACAAGCAGACCTCCTCGGATCCTCTGCCGTTGACCGATGTGCGCAGTCACCTGGGCGCAGCATGCCTTGAATACGATCGCAACACCGGCGAACTGCGCGGCGACTACTGGACCAATCGAAACCGGGAACGAGGGCTCAACACAGCAGGCAGCATAACCCTCAAGCGCGTGACTACCCGCAGACGAAGAAAGCCCGCGGCGCGCCGCGTGTAGCAACTAGCGCTGAACCGGACGACTGTGGTCAGCTGCCTGATCGCAAGCACTTTTGTTGAGATGTCTCACCAACCTTACGCAAGCCGCCGGAACCGACCAAAGGCGTGCACTGTCTCAAACTGTCCCAGCAGGCGTCTCAGCCCATATCAGACGGACTATTCCGCTTCGCTACCAAGCCGCTACCAAATCGTGCCGATGCCGTCGGAAACGCGGAACTCCGACTCCGCAGGCAACTGATTTTGTTGAGGAAATTTGGAGCGGGCGATGAGATTCGAACTCACGACCCCAACCTTGGCAAGGTTGTGCTCTACCCCTGAGCTACGCCCGCATCCTGGGTGGCAAGGCGCCTAAAGCGCCCGCCTGAGGGGCGCTCGTATCGCAGAGCGGCGGGGCGGAAGCAAGGGGCTTAGCCCCTAAACCTCACCCCAGAGCCGCAGAAGATTATGATAAACCCCAGTCAGCTGGATCACGGATGCGTGGGTCGGGTTCTCGGCCCCCAGACGCTGGATGGCGACGTCCATATCGAACAGCATCGCGCGCTGGGTGTTATCGCGCACCATGCTCTGCAGCCAGAAGAAGGATGAGAGCCGCTCGCCGCGGGTGACGGGCGTGACCCGGTGCACGCTGGTTGAGGGGTAAACGATCATGTGGCCGGCCGGGAGCTTCACACTGCGCGTGCCGAACACATCCTCGATGACCAATTCGCCACCCTCGTAATCGTCCGGCTCGCTGAAAAAGAGCGTGCACGAAAGATCGGTGCGCATGCGCTGGCCGTTGGGCAAGAAGCGCATCGCGCCATCGACGTGATTGCCGAAGGTCTCGCCTACTCCGTAGCGGTTGAAGGTCGGCGGCAGCACATGCAGCGGCAGCGCGGCCGACATGAAGAGCGCGTTTTCGCCGAGCGCACGGAGAATGATCTCGCCGAGCTCACGGCCGGCAGCGCTCTCCTGCGGCAGCTGACGATTGCGTTTGACGTGTGCGCCTTGATGTCCAGCCGTGACGCGTCCGTCGACCCACTCCGCCGCTTGCAGCAAAGCGCGCCCGTGCGCGACTTGCTCGGGCGTCAGGACGTTAGGGATGGCAACTAGCATGAGCGACGTTCTGCGCGCAGAGGCTCGCGCGAGCAAGCGGCGGACCGCGCTTGGAGTACGCGACCCGCCTTCTGCGCTTAGTAGCGGACGTTCAGGCTCAGCAGAAAAGCCCGCGACGAGCCGATGTTCACGCGTTGCGCCGACCAGTTGGTGGAGACCGCGTAGAACTCATCGGTGATGTTATCGACGTTCAGACGGAGCGTGGCGTTCTCGGTGACGTCGTAGGACACCATCGCGTTGGCCACCCAATAGTCCGGCAGGATGTTGGCGTCATTGTTTGGAATGATGCGCTCGGCATCATCCGGACGGCCCACATAGGATTCGCCGACATAGCGAACGCCGCCGCCGATCGAGAGACCGAACGGGAAGTCGTACGTCGTCCACAGATTGGCGGTGAATTCCGGCGTGAAGGCCAGCGCATCGCCGCGTGTGCCATGGATCGCGGCGTTGCACGCAGCGATGCCGACATTCGTCGCAGCCAGACCATAGTCGCCCGGCTGGGCGCGGCAGCGATAGAGGTCGAGCTCGGCGCTGTGATCGCGCTCGCTCTCCATGAAGAGCGCGCCGGCGAAGATCGACCATTCCGGCGTGATGCGGCCGGAGAGACCGAGCTCGAGGCCTTCAACGATCTGCTCGCCATAGCCCTGCAGCGAGATCGGATCAGCCGTCGTCAGTCCGGTGCGGCCGGTGATGGCGACATTTTCGCGGACAGTGCGAAAGAGCGCGCCAGTGGCGATGAGGCGATCATCGAACAGCTCCCACTTCGCACCAATCTCGTAATTCCAAGATTGCATCAGATCGGTGTCGTCGCTGTTGATGCCGCTCGAGTAGCCCGGAAACGCGTTGTCGCCGCCGCGCGAGATATCGCTGGTGGAGAGGAACGCAGCAGCCGGTTGTGGCGCAACGCCGATCGCAGCGTAGATGCTGCCGTTTTCGCTCGGGTGATAAACGAGCCCCAAGCGGCCAGCGACGGTGTTGTGATCGATCGTCAGGCCGTTGGCGCCGGTGCCAACGCCGCCGGTCGTGGCGCTATCGATCTCGACGCTATAGCTCTCGACGCGTAGGCCGCCGGTGATCTCCCATTGCGGCGAGAGCTCGATGGTGTCGTACAAATATACGGCCAGAGTATCGACGCGCACTTCGCTAAGCTCGGTCGGCGCTGCCGTGAACGGGCCTGCACGATCAGGGTCTGGGTTGTCGATTGGCTGCGCCGCGCCGCCGGGATTGGTCTGCGTGGCGTAGGCGCGCGCGTTCGCTTGCTCGTTCGAAAGCTCGATGCCGAAGGCTGCGTTGTGGCGCAAGCCGAACGCGCCGAATTCGGCGCTGAAGTTATTGAGCCACGAGAAGGCTTCGTTTTCGCGCGCGTAGCCGATGCGCGTCGTCGTCACGAGATCGGTTACCGGCGCGTAGCCGGACGCTACCGTATAGGCCGAGAAGCGATCCGTGCCCGACACGCGGATTTGGCTCATAAAGCTCAGCGTGCTTGAAAAATCATGCTCGTAGCGGACAAGCCCCGACAAAGCCTGCACGTCATCAAAATCACTGCTGAGCCCGTAGAACCTGTCGCGCAGATCTTCGTGGCTTACCCCGGAGAGCAGCGTCGGATCATAGTTCGCCATGCCGTCGATCAACGCCGCCGGCACGCCCCAATCCGGGACGTCATTTTGTTCAACGTATTGCAGCGCCACGATGAGGCGGGTGTCAGAGCTCAGCCCGAACGCGATCGACGGTGCGATGCCGAGCGTGTTGCGCTGTGCAACCGCGCGACCAGGCACGCCGCCGTCCTCGTAGAGCACGTTGAGGCGCGCTGAGACATTCTCCGAAAGCGGCTGGTTCAGGTCGAGCGTCGTGCGCCAGCGCGTGTCGGCGTCAGTGTCGTCGAGGCCGTAGCTGGTGGTGAGTTCGTAGTTGCGCTCCGTACCCGGCGTGCGCGTGACGATGTTTACGTAGCCGCCGGCGCTGCCGCGGCCGTTATCGCCGGCCGGGCCTTTGACGACTTCGACTTGGTCGATGTTGAACGCATCGCGGTTGTAGGCGCCGGAATCGCGGGCGCCGTCGATGAAGACGTTCGCCGAGGTATCGAAGCCGCGCATGCTGAAATTGGCAAGGCCTGTGGCGAAGCCGTTCTCACCGGCGTTGAAAGTGATGCCCGGCGTGTTGTTGAGCACGTCGGTCAGGTTGCGAGCGCCCTGCTCGTTGAAGACTTCCGCGGGGATCACCGTCACCGTGAGCGGCAGATCAACCAGCGGCGCGGTTGCCTTCACCGACTCCAAATCGTCGCCGCGCGTGCCGACGACCGTTACGCGCTCTTCGTCATGCTCATCCTGCGCGTACGCGTTCGGGGCTCCAAAGGCCGCAGCGACCGCCGCTGTCGACAGCAAAAAACCGAAAAGGCGACCGTTGCCGCCCACATCCCCACGCTTCACCGGAGCACTCCCCTAGTCCCAAGGGCTAGGTGATAGCGCTCCTGAGAGTCAGTCGCAACAGAGTGTCGGAAAAGGCTGGGTGCGACGTTTTCAACCTGTCCACCACCCGCGCTTGGAGCCGCCTTGGGCTACTCGCCCTTCTCCGCCTTACGCGGGGGCTTCAATCGTCTGCGATTGACGTGACTGTCCGGCGCCAAATGCCCTTCCGGCGTGCGGCCGCGGAAATAGTCGCGCTGCCAGCCATGCTTGGCGGCGTCGCTGTCTTTATCAACGAGGCGATTGAGGAAATTGGTGCGGCTCTCGCCCCACGCGTCGTATTGCTTTTTCAGCTCGGGATCGTCGTGGATCGATTTCACGATCGGCTCGAACGCATCCATCTGCTCGTGCGGGATCGGAAACACGAAGCAGAACGGCTCGCCCTTCTTGAACGAGATCATGCCCGGCCGCGTGAAGCGCCAGTTCATCGTGAAAGGAAAGGGCAACCAATAGGTTTCGACAACGCCCGCGAGCGGTTGAATGCCGTCCTTGATGTGATTGGGCGGACCGCCACACCACAAATCCCAACCCGGCTCAGTGCGAAAGAGCCAGCCAGTGTGGAACGTCAGCACGCCGCCCGAGAAGTGCGATACCGCCCAACGATCGAGCAGTGCGCGCGGCGTGCCGTCATCGGGATCGAGACGGATGTCTTCGATGCGCGGACCGCCATTCCAAGTGGCCGTGAACGAGACCGGTGAGAGCAGCGCCCAGCCGGTCGTGTTCGCCACAACCAGCGGCAAGCAGCGGTACGGGTGACGGTCGGAGAACTTGTCCATCCACTCGCGGTCGGGCGAGCCCGGGACCATTTGCGAGGGTTCTGGATCGACGTGATAGCAGGTCAGTTTCATTGCGCTCTTCCCTAGACGCTCCGCCGCGCTTGCGCCAAGGGGTTCCCCTCATGACGCCCGCGACGCCAGCAGACCTCTTTGCCCGCTTCGACGCGCTTCGCATCGCGCATGTGACGCACCAGCACCGGCCCATCTTCACGGTCGAAGAAGGCGCTGATTTGAAGGCTGCGCTGCCTGGCGGGCATTCGAAGAACCTGTTCCTCAAGGAGAAGAAGCAGGGCCGGCTCTACCTGCTCTCGGCGCTGGGCGATGCGAAGATCGACCTCAACGCGGTTGCGAAGCTTTTGGGCGTCGGCCGCTTCAGTTTCGGCAATGCGGACCTGTTGATGCAGCATCTGGGTGTGACGCCAGGCTCGGTGACGGCGTTTGCGCTGATCAACGATCCCGGACGCAACGTCACCTTTCTCATGGACGACGGCTTCTTCGCCCACGACCCGATCAACTTCCACCCGATGAAGAATGACGCCACGACGGCAGTGAGCCCCGCCGATTTCCTCAAATTTATCCGCTCCCTCGGCCGCGAGCCGATCCGGCTGGCCTTTGACGCGGACGGTTTGCCCACCCATGTTCAGGCCTGAACAGAGGACCATTCCATGACCTTTATCGACGGCGCAACGCCGCCCGAATCTGACCTTGTCAAAGACGGCTCCGACCAAGGCTTCATGGCCGACGTCATCGAGGCCTCAAAGCAGGCGCCGGTGATCGTCGATTTCTGGGCGCCGTGGTGCGGGCCGTGCCGCACGCTTGGGCCGATGCTTGAGAAAGCCGTGCTTGGCGCAGGCGGCGCGGTGCGCATGGTCAAGATCAATATCGATGAACATCCGGGCGTCGCTGGCCAACTCGGCGTGCGCTCGATCCCGGCTGTGTACGCATTCGATCAAGGACGCCCGGTCGACGGCTTCATGGGCGCGATCCCTGAAAGCCAGATCAAGCTCTTCGTCGAACGCCTCGCTGGCGCTGATATGACAGCCGAGATCGAGCCGATCCTCGCGCAAGCTGCAGAGTCGCTGAAGCTCGGCGACATTGGCGGCGCGGCGCAGGGCTTCATGGCCGTGCTGCAGCTCGATCCAGAGAACGTCAAGGCCATCGCCGGCATGGCGCGCATCGCGTTGAACGCGGGCGATGCGGATGAAGCGCGGCAGATCCTGGCGCACGTGCCGCCGGAGAAAGCCAACGATCCGGATATTCAGAGCGTCCACGCTGCACTCGAACTCGCCGCCAAGGCGGGCGACGCGGGCGATAAAGATGAGATCGGCGCCAAGGTGCGCGCCAATCCGAACGATCTCGACGCGCGCTTTGAACTGGCCGAAGCGCTTTCCGCACGCGGCGATCTTGAAGGCGCGAGCGATCAGCTGCTCGCCATCATCGAGGCCAACCGCGAGTGGAACGACGGCGCAGCGCGCGCACAGCTCTTGAAAGTGTTCGAGGCTGCAGGCCCGACGTCCGAGGTCGCTAAACAGGGACGCCGCAAGCTTTCGGCGATTCTGTTCTCGTGAGCGCGTTCGGCTATCGCAAGCCGTCTGACCTGCCACAGACGATCCCGCTCTTCCCGCTCGAAGGCGCGATCCTGCTGCCGCGCGGCGTACTCGCGCTCAACGTGTTCGAGCCGCGCTATCTCAACATGGTCGACGATGCTTTGGGCGCCGAGCGCTTGATCGGCATGATTCAGCCGGCAACCGGCGACGAGAAAAATCCGAAGCCTGAACTCGCTGATGTCGGCACTGTCGGCCGCATCACCGCGTTTCAGGAAACCGACGATGGCCGCTATCTGATCACGCTCACCGGCGTCGCGCGCTTCGACATGGTGCGCGAACTCGAGGCGGATACGCCCTATCGCCAAGCCTTGGTCGATTACGAACCGTTCGAAGGCGATTTCGCCTCTTCGATGGGTCACACCATTGATCGCGCCAGCCTCATCGTAAAGCTCAAGACCTACGCGAACCTGCACGGCTTCAACGTCGATTGGGATTCCGTCGAACAGGCGCCGACGGAGACGATCATCAATGTCGCCGCGCAAATCTGCCCGTTCGACTCCGCTGCTAAGCAAGCCTTGCTTGAGAGTGTGACGTTGGAAGAACGCAACCAAACCCTGATCGCGCTGCTCGATTGGGACGCGGCAGCGGACCAAGGACGGCCCGGGTCAATCCAATGACCGACGTCGATCCGAAGCTCTTAGAGGTTCTCGTCTGCCCGCAATCGCGCAAGCCGCTGCGCTATGACAAAGCCAGGCAAGAACTGATCAGCGACTCCGCGCGCCTCGCTTATCCCGTCCGTGACGGCGTGCCGATCATGCTGATTGACGAGGCTAGGGAGTTAGGAGCGGACGAATGAAGCGCTCTCCACCCATTCCCAGGGCTTCGCGCAGCGAAGAGCCCGGGACCCATAACCCCTTCTGCGTATCGCCTAAGCGCGTCATCGAACGCGCGTCATCTCTAGACAATCGTGTTTATGGGCCCCGGACTTGTCGCTTGCGCGCCAATCCGGGGATGGGTGTGTGGTGACATCGCCCTGGCCCACGGACCTGAATTTCGATCGCGCCGCTAAAGCGCTTCACATCAGTTTCGATGACGGCGCAGCGTTCGACATTCCGTTCGAGCTGCTCCGCATCGAAAGCCCAAGCGCCGAAAACAAAGGCCACGGCCCCAATCCGCCGCCACCACCGAAGGGCAAAGCCAATGTCGGCGTCGTCCGCGCTGAGCCTGTAGGCCGCTACGCCGTGCGCATCGTTTTTGATGATGGCCATGACACCGGCCTTTATTCCTGGGACCTGCTCTACGATCTCGGCGCCCACAAGGAAGAAAAGCTCCGCGTTTATCGTGAAACACTGCGGCTGCGCGGATTGCGCGACGAAGCCTAACGCCACGTCGCCGTTGACAGCGCGGCGCTCACACCTCCCACTAAGCACACACAAAGCAGAGCAACGCACTCTGCGCGGGAGGACATGATGCATCCGGCGACACACGCCAAGACTGATCCCAACCGCGTGGCCTATCTGATGGCCGGCTCCGGCGAGGCGGTGACGTATGGCGAGCTCAACGACCGTTCGAACCAAGGCGCGCAGCTCTTCCGCTCGCTTGGGCTGAATGTCGGCGATGTCATCGCGATCTTCATGGAAAACAACGGCCGCTATTTCGAGATCACCTGGGCCGCACAGCGCGCCGGTCTCTACTACACCTGCATCTCGTCCAAGCTCACCGCGCAAGAAGCCGCCTACATCATCAAGGATTGCGGCGCGCAGGTTCTGATTTCATCGCCCGGCGTCGGCCCCGTGTTCGACGAATTGCCGGCGCTCTTGCCCGGCGTGAAACTCCTCGCCATCGGTGGCGCACGCGGCGACTACGCGAGCTTTGAAGCCGCGCGCAATGCGATGCCAGCCGAGGAGATCGCCGATCAAACTTCCGGCTCCGACATGCTCTATTCGTCCGGCACAACTGGCCGCCCGAAGGGCGTGAAGCCGCCGCTGAAGGGTGTCGACATTGATGTGCCCGATGCGCTAACAGCGCTGCCGAAGATGTTCTTCGGCTTTCCGGAAGAGAACCGCTACCTCTCGCCCGCCCCGCTTTACCACGCAGCGCCGCTACGTTGGTGCATGGGCGTGCAGCGTTTGGGCGGCACCGTCATCGTCATGGAGAAGTTCGATCCCGAACAGGCGTTGGCTCTGATAGAGAAACACAAGATCAAGACCGCGCAATTCGTGCCGACACATTTCGTACGTATGCTGAAACTGCCAGATGAAGTGCGCGCGAAGTACGATGTCTCAAGCATGGTCTCCGCCGTGCACGCCGCAGCGCCATGCCCTGTGCCGGTGAAAGAGCAGATGCTCGCCTGGTGGGGGCCGGTGATTTACGAGTACTACGCCGGCACGGAAGGCAACGGCTTCTGCGTCATCAGCCCAACCGAGTGGCTCGAACGCAAAGGCTCGGTCGGCAAGGCCATTATCGGTGAAGTGCGCATTGTCGGCGATGACGGCGCGCAATTGCCGGTGCGCAGCGAAGGCGTCGTCTATTTCGCCAACGGCCCGCCGCTCGCCTATCACAACGATCCCGGCAAAGCCGCGGAGAACACCAACGCGCAAGGCTGGACAACACTCGGTGATGTCGGCTGGGTCGATGAGGACGGCTATCTCTATCTCACCGACCGCAAGAGCTTCATGATCATTTCCGGCGGCGTGAACATCTATCCGCAGGAAATCGAAAACCTGCTGATCACGCATCCCAAGGTGACGGATGTCGCCGTCGTCGGCGCGCCGGATGAAGTGATGGGCGAAAAAGTCGTCGCCGTGATCCAGCCCGCGAACTGGGCTGAAGCCAATGACGCCCTCCGCGAAGAACTGCTCGCCTTCGCCCGCGCCAATCTAAGCCACGTCAAAGCCCCGCGCGTGCTCGACTTCATGCAAGAGCTGCCACGGCACCCGACAGGAAAGCTCTACAAGCGCCTCATCCGCGATGCGTACTGGGGCAAGACGGATTCACGGATCGTTTGAGTTCACGCGTCGACACTCAAGCCAGTCTTGCGTGGAGAAGAAAGACGTCGATCATCAGGTGGAGCTCATAATCATCAAGCGTCCGTCCGGCCTTCAACTTGCTAGTGATGCTTTCGCGAAGCGATGGCTCGTGAGCGGTCATCTCCTCGACGACATTTAGTGCAAGTTCGAGTGACGACCCGGTCAATGGTTCGGAGCGGATCAATTTCCGCTTCACGTGACCGCATCGCGCGCTGAACTGCTTTCTTAGATCGTGTGTCATGCCGCCCTCCTCGATTTCGAGGTTGGGCACGACGCGACCGCGCGCAAGCGCCTAAACGGAAGAAAATCGCTATGTCGTGTACTGTGCTAGGTGACAGCAATCTGATGAAATCTTCGCAACCTGATTGCACTCACGCTCCGCTCGGCGGCGTCCAGTGAAAAACCTCTTCAATCTTGCTCTCAAACGCGTGCGCGATTGCGAACGCCAACGAGAGCGAGGGTTCGAAGTGGCCGTTCTCGATGGAGTTGATGGAGTTGCGCGAGACGCTGACGCGCTCGGCGAGCTCCGCCTGGCTCCATTTGCGCTCGGCGCGCAGCACTCTGATCTTGTTCTCCATCACTGGCCCCGCGCCGGCCGCGACTTCCAATAGGTCCAGCAGATGCTCAGCAGCGTGGTGCACAGGCCTTGGATCAGCACCAGACTGCCGAAGCCGAACGTGAAAGCGAGAATGACGAGCTTCTGATCTGGATTGGTCGCGTCGGCGACGTCCGCGACTGTAGCCACCATCCAATCCCTGAACGGCGGAACGGAGATGAGCAGCGCCATCACGCCGGCGCCAGCAGCCCAGCCCCACTGGGCTGAAAACCGCGCATTGGTGCGCTGCCACTCATCGAGCTGGCGATCGAACAGGATTGAATTCACGAACGCCGCCACGACCGTGAGCGCCGCGGCAATGCCGGAATAGAGGAAGACGAAATTGTCGGGCTGTTGCTTCAGCCAAGGAATGGCGATCAGCACCGAAAGCGGCGCGATCACCATCACCGCTAACAAGGCCATTTGAAGCGGCGTCCCGGATTTGCGGGGCGAAGGCATAATTGGCTCTCCGTACTTGTCTATATGACAGGTTTATTTGGTAGATTGCCAAGTTTACTTGGCATATCGCAGCGTGGTCGGGTCATGTACCCTTTTGAAATCCGCCGCCCTTGACGCCGCCTTGATCTAGCCCGCAACGCGACCCATGCTAAGCGGTGAGCATGGAGGCTTCCCGTATGCGAATTCACGTGAAGGTCGAGCGGAACGGGGATGTGCTGTTTCAGCATATTTTCGACGCCAAAGAGCGCGGCGACTTCGCAGAAGGCGTGCAGTACGCGCTCTCCAAGGTCACCCAGGATCGGCCCGACATCGACCTGCTGGCGCCGGGCGTGATGTTCAAAGTGGACAAGGCCGATGCCTAAGGGCCCCAAGGGCGAGAAGCGCCCCGCCGACGTGATCGGCGCCGCCGTGAAGGTCATGCGCATCGCCACCGGCGAAGAGGCGGAGGATATCGACACCCCGGCGAGCCGGGGTGTGAATCCTCACGCCAGCGCTATGGGGAAGCTCGGCGCGGCCGCCAGAGCGAAGAAGGTGGGCGCGAAGAAGCGTAAGGAAATTGCCCGTAAGGCTGCCGCAACGCGTTGGAAAAAGGTAGAAAAATAAAATCCGCATAAAATCCGTTGCGTTCAGGAACGAACTGTGAGACCCCTGGCTCGCGCCAGAGGGGAAAGCCAATGTCAGTTCCGAACGAAGCAGCCGTCCGCGAAATCCTCGAAGACTTCCATGCCCGTCTGCGCAGCGTGGTCGATGCCGCGTGGGCAGAATGGATGGCCATCGAGTGGCGCGGCAAGCTGGTCTACGAGCCGCGTGCCCGCGCCGTGCTCGTGTTCGACTTCATCGCCCGTCGCGCCCGCGAGGAGTTCGCCGGCGACGCCAACATCCACGTTCTGGCTGGCAAGCAGACGGTGAAATTCATGTTCAAGGATCAGGTCGTGATCCGGTTCAAGAAAGGCAACGCGAAAGGCGTAGGCTCCAACATTGAGACGCAGGCCGTGCTCAACTTCATCGATCCGCAGCGCACCATCCCCGGGCTAATCCCGGAAATCATGAAGGTTGAAGTGTGCTGGAATCCAGATGATCTCGGCATCGACCTCACCGAGGTCGCCGTCGTGGCGCGAGACAAGAAAAAGCGCCTTTGGGCGTACGCGTTGGATCGCGCCGCGCCCGCCGCCGATGTCGTGCCGATCCGTCCGCGCGCGCCAGACCAAACGCCGCCGCTGATCGTGCCGCGTGTCGCGCCGCCCAAAGAAGGCGCGAAAGACGAAGAGTAAGCGCCATGACATTCAATGGCGAAATGCTGCGCCTCGCGCGGCAGCGACGAGGATTCCAGCAAACCGAGGCTGCCCGGTTGCTGGGTATTGAACAGCCGCTGCTGTCGCGCTTCGAGAACGGCCTCACCGAAATCCGCGACGAGATCGTGGCCGCGGCGGCGCGTGCGTACTCATTCCCGATAGACTTTTTTGCGCAACAGGACCCGGTTTACGGCGCGCCTGTCAGCGTGCATCCAATGTGGCGCCGGAAGGCGGATGTCACCGCGCGCGAACTCGAAAGCGTCGTCGCCGAACTGAACTTGCGGATCATGCATTTGCGCCGCCTGTTTCGGAGCGTCGATTTGGTCAACACAAATGACCTGCCCCGGTTGGACATCGACGAATACAACGATCCAGAGCGCATCGCTGGCATCGTACGCGCACATTGGCGTCTTCCCGCAGGCCCCGTGAAGAACCTAACCAACATCGTTGAGAAGGCGGGCATCATGGTCGCCCGCTCGCGCCTTGGCGGGTCGTCGATCAGTGGGGTGACATTCGCGGTGCCGGGCATGCAGCCGCTGGTCGTGCTGAATAGCGATCAGCCCGGTGATCGAGCGCGGTTCACGCTTGCTCACGAACTCGGCCACTTGGTGATGCATCGCTTTCCAACCTCCAACATGGAGCAAGAGGCGCACGATTTTGCGACGGCGCTCTTGATGCCCGCCACCGACATCCGGCCGTACTTCGCTGGGAAACGCATTGATCTCCCGTTGATGGCTGCGCTCAAGCCAGAGTGGCGCGTATCAATGGCTGCGCTCATCATGAGAGCTCACAAACTTGGCCTCACAACACGCAATCAGCACGAGTACCTATGGAAGCAGATGAGCATGCGCGGTTTCCGACTCCGCGAGCCCCCCGAACTTGATTTTGAAGCAGAGCAGCCATCGCTCGTACCTCAGATCATCGATTTTCACCTGACATCACTCGGCTACACGAGTGCCGATCTGGCTGCCGTCCTTAGCGTATTCGAGCAAGAACTTGCCGAACTGTATGGCATCGGGGGCAGTGACGCGGGCCCCAACCGGCCCAGAATCTCAATAGTTCGATAATGCTTGATGCTGAGCATAAAAGTACCTATTTAAATCGGGATGGCAAACGTGCTCCCGACCGCTAAGCGCGCCCAAGTGCTAAAAACGCTCTGCCAGGGCGTGAGCATGCGGGGCACGGCAGAACTCTGCGACGTGTCCATGAACGCTGTCGTGAAGCTGCTGGCGGACGCGGGTGAGGCGTGCATGTGGGCGCACGACGATCTCGTGGTGAACGTGAAGGCGTCCAAGATCCAATGCGACGAACTTTGGAGCTTCACCTACGCAAAGAAAAAGAACGTCGCGACCGCGAAGGCGGCGCCGGAAGGCGCTGGCGATACGTGGACGTGGACCGCACTTGATGCGGAGTCGAAGCTGATCGTTTCGTACTACGTTGGTGAGCGAAATGGCGTGAACGCCCGCGCGTTTCTGCGTGATCTGGAGCGGCGTCTTTCCAATCGCGTCCAGCTTACGACGGACGGACACACGATGTACCTAACCGCCGTCGAAGAAGTGTTTGCGGAAACCGGTATTGACTACGCCCAGCTCGACAAGATTTACGGCCACACTGAGCGTCCGAAATCGGCAGAGGCACGCTACAGCCCGCCCAAGATTGTCGGGACCAAAGTCATTCATCGTCGCGGCAATCCCGACGATGCGCACATTTCAACCTCACACGTTGAACGCAGCAATCTCAGCATTCGCATGCACAACCGCCGCTTCACTAGGTTGACCAACGCGTTCAGCAAAAAGCTTGAAGCGCACATCAACATGGTCGCGATCTACACCATGTTCTACAATTTCGTGCGCATTCATAAGACGCTTCGCGTCACGCCCGCGATGCAGGCTGGCCTGACGGACCGCGTTTGGACTTTCGAAGATATCGTGGCGAAGATCGATCACTACGCGCCGCCGCCGAAGCCACGCGGGCCATACAAAAAGCGTGCTGCAAAAACTTAAGATCAGGGCTGGGACTCAAACGGCGAATCGCGCGTAATTTTTTGTTGTCGTCGGAATAGCCTCGTCCAAAGCGAGAACAGACCGCCGTCCGGAATGGTGCCCTGAAGCACGATCTCGCCTCTGTACTGCGCCCAAGGCATGGCTTTCAAACGAGCCTTAGCGTCGTCCAGATCGCGAGCGCGTATCTCCAGGGCCCATTCTGATCCTTCGTGCCGGTACTCAAAAAGGTACCGGTTGAATTGTTGAGACTCAGACAAAGGACCTCCCCGAATGTACTTCTATGTGTACCGCGATCAATCAGCATTCCGTTATTGGCGGTGGACGCTCTATGCGGCGAACGGGCGCAAGATTGCCAACGCCGGAGAAGGCTACCGCAACAAAGCTGACTGCCTGAGTGCGATCAACCTTGTTGCATCTACGGATGGTTGCCCGATCCGATACGCGCCAACCTACGGGCGCTACTGAGTGCGGCGGGGTTTGCCCTCATTCGGAGGTCAAGCCCCGCCAAATTCAAAAGGGTACATGACCCGTGGTCGTCAAGCGTGACCAACGTCACAGCAACACGACTAAGCGTTCGCTACCTTCAATTCATCGGAGCGACGCCGCTTCGAGACCTGAGGAGCAAACGAGATGACCAAGTTTTACGCCCTGATCGCCGCTTTCGCAGTGATGGCCCCGCTCGCGATGAGCGTGATGAGCCAAGCCGCGCAAATCGTCGCCTGATCGAGCCCAACCAAGCACACAGAGAGATACGACAATGACCAAGTTCTACGCCCTGATCGCAGCCTGCGCCGTGTTCGCACCGTTCGCGATGGGCCTCATGAACCAAGCCGCGCAGATCGTTGCCTAAGCCCGACTGCCCGCCCAAACTGCGCGGCCAAAAGAGAAAGCTGCAGAGGTCGCTCCCCCTCTGCGGCTTTCTTCTTTTCTGGATCGCCTGCTAGGCTGGCCTTGGGAGGCGCGTGATGCGGAAAATTCTGTGTGCTCTGTTTGTGGCTGTGATCGTCGCGTTCGCTGCATCGGAGCGTTCGCACGCTGTCGGGTCAGATTATCCGCCCGGATTTCTGGATCAGTTCGAAAGCGCCTGCGTCGGTGGTGGCCAGCCCGCGGAAGCGTGCACCTGCATGGCGCGCAGACTCGATGCCGAAGTCCATTACCGCGATTTCGCCGACATAGCGGCAGCGCGTCAGGGCCAGCGGTTGCATCCGTTGATGCCCACATGGGCGCGCATAATTGGCGAGTGCCAGCCCAGCACCGAGGGCGTGCGCGCGTCCAACCCCGACTACACCGACGATTACGTCCGCAACTTCATACAAGGCTGCAATCAGGACGACTCGGTTGAAGCCTACTGCACCTGCGCCGTCACATCCTTGCAGAGCTTGATCAGCTTCGATGAAGCGATCTTCTACGATACGCTTGCCGGCTGGGGCCGCGAAAGCGAGCACCCGCGCTACGAAGAGATCATGACCGCCTATCGCAGCTGCGCGGCGCAAACCGGCGTCGGTCAGCGAAACACGAAGATGCGTGACGCGCCGAAATTCCAGATGAGCACCAGGCCGGTCGCGATGATCTGGCCGATCATGTAGTGAATGCCGCTCTTCACGAAAGCGGCGACGATGCCGGCGTTAATCACCGCGCCAATGGCGATGACGAGCAAGTACTTGGCGAGGCCTTTGCCGAAGGCGGGCTTGTTGGCGAACGTGTAACGCCGATTCAAAACGTAGCTAACGACAGCGCCAACGAAGAAGCCGCAAATGGTGGCGATCACCGGATCGGTGCCGCCGAGCTCAGTCATGGCCAGCAGGACGCTATAGTGAACGGCCGTCGCCAGCGCGCCGACCGTGGCGAAGCGCAGAAAATCGCGCACAACGGGACGTTCCAGAAATTGCACGACCGTCACCCGCTCTGCTCCGCTGGCGGCTTCACGCGCAGGAGCAGCAAGAGCCCTGCCACCAGCAAAATCGAGATCGCGCCGAAACCGGCACGCTGACTTTGATAGGTCGCGGTGAACGTCTCGACCAGCAGCGGCCCAAGCCAAACGGTGGCGGAACCGGCGAGCGCATAAAGACCGAAGAGCTCCCCCTCCATGCCTTTCGGCGCGAGCTTCGCCATCAACGTGCGGCTCGAGGCGTACGCCGCGGTGATCGAAATGCCGATGACCATCGACGCGCCGAGATAGGCGATTTGTGGCAGTGTCTGGAAAATCGGCCCATCCCAGACGCGCGCCGCCGGATCAACCGCGATGACGAAGAAGATCGCGTCCGGCGCCATCGACACCATCGCGATAAGGCACACCAGCGTGACGCCAATTTCGATCGCCACCGCATTGCGCGAACCGAAGCGTTGGTCGAGCCACGGGCCAATGAAGCCGCCGGCAATGGCGACGATCGAGAGCAGAATGCCATAGAGCAGCATCTCGATCAGGCCCCAGCCCATCACACCGGATGCATAAACGCCGCTAAAAATCAGGATCGCTGTTTTGGCGTCGGCATAGAACATGCGCGCGACGAGGAAGGTCGCGACATTGCGATAGTCGCGTAGCTTGCGGATGGTGCGCACGACGTTGGCGAAGCCGTTGCGGACGGCGTCGCCAAGTTTCGCGCCGGCGCCGGCTTTGCCATCGGCAGAATAGAGAAACATCGGAATCGCGAACACGATGTACCAAAGCGCGCATATAAGCGTGACGACGCGGCTTGGTTCGTGCGCAGCGGGATCGAGCCCGAACAGCGGCGCTCCAGGCAATAACGTGCCGGGCAGCGCGATTGTCACCAGCACAAAGACCAATAACAGCACTGACGATGCGTTGCCGAGCGAAAGCCCAAGCCCCGAAACGTGCGGCATCAGCCGCGGTGATGTGACGGTGGTCAGCATCGCATTGTGCAACACCTCCGTCCACGCAAACGAAACGCCGGCGACGACCACCAACGCACCAAGCGCCCAAAGCGGCAAACCGCCGTCCGGTGTCGCGTACCATTGCAGCGCAATCGCCGGGATCATCACGGCGACGATGGCGCCCAGCAGCGGTAAACGGCGGCCCATACTGTCGGCGGCAGCGCCAAGGAACGGCGCGGAGAGCGCAACAATAAGGCCCGAGATGCGATGCCAGCTCGCCAGCACTTCTTGGCCGCGCACCGGATCGCCGATGACGACGTTCGTTACATAAGGCGAAAACACATAGATGCCGCAGAGCAGCACATACGGATTGCGCGCCCACTCAAATAGCGCCCAACCCCAAGCGCCGCGTCCAATGCGTTCGGGTCGCGCAAGATCAGCGGCGCTCAAGCGGCGAGGCTTTCACCGCGGAGAAGCTTCGGCAGATCACCCGCGCCGCCGCCTGCGTACTTCATGAAGAACCGGCGCGCGGGGCCGACGGCGTTTACGGCGGCAAGACCAAGCGTGCGCGCGGCGCGGACGGGGGCGATGTCGTTGGAGAAGAGCTTGTCGAAGAACTCCATGCCCATCGCCATCGAGACATTGTCGAAGCGCCGCCAGCGTTGATAGCGCTCAAGGATCGAGACGTCTCCCGGATCGAGGCCGAGGTTCACGCCATCGGCGATGCACTCAGCGAGTGCGGCGCAATCTTTCAAGCCAAGGTTCAAACCCTGCCCGGCGAGCGGGTGGATGCCGTGCGCGCTATCGCCGGCGAGTGCGACGCGCGCATCGATCATGCGCTCGGCGAGCTGCATTGAGAGCGGATAGCCGAAGCGCGGGCCTTCGAGGGAAAGCGCGCCGAGGAAATCGCCGAAGCGCAAACGCAATTCGGCGATGAAATCCGGTTCGTTCATTTTGAGCAAAGCGTCTGCGGCTTTGCGCGGTTCGGCCCAGACGATGTTCGAGCGATTGCCCTTCAAAGGCAGGATCGCGAACGGGCCGTTGGGCAGGAAGTATTCGTGCGCGACTTCGCCGTGCGGCTCTTCATGCTGAATGGTCGCGACGATCGCGGTGACCGGATAGTCCCAACCGATCGTGCGAATGCCTACGGCTTGTCGCACGAATGAGCGCCGCCCATCGGCGCCGACCAGCAAAGGCGCGCGGAGTTGTTCGCCGTTGGCAAGCGTGACCGTGACGCCAGCCGGATCACGCTCGATCGCGGTGACCGATTGCGGCTGGATCATGCGGATCGATTTGCTCGCCTTCACGCCGCGATCGAGCGCGAGGCGGACGTGACGCGCTTCAACCATCAAGCCGAGCGGCTCTTCGAGCTCTTTCATCTCGGCGCGATCGAAATGGAGATGCAGCAGCGATGGCCCGCCCTTGCGGGCGCGGCCCGGCAAGCGTCCGTCGGTGACCATGATCTGTTCGATCGGCTGCGCGACTTGATCGAGCTCATCGCCCAAACCCAAAGCACGCCACATCCGGTATGACGCAAAGGCAATCGCGAAGGCGCGGCCATCGAATGTGGTGGCGAGCGTCTCGGCGGGTTTGGCGGCGTCGATGACGATGACCGACAAGCCTGCCTGTTCGAGCGCCAAAGCCAGGGTCTGACCGACGAGACCGCCGCCGCCCAGAATCACATCGGCATCGAAACCGCGTTTGTTGCTCATGGGGTACGATAGCCCTCAATGCGGCTTGCCGTCGATGCGGCCTCAACGCGCAAGCGCAAGGCACGGCGCCACTTTTTTGAGCGTTGCCGCTGCACTGCACAACACCCACGCCCCGTTGGCTTGCTCGAACCGACGGCGCCTCAACCAATCCTCGCATCAAAGCAACGAGGAGCGGGGCATGACTCGAACCAAGGGGAAGCTGCACAGCCTATGGCGTGCGGTACGCATCGGCGGAGCGGCGCTCGCCGCCGCATTCGCACTGGGATTGGCGGCGCCGGAGATGGCGTGGGCGCAAGCAGATCCCGCAGCGCCCATCGCTGAAGCGGCTGTGCCAGATGCAGTTGTCGTTGAGGAAGTCGTCGAAGAGGAAGCGGCCGGGCCGACCGTCGATAAGGGTGACACCGCCTGGATGCTCATCTCCACGGTGATCGTGCTGATGATGATCATCCCAGGCCTCGCCCTCTTCTATGGCGGCCTCGTGCGCGCGAAGAACATGGTCTCGATCTTGAGCCAAGTGTTCGTCGTTACCGCGATCGGCATGGTGATGTGGCTGCTGGTTGGCTACTCGCTCGCGTTCACTGATGGCGGCGGATTGAACAGGTTCGTCGGCGGTTTGAGTAAAGCTTTCCTCGCTGGCGTCGACACGACAACGCTCGTCGAAACCTTCTCCGTTGGTATCGCGATACCCGAACTTGTGTTCGTCGCATTCCAGATGACGTTCGCGTGCATCACCGCCGCACTCGTTCTCGGCGGCGTCGCAGAACGTGTGAAATTCAGCACAATCGTTGTGTTCTCGATCCTCTGGCCGGTCGTCGTTTATTACCCGATGGCGCACATGGTCTGGTGGTGGGGCGGCCCGATCATGGCCTCCGACCCTGCAAACGCAGACGCACTCGCAGCGGGAGCAGGCCTCATCTGGAGCTTCGGCGCGCTCGATTTTGCGGGCGGCACTGTCGTGCACATCAACTCAGGTATCGCTGCACTCGTCGGCGCATTGCTGCTCGGTTCGCGCACCGGCTATCGCAAGGAACCGATGCCGCCGCACAATCTCGTTTTCACCGTGATCGGTGCGGGTTTGCTGTGGGTTGGTTGGGTCGGCTTCAACGCCGGTTCGAACCTAGAGAGCAATTCCTACGCAGCGCTTGCGCTGATCAACACGTTCGTGGCGCCGGCGGGTGCTGCCCTTTCGTGGACGCTCACGGAATGGCTCACCAAGGGCAAGCCGAGCTTGCTTGGCCTCGCCTCGGGCGCGGTTGCAGGCCTCGTCGCGGTGACGCCAGCAGCAGGCTTCGCCGGCCCGGTTGGGGCTTTGATCCTCGGCCTCGTTGCGGGACCGGTCTGCTTGTTCGCCTGCTCGGCGCTCAAGTCGTGGCTCAAATACGATGACAGCCTCGACGTGTTCGGCATTCACGGCATTGGCGGCATCATTGGCGCCATCGGAACCGGCATCGTCGTCGATCCAGCGCTCGGCGGCGCGGGCATCGTCAACTACGTCACCGGCGCTGCCGAATATCCGGGCCTCGTTACGCAAGTGACACGGCAGCTGATGGGCGTCGGCGTCACGCTTGTGTGGTCCGGCATCGGTTCGCTGATCGTCTGGGTCATCGCGCGCGGCCTCACAGGCGGGCGTGTGAGCAAGGAAGTCGAAGCGGAAGGCGTCGATTACGCCGAACACGGCGAGGTCGCTTACCACTCGTAACGATGAAACAACCCTGAGTGACTTGAGCGCGGTTCGTTTCGGACCGCGCTCTTTCTTTTTTACCTTATTTAACGCGGGTTTCGCGCACTCAACATGAATGCGCGGGTAACCCTGTTCGCAGCCGAATCTTCACGCCTCGTTTACCGGGAGGGACAACAGTCGCGAGCTTGAACGCGGCGCCAAAACGAGCAGCTAAAATCATGTCCGACGACGTTTACCAACAAGGGGGAAGAATCCCCTCCGTCGCTACGTCCGCCGCTGGCCGGCTGGCATTGAAGCGCGCCGCGCTCTCCGTGAGCTGCGCCATCTTTGGCGTTTACGGCCTGGGCGCCGTGCTCACCTATTCGCCGGAAGATCCGAGCCTCAACACCGCGTCGAACAACGCGACGCACAATCTGTTCGGCGGCCCGGGCGCGATGCTCGCCGATCTCTCGATCCAAATTTTTGGCGCGGCCGCGTTCCTCGCCTTCGCCGCACTGCTCGCAGCCGGCGCGCTGCGCATTTATCGCCGCCAACTCGTGGCGCGCATCGACAAACGCCGCGTTGGCGTTGCGTTCTTGGGCGTCATGCTGCTCGCCGCTGTCGCCGGCACGATCCCGACGCCGGAAGGCTGGCCGCTCACCACTGGCTTCGGCGGTCTGATGGGCGATTGGGTGTCCGGCATGATCGCCGGCCTCGCTTCGATGCCTGGCCTGCCGTTCCCGATGGTGCTGACCGGCATTGTCTGCGCGATCGGCGGCGTGCTCAGCATTGGCTGGGCTTACCAAGTGCGCCCGGAAGATGTGCGCACCGTAGCGAACGTCACGCGCCGCGCCGTCACGGGCGGCGCCAACGCTACACAACGCGCCATCGGCTATGTCTCGGAGAAGACGCGCCGCGAACCGCAAGCGGACGAGGAAACGGCTTATCGTCAGCCGGTCGAGGAAGCGCGCGCCGAGCGCCCGCGTCCGCCGCGTGCGCCGCGCCCCGTGCGCGCCGAAGAGCCAGCGCGCCGCGAACAACAACAACGCGCGCCGCAAGCACCGCGTCCGCCGAAGCGCGAGAAGCAGCACGCCTCGATGGCGTTCGGCCGCGAGTTCGATCTGCCGGACACCGATCTGCTCGCCACGCCGAAGCAGCGCATCACGCAAACCGATGCGCAAACGCTGAACGCCATGAGCCGCCAACTCGAAACCGTGCTCGCCGACTTTGGCGTGCAAGGCGAAGTGCTCTCCGCGCGCCCCGGCCCCGTCGTTACGCTGTTTGAATTCGAACCCGCCGCTGGTGTAAAATCTTCGCGCGTTATCGGCCTCAGCGACGACATCGCGCGCACCATGAACGCCACCGCAGCGCGCGTCGCCGTCATTCCGGGCCGCAACGCCATCGGTATCGAACTGCCGAACGCCAAGCGCGAGACGGTGTATCTGCGCTCGCTGCTCAACTCGGCCAGCTTCGCCGGCACGCAAGGCGATCTGCCGCTCGCACTCGGCGAAACCATCGAAGGCGACCCCTTCGCCGCCGATCTCACCAAGATGCCTCACCTGCTCATCGCCGGCACCACCGGCTCGGGCAAATCGGTCGGCATCAATGCGATGATCTTGTCGCTGCTCTACAAGCACACGCCCGATGAGTGCCGCTTCATCATGATCGACCCGAAGATGCTGGAACTCAGCGTCTATGAGGGCATCCCGCACCTGCTGCACCCGGTCGTCACCGATCCGAAGAAAGCCGTCGTCGCGCTCAAGTGGGTCGTGCGCGAGATGGAGGATCGCTATCGCCGCATGTCGAAGCTCGGCGTGCGCAACATCACCGGCTACAATGAGCGCGTTTCCGATGCGCTGGAGCGCGGCGAGCGCCTGGAGCGCACCGTGCACGCCGGTTTCGACCCGACCAGCGGCGAGCCGATCTACGAAACGCGCGAGCTGCCGCTCGAGCCGATGCCGTACATCGTCGTCGTCATCGACGAAATGGCCGACCTGATGATCACGGCCGGCAAGGAAATCGAAGCCGCCGTGCAGCGTCTCGCGCAAATGGCGCGCGCCGCCGGCATCCACGTCATCATGGCGACGCAACGCCCCTCGGTCGACGTCATCACCGGCACGATCAAAGCCAACTTCCCGACGCGTATCTCCTACCAGGTCACGTCGAAGATCGACTCGCGCACCATCCTTGGCGAACAAGGCGCCGAACAATTGCTCGGCCAGGGCGACTTGCTGTTCATGGCCGGCGGCGGCCGCATCCGCCGTCTGCACGGGCCCTACGTCACCGATGGTGAAGTCGAGCGCGTCGTCGCCATGCTGAAAGAGCAAGGCGCGCCGCAATATCGCACCGACGTCACCGCCGAGCCGAACGAAAACGCCGACAGCGACAATCCGGAATTGTTCGACGGCGAAGGCGGCACGGACGAACTCTTCGATCGCGCCGTCGAAATCGTTCAACGCGACCGCAAAGCCAGCACCAGCTATCTCCAGCGCCGCCTAAGCATCGGCTACAACCGCGCCGCCACGCTCATCGAGAAGATGGAAAAGGCGGGGATTATCTCGGAAGCCAACGCTGCCGGGAAGCGGGATATTCTGGTTGATGTGGTGGATGAGGATTAGGCGTCGCGACTGTACAGCTTTAGGTCGTCGCCGCTGATCATACTGCGGTGTACCAGTTTATAGTGACGCTCGTTCACGATGCTTACCTCATCGCCGTCGAATGCTAATTCGAATAGCGCGATTGTCGGGCTGTCTTCTTGAGACTCTCCAGGAATAAACTGCGCCGATACAGGCCGAATGACGCAATCCCTGTACCTCTCAACTGAGTTACAGTACGCGAAGTCCTGTATGGTTTGAATGATCCCCAGCTTGTCGTCGCCACCTTTTGCTTGAACCGGAATCACGTGGTGCGCGCCGCGGCTGTCCAAACCGACGTAGAGCTCGTCAATCTCAATCTGTCCGTAGTTGACCACCTTAGTTCTAAGGTGGCTCTGCAGCGGCGACGCCGTGACTCCGAGAAAAACGTCTATCAACCGATTGTATCGAACGCGCGCGAGGAGCGCTTGCTCATCATTCAGCGCATATTTGGTTATGATCTCTGGAGTCGCATCGGGAATTTTTCGGAGCGTGAGGCCCTTGGTTGGTGCAAGATATGTGAGTTTGCTCAAGCGAAATCTATAGACGCCATCGCCCGCCCCGAGGATGACCCATTCTCTATCCTTTGGCTGCGTTGCGAGGATTTCGGCGGGAAGCGGTAAACGGTATCGGACAGAATATATGATGTCGCCCAGGTTCTTGGGCACCTCCATCTTATTCTCCTTGCAGACTTCAGTGATTTCTTCTCTCCGAAAGGTGAAGTCCGAAATCCCCGGCTTCCAATGCCGAAGGAAGATCAGCTTGATGATCTGTTGATATCGCGACTGCGCCTTCGGCTCGCTTTCCGGGCTTACCTCCTCGCTTTCAGAATCTTGAGTCATTGTTGGATTTCCCCGCTGCGCGGCGCCTATGTACCCGTCCGTTGCGAGCGAGACTTCTGTATGTCTCGCTCAACCTCCCATTGCTTACGCTTCTTGGCGCCACTTTTCTTATCGCGGCGTCCGATGGGTACGACTACGCCAAAATGATCGGCCGCCGCCGCCATATCAAGCTCGAGCAACGCTGGATCGCCCAACTTCACAATCCCGCTGGGGACTTCAGGTTCAACGCCCATCGCCCGGACAATCGCTGTCCCGACGTGCATTGCGAACAGCGGCGGGACGGAGTTTCCAATCTGGCGAGCACCATGCCATTTCGTCGTGTGGAACCTAAACCAGTCCGGAAACGAATGCAGGCGTGCCATCTCGCGAACCGTGACACATCTCGGATAGAGAAAATGAATAGGCCGAGGACTGGTGAACGCTCCCCGCGCCGCATCTGTCCCAGCGCGCAACGTGTTTGAAATTCCGCCGGACGGAAGTTTGAAGAAGCGCGACACCTCCTCAGTGTCGCCCTCACGCGTCGAGGCAAAACGCCGGCGCGAGATATCGCTGTGATGAGTTCGCGCACTTGAGGTCAGAACCGATGGGTCCCACTCACGAACGTGGCCGAAGTGCCACGCATCATTATCAAGACACCGCATCAAACGCCCGAACTCCGACGGACGCTTCCAACTTGTCGTCTTGACCCAATCCCTTTCGCGAAGCCCTTCAAACAAATCTGCGTCTGGCAAATCGCCTAGTGCATCGGCACAACTTGGCCCAACTGGCAGGTCGAGATTCCCCGTTTCGGCACCAGCAGGCACCGTCACGTGCGAGGGATAGTTCGGCAGATCAAGCCCACGCTTGGCACCGAGCAGAAACAAGCGATCCCTACTTTGAGGAACTCCGAAGTTCGACGCATTCAGAACATGCCACGGAGTCCGGACCGCATAACCGGCGCTCTCAAACTCTGAGATCAACTCTTGTAAGAACGCCTTGTGGCGTCCCACAGTCAGCCCTTTGACGTTCTCAAATAGAAAGTAGTTGGCATCTAGCTCCCCAACGATGCGAACAAACTCGCGCACGAGCGAATTCCTTGGGTCGTCGAGTGCGCGATGACCAATCATGGAGAACCCCTGGCAAGGGGCACCGCCAGCAACCAAGTCCACGGGACGATCACCTAGGCGCGCAGCCTTTCGAATTGACTCCCCCGTGAGGCCCACCACTGATGTCGCCATCACCGCACAGTTTGGGAAATTGAACTCATGAGTAGCGGCGTGGACAGGATCCACTTCCACGGCCGCAACGACATCAAAGCCCGCCTGCTCCAAGCCAAGGCTCAGACCGCCAGCTCCTGCAAACAAATCGACTGCAATCGGCCTCATTTTGCCCCCGGCACGACTCATCTCGACAAGAATCTATCGAGCCGCTTCGTCACAGACTCAATATTGCGCAGTTCGCACTGCCAAACCACTGCAACGGACCACCCAAGCCTTCGCAGCGCACGTACGTTCGCTGCGTCGCGAGTCTTATTGGCCGCAATCTTCTCCGACCAATATCCGACCCTCGTCTTCGGGAGCCTGCCTTTGGAGCATCCGTGACCGTGCCAATAGCAGCCATGAACGAGTACAATTTTTCGCTTTCCCGGCAATACGATGTCCGGAGAACCCGGAAGATCCCTGCGATGAAGGCGGTATCGATAGCCGCGCCGATGCAAAGCCCTTCGAACCTCGATCTCCGGCCTGGTGTTTTTCGTTCCAACCGACTGCATGATCTTGCGCCGGGTCGCGGAGTCCACATGGTCAACCATTTAGCGCCGAACGTGGTGTCGCCAAAACTCTCAGTCCAGTTCTTCACCTGCAATCCATACTTAGCCTGCAACGCCACCAATTGAGTGCAAAAAATCTATCCCACACCCAAAAACCTGAGTCACAATCCCCTTGTCTCACGTACGGGAGGATTTCGAAGTGCACCGAACCTTTGAGAGGCGTGAGGACTGATCGGCGTGGTGAAGCGAGCGCAAGCTTGCTTCTTCAATCTGCCTCCGGGGAGTGAAACTGGAGGGTCCGGGTGTTCGGAAAGCGCCCGCGCGCGGAACCGGTGAAAAGAGCATGGAGCTAAGCCCCGAGGCGAAACCCATCGATGGTGGGTCAGCGCCGGAAGCCCGCGGCGCTCGGTCGAGAGCAAAGCGTAAGCGTCCATCGTTCAGGAGGCGAGCCATCGGCTGAAAAGCAGGCGGCGTTCTACAACTCCTCGCGCTCACACCGGGAAAAACGATCTGAAACGGGGCGCGTCTGACGCGCTGGCGTTGGCCCGCAAAGGCCGGCGCATTCGAGACTACCTCAGCGCGTCACGCGCGCCCCGCCTCCCTTTGGACGCGACGGGAAGGAACCATCCTCACGCGAAACACGCCGAGGGTTCGCCCCCAGGACGTGTGATAGCTGCTGCCGAGCGCCGCAGCCCCCTTGTGAAAAGCGCGTAAAGGGTTCCTAAGGTCCGTCAGACACAAGCGCTTGCGCGGCGGGCGGCGCTCGTGTCATGCGAAATTATCGTTACACTTGGATGGGTCGACTTGGCTGCGAAGAAAAAGGGTTCCGCCCGCAAAGCGAGCGCCGTTGATGTCACGATCGGTGAGCGCATACGCGCCCGGCGGCTCGAACTGGGGATGAGCCAATCGGCGCTTGCCGAAGAACTCGGCATCACGTTCCAGCAAATCCAAAAGTACGAGCGCGGCGTCAATCGCGTCGCCGCGGCGACGTTGTTGGACATTTGTACCGCGCTCGATGTCGAGATCGCCGCGCTGCTGCCGCCCCGCAAGGGCGCGCAAAAGGGCGCCGACGACCTGGCCAGTTTGGCGCCCATGCTGGCGCGCATCACGCCGGAGGGCAAAGAGCTTGTCGCCGAACTCGTGCGCTCGCTCGCCGCCCGCGGCGCCAAGCACCGCAAGAACTGAGGCTTTAGTCCTCGTCGTCGAGCAAGCGCAGGACGGAAAGCTCCGCCACAGCGAGGCTATCGAACAGCTCACGTTTGGTGAGCGCGTCCGGCGCGTCGATCGTGCTCGCGGTCGCCCGCGTCGCCTCGATCAGAGCCAGGACGGCGTTTAAGGTTGCGATCCCTTCGGTTGAGCGCGCCTTCCTGCTCACGGGCGCCGCGATTCTAAGCATATTACGTTGGTCCCCTCATACGCAGCGGCCGCCTCCGCTGCATCCCCGCCAAAAGTCTCTAAAAAGCCGCGCGCGGCTTTGTCCTCCGCCGGCGCAAAACACGCGTCCGCGACAACAACCATGCGGACGCCTAAATCATCAGCGGCCAGCGCCGTCGCCAAACCAATGCGCGAATAAGCGCCGCCGACGACATGCAAACTCTCGGCGCCGCGCGCGATATCGCGGATCTCGTCCTCTTCCAGCGCCGACAAACACGAGAGCGCAAACACCGGTTCGCGCGCGCGCGGCTCTAGCCCCGGCAGCGCGCCATAAGCGTGCGCGGTCCGTCGCGGCCGCACAGCATGGGCATGGACTACCGGCCAGCCATTGGCGCGAAACCGCTCTATTTCGCGCACAACGCCATCGAGCGCTGCGGCGACCTCGGGTCCGCGAACGCCATCGACGTGCTCATGGCGCACGTTGATGCACAAGAGCGCTGGAGCATTCATGACGCCACCCGCAAGGGCGGCAGCGGCGCGGTAAGCTCGGCTTCACAGACCAGCAGCGCGCCCGCCGGCGACTCTATATCGATGGCATCGGGATGCCGCTGCAAAGGCGCCAGCGCTTCGACGAACTCACGCCCCGCGAACCAATAGCTCGGCCGCGTGCTGCGCGGCTCAAAGCCTGCCGATCGTTGCCAAAACGGCAGCAGTGAGCGCTCGATGTGACCGAGCACAAGGCCGTAGCCCTTGCGACTCGCAAGATCGGCGACGGCGCGCCACAACGCACGCACCACGCGGCCCGAGCGATAAGCGCGTTTCACCGCGACGCGTTCGAGCTTGGCGAACCCGGCATACCAGCGGACACGGCATGCACCGACAGGCTCGCCGCCCAGCTTGGCGATGAAGTGCGTCGCGCCCGCAAGATCGCCACCGTCGAACTCTTCGCTGAAGCCGTACGCTTGCTCGCCGATATAGACCTCGGTGCGCACCGCCATCGCTTGCATCCATTGATCAAGCGTGCGCGCGACGGTCACAGCGATGGGGCCGGATGCGAGCGGCATCACGCGGCAGCCGACGTTTGCGGCATCATCAGACCTTCGAACGGCGCCTTGCGCGGCGCGTAACGCGCGAGCGAAGGATTGCCCTCAACCGGCACGAAGCCGAGCGAGCCGTAGATGAGGCGCGCGCCGTCATCGGTGGCGGCCTTGGTGAAGCCCGGCAGCGCCCAGAGCAGCGTCTCACGGATGGTGATCGACGCTTTGACGACACGCCCCGCTGCGCGGTCATTGCTGGCGACGAAGCCCCAGGCGTATCCGCCGGCCGGCTCTTCGCGCGGGCGGCACACATAATCGAGGTTGACGTTGACGGTATCGAAGCGGCCTTCCTCGAAGGCTTGCATGCCCTCGGGGCGAAGCAGGAAGAAGGCCGTCAGGCCTGTGACCTTGCCCGCGTCGCGCGCCACGAACACGCTGCACCCGGTTATGTCCTGCACCGCCTGCATCATCTCGGCGGAGACGGTCCCCTCTCCGATACGTTCGGCGGCCATCGCCTGGCCCGCGAGGATGTCGTCAGCGCCCGCGAGCGAGACGCCGCAGAAAGCGGCAAGCGCATTGATCATGCGAGGGTTGCCACACTTGCCCATCGGATCGACGAACTTCGTCAGCTCTGCGAGATTCATGCTTGCCGCCCCTTCATGGAGTAATCCACAGCGCGTAAGGTGTGGCGCAGGCTGGGGCATCGCGCTTGCGCGAAGGTTGGAATAGGGCATTGCAGAAATCGGAGCACCGCGACGGGCGTCCGCGCTCGCGTCTCAACTGGGACGACGTCCGCGTATTCGCAGCCGTCGCCATCGAAGGCGGCATCAACAAAGCCGCCGCCGTGCTGAAGCTTACGCCAGCGACGGTGACCCGTCACATCAAGGATCTCGAGCGACGGCTCGCGACTCGCTTGTTCGATCGCCACAAGACCGGCATGACGCTGACAGACGCCGGCAAAGATCTGTTCGAACTGTCGCAACCGATGCGGCGCTCCGCTGACACGATTGAGCGCACGATGCGCGGCCGAGACCGGCGCGACGAAGGACCGGTGACGATCTCTGCGCCGGATGGCATCGGCTCGCTTTGGGTTGCGCCGCGCATCGGCGAGTTTCTCAGCCGCAACCCGCGCATCCAAGTGGCGCTCGATTGCCGCGTCGGGCCTCCGCCTGAGAACGCACTCCGCACCGACATCACGATCGCGGCTGAACTCGATGAAGCGCAGGTTGGCGACGACACCAGCCTGCTGGCGACCATGCACTATGTGTTGCTGGCCTCGCCCGCTTATCTGGAAACCTACGGCAAGCCGAAATCAGCGGCGAGCGCCGCGGGCGATCATCGCACTCTCAAACATACCGGCCAAATCGCGCAGTCCGACAATTGGGGCAAACGCGCAAAGGCGCTCTCTGCATTGGCGGAGTTCTCCTTCGTGACCAATTCAAGCGCGGCGCTTGTCGAGTCCGTGCGCGGCGGTGCGGGGGTGGCGATCGCGCCGACCTATTTGCTCAAGGCGCACCCTGAACTCGTGATCATCGGTGACGAGAAGCCGGTACCCATCAAGCTCTGGCTCGTTGTCCGCGAGGAAGTGCGCGAAACGGCCCGCGTGTTGCGCGCTGCCGAGTGGCTGAAGTCGATCTTCGACGCGCGCAGCAATCCCTGGTTCGAGTCAGATTTCGTGGCGCCGGAACAGTTCTTCACGGAGCGCGCCCGGCCTGTGGCGCGCGAGAAAAAGCCCCCCAAACGCCGCCGGCCATCGACGCCCTGAACCCAGTCTGAATGCATCTGCCACGTCGCCGCACCCGGTGAACCCTTTTTTTCGCCATGCGTTTGGGCCAGATGACTTTCATGTTGAGACGCACCGCCCTTCTTGGTTTGGCCGCCGCGACGATCGCGCCGGCGGCTTTTGCGCAGACGACGCCCGTCGTGCTGCAAGGCGCAGAGCGCGCTGCCGGCCTGCAGCGGGCCAACCGCACCTTGAATAGCTTCACCCGCCTGCAAGCGCGGTTCATGCAAGCCTCGCCGGGCGGCGGGCGCGCGAGCGGCACCGTTTATATTCAGCGGCCTGGACGCATGCGTTTCGAGTACGATCCGCCGGCGACGATGCTGATCGTCTCGGACGGCAGCGTTGTTGCGTTGCGCGATACGGAGCTCCGCACCACCGAGCGCACGTCGCTGCGCTCAACGCCGCTCAACATCATTTTGGGCTCAAACATCGATCTTGAGCGCAATGCGCGCGTCTTGCGCGTGTCGTCGTCTGGACCGTGGCTGATGGTGACGGCGCGTGATCGTGGCGGTCAGACGGACGGGCAGATCATCCTGCAATTCCACGGCGAGAACGCTGAACTGCGGTCGTGGGACGTGATCGATGCAACAGGCGCGCGCACGCGCATCACGCTGTCTGACGTCACGCAGCCTGGCAGCTTCGACGGCTCATTGTTCCGTCTCGAAGACATGCTCGATCGCGATCGTCGGCCCGGCCGTCGCTAAGCGGCGCGCCAGCCAAAGTTCGCTGAACAAGGCAAGTCGTTACACCATCGACATCTTGATTTTTTCGCCGATGTGGCGTATCTACAACGGGTAGCGATCGCCGCAACATCCCCCTGGATGGCGTCGTCCCCCCGCTGACGGATCCAGCGTGGCGATCGTGAAGCCGGATTTCCCCTTCCGGCGAGATGCGCCCCCCTCAAGGCGCCAAATGAGAGGCCCGGTCGCGGACAGCGATCGGGCCTCCTTCATTTTCAGCTCAGATGCTTGCAGAAGGCGCGGATGAAGATCGCGACTTGGAACATCAATTCTGTGCGGCTGAGGATCGAGACGGTTTGCCGTTTCCTCGCTGACGCGAAGCCAGATGTTCTTTGCTTGCAAGAGATCAAGTGCCGCGACGGCGAGTTTCCGGCGAAGGCGTTCAAGGCGGCGGGCTACAAGCACACCCATGTCGTCGGCCAAAAAGGCTGGCACGGCGTGGCGATCGTCTCGAAGCTTAAGCTCGAACCGGTTGAGGCGCCGAAGATTTGTCCGAAAGGCGAAGCGCGGATCGCAGCGGCCAATATTGGCGGCATCGAAGTGCACAATCTTTATGTGCCGGCGGGCGCCGACGAGCCGGAAATGACGAACCCGAAGTTCGTTCACAAACTCGACGTGCTCGACCGCATGAAGCGGCTCTACAAAAAGCGCAAAGGTACTGTGCCGACCGTGCTCGTCGGCGATCTCAACGTAGCGCCGGGCGAGTTCGATGTTTGGAGCCACAAGCAGCTCTTAGACGTCGTCTCGCATACGCCCGGCGAGACCGATCGGCTGAATGCGGTGCGCGATCTGGGCGGGTTCGTCGATCTGGCGCGTCTGCACCGGCCCGATCCGGAAAAGCTCTTCACCTGGTGGAGCTATCGCAGCCCCGACTGGACCAGGAACAATCGCGGTCGCCGCCTCGATCATATCTGGGCGACGTCCGACCTCGCTGTGACCTCACAAGCCGAGGCTTTCCATATCCACGTCCCCTGTCGCTCCTGGGAACGGCCGAGCGATCATGTTCCCGTGGTGGCGGGCCTAAAACTCTAGCTCGAATCTCTGGCGCTTCATCGCAAGCGGTTTGTCCGCGCGCCTTCGCGGCCTAGTATCGTCGCAACCAAATGAGCGGGGATGCCTCCATGACCTTTTCACGACGCGATTTTCTGGCTGCCGGCGCTGCGGGCGCAGCGCTCCTCGGCGGCTGCGCCAGCTCCGGCGAAACCGTCGCCACCGCCGCACCAGCGGCAGGCGACGCCAGCGCGCAGCTGACAGCCATCCTCGATCGCGCCGTCGCGATGACGTTCCGGCGCGCGCCAGAACTTTGCACCAGCCTCGGCATTACCGAAGAGCGCGCCGGTTATCGCTTCATCGATAAGGTCAGCGATCGCTCGAAAGCCGCGGGCCGCGAAGCGCGCGCTTTGCAACAGACCGCCCTCACCGAACTGCGTGCGATCGACCGCAATGCGCTGCCGCCGCGCGATCAGGTGACTCTGGATGTCGTCGTCACGGCGTACGAAAACAATCTCGCAACGTCGGCGTTCGAGGTCGGCGGCGGCGCGGGTTCGCCCTATGCGGTGACGCAGCTCACCGGCGGCTATCGCAACGGCCCAGATTTCCTCGATCAGCAACACCCGCTGCGCACGCGCGATGAAGCGGACGCGTACCTGGTGCGCCTCACTGGCTTTGCGACGCAGCTCGATCAGGAAACTGCGATCATTGCAGAAGACGCGGCCGCTGGCGTCATCCCGCCGGACTTCGCCATCGATGGCGCGCTGAGCTCGCTTGAGGGCTTCTCCTCGCGCGAACCTTCGCAGACATCGCTTGTCCAAACGCTGGTGCGCCGCCTGCCGAACACCCAAGGCGTCGCCGAAGGCGAGCGCGCAGCGTACGTCTCGCAGGCCGAAGCTCTGGTCCGCGACACCGTCTTCCCGGCTTATCGCCGTCAGATCGAAGCGCTGCGGGCGATCCGTCCGCGCGCCGTGCATGATGCGGGAATCTGGCGCTTGCCGCGTGGTGCTGAAATGTACGCCGCAGCCCTGCAAAGCCGCACCACGACGACGATGTCGCCGCAAGAAATCCATGACATCGGCCTGGAGCTCATTCGCCAATTCCACAGCGAAATGGACGGCATTCTGCGCGCAGAAGGCCTGACGCGCGGCAGCGTGGCTGAGCGGGTGCGTGAAATCTCGCGCCGTCCCGATCAGCTCTATCCGAACACCGACGAAGGCCGCGCACAGATCCTGGCGGACCTCAACACACAGACGCGCCACATCGAGTCGCTGATGCCGCAGGCGTTCAACACGCTGGCGCGGGCGCAGCTCGAAATCCGGCGCGTGCCGCCGGCGATCGAAGCCGGCGCGCCGGGCGGCTATTACCAGCGCGCGGCGCTGGATGGTTCGCGTCCGGGCGCTTACTTCATCAATCTGCGCGACACATCCGAGTGGCCGAAGTTCACGCTGCCGACGCTGAACTATCACGAGGGCGTACCGGGCCATCACTGGCAGATTGCGATCCAACAAGAGTCAGGCTCGATCCCGTTCATCCGCAGCGCCATGCTTGGCTTCTCGGCGTTCAGCGAAGGCTGGGGCTTGTACGCGGAGCAACTCGCCGATGAACTCGGCGTCTACGCCGACGATCGTCTGGGCCGCTTGGGCTATCTGCAATCGGCGACGTTCCGCGCCTCGCGCCTGGTCGTTGACACCGGCATCCACCATCTGCGCTGGAGCCGCGAACAAGCCATCGCGTCGATGGTCGAGGCGACCGGCGATCAGGAAAGCTCCGTCACCACCGAGATCGAGCGCTACTGCGTTTGGCCGGGCCAAGCGTGCAGCTACATGGTCGGCCGCCAAGCCATCAACCGGATGCGAGACGCCTCGCGCTCGGCTCTTGGCGCCCGGTTTGACCTCAAGGGCTTCCACGACACCATGCTCGCCAACGGCGCGGTGCCGCTTACCGTGCTCGATCGCATCATGTCGGACTGGACGGCGACCCAACGGGGCTGAGGGGAGCGGCTTGCCGTCGCGGATTTCCCTCCACGGCGGCAAATCTGCCCTGCAAAGCGATTGCCACCGGTAGCAATTGCAGACTCACGGTGGCCCGAAGAAGCCGTTTGACTTAAACGCCCTCTCACACATTTTGGCCGCTTCAAAACGAGCGCCGCGCACGACCCAAACGTGGCGCCTGGAGGGATTCCGTTGACTGAGATCGTTGGCCTTCACCCCGCGCCGACCAAGCACAAGAAACTGGTTCAATGGGTGGAATCCATTGCCGCCCTGACCAAGCCGGACCGCGTCTATTGGTGCGATGGTTCGGAAGAAGAATGGGAACGGCTGACGAATGAACTCGTCGCCGCCGGCACGCTGAAGCGTTTGAATCCGGCGAAGCGCCCGAACAGCTTCTACGCTGCTTCCGATCCGAAGGACGTCGCGCGCGTTGAGAGCCGCACCTTCATCTGCTCGCAAGACAAAGAAGACGCCGGCCCGACCAACAACTGGGTCGCGCCCGCTGAAATGCGCACCAAGCTCGATGGCTTGTTCGATGGCTGCATGCGCGGCCGCACAATGTATGTCGTGCCGTTCTGCATGGGCCCGCTTGGTTCGAAGATCAGCCAACTCGGCGTTGAGATCACCGACTCCGGTTACGTCGCCGCTTCGATGCGCATCATGACGCGCATGGGCAAAGGCGCACTGGAAGAGCTCGGCGAAGACGGTTTCTTCGTGCCGGCCGTTCACACGCTTGGCGCACCTCTCGCTGCTGGCGCCAAGGACGTGCCGTGGCCGTGCAACGAAGAGAAGTGGATCGTGCACTTCCCTGAGACGCGCGAAATCTGGTCTTACGGCTCTGGTTACGGCGGCAACGCGCTCTTGGGTAAGAAGTGCTTTGCGCTGCGTATCGCTTCGGTGATGGCGCGCGATGAGGGTTGGCTCGCTGAGCACATGCTCATCCTGAAACTCACCAACCCGAAGGGCGAGCACAAGTATATCGCAGCGGCCTTCCCGTCCGCGTGCGGCAAGACCAACCTGGCCATGCTGCAGCCGACCATTCCTGGCTGGAAAGCCGAGACGATCGGCGACGACATTTGCTGGATGCGTTTCGGCGAAGACGGCAAGCTCTACGCCATCAACCCGGAAGCGGGCTTCTTTGGCGTCGCGCCCGGCACCGGTTCGAAAACCAACAAGTCTGCGCTCGATACGCTGCACTCAAACACGGTGTTCACCAACGTCGCGCTCACCGCAGATGGCGATGTCTGGTGGGAAGGTCTCTCGAAGGAGCCGCCGGCTGGTCTGACCGATTGGCAGGGCAATCCGTGGCTGGCGGATTCGAAATTCCCCGCCGCGCACCCGAACTCACGCTTCGCAGTGCCCGCCGGCCAATGCCCGGTAATCGCGCCGGAGTGGGAAGATCCGAAGGGCGTGCCGATCGATGCAATCCTGTTCGGCGGCCGTCGCGCTTCGGCAGTGCCGTTGGTGACGGAAGCGTTCGACTGGGCTCACGGCGTGTTCTTGGCCTCGAACGTCGCGTCGGAAGGCACGGCTGCGGCGGAGAACAAGGTTGGCGAACTGCGCCGCGATCCGTTCGCGATGCTGCCCTTCTGCGGCTATCACATGGGCGATTACTTCGCGCATTGGCTGAAGGTCGGCGAGCGCCAGGGCGCTGAGCTGCCGAAGATCTTCTTCGTGAACTGGTTCCGCAAAGACCAAGACGGCAAGTTCATCTGGCCGGGCTTCGGCGATAATGCCCGCGTTCTGAAGTGGGTAGCCGAGCGTCTCGACGGCAAAGCTGCAGCGGATGAAACCGCGATCGGCTATGTGCCGGCCAAGGGTTCGCTCGACATTAGCGGCCTCACCATCAGCGACGAAGCCATGAACACGCTGACCAGCGTCGATCTCGACGTTTGGGCGGAAGAAGCCGATCTCATCCCCGGCCACTACGAGAAGTTCGGCGAACGTCTGCCGCAACAGCTCTGGGATGAATACGCAGCATTGGTTGATCGTCTCGGCGCCGCTCGTACGGGTAAGCCGATGCGCGCTGCTGCTGCACGCGGCGCTGCCGCACCCCGTGTCGTCGCCGGCAAAGAAGCGACTGCGGACTAAACAGAAAAGCTAGGGATGAAACGCCAGAAGCGCGGGCCGAAAGGTCCGCGCTTCTTCGTTGCGCGAAGCGCGCCGCGTTAACGTGTTGTGATTCTGGCGCCACACTTCATTCGCGACCCGCATCAAAAATCGCGCGGGCCCCGCTACCACGGCGCAATGGAAAGGTCTTGTTTACCACCTGAGCGCTTATTGCCCCGCAGAGCGCGATGACAAACCCCGCGCCCGACAACAAACCTCAGGGGACATACCTCAATGAAAAATATCTTTGTTGGCGCCGCCGCCGCGGCTGCCCTCATCGCGCCGGGCGTTGCTTCTGCCGACACCATTGGCGCCGTCGACTACACCTACGAAAACACTGAATACGACAGCGGCAGCGACTTCGACGCTTACAGCCTCGGCGGCGCCGTTGCGACGGACATTTCGCACGGCCTGCGTCTGCAAGCTGACGGCCGCACGTCGCTGCAAGAGTGGACCGATGACGGCTACAGCCACGGCTACGCCGCCGCGCACCTCTCGGGCGATCTGGCTGGCTTCAACGTCGGCGGCTTCGCCGGCATGCTGAACTATTACGGCGACGGCGGCTCGGTCTATGGCGTCGAAGCGCGCAACGACTGGGGCAACTTCTCGGTCGACGGCTCGATCGCGTTCAGCGATTTCGGCGACAACAACTACGACGGCGAACACTACAACATCGGCGGTTCGTACTTCTTCATGCCGAACTTCGCCATCAACGCTGGCTACTCGGTCAACGAGATCGACTCCGGCGCTGGCTATGACCTCGACGCATGGTCGCTGGGCGCGGCGTACCAGTTCGCCAACAACATCGAAGTGTTCGGCAACTGGACCAACACCAACTACGAATACAGCGGCAGCGACTATAACGAGACCGACTCGCTGCAGCTCGGTGTTCGCCTCAACATCGGCGGCGGCACGCTGCAAGACAACACCAATGGTGGTCTGTGGAACTCGGCTCGCGATATCTCGGACACGTTCCTCCGCTGGTAAAACTGCTTCCACTTTGTGGATCGCGCGAACGCCCTGGCTACGGCCAGGGCGTTTTGCGTTTCAGACGCCGCGCTTCTGGCCAAACATGGCGATGTGCAGGCGCTGGGTGAGCTGGAAGCCGTGGGCGTCGATGGCTGGAGTTAGCGCTTCCGCGCGCGCAGCGAGTGTATCGACATCTGTGCCCTCGGGCATGATGTAAACGCGTCCGGCTTCGACGCCACACTCTTCGGCTAGTATCGAGGCCATCAGCACATCCTTTTCGGTCCGGGCGACGAACTTGAAAACCGCGCTTGGCAGCGCGGCGAAGGCGTTGAGCGCATCGCGCTTCAGCGCGATCATGGCCGCGTTGCCAGAGTGCGCCAATTTCGGCGAGACGACGAAAAGATCGGTGCGATCTATCAGCGTTTGAGGGGGCGCGATTGAACCATTGGTCTCGAACTCTATCGCAGAGTTTGGCGCGGCCGCTTTGAGTGCATCAATCAGAGTCGGCAGCGCACCACGTTGCACTAACGGCTCGCCGCCGGTGATGACGAACCCCTCGCTCGCGAGCGCCGCTGCGCGCGTGGCCGTTTCCTCTATCGTTAGCTTGATAGATTCCGCTTCGCGTTCGAACTTCTGACCGCGCTCGTGCGTGAACGGCGTGTCGCGCCAATTCCATGTGTAAGCGGTATCGCACCAGACACAGTGCAGATTACAGCCGCTCAGACGAATGAACGTGCGGGGCTCCCCGGCCTTTGGGCCCTCACCTTGGATCGAACGGAATATCTCGGGCGCGCCGGAATCGTCACGGGCGAGGATAAGATGCATGGCAGGCTAGACCTGCAGGCGGTAGCCGCCGGTCTCGGTGATCAAGAGCTTAGGGCTTTGCGCGTCGGGCTCGATCTTCTGGCGCAGACGATAGATGTGCGTCTCGAGCGTGTGCGTCGTGACGTTGGCGTTGTAGCCCCACACTTCGCGCAACAGCTCCTCGCGGCCGACCGGCTTTTCACCCGAGCGATAAAGATAGCGAAGGATTGAGGTCTCTTTGTCAGTCAGGCGCACCTTCTTTTGCGCGGCGTCCACCAGCACGCGCGTCGACGGGCGGAATTCGTAGGGCCCAATGCGATAGACAGCGTCCTCGCTGGCCTCATGGCTGCGGAGGTGCGCGCGGATGCGGGCAAGCAGCACCGAGTACTTGAACGGCTTCAGCACATAATCATTGGCGCCGGCGTCGAGACCCTGAACCTGGTGTTCTTCTTCTTGCGCAGCGCCCGTCAGCATGATGATCGGCGCCTTCACGCCTTGCTCGCGTAGCTTCCGGCAGGCGTCGAAGCCGTCCATGTCAGGCAGGCTCACATCGAGGACGATAGCCGCCGGTTTGACCTGCTCCGCCGCCACCAGTCCCTCGGCCGCACTGCCAGCGCCGGCGCCGGCATAGCCGGGCTCCAGGTCGAACTGTTCGACCAGGGCCTGACGAAGATCGGTGTCGTCGTCGATGATGAGAATGGTGGTGTCGCGGCTCATGCTGATCTGGAGGCTATCCTAAAGATAATGAGCATGTCCTTTCACAGGTTTGCAATCGCGACGGTTAGCGCCGCTCCCCAAACAGCGCCGAACCGACCCTAATCTGGGTGGCGCCGAAACGGACTGCGGTCTCAAAATCCTCGCTCATGCCCATGCTGAGCTCGGTCAGACCGTTGCGGGCGGCGATCTTCGCCAGGAGCGCGAAATGCATCGCCGGCGCCTCATCGACCGGCGGGATGCACATGAGACCCCTAACCGGCAGGCCATAGTCCTCTCGCGCTGCTCGGATAAAGGCGTCGGCATCAACCGGGCTAATGCCGGCCTTCTGTGGTTCCTCACCTGTGTTCACCTGAACGAGGATCTCTGGCGCGCGGCCAAGTCTCTGAACGGCCTCGGCCAAGGCGGCGGCGAGCTTCGGGCGATCGAGCGTGTCAATTGCGTCGAACAGAGCGACCGCGTCTTCGGCCTTATTGGATTGCAGCGGACCGATGAGGCGCAGTTCGAGATTTCCAGTGGCGCGGCGTGCGCTCCAGCGCGCTTGCGCCTCTTGCACGCGGTTCTCGCCGAATACGCGTTGGCCCGCAGCCAGCGCTGCATCGATGCGATCATCCGGCTGCAGCTTAGAGACGGCAACCAGCGTCACCGCGCTTGCGTCGCGGTGTGCGGCCTTGGCCGCGGCGGCGATGCGCGCGAGAATGTCGGCGCGGCGCGCGGAGACGTCGGAGGCGAGATCACTCATGGCTTCGGTTCATCTGCTAGCGGCGCAGGCGGCGAGGCTCAACCGTGCTGCCGGCGCGCCCTCCATTCCCAGCCTGTATTTCTTCACCGATCCAGCGCGAACGCCTGATCCGTGCGCGGTAGCGCGCAAACTGCCGCGCGGAACGTGCGTGGTTTATCGCCACTTTGGCGCGCCGGAGCGCATGCGGGTGGCGCGGCGCTTGGCGTCTATCGCGCGCTCTTATGGGCTGAAACTGCTGATCGCAGCTGATCCGGAGCTGGCGCAGCGCGTCGGGGCCGACGGCGTGCATTGGCCGGAAGAGCGCTTAGCGCTGCGAAGCAGTGAACGGCTGATGACAGCGGCAGCGCACTCCGCCGCAGCGATCGCGCGCGCGGCGGCGGCGGGCGCGGACGCGTGCGTGCTCTCGCCGCTGTTTCCAACACAGAGCGCGTCAGGGCATGCGCCGCTCGGACTTTTTCACGCAAGCCAAATCGCGCGCACGTCGCCGATTCCAGTAATCGCGCTTGGCGGTGTGAACGCTAAGCGCGCAGCATCGCTCGCGGGGCGAGGCTTTGCCGGTTGTGCTGCAGTGAATGCGTTCTTCGCTTAGAAGCGGAACGCGGACTCGATGCGGACGCCAGCGCGCGGCTCTTCTTCACGGCCAGTCGGGCGCGTGACGTTGAGCGGACGCTCACCGGTTTCGACGCTGACTTCACCGCCAACGCGAACGCCCGGCGTAAATTGGTAGTACGCGCCCACCGACGTCTGATCGCGGCTGCTGCCTTCCGGCAGACGCTCGACGCGCTCAGCTTCGCGAACATCCAGCGTGACGCCCCAACGCTGGTTCAGCGTCCAGGTCGGCGCCGGCAGACGATCATTCTCGGTCTCGCCCGTGATAGATTCGGTGACGCCGCTTGAGGTGGTAAACCGCTGGTACCATGGTACCGCGCCACTCGGTGGGGCGGTTGCGCCCGGGGCTGCTACGGGCGCGGCAGGCCGTTCTTGCGCATGCGCGACGCCGGCCGTCGCCAAAACGGCGGCTCCTGCGATTGCCCATGTCACCGGCTTGAACACAACTTTCCCCACAGCTTCCAGACGTACGACTTCAATATAGCCGAACACGGACTGATCCGCAGTGAACTTTAAGACACAGCACCTGCGAATATTTCGTCAAAAACGTGGCAGGGGTCGCCTTGTTCCGACCGGTTAACCAACCAGGCGAGCCCCAGCCACAACATCGCCGGGTTCGCAGTGGACCTCTGGCCCTGATGAACGCCCGTGTTATACGGGCGGGCGCGCGGCTTCGGGGATCGAGCCGGCGGGGATTAGCGGAGGAAGTTCGTATGATTCAGGCTGGGCTCTTGCGGGGCGCGCTTTTCATGGTCGCCGCCCTGGCGTTGGCTGCCTGCTCTGCTTTCCGCGGCGATGACGGCCCCGCAGGCCAGTCGCGCGCGGATGACAATCGCGATCGCGGCGGCATTCCGATTTTCGGCGGCGGCGGCGGTGGCGGCAACGACAGCGAAGCCGGCATCGGCGTCAACTCGTACCTGTGGCGCGCTTCGCTCGACACGCTGAACTTCATGCCGCTCGCTTCGGCCGATCCGTACGGCGGCGTCATCATCACCGATTGGTACACGGACGCTGCCGCGCCGAACGAGCGCTTCAAGGCCACCGTCTACATTCTCGATACGCGCCTGCGCGCCGATGCGCTCAACGTCTCGATTTTCCGCCAGACCAACAACAATGGTCAGTGGGCTGATGCGGCCGTCGATCCCGACACCGAAATCCAGATCGAGAACGCGATCCTTACGCGCGCCCGTCAGCTTCGGCTGAACTCACGCGGCGGCTAACTAGACAGGCGGGGCGTTTGCCGCCACTCAAGCGCCCCATAAGAGGGCGTTGGAATGTCGCGTTACAATCATCGTGAAGTCGAGCCGAAGTGGCGCGCGCGTTGGGCTGCGTCCGCGATAGATCGCGCGCTTTCGGCTGAAGAAGCGGAGGGCAAACCCAAGGCCTACATCCTCGAGATGTTCCCCTACCCGTCGGGGCGCATCCATGTCGGCCACTCGCGCAACTACGCAATGGGCGATGTGATCGCGCGCTTCCGGCGCTCGAACGGCTACAACGTGCTGCATCCGATGGGATGGGACGCGTTCGGCTTGCCGGCGGAAAACGCCGCGATCGAGCGCAACATCCATCCAAAGGGCTGGACCTACGACAACATCGCCGCGATGCGCGGCCAGTTGCAATTGCTCGGTCTTGCCATCGATTGGTCGCGCGAATTGGCGACGTGCGATCCGGCTTATTACAAACACCAGCAAGCGATGTTCTTGGCCTTCTGGAAGAAGGGTCTCGTCTATCGCAAGAAGCAGAAAGTGAATTGGGACCCGGTCGACAACACCGTGCTCGCCAACGAGCAGGTGGTGGACGGCAAGGGATGGCGCTCGGGCGCGCCGGTTGAGACGCGCGAGCTTGAGCAGTGGATGTTCAAGGTCACGGCCTATGCCGAAGATCTGCTGCAAGCGATCGGCGGCTTGGACAGGTGGCCCGACAAAGTGCGGCTGATGCAGTCGAACTGGATCGGCAAAAGCCAAGGCGCGAAGATCTGGTGGGACATCGCTTCGGCGCCGTCGTTCCTGGCGCAGACGCCCGCGGGCGAACCGTGTCACGCGCGCGATCCAATCGAGGTTTACACCACGCGCCCCGACACGCTGTTTGGCGCGAGCTTTTTGGCGCTGGCGCCGGATCATCCGCTGACCAAGGCCATTGCTGAGCACGACCCGAAAGTCGCGAAGTTCATCGAAGAATGCGCGCATTTGGGCACCAGCGAAGCCGACATCGAGAAGGCGCCGAAGTTCGGCGTCGATCTCGGCGTGCGCGTGAAACACCCGTTCGATCCGAGCTGGGAATTGCCGGTGTGGGGCGCGAATTTCGTGCTCTCGACCTACGGCACGGGCGCCATTTTCGGCTCGCCCGCCGGCGATCAGCGCGACTTGGATTTCGCCAACAAATACGGCCTCCCCTTCAAGCCGGTCGTGCTGCCCCATGGCGCGGACCCCGCGACGTACGCGGTGACGACCGAAGCGTTCACCGACGATGGCGTCGCTTACAATTCCGCTTTCCTCGATGGTCTGCCGACGCGCCAGGCGCTGCCGCGTGCGATCGAAGAACTGGTGAAGCTCGACAAGGGCGAAGCGACGACGCAATGGCGTCTGCGCGATTGGGGTGTTTCACGTCAGCGCTATTGGGGTTGCCCGATCCCGGCGATCCATTGCGCCAAATGCGGCGTCGTGCCGGCGCCGGTGGAGAGCTTGCCGATCGCGCTGCCGGAAGACGTCGTCTTCGACAAAGATAAGCCGGGCAATCCGCTCGATCGCCACCCGACCTGGAAGAACGTGAAGTGCCCGCAGTGCAGCGGCGACGCGCAACGTGAAACCGACACGCTCGACACATTCGTGGATTCGAGCTGGTATTTCGCGCGTTTCACGGACCCGAATAACGAGAACGCGCCGTTCGACAAGAAGGCGGCGAGCTATTGGCTGCCTGTCGATCAATATGTCGGCGGCGTTGAGCACGCGGTGTTGCACTTGCTCTATGCGCGCTTCTTTACGCGCGCGATGCGCGATTGCGGCTTCCTCGACGGCCCCGCGAATGGCGAACCGTTCAAAAGCTTGTTCACGCAAGGCATGGTGGTTCACGAGACGTATCGCGTGCGCGAGACCCAAATTGACGGCAGTTTGACCGAGTCATTGGACGAGTATGTCGTCGTTGTTAAGGGAACGACCCTCGGTGTCGATTTTCGCACCCCAAAGTCCGTAGGTCCGTCGCTTATCGAGCAGATGACCGCTATCGAGTTTTGGGTGCCTCCACAGTGGGCCTTGCCCGAATGGGTTGATCATCGGGCTGACGGCGCATTCATCGTAGGCACAAACATCCCGGTCGAGATCGGCAACATCGAGAAGATGTCGAAGTCGAAGAAAAACGTCGTCGATCTCGATGCGTTCGTCACCGATTACGGCGCCGATGTCGCGCGTTGGTTCGTGCTCTCCGACTCCCCTCCTGAACGCGATGTTGAGTGGACGGCGTCGGGCGTCAAAGGCGCCTGGAATTTCGTGCAACGGGTCTGGACGTTGGCGAGCGCGGGCGACATGCCCTCGCCCACCGACGCGCCGCCGAAAAGCATCATGCTGGGTGAACCTCTGGCGCTGCGCCAACTCGCGCACCGCGCCATTCAGAGCGTCACCGACGACATCGAGGGCTTCCGCTTCAACGTCGCCGTCGCGCGTTGTTACGAGCTGGTCAACGGCATCGCCAAACTGAAGGGCGACGGCGAGGCCGAGCGCTGGGTGCGGGCCGAAGCGCTGCGCATCCTGGCGCAGCTGATCTCGCCATTCATGCCGCACCTGGCAGAGGAGTGCTGGGAGGCGCTCGGCGGTCAGGGCTTTGTCGCAACCGCGCCATGGCCTGTGGCCGATCCGCAACTGGCGGCGCGGACGACCGTGACCCTGCCGATCCAGGTCAATGGCAAGAAACGTGGGGAGATCGAGGCTCCGAAGGGCGCGGCGGAGGCCGATGTCCGCGAAATGGCGCTGCAACACCCCTTGGTGGTGCAATTCCTTGAGGGACAGACTGTCCGTAAGGTGATTGTGGTCCCCGACCGGATCGTCAATATCGTCGCGAACTGAGGATCGTCCGATGCGCCCACTGCTCGCCAGCCTGACCCTGCTGCTCGCCGCGTGCGGCTTCCAGCCGATGTACGCGCAACCCAGCGGGCAAAACGCCATCGGGCCGGTGACGCTGACCCAGATCGATGGCATGGCCGGGCACGTGCTCCGCGCCGAGCTCGACCGCATCCTTTCGGTGGAAAATGACGGCTCCCCGCCTGCCCTGCTCGAGATCACGCTGACCGAACAAGTCACGCCGCTCGGTATCCGCGTCGACGAATCCGCCACGCGCTCCGAGCTGCGCTTGATCGCCAATTATGTTCTGACGCCAGCCGGCGGCGGGCGCGTGATGCGCGGCTCGGTGCTGACGGTGGTGAACTACGACATCCCGACCGCCGCGTTCGGTGAAATCGCCGCGCAAGACGACGCGCGCGAGCGCGCCGCCGAGACGATGGCGCAACGCTTCCGCGCCGAACTCGCGCTGCGCATGGCGCAAGCGCGCGCCAGCTAGAATGAAGATTCAGGGCGCCTCGATCCGGCGCTTTCTCGACAAGCCGGACAAAGCCATCCGCGCTGTCCTCCTCTACGGTCCGAACGAGAGCTTTGTGCACGAAGCAGCGCAAACGCTTGCGGCGTGGGCTGTGGGCAAGTCTGACGATCCGTATGCGGTGACCAAGCTTGGCGAGGACGAGATCAAGAAAGACGCAGCGCGCCTCGGTGACGCGCTCGCGGCGCAATCGCTGCTCGGCGGGCCCACTGTGGTGTGGGCGCGCATTTCCGGTAAAGGCGCCGATGGCGCGATCGAGCATGAGCTCGCAGCGATCGAACGCGGCGAGCCGGGCGGATATCTGATCGTTGAGGCCGGCGATCTGGGTTCGACGGCAGCGCTTGTGAAACATTTCACCGCCGCGAAAAACGGCGCTGTCATTGCGTTTTACGAAGAGACCGAAGCGGAGCGGGCGCAGTACGCGCGCGCGCTGGCGAAGGATCTCGGACTGAAATTTGATCACGGCGCCGAAGACACATTCCTCGCCGCCCTGCCCTCCGATCGCGGCATGGCGCGCCAGGAGATCGAGAAACTGGCGCTCTATGCACACAAATTGGAGCGACCGATCTCGGCGGATGACATCGAAGCTTTGATGGCGAGCGAAGCGGAAAGCGCGCTCGATGCGGCGAGCTTGGCGGCGGCGCAAGGCAAGGTCGCGCAAGCGGTTGAGGCTTTGGCGCGGATCGATGGCTTGTCCGGCGTCTCTGCGCTGCGCGCCCTCCTCCGGCGCATGCATCAGCTCCGCGACGCGCGCGCGATGATCGATGGCGGCGCCAGCCCAAGCGATGCGGTATCGCGCCTGCGTCCGCCTGTGTTCTGGAAAGAGCGCGACGCGGTTGCAGCACAAGCGCGGCTCTGGACGGCGAAGAAACTGAACGCCGCTTATGACGTGCTGTGGTCAGCCGAGCTGCGCAGCAAGACCGCTGGCGCGCCGCAGGAACTCATTGCCGCGGATGCATATCGCGGCGTGGCGAAGCTGGTGGGCGGCTAGCCCTACTCCGCTTTCTGTTGCTCTCTCCGTCGCCGACCGTTAGCGAACGGGGCAGAGAGGTTTCCTGAATGGACACGACCAAGAGCGGCGGCTTTCCCCTTTGGCTGCTGATGCTGATCGGCTTCGCCATCGGCTTGAGCATCGGCATCTACGTCAATCAGACGATCATGGCGCCGCACTTGGCCAATCCGGACGTGATGACCGGCCAGGCGGCGCAGGTCGATTGGATCATCGCCAACATCACCGGGCCGATCGGGCAGATCTTCCTCGGCCTGCTGTTCATGTTGATGCTGCCGCTTCTGTTCAGCGCCATCGTCGTCGGCGTTTCCGAGATGGGCGATCTAACTGCGCTCGGACGTGTTGGCTGGAAAACGCTGCTGATCACTGTGGTAATCTCGTCGATCGCGGTGCTGATCGGTTTGGCGGCGGTGAACCTGTTGCAGCCCGGCGCCGGCATTGATCCAGCGCTCGCGCAACGCTTGCTTGAGCAGAATGCGACCGCAGCGCAAGGCATCGTCGAGAACGCGCCGGAGAATGTGAACTTCGGCCAGTTCTTTCTCGAACTGGTGCCGCGCAATGTCGTGAAGGCCGCAGCCGACATGCAAGTGCTGCCGCTGATGGTGTTCGCCGTCTTCTTCGGCATTGGCCTGGTCATGGTGAAATCGAAGGCCAGCGACCAGCTACAGCTCGTCATCAACGGCCTGTTCGAAGTGATGATGAAATTGCTCAACCTCGTCATCAAAACCGCACCGATCGCGATTGCGTGCCTGATGTTCAATCTGGCCGCGATGTTCGGCTGGGACATCCTGCTCGCATTGGGACGTTTCACGGGCGTCGCCATCGGTGCGATGGCGATCCACATGTTCGTCGTCTACCCGCTCTTTGTGATGCTGTTTGGCGGCAAGAACCCGCTCACCTTCTTCAGCCAAGTCCGCGACCCGATGGTGGTTGCGTTCTCAACGGCATCGTCCAACGCCACCCTCCCCGTCTCACTCCGCGCTGCTGAGACTGAACTCAAGCTGCCGCGCAAGATTTCGCGCTTCGTGCTCACTGTCGGCGCCACCGCCAACCAGAACGGCACGGCGCTCTTCGAAGGCGTGACAGTGCTGTTTCTCGCGCAATTCTTCGGCATCGCGCTTTCGATCGATCAGCAGCTCATCGTGATGCTGGTCTGCATCTTGGGCGGCGTCGGCACGGCGGGCGTGCCGGGCGGCTCGCTGCCGGTGATCGCGATGATCCTGGCGATGGTGGGCATCCCGCCGGAAGGCATCGGCCTCGTTCTCGGCGTAGACCGCATCCTCGACATGTGCCGCACCACGCTGAACGTCACGGGCGACCTGGTCGTGGCGCAGGTGGTTTCACGCGGGGAGAGCGATCCTGTCGATACGCCGCGTCTGGAGCCAGAAGCGCCACCGGCAGGCTGACCGGAATAGGGCGTTATCTGCTTCTATACCTTTGTTAGGTCTCCATCGCCTAACAAAGGTATAGTCTCCAATATCGCGCTCTGTGTCCGCCGTCACAGCGCCCTGCCCTACCCCGTCTTAGGTTCTCTTCATCGAAGCGATGACGCTTCTGGGAGCAACCGAGATGAACAAGTTGATGAGCCTCCTCCTCGCCGCCGCGCTGTTCGCGCCTGCTGCGTACGCCGCGCTGAACCAAGCCGCGCAAATCGTCGCCTGAGGAGAGATCGCCATGATGAAGTTTTTCTGTCTGATCGCCGTCTGCGCCGTGTTCGCACCGATGGCGATGAGCGTGATGAGCCAAGCTGCCCAAATCGTCGCCTAATCGCCTCGCAAGCAACGACGACTAAGCAGTTCGAAGAGAAGGGCGTCGCGGGAAGCTCCCCCTGCGGCGCCCTTCATCTGTTCAGCGCACGGTTAATCCGCGCCTCCAGGGTGATGCGCCTTGCCTCAACGGCACGCCGTTGGCATGGGAAGCATCATGGTGCGGAAAACGCTCACCGAGATCGGAAACCGGTTAAGGCCGGTGCTGAGCTGGTTGCACGCGCACTCGCGCGTGATTTTGGTCATTGGCGCGATCGCGCTGGCCGGTGTGAGCTATTTGGTGGGCGGCTGGGCCGAGCGGTACGATCTCGCCAATCGTTTGGAGCGCCGTGTCGGCGACGTTATTCTCTCCCTTCGCGGCTCCGTTGGAGACGATAGCCAGCGGATCGAGTGGCAGTCCGCGATCCTCAATCAGGTGACGCTGCAGTACGCGATCGTTCAGGTCGGCGCGCGCTCGGCCGGCGGCGGCGGTATCGCGGAAGTGAACGGGCACATCGTCGTTGCCTCGCAGATGGGGCGGTTGAGCGTTCTCAGTCCGGGAAACCGCCTCTACCCGCTCGATGCAAACGTCCCGATGGGTCTTGAGGCGCTGCGCGAAAGCGAACTGATCGACGATCCCCTCTTCACCATCGGTTCGTTCCGCGTTTTGGACCTGATGGCGCAACAGCGCGCCGATGGCCAATGGCGCCTGTTCGCAAGCTTCACCCGCTTTGGCGGCGAGAACTGCATGCAGTTCGTTGTCGCCGCCGCTGATGTGAACGCTTCAGGCGATGAACTCGCAATCACCTCGCCATGGGAAGACGTCTACATCGCTCGCCCCAACTGCATCCCTTACAAAGACCGCGCGCTCCGGTTCGTCGGCCAGGAAGGCGGCGGCCGCATCGTCGCGCAAGACGACAACACGCTGCTGATCTCCGTCGGACACTTGCAGTTCGATGGCTACAACGACGCGCGCGAAGCCTCACAAGACATGAGCTGGGATCTCGGCAAGATCATTCAGCTCGATCTCGAAACCGGACGCTCCTCGCCCTACGCCATCGGGCTGCGCAATCCGCAGGGCCTCGTCATCATGCGCGACGGCCGCATCATCGAAACCGAGCACGGCCCGCAAGGCGGCGACGAGATCAACATCATCCGACAAGGCGCCAATTATGGCTGGCCGCTGGTGAGTTACGGCATGGCCTACGCTTACCCGCAGCGCCCATGGGGCGCGCCAGGCTCGGTCAATGGCCATGAGGGTTACGCTACTCCCGCCTTCGTGTTCGTCCCCTCGATCGGCATCAGCGCTGTCGTGCAGCCCGACGCGACGGAGTTTCCGATGTGGGCCGACAACAATCTGCTCGTCGCCTCACTGCGCGCCAACTCGCTCTACCATGTGCGGATCGACGGAGACCGCGGAGTGTACGCCGAGCCGCTGTTTTTCGAGTATCGCCGTCTGCGGGACATGATCTCGATGAGCGATGGTCGCGTGGCCATCCTCACCGACCTTGGCGAGCTGATTTTCGTACGCAACGAAGCGCGGCACGAGAATTCGGACCCGTTCGTCGTTACCGGAATTTCGACACTTAGCGCCGCATTCCCTGAGGAAGGTGAGTCACCGGACGAGCCGCCACTGCAGCGTGGGCGGCGGATCTATCAAAGCGTTTGCGCCCAATGCCACAGCCTCACCGGCGAAGCTGGACAGGGCCCGCCGCTCAACGGTGTTGTCGGCCGGCAAATCGGCTCTGCGCCAGACTTCGGCTACTCCACCGCGCTCGCTGGCCGCGATGAGGAATGGACCGCGTCTCGGCTCGAATCGTTCCTGATCGATTCAAGCCAAGACTACGAAGGCACGACGATGCCGAATGCGCTGGTCACTTGGGAGGACGCGCCAGCCGTGGTTGCTTACCTGCGCCAGCAGGAAGCCGGACAAACCGCGCCCAACAACTAAAGCGCGCGCTTGGCGCGGATGAGCGCTTCGGCGCCGCGATCGAGTGTGTCGTCCCGCTTGGCGAAGCACAGACGCGCGATCGCGGGCGGGTTTGGATTGGCATAGAAGGCCGAGACCGGAATGGTCGCGACGCCGTGTTCGATGGCGTGCTTCGCGAAGGCTTCGTCGCTCATTGCAATGCCGGACGCGGCGAGATCGATGCTGACGAAATAAGCGCCCTTTGCCGGCAACAACACGAACCCCTCCCCCTCAAGCGCGCTCACCAACCGATCGCGCGACCGCTGAAAGCCTGCCCGCATCGCGTCAAAATAGCTGCGCTCTTTGCCGAGTGCGTAGGCGACAGCGCGTTGCAGATTAGGCGGCGTGGTGAAGGTAAGGAATTGGTGCGCCTTGGCGAAGATGTCCATCAGCGCGGGCGCGCCGCAGGCGAAGCCGACCTTCCATCCGGTCAACGAAAACATCTTCCCGGCCGAGCCGATCTTCAAAGTGCGGTCGCGCAGTATCTCCAGCATCGGCGTATGCGCGACGCCGTCGAACAGCACATGCTCCCAGACTTCATCGCTGACGACGATCGCATTATGCGCGCGGCAAAGCTCGGCAAGCCGCGTGAGTTCGTCGCGGCTCATCACCGAGGCGCACGGATTGTGCGGTGTGTTGATGACGACGAGGCGCGTTTTGTCGCTGAATGCGGCGCTGAGTGTTTCACGCTGCAAGCACCAGTGCGGCGGCTCTAGCCGCACGATGCGCGGCACGCCGCCGGCGCGGCGCACCATCGGCAGATACGCGTCGTACATCGGCTCGAAGAGGATGACTTCGTCGCCCGGTTCGATGAAGGCGAGCAGCGCGGCGGCGATGGCTTCGGTCGCGCCGGAGGTGATGGTGATCTCGCTCTGCCAATCGAGGTCGACCGATTGGTGCTCGCGATAATGCGCGGCGACGGCCTGGCGGAGACCGGGGATGCCGCGTGAGGGCGGGTATTGGTTCGGGCCATCAAGCGTGGCTTTGGCGGCGGCTTCAAGAATATCGCGCGGGCCGTCTTCCTCGGGGAAGCCTTGCCCCAAATTCACCGCGCCCTTCTCCGCCGCGAGCCGCGACATGGTCTCGAAGATCGTGGTGCCGAGAGAGGCGTAAACAGAATTCATGCGCGCGAGGTTACCCCCGCGCGCATGAACGCAAAAGCGAAGCTTGGTGTTTAGAAACCGCCGCGCAGACGGCGGATGACGTCATCGAGTTGTTCGAGCGACTTGTAGGTGATCTTCACCTCGCCGGCGCTCCCCTTCTCAGCGATCGTCACGTCGAGGCCGAGTGCGTTGGAGAGCGATGCTTCCAGCGCGCGCGTGTCGGCGGACTTCGCCTCGGCAGCAACCGCCGAAGCGCGCGGACCGTGCTTTTCGTCCTTGGCTTGTTGAGCGATGCGCTCAACTTCGCGGACGTTCAGACCTTCCGCGATGACGCGCTGCGCCAAGCCGCGTTGATCCGGAGCGGTCAGGATCGCGCGAGCGTGGCCTGACGAGAGCCGGCCATCGCGCACCATCTCTTGCAGATCATCCGGCAGCTTCAGTAAGCGAAGCATGTTGGCGATGTGCGGACGCGATTTGCCGACAGCTTCGGCGATGTCTTCTTGCGTGCGACCGAAGCGATCGATCAACGCTTGGAAGCCTTGCGCTTCTTCGATCGGGTTCAGATCCGTGCGTTGCACGTTTTCGACGATCGCGATCTCGAGCACTTCAACTTCGTTGAACTCGCGGATCACAGCCGGGATCGTGTGCAAGCCAGCGCGTTGTGCTGCGCGCCAACGGCGTTCACCGGCGACGATCTCATATTTGCCGTCAGCGATCGGACGCACGAGGATCGGTTGCAACACGCCGTGCGTGCGGATCGAATTCGATAGCTCGTTCAGATCGCTCTCGTCGAACGTGCGGCGCGGCTGTTGCGGATTGCGTTGCACGAGATCGATCGGCAGCGAGCGCGGGCCGTCGGTGCTCGCGGCAGCTTGCGTCGGCGCGGCCGGCGCAGTGACAATCGGGGCGACGGGCGCCGGCGCCGGAGCAGGTGTTTGCGGCTGCGCGTTCGTCACCGGCAATTCAAACACATTGCGCGGCGGCTCGACCGGCGCGGGACGCGTTTCATTCGTGGCAGGCCAGGCCGGCGCATTCGCGGGCGTCGGCGTATCGGTGCGCACGGGTTCGCCAAGCAACGCTGACAGTCCGCGCCCTAGGCCCCGTGGTCTCAAATCGCTCATCGCCCTCGTCTCCGTCCGTCCGACCCGATTCGGTTTCGTGGTTAAGTTTGCGTCGGCAATTATTGCCGAGTTCCTACCAAAATTGCCGATCCCCTACGCTGCGAGGCGGATGCGCTCGCGTTCGATCAGCTCTTTGGCAAGAGCGATGTACGCTTTGCTACCGGCGGCGTTCTGATCGTAGATGATCGCGGGCAGGCCGTGCGAGGGCGCCTCGCTGATGCGCACGTTCCGCGGGATCACGGTCTCATAGACCTTGTCCGGGAAGTGCGCCCTCACCTCTTGCGCAACCTGATCGCTGAGCGTGGTGCGCTTGTCGTACATGGTGAGCACGACGCCTTGGATATCGAGCGTCGGATTCAAATTGACCTTCACCGCGTTGATGGTCGCGACCAATTGCGCGAGGCCTTCAAGCGCGAAGTATTCGGTTTGCAACGGCACCAGCACGCCGTCCGATGCCGTGAGTGCATTCACCGTCAGCACGTTCAAAGACGGCGGGCAGTCGATCAAAATGTAGTCGACGCCGAGCTGCGATTCCGCGCGGAATTGTTCGATGGCGCGACGCAGAAAATGCTGTGGTTGCGCCTCTCCGAGCAATTCGCCTTCAACGCCGGACAGACGCGCGTCGCCCGGCGTGATGTACAAATTGGGCACCTTGGTCGGCAGGATCGCTTTCGCGAGCGGCAGCTGACCGATGAGCACGTCATAGCTCGTGACGGTGCGATCATGCGGATGGATGTCGAGGCCGGTCGAGGCGTTGCCTTGCGGGTCGGTGTCGAAGATCAGCACGCCTTTCCCGGCCGCCGCCAGAGCGGTGCCGAGATTGATCGCGGTCGTCGTCTTGCCCACGCCGCCCTTCTGGTTGGCGATCGCCAAAACTCGCATGTCCCCGTCTCCTCTTCGGAGGCTCGGCGATCAGGCGGCCTTTGTTATGCGAACAATGCGGCCGCGCGGATCGCTGATGCTCTCCAGCACGTCTGCCCGGAACGCCCCACCATTTAGGACGTCTTTCGCGGCGGCCAGCTCGGCTTCCAGGTCTGCGCCTTTGTGGAAGAGCCCGATCGCGCCGCGATCGAGAATCGGCTTCGCATAGGGGATGAGTCGCGGCAAGGGAGCCAAAGCACGGGCGGTAACGACGTCATACCGGCCTTTTCCGGCCCCGAAGTCCTCGATCCGCAGATTGAAGATGGTGGCCGGCAGCCCTGCTTCCTCGGCCACCGCCATAAGGAACTTGGCCTTTTTGCCAATGGATTCCACGAGGTGGACTTGGGCGCCAGGCGTGTCGGCCAGGAAGCTCGCAACCACAAGGGCGGGGAACCCTGCCCCGGAGCCCAGATCCACCCACGATTTCGCCTCTGGGGCGAATTTCAGAAGTTGTGCGCTATCTAGCGCGTGACGGGACCAAAAGAGCTCCAGCTCCTTGGGGCCGACCAGGTTCATCCGCTCAGACCACTCACCGAGGAGCCTCTGATAGGTTTCCAGGCGGGTGATTGTTTCCTGTGAAACGGGGAACCCTAGGTCCCGGGCGAATTCCTGGGGTCCGTAGCTCACGGATGCGGCCCTGCCCCGCCATAGGTCGCGGCCAGGTAGCGGGTGATCGGCTTCGGCTCATCGAGGAAAAAGACGCCCTCGAACTCCTTGGCGTCGGCCGGCGGGGTCGAGCCTGCGGCCAGCACCAGGACGGGCATGGATTGGTTGCCCTCGCCGATCAGCGCGATGATGTCGCTGCGCGGACGCGGAAATGCGCTGCGGCGCACATCGATGCGCGCCTCCCACTCAGGGTTGGCGAGCAGCGCGCCTTCCATCGTCGCGCACGACGTGCAGAACCATGTGCCATCGAGCGCCGCATCTACGAACGGCGCTGCGATGATGAAGAGCGTGTCGCGAGCGGGCTTCATGCGCGTTTCCTTTGTTCGCGTTTGACATGCGCCAACAGCGCGGTGAGCGCGCCCGGCGTGACGCCTTCAATGCGCGACGCTTGGCCGAGCGTGACCGGCCGCGCATTGCTGAGCTTCTCGCGCACTTCGTTCGAAAGCCCGCCGACGCTGGCGTAATCGAGATCGGGCGAGAGGCGCAGATCTTCGTCGCGCTTGAACGCTTCGACATCGAGCGCCTGGCGTTCGAGATAGCCTGAATAGAGCGCGTCGATCTCAAGCTGCTCACGCGCTTGCTTCGAGAGCGCGCCGAGCTCTGGCCAGATCGCGGCGAGCTGATCGTAGCTGATCGAGGGATACGCAAGCAGCGCCAACGCATCGCGACGCACGCCATCTTGATTGACTTTGAGACCGTGCGTTTCCGCTTGCTGCGGCGTCAGCTGCAGCGTTTTCGCGAGCGCGCGTGCGGCTTCGATTTCCTGCATTTTATCGGCATATTTGCGCGATCGCGCAGAACCGACGCAGCCAAGCTCGATGCCCTTTTGGGTGAGGCGTTGGTCGGCATTATCGGCGCGGAGCGAGAGACGATACTCGGCGCGCGATGTGAACATGCGATAGGGCTCGGTGACGCCGCGCGTGACGAGGTCGTCGATCATCACGCCGATATAGCCTTCAGCGCGCGTGATCTCGAACGGCGCTCCCCCGCTCGCGGCGCGCGCTGCATTGAGGCCGGCGATCAGGCCTTGTGCGGCGGCTTCTTCGTAGCCGGTGGTGCCGTTGATCTGGCCGGCGAGATAGAGACCTTTGATGCGCTTGGTCTCGAGCGTCGGCATCAGCTCGCGCGGATCGACGTAGTCGTACTCGATCGCATAGGCGTGGCGTTTGATGACGACGTTCTCGAGCCCAGGGATCGTGCGGATGAAGCGCTCTTGCACGTCTTCCGGTAGCGATGTGCTGATGCCATTTGGATAGACGGTGTCGTCATCCAGACCTTCCGGTTCTAGGAAGATTTGGTGCGCATTCTTATCGGCGAAGCGCACGACCTTGTCTTCGATCGACGGGCAATAGCGCGGCCCTCGCCCGCTGATCGCGCCGGAATAGACGGCCGACTTCGAGAGCGACTCTTCGATGATCTTGTGCGTCTCGGCGTTGGTGTAGGTGACGCCGCACGCGACCTGAGGATTGGTGATTCGCTCGGTCAGGAACGAGAATGGCGAGGGTTCGTCGTCGCCATGCTGCAGCTCCAGCGAGGCCCAGTCGATGGAGCTGGATTGCAGCCGCGCCGGTGTGCCGGTCTTGAGGCGCCCCATCACGAAATCCGCGCCGTACAAGCGTTCTGAGAGCCCGATGGCCGGCGCCTCGCCGTGACGGCCGGCGGGGATGCGCTTGTCACCGATATGGATCACGCCCTTCAGGAACGTGCCGGTGGTGAGGACGATACGCGGGGCGCTGTAGGTGCGGCCGTCCGCGGTCGTGACGCCGACGACGGCGCTATCTGCCAGCACCAAGTCCTCAACCGCCGCCGCCTCGATCGTCAGCCCCTCCTGCGCCGCCAACGCAGCCTGCATGGCCTCCCGGTAGAGCTTGCGGTCGGACTGCGCCCGGGGCCCGCGGACAGCGGGGCCTTTGGAGCGGTTGAGCAGCCGGAACTGGATGCCGCCGGCGTCGGCGACGCGGCCCATGACGCCGTCCAGCGCATCGATCTCGCGGACGAGGTGGCCCTTGCCCAAGCCGCCAATGGCCGGGTTGCAGCTCATCTCCCCGATCGTCTCGAGCTTGTGGGTCAGCAGCAGCGTGCGCGCGCCGAGGCGCGCAGAAGCTGCCGCAGCCTCGCAGCCAGCGTGGCCACCGCCGATGACGATGACGTCGTAGGAGTGCTCAGAACTCATGTGCTGGGGGTACATATAGGAGTGGGCGCAGCCCGTCACGGCGTCACGCTCACACCCCTTCCCGGGGTGATGCGCAGCATCGCGCCCGGGACCCATAAACGCGCGTGTTTGAAATGATCGCGCGAGGCGTCGAACAGGAGGGTTTATGGGTCCCGGACTGCGCTTCGCGCATCCGGGAATGGGTGTGTGTGTTGTAAGAAATCGCGCGTTGCTTCACGCGAAACTCGCTAACACGCTTTCACCAGTTTCGCGTGAAACGCCGCATAAAATGCGGGTTTTCGTGCGGACTCATTTGCCGATGCAAAAGCTTGAGAAGATCTCATCGAGCAAATCTTCGACATCGATGCGCCCCGTCAAACGGCCGATCTGATCGGCGGCAACACGGACGTCTTCCGCCGCGAGTTCGGGGCCAATGTCGAGCGCGGGGATCGCGCGTTGAAGCGCCGCTCGCGCCTCTTCCACCAAGCGCCGATGGCGCGCGCGCGTGAGCACTGGCGCCTCTTCGTGGCCAAGGGCTTCGGTGACGCGCGTGGTGAGCAGGTCGTGCAAATCGGCGAGGCCCTCGCCGGTGATCGCCGATAGCGATCGCGACCCCGCAACCTCCGGCGTGACAGGCCGGCGCTCTAACGTCCCGGCTTCTGTTGCCAGGGGTTGGCTAAGGTCGGACTTGGACCGTACCAAGATGTCGTTTGCCCGCAGAGCTTCGCTAAGCGACGCCGGGACAGCGTTTGACTGCTCCACGACGCCAATCCGCAGGTCAGCCTCCTCGGCCCGCGCCAGCGCCCTGCGCACGCCTTCGGCCTCGATTGCGTCAGCCGCTTCGCGCAGCCCTGCCGTATCGGCGATCCAGACTGGGAAGCCGCCCAGGACCAGGCGGACCTCGACCACGTCGCGGGTGGTGCCGGGGATGTCACTGACGATCGCGGCTTCGCGCTGGGCCAGGGCGTTCAGCAGGCTCGATTTGCCGGCATTGGGAGGGCCGATAATGGCGATGCGGAAGCCGTCGCGGATGCGCTCGCCGCGGTGAGCGTCATTGAGGTGCGCGGCCATGTCGGCGGCCAGGGCGCTGAGGATTGGGCCAGCGCGCTGGGCCAGGGCGCCGGGCAAGTCTTCGTCCGGGAAATCGATCTCGGCTTCGATCAAAGCCGCCGCCTCGATCAGACGGGTGCGCCAGCCCTCATAGACGGCGCTTAGAGCGCCGCGGCGCTGGCGGAGGGCTTGGCGACGCTGACCCTCGGTTTCGGCGTCCACGAGGTCGGCAAGGCCCTCGGCTTCGGCGAGGTCGAGCTTGCCGTTCTCGAAAGCGCGGCGGGTGAACTCTCCCGGCTCGGCTGGGCGCACGCCAGGCTGGCTGAGCGCTGCGTCGATGATCGCGGCGATGACGGCGGGGCCGCCATGGATGTGCAGTTCAGCGACGTCTTCGCCGGTGAAGCTGGCGGGGCCTGGAAACCAGAGCGCTAGGCCGTCATCGAGCGAAAGGCCGGTGCGCGGATCGCAGAAGGCTTCGCGCGTCGCCATGCGTGGAGCGGGCAAAGCGCGCGCTGTGAGCGCACTCAGACACGCGCCCGCTTCCGGCCCTGACAAGCGGATCACGGCGACGCCGGCGCGCCCTGCGCCGGTCGCAAGCGCTACGATCGTGTCCGGTTTCATGTGGAAATATCTAAGCCGCTCTTAGGGCTTTTCACGTGGAGCAGACGCGGCGGTGACGCCTGAGGTCATCAGCTTCACGAACGCGTCCTGCGCCTGCGTGCCGACGCTCATCCACGAGTTCATCATGGCTTCGCCGCTCATCATCTGGAGGTTCTTCTCCATGCGCTTGCCCATCTCTTCGACCAGCTTCTCGTTGATCGGCGTGACATCCGGTAGGCCCATGAAGCGGCGGGCTTCCTCCGGCGAGCACTCGACATTGACGGTGAACTTCATGGCTCCAAATCCCTTCGCTTAAGTCCGCTTGGGGCGTCTATAACGCGCCCAAGCCAGTTGAGACAGGCATGGGAGACCACGATGGGTGATTGGGTTGAAGTCGCGGGACCGGACGGCGCGTTCAAAGCCTATGTGGCGCGGCCCGATGGGACGCCGCGCGGCGCGGTCGTGGTCGTGCAGGAGATTTTCGGCGTCAACGCGGTGATGCGCGGCAAGGCCGATTGGCTGGCGCGCGAGGGCTTTCTGGCGGTGGCGCCCGATCTCTTCTGGCGGATCAAGCCGGGCATTGATCTGACCGATCAGAGCGACGCCGAGTGGCAGGAAGCGTTCGGGTACATGAATGCGCTCGACAAGAACGCCAGCGTCACCGACGTGCAGGCGACTCTCAACTGGGCGCGCAGCCAAGGCGCGAGCAAGGCTGGCGTCATGGGTTATTGCATGGGCGGCTACATCGCGTTCCTGGCGGCGTGCAGGACCGATAGCGACGCGACAGTCGCGTATCACGGCGGCGGCATCCACACGGCGCTCGGCGAAGCGGGCGGCATCAAGAAGCCGCTCATGCTGCATAACCCGATGAAGGATAGCTTCATCCCAGTCGAAGCGCTCAACACGATCCGCGAGACGCTGAAGAGCAATCCGCTTGTCACCGTGCACGAATACGCCGAGCAGGATCACGCGTTCACGCGCGAAGGCGGCAAGCACTACGACGCGGACGCGACGAAGGTCGCCGACTCGCGGACGGTCGCGTTCTTCAAGGCGAACCTGGCATGAAGCGCGTCGCCTTAGCCGCCGCGTTGGCGCTCATCGCGTGCGATACTGTCGTCGACTCCAAGATTGAAGGCCGTGGTGTCGATCCCACCGCCATCGCGCCGCCATCTGGCCTCGCGGGCTTCTTCGATTGCTTGCGCGAAAATGGCGCTGTGGCGATCTCCGCCCACCGCGGCGGGCCCCGGCCTGGCTTTGCCGAGAACGCGATCCCGACGCTCGAGAACACGCTGCGCGTGGCGCCGATGACGTTCCTCGAAGTCGACATCGCGCGCACGGCCGACGGCGTTCTGGTGCTGATGCATGATGATCGCGTCGAGCGGACGACGAATGGGCGCGGTGCTGTCGCTGAGCTGGATATGGCGGAGCTGCTGGCGTTCTCGCTGGAGGACGAATATGGCGAGGCTGTCGATGCGCGCGTGCCCACTTTGCGCGAAGCTCTGGATTGGGCCGATAGGCGCGCGATCCTGGAGCTCGACATTAAACGCGGTGTCGAGTTCGAGGACGTCATCAATGAGGTCGACGCCGCCAACGCGATGAACCGGGTGGTGTTCATCACCTACAGCGTCAACGCCGCCGCCGTGCTGGCGCGCCTGGCGCCGCAAGCGATGATCTACACGACGATCTCTGACGCTCGCGAGCTGGAAACGCTTGAGCGGCGCAATGTCGATCTCACGCGCATCGTCGCTTGGGTTGGCACCGGTACGCCCGACCCAGCGCTCGTACGCGCGTTGGCGGAGCGGGGCGTCGAGACGCGCTCGGGCATGTTCGGCGAAGGGCGCGACTATACGAACGCGGTCCGGCAGGGCGTGCAGATCGTGGCGGTTGAAGATGCGCGCGAGGCACTGCGCGACGTCGATGCCGCGGACGGCGAGCAGGGTTTCGCCGCCGCGCAGTGCGCCGCCCCCTGACGCTGGCGCGCGGCGTTCCTATGTCGGCTCGATAGCAGAGGGATCGGCGATGAAAGCGATACGCATCGAGAGCAATGGTGGGCCGGAGGTCTTGGCCCTCACGGATGTGCCGGAACCAACGCCCGGCTCCGGTCAGATCCGCGTGCGCCATCATGCGATCGGCGTGAACTTCATCGACATCTACCACCGCACCGGCCTCTACAAAAATCCGCTGCCGAGCGGATTGGGTTTAGAGGCGGCGGGTGTTGTCGATGCGGTGGGCGCGGACGTTACGCGTTTCGAAGCGGGCGATCGCGTTGCGTATAGTGCAGGGCCGATCGGCGCGTATGCCGAGGCGCATGTCGTACAACAAACGCAAGCGGTGAAATTGCCGGACGCGATTGCGTTCGATGTTGCAGCGGCATCCCTGCTCAAAGGCATGACCGCGCGTTTCCTTTTGCGTAAGACGTTTCGCGTGGAACGCGGCCATGACGTCGTGATCCACGCAGCCGCCGGCGGCGTTGGTCAGATCGCCGTGCAATGGGCAAAGCATCTCGGCGCGCGCGTCATTGCTGTTGTCGGCAGCGATGCGAAAGCAGAGCTCGCGCGATCGCTTGGCGCTGAGCACACGATCATCCAAGGCCGCGAGGACATCGCTGCGCGTGTGAAGGAGATCACCGGCGTTGGCGCGCACGTCGTCTACGATAGCGTCGGCAAAGATACATTCATGGCGTCGCTCGATAGCGTGCGGCCGCTTGGCATGTTGGTGTCGTTCGGCAATGCGTCGGGACCGCCGCCGGATATCAATCCGCTTGAGCTGTCACGCCGCGGTTCGCTCTTCCTGACGCGGCCGACGCTGTTCAGCTACACGGCGACGCCGGAAGCATTGGATGAAACGGCAGCTGATTTGTTCGATGTGCTCGCTAGCGGCGCCGTGAAGATCGCGGCGCCTGCGCGCTACAAGCTGGCGGACGCGGCGCAAGCGCATGCCGATCTGGAAGGGCGCAAAACTACTGGCAGCTTGGTGCTTGTGCCGTGACCAATCGCGGGCGGTGGGGAGTCGCTCTTTGTGTGGTGTGCGGCGGGCTGGCGCTTCTGTTGTCGCTGCCGCTTCTGTTGCTCTGGAGCTGGAAGTTCGAGAGGGAGCAATGGCTCAGGAGTGGAGCATCGTTGCCGATCGCATTCGTCGAGGCGCGGCCGCTCTATGTGCATCTACAGCCGGACTTGTGCTCTGAAGCTCTTTTCCGCATCGACGACGCAGAAGCATCTCGAATTCAGCGTGATGGACTCGCTTACCTGAATGGCCTCGGTTCAAATCGCCGAGGTGATGTTTTGACTTGGCATCCGCTACCAGACTCCGCTCAAGAGCGCGTCCGCTGGACGCCGTCTCCGTTGAGTGGGCCAAATTGCCAAGCTGAAGCGCCACCCGACGGATGGGGACAATGGCCTGCTCTTCCGGAAGATCTGGATTTGGGCAGTGCTTATGGCGCGATCGACCAGCAAGGCGATTGGCTGATCATTTATCCAGAACAGCGTCTCGCATATTTTTGGAGTAGTTGACCTGCTACTTCACCGCAGCAGCGCGCTGAAACGCTGGGCGCTGCCAGAGGTTCTCGACGTACGCTTTCACGGGCGCTGGAATCTCGTCCTCGATGCCGGCGAACTTCGCACCGGTCGCGATGTAGGCGATCGAGATGTCGGCGGCGGTGAAGCGATTGGTGGCGACGAAAGGTTTGCCGTTGAGGCGTTCGCCGACGAATTCGAGGCGCTTCAGAATCGCGGTCTTCAGATAGCCGGCGGTGAAGTTTTGCTTCTGGTCTTCGGGCGCGAGGAAGCGTGTGGCGACGAGGGGATTGCCGTAGGCGGCGAGCCCCGCTTCGCCGAACATCAGATACTGCAGGTAGTCGCCATAGCCCGGCTCGTTCGGCTTCACTTCGAGATCGGTCGGGCCGTACTTCGACATGATGTAGATCATCATCGCGACGGACTCGATCATGGTGACGTCGCCATCTTTCATCGCCGGCACGGTGCGCAGCGGGTTCACGGCTTTGAACTCGTCGCTGGGTTTGAAGAACGACGCTTCCGCCGTTTCGTACGGCACGCCCATTTCCTCGCACAGCCACAGAACGCGCAGCGAGCGAGCGCCTTGCGAGTGATAGACTTTCAGCATGGGCGTTCCTCCGTTTGGCGGAGGAGTTAGCACCACAGCAAGCCATCGTCATCCTGGGCGCGATGCGCAGCATCGGGACCGGGATCCAGAGATCGAAGAGCTGAGCTGGTGGCCCCTGGATCCCGGACCTCGCGCATGCGCGAGGCCCAGGATGACGGGTCAGGTGTTCATGCTCTGGAAGAAGTCGTCGTTGTTCTTCGAGGACTTCAGCTTGTCGAGCAGGAACTCGATCGCGTCTTGAGTGCCCATCGGCGAGAGGATGCGGCGCAGAACATACATCTTCTGCAGGTGCTCCTTCGGCGTGATGAGCTCGTCCTTACGCGTGCCGGACTTCAGCACATCGATCGCCGGGAAGATGCGGCGGTCAGCGACCTTGCGGTCGAGTTGGAGTTCGCTGTTACCCGTGCCCTTGAACTCTTCGAAGATGACTTCGTCCATGCGCGAGCCGGTATCGATGAGCGCCGTCGCGATGATGGTGAGAGAGCCACCTTCTTCGAGATTACGCGCCGCACCGAAGAAGCGCTTCGGACGTTGCAATGCGTTGGCGTCGACACCGCCTGTCAGCACCTTGCCCGAGGAGGGCACAGTGGCGTTGTAAGCGCGGCCGAGGCGGGTGATGGAGTCGAGCAGGATGACAACATCCTTGCCGTGCTCGGCGAGGCGCTTCGCCTTTTCGATCACCATTTCAGCAACAGCGACGTGGCGCGTGGCCGGCTCGTCGAACGTGGAGGCGACGACTTCGCCCTTCACGCTGCGCTGCATGTCGGTGACTTCTTCCGGACGTTCGTCGATCAGCAGAACGATCAGAAACACTTCCGGGTGGTTGGCTTCGATCGCCTTGGCGATGTTCTGCATGATGACGGTTTTACCCGTACGCGGCTGCGCGACGATCAGTGAGCGCTGGCCTTTGCCGATCGGCGCAACGATGTCGATGATGCGGCCGGTCTTGTCTTTGATGGTCGGATCTTCGAGCTCCATCTTCAGGCGCTCGGTCGGGTAGAGCGGCGTCAGATTGTCGAAATGGACTTTGTGGCGGACGCGCTCGGGGTCTTCGAAATTGACCGAGTTGACCTTGGTCAGTGCGAAGTAGCGTTCGCCATCTTTCGGCGCTTTGATCTGGCCTTCGACCGTATCGCCCGTGCGCAGGCCAAACTTTCTGATCTGTTGTGGACTGACATAGATGTCGTCCGGACCAGGCAGATAGTTCGATTGCGGCGAGCGGAGAAAGCCGAAGCCGTCAGAGAGGATTTCGCAGACACCGGCGCCGCCGATCTCGACGCCGCGCTCGGCGACGTTGCGCAGGATCGATGCCTGCATGTCTTGGATGCGCAGCGTGTTTGCGCCTTCGATCTCGAGTGATTCCGCAAGCGCCAGCAATTCAGCGGCCGGCTTGCGCTTGAGCTCCTGCAGCGTGAGCGAGGTGAGCCCTTCGAGTGCTTGTTCTTCAGTCATAGTCATGTCTCGGGAGACGGACCTCGCGCGTGGTGCCGCGCGGGCAGGGCCGTCGATGGGAAAAGAGGTTCCGGCGGATAAGGAGAATTGAGCAGCGCCGCCGTCGCGCGCATGCCGAGGGCACGCAAGCTCTGCTGACCACAATGGCCCTAAAGCGTCAAGACGGGGTTAGCGGTCGAAACGGGGATTAGGGCTCAAGTGTCGCCAGCAACACGGCGGCGATGGCCACCAGGAAGGGGATCTCGCTCATCATACGCCAGAAGCGTTCGGAGCGCCGACGCTCCCCTTTGGCGATGCGCCGGCCCTCAGCAGATAGGTAGCCCTGGTAGCCGCTCAAGCCCACGACGAGCAGAAGTTTGCCCCAGAACCAGTGCGGGACGCGGCCGAGGATTTCCGGGAACGGCTGGCTCCAATCGCCGACGAGATAGGTGGCGAACAGGAATATCCCGAGCGACCAGGCGAGCACTATGGCCGGGCCCAGGATGATGAGACGCAGGCTGTTGGCCGCCTTCAACATCGTGGTTTCAAGTTCGCCGCCGGGTTGGCTTGCGGTGACGTAAGCGTAGAAGCGCGGCAGCATGAGCAGGCCGGCGATCCAGGCGATCACGGCGATGATGTGCAAGCCTCGGGCGAGGTCGTAGCCGATCACATGATCCATCTAGCGCCGGCTCCCTTGCGCGCACTGTCCAAACGGGGCGGGGCAGAGTCGCCCCCCGCTTTCGGACTGCACCATACCCGGTGACGTCAGCGCCCGCTCGGCTTGTTCAGCCAGCGCGTCAATGAAGCGCGGGGCAGCGCCAGGCGCGGCGGCACGAAGGTAGAATGGCAGATCAAGACGGCGCGCAACTTGCGCGTACTCAATATCGAGCTCGACGAGCGTTTCCACATGCTCGGTCACGAAGGCGATCGGGGCGACGATCACGCCGGCTTTATCGTGTGCGGCGCGCTCAATCTCCTGTTCAGTTGAGGGCCCAATCCATTTCAACGGGCCGACGCGCGATTGGTAGCAGGTGCGAACATCCCACTCCGCCGGCAGCAGTTTGCGCACGGCGGCGACGCTTTGCTCGACTTGCCATTGGTAAGGATCGCCGCGATCGACGACGCGTTGTGGCAAGCCATGCGCAGAAAAAAGCACGCGCGGGTTCGGCGGTGAGCCGCCTTCGCGCCAGGCTTTGAGGATCGCGTCGGCATGTGTTTCAGCGAACGCGTGGCCAGCCGGGTAGCAACAGATCGTCGAGCAGGGGAGCTTGCTGTGGCGCCTCCACTCATTGAGCGATGACGCTGTCGTCGTCGTTGAGAATTGCGGATAGAGCGGCAACAGGATCGCATCTGTCGCGCCCCACGCGTCGGCGGCTTTCGCGGCATCTTTCGTGAACGGCTTCCAATAGCGCATTGCCGGGAAGCATTTGAACGTCACGTTGCTGACACGTTTGGCCATCTCCGCTTCGAGCGCTTCGGCCTGTTTCACAGTTTCCGGCAAGATCGGCGAGCCGCCACCCATGAGCGCGTAGTTCGCTTTCGCCAGTTTCTCGCGCGAGCCGGAGATGAGCTTCGCAAGAAGAAAGCGGAACGGCTGTGGCAAGCCGATAATGGCTTTGTCGTTGAAGAGATTGAAGAGGAAAGGGCGGACGGCAGCCTGGTTATCCGGGCCACCGAGATTGAACAGAATGATCGCAACGCGGCGCGAGGTCATCACGCGCAGGCCGGGGCCTTCGTTCTCGCGCAACGCGTCTTGAGGGATAGCGCTCACGCGCTGCCTTTCACAATGCTCACCAGTTTCGCGACATTTTCCGGCGTCGCTTGTGGTGTGATGCCATGGCCGAGATTGAAGATGTGCGGGCCGTGACGGTACGCGATCAGCACATCTTGCGCTGCTTCTTCGAGTGCTTTGCCGCCAATGACGAGCGTGAGCGGATCGAGATTGCCCTGCATCGGCATGCCAATCGGCGCTGCTTCGCGGGCTTGATCAGCAGTCGTTTGCGTATCGACGCCGAGCGCGGTGACTTGCGTTTCATGTGCATACGCGCCGATCTGTGCGCCGGCGCCGCGCGGAAAGCCGATGATCGGCGCGGTGACACCTAGCTCACGAACGCGCGCCACGAGCTTGCGCGTTGGCGCAATGACGACGCGCTGAAACATTTGCGGCGGCAGGCCTTCAGCCCAGCTCTCAAATATCTGGAGGCAATCGGCGCCGGCCCGCACTTGAGCGGCAAGGTGCTGCGCCGTCGTTTCAACCAGCACATCGAGCAGAGCATCGACATCATCAGGCCGGCGATAGAATTCGAGCCGCGCCGCATCCTTATCGCCACCACGGCCTTGCAGCATGTAAGTCGCAACCGTCCATGGCGCGCCAGCAAAACCGATCAGCGCGATACCCTTCGGGATCGCTGCTCTGATGCGTTCGACAGCTTCATAGACAGGTGCAAGCCGTTGGATGGCTTTTTCCGTTTCACCGAAACGCCAGTTCTCTTGGCCGATGAGTGGCTCGAGGCGCGGACCTTCGCCTTCTACGAACCAAACTTTCTGACCCAGCGCATCAGGGACGACCAGGATATCTGAGAAGAGGATCGCAGCATCCAGCGGAAAGCGTCGCAGCGGCTGCATCACCGCTTCAGTCGCCAGAGCAGGGGAGTAGCAAAAATCGAGGAAGCTTTTCGCTCGAGTCCGGAGTTCTCGATACTCCGGGAGATAGCGACCAGCTTGGCGCATGATCCAGATCGGAGGGCGCTCGAGCCTTTCTCCGTTCAAGACGCGCAGGAGAGCGGGGACGCTCTTTGGGATGTTCTCCCGATCAGCCATTCCGTCCTCTAAACCTAATTCTAGAAAATCGATGAATCTGGGACTCGTTGTTGTGGCGTCCAAGTTTGCGGGAGAACCTCGCTACCCACAGCTTGTCCCCACACTTGCCGTCTCAGGCGCCACTGCGAAAGAGCTTACGATGGAATGGGTTGGATAGGTCAGCCGTGAGCGCCGATTCGGTTGTGCACAAATTGCCGCGCTGTGGAGAGGGCGGGGAGGAATCGGGCGCAAGGTAAGGTATCGTTCACCATAATCGCCGGTTTCGAGTGATGCTGGCGGTTCTTCACTCCACTCCCCAACAACTTGTCCACACGCGCCTCATCCCTGATATGTGAGAACAATGCGCGACCGTTTGGCGATCTATTTCAACGTCCACCTCGTCTCGGACTCCACCGGCGAGACCCTGGCAGGCGTCATGCGCGCCACCTGCGCCCAGTTCGACAACATCTTGCCTGTGGAACACTCGTATTTCTTGGTCCGCTCGGTCCGGCAGTTGGAACGGGTGATCCAGGAGATCGCGGATGCCCCTGGGATTGTGATGTTCACGCTCTCGAACCTGGAGCACCGGGCAGTGTTGGAGCAGGCCTGCGCCGAGATGGGCATGCCCTGCGTGGCGGTGCTCGACCCTGTGTTGGACATCACCTCACGCTATCTGGGCTTGGAGCTCAACCACAAGGTTGGACAGGTACGGAAACTCAACGCGGAGTACTTCAAGCGCATCGACGCTCTTGATTTCGCGATGGACCACGATGACGGCCAAGCTGCGATCGAGCTTTCGGATGCGGACGTGATCTTGGTCGGCGTCAGCCGCACGTCGAAAACGCCGACAAGTGTTTATCTCGCGCACCGCGGCGTGAAGGCGGCGAACGTGCCGATGGTGCCGGGCGTGCCGCTGCCGCCGGAATTGTTCGCGGAGAAGCGGCCGCTCGTTGTTGGGCTTCTGATTTCCGCGGATCGCCTCATTCACATCCGCCGCAATCGCTTGGTGGCCATGAAGGAAACGCGCGCGGGCTCTTATACGGACGAGGATGCCGTGCGTCGCGAAGTTATGGACGCGCAAAAACTGTTCGATCGGGAAGGGTGGCCGACGATTGATGTCTCGCGCCGCTCGATCGAAGAGACGGCTGCCGGGGTTCTCAACCTGCTCGCGGAGCATCGCGGCCAGTGAGCTTGATCCTCGCATCAGGAAGCGCCGCGCGACGGCGTATGCTGGAGGACGTGGGCCTCGCATTCACCGCGCAATCGCCGCGCGTGGATGAAGAGGCGGCGAAAGCAAGTTTGCGCGCGCAGGGCCTGAGGCCGCGCGATCAGGCCGATGCGCTGGCCGAGCTGAAGGCGCTCAGCGTTTCACGCGGATCGCCAGATTTTGTCATTGGCGCCGATCAGATGCTCGCGATCGAAGGCGAGGTGCTGGACAAGCCGAAGGACATCGCTGAGGCGCGCTCGCATTTGTTGAAGCTCCGTGGCCGCACGCATGAGCTCATCACCGCTGCGGTCGTCGCGCGTGAGGGCGCGATTATCTGGCGTCACATAGATACGCCGAAGTTAAAGATGCGGCCGTTCAGCGACGCGTTCCTCGACGATTACATCGCGCGAGCGGGGGACGACACGTTGCGGTCGGTTGGCGCTTACCAGCTGGAGGGACTTGGCGCGCAACTCTTCGAACGTGTGGAAGGCGACTACTTCTCCGTGCTCGGGCTGCCGCTTCTGCCGCTCATGGCGTTTCTTCGTGAGCATGGGATCGTCGGCGCATGAAGATCACCGCGGCAACCAAAGTGCTTGGCGTGATCGGCGATCCGGTCGGTCACTCGCTGTCGCCGATCATGCACAATGGCTGGATCGCGGATGCGGGGCTTGATGCGGTTTATGTTGCGCTGCCCCTCAAAGTCGCGGACGCAGCCGCCGCGATCAAAGCGATGCGCGGGTTTGGTTTCACGGGCTTCAACGTGACCGTGCCGCACAAAGAAGCCGCCGCCAGCGCCGCTGACCGTAGTGACGGCGCGGTGGCCAATGTGTTGCGATGGGAGCAAGACGGCACACTCTCAGCATTTAGCACAGATGGCGCAGGCTTTCTGGATTCGCTTGATGAGTCCGAGCCTGATTGGCGCGGCCGGGTAAAGCGCGTGCTGATTGTCGGCGCCGGCGGAGCGTCGCAAGCCATCGGCCAAGCGCTTTCGCCGCATGTGGAGACGGTGCACTTCATCAACCGTACGCCAGAGCGTGCGAACGCTGTGGCATCCACCTTGCGCAACGGACGCACGTTGCGGTGGGATGACATGGAACGCGGTTTCGGCGCCGTTGAGCTTGTGGTGCAGACGACCACTTTGGGAATGAGCGGCAGCGAGGCGCCCGCTTGGCCGGTTGCGTTTTGCCGGCCCAACGCGATTGTCGCGGATATTGTGTACCGGCCATTGGAAACAGAATTGCTCGCCGCTGCGCGCGCGAGGGGCCTGAGCGCCGTCGATGGGCTCGGCATGCTCATTCATCAGGGCGCGCGGTCGTTCGAATTGTGGTTCGGCGTGAAACCCGACGTAGCGAAGGCCCGCGAGCGCCTGCTGGCGGTGCTCGCATGATCGTCGTCGGGCTCACCGGCTCCATCGGCATGGGTAAATCGACCGTCGCCGCGATGTTTGCAGAGGAGGGCGCGCCTTCGTTCGATTCAGACGCGGCGGTGCACGCGCTTTACGCGCCTGGCGGAGCGGCGGTCGCTCCGGTGGAAGCGGCGTTCCCAGGCGTTGCGCGTGACGGCGGCATCGACCGCGCGGTGCTTTCCGCGCGAGTCGTCGGCAACGCCGAAGCCATCAAGCAACTCGAAGCGATCGTTCACCCGCTGGTGCGCCAGGCGCAGGCGGATTTTCTGCAAGCCAATCGCGACGCCGGGACAGAGGTCGTCGTGCTCGACATTCCGCTGCTGTTTGAGTCCGGCAAGTCCGATCTGTTCGACACGGTCTTAGTCGTCTCCGCACCGGCCAATGTGCAGCGTGCGCGTGTGCTGGCGCGGCCGGGCATGACGGAGGAGAAATTCGAGGCGCTGTTGGCGCGGCAAATGCCGGATGCTGAGAAGCGCGCGCGGGCGGATTTTGTGATCGACACGAGTGGCAGCTTCGACGACACCCGCGCCCAGGTCCGCGCGGTTCTGGACGTTCTACGCGAAGCAGTTTAGCTCCCCAAAACATGCGCGAAATCGTCTTCGACACCGAAACCACGGGCGTTTTCCCTGACCACTTGGAAGTGAAGCTTCGCGACCGCATCGTTGAGATCGGTTGCGTCGAGCTCTTCAATCTCGAGCGCACCGGTCGCGAGTTTCACGTTTACCTAGATCCTGAACGCAGCGTGCCGGATGAAGTCGTCCGCGTGCACGGGCTGACGCGTGAGTTTCTTTCGAAACACAAGAAATTCGCTGAGATCGTGGATGAGTTCCTCGACTTTGTCGGCGATGCGCCGCTCGTGGCGCACAATGCGAGCTTCGACCAAGGCTTCGTGAACGCTGAGTTGCGGCGTCTGAAGCGCGAAGAGAAGGGCGCCGAGCGCTTCATCGATACGCTGCAGATTGCGCGTAAACGCTTCCCCGGAGCGTCTTGTTCGCTTGATGCCTTGGCCAAGCGCTTCCAACTCGATCGCTACGGCTTCGACCTCAGCGCCCGCAAAGGCGCCGGTGGACACGGCGCCATCATCGACGCGCGCATTCTCGCGGAAGTGTATTTGCAGCTGAAAGGCGGTCGCGAGCAACGTCTCGTTTTCGAGCCGGAAACCGTTGCAACCGAAGCAAGCGCTGCGGTGCGTACAGTGCAGTTTGCCCGCCGTCAGCCGCGTGAAACGCCGCTCGCTGCCCGTATCACGGCGGACGAAGAAGCAGCGCACGCCGCATTCATTGAGAAGCTCGGCCCGAACGCGCTCTGGCTAAAGACCGGAAGCTGACGCCTAGTAATTGCTCGCTTGCGCCGGCGGCGTAGCAAACGGCTGATCGTTCGGTTGTGCTGATTGCTCGCCACGGTTTTGACGGTCGCGCAGTTCGGCCCAATAGAGCGGCGTGAAATCGATCGGGTTGATCAGAAGTGGCGGGTAGCCGCCTTCGCGCGTGATCTCTGCCAAGATCTGACGGCTGAACGGGAAGAGCAGGCGCGGGCATTCGACCCAGATTAGCGGCTCAACGTCATCTGGGCGCACGTTCATGAACTGAAACACGCCGGCATAAACGAGGCTCGCCGAGAACATCATCGTGTCCTCGCGGCGCGCGCTGACGTTAATGCAGAGATCGACTTCGAACGCGTCGCCGCGATCGCCCATAGCGCGTGACTTCACCTCGACGCCCATGTCGATGGCGGGCTGAATGTCGTAGGCTTGAGCGGCGGCTGCCGCTGCGTTACGAAATGACAGTTCCTTCACGTATTGCGCGAGGACGCGCAGGTGAGGGGAATCGGCTGGAACTTGTGCGCCATCGGGCGCGGACTGCGTGGTCATACGCCAGCTTTGCTCCAAAAAGTGGTCGTCCGGGGGAGGGGCACCATGGGGCGATGGCCAGGCCAAGGCAACCATGCTGGCGGAACGCACCTGTTGGCACTATCTTGAAAGCTTCGCGCTAGGCCGGGTCCCGCTGGCGCGCCTGGGAGCCCATACGTGGACGAAAATACGCTTCAGTATCTGGTGCTGGCATTCATCGCCGGCTTCGTTCTGTTCCGCCTCTACACCACACTCGGGCGCCGAACGGGCGCAGAGCGTGAAGTGCGACCAGCGCCGGCGCCGGGCGGGCTTGCGCCTGATGTTCCCTTGGCGAAACCGGCGCCGGTCGGTCTGGCCAGCGGCGGCGAGGGCGTCGCGGCGATCATGCGCGTCGACCCGAGCTTCGACCCCGAGTTTTTCCTCGCCGGCGCAAAGTCGGCCTATGAAATGATTGTCGGCGCCTTCGCCAAGGGTGACCGCGAAACGCTGCAAGGCCTGCTAACGCCCCGCGTTTACGACTCCTACGTCGCCGCAATCTCCGCGCGTGAAGCAACGGGTGATGCAGGCCCAGAGCTCGTGCGTCTGAAAACAGCCGATCTCGCCGACGCCGCGCTGCAGGGCGATACCGCCCGCGTAACTGTGCGCTTCGAAGCGGAGCTGGCTGAAGGCGCGACCGGCATTCGTGACGCGCGCGAGAAATGGACGTTTGAGCGCGACGTGCGTTCGGCTGATCCGAACTGGCGTTTGGCGCGTGTCGCCGCTGCGTGAGCAAGCGCAAGCGCGATCTCACTGAAGACGAGCAATCGCTTTGGACGCGCGTCACTGAGCGCGTGAAACCGCGCCGCGCCCCGCCAAAGACCAGCGAGCGAAAGCAGCCAGCTAAGCAGCTCGCGAAAGCACCCGCTCCTGTTGCTCCACGTCCCGCCGAGGCTTCACCGCCAGTGCGGGCGAGAGCGGCAGCGCCGCCCGCTAATCGTGGTGCGGAGAAACGCGTTCGCCGCGGCAAGCTCGAGATTGGCGCGACGCTCGATCTGCACGGCCACACACAAGAAACCGCCCGCTCGACGCTCGTTCGCTTTCTGCAAGCCGCGCGAAAGCGGGGCGATCGGACAGTCATCGTTGTGACTGGCGTCGGCCGTGCGGGTGGAGGCGTGTTGCGTCAGAGGCTGCCCGAATGGCTGGGAGAGGGCGAATTGCGCGGCGTCGTCTCGGGCTTCGCGCAAGCGCACCGAACCCATGGCGGGGCCGGCGCCTACTACGTTTTCCTGAAAATGCGGGCTGAATAGCGGCTTTCGTAAATCCTCGCTTAAGCATGCTTGCTGCGGTGTGAACGAAATTTCTCAAATAAACCAACCGCTTTCAGACCCTTCTAACCAAATCGCCGACAGAGTTCTCACGCGCGTGCGCGCTGCGTGGAGAGTGTTTTGAGCGAGAACGGCGTCATCGGCCTGCGCCGCCCGAAAGGGTTGGCTGCGCGCGCGGCGCTGTTCACCTGCGTGCTGCTCATCGTGACGGCTGTGCTTTCGGCCGCGACTGTGATGTTCGGCGCACTTCGGGAAAGCGCGCATCACCAACTGAACGTCACGCGCGGACTCGCCGTTCACCTCTCCAACATCACGCGCGATATGCTCGCGGTAGGCGACATGCAGAGCTTGTCGGTGATGGCGCAGCAAACTGCGGCGCGCACCGAAGTGCATCGCCTCGCCATCTATGACAATCGCGGCGTCGTCATCGTGGAAAGTGAGGGCGATGCGGCTGAAAGCGCAGTGACGCTGCGTGTCGCGCGCCGGGTGTTGCAGTCGAGCGAGCTGAACTACGAACGCGCCGCCGGCGGCCTCGCGATTGGCGCGCCGATCATCCAAGACGGGCAGGTGGTCGGCGTCGCGCTCATCATGTGGGACGACATGGCCTATCGGTTCGAAGCGTTACCTGCGCTCGCGCCGTTCTTGTTGATCCTGGCGTGTCTGGTGCTAGGCGGCGTGCCAATAACCGCGCACTTTGTTCGCCGCGCCGTCGCCCCGCTCGACAAGCTTTCAGAGTTCGCCGAGCAAATCGCTGAAAATGGCGAAGCTGCGCCGATCGATCTGCGCACCGGTGATGAGTTCGAGACGCTGGCCACCGCCTTCAACAAGATGATCGGCCGCCTCAATGCATCGATGAAGCAAATCCAAGAGATCGCATTCGTCGACCCGGTGACGCGTCTGCCCAACCACGACCGTTTCGTCCGCGAAGTCGATTACGCCATCATGCAGCGCGGCGAACGCGGAGCAGGGGCGGTCGCGGTGTTCGAGCTGCAGCGCCTGCCGCGCTTGGTGCAGACGCTGGATCAGGACGCGGCGCGCGACTTCCTGCGCGCCATCGCCGAACGCTTCGTGGCCTCAACGCGCACTGTCGACCGTGTCGTGCGTTTACGCAGCAAAGAGCAACAAAGCGCAATGCCTGCGCGGCTGGGCGCCGCCGAGTTTGCGGTATTTGTGCCGGAGATTTCCGAGCAGGCTGATGCCGCGCGCTTCGCGCAGCATCTGAACGCAGCGCTCAATCAAACATTTGAATGGCGCGGCCACAAACTGACGCTCGGCGCATTCTGCGGCGTGGCGCTCGCGCCGCGCGATGGCCGTGACGCCGAAACCGTCATTCGTCACGCGCGCATGGCGATCAACGCGGCGCAAAGCTCGCCGGCGCGCATCAAGGTGTTCACTCAATCGCTCGATCGCGAAGCGGTGGCGCGCGTGACGCTTGAGCGCGAAATGCGCGGCGCCTTGGAGCGCAATGAGTTCCGCGCTTACTTCCAGCCGAAGATCAACGTCGCGAGTGGCCGCGTCGAGGGCTGCGAGGCGCTGGCGCGCTGGATCCGGCCCGATCGCACAATTATCAGCCCAGGCCGATTTATACCGGTCGCCGAAGAGAGTGGGCTTATCGGGGCGCTCTCGGACGCGATCATGCGCGAGGCGTGTTGGAAGGCCGCGTCATGGGCGCGCGCGGGCGTGCCGGCGAAGGTCGCCGTCAACGTCTCGGCGCTGCAGTTCCGCAGTGACCGCTTTGCCGATCAAGTGCTGCGCGTCGTGCAGCACGCGGGCCTCGCGCCGTCGCAGCTCGAACTGGAGATCACCGAATCCGTGGTCATGCAGGATCCTGATCGTGCGCTGCGCGTGATCAATCCTCTGAAAGAGGCCGGCATTCGGCTCGCCATTGATGATTTCGGCTGCGGCCACTCGAGCTTGGCTGCGCTTTCCAAGCTTCCGTTCGATGTCATCAAGATCGACCAACAATTCATCCGCGCTCTTGAGCGGGGCGACAGCCAGTCCGGCGCGATCGTGGACATGATCCTGGCGCTTGCGCGCACGCTCAACATGGAAGTCGTGGCTGAGGGTATCGAGCGGCGCGAGGACATGGAGTTCGTTGCGGCGCGCGGTTGCCATTGGGTGCAGGGCTTCCTGTTTGGCGCGGCAATGCCGGCGGCGGAGTTCGCGCAAATGCTGCGCCGTCAGGCCGGCGAGGACATCGAAGCCGACGACGCCGAAAACGCGGCTTGATTGAGCTTCGTCGCTCCGCCACATGAGGCGGATGAGCGAAGAGCAGAACTGGCACGGCACGACCATTCTTTGCGTACGCAAGAACGGCAAAGTCGTAATCGCGGGCGATGGCCAAGTCTCGGCCGGGCCGACGATCCTCAAAGGCAACGCCCGCAAGGTGCGCCAACTCGCAAGCGGCGGCGTCATCGTCGGCTTCGCCGGCGCCACCGCGGACGCATTCTCGCTGTTCGAGCGGCTGGAGCAGAAGCTCGAACGCTTTCCAAAGCAGCTCGCGCGCGCTTGCGTAGAGTTGGCCAAGGACTGGCGCACAGATCGCGCGCTGCGTCGGCTGGACGCAATGCTGATCGTGGCCGATGCGAAGGAAACCTTCCTGATCACAGGCGCGGGCGATGTGCTCGATCCGGAACACAAAGTGATCGCCGTCGGGTCAGGCGGCAATTACGCGCTGGCGGCGGCGCGGGCGCTCTACGACCACGTCGACGATGCTGAGCAGATCGCACGCGAAGCGATGGCGATCGCCGCTGATATATGCGTTTACACCAATGGCAAGCTGACTGTCGAAACGCTCTCCGAAAGCTGATGCGGCGCACGGACGCCCTTCACGCAAGCGGTGAGGGCGCTTAAGTCAACGCCTATGACCACTTACTCGCCGCGCGAAATCGTCTCTGAGCTTGATCGCTATATTGTCGGCCAGGGCGACGCCAAACGCGCTGTCGCTATCGCACTGCGCAATCGTTGGCGCCGGAAGCAGCTGCCTGAAAATCTGCGCGAAGAAGTGACGCCGAAGAATATCCTGATGATCGGGCCGACGGGCGTCGGCAAAACCGAAATCGCGCGGCGGTTGGCAAAGCTCGCGAACGCGCCGTTTCTCAAGGTTGAAGCGACGAAGTTCACCGAGGTCGGTTATGTCGGCCGCGACGTCGAGCAGATCGTGCGCGACTTGGTTGAGGTTGCACTCAATATGGTGCGTGAGCAGCGCCGCAAGGAAGTTCGCGCGCGCGCCGAAGCGGCGGCGGAAGAGCGCGTGCTCGACGCGCTGGTGGGGCAGGGTTCATCGACCGCGACCCGCGAAAGCTTCCGCAAGAAATTGCGCAACAACGAACTGGGCCAGAGTCAGATCGAAGTGGATGTCGAAGACACATCGTCGCCGATGGGCCAACTCGACATTCCTGGCCAGCCCGGCGTCGGCATGGTCAATATCGGCGAGATTTTTGGCAAGGCTTTCGGGCGGCGCACCAAACGTGTGCGCATGAGCGTGGATGAGGCGTACGAACCGCTGCTGCGCGAAGAGAGTGATAAGCTCTTGGATCAAGATGCGCTGCTCAAGGAAGCGCTGCGGGTCACGGCGGAAGACGGCATCGTGTTTCTCGACGAGATCGACAAGATCGCTTCGCGTTCGGATCGCGTTGGCGGCGGCGATGTTAGCCGCGAGGGCGTGCAGCGCGATTTGTTGCCGCTGATCGAAGGCACGATCGTCACTACCAAGCATGGCCCGGTGAAGACGGACCATATTCTCTTCATCGCGTCAGGCGCGTTTCACGTTGCCAAGCCGTCTGATTTGCTTCCAGAACTGCAAGGCCGCTTGCCCATCCGCGTTGAGTTACAAGCGCTAACGCGCGAGGACTTTCGCCGCATCCTCACGGAGCCGGAGGCGAGTCTGGTCACGCAGTATAAAGCGTTGCTGAAAACCGAGGGCGTCACGCTCGACTTCACCGATGACGCAGTCGAGGCAATTGCGGCGTTGGCGGCGGACGTTAACTCGACGGTGGAGAACATTGGCGCGCGGCGCCTCCAAACCGTGATGGAGCGCCTGCTGGATGAGATCAGCTTCTCCGCACCCGATCGCAATGGCGAAGCTGTGCGCATTGACGCCGCTTATGTGAAGACGGCGGTCGGCGACCTTGCCAAGAACGCCGATCTGTCGCGCTTTATCCTTTAGGTGCGAAAGCCGCTCTTCAGCGCCAGCGCGCGAAGATTCTGCTCAGGGCGCGGGCCCATGTGCGAGATCACCTCTGCCGCCGCCAAAGATGCGAGTGCGCCGCACTCTGCAAGCGAGCGGCCCTTGGCGTAGCCGAACAGGAAGCCAGCTGCGTATTGATCGCCGGCGCCAGTGGAGTCTACCACCTTCGAGACGGGAATGGTTTGCACTTCGACCGTCTCAGCGCCCGCTGCGATCAGTGAACCGTGCTCGCCGCGGGTAACGATGACCAGCGGACATTCTTTGCGCGCCGCATCGAGCGCGCCGCCAAGATCTTCGTCCTCATAGAGGCCCGTAATCTCGCTCTCGTTCGAGAACAGGACGTCGATGTGGCCTTTCACGAGATGCCGGAAGCTCTCGCGGTGGCGGTCGACGCAGAAGCGATCTGAAAGCGTCAGCGACACCTTTCGGCCGGCTGCGCGCGCGATCTCTGAAGCGCGCACGAACGCCGCCTTCGCCTCGTCGCGATCGAAGAGATAGCCTTCGAGGAAGAGCGTCGCGCCCGATTGGATGAGCGCCGCGTCGATATCGTCCGGTGAAAGCAGGGTGGAGGCGCCGAGATAGGTGTTCATCGAACGCTGACCATCGGGCGTCACCGCGATCAGCGAGCGCGCGGTGCCCGGCTGGCCCGGACGCGGCGGCGTATCGAATGCGACGCCCGCGGCGCGGAACTCCTGCGTGAAACGCGCGCCCAATTCATCCTGGGCGACCTTACCGATATAGGCGGCTTTGCCGCCGAAGCTTGCGACGCCTGTCATCGTGTTTGCGGCCGAACCGCCGGCAGCCACGACCGCATCGGTCATGCGCGCGGTCAGATGATCGGCGCGAGCTTCGTCGATCAGCGTCATCGCACCTTTGGCGATGTTCTCTTCAGCCAGAAACGCATCCGGAACGGCGGCGAGAATGTCGATAATGGCGTTGCCGACGGCGACGACGTCGTATGTCGATTGGGTCATGTGGCCTTAAAGCGCGCGGGCGCCGGTCGTGCAAGCATTGCGGGCGCGGCATTTGAGCGGCATGCTGCTTTTCATGCGATTCATAGCTTCTCTAGCGGCTTTGCTGCTGATTTCCGCGTGCGCAACCGCCGCGCCGAGCACTCCCTCCGCGCCTACAGCGCCAACCGCGCGTCCTGCGGATTCATCGCGCGCGGCGCAATTGCTCTCCGCTGCGGGCCGCGCCAATGCGCCAGCACGCAATGACATCGAACGCGAGTTCGGCGCACCGGACATCGCGCGCCAGGATGGTGCGGGAATGGCGCTCACGTATCGACTGCAAAGCTGCGCTTTGTTGCTGGTGTTCACCGCCGACGACCGCAACGTGATGCGTTTGTCGCAAACGCATGTGAGTCCGCGCCGCGCCGGCGAATCGGCGCCGAGCTTGGACCAATGCGCGGCTGAAGCAGCGGCGCGCCGTTGATGGCGCGCGTCGCTTATTTGTCGTGCCGTAGCTATCGCGGCGGGCAGATCGCGCCGGGCGCTGTGCCGCCACTGGAAGAGAAAAGCAGAGAGCTGATTTTGGCGGCGGGCGTTGAGCGCGGCGTCGCGTTTGACGTGGTTGCGTGGGACGAACCTGGGCTCGAGACACGCGGCTACGATGCGGCGGTGATCCGCACGACATGGGATTATCACGAACGGCCCGAGCAATTCGTTTCGACGCTGGCTGCGTTCGAGCGCGCAGGGCTGCCGGTTTTTAACTCGTCCGATGTTGTGCGCTGGAACATGCGCAAGACGTACCTCCAAGAACTTGGACCATCCGCGATCGAGACAATCTGGGCCGATAAGGCCGATGCAATCGCGATCGCGCAGGCGTTTGACAGCACAGGCGCCGCTGAATTGGTGGTGAAGCCACAGGTCGGCGCCGGGTCGATCCGCACCGTGCGTTTGAAACGCAACGCATGGAGCGACATGGATTTGATCGATGCGCCGCTGGGGCCCGCGATGATTCAGCCCTATTTGCGCTCCATCGAAACAGAAGGGGAGCGTTCGCTTTTCTGGTTCGGCGGCAGATACTCGCACGCGATCCGCAAGGTGCCGCAAGCCGGATCGTGGTTGGCGAACATGCCCGGCAAAGCGAGTTTCCGCGCCGAAGCGCCGCCCGCGGCCGCGCTGGAAGCAGCCGAGGCGGCGCGCGCGCGTGCGCCGAAGGATTTGCTCTATGTTCGTATCGATCTCGTGCTGGGCGATGACGGCAACTGGCGCGTGATCGAGATCGAGGCGATCGAGCCTTATCTCTTTTTGGATTTTGCGCCGGAAGGCGCGCGTTTCTTCGTAGATGCAATTGCCGGAGTCTTGTCGCGATAGAGGCAGATATCGGCGATGACGCAGCGTGGGCACTCGGGCTTGCGCGCGATGCAGGTGTAGCGGCCGTGTAGGATCAGCCAGTGGTGGGCGCCGTGCAGATATTTTTGTGGCGTGATGCGCATCAGCTGCTCTTCAACCGCCTCCGGCGTTTTGCCGTCGGATAGACCAGTGCGATTGCCGACACGGAAGACGTGCGTGTCGACTGCGATTGTGCCTTCGCCGAAAATCTCCATCAGCACGACGTTTGCGGTTTTGCGGCCGACGCCTGGCAGCGCTTCGAGCGCTTCGCGATCACGCGGCACTTGGCTCTTATGTTCTGCGATCAAAGCCTGCGACAGCGCGATCGTGTTCTTGGCCTTGTTACGCCAGAGGCCGATGGTTTGGATGTACTTGCCGACCTTCTCTTCGCCGAGTGCGACCATCTTCTCTGGCGTGTCTGCGATTCTGAAGAGTTCGGCCGTAGCTTTGTTGACGCCCTTATCCGTCGCCTGCGCGGAGAGCACGACGGCGACGAGCAATGTGTAGGGGTTCACATATTCAAGCTCAGTCTTCGGATCGGGCCGGACGTGAGCCAAGCGCGCGTAGAGCTCTTCGGCTTTGGCTTTGGTGAGGCGCTTTGCCATTAGAGGCCGAGCACGTCTTTCATGGAGTAGAGCCCCGGCGGCTTATCGCTGACCCAGAGCGCCGCTTCGAGTGCGCCGTCCGCGAACACGGCGCGATCGAGTGCGCGGTGACCGAGCGTGACGATCTCGCGCTCCGAGATGAACGCCACGTCGTGATCGCCGACTATGGCGCCGCCGCGGGTCGAGGAAAAACCAATGCTGCCTTCGACGCGTTCGCCGGTGATGCCGTCATAGGGTTTAGCTTGGAGTTCGGTGAGGGACTTGCCACGACCGGCGGCTGCCGCTTCGCCGAGGAGGAGCGCGGTGCCGGAGGGGGCGTCGACCTTGCGGCGGTGATGCGCCTCGGCGATCTCGATGTCCCAACCTTTGCCGAGCTTCGACGCCGCTTGCTCGACGAGCGCGGCGAGCAGATTGACGCCCAAGCTAAAATTGCCGGAGCGCACGATGGCGATGCGCTTGGCCGCCTCGGCGATGCGTGCTTCTTGCGCTGCGTCTAAGCCGGTGGTGCCGATTACGGCGGCGCGGACTTGCGTGGCGACAAGTGCGTCGAGTGCGTCGAGCGTCGCTTCAGGCGCGGTGAAATCGATCCAGACATCGGCGCTGGTAGCTGCCGTGTGAACGCTATCGGCGGCGGCGATGCCGAAACCGCTTGCGCCTGCAAGCGCGCCCAAATCCATGCCGAGCGCGCGCGAGCCGGTGCGTTCGGTGCCGCCAGCTATGCGGAAGCGTGAATCGGCGGCGGCAGCGCGGATCAACGCGCCGCCCATGCGGCCGCCGGCGCCGGCGATAGCGATGGAAAGGCTCATGGGGTGGTTGTGAACTGACGCGGCGGCGACGGCAAGCGGAGCCGCCCTTGAGACAATCTCTGGTTCAAGCCAGAGTGAGCGTGCTGCTAGGCGGGGGAGACGATGCAAAAGTTGCGTATATGGGCTGCGTTCGCTGCGCTCTTCGTGACGAGCGCTTGTGCGAGCATTCCGCCCGTACCGGCCAACATGCCGCCCGCTCTGACGGTGGCGGAGTTACGTCCGACGCCGGGGGTCGAGTACTCGTACATTATCGAAGCGGTTGGCACGCCGACGGTCGCTGACGGTGTCGTTTCCAACGGCGATAGCATCATGAGCTTCGGCTATCGGTACCGGCACACAGCTGTGCTGACCGAGGATTTGCGTGGCTTCAGCATCACCGTTGGCGGCGTTCAGGCGCCAGCGGGCTCGCCAGGCTATTATGTTGGCCAGTTTGGCGGCATGGGCACGCGCGGCGCGCCGAATGACATGTGGTGCTTCCTGCCGAGTGTCGCGGGCGGTGAGCGCGAGCACATCTGCCTATTGCGCAGCGCTGGCTCGCTCGCGGCAATCGCGCCGACCCGTATGAATCCGTATCTCTGGCGCCAGTTCTCGGCCGCGACCGGGACGTTCGACTATGCGCACACGCCGATCTTCGAGCGCCGTGCCGTTGAAATCCCAGGCGACCTGCGCATCGAGTATCGCTTCGAACGCTGGGCGGACTCGTATGTGCGGCTCGGCGAGTACGCCGTGGGCAGGCAAGTCGGCGATCTAACGCTTCCGGTTGATGCAACGTCTGGCGTAGCGCGGCTGCGCACCGTCGCCGGCGATGTTTGGATCTCGCGCGTGCCGGGTGATGAGAACACTGCGCGAATTAGTGCGACGCAGCCCTAGCGGCTTGGACCCTCAGCGCCGTCGAAGAACTTCTTCACGCTGTCGAAGAAACCTTGCGTCTGCGGGTGGGCTTCCTCGCCGCAATCTTGTGCGAACTCTTCGAGCAGTTTGCGCTGCTTGGCGCTGAGGTTGACCGGTGTTTCCACCAAGAGCTCAACGTGCAGATCGCCGCGATCCTTGCCGCGCAAGTGGCTCATGCCCTTGCCCTTGATGCGGAAGCGGCGACCGGTTTGTGCGCCGGCGGGGATCGCCACTTTGGCGCGGTCGCCATCGATGGTCGGCACTTCGATCTCGCCGCCGAGAGCGGCTTTGCACATCGGCGTCGGCGCGCGGCAGTAGAGGTCGGGGCCGTCGCGTTCGAACAGTGTGTGCGGTTTAACCGAGAGGAAGAGATAGAGATCGCCGGGCGGACCACCGCGCCCGCCCATGTCGCCTTCGCCAGCAAGACGGATGCGCGTGCCGTCTTCGACGCCGGGCGGAATTTTCACCGAGAGCGTGCGCTCTTTCTGCACTTGGCCGCGTCCGCCGCAGCTCTTGCACGGTGACTTGATCGATTGGCCGCGGCCGTGACAGGCCGGGCACGTGCGCACGATGCGGAACATGCCCTGGCTGGCGCGCACTTGGCCGACGCCGTTGCAGGTGCGGCATTGTTCGAGCGGGGCGTTGGCCTCCGAGCCCGAGCCGCTGCACGGCTCGCACGCTTGCGCGCGCGGCACGACGATCTCGCGCTCCATGCCGCGGAAAGCTTGTTCGAGCGTGATCTCGACATCGTAGCGCAGATCGGCGCCGCGTTGCGGGCCGGTGCGCGCACGGCCGCCGCCGCCACGCGCGAACATGTCTTCGAAGCCGCCGCCGAAAATCTCGTTGAAGAGATCGGAGAAGTCCGCAGCGCCACCAGCGCCGCCGAACGGACCTTGGCCGCCGCCACTGCGGTATCCGGCATGGCCGACGCGATCGTACATCGCGCGCTTCTCAGGATCGGAGAGCACCGAATAGGCCTCGCCGATTTCCTTGAACTTCTCTTCGGAAACTTTGCAGCCGGGGTTTTGATCCGGGTGCAGCTTCATCGCGAGCTTGCGGAAAGCCGACTTGATCGTCGCTTGATCAGCATCGCGCGCGACGCCCAGCGTTTCGTAATAGTCGCGTGCAGCGCTCATGACTGCACCGACATGAGAAAGCGGCGGCGGCTCCGCAAGGAGTCGCGCCGCCTCAGCTCAGTTTGGAAGTATCGCGCCCGCATCGCTCAACCTCGATGTGCTGTTAGGCGCTGCGTTTGTTGCTGCCGTCGACTTCTTCGAAGTCGGCGTCAACGACACCTTCTTGGTCGGGACCGCCGCCGCCGTTCGGGCCTTCACCGTCCGGGCCGCCTGCGCCGGCATAGAGCGCTTCGCCGATCTTCATCGACGCCTGCACGAGAGCTTGCGTCTTGGCGGCGATCTCAGCCGTGTTTTCGGTTTCCAGAGCGGCGCGAAGGGCCGTGACCGCGGCTTCGATGGCGGACTTATCGCCAGCTGGAATCTTGTCGCCGTTTTCCTGCAGCTGCTTTTCGGTCGCGTGGATCAGAGCTTCGCCCTGGTTCTTGGCTTCCGCGAGTTCTCGGCGAGATTTGTCGTCGCCCGCATGCTCTTCGGCTTCCTTGACCATGCGCTTGATGTCGTCTTCCGACAGACCGCCCGAAGGCTGAATGCGCATGCTTTGCTCTTTGTTGGTCGCCTTATCCTTGGCGCTAACCGAGACGATGCCGTTGGCGTCGATGTCGAAGGTGACTTCGATTTGCGGCAGGCCGCGCGGAGCAGGGGGGACGCCGACGAGATCGAACTGGCCGAGCGGACGGTTGTCCGCCGCCATTTCACGCTCGCCTTGGAAGACACGAATGGTCACCGCCTGCTGATTGTCCTCGGCGGTCGAGAAGATCTGGCTCTTCTTGGTCGGGATCGTGGTGTTGCGTTCGATCAGGCGGGTGAACACGCCGCCCAAAGTTTCGATGCCGAGCGAGAGCGGCGTGACGTCGAGCAGCACGACATCTTTGACGTCGCCTTGCAGCACGCCGGCTTGGATCGCCGCGCCTACGGCGACGACCTCATCCGGGTTCACGCCCTTGTGCGGTTCGCGGCCGAAGAACTCCTTCACGACCTGCTGGATCTTCGGCATGCGCGTCATGCCGCCGACGAGCACCACTTCTTTAATGTCGGAAGCGGAGAGGCCGGCATCCTTCAGCGCGGCCTTGCAGGGCGCTACGGTCTTCTGGACGAGATCGTCGACCAGCGATTCAAACTTCGCGCGCGTCAGCTTCATGTTGAGGTGCAGGGGATTGCGGTTCGCGTCCATGCTGATGAACGGAATCGAGACGTCGAACTCGGTGCGCGAAGAAAGCTCCTTCTTCGCTTGCTCGGCGACTTCCTTCAGGCGCTGTAGCGCGAGCTTGTCTTGGCGCAGATCGGCGCCGTTTTGCTTTTTGAACTCTTCGGCGAGGTAGTTGACGATGCGCAGGTCGAAGTCTTCACCGCCGAGGAAGGTGTCGCCGTTGGTGGAGCGGACTTCGAACACGCCGTCGCCGATTTCCAAGATCGAAACGTCGAACGTGCCGCCGCCGAGGTCGTACACGGCGATCGTCTTGGTGCCGCCGTCCTTGGCTTTGTCGAGGCCGTAGGCGAGGGCGGCTGCCGTCGGTTCGTTGATGATGCGCAGCACTTCCAGGCCAGCGATCTTGCCTGCGTCCTTGGTGGCTTGGCGCTGCGCGTCGTTGAAGTAGGCCGGGACGGTGATGACGGCCTGGTGCACCGGCTCGCCGAGATAATCTTCGGCCGTCTGCTTCATCTTCTGCAGGACGAATGCGGAGAGTTCGGACGGCGCGTACATTTTGTCGCGGCCCTCAATCCATGCGTCGCCGTTCGGACCCTTCACGATCTTGTACGGGACGAGTTCGACGTCCTTCTTGGTGATCGGGTCGTCGTATGTGCGGCCGATAAGGCGCTTCACGGCGTAATAGGTGTGCGTCGGGTTGGTGACGGCCTGGCGGACGGCTTGAATGCCGATCAGACGCTCGCTGCCCTCGGTAAAGGCGACCACCGACGGCGTCGTGTTTGCGCCTTCAGCATTTGGAATGACCTTGGCCTGGCCGCCTTCCATAACGGCGACGCACGAATTGGTCGTGCCGAGGTCGATGCCAATCACTTTACCCATGTCTCAGTCCTCATTCCTTTCAGCGACGCGGTTCCGGCTCTCGGACCCTTGGTGAGGCATCCCCGTAGCCGCGTCCTGTTTCAAAAGCCAATGATCAGCCCGTCGCCCCCTCAAGCTCCGGACTGTGATCGTTACGCCGTCATGTGGTGTATCCACTTCGAGGCGCAAGGCTTTTGGGCGGTGCTATCCGCATTCGTTTTGAGGAAATAGCCCCCCACCTGGCTGAGGTTGATCTGCCTCAACCACGTCGCGGAACAAAAAAGAAACCGAATAGGCAAATAGCAAACTCACCATGACCCGTCCGGCCTCCGATCTCGATGGCTTTAAGCTGTGGCCCGGTCTGCTCGACCGGACTGCACAGGAGGCTCTGCGCGACGAGATTTTCGCGCGGATGCGTCAGGCGCCGCTCTATATTCCGCGCATGCCGAAGAGCGGCGTGCCGATGCGCGTTCGGATGACGAACTTTGGTTCGCTCGGATGGGTGACGGACAAGGAGCAGGGGTACCGCTACCAGGCCGGGCATCCGGAGAACGGCAAGCCGTGGCCGGAGATTCCGCAGAGCGTGCTGGACTTGTGGCGCAAGTATTCCGGCTATCCCGCCGATCCCGAAGCGTGCCTGGTCAACTATTACGAAGGCGATGCGCGCATGGGGTTGCACGTCGATAGCGACGAAGACGATTGGGACGCGCCAGTGTTTTCGATCTCGCTCGGCGACACAGCGATCTTTCGCATCGGCGGCGTCGTGCGCTCGGATCCAACGCGCAGCGTGCGGCTTGCGTCAGGCGATGCGTGCATGCTCGCCGGACCAAGCCGGCGAGCGTTTCACGGTGTCGATCGCATCTTGCCCGGCACCTCGCGGCTATTGCCGAAAGGTGGGCGCATCAATCTGACGGTGCGGCGGGTGACGCTGCCTCGTTAGCGGCCGGCGCCGGCGTTTCGGCGGGCGCCGCAGCTGGCGCTTGCCGCTCGCGGACGAAATCAGGAACCCAGCCCGAAGGAGGGCCACCCGGCGTGTTGGGATGACGGCCTGCAGCGATCTCGTGCGCCTTCCAGACCATCGCGTTGTGAACGCGATTCCAGCCTGACGGGTGCGTGTAGAAGATGATCTCTTCGATCACCGATGGCTCCATCTTGCGATACTCGCTGAGCATGATGGCTGCTTCGGCGAAGCCGTCCGGTTCACGCGCGGCGTTCAAGCCGAACATATCGGCCTGCAATTCGTTGAAGCGGGTGAGGTTGCGCTGCATCGGACTTGTGACGAGGCCGACCACCGCCAGCAGGGCCATGATTAGCGGCAATCCCGCTGGATCGGAGATATCTCGTATGCCCCAGCGTTCGTTCTTCGCCAGCGCCCTGAACATGAAATGCACAGCCGCGAAGCTGAACAAGATGAGCATCGCGTTGAGCAGCAGGCCTGAGATGTTGTGGCGCAGCACATAGTGGCCGATCTCGTGGCCCATGACGGCGCGCACGGCCTCCGGGCTGCCGCGTTCTAGCAACGTGTCAGCAAGCGAAATGCGTGTCGTCGGACCAAAGCCGGAGACATTGGCGCTGATCGAATTGGTTTGGCGCGAGCGGTCATAGACCATGACATCTGTCGCCGGCACGCCATTGGCCTGCGCCATTGCAAGGATGGAGTCGCGCAGCTCGCCTTGCTCCATCGGCGTGTAGGTATTGAACATCGGCGCGATGAAAACTGGGAAGAGCATCGAGATAAACGCCGCGAACGCGATCGTCACAGCCGAGCCCCAGACCCACCACGTGTTCTTCGCCGCGCGCACAATCAGATAAAGCACGGTGAGGAAGAGCGAGCCGATAACCAGCGACATGGCAAAGCCAATGCCTTGTTCGCCGAGCCATTGCGGCAATGTTTGCGTCGACAGATCGTAGCGATGCTCGCGGACAAAGCCGACATAATAGGAGAACGGGAAGGTCAGCAGCGTCGAGACAAAAATCGTGAAGAACGATGTGCCGAAGGCGACGAGCGGAAACCATTTCACCGTCCGCTCAAGCCAGCCGCGCACGCCGCGTGCCCAGCCGAGCAAGAGGATCAAGGCGGCGACAACGATCGAGATCGCGGTTCCCGCGAAGTCGATGATGTAGCCGCCCTCGAAATAGGCGTTTGAGCGTTCAGTGGCTTCGCCGCCCATCGTGTCGAGCCAAGCGCGTGTCGCTTGCTCGGGATCGAAGGGCAGGGGCTGTGCCGCGAAGGCCGGTCCCGCAAGTGCGAAGACCGCGGCGAACGCGGCGAGGCTCATCAAGCGCATTTTATCTTCCCCCGAAGATTTTGACTGGCCGCGAGCCTGCGCCCGCTCCAAATGACACGCAAGGGGACGCGCGCGGGGCGCGATCCGTCACGGGAGGCACGCATGAAGCTCGACACGCCGGAAGGAAATTTCCCGCCAACGCGCCGTAACGTCGCCGCGTCGCTTTTCTTCGCGGGTTACGCAACGGCGGCTGTTTCGTCATGCGCGAGTCCTGTGACCACAGCGAGCGATGAACTCATCGAAGAGGATGTCCATATTGCCGGCGCAAGCGGCTATGCGCTGCCCGCGTTCGTCGCGCGCCCGAGCGCGCGCGGGCGGCGTGGCGCAGTGATCGTCGTGAATGAGATTTTCGGCATCCATAACTACATCAAGGATGTCTGCCGCCGCTTTGCGCGCGAAGGTTTCGTCGCGATTGCGCCGGACTATTTCGACCGCGCCGGCGATCCCGCGCCGATGACCGACTTCGCGCAAATCCGTGAGATCGTCGCCACCGCCAACTACCAGCAAGTGATGGGCGACACGAGCGGGGCGATCGATTGGCTGCGCGCGCAGAGCTTTGTTGCGGGCGATCGCATCGGCATTACCGGCTTCTGCTGGGGCGGCACGGTGGTGTGGATGGCCGCAGCGCAGTTGCCGAACATCAAAGCCGGCGTCGCTTGGTACGGGCGCGTTGTCCGTCCAGCGCCGGGCTCATGGGGTTCGGAAGAAGAGCGTCAGTGGCCGCTTGATGTTGCGGCTCAAATCAATGCGCCAGTGCTTGGGCTTTATGCAGAGCTAGACAACGGCATTCCGCTTGAAGGCGTCGAGCGTTTTCGCGCAGCCTTGATCGCGGCGAACCGGCCGTCGGAGATCATCGTTTATCCCGGCGTGCAGCACGGTTTTCACGCCGACTATCGCCAAAGCTACAATGCTGAAGCGGCGGCCGATGGCTGGGCGCGTTGTCTCGCTTGGTTTAGACGGCATGGCGTTTCGTAACGCTCTCATTGCCAAAATCGGAATATTCTGCTACACAATGGAAGCCGCGCCGGGAAACCGCGCGGCTTTTTCCGATCTACGTTCCCACATCCACCACGCCTTTCGCGTGTGCTCCGGCGTGGACCGGACGCATTTGAACTTGATCACTTCATAGCGGGCCTCACGCCCAGGGGATTGCACATGCGCTATCGCAAACTCGGCCGCACAGGCCTCGCCGTTTCGGAAATTTGCCTCGGCACCATGACGTTCGGCGGCGACGGAATCTGGAAAGCCATCGGCGCGCTCGAACAAGACGTCGCGACGCAGCTGGTGAAAGGCGCGTTCGATCAGGGCGTCACCTTCATCGACACTGCGAATGTATACTCAAACGGTCTGTCCGAGCAGGTGACGGGCGAGGCGATCAAGGATCTGCCGCGCGATGAGCTGGTGATCGCGACAAAACTCTTCGGCCGCATGAACGCTTATGGCGCCGCCACCACGCCGGAAGAGCAGCGCCGCGCCAAGAACACCAATCTCTGGGGCCTGTCGCGCAAGCATGTGTTCGATGCGATCGATGCGAGCTTAGAGCGCTTGAACCTCGATTATGTCGATCTCTACCAGGTCCACGCCTTTGATCCGCTGACGCCGCTCGAAGAAACCCTCGAAGCGCTCGACGAAGTCGTGCGGTCGGGAAGAGTGCGTTACATCGGACTATGCAACTATGCCGCTTGGCAGATCGCCAAAGCGCTTGGCGTGTCTGAGCGCAGCGGCCTCGCGCGCTTTGAGTCGGCGCAAATGTACTACTCCATCGCCGGCCGCGATCTCGAACGTGAAGTCGTGCCTCTGGCCGTCGATCAGCAACTCGCGATCTTGCCTTGGAGCCCGCTCGCAGGCGGTTTCCTTTCGGGCAAATACACGCGCGATGGAGCGCCAACTGATGGTTCGCGCCGCATCGCCTTCGATTTCCCGCCGGTCGATAAAGGGAAGGCCTACGACATCATCGATGTGATGAAGACGATTGGCGATGCGAAGAATGCCAGCGTCGCCCAAGTCGCGCTCGCTTGGCTCCTGCACAAGAAGCACGTCACCAGCGTCATCATCGGCGCGAAGACCGAGAAGCAGCTGACCGACAATATCGCGGCGACGAAGGTCGAGCTTTCAAGCGACGACATGGCGAAGCTCGACGATGTGTCGAAGCTGAAGCCCGAATATCCGGGCTGGATGCTCGAGCGTCAGGGCGGCGACCGCACCAGCGGCATCTCGTAAGCGGACACAAAAAAGCGGCGGCGCTCTTGTCCAGCGCCGCCGCCCCACGTGCGTCCCCCGGCATTCTGCCTACTGACGCGCGATCGTAACTTGATACCAGCCAATCGAGCCGCCAAGGCCGCTCGCCTGAATGAGGTATGAGCCCGATTGTTCGGGCGTGAAGCGCAGGCGCGCATCTAGCCCAGGGCCGCTATCGTCGTCACTGCCGAGCACGGTGTTGTCCTCAGTTAAGACGGCGACGAACGGATCGGCGAGCGGGCGCTCACCATGACCGCTGACGGTGATCGTGTAGGTCACGCCGGCTTCGAGATCGACGCGATAGCTGTCGAGATCGCCTTCAATGTCGATCCGGCTGACGCGTTCATCGCCAGCTTGGTCGAGCACTTCATCGGTGTAAGCGTGGCCAGGCACGTCCGTGTCGACAGCGCGAATGCTGTAACGGCCGGTGCTTTGACCATCATAAGATGACACGCCCAAGAAGTACGGGCCACCGGTGACGGGGATGTGCGTCAGGTATGAGTTGAGGCCAACGCCGCCGTCATCGTCGCGCGCGATCTCCTGACCTTGCTGATCGTAGAGAACGAGCAGGGGATCGGCCAATGTGTTGCCGCTGCCATCGTCCCAGCCATCGACGAAGAAGCGATAGGGCCGGCCTTCGGTCGCCTCGATCACAAACCAGTCGACGTCGCCAGGCGCGCCGATATTGCTCATGCGGCCTTCCATGCCAGGCTGCAGGTATTCGGCGCCATCTGGCGAGTCGCCGACTTCGCCAGCGAGGACCATGAGGCCGTAGCGGCCAACAGCGTCTTCGCTGAAGCCGCGCGCTTCGATGTAATAGGCGCCGGCCGTGGGCGCGACGAATTCAGCCCAGGCGTTCAGACCTTCGCCGCCATCGTCGTCACGCAGAAGTTCTGACCCGTTCGCGTCGTAAATGACGAGGTAGGGGTCGCCCAGTGCGTCTGGGTTGCCTTCGACGGTGTTCAGTCCGACGCGCACGCCTTCGCCTTGCGCCAACTCGATACGGAACCAGTCGCGATCACCCGCCGGCGTCAGAATGCCTTCTCGGTAATCGCCAGCGCCGCTGAGGTTCGCGTCGGTGGTTGCATCACCAGGGATGTCGCCAGCGCGAGCGCTCAGCGTGTAGTTGCCGGTGTAAGCATCGGCGAACGCTTGCGCGGCAAGGAAATAAGTACCGGTGCTCGGCGCCGTGAACTCGAGATACGAATTCAGATTGCCGCCGCCGTCATCGTCGATTGCGACTTCCTCGCCTTGAGCGTTGTGAACGCGGAGCAGGGGATCGCCGACGGGCGTGTCGCCATCGCCGCGCAACGCAAAGCGATACGTCTGACCTTCTTCAAGGCGCAGACGATACCAATCCTGATCGCCTTCGGTGTCGAGGACGCCGGTGACGTCTTGGCCGAGCGTAATGCGGCCGCGCGTGTTGCGGTTCGCCGCCAGGCCATCATCAGGCGCGCGCTCGGACGTGACGTTCAACGTATAGCCGCCAGTATAAGCGTCAGCATAGGCGCGCGCTTCGACGAACACGTCGCCATTCTCGGATCGCGTGAACTGCACGGCAGAGTTCAAACCATCGGCGTCGTCGTTCACGGCGATGTCGTTGCCTTCGCGGTCGATGATGCGCAGGAAGGGGTCGCCGACCGGCGCCTCGCCCGCGCCGCTCAGCGTCACCGTGTAGCGATAGCCGTTGCGCGCGCTGAGGCGATACCAATCAACGTCGCCTTCGTATTCGAGCTGGCCATTGACAGCGCGGCCCGCATTGATGCGGTTGCGCGTGCTGGCGTCGTTGCCAGCGTCATCCGGCGGAATCTCGGTTGAGCTGACCGCGAGACGATAGGCGCCGGTCTCGCCTTCTGAATAGGCGCGCGCCTCGACGAACACATCGCCGCTTTGCGCTGACGTATAGTTGAGCGCCGAGTTGAGGCCGTTGGCGTCGTCATTGAAGGCGAGCTGGTTGCCAGCGGCGTCATAAATCGAGAGCACCGGATCGACAGCTGCACCTTCAGCGTTGGGCACGCCATCGAGTGTCAGGCTATAGCGGCGGCCTTGCTCGACGCGCAGGCGATACCAATCACCGTCGCCAGCCGGATTGATCTCGCCGTCGACGGTCGCGCCGTCGCGGACGCTAGCCGCCGTATTGGCGTCTGCCGTCGGATCGGTTTGCGCCATCGCCGGCGCGCCAAACAGCAACGCAACCGCGGCCGCGCTAAAGAATAGTTTCCCCCGCATCGGGCTTCTCCCTCCAAAATCCCGCTAACAAGCTGCGCTTGAAGCACGGCGAGCGCCGTTCGTCGCTATGGTTAACAATCATTCATGTTCGAGGCAAAGCCGCATTCGGGCGGAACGGCGCCGGTTACCCCGCGCCATTGCATAGAGCCGTCAGCTCTGTGGATAGCTCAGACTTTGATGTCGACCGTCGGCGCGCTGGCGCCAGCATTGGCTTGGCCGGAGGAGACCAGAACCATGGCCGCACGCACCGTGCGATCACCCAGCACATAGCCCGGCTGCAACACCTCAGCGACCACGCCTGCCGGATGGCTCGTCGGCGCTTGCGCGACGGCTTGGTGGAGCTTCGGATCGAACGTCTCACCGATGGCACCGACGCGATTCAGGCCGTGACGCGAAAACGCGTCGAGCAGGGCGCGCTCGGTGAGTTCGAGGCCGGTGACGAGGTTCTTCACCGCTTCATCGCCGCTATCGCGCGGCGCCGCCTGAAGTGCGCGGCCGAGCGTGTCGGCGATCGGCAGCAAATCCGCGGCGAAGCGATCAATGGCGTACACGCGTGCATCGGAGGCTTCGCGTTGTGCGCGGCGGCGGGTGTTCTCAGCGTCGGCCATCGCGCGCAGGACGTCTTCGCGCGCTTTGGCGAGTTCGGTTTGAAGGCCGTCGATAACGTCACGGACATCGATCCCGGCATCGGCGGCATTTTCCGGCGTCAGTTCCGGCGGCGTGTTGTTTTCGTCCGACATTCGTATCCTCGTTCAGCGGTCTTGCCCGCGGCCGTCGAGCACTCTGCCGACGACGCGTGCGGTGTAATCAACAACCGGGATGACCCGGGCATAATTCAAGCGGGTAGGGCCGATCACGCCGAGCGCGCCAACCACCTTCCGCTCGGCGTTCATATAGGGCGACACGATCAAACTCGACCCCGACAATGAAAACAGTGCGTTTTCAGAGCCGATAAACACGCGAACCGCCTCGCCAGCCCTGGCGAGATCGAGCACTTGGATGAGTTCCCTGGTTTTTTCCAGGTCGTCGAACAGCCGGCGGGCTCGTTCCAAATCGGCGACGGCTTGTGAGTCCTGAAGCAGGTTGCCGCGCCCACGCACGATCAGCGAACGGCCCGACGTCGGATCCTCGCCCGACCACTCGACTAAGCCGCTCTGCACCAGCTTCGCCGCCGCCGCATCGAGCGCTGCGCGGTCGCGCGCCAAGGACTCAGTCGCGGCGTTTCGGGCTTCGGCGAGGGTTTTGCCTTTGAAGCGGGCGTTCAAATAGTTCGCCGCTTCCGCCAATGCGCCGGGCGGCAGATCGGCGGGTGTGGCGAGGATGCGGTTCTCGATCTGATTATCTTCGAAGACGAGAACGAGCAGCGCTTGGCCGGGCCCGATCGCGACGATCTCGGCATGACGCACCGGCGCTTCGCGCTCCGGCGTCACAACCAGCCCCGCGCCGCCTGCGAGACCGGAGAGAAGCTCGGACGCTGCGCCGAGAACCTCCTGCGGGTTAGCGCCGGCGCTGCCTATGCGCGCGTCGATTTCGCGCTTCTCGTCCTCCGGCAGATCGCCGAGTTGCAGTAAGCTATCGACGAAGAAGCGCAGGCCCGCTTGCGTCGGCCGACGTCCGGCCATGGCGTGCGGCGCTTCGAGCAGGCCGAGGCCGACAAGATCGGCCATCGTGTTGCGGATCGAGGCGGGCGAAAGCGTCACCAGACGCGAGAGCGTGCGCGATCCGACGGGCTCGCCGGTGGTCAGATACGCTTCGACGATCTCGCGGAAAATCTCGCGCGCTCGGGCGTCGAGCGTTGAGAGGTCAGCGGAGGAGGGCGGCAGAACCATTGCGCGCTTTAGGTAGCGACCGGGGCGGAGGGTGCAAGCATGCCTAGCTCTTCGCGGCGCGCTTGGGCTTCGTGGATGGTTGGCGGCGCAGATATTCGTCGAACTTCGGCACGGTAAAGCCGATGAGGCCGCGCTCCGGCGAATAGGCCATGCCCTTCTTGATCAGCTCATCGCGGATCGGCGCGGCTTGGCTGAGGCTGAGATTCAGAGCGTTGGCGACATCCGATGAATTCACCGGCTCTGGGCCGAACTCCGCCATCGCGCGGGCATAAGCTTTCTGCCGTTCGGTCAAACGCGCCAGCCGCACTTTGAAAATGCCTTCGTCCAGCGCGGCCACTGCAGCGATGCTGGCTTGCTTGGCGTCTGCCAGCGTAATCGGAGATTTCGCCGCCGCTTCCCAGCAATGCGCGCCCCAGACCTGCAGGAAGAACGGATAGCCGCCTGTCTGTTCGATGATGTAGTCGATTGCGTCCTTCGAGTATTTCACGCCTTCGCGCGCCGCAGGCTCCGCCAGCGCTTGGCGCGCGCCTTCGGGGGAGAGGGGGCCGATCGGCGGATAGTCGAATAGCCGCTCTGCGTATGACTTCGCATCGCCCGCGAGCTTCGCCAGCTGCGGCAAGCCTGCGCCGAAGAGCAGAAGCGGCAACTGCCGTTGCGAAATCTTGTGCAGCGCCATGATCAACGCCGAGAGGTCGCCTTTCTGGACATACTGAATTTCATCGATCAGCAGCACGATAGCGGTGTCGCGCTTCTTCGCAGCTTCGGCGATGGCGACGAAGAGATCGGTGAGATCGATGGCGAGATCGCCGGTTGCGGCCGGTGCGGCAAAACCGAAATCGACATCGCCGACCGTCGCTTTGAACATCGCCGCGAACGCGCGCAGCGAGCCGAACGCCTTCTGCATGTCGGCGCCGGCTTTCTTCATCCGGTCCAGGCGATGCAGAATGTGCTGGAGCTGCGGCGCGAGCTGTTGTGCGAGCGGCTTATCCGGGTCGATTTCGAGCAGCGCTGTTTGGCAACCTTCAGCTTCGGCGATGGCTTCGAAATGATTGAGCAGCACGGTCTTGCCGACGCCGCGTAGGCCCAACATCAGGGCGCTCTTGGCTGGCCGTCCCGCTTTTGCGCGCACGACAGCAACGCGTGCGGACTCAATCAGATCATCGCGCCCGGCGAGTTCCGGGGGAGGGACTCCGGCGCCGGGGTTGTACGGATTGAGCGTGGCCTTCATCGGTTTGTTTGCTCAAGTTAGGCCAACTAGGCCGAACAACAATATAAGATGCTATCGCGCTGCTCTTAGGCCGAGTCGCCCGAACTCTCGCGAACTTTCCGATAGGCGCAGCCAAAGTTCGGCAACACCCCGCTAACTTTCCCTAACAATAAGATAAACGCCTATGCCGTGCTTTTGCCTTTATCGTAATTCGATATGCGCGGAACTTGAGCGGGGCGGATATGCGGCAATTCCTTTTTGCGTTGAGCGCACTTTTCATCGGCGCCACTGCGCCGGCCTGGGCGCAGGACAGCATCACGCTCCAAGCTTCTGCACCGATTATCGACGCCGAGATCAACAACCGGCCTGTCCGGTTGGAGGTCGATCTGCGCTTCCCTCGCGCGCTTGCGCTGAGCACCGCCTCTGCCGATCACCTCAGAGTGCGGCGCATCCCGTTCGCTAACGCCCGGATCGGCATCGAAGGCAGCGACGACACCCTCGCCGGCCGCATCGCGCGACCGCGTGTTGTGTTTGATGGTGATGAAGACACGCGCGCGTTCAGCGCGATCTTTGGCGTTCCAGTCACGCGCCGCGCCGACGGGCTCATTGGGCCGGGCGTTCTGCCCTACAACACAATCGTCGTACGGCTTGGCCCTGATCAACCGGGCGCACGTGATATCGTCTTTCCGATGGAGGACGCGGATGACTGGCGCGTCAGCACGCAAGTTGGCGGCGAGACGCTTGAAGTGCTGTTCGACGTGACGGCAGGGCCGACGATTTTCAATCGCACCGCGTCGCGGCTCTTCGATCGTCCGGGCGGCCTCGTTCCCTCTGGCGATGTTGCGCGTCTGCCGCTCTTCCTCGGCCTTGAGACAATGATGCAGCCGGTCGACACTGAGCTGACGGTCGCAGGCCTCGCGCTCGGCGCAACATACGCCCGCACCAACGCAGCGCTGATCGGTGCGACAGAACCCGACGCCATCGTCTCCGAAACACAAGCGCGCGATCCGCCGCCGCCGAACGTGACCTTGGGCCGTGACGCGTTGCGTCCCTGCTCATCCATCACCGTCGATCGCCGTGCGCGGCGGCTGACTCTGCGCTGCGTTGTCGGCTGACGCTGGACGCGCGCGCTGCGATCGGTCATGGCTCTGCGCTTCAAATCTGGAGAGTAGAATGCGCCCTTCTGGCCGCGCCGCCGATGCGCTGCGTGAGATTTCACTTGAGACCGCTGTCTCGCGTTACGCCGAAGGCTCGTGCCTGGCGAAGTTCGGGCAGACGCATGTGCTCTGCACCGCGAGCGTAGAGCAGGGCGTGCCCGGCTGGCTCAAAGGCCAAGGCCGCGGCTGGGTGACGGGCGAGTACGGCATGCTGCCGCGCGCGACGCACACACGCGGTCGCCGGGAAGCCGCGCAAGGCAAACAGTCTGGCCGCACGCAAGAAATCCAACGCCTCATTGGCCGCAGCTTGCGCTCGGTCGTTGATACAAAGCTGCTCGGTGATCGCACCATCACGCTCGATTGCGATGTGATCCAAGCCGACGGCGGCACGCGCACGGCGGCGATCACCGGCGCCTGGGTCGCGCTGGCGCGCGCGTGCAAATATTTGGTCGAGGAAAAAGTGATCAAAGAAAATCCGATCACCGGCCAAGTCGCGGCGATTTCGTGCGGCGTGTTCGAAGGTGCGTCGGTGCTCGACATCGATTACGCCGAAGACTCAAACGCCGAAGTCGATTGCAATTTCATCATGTCGGGCGACGGCCGTATCATCGAGATCCAAGCGACCGGCGAGAAGCGGCCGTTCGCGGAAGACGAGTTCGCCGAGATGATGCGTCTCGCCAAGCTCGGTTGCGGGCAATTGTTCGATCTGCAGCGCGCTGCGGTGGGCTAAGCCATGCGGTTCAGCGTGATCGCGCGGTTGAAGAGCTTCACTTACGCCTTCGACGGTTTCGCCTTCATGCTGCGTACGCAGCACAATGCGTGGGTGCATCTCGTCGCGACCATCGCGGTGGTCGCGCTCGGCCTTTATCTGCGAGTTGATGCCGATGCTTGGCGCTGGCTTATCGCTTCGATCGCGCTCGTTTGGGTTGCAGAAGCGATGAATACGGCGTTCGAGCATTTGTGCGACGTCGTCTCGCCGGAATTTCATCCGTCGGTGAAGCGATCGAAAGATATTGCCGCCGCCGCAGTGCTCGTGTGCGTGATCGCGGCGGCTCTGTTGGGCGCGATCACGCTCTGGCCCTACCTCACATGATCGACGCTCTGTTCAATGCCGGCGCGATCGCGCGTATCGTTCGCGTGGGCCATGCGCCGCTTGAAGGCGATGATCCGATCGAAATCACATTTGCTAACGGCCGCGTCTTTCACATCGATATCGGCATAGAAGCCGCCACTGACATACGCGTGGGCGAGGGGACGTTGCTCGAAGCGGCGTACGGCCATCTTCGCAGCGAAGAACCGAAGACGTTCGCCGCGATTGAGCGCGACTGGACGAGCGAAGACATCGATCTGCCATGGCTGATCGGCGCCACGCTCTCCAATCCGCGCCGCCTCGCGATGACGAATCCGTATCGCGTCGATGTCGGCTATGTGTTCGATGCGGCGGGGCGGCAGTTCGCGCTTTTCGGCGAAGCTGATTACATCTGGGCTGCAGATCTGGCGGATGAAGAGATCGAGGAGCTCCGCCTGGTGATCGGCGCGCCGATCTAACTATTCAGCGGCTTTGTCCGCGGCTTCTTCAACCGCATCGTTGTCGCTCGGCTCAAAGCTCAGCAATTCGCCCGGCTGGCATTCGAGTACGCGGCAGAGCGCGTTGAGCGTCGAGAAGCGGATCGCCTTGGCTTTGCCGGTTTTCAGGATCGAGAGGTTCGCCAGCGTCACGCCGACTTTCTCGCTGAGGTCAGTCAGCGACATGCGTCGTTCGAGCAAGATGCGGTCGAGGGTGACGCGGATCGCCATCTAGATCGTTAGCTCCTGCTCTTCCTTGAGGCGCGCGCCTTCGCGGAATACTTCAGACAGCACGATCAGAATGAGAATCGACCCCCACGTCGAGATGCGTTCGCCATCGAGCGAAAGAGAAATGCCGCGCACCGTGGGATCTTGCGCGTGATAGAGCAGCGCCGCCGTCAGGCCCATCAGCACGTAACGCGAGAGCTCAATCGCCACCATCGCGATCCAGATCACGCGCAGGTACTTGGCGTTCTCGCGCCGGAACGGTTCGCCGGAGCGGAAGCTGTCGAACAGCAGCCGAAGTTGCGTGACGATGATGAGCGAACCGCCGATGCCGACGCCGGCAATGAGCAGGGCAGGCACAATGAAGTGCCAATCTGTCCAGCGCACGCCCTCGATGGCGTTGCCGTCAACGCCGAGAATGCGGATGTTCAGATTGTCGCCATTGCCGATTTCGGCGAGCGACGGGTCGAGAACGCCTGCGCCGAGCAGCACGATGAAGACGACATAGGCCAGGAGCGCCGCCGCCCAGAGGCCGATCAATGCCCAAAGCACGATCCGGGCGATGCCCAGGCCGACTTCGACGATCGAAGCAATGGAGCCTTTTCCAAGCGCTTTCATGGGAGACGGACTACCTCTACCGGGAGATCATGCCCGGTCTTTATTGATAAACGATATAGACCGGCCCCGCCTTAGTCAAACAAGTGTCGCGCACCATGCCTCGTCTCACCGGTCGCCTCGTTGTCGCCAGCCATAATGTCGGGAAAGTCCGGGAAATCGGGGCCCTGCTGGCCCCACTCGGCGTGGAGGCGATCTCGGCGGCGACGCTCGGCCTGCCTGAACCGGAAGAGACCGAGACGACCTTTTTCGGCAATGCCAAGCTGAAGGCCGAGGCCGCGGCGAACGCATCAGGGCTGCCCGCGCTCTCGGATGATTCAGGGCTCGAAGTGTTCGCGCTGGGTCGTGACCCGGGCGTCTACTCGGCGCGCTGGGCAGGGCCAGAGAAAGACTTCCGCGCTGCGATGGAGCGCGTCTGGCGTGAGCTGACGGAGAAGGGCGCGACCGATCTTTCGGCGCGCTTTGTGTGCGACTTGGCGCTCGCGCGGCCGGGTGAGCCGACGCAAGTGTTCGAGGGCGAAGCGCGTGGCGTGATCGTGTGGCCGCCGCGGGGGGAGAAGGGCTTCGGCTACGATCCGATTTTTCTAGCTGACGGCCAGACCCGCACGTTCGGCGAGATGACGCACGAAGAGAAGCTGCCGCTCACCCATCGCGCGCGTGCGTTTGAGCTTCTGCTTGCCGCACTCAAATGAGCGGCTTCGGCATTTATGTGCACTGGCCGTATTGCGCGGCGATCTGTCCGTACTGCGACTTCAACGTCTATCGCGCACGCGGCGCAGACAATGCGCCACTGCTTGAAGCGATCGAAGCCGATCTCGCTGGGCAAGCCTCGCGCTTCAGCCAACGCAATGCGCAGAGCCTTTTCCTCGGCGGCGGCACGCCATCTTTGCTCAAAGGCGAGGAGGTTGCGCGCTTGATCGAAGCTGCACGCAAGAGTTTCGGACTGGCGGCGGATTGCGAGATCACGATCGAAGCGAACCCGGAAGACGCGGCGTTGTTCGCTGAGCAAGCGGCAGCGGGTGTCAATCGCTTCTCGATCGGCGCGCAAGCGTTCGATGATGCGGCGCTGAAAGCGCTTGGCCGTCATCACGATTCCGTTGCGTCGCTGCGTGCGATCGAGGCGGCGGCCTCGACTGGCCAGCGCGTTTCACTCGATCTCATTTATGCGCGTGAAGGGCAGAGCGCAGAGACGTGGCGCGCTGAATTGAAGCACGCGCTGACGCTGCCGATCGAGCACGTCTCGCTCTATCAGCTCACAATCGAGCCTGACACGGCGTTCGCGCGGCGTGTTGAGCGCGGGCAGCTCTCGCCGCCCGATCAAGAAGCAGCGGCGACGCTATATGAATTGACGCAAGACGTTTGCGCCGCCGCTGGCTTTGCCGCCTACGAAATCTCAAACCACGCGCGCGGCGTGAGCGCTCAAGCCCAGCACAATCTCATCTATTGGCGCAATGGCGACTGGATCGGCGTCGGCCCTGGCGCGCATGGACGCGTCACGCACGATGGCGCGCGCATCGCTCTCGAAACGCAGCGCCGTCCCGCAGATTATATCAATGCGGTGCGCGAGCATGGCGTTGGCTGGGCCACTGAAACGCGGCTGACCGGCGAAGAAGCAGCTGACGAAGTGCTCATTATGGGGCTGCGCACGCACGAAGGCGTCGATGCCGCACGCTTCGAGGCGCTACGCGGCCGCGCGTTCAATCCCGCGGCCGTCGCCTGGCTGATCGAGCGGGGCTTCATCACGCATGAAAACGGCCGCATCCGGCTCACACAGAGTGGCCGCATCGTCGCCAATACGATCGCGGCGGAGCTGGCGGTTTAGCGGCTGAACCGGCGCGGCGCAGCTTCGAGGATCGTCACTTCGTTCGGGCGCACTTCGATAATCGCGAGTCCGCGCTCGATCGCGCCAGTGGAGCGGAAGCGGAAAAGCCCATCCGACCCGGCAAAGCCTTCGCCATTTTCGATCGCCGCACGCGAGAAACCGCGCGGGCCGGCGTCACGCGAGAGCAGCGCGGCCAGCGCGACCGCGTCATAACCCAAACTCGAAAGCCGCGTCGGCGCTTGGCCGAACGTCGCTTGGTAGCGCGCTTCGAAATCGGTGCGCGCGCCTGGATCGGGCGCGACGTACCAGCCGCCGGCGAGCGAAGGCTCGCGCTGCGCGTCGCCGGCCCAGACGCTGGTGCCCATGAAACGCGTCGTTGTTTGATTGACACCACGCTGGACAAGCGCCGTGCCGATGGCGCGAAGCGGGCCGCCATTGTCGGCGATGATGATGCCTTGCACCGGCGACGCTTGCAGCGTTGCAGCGAGGGCGTTCGCGGCCGCCGTCGCATCCGCGTCGGTGCGGTTATAGAGTTGCGACGACACGATGCTGACGCCGTGCGCGCCAGCCTCGGCGCGCAGCGCAGCCTCGATGCGGCGACCGTATTCGTTGGACGGCGCAAGCAGCGCGATGGTGCGGATGTTCTGCGCCGCAGCGTACGATACGATGCGCGAGACCTCATCCTCGAGCTGGAAGCTCAGGAGATAAACGCCATTCCCGGCGACGTCGCGATCCGACGAGAACCCGATCACCGGTACATTCTGGCCGCGCGCGACGTTGCCTGCGCCGGCGACGCCTTCGCGCAACACCGGGCCGATGATGATGTCAGCGCCATCTTCGTTGACGAGCGCGCGCGCCGCCGCACTGGCGGAAGCTTCGTCAGCGCCCGCGTCGCGCGGAATGAGCAACGTGTTCTGATTGCCGTGATCGAAGAGCGCGAGTTCGGCGGCGTTGTAGAGTGCGGCGGCGTCCTGTGGGCGGAGCGAGAAGGGCAGCAACAGGCCGACCCGCACAATCGGGCGGTTAGCCATGAAGGGCGGGGTGATGCCTTCGACCGTGGCTGTCGGCGGCTCGGGTGGCGGCAGGACTGGACCTGGCGCGGGCGTCGGGCTTGGGCCCGGCGCGGCAGGTCCGGGCGCCGGGGCCGTGGCGCAAGCGGCCATGAAAGCTGCAAAGCCGATGGCTGCGCCCGTCTTCAGGCTTGGCGCGGCGAGCTTCCGGCCCGATGATTTAACGGCGCCCATGACCAATTCCTCATCCGATCCTGAAACGAACGCGCGCGACCGTATCGGCGCCCGTTCTCCCAGTCCACCGCCCGAACCGGGCCTTTATGTGGTGGCGACGCCGATCGGGAACCTGCGCGACATTACGTTGCGCGCGCTCGATATCTTGGGCGGGGTTAATCGTGTGTTTGCCGAGGACACACGCGTCGCGCGCAAGCTGCTCGATGCGTATGGGTTGAAACCGAAGCTCGCTGCCTATCACGATCATAGCGGCGAAGGTGCGCGCGATGAAATTTTAGCGGCGCTCGAAGCTGGCGAGAGCGTGGCGCTGATTTCCGATGCAGGCACGCCGCTGGTTTCTGATCCAGGCTTTAAGCTTGCGCGCGCGGTGATCGAAGCGGGGCATCGTGTGTTTCCGATCCCCGGAGCATCGGCATTGCTCGCTGGTCTTGTTGTCTCGGGCTTGCCCAGCGACCGCTTCTTGTTCGCGGGTTTCTTGCCGAACAAGCAGCACGCGCGTCGTGAGACATTGACTGAGTTGAGCGACGTGAGCGCGACGCTCGTCTTTTATGAAACCGGCCCGCGCTTGGCTGAGTCACTCGCCGATATGGCCGACGTCCTCGGCGCTCGCCCGGCCGCCGTCGCGCGCGAGCTGACAAAGATGTTCGAGGAAACGCGCCGCGATACGCTCGAGACGCTTGCCGCGCACTACGCCGAGGCGGGCGGACCAAAAGGGGAGATCGTCGTGCTCATCGGCCCGCCGCTGGCGCAGGCCGAGGTGAGCGACGAAGCGCTCGACGCGTTCCTGCTCAAAGTACTGCCGCGCGGTGTGAAGGATGCGGCAAGCGAAGCTGCGCGCGATCTGGGCGTGCCGCGCAAACGCGCCTATGCGCGCGCGCTTGAATTGAAGGACCGCGCGTGAGCCGGGCCCGCGCCGAACGGCGCGGCCGCGTCGCCGAATGGGCGGCGATGATTTTCCTGATGTGCAAGGGCTATCGCATCCTCGGCCATCGCTTGCGCACGCCTTATGGCGAAGTCGATGTCGCGGCCTGGAAGCAGGGTGTTCTCGTCATTGTCGAAGTGAAAGCCCGCAACACTTATGACGCTGGCGCTTATGCGGTGACGGCAATGGCGCAACAACGCATCGCGCGCGCCGCACAAGTGCTTGCCGGCCGCTGGCGGCTCACCCACGCGCCGATCCGCTTCGATTTGGTAGTGGTTGGTTCATCTCTGTTGCCAAGGCATCAACGCGCTGCATGGTATGATGAGGCGCGGCTTTAAGCGTCCCGAAATGATCCAGCGCGCACACTCGCGCGCATGCGTAGAATAATCCTCGCCCTCATGGCTCTGACCGCCAGCACCGCCGTCAGCGGATGCGTGACCGCAGCGATAGGCACTGCTGCAAGCGTCGGCGTGTACGCCGCGCAAGACCGCACGATCGGCGAAGGCATCGATGATGCGACCGCGTCGAACCAAGTGAAACTGCGCTTGCTCGCTGCAGACCGCGCAGCGTTTCAGGAGGTCGATGTCGAAGTCGCCAATGGCAATCTTTTGCTTTCAGGCGCTGTGCCGACGGCGGAGCATCGCCAAGCTGCTGAGACGATCGCGCGTGGCATCGGCAATATCGACAACGTGTTCAATGAGATTTTCATCGGGCCGCGCTCGGGCTTTGTACGCAGCGCGCAGGATGAGCTCATCACCGCGCAGATTCGCACGCGCCTCACCGCAAGCCCCGCCGTGCGCGCGATCAACGTCAACATCGAGACGTTCCACGGCAACGTCTATCTGATGGGCACTGCGCGCAGTGAGCAGGAGCTGCAGCGCGCGGCTGAGATTGCGAGCGTCGTTGGCGGCGTCCGCCGGGTCGTATCGTTCATGCAGGTGCGCCAGCCGCCCGCGCCATACTACGCGCAGAGCGCCGGCCCGCCGCAGCCCGAGTATCGAGCCCCGGAATCGAGCGATCAGACGCTCGCGGGCTCGCCTTACTAAAATTCGCGTCACACATGGTTGGCCCGTAGCCCCGGCGCAGGCTTGGGGGTAACTTCGGGCGTATCCACAACGAGCGCGGGAACGCGTTCGATTTTTGTTGCGCGTTTGTTCTAAGTCTGTTTGAATTTCGGCTCGGCCTGTGGATAAAGGCGGGGCTCATGCAGACGTGCGCCAACGTACTCACCGTTGCTTTTGCCGGCCTCGAAGCACGACGCATCGAGGTCCAGGTGCAGATGACTGGCGGCACGCCCGGCATCGTTGTTGTCGGCCTGGGTGATAAGGCCGTCTCTGAATCGCGCGAGCGCGTCCGTGCTGCTTTTGCCTCGATCGGTTTGGCCATACCTGCCGGCCGCTTGGTTGTGAATCTCGCGCCGGCTGACCTTCCGAAAGAGGGGACGCATTACGATCTGCCGATCGCGCTGGCGATGATGGCGTCCATCGGCGCGCTGCCGGTTGATGCGCTTGATGGCATCGTCTGCTTCGGCGAGCTCGGCCTCGATGGCTCGCTCGCGCCCGCGCCGGGCGCGCTTCCCGCTGCAATGGCTGCGCATAGTATGGATGCTGCGTTCGTTTGCCCCGAAGCGTGTGGCGCGGAAGCGGCGTGGGCTGGTGGCGAAGTGATCGCGGCGCCGACTCTGCTGTCGCTGGTCAATCACTTCCGAGGCGGCGCTGCGATCAAGCCGCCCGAGCGTGGCGATCTGATTTCCGCCGAAGCTGCGCCTGACTTGCGCGACGTGCGCGGACAAGAACAGGCCAAGCGCGCGCTAGAGATCGCAGCGGCTGGTTCTCACAACATCCTTTTCGTTGGCCCGCCTGGCGCCGGCAAATCGATGCTGGCGCAGCGTTTGCCCGGCCTGTTGCCGGCGCTTTCAAGCGAAGAACTGCTCGAAGTCTCAATGCTGCACTCGGTCGCGGGTTTGCTGGAGCGCGGCAGGCTGACGCGCACCCGCCCATTCCGCGCACCGCACCACTCCGCTTCGATGGCGGCGCTTGTTGGCGGTGGATTGCGCGCGAAACCTGGCGAAATCTCGCTCGCTCACCAGGGCGTGCTGTTTCTCGACGAGCTGCCGGAATTTTCGCAGCAGGCTCTTGATGCCCTGAGGCAACCCCTCGAGAGCGGTAGCGTGCTCATTGCGCGCGCCAATCATCACGTCACTTATCCAGCGCGCATCCTGCTCGCGGCGGCGATGAATCCGTGTCGCTGTGGCGGTGGAACGGGCGCTGGCCGGTGCCGGCGCGGACCGCGCTGCGCGATTGACTATCAAGCACGGCTCTCAGGCCCGCTTCTCGATCGTATCGATATCCAACTCGACGTGCCGCCTGTCACAGCGGCAGACTTGGCGTTGCCGCCACCGATCGAAGGCACTGCCGAAGCAGCAGCCCGTGTAATGCGCGCGCGCGTCGCGCAGAGCGAACGCGCGCATGGCCTGAACAGTGTTTTGGCGCTCGAAGCGCTGGAACGAGTCGCGGCGCCCGATGCGCCGGGGGCGGCGCTTTTGGCCAAGGCGGCGGAGACGCTGACGCTTTCTGCGCGCGCCTATCACCGCACGCTCAAGGTGGCCCGCACCATCGCCGATCTCGACGGCGCCGACGCCGTGCGCCGCATCCACATTGCGGAGGCGCTTAGCCTGAAGCGGCAATGGGCAGGGGCCGAGCAGGGCGGTCTTGCCCACGCGGGCTGAAAACGGCCAATCGCTAAGCTTTCTTAACCGGCCTCCCGCTTGATGCGGGCATGGCCCAGCCCGCCGCCGCGCCGGCGTTCGATGCATTCGACGCTTTGCCCGATCCCGTCGCGATCCTCGCCGCGGACGGCTCGTTGCTGCGCGCCAATCCAGTATTTCGCGACACCTTCCGCCATTGGATCGGACCCAATCGCCCGCCCTGGGGCAGGGCCCAAACACCCGACTTCCACAACGGCGAGCGCCGCTTCGACGCATCCGCGCCTGACGGCCGGCGCTTCGAATGGGTTGAGCGCGCGTTGCCCGATGGCGCGCGGCTCTGCATCGCGCGCGACATCACGCGCCACACACGCGCCGCTGAAGATGCCTTGCGCTCCAAGACGACGCTGTTCGCGACACTGACGCACGAACTCCGTACGCCGCTGAACGGTATTCTCGGCATGGCCGGCTTGCTCGATCTCGGCAAACTCGAACCGAACGCGCGCACGTATGTCGGCGCTATCCGCCAATCCGGCGAACACTTGCTCGATCTCATAACCGAAATTCTCGACTATGCGCGTCTCGAAGCGGGCCGCGTCGAACTCGAGTCTACACCGTTCGATCCCGAAGCGACGATGCAAGACGTCGCTGAGCTGTTGTCGCCGAAAGCGCACGACAAGGGCTTGGAGATCGCAGTCACCATTCGCGGCGCAGCGCCAGCGCGCGTCATCGGTGACGAAGGCCGCTTGCGGCAGATTCTCTTCAATCTCGCCGGCAACGCGGTGAAGTTCACAGAGACCGGCGGCGTTGTGCTTGAGCTCGCCGCGCGCCCCGGCGGCCGCTTGCGGTTCAATGTGCGTGACACCGGGCCCGGCGTCGCGTCGGATAAGCAAGCGCAAATCTTCGAGGAGTTCACGCAAGCCGATGCCGGCGTCGCGCGCCGCCACGGCGGAGCGGGGCTTGGCCTCGCCATCGTGAAGAAGCTGGCGCTTGCGATGGGCGGCGACGCCGGAGTCGTCAGCCGGCCCGGCTATGGCGCGAGCTTCTGGGTTGAGCTGCCATTTGCGGAAGCTGACGATGGCGCCCCGCGAGCGCCAACGTCTTTGCAAGGGGTACGCGTTTGCGTGCTGAGCGAGTCATCGGTGCTGACGCAAGCACTGCGCGCAGCCTCATCCTCGATTGGCGCCACCATCGTTGAACGTGACGGTGCGCCAGACGTGATCTTCTTCGATTGGCGCGCAGGCGTTGACGCTGAAACCATCGCGACGCTGAAGCGCGAAGCGCGTGCGCTAATTCTACTTATTCCGCAGGAGCGCCGCGATGTGGTCGCTGAATGCCGCGCTGTTGGCGTCGATCACTATACGCTGAAGCCCGTGCGCCGCCGCGCCCTTGGCGAACGCGTTCACGCGGCGCTGGGCGGGGTCACGGAGATCAAAAGCGATGCGCCAGCGGAGGAGGCCCCCCGTGCGCTCGCGGGCGCTAAGGTGCTCTTGGCGGAAGACAATCCGATCAACGCTTTGCTCGCGCGCACGTTGCTGACGCGCATGGGCGGTGTTGTCACGTTGGCGCAGGACGGCGCCGAAGCGATCGCCGCCGCCTCGGCCGCATCGTTCGACCTCATCTTCCTCGACATTCGCATGCCGCGCATTGACGGCCTCGAAGCCGCCGCCCGCATCCGCGCCGGAGGAGGCCCTTCGGCGAGCGCGCCGATTGTGGCGCTCACCGCGGACGCGGGCGAACATGAGCGCACGCTCGCCCGCCAGGCCGGCATGGACGATTTCATCACCAAACCGATCGACGCTACGCGCCTGTTGGCTGTCGCCGAACGCTTTACCGCCCGCCCGAACCCCGCCACGTTCGACGGCGATTGAGGCGTCTCCGCCTGGAGTTTTCCATGACTGAAGCCAACGCCGCGCCGAAGCGCTCGACCTGGGCCGCTCTCGCGGTTTTTCTTGAGCGGCGCTCGTTGGTCATGCTGGCGCTCGGCTTTGCGGCCGGCCTGCCGAACTTGCTCGTCTATGACACGCTCTCGGTATGGATGCGGCAGGCCAAAGTGCCGCTCGACGTCATCACGCTGATGAGCCTTGTGACGATCACATACGCAATCAAGTTTCTTTGGGCGCCACTCGTCGATCGCGTGAAGGTGCCGGTGCTGCATCAGATGTTCGGCAAACGCCGGTCGTGGATGTTGTTGGCGCAGGCGGGTGTTGTGCTGGGCATTTGGCTCATCGCCGCCAACGCGCCGGTGGTCAGCGCCGCTGTCGCCGGCGGCGACGCCGCGGCGCAACCCGATCCGAATCTCGATGTCATCGCGATCGTCGCAATTTGCGCGGCATTCACAGCGCTCTTTGGCGCGACGCAGGATATCGCCATCGACGCCTGGCGTATCGAAGCTGCTGCCGTGGAGAAGCAAGGCGCCATGGCGGCCGCGTACCAGTGGGGCTACCGCATCGCCATCATCGTCTCGGGCGCGCTGCCATTGTGGATGGCATCACGCATCGGCTGGACCGGTTCCTACATGCTGATGGCGTTTGTTATGGCCATCGGCATTATCGGTGTGCTTGTCGCGCCGCGCGAAAAGAGTGTCGAAACGCCGCTTGAGAAAACTGAAAAAGGCTCGCCTTTGCTTGAAGCGGGTGAGTGGGCAGGGCGTATTGCGCTGATGGTTTTGGGTGCTGCGTTTATTGGCGCAGGCATCGCTGGCCGCGCCGAACCGCTGACATTCCTCTTCAGCATGGCCGGATTTGACGCATTCGCGACGTCCGTTGGCGAGATTTGGACCACCCGGCCTTGGGGTATGATGCTGCAAGTCGTCGGCGTCGCTGTTGGCTTGGTTGTTGTCGCCTTCGCGACATACCCATTGCCGGGCAAGCGCACGCGACCAAGCGCATACTTTGCCAAGACGTTGAAAGAACCGCTGGAGGATTTCTTCAAGCGTTATCGCGGCACGGGGGCGCTCATCCTGGCGATGATCTGCGTCTATCGCATCGCTGATTTCGTGCTCAATCTGATGGGCGCGTTTTATGTCGATGTTGGTTTCACGCTCGATGAAGTCGCCAACGCGCGCAAGATTTTCGGCGTTGCCATGTCTATGTTGGGCGTCGGGCTCGGAGGCTGGACTGTCGCGCGCTTCGGCTTGATGAAGGCGCTCATTGTCGGCGCCGTTCTGCAGCCTTTGTCGAACGTGGCGTTTGGTCTGCTGACATTCACGGGGCCATCGCTCGCCGGTCTTTATCTCTGTATCGGCGTCGACAACATCTCTGCGGGCATCGCCGGCACGGCGCTCATCGCTTACATGTCCAGCCTTACCAGTCTCGGCTTCACCGCCACGCAGTACGCGCTATTTTCGTCGCTCTATGCGTTGCCGGGTAAGATTCTGGCCGCGGTTTCCGGACGCATCGTCGAGGGCGCCATTGCTGCTGCTTCGGCAGGCGAGAGTGAATGGCTGCGCAGCTGGTTCAGCGGTATGTCACCGACGGCATTCGCATCGCTCTCAGCCGATCGCGGCATTGACGCGGAGGCGTTTGCCGCCGGCTACATGACCTTCTTCATTTATTCCGGTGTTATCGGCATCGCCGCCTTGGTGCTGGCGATCGTCATCATGCGCAAAGCGCCGCCGCCAAGTGCGGAGAAGCCCGCTGAAGCGCCGGCTTAGGCTTTCGCTTCCGCCGCCTGGAATGCCGCAACCGTCGCGTATGTGACGATGTCCGAGACCGCGCCGCCGAGTGGTGCGATCTGGATCGGTCGTGAGAGGCCGGTCAGCATCGGACCGATAACGGTTGCGCCGCCTGCGGTGGTGAGCAGGCTGGTGGCGATCGAAGCCGAGTGCAGAGCCGGCATAACCAATACGTTCGCCGGTTCGCTGAGCCGCGAGAACGGATAGAGTTCACGCATGTTCGAATGCAGCGCGACGTCGACATTCATCTCGCCTTCGTACTCGAAATCGATGTCTTCGCGGCGATCGAGAATAGACACGGCGTCGCGGATCTTTTCCGAGCGCTCCATTTTCGGATTGCCGAACGTCGAGTGCGAGAGCAGCGCCACACGCGGCGTCGCGCCAAGCTGACGCGCCATGGCGGCGGATTGGATGACGATCTGCGCTAGTTCCGGCGGCTCAGGGAATTCTGCGACGGCAGTGTCGGACACAAAAAGTGTGCGGCCTTTCATCAAGATGATCGACATGCCCATGACGCGCTCGCGCGGCGCGGGGTCGATCGCTTTCAAGACATCGTCGAGCGCCGTCGCGTAGTTGCGTGTTACGCCCGTGACCATGCCGTCTGCATGACCGCACGCGACCATGCACGCACCGAACACGTTGCGATCTTGATTGACCATGCGCTGTACGTCGCGCGGCAGGAAGCCGAAGCGCTGCAGGCGCTTGTAGAGATAGTCCGCGTAGTGCTCGTTATTGACCGAAATGCGCGCGTTGACCACTTGCAGATTGGCGCCTTCCGGCACGCCCACCATGCTCATGTTGTCGCGCACGTTGTCTTCGCGCCCGACGAGTACGGCGCGGCCGAGGCCCAGTTCCTGAAACGCGTATGCGGCGCGAATGACGGACGGCTCTTCGCCTTCCGCGAAGACGATGCTTTGCGGCGCGCGGCGCACCACGGTTTGCACGCGTTGCATCATCGCGGCGGTTGGATCGAGCCGCTGCGCGAGGCTGTGCTTGTACGCCTCCATATCCGCGATTGGCTTACGCGCGACGCCCGTGTCCATCGCCGCTTGTGCAACATACGGCGGAATTTCCGAGATCAGCCGCGGATCGAACGGTGAGGGGATGATGTAGTCGGGGCCGAACTTCAGGCGCTTGCCTTGATACGCCGCAGCGACTTCGTCCGGCACGTCTTGTTTCGCAAGCTCGGCCAAAGCGCGCGCAGCGGCGACCTTCATCTCTTCATTGATCGTGCGCGCGCGCACATCGAGCGCGCCGCGGAAGATGTAGGGAAAGCCCAGCACATTGTTGACTTGGTTCGGATAGTCCGAGCGGCCGGTCGCGACGATGGCGTCCTTGCGCACTTCGTGGACTTCTTCCGGCGTGATTTCCGGATCGGGATTGGCCATCGCGAAGATGATCGGCTTCTTGGCCATCGCCTTGACCATCTCTTTGGTCATCGCGCCGGCTACGGAAAGCCCCATGAACACGTCAGCGCCTTTGATCGCTTCTTCGAGCGTACGGTGCTTGGTGTCGACAGCGTGGACGGACTTGAACTGGTCCATTCCTTTCTCGCGTCCGCGATAGATGACGCCTTCGCGATCGAGCGCGATGACGTTCTCATGCGGCACGCCGAGTTGCTTGATGAGTGCGATGCACGAAAGTCCGGCGGCGCCGGCGCCGTTCACGACGACCTTTACGTCAGAAAGTTTGCGGCCTGTCAGTTCGCACGCATTGAGCAAGCCAGCTGCTGCGATGATCGCGGTGCCGTGCTGATCATCGTGGAAAACTGGAATGTCGAGTTCGTCGCGCAGGCGGCTCTCGATGATGAAGCACTCGGGGCTCTTGATGTCCTCAAGATTGATGCCACCGAAAGTGGGGCCGATATTGCGGACCGTGGTGATGAACTCCTCGGTCTCTTGTGTTGTCACTTCGATGTCGATCGAGTCGACGTCGGCGAAGCGCTTGAAGAGAACGCTCTTGCCTTCCATCACCGGCTTCGACGCCATCGCGCCGAGATTGCCGAGACCAAGGATAGCGGTGCCGTTCGAGATGACAGCGACGAGGTTGCCCTTCGAGGTGTAATCGTAGGCCTTGTCCACATCCTCGGCGATGGCCTTCACAGGCACGGCGACGCCTGGCGAGTAGGCGAGCGAGAGATCGCGCTGCGTCGCCATCGGCTTGGTTGGTGTGATCGAGATTTTCCCCGGCGTCGGTGAGCGGTGGAACTCCAGCGCTTCGGCGTCGGTGAAAGATTTCTTGGTGGTGTCTGCCATGGAGTGTGGGGCTCTCGAACTTTCGGGCCGCACCCTAGCTTTCGGCCCTGCCTCGTCAATGGAAGTCCGGCGAACAAGCGGCTAAAGCTGCCTCGTGGCCGACTCGACGCAGACACCGCAGCCGAAGCTGACGCCGTTCATGGCGCAATATCTCGCCGCCAAGGCGGATCATCCGGATTCGTTGCTGTTCTTTCGCATGGGCGATTTCTACGAGCTGTTCTTCGAGGACGCGGAGAAAGCTTCGGCCGCGATTGGCATCACTCTGACAAAGCGTGGCTCGCATAGCGGCGAGCCGATCCCGATGGCTGGCGTGCCTTGGCATCAGGCGGAGAACTATCTCTCGCGACTCATTCGAGCAGGATTCAAAGTCGCGGTCTGCGAGCAGCTCGAAGATCCGGCTGAAGCGAAGAAGCGTGGCTCGAAATCCATCGTGCAACGTGGCGTGGTGCGTGTCGTTACGCCGGGCACGCTGACGGAAGAGGGGCTACTCGATGCGCGCAGCGCCAATCGTTTGGCCGCATGCGCGTTTGGTGACGATGGCGCGGCCATTGCTTGGGCCGATGTCTCCACCGGCGCTTTCGAAACGCGCGCGATCAATCCGAATGAAGTCGAAGAAGAGCTTGCGGCGCTGTCGCCAGCGGAACTGCTTGTCATTGAAGGTGATGTGCCGCGCGTCTCCGAGGCCGCGCGCATTGCAGGCGCGACACTGACGATGCGGCCGGCGGTGAAGGCCGACGCCAAGAGCGCAGAGCGACGGCTAAAGACGGCGTTCGAAGTCGCCGCTTTGGATGCTTTCGGTGAGTTCAGCGCGGCCGAGTTGGCGGCGATGGGGTTGCTGCTCGACTATATCGAACTCACCCAAGCCGGCGCCGCGCCACGCCTGCAGCCGCCGCGACGCATCGCGGCACGCGCATTCATGGCGATTGATGCGGCCACCCGAGCGGCGCTGGAGATCGAGCGCTCCACGCGCAACGAACGGGGAGGCTCGCTGCTCGCCTGCATTGATCGCACCGTTACAGCGCCCGGCGGACGTCTGCTGGCGGAGCGTATTGGCCGGCCGCTTACCGACGTGGCGGCGATCAATGAACGTCTCGACGCCGTCGAGTTCTTCATAGCAGAGCGCCTGCGCCGCGATGGCGTACGCGAAGAATTGCGCGCCGCTGGCGATCTGGCGCGCGCGCTAACCCGTTTGGTGTTGAGCCGCGGCGGTCCGCGCGATCTGGCGAACCTGCGCGATGGGCTGAATGCTGGTGATCGCGCCAGCGCGCGGTGCGCCGGTTTTGGCGGGGCTTTGCCGGCGCATGTCGCGCAGGCATGCGAAGCGCTCTCGCTTGCGGCGCGGCCTGGCAGCGCGGGTCTCGCGCAAACGCTGGAACGCGCGCTCGCGCCTGATCTTCCTCTGCTCACCCGCGACGGCGGCTTCATCGCGCCCGGCTATGATGCCGTGCTGGATGAAACGCGTGCTCTTCGCGACGATAGCCGCAAGGTCATCGCTGCCTTGCAAGCATCTTACGCCGAAGAAACCGGCATTGCCGGGCTGAAGCTCAAGCACAACGGCGTGCTCGGCTATCACATCGACGCGACGACGAAGCAGGCGGAGATCTTGATGTCGCCGCCGCTCAATGCGCGCTTCATCCATCGCCAGACCAATGCCGGCTCGATCCGCTTCACCACGACCGAACTTGCCGAACTCGACGCTAAGATTGCTCGCGCCGGCGAAGCAGCGCTCGCGCGCGAGCTCGCGCTGTTCAAAGAATTCGCCGCCTGTGCCGCGGCGAGCGAAGCCGATATCCGTGCGGCTGCCGATGCACTCGCCGCTCTGGACGTTGCGGCTGCGTTGGCGGAGTGGGCGGAAGAAACCCAAGCGACGCGCCCCGAGATTGACGAGAGCGCGGCGTTGCTCGCCGAAGGTGGACGCCATCCCGTAGTCGAGGCCAGCGTGCGCCGTGAAGGGCAGGGCTTCACACCAAACGATGCGCGCCTTGATGGCGAAGGCAAGAGCGGGCCGCGCCTCTTGTTCGTCACCGGCCCAAACATGGCGGGTAAGAGCACCTACCTGCGCCAGATCGCGTTGCTCGCCGTCATGGCGCAGGCGGGATCTTTCGTGCCGGCGCGCAAGCTTCGCCTTGGCGTCGTCGACCGTGTGTTCGCCCGCGTCGGCGCTTCAGACGATCTCGCGCGCGGCCGTTCGACATTCATGACTGAAATGGTCGAGACCGCAGCGATCTTGCATCAAGCCGGGCCGCGCGCGCTTGTCGTACTCGATGAGATCGGCCGCGGCACCGCGACGTTCGATGGTCTAGCGATCGCTTGGGCGGTGGCCGAGCATCTGCACGAAGCCAATAGGAGCCGCGCCGTCTTCGCCACGCACTATCATGAGCTGACGCGGCTTGCCGAAAAGCTCGATGCCGGCGCCAATGCGCATCTCCGGGCCAAGGAGTGGAAAGGCGATCTCGTCTTCCTGCACGAGGTCGCGCCGGGGCCCGCCGATCGTTCGTACGGCATTCAAGTCGCGAAGCTGGCTGGGCTGCCGAGGTCAGCCGTCGAGCGCGCGCGTTCCGTGTTGCAGCGGCTTGAAGCGAGCGGCGGTTCAGCGCGCGTGGAGATCGTCGATGATCTGCCGCTCTTCGCAACCGTGATGGAAGAGCACAAAGCCTCGCCGCTTGAGGCCGCGATTGATGAGATCAATCCGGACGCACTTTCTCCGAAGCAGGCGCTGGATGCGCTCTACCGGTTGAAAGCTCTCAAAGCTGAAGAATAAGCCCTACGGCGCTTGCGGTTCGGGATCGTTCTCGCCCGGCAGCAGCGACGGACGGTTGTTGACCGTGTCGCGCGCTTCGCCGATGGCGGCGCCCGCGACCATGTTGTCGCGAATGAGCGGCATCGATCCGGTCTGCACCAGGATGGTCAGGAACACGCCGAGCATGGCGCCAAGCGCGAGGCCAGAGACGCCCCATAACGACGCGGCGAACCAATAGGCAGCCGAACGCTCGCTTTTGATGCGCTGATGGAACAGCTTTTGATCCATAATCGCTTCCAGCCCTGCGCGGGCCGGATGGTCGGTGACCTGGTGGTCCTCATCGACCGGCTTTATGGTCCTGGTGCCTTTGCTGCGCATACGAGATGGTCTCCGGAGCGGCGCGTCTCCCGCTCTCTTTGTGGCTATGCCCGCGAAATGAGGCAAGGTTGCGTTCTGTGTTTTACCAAGAAGTCATATCTTGCAGCTGTGGAAACTAACGCCCCAGTGCGATCGGGGACACGAATTGGTGAAATGACAAGCACATGCCCGCACGGCTGAAGCCCGCCCGCATCGAACACGTCGTCGACGGCCACCGGCTGCGCGCGCAGTTGAGCGCCATCGCTGCCGCTGAGGGTGAGGGCGCGCGCGCGTCGGTCAAGAACCTTCTCCACGGCGCGTTGTTTCGGGGCCGAATGATCGCCAAGGAGCGTTTGGAAGCAGGCGAGCACGGGCTGGCCGTGGCGCGCTTGCTTGCGAAGGTCGCCGATGAGGTGGTCAGCGCGCTCTACGATTACACCACGGTTCACCTCTTCCGCGCCCGCAACCCAACTGAAGGGGAGCGCTTCGCCGTCATGGCGGTGGGTGGCTACGGCCGCGGCGAGCTCGCGCCATCGTCAGATCTCGATCTGCTGTTTCTGCGCGCCTACAAACCGACGCCGTTCAGCGAGAGCGTCACCGAGTACATGCTCTACATGCTGTGGGACATGGGGCTGAAGGTCGGCCACTCGTCTCGCAATGTCGACGAGTCTCTGAAGCTCGCGCGCGAAGATCACACGATCCAAACCGCGCTGCTCGAAGCGCGCCGCATCGCTGGCGATGAATCACTCGCACAAGAGCTGGAAGTGCGCTTCCGCAAAGAGGTGGCGCAGAAAGGTCATGCCGCCTTCATCGCGGCCAAGCTGAAAGAGCGCGACGAGCGTCACCAGCGCATTGGCGCCTCGCGCTACATGGTTGAGCCCAACATCAAGGAAGGGAAGGGCGGTCTCCGCGACCTGCACACGCTCTTCTGGATGGCGCGTCATCGCTATGGTTTCGTACGGCCGCAAGATTATGTCGACGCTGGCGTGTTCACCGAGGAGGAGCGCCAGGCTTTCCGCCGCGCGCTGCACTTCCTCTGGACGGCGCGTTGCCATTTACATTTTCTCACCGCACGCGGCGAAGAGCGGCTGACGTTCGATGTCCAGCCCGAAATGGCCAAGCGCATGGGCTACCACTCGCGCGGCAACCAAAGCGACGTCGAGCGCTTCATGAAGCGCTATTTCCTGGTGGCAAAAGAGGTCGGCGTGCTCACGCGCGTGCTCTGCGCCAAGCTTGAGGCCGACAACGCCAAGCGCGCGCCAAAGGGTTTGCAGCGTTTCGCCGATAGCTTCGCGCGCAAGTCAGCGCCGGAGACGCCGGGCTTCATCATCGAAGGCGGGCGGCTCAATATCGAGTCTGCGAAAGTGCTGAAGAAGCCGAGCAATGTGCTGCGCCTGTTCGAAATCGCCGAGCGCCGTGATCTCGATATTCATCCCGAAGCGCTCGGCGAAGCGGCGCGCCGTGTCCGCAGCATGACGCCGGATTGGCGCAAGGATAACGAGGCGCGCGCGGCGTTCCTGGGCGTTGTCACGTCAAGCCGCCATCCGGACGCGGCGTTGCGGCTGATGAACGAAGCTGGCGTGCTCGGTAAATTCCTGCCGGAGTTCGGCCGCATCGTGGCGCAGATGCAGTTCAATATGTACCACCATTACACGGTGGACGAGCATACGCTGCAAGCCATCGGCGCGATGTCCGAGATCGAGCGCGGCGTGCACAAAGATCGCCACCCGCTGGCGACGGAAATATTCCCGAAGATCATCAATCGCCGCGCACTCTATCTTGCCATGCTGTTGCACGACACCGGCAAGGGTGAAGGCGATCAGCAGATCGAGGGCGAGAAGTCAGCGCGCGCTGCGTGCACGCGCTTGGGGCTGCCGCAAGAAGAAGTCGATCTCGTCGGATGGCTGGTTGGCCATCACTTGGTGATGAGTGATTTCGCTCAGAAGCGCGATATCGGCGATCCGCGCACGGTCGAGCGCTTCGCCAAGATTGTCGGCACCGTCGAGCGGCTGCGCCTGCTTCTGGTGTTGACGGTTTCCGACATCCGCGCTGTCGGTCCGACGGTGTGGAACGACTGGAAAGGCCAGTTGCTGCGCGATCTCTATCGCCTGACGGAAGCAGCGCTGCACGGTGGCCGCTCTGACGAAATCGGCGTTCGCGAGCATCTCTCTGAGCTTGCGGCTGGCGCAAAGGCAGAGCTTCTGCGCCACGTTCGAGTCGATGATGCGTTGGCCGCGTGGCTCGACGCGCTCGAAGACGGCTATTGGCTCAATCACGATTCCGAAGCGTTGACTTGGCACGCCACGGAAGTGATGAACGCGCGCCGTGGCCGCGCCATTCCGCATGTGGCGACGCGCTTCCGCGAAAAGCAGGGCGTCACCGAAGTGCTGGTCTATGCCGGCGATCGCCCGGGCCTCTTCGCCAGTCTCGCAGCCGCCATCTCCGCCAGTGGCGCCGACATCGCCGATGCGCGTGTGCACACGACGAAAGACGGCGCAGCGTTCGACGTGTTCTCGATCCAAACAACCGATCACCAGCCGTTCGGGCTGCGCGACCCTGACTTGCTTACGCACCTGATCGAGCGTCTCAACCGCGCCGCCATCGCCGATCACGCTTTGCCTGCGCCGAAGCCTGCGTCGCGCCGCAACGCTGCGTTCTCGATCGAACCTTGGGTGCGGATCGACAACGATCTGACGCCGCACGCCACCGTGGTCGAGGCGTCAGGCCGCGACCGGCTCGGCTTGCTGGCCGAACTCGCGCACGTCTGCGCGGAAGCCAAAGTTTCCATCGCCAGCGCCCACATCGATACGCTGGGTGAGCGCGCATCGGACGTCTTCTACGTCCACGAGGAAGGCGGCGGGCAGATCCAAGAGCCGCGCCGCATCGCATCGTTGCGGAGCAAACTTGAAGCGGTTCTGCGTGCCGCTGAGCCTGCGGCGCCTGCTGATCCAGCCAAGAAGGCCTTGGCGGTGGCGCGCGCATCGACGGCGCGCTAAGGCAGGAGCCTCCACAAGTTGAGTCGCCCGCCCGTATGAGCCTAGCACGCAATACCGCCGTCATCGGCGGGCTGACCCTGATCTCGCGCGTCCTGGGCTTTGCCCGCGACTTGCTGTTGGCCGCCGCACTCGGCGCCGGGCCGGTGGCGGATGCGTTCTACGCAGCGCTGCGTTTTCCGAATTTGTTTCGGCGCTTGTTCGCCGAAGGCGCATTCAGCCAAGCGTTCGTGCCGGTCTATTCCAAGACGCTGGCGGAGCAGGGCGAGAAGGCAGCGGACACATTGGCGAGCGAAGCGCTTGCAGTGCTCGTGCTCGCTACCAGCATCGTCACCGCAATCGCGATCCTCTGCATGCCGTGGATCAATCTCGTTCTGCTCGCCGGCTATCGCGACAATCCCGAGATTTTCAATCTGGCGACTGTGCTGACGCAGATCACCATGCCGTATCTCGTGGCGATAAGTGCTGCGACGTTGTTCTCTGGTGCGCTCAACGCACGCGGCCGCTTTTTCGCCGCTGCCGCCGCGCCGACATTGCTAAACATCTGCTTGCTGGTCGCTGTTTGGTTCTTCCGCGACGATCCGGTGCAAGCCGGCTACGCCGCCGCGATCGCAGTCTCCGTTTCCGGCGTGTTGCAAGCGATTTGGGTGGCGCTCGGTGCGCGACGTTCCGGCGTAAAGACACGTCCGTCCGCGCCAAAGCTGACACCGAACGTGGCGCGCTTGCTGACGCTTGCAGCGCCGGCTGCGCTGGCGGGTGGGGCGTTGCAGATCAATGTAATGATCAGCCAGATATTGGCTTCGCTTGAAGAAGGCGCGATCTCGCTGCTGAACTTTGCTGATCGTCTCTATCAGCTGCCGCTTGGCTTGATCGGGGTCGCCGTCGGCGTCGCTATGCTGCCGCGCTTGTCGCGACTAGTCGCAGCTGGCGATCAGCCCGGCGCGCGCGGCGCGCTCGACGAAGCTGTCAACCTCTCGATGGCGTTCACGCTGCCTTCGGCGGCCGCGATGATGGCGGCGCCGATCTTTCTGCTCGATGGCTTGTTCACGCGCGGCGCGTTCACCGAACAAGACGCCGCCAATGCGGCGCTTGCGCTCTTCCATTACGGCTGGGGCGTGCCGGCGTTCGTGCTGGCGAAAATCTACGCGCCGGGTTTCTTCGCGCGCGAAGATACAAAGGCGCCGATGCGCTTTGCGCTGATCTCGATGGCGATCAACATCGTGCTGGGTGCGGCGTTCTTCTTTGGCTTGCGCGCGATGGGCGTCGCTGGTTTCCCAGGGCTTGCGATCGCGACCAGCGTCGCTGCGTGGGCGAACGTCATTCTGATGATCGGCGCGTTGGCGCGGCGGGGCGACTATGCGCCGTCGTCCAAGGCGATGAACCGGCTCATTCGCATCACTCTGGTCTCGGCTGCATTGGGCGCGGCGCTCTTCACCTTCCAGATGAACCGCGAGGCGGTGCTGGAGGTGTTCGGCAACAAGGAGATAGCGGTCGCGGTGCTGATCTTCGGCGGCGGCATATCGTACTTCATCGTCCTTTTCCTCGTCCGCGCCGTCACCATCGGCGAGGTACGCGGGGCGTTCCGTCGTGAACGAGGAGCGGCGAATGGGGGAGGCGGCTTGCCGCCGGGCTTGGACGGCTGATAGAAGCCCGGTTTATGAACACGAGAACGAAATTCTGGCGATGGCGGGTCTGACCTGACGCCGTTTCGGCGCGCGGCAACAGCGCGCCCGTCCTTATGTTCCGGAGTTTCCAATGACTGATGTCCAGCCGCCCCAATACAAGGGCCCGCAACGCGTGTTCTCAGGCATGCAGCCGACCAACGGCCTGCACCTCGGCAATTATCTTGGCGCGCTACAGAAGTTCGTGCGCCTGCAAGAGAGCTATGAATGCATCTATTGCATCGTCGATCTGCACGCGATCACCACCGGCCCTGATCCGAAAGAGCTGGCCAATCGTTCGCGCGAAGTCGCCGCCGCTTACGTCGCCGCCGGTGTCGATCCCAAGCGCTCAACCATCTTCATCCAGTCCGCCGTGCGCGAGCACACGGAGCTTGCGTGGGTCTTCAACTGCATCGCCCGCATGGGCTGGTTGGAGCGGATGACGCAGTTCAAGGACAAAGCGGGTAAGGACGCGCAGCGTTCATCCGTCGGCCTGTTCGATTATCCAGTCCTGCAGGCCGCGGACATTCTGCTCTACAAAGCGACGCACGTTCCCGTCGGCGAAGATCAGAAGCAGCACTTGGAGCTTTCGCGCGACATCGCCGCGAAGTTCAACAACGACTACGAAGCGCCGAACTTCTTCCCGTTGCCCGAGCCTTTGATCCAAGGCCCGGGCGCGCGGATCATGAGCTTGCGCGAAGGCACGAAGAAGATGTCGAAGTCCGATCCCTCGGATATGACGCGCATCAACATGACCGACGACGCCGACGCGATCCTGCAAAAGATCAAGAAGGCGACGACGGATTCATTGCCTGTGCCGGAGTCGAAGGAAGGCCTCGCGGGCCGCGCCGAGGTCGAAAACTTGGTCGGCATCTTCGCCGCCGTGACGGAGCGCAGCGTCGAAGACATTCTCACCGAGTACGGCGGCAAAGGCTTTGGCATCTTCAAGCCGGCGCTTGCCGAAGCGCTCTCGACCAAGCTTGCGCCGATCGCGGCCGAGATGCGCCGTCTCAACGCCGATCCCGGCGCGCTCGACGCGATCCTCCGCGACGGCGCTGATAAAGCCCGCGCCGTTGCGCAGCCGATCATGGCCGAAGTGCGCGACGTCGTCGGTTTCTGGCGTTAATGAAGCGGAGCCGCTAGAGTTCACTCATGAGTGACGAGCGTTTTGCCTGTCTGGTCATCGCTGACGAGAGCGAGGAATTTCCTGACGCGCTCGTTTATGCGGGCCTCATCTGCCGCAACACTGGCTGGCGGCTGGTGATCTTGCGTGTCATCGAGCCGTCCGATCCCGCGCCCTGGGCTTCGATCACCGATGAAATGCGCCGCCAGGCGCACGATGCGGCGGAGTCGCTGACACAACGCTTCGCCGCTGAAGTGTGGGCTGAGTGCGGCGTGACGGCTGAGCCGGTGCTGCGCGAGGGCGATCTGAAGCCGGAACTGCGCAAGCTGATCGAGGCGGATCAGTCGATTAAACTCGTGGTATTGGCGTCCGCGCACGGGCCGGGCGGGCCGGGGCCGCTCGTCGTTCAGCTTGGCAAGAGTACGGGGCTTGGCCTGCGCCCGGTGCCGGTGCTGGTCGTGCCGGGTGCGCTGACGCGCGAAGAGATCCGCAAACTGGCGCTGCCTGTGGCGATTGTGGCCAGTAAGGAAGAGCCTCCGAGCACGCCAACCGCTTGACCGGTTCCGGCCAAAGGACCACTTGGGCCTCATGTTCATTCAAACGGAATCCACGCCGAACCCGCGCACGCTGAAATTTCTCCCCGGCCGCGATGTGCTGGGGCAGGGCAGCCGCGAATTCGCCGACGCTGATGCAGCTTTGAGCTCACCGCTGGCGACGGCGCTGTTCGATGTCGATGGCGTGGAGCGGGTCTATCTGGGCGGCGATTTCATCACCATCACCAAAGCCGAAGGCTTGGAGTGGCCGCATCTGAAGCCGCATGTGCTGGCGGCGATCATGGATCACTTCACCGCCGGTCGCCCTGTGCTCGGGGATGCTTCCGCGCCCGCCGATCAAACCGATGAAGCCGATATCGTCTATGAAGGCGAAGCCGCCGACATCGTCAAAGAGCTGAAGGAAATTATCGACGCGCGCGTTCGCCCCGCCGTGGCGCGCGATGGCGGCGACATCACCTTCCACTCGTGGGACCACGATCAAGGCATTGTGCGTCTCAACATGCGCGGCGCGTGCGCCGGCTGCCCGTCTTCGACGCTGACGCTGAAGCAAGGCATCGAAAACATGCTCCGCCACTACGTTCCCGAAGTGAACGCCGTGGAGCAGGTGGTGTGATCCACGCAGCGAGCGCCGAGCACGCAGCGCTCCTGGCCGATCTCCACGCGCGCAGCTTCGAGAAAGGCTGGAGCGCAAACGACGTTTCCAAGCTGATGGAAAACCCCGCCGTCTTTGCGGTTGTCTCGCAAGAGCATGACACACCGCACGGCTTCGCGATGGCCTGGGTCGCCGCTGGCGATTCCGAACTTTTGACTGTCGCGATCGTGCCCGAGGCGCGCCGCCGACGGCTGGGCCAAAAGCTCGTCGAAGCCACAGCCGCCGCCGCAGCGGCGCGCGGCGCGGCGTCGATGCACTTGGAAGTCGCGGAGGATAATGCGGGCGCCCGCGCGCTCTATGAAAAGCTGGGCTTTGCCCAAACCGGCCGCAGGCCCGGCTATTACGCTACCGCGCACGGCTTTGTGGACGCCATCACCATGCGTTTGGCGCTTGCATAACGCTCCGCAGGTGGACAGCGCGCCTCGCCAAGTTGTATTGGTCCGCCATGGATCGCATCGAAAAACTCTGTGTCGATAAGGGCATGCGCATGACCGAGCAGCGCCGCGTGATCGCGCGCATCGTCTCGGGCAGTCATGATCACCCTGACGTCGAAGAATTGCACCGCCGCGCCGTGGCCGTGGACTCGGGCATCTCAATTGCCACGGTCTATCGCACCGTGCGTCTCTTTGAGGAAGCCGGCATCCTTGAGCGCCACGATTTCCGCGATGGCCGCTCGCGCTACGAGGAAGTTCCCGAGACGCACCACGATCACCTGATCGACATGAAGTCTGGCCAGGTAATCGAGTTCGTCGAGCCCGAGATCGAGCGTTTGCAGCAAGAGATCGCGCGCCGGCTTGGCTACAAGCTCGTCGATCACCGCCTCGAACTTTATGGCGTGCCGCTCGACGACAAGGCCAAAGCGACCAAGAAATGAGTGAGCCGCGCGCGCCGAAGCGTCTCTTCATCGAGACGTACGGCTGCCAGATGAATGTCTATGACAGCGAGCGCATGCGCGATGTGCTTGGGCCTTTGGGCTACGCGGTCACCGAGAAACCGGACGACGCCGATCTCGTCATCCTGAATACCTGCCACATCCGTGAGAAGGCCACCGAGAAGGTCTATTCCGAGATCGGCCGCTTGCGCGCGCACAAAGATCGCCGCGCGATGGAAGGCAAGACAACGACCATCGCTATTGCGGGTTGTGTCGCGCAGGCGGAAGGCGAAGAGATCATTCGTCGCGCACCGGAAGTCGATCTCGTCGTCGGCCCGCAGGCGTATCACAAGCTGCCGGAACTGATCGCGCGTGCTGCGCGGAAAACTGGCGAGCGGCTCGCCGCTGATTTCACCGCGCAAGAAAAGTTCGACGGGCTTCCAGCGCGTGAGCCTGACGGCGTTACCGCGTTCCTCTCAATCCAAGAGGGCTGCGATAAGTTCTGCACGTTCTGCGTCGTGCCGTACACGCGCGGCGCCGAGTTCTCGCGCCCGATCAAGGATGTGCTCGCCGAAGCGCGTTCACTGACCGATCGCGGCGTGCGCGAGATCACTTTGCTCGGCCAGAACGTCAACGCCTATAACGGCGATGCGAGCTTCACGGATTTGCTGCAGCAACTCGCGCGCATCGATGGGCTTGAGCGCATCCGCTACATGACCTCGCATCCGATCGAGATGACGGATGAGCTGATCGCGCTGCACGGCGCCGAACCCAAGCTGATGCCGTTCCTGCACCTGCCGGTGCAGTCCGGCTCGGATCGCATTCTGAAAGCCATGAACCGCAAGCACGATGGCGCGTTCTATCGCGACATCATCGCCCGCATGCGCCGGGTGCGCCCCGACATCGCGCTCTCGACGGATTTCATCGTTGGTTTCCCGGGCGAGCGGGAACGAGATTTCGAAGACACGATGCAACTCGTCGGTGACGTCGATTTCGCGCTGGCTTTCTCGTTCAAATACTCATCGCGCCCCGGCACGCCGGCTGCCGCGATGATGGGGCAAGTGGACGAAGAGGTGAAATCTGAGCGCCTGCAGCGCCTGCAGAAGCTCCTGTTCGAGCAACAGACGGCGTTCAATCTCTCCCAAGTCGATCGCGTGCTTCCGGTGCTCGTGACCGGTAACGGCCGCCAGGCTGGTCAGAAGTATGGGCGCTCCCCATATCTCCAAGCTGTGCATTTCGACGACACCACCGCCCAAGATGGAGACATCGTCTCTGTGCGTATTCTGTCCGCCACACAGAATGCGCTCGCTGGCGCGCGCGTGACGCGCACTGTGGAGGTCGCGTGAGCGAACAAACTCGAACGATAGCGCTCTCTGAAGCTGGCGTTGCGCAAGCCGTGTTCGGCCCGCTGCATCGTCACCTCGCGCTGATCCAAGAGGCCTTCCGCGATCCCAATGCGCCGCGCGGCACGCCGTCCTACAGCGTCACGCTCGACGCGCAGGGCGATAAGCTCATCGTCCGCGCGCAATCGGCTGCCGATCTCGAACGCGTGCAGCGCATCGTCGATGCGTTGGCCGATCAAGCACGTCGCAAAGGCAAAGTGCGTGAAGGCGAAGTGCAGGCTGCGATCTCATTCTCGGAAGGCGAGAGCGAAAACGCAGCGCCTTTGCGCTTGCCGCAACTCGGCGGCCTCACGCTGCGCACGCCGCGCCAAGTGCACTACGTCGAAGCGCTGCGCGATGAGAACATTGATCTGATTTTCGGCGTCGGCCCGGCCGGCACCGGCAAGACCTTCCTTGCTGTCGCCGCCGCTGTCGAAGCGCTGAAGCAAGAGCGCGTCGATCGCATCATCGTCACGCGCCCGGCCGTCGAGGCGGGCGAGAAGCTTGGCTATTTGCCGGGCGATCTCTCAGAAAAGGTCGATCCCTATTTGCAGCCGATCTGGGACGCGTTTCGTGGCCAGATGGGTGAAACCGATTTGAAAGCGCGCCGTGAGCGCCGTCAGATCGAAGTTGCGCCGCTCGCGTTTATGCGCGGGCGCACGCTGTCGAACGCCTTCGTCATTGTCGATGAAGCGCAGAACGCAACCCAGCTGCAGATGAAGATGGTGCTGACCCGCTTGGGCGAAGGCTCGCGCATGGTCGTCACCGGCGATCCATCACAAGTCGATCTGCCGCGCACCGATCAATCTGGGCTCGCGCACGCCGTGTCGATCCTCGAAGACGTACGCGGTGTCGAGGTCATCCGCTTTGCGACACAAGACGTCGTCCGTCACAGGCTCGTCGCACAGATCGTCGAAGCCTATCACCGTGACGAGGGAGCGCGCGGTGGCGGCTGAACGGACGTTGGAAGTCGACCTTATCGCCAACAGTGAATTGTGGCGTGGCCATGAGAATGTGCTGAGCAGCGCGCTTGCCGCCGCAGCGGCTGAAGAGGGCGCGTCAGGGACAGTGTCCTTGCTGTTAGGCGACGACGCCTCGATCGCGGCGCTCAACAAGCAATTCCGCGGCAAAGATGGCCCAACCAACGTGTTGTCATTTCAACCGGCGCCGGGATCGGCGGAACCGGGCTTCCTCGGCGACATCGCGATGGCGGCGGAAACCATTGTCGAGCAAGCAAATTTTCAAGGTAAACGGTTCGAGCACCATGCTGCTCACCTCGTGGTGCACGGCTTTTTGCATCTTTTGGGGTATGATCACGAAAATCCGGCCGACGCGGAGAAGATGGAAGCGCGCGAACGCGCTATCCTGCAGTCTCTCGGGATAGAAGATCCCTACGCTTGAAGGCCGCTTTAGGAGCGCTGCGCGCACATTATGGTTGACGTAAAAGACGAAGCGGAACCCTCGCGAAGGCGCGCGGGCCTAGTTCAAAAACTGTCGCGCATATTCGCGCGCGAGAAACTAGGGTCCGCCGACGCAGTCGAAGAAGCACTGCGCGAAGGCAATGGCGAAGACATCGAGCTTGCGCACAAGGACATGATCCTGCGCGCGGCGCGCTTCGATCGCTTAAAGGTCGCCGATGTCATGCGCGCCCGCGCGGAGATCGTCGCGGTCGAAGCCGCCGCCAGCTTAGGCGAAGCGGCCCGCATCTTCTCGGAAAGCCAGCACTCGCGCTTGCCGGTCTATGGCGAGACGCTCGACGATCCGCAGGGCTTCGTGCACGTCCGCGATGTGCTCGCCTTGCTTGCGCCTGACGACGCCGGCGAAGCGCATGCCTCCATGAACGACCGCCTCTTGCCGCGCATACGCCGCGATATTCTCTATGTGCCACAATCGATGACGCTGGCGACATTGTTCATCAAGATGCAGTCCAGCCGCATACATTTGGCGCTGGTCGTCGACGAATATGGCGGCACCGACGGCTTGGTTTCGATGGAGGACCTGGTCGAGCAGATCGTCGGCGCAATCGAAGACGAGCATGACGAAGATTCGGCGCTCATCATCGAACGCGCCGCGGGCGCTTATGAAGTCGACGGCCGCGCGCCGATCGACGACCTCGAAGCCAAGCTTGGCGTCAGCCTCGCATTGCCCGATCACGAAGACGAATTCGACACCGCAGCTGGCCTCGCGGTCGCGCTTGCGGGGCGTTTGCCGCAGCGCGGCGAAATTCTGCACCACCCGTCCGGACTCGACGTTGAAGTCACCGATGCCGACCCGCGCCGCGTGAAGCGCATGCGCATCAAAAAGTCGGGGGAGGCGACAAAGCCGGCTTCCGGCTCGGTTACGGAACTCAAAGCATCTATGGGCGGTTGACGCGAGCGCCTGAGCGCGCTCCATACCCGGCTTTCCTTTGAAGTTGGAGCGCTCGTGACGGATTCCGCAGCAGACGTGCAACCATCGCGCATTCACGCTTGGTTTGCAGCGCTGAATCCTTGGCCGCGCCGCGGCGTTGCGCTCGGCGCTGGCGCGCTCGCAACTCTGGGCCACGCGCCGTTTCAATTGACACTGCTCTACGCTGCTGCACTCGTCGTGCTGGTCTGGCTGCTTGACGCCGCGCATCGGCGTGAACGCAGACTGTTCGCAGCATTTGGCGTTGGCTGGTGGTTTGGCCTCGGCCACTTCGCCACCGGGCTTTATTGGGTGTCCTCCGCCTTCATGGTGGATTCTGCGTCTTTCGGTCCGCTCTGGGGCATTCCCGCGACGCTCGCGCTCGCTGGCACAATGGCGATTTACTGGGGTGTCGGCTGCGTTCTCGCGATTGCGCTCTGGACAGCGGACGTGCGGCGCATCGCTTGGTTCGCCGTCGCGCTGTTCTTCACCGAATGGCTGCGTGGCAATCTGTTCACGGGTTTTCCGTGGCTGCTGCCTGGATATGTGTGGACGCCCGGCGAGCCGGTGTCGCAACTCGCGTCGCTCGTCGGTATTTACGGGCTCTCGCTCATTACGCTTTTACTCGGCGCCTCGCCCGCGGCGATTGCCGACCGGAGCGCGGCGCCCGCAATGCGGTTCGCGCCGCTCATCGGAGCAGGCCTGGCGCTTGGCTTGACGTTCGGCTGGGGCGCACAGCGCATGGCTGGCGGGCCCATTGACCCGCCAGGCGCGCAACCGATCGTACGCGTCGCCGATTCAGGTTTGAGCCAACGCGACAAATGGTGCGAGTACGAGACGTATGCGGAGCGCGCGGCGTGCTATCCGCAGCAAGAAGCGCGCGTACTACAGCGTTATCTCAACGTGAGCGGCGGTGACGAAAGTCGCGCTTCGATTTTGATATGGCCAGAGGGCGCGGTCCCATCACTCAATTTTTTCCAGCTCGAAAATCAAGCCTATCTCGACGCCCTCGGCGCCGGCCTCGGGGACCGCGCGCTTGTTGCGGGCTTGACGCGCTGCGAGCCGCGTTTGGAGTGCGAGGCGTTCATGCGCGGCGAAGCGTCGAGCGCAAACCTGCGGCTGTTCAATTCCGCCGCAGTCATTGACGGCGTCAGCGGCGTTCCGCGCGTGGCGCAAGTCTATGACAAGCATCATCTCGTGCCGTTCGGCGAGTACATTCCATTTTGGTCGCTGATCAGCAGCTTCAATATCGCGCCATTGCAGCGCATTGGCGCGGGTTTTGTGCCTGGTCCCGAGCCGATGCGCCTCATCGTGCCGGAAGCGCCGCCAGCTGTTGTGCTGATCTGCTATGAAGTGATCTTTCCCGGCATGACGCCACGCGGCGCCGAGCGTCCGGGTTGGATTATCAGCGTCACGAACGACGCGTGGTTCGGCGATGGCACTGGCCCACATCAACACTTGGCTATGGCGCGCTATCGTTCGATCGAGGAAGGCTTGCCACTTGCGCGTTCAGCCAGTGGTGGCATTTCCGCAATCGTGGATAGTTATGGACGCGTTGTCCGATCAATCGAGAGTGCGCCCGAAGGTGTCGCGGTTGAAGCGCAGCTCCCGCCCGCTCTACAAGAAACGGTCTATGCCAAACTGGGTATTGTATTGTTACTTGGCCTAGTATTCGTCATAGGCGCACTGCGGTTTGCGCCGGGACTCACACCGGCCCGGGGGCCGAAGACATGACCGACGAGCGCGCCGCTAACGCGATCGACAAGAAGCTAGGCCAGCGGGTTCGTACGCGACGCCTCGAAATCGGTATGAGCCAAGAGCGGTTGGCGGAACTACTTGGCGTCACCTTCCAGCAGGTTCAGAAATACGAGAAGGGTGTGAACCGGATTGCTGCGAGCCGGCTCCACGATATCGCGGCGTCTTTGGACATGCCCATCGCCCGGTTCTTTGAAGGTCTGGGTGGGCGGGCCTCCGCCGGGGTGGCCGAATCCTCTCGGGACTATATCGACGACGCCCTCGCCACCCCGGAGGGGGCCCAGCTGATGGTGCTATTCGCCTCGATCAAGAGCAAGAAGGTCCGCCGCCAAGTGCTTGAATTGGTTAAGGCCCTCACCGACGAGGCGTCCGAGGGCAAGCGCAGCTAACCAACGCCACGGCGCCGCATTTGCGAAAATGAGCCCATGCCCTAAGAGGGGCCGCTTCATTTTCGAGGGGCCGGAGAAACCGCGTGGCGAGAAGCTCTTACGTCTTTACCAGCGAAAGCGTGTCCGAAGGGCACCCTGACAAAGTCGCTGACCGCATCTCCGACACCGTCGTTGACGCCTTCCTGTCAGCCGATCCCGAAGCGCGCGTCGCCTGCGAAACGATGGTGACGACGAACCGCATCATCCTCGCTGGTGAAGTCCGCGCCGGTAAGCCGGGCAATGACAAGGCCGCCAACAAGGCGCTCACCAAAGAGATCATCGCCGGTCTGCAGCCGAAGGTCCGCGCCGCCGTGAAGGACATTGGCTACGCGCAAAAGGGCTTCCATTGGGAGAAGGCGAAGTACGCCTGCTATCTGCACGGCCAGTCCGCGCACATCGCGCAAGGCGTCGATGCCAAGGGCTCGAAGGACGAGGGCGCCGGCGACCAAGGCATCATGTTTGGCTATGCCTGCCAAGAAACGCCGGAGCTGATGCCGGCGACGCTGCAATACTCGCACAACATCTTAAAGCGCCTCGCCGAAGTGCGTCACTCGGGCGAACGCCCTGAGCTGGAGCCGGACGCGAAGAGCCAAGTCACGCTGCGCTACGAGAACGGCAAGCCGGTTGAAGTTGTCGCCATCGTCGTCAGCCACCAGCATACGAAGAAGCTTGGCGCCGCGTCGTATTCGCAAAAGCGCTTCTCTGATCTTGTGCGCCCGTACGCAGAATCGGTTTTCCCGGCGGGCCTCATCACCAAGAAAACGAAGTGGCACATCAACCCGACCGGCAAGTTCGAGATCGGCGGCCCCGACGGTGATAGCGGCCTCACTGGCCGCAAGATTATTGTCGACACGTATGGCGGCGCGAGCCCGCACGGCGGCGGCGCGTTCTCGGGCAAGGACCCGACCAAGGTTGACCGCTCCGCTGCTTACGCCTGCCGCTATCTCGCAAAGAATGTCGTCGCTGCTGGCCTTGCCGAGCGCTGCACGATCCAGATCAGCTACGCCATTGGTGTTGCTGCGCCGACCAGCTTTTATGTCGATCTCCACGGCGCCGACACCATCGATCCCGCGATCCTTGAGAAGGCGTTGCCGGAAATGATCGGCGGCGCCACGCCGCGTTCGATCCGCACGCACTTGAAGCTGAATAACCCGATCTACAGCCGTACGGCCGCTTACGGTCACTTCGGCCGTACGCCGGACAATCAAGGCGGCTTCACTTGGGAACGCACTGATCTCGTCGATCAGCTGAAGCGCTTGGGCTAACGCCCACGCTTCATCGCTGCGCGCGTGCGTTCTGCGCTAGCGAACTGCGAGGATTTGCGGGCGTTTGCGTCGATGATCTTCTGTACCTCTTCGGAGGGCGGAAGGTCATGGAGTTTGAGCCACGCGAAGAAGCCGGCAACTACTGGTGCAATCGCCCAGACCCAAATAGGCCATGACCTGATAGCTTCACGCGCGCCTGCGATGTGTGCCATTGCCTGAATCGACAACAGCATCTCCGCTATCATCATCCCGACGGCAGCAAATATGCCGGCTTCAACTGCGCGGTCATGAAGGAAGTCGCGTACTCGCCCCGGTATCTTCATCTCGTCGCTCCCTGCCTGCCTGTGTAGAATTGCGGTGCTCTGCGGTCTAGGTTTCAGGCATGTCTTCATCCTTTGGCCTAGCGCCCGAGCTCGTCCGCTATCTCGCGGACGCCAATCCGCCTGAGCATCCTGCGCTCGTGCGCTGCCGCGAAGAGACGTCAGCGATGACGCAAGCGCGTATGCAGATCAGCCCTGAGCAGGGCGCCTACATTGCCGCGACCGCGCGCATGGTCCGCGCCAAGCGGACTTTCGAGGTCGGCGTCTTCACCGGCTATTCGGCGCTGGCCACGGCGCTCACGCTGAAGGACATGCACCCTGTCGGCGCGCATCTGCTCGCGTGCGACATCTCAGAAGAATGGACGACGAAGGCGCGCGATTTTTGGCGCCAAGCTGAAGTCGACGACATCATCGAACTCAAAGTCGCGCCCGCAACCGAGACGCTCGATCAGCGCATCCAAGCCGGGCACGGCGGCAGCTACGATCTCGGCTTCATCGACGCGGATAAGACCGGTTACGACGCGTACTATGAGCGGGGTCTTATCCTGCTCCGTCCCGGCGGCGTGATGTTGTTCGACAACATGCTCTGGTCCGGCAACGTCGCTGATCCGGCTGATACGACGCCTGATACAACGGCGCTCCGCGCCTTGGCGCAAAAGGCTAAAGCCGACACTCGCGTCCATGCGGTGCTGACTGCGATCGGCGACGGCGTGTTGATCTGCGTGAAGCGCTGACGCATCCATAGGGCCGCGCGGAGGCATCTGCGCGAGGGTGGAGGTTCTATGCTCAAGCTTCGTCATGCGCTCGCGGCGCTCAGCCTCGTGTGCCTTTCTGGTCCCGCGCTCGCACAGGATGCGCCGCCGCGGCCGACAACGCCAGAAGGTTGGCGCGCGCTCACGCTGAGCGATCTCGCAGCGACCCGCGATACGCTAACTGCGCAAACCCCGATCCCGTTCGATACCGAGAACCCGACCTATCCGGCTTGGCTGCAAGAGGGATACACGCGTGCCGTTGAACGCGCTGCCGCTGTCTCCGACCAATCAGGTTATTATTACACGCTGGCTTTCTATGTCAGCGGCTTTGGTGATCCCCACATCGCCGTGAACTCAAGCGTCGAACTTCCTGCGCCGACATGGCCCGGCTTTCTAGCCGCGTCGCGCAACGGTGGCGCGGTTGTCGTGATGCGCGATGAGAACGATGCCGAAGCGCCAGCGATTGGCGCGCAGATTCTCTCATGCGAAGGCCGCACGCTCGAAGATCTCGCAACTGAGCGCCTCTATCCGTTCGTGCTCAACGAAGCGCTGGCGCTCGATCGCCGCCGCGCGGCGACACGTCTGTTCATGAACCGTCCCATTCCTGGCGCACCGCCACCGGCCAACTGCCGCGTGTCCGAGAACGGCGTTGAGCGTGACCTCACATTGCGTTGGCGCGGTCTGCCGGATCCGGCGGAGGCGTATTGGACCGCGTATCAAACCGCATCTGTCGGCGCGCGCGCGGAGTGGGGCGTCAGCGAGCCTTCGCCCGGCGTGTTCTGGGTTGGCATCCCGACATTCTCGTCGGGCGGTGAAACCGGCGCGCAGCTCGATCAGCTCGTGCGCGACATCAATGCACGCGGCGCCGAAATGCGCCGCGCCCGCGCCATCATCATCGACGTGCGCGGCAATGGCGGCGGCAACTCAGCCTGGGCCGATCGCATTGCGCAAGGCATCTTCGGCGAAGGCGTCGCATCGCGCGCTTCAGAAGCATCGTCGCGCGAAAGCGCGGTCGATTGGCGCGCATCGCCTGAGAACGTCGCGTACTGGCGTACATGGCTGACCGACACAATCATCCCGGAGTTCGGCGAATATTCCGATAGCGCGCGCTTCGGCCGCGCTGCGATCAACGGCATGGAAGGCGCACTGAGCAGCAACCCGCCGATCTGGCGTCAGGGTTCCAGCACAGTTGCGCGCAGCGGCGGACTCACGCAGCAGCGGCCGCGCGGCGGACGTCGCCCATTCGCGGCGCGCGTCTACTTGCTTTCGAACGGTACCTGCGGCTCGTCGTGCCTCAACTTCGCCGACACCGTGCTCTTCGTACCCGGCGTTCAGCTCATTGGCTCGGCGACCTCTGGCGACGGCCCGTACATGGAAGTCCGCGACGTCCCGCTGCCGTCTGGCCTGGCAACTTTGACCATCCCGCAAAAGGTCTGGCGCGGCATGGGCCGGGGGCCGCTTGAGGCCTACGCGCCTGATATTGCTTATGACGGCGCCTGGGATGACGCCTCCGTCCGGGCTTGGGTGATGGAGCGGGTGGCGGCGCGCTAACGCCGCGTTGCGCGAAGGCGCGGGCAGGTCTAAACCCCGCGCCTTCAATTCCCCCCCCCGAGATCGGAGCATCTCCCTATGGCCCGCGCAAAAATCGCCCTTATCGGTTCAGGCATGATCGGCGGCACGCTCGCCCACATCGCCGCGCGCGAGGAACTGGGCGATGTGATCCTGTTCGACGTCGTCGAAGGCGTCCCGCAAGGCAAAGCGCTCGATATCGCTGAAGCGTCGCCAGTGTTCGGCAAGGATAGCGCGCTGAAAGGCGCCAACGATTATGCCGGCATTGCCGGCGCCGATGTCTGCATCGTCACCGCTGGTGTGCCGCGTAAGCCGGGCATGAGCCGCGACGATCTTCTCGGCATCAACTTGAAAGTCATGAAGGCGGTGGGCGAGGGCATCAAAGCGCACGCGCCGAACGCGTTCGTTATCGTCGTCACCAACCCGCTCGACGCAATGGTGTGGGCGCTGCGCCAGTTCTCTGGCTTGCCGCACAACAAGGTCGTCGGAATGGCCGGCGTGCTCGACAGCGCGCGCTTCCGCTACTTCCTCGCCGAGGAGTTCAAGGTTTCGGTTGAAGACGTCTCGGCCTTCGTGCTTGGCGGTCACGGCGACACGATGGTGCCGCTGGTGCGCTACTCCACCGTCGCCGGCATTCCGCTGCCGGACCTCGTGAAGATGGGTTGGACCAGCCAAGAAAAGCTCGACCAGATCGTGCAACGCACGCGCGACGGCGGCGCCGAAATCGTCGGCTTGCTGAAGACGGGCTCGGCCTTCTACGCACCGGCCGAAAGCGCGATCCAGATGGCGAAGTCCTATCTGCGCGACAAGAAGCGCGTTCTCCCGTGCGCCGCAAATCTGAACGGCCAATACGGGCTGAACGACATTTATGTCGGCGTGCCGTGCATCATTGGCGCGGGCGGCGTCGAGAAAGTCATCGAGATCGAACTCACCGCCAACGAGCGCGCGATGTTTGATCACAGCGTGGGCGCGGTGAAGGGCCTGGTCGATGCGTGCAAAGGCATTGATGCCAGCGTAGGCTAGCGTAACCAAACGCAGCGGACCCGCGTATCTCCTGCAAAGAGGAGGACGCGGGATGCGGATCGCAACATTTATCATCGCTTCGCTCGCCATGGCTGGTGTGGCTTCAGCGCAGACCCTGCCGGGCCCCGCGGTCGGCGCGACGATTCCGGCCATTTCGGCAACCGATGAAACCGGCGCATCGCGTTCGCTCGCAGAGCTTTCGGGTCGAAACGGCACGGTTTTGCTTGTCACCCGAGCCGCCGATTGGTGCCCGTACTGCCAGCAACAGATGATTGATCTCGAAGGCGCGCGCGCTGCGATTGAGCAACGTGGCTTCAGAATCGTGACAATAAGCACCGACACACCGGAAGAACTTGCGCGCTTCGATCAGCGCCGGAGCATTGGCTATACGATGCTCTCAGACGAGCAGGCCGCGATCATTCGACAGCTCAATCTGCTCGACCCAACGCAGCAGCCGAACAGCCGTCACAACGGTTTGCCCGTGCCAACAATCCTCGTCGTGTCGCCGCAGGGCGTGGTGCTGGCGAAGCTCGGCGATGCCAACTATCGGGTTCGTCCGACGGTTGATATCGTCCTGCAAACGCTCGACGGCCTGCGCTAGCCCAGCTTAATCTCATCATCGCGATACCAGCCGGCGATCGACACGCGTGGGCGTAGCGCGAATTGCGAGATCGCGGTGACGGTGTGAAGCTTCAGGCCATCGAAAATCGTCAGCATGTTCCAGCGGGGCAGGTGGCCTGAGATCACGTCCTGCTTTTGGTCCAAGAAGAGCAGCAGGCCGCCCCAATCCGGTTGCCAATCGCGCGAGAAGCCGAGCGTGTACGCCGCGCGGCGGTGGCCGCCATCGTCGATGTGGCGCGTGAGATAGTGTCCGCGCATGTAGCGCGTCGCGTGCGCGTCGACTTTGGTGAGCTTGTCTTCGCCGATGATCTCGCGGCCGAGCGCCATGAACTCAGGGCCGTTCAGAAAGTGAGTCAGCGCGTGAATCGGGTGGCCTTGGTCCCAGCCCAAGCGCGCAGCTTCGATCATCGGGTAGGCGTGGTAGGTGTAGCCGATGTTGCGCGAAGCGCGATCCAGGATGCCGCGCTCAAGCTGCATGCGTTCCTGTGGCGGCATCGAGCGGTATTCTTCTTCGGTCAGGAAGAGCAACTCTTCCTTGTCGTTCTGGCAGAGCAGACGCCAGGGCGAAGCGAGAATGGCTTCCTCCACCGCGTGCGCGACCTCGTCCTCGAACAGGTTCGGTATCTGGACGAACTTGTCGCGCTTGTACGCCGCCGCGGCGGCTTTGATGTCGATGGCGGGATTGAGGCGGAGCGCGACCATGAGCGGATCGTAAGTCGCGGGCGTTGTCCGCGCAATTATCCGTACTGTCGCTGGCGCGCGCGATGGGCTATTCACGCGGCGCGCACGAAAGGATGCGCGCCCCATGAGCATCGGCCCGACCCTCACCACTGAGCGCCTGATCCTGCGCCCGCCGGCGCACGAGGATTTCGACGGCTTCGCGCAAATGGCGACCGAAGAAGAGACGATGCGCTTCATCGGCGGCGTCGCACCCCGCGACGCCGCATGGCGCGGCATGGCTTCGCTCGCCGGATCGTGGGCGCTGTTGGGCTACGGCATGTTCTCGGTGCTGCGGCGCGACAATGGCGAATGGATCGGCCGCATGGGTCCTTGGCGTCCGGGCGGCAAGGAAGGCTCGTGGCCGGGCGATGAAGTCGGCTGGGGCCTGAAGGCGAGTGCGATGGGGCAGGGCTTTGCCAAGGAAGGCGCCATCGCCGCGATCGATTGGGCGTTCGATCATCTCGGCTGGGAACACGTCATCCATTGCATCGATAAGAACAACGCGCCGTCGATTAAACTTGCGCTGGCGCTGGGATCGCAGCTGGAGCGCGAAGATCATCAGCTCGCGCCGCCGTTCGAGATGCACAAGGTCGATCTTTACGGCCAATCGAAAGCGGCATGGAAGGCCCGCCAACGCTAGTGAATCGTCGCTTCTGACTTGCATCCCGCGCACACGTCGCCACGTTGTGCGGAGAGAATTTCGTGGGGGATTTCGATGCGTGCTTTGGTCTTGGGGTTTATTGCGATTGCATTCGCCTCATCGGCGAGTGCGCAAAACGCCATCCTCGCGCCGCCCGCGCCGCCGCCAACCGCGCCGATCAGCGCCGAGCAACAGCGTACGATTGATCGCCTGCAAGCGGCAGCACTCGAGAGCGATCTTGCGTGGGAGATCGTCGAAGATCTTGTCACCGAAGTCGGCCCGCGCATGGCTGGCTCCGAACAAGAAGCGCGCGCGCGTGAGTGGGCCGTCGCGATGTTGCGCGAACAGCGTTTCACCAACATCCGCATCGAGCCGTTCACGCTGCCATATTGGGATGCTGTGCGCGAAGAAGCGTCGATCGTCTCGCCGTCTCAGCAATCCATGGTGATTGCAGCCCTCGGCGGATCGCCGGGCACGCCGGAAGGCGGCATTGAAGCGCAAGTCATACGCTTCGCCAATCTGGCCGAACTGGAAGCCGCGACGCCAGCGCAAGTGCGTGGTCGCATCGTGTTCATCGATGAGCGCATGCAGCGCATGCAAGACGGCTCGGGCTACGGCGCCGCCGTCGCCAAACGCAGCCGCTGCGCGCCGCTGGCGCAAGAACGCGGCGCTGTTGCCTGCCTCATCCGCTCTGTCGGCACCGATCCGCATCGCTTCGCCCACCAAGGCGGCGCATCGCGTCAGGCCGCTGGCGTTTCGCTCCCGGCGGCTGCGCTGTCACCAGCCGATGCCGATCTTCTCGCGCGTTCGGTCGCGCGCGGCGCCACGCGCGTGCGTTTGACCATTGAAGTTGAGATGCGTGAGAACGCGGAGTCCGGCAACGTCATCGCCGAAATCCGCGGCCGTGAGCGCCCGGAAGAAATCGTGCTGATCGCCGCGCACTTGGATTCGTGGGACTCAGGCCAAGGCGCCATCGACGATGGCGCCGGCGTTGCGATCATCACCGCCGCTGCGCGTCTCATCCGCGATCTGCCACGCCGTCCGCGCCGCACCATCCGCATCTTGCTCGCTGGCGCTGAAGAGAACGGCGTGCACGGCGGCGCGGCCTACGGCCGTGAGCACGCGAACGAAGTGCACATTGTCGCCGCTGAAAGCGATTTCGGCGCGGGCCGCGTCTACAGCGCCCGCACACGCTTTTCTGCTGCCGCGATGCCCTACGCGCGCGCTTTTCATCGCGCACTTTCGCCGCTCGGCATTCTAGCGGGCGACAACACTGCCAATGGCGGCGCTGATACCGCCGCGATCGCGCAAGCGTCCGGCGTGCCGCTGTTCGATCTCCGCCAAGATGGCACCGACTATTTCGACTATCACCACACGCCGGACGACACGCTGGACAAAATCGATCCCGAAGCGCTCCGTCAGAACGTCGCCGCCTGGGCGACCTTCCTCTACCTCGCGGCGGACACCGACTGGGATTTCCGCGCGACGGAGTGATGTCGAAATCGGCGAGGGCCGCGCGTCATAGGCGAGAGGAGGGCATCTCATTCTGGAATTCGCCAAGACGTTAGCCATCGCTGCGGCTCTCATGAGCACAGCCTGCGCCGCGCAAGCGCAAACCGCGCCGCAAGCTGAAGTCACGATCGAAGATGCCGCCTGGCTTGCTGGCCGTTGGGTCGGTGAAGGCTTTGGCGGCGACATGGAGGAGGCGTGGGCGCCGCCCGTCGGCGGCCAGATGATCGGTCATTTCCGCTATTGGCGCGAAGGCCAGCCGCAATTCTACGAATTCATGATCATCGATGTCGCCGAAGGCGGCCTGCGCATGCGCCTGAAGCACTTCAATCCGGACCTCACCGCGTGGGAGGAGCGCGAACAATGGACGACGTTCGAACCGGTCTCCGTCAGCGCTGACCGCATCGTCTTCAATGGCCTCACTATCGTGCGCGAGGGCGCCGACCGCATGGTGATGACGATCCGCATCCGTCGCGGCGAAACGGTGAGCGAAGACGTGCTGCGTTTCCAGCGCGCGCCGCTATAAGGACGGCGTGAGCCTCTTCGATCCAAACACCACGCCGCGCTTCGAGACGGAGCGTTTGATCTTGCGCGGCTGGCGCGAGAGCGATCTCGATAGCGGCTTTGCCGCGATGATGGCGGACGAAGAGGTCGCGCGCTTCCTCTCCGGCGACATGCGCGCGAAAGCGCGGAGTGACGCCTGGCGCGATATGGCGCTCTTCGTCGGCCATTGGGCGTTGCGCGGCTATGGCTTGTTTGCGGTTGAAGAGAAGGCGACGGGCGCGTTCGTCGGCCGGGTCGGCGCGTGGCAACCGGAATGCTGGGTCGGGTTCGAACTCGGCTGGGCGCTGGCGCGCCCGTATTGGGGCAAGGGCTACGCGCAGGAAGCAGCACGCGCCGCTGGCGATTGGATCTTCGCGCAGTTTCCGCTCGATGAGATTGTGAGCCTCATCCACGCGGACAATGTAGGCTCTCAGCGCCTCGCGCATCGACTCGGCATGCGCGTGCGTGGCGATACGATTCACGCCGGCATGCGCCATGAGATATGGCAAATCTCTCGCGGCGCGTGGCAGGCGAGGGGCGAAGGGGATGGCGATGCTTGAACGGGTCTTTACGGGCGTGATGATCGTCAGCGGGTTGCTGACTCTTACGATGCTGTATCCTGTCTTCGCGCCCGAAGCGGCGATGCAATCCATGTTCGGCGAAGCGCCGAGCGGCGCAGCCCTCGCGGTCGTGGTGCCGAACTGGGGCGTCTTGATCGGCCTGATGGGCGCGCTCCTGATCTACGGCGCGCTCAATCCGCCATCCCGAAAACTCGCGCTGGTCGTTGCCGGCGCGAGCAAGATTGCGTTCATTACGCTGATCCTCATGCAAGGCGAGCGCTATCTCAGCGGCCTCCGGACAGCGGTGATCATCGACGGCATCATGATCGTGCTGTTCGCTGCGTACCTGATCTTCGGCCGTCCGGCGAAGCCCGCTTAGTACCAGCCCGCATCACGCAAAGGCCGCACGTTCGGCCGGCTCACCGGCGCCTCAACACCGCCCTTGATCAGCAGCACCATGCGATCGCCCTCGCGACGAGCGCCCTCAACCGCATCGCGCGCCACCCACCATGAGCGATGCGTCTGCGCGCCCTCTAAGCCTTCGAGCTCAGCGATCGCATCGCTCAAGCGCATCAAGATGAGGTCCGCGCCCTTCGATGTGTGCAGCTTGAGATAATGATCCTCCGCCGAGATCGCATAGATCACCGCGCCTTTGAGCTTCGGCGGCAATCGTTCCATGAACCGTACAGGCGGCGCAGCCGAGCCTGCCGCCGGCGCATGCGTCACCGCGCCGGGCGGGCCCGCAAAAGCGCGATCCACAAGCCAGCTCACCATCGCAACAGCCGCACTGATGCCGGCGACCAGCACATAAAGCCGTGGCCAATATGACATCGGTACCGGTTCGCCGATGATCACCAATTGCACGAGCAGGATGGCGGCGGAGACGGCGACAGCAACGAAGGCTGTTGCAATCACCAAATTCCATATCTCGGGGAGCTGCGGCGCCACGCGGCGCACAGCCGCGCCGAACACGGGCCCGCCGAGCCAACCGATGCCCACAAGGCCGGTCCAGTATGCGAACGCGCCCCAGAGCGGCAGCCCGGTGGTGGCGCCGAAAGGGTTGGTGAAGGTGAGGAAGGCGCCGATCGCGACCAATGTCGCGACACTGCGGAGCAGGCCGCTGGGCGCGACGCGAATTGTGGATTGCTCGCTCATCGCCGGCAGATGAAGCGGAGGTCGCTGCGCAAGTCAATCATGGGCAGCCTGCGTGTAGGTCGCGTGGAAATGCTTGAACGGCAGATGCGCGAAAATGCACGTTTCATACGCCGCCGAAGCGCCGTAAGCATATCGAAGTCCCATGACTAGCTTGTTGCGCAATGTCGCCGCGCTCATCGCTGCTGTCGCCATCATGCAATTGGCGAGCGGCCTTCTGGGTGTGCGCATTCCTCTGGCATTCTCGGAGGAGGGCCATTCGCGCACCGCGCTTGGCCTGGTCGCCGCATCGTATTCTGCCGGCTTCATGATGGGCGCCATGATCGCGACGCAATTGCTCGCGCGCGTTGGGCACATCCGCGTCTACGCTGCGTGCGCCGCGATCTTTTCGGTTGCGACGTTGGCGCTTCATTTCACCGGCGACGTCTGGTCTTGGGGCGTCGCTCGCATGGGCGCGGGCATCGCCGTCGCGCTGATGTTCGCCGCGATCGAGAGCTGGATGAGTTATTCGATCAGCCCGCGCACGCGCGGTGAAGTGATGAGCGTCTATATGGTGCTCACCAAAGGCGCGCTGGCGCTAGGGCCGTTCTTCGCGTTCTCCTACGCGCCGGCGTCGCCAGAGCCGTGGATGATCGCAGCGGCGCTGATCGCGCTTTCGATGGTGCCGATTTGCTTTACTGGCGCCGAACAACCCGATCCGCCGAAGGCGCAACCACTCGCGCTGGTCGATCAATTCGCTACCGCGCCGGCCGCGGTCATCGGCAGCTTCGGCGCCGGCCTCGTCAATGGCGGCGTGCTCGCGCTGGCGCCGCTCTATGCCGCCGAGCATTATGGGCCGGAAGCGGCAGCAGAGTTTTACTCCGCCGCATTCATCGGCTCGCTGCTGCTGCAATGGCCGGCTGGGCGGCTCTCCGACCGCGTCGATCGGCGGTTGGTGATCGCAGCGCTCGCGGGCCTTGCCGCCCTCGCATCCTTCGCGCTCGCGCTTTGGAGCGGGCAGCTGCAGAACTGGTCGGCGGTGTTGCTGTTCTTCTTGTGGGGCGCAGGAGCGCTCTCATTTTACGGCATCGCCGTCGCGCACATGGCCGACCGCGCAGAGCCCGGCAAGCTCGCGCAATCTGCGGCGGGTTTGCTGTTCGTGTGGGCCGCAGGCTCGGTGATCGGGCCGCTTGTGATGGGACCATTGGTCGACTGGTTCGACGTGCCTGGCATGTTCTGGTTTGCCGGCGGCGCCGCCGTGTTCGTTGCGGCGGCAATGTTCTGGCGGCGCAATGCGCGCGAGCAGGCGGTCGACAAAGAAGAGTTCTCGCCGCAGATCGGTACATCGGTGTCGGCAGGTGAGATCGCCTATGGCGAAGACAAGCCCGATGCGCCGGCAAGCGCCGAACGTGCGCCGTCGTGACTCTGTCATATAACGCCGATAGGTCGCGCCAATGAGCGTTTCCCTCGGCGCATTGTTTCGTGAGTCACTAAAGATCGGCTGTCTCGGCTTTGGTGGACCTGCGGGCCAGATCGCGCTGATGCACCGAGTCTTTGTCGATGAGCGCAAATGGATCGACGACACGCGCTTCCAGCACATGCTGGCGTTTTGCATGCTGTTGCCGGGGCCGGAAGCGCAACAACTTGCGACTTATGTTGGCTGGCGCCTGCGCGGGTGGGCGGGTGCGCTGATCGCAGGCTGGCTGTTCGTGCTGCCAGGCGCACTGATCGTGCTCGGCTTGAGCTGGCTCTATGTGAACTACGGCGAGCTGCCGCTGGTCGCGGCGGCCTTCGACGGCATCAAGTGCGCTGTCGTCGCCCTTGTTGCGGAAGCGCTGATCAAAGTCGGCAAGCGCGCACTGAAAACTACAACCGCATTACTCATTGCGATCATCACGTTCGTCGCGCTCGTTTTCGGCGCGCCATTTCCGTTCGTGATCTTGGCCGCAGCACTGTTCGGCTTGATCGCGCCAGCGCTTGTCGGCGCAAAGGCAGGGCGGGGCGAGGCGACCGAGCCTCGCGATCCGCCCGCGCGGGGCGCTCTTTTGCAATCCCTTCTCTGGCTCATCCTCTGGCTCACGCCGCCGGCGCTGATCGCGCTAACGCTCGGCACGGATCACGTGCTCTTCCAGATCGCGCTGCTGTTCTCGATCCTCGCCTGCGTCACGTTCGGCGGTGCTTATGCGCTGCTTGCGTATCTCACCACAGAAGCCGCCGCGCGTGGTTGGCTGACGCCCGAGCAAATGATCGATGGCCTTGGCCTCGCCGAAACGACGCCAGGCCCGCTCATTCTGGTGAACGAGTTCGTAGGCTTTATGGCTGGCTGGTCGGGCGGCGGCATTGCGCTCGCACTCGCGGGCGCGGCCATGGCGCTCTGGTGTACGTTTGCGCCGAGCTTCGTCTGGATCTTCGCCGGCGCGCCATTCGCGGAAAAGCTACAGCGCAACCCGCGCGCAGCTGGGGCGCTCGCGGCGATCACAGCCGCCGTGCTCGGTGTCATTGCCAAGCTCGCGCTCTTCTTCGCCGCCCACGCACTCTTCGCGCGCCAGATCGACTTTGGTCCGACCGAACTGCCTGACATCGCCTCGGCCTATTGGTGGATGGTGGCGCTTGCCGTGGCGGCGGGCGTGGCGCTTATCCGGTTCAAGGCGAATTTGCTGCTGGTTTTGGGCCTTTGCGCCCTCGCGGGCTTGGCGGCGCAGGCGGCTGGCCTATAAGACGGCCCTCTGATTTGAGGGCCTCATGAACATCCACGAATACCAAGGCAAAGCCGTCCTGAAGAGCTTCGGCGTTCCGGTGCCGCGCGGCTACCCGGCCTTCACGGCTGAGGAAGCGGTGGACGCCGCCGCCAAGCTTGGCGGTTCGGTCTGGGCGGTGAAGAGCCAGATCCACGCCGGCGGCCGCGGCAAGGGCAAGTTCAAGGAAGCCGCAGCAGGCGAGAAGGGCGGCGTGCGCATCGCCTTCAAGCCGGAAGATGTGGGCCTGTTCGCGTCGCAGATGCTGAACAACACGCTGGTGACGCTGCAGACCGGCGATGCCGGCCGCGTCGTCAAACGCATCTACATCGAAGAAGGCATGAAGATCGCAAGAGAGTTTTATCTCTCCGCTTTGGTCGATCGTGAGTCCGGTCGCGTCGCGTTCGTCGCTTCGGAAGCGGGCGGCATGAACATCGAAGAAGTCGCGCACGACACGCCGGAAAAGATCACCACCGTCGTCATCGATCCGCTGACCGGCCCCACGGGCGCCGACGCTGCGAAGGTCGCGACCGCGCTCGGCGTCAGCGGCGATCTTGCTGCGCAATGCGCCGATATCTGCACCAAGCTCTACGACGCGTTCGTGAAGAGCGACATGTCGATGCTCGAAATCAACCCGCTGATCGTAACGGAAGATAACAAGCTTGTCTGCGCCGATGCGAAGGTGAGCTTCGATTCCAACGCCGCGTTCCGTCACCCGGAATGGGCCGATCTGCGCGATCTCGGCGAAGAAGACGAAAAAGAGATCGAAGCCTCGAAGTACGATCTCGCTTACATCGCGCTCGATGGCGACATCGGCTGCATGGTCAACGGCGCCGGCCTCGCCATGGCGACGATGGACATCATCAAGCTCTTCGGCGCCGAGCCCGCGAACTTCCTCGATGTCGGCGGCGGCGCTTCAAAAGAGAAGGTGACGGCGGCGTTCAAGATCATCACCGCTGATCCGAAGGTGAAGGGCATCCTGGTCAACATTTTCGGCGGCATCATGAAGTGCGACGTCATCGCCGAAGGCGTCATCGCCGCGGTGAAAGAAGTCGGCTTGCAAGTGCCGCTGGTTGTTCGCTTGGAAGGCACCAACGTCGAACTCGGCAAGAAGATCATCAACGAAAGCGGCCTGAACGTCATCAGCGCCGATGATCTCGAAGATGCCGCGCGGAAGATCGTGAAGGCCGTTAAGGGGTAAACGCACTACATCAAGCGAGGGGAACGATGCGGGCGCTCACCCGAAGAGCAAGCTGGGTTCGCCGGGCTCGCGCTCTCGATGACGTCGATGTCTCGATGAGTGCGATTTGGGAGGGTGAGACTTGCGCGCGCCGGTGATCATTCTGCTCGTCTTGGTCGCGTGCGCTGCGGCCTACTCTTTGGTGATTTGGCGTCAGGGAAGCAGCGGCTTCTGGGGCGCGCTGAGTCAGCAAGGCACATCAATCCCACGCTCGGCGCTTGAGCGGATCGATAGCGAGGCGTTCGATCTTTTCAGCGCCGTTTGCATCGAAGGCCGTCGCGACGTTTCCCACTATGAGGCGCACGCGTTCAGCCTCGGCTGGCAGGTCGCGGAAAACGACATCCATCCCATGGTCGATGTGAAGTTGAGGGCAGCGCAGATGATGCGCGATCCGCAGCTTGCCGTGCCAGTGCGTGGCTACGCGCACCCGGATCATACGCAAGTGCTCGTCCTAACCCAGCTCAGCACGAGCGGCACGGTCGTGATCAACTGCGCGGTCTACGACACGGCGGCGACGGGCTTGCCAGATCTCGCCGCACTGAGCGCCATCGTAGATCGGCCAACGCTGTCGACAGAAGAGGGCGTCGAAGAGTTGGATTGGGTCTACCCGCGCGCGTGGCCGACGCTGCTGAGCGTCGAGGCGCGTTTCATCGAAGAGGATAGCCCAGGCAACCGCCGCTGGGGTTATCACGGTCTAAGCTTTGAAGCGTCGTCCGGCGCCCAATGAAGTTTCTTCGCGCCTGAAGGAGAGTCACCATGATCGGCTACGTCACACTCGGCACCAACGACATTGGTCGCGCGGCTGCCTTCTACGACAAGCTCGCCGCCGCCTTCGGCGTCGGCCGTATGATGGGCAGCGAGTCTGAGAACTTTATCGCTTGGGCAAATCCGGGCGGCGCGCCGGGGATCGGCATCACCAAGCCGTTCGACGGCAACGCCGCGACCGTGGGCAATGGCGTGATGGTGGCGCTCGAGTGCAAAGACCCCGCGCAGGTCGATGAAATCTACAACCTGGCCATCTCGCTCGGCGCCAAGTGCGAAGGCCCGGCAGGGGAGCGCTGGCCGGGGTTTTATGCCGGTTACTTCCGCGATCCGGACGGCAATAAGCTCAACGCCTTCTGGATGGGCCAGCCGGGCTGAGCCGCGACGCCGGGGCAGGGTTTGCAAGCCCTCCGGCCTGCGTTAGGACGCATCCGAATTCAGAATTCTTCCTAGGCCCATGTGGTCTTTTTGGGGGCCATTTTGTCCATTCTCGTCAACGCTTCGACACGCGTCATCTGCCAGGGCTTCACCGGCAAGAACGGCACGTTCCACTCCGAGCAAGCCATCGCCTACGGCACCAAGATGACCGGCGGCGTTTCGCCCGGCAAAGGCGGCCAGACGCATCTCGGCCTGCCGGTGTTCAACTCGGTTATTGAGGCCAAGGAAAAGGCCGGCGCCGACGCCACCGTGATCTACGTTCCGCCGCCGGGCGCAGCTGCGGCCATCGAAGAAGCGATCGACGCTGAGATCCCGTACATCGTCTGCATCACCGAAGGCATTCCGGTGCTCGACATGGTGCGTGTGAAGGCGAAGCTCGCGAAGTCGAAGTCCAAGCTGCTCGGCCCGAACTGCCCCGGCATCTTGACGCCGAACGAGTGCAAGATCGGCATTATGCCGGGTCAAATCTTCAAGAAGGGCAGCGTCGGCGTCGTCTCGCGCTCCGGCACGCTGACCTATGAAGCGGTGTTCCAGACCACCAATGAAGGCCTAGGCCAAACCACGGCTGTCGGCATCGGCGGCGATCCGGTGAAGGGCACGGAGTTCATCGACGTGCTCGAACTCTTCCTCGCCGACCCCGAAACCACCTCGATCATCATGATCGGTGAAATCGGTGGCTCAGCCGAAGAGGACGCCGCGCAATTCCTGGCCGACGAAAAGAAAAAGGGCCGTTGGAAGCCGACTGTCGGCTTCATCGCCGGCCGCACCGCACCTCCAGGCCGCCGCATGGGCCATGCCGGCGCGATCATCGCAGGCGGCAAGGGCGACGCGGAATCCAAGATTGCCGCAATGGAAGCCGCCGGCATCAAAGTCTCGCCGCACCCGGCCGCCCTCGGCCGCACGATGAGCGAGCTGCTGAAAGGTTAGTTACCGTATGCGAGCGCTGCTCCTAGCTGCTTTGCTCGCATTTGCCGCCGCCTGCGCAACACGACCGGACACTGCCGAACTCCGCCGCGCCGAGACCATTCTCGATGCGCTCGACACGTTTTGCCCGTTCTCAAGCGATCCACAGATCACACGCGAAGCTTTGCTCGTGCACACGCCCGAGCCGGCCGATGGCGAAGAGTTGGAGTACCCGATTACGGTGCGCTCCAATGGCTGGCCTGGCGGTCCGATCATTCCATTCCGTGGCGAACTCGTCGAAGTGGCCATCGGCAACGATGAGCGCTGGATCTGCGGCATCGTCGGCTTTGCCCCTTTCGAAGAGGGGGTCTTCGAACAGGCAGCGAACGCGCGATACCGCGCTGATGGTGAGGCCACCGCAAGATGGGCGGGTGACGTTGGAACGAGTTGGGCCGTCACTCGCGACGATGTCACACTGAGGGTGACGTACTCACCGCGCTGGCAGGGGGCGATGTCCGATCGCGCCGGCATCTGGCGTTCCGCTGCCGCTCCAACATCGAATTAGGCGCCGTCAGAGCAGGCATTCCGTGGGGAAAGCAGCCCTGCGCCAATGCAGCCCTTCAATCCTCCGGCGACGCACTTTAGAAGGGGCGCCGTTCCGGGTCCGCGCCTGTATTTTCCAAGCGGTTCCGTGATTTCCGAGAGGTCAGCGTTTCAATGGCGGACGGCGCGCGCAGCTTGCCCAATGTAGCCCTGCTGGAGACCAGCTTTCTCTACGGCGCGAACGCGACGTTCGTGGAGGAAATGCACGAGCGTTTCCTGAACGACCCGGCCTCCGTCGACGCCTCATGGCGCAACTTTTTCCAACAGCTCCGCGATGATCCTGAAGCTGTCCGCCAAGCTGTGCGCGGGCCTTCTTGGTATCGCCCTGAACTGGCCCAGCCGCAGACGACCGAAACCACCAAATTGATGGACGGCAATTGGGGCGGCTTGACCGATCGCTTCGAGCGGAAAGCCGCGGCGCGTTTGCCTGGCGCGTCGACGCAAGATGTACAACTCGCCGCGCGCGATAGCGTGCGCGCTCTGATGATGATCCGCGCCTATCGCACGCGCGGTCACCTCGCGGCCAATCTCGATCCGCTTAACATCGAACAACGCCCGCCGGCGCCTGAGCTTGATCCGGCGAACCACGGCTTCGGCCCGAACGATCTCGATCGCCCGATCTTCATCGATGGCGTGCTCGGTCTGCAGACCGCCACCGTCAACGAGATGCTGGCAATCCTGAAGCGCACCTATTGCTCGACCGTCGGTGTCGAGTTCATGCACATCTCCGATCCCGCCGAGAAGAGCTGGCTGCAAGAGCGCATCGAAGGCCCGGACAAGGCCATCGCGTTCACGCCGGAAGGCAAGCGTTCGATCTTGAAGAAGTTGCTCGAAGGCGAGGGCTTCGAAAAGTTCGTGCACAAACGCCATCCGGGCACCAAGCGCTTTGGTCTCGACGGCGGCGAAGCCATGCTTCCTGCGCTCGAACAAATCATCAAACGCGGTGGCGCGCTCGGCGTGCGCGAAATCATTCTCGGCATGGCGCACCGCGGCCGCTTGAACGTGCTCGCCGCTGTGATGGGCAAGCCGTACCAGGCTATTTTCCACGAGTTTCAGGGCGGTTCTGCAACGCCGGATGACGTGCTCGGCTCTGGCGATGTGAAGTATCACTTAGGCGCATCGTCTGATCGCGCCTTCGATGGCAACAACGTCCACCTCTCGCTGACGGCAAACCCATCGCACCTCGAAATCGTCAATCCCGTCGTGCTCGGCAAAGCGCGCGCCAAGCAAGCCAAGCGCGCGACGTGGACTGAAGAAGGTGAAGCGCTGCACGAATTGCGCGCGAAAGTGATGCCGCTTCTGATTCACGGCGATGCCGCGTTCGCGGGGCAGGGCGTGGTGGCCGAGTGCTTTGCGCTCTCCGGTTTGCGCGGCTACCGCACCGGCGGCACGATGCACTTCATCATCAACAACCAGATCGGCTTCACGACAGCGCCGCACTATTCACGCTCTTCGCCGTACCCATCTGACGTTGCTCTGATGGTGCAAGCGCCGATCTTCCATGTGAATGGAGATGATCCGGAAGCTGTGGTGTTCGCCGCGAAGGTCGCGACCGAGTATCGCCAGCTCTTCGGTAAAGACGTCGTCATCGACATGTTCTGCTATCGCCGCTTCGGTCACAACGAAGGCGACGACCCGACGATGACGCAGCCGATCATGTATCGGAAAGTGCGCGGCCAACGCACGACGCTCGAAATCTATAGCGAGCGCCTCGTCAGCGAAGGCGTTGCAACGCAAGCCGAGATCGATGCGTGGCAAACCGAGTTCAGCGAATTCCTCGATCGCGAGTTCGACGCCGGTAAGAATTATCGCATCAACAAAGCCGATTGGCTCGATGGCGATTGGGCCGGCTTCCAACTGCCGGCGGATGACGATCGCCGTGGCAAAACCGAAGCGCCGCTCGCGAAGCTGCAAGAGCTCGGCCGCCGCATCACCGAAATCCCGCGCGATTTCGACATGCACAAAACCGTGCAGCGCGTTGTCGAAACCCGCCGTAAGTCAATCGATGACGGCCACGGCGTCGATTGGGCGCTCGCCGAGCATCTCGCGTTCGCGACGTTGCTCGACGAGGGCTTCAACGTGCGTTTGAGCGGCCAGGATTCCTGCCGCGGCACATTCAGCCAACGCCACTCGCACTTTGTCGATCAGACCAACGAAAATCGCTACACGCCGCTCAATCACATTCGCGCCGGCCAAGCGCACTACGAGGTGATTGACTCGCTGCTCTCCGAAGAAGCGGTGCTTGGCTTCGAGTATGGCTACACGCTTGCCGAACCGAAAACGCTAACGCTCTGGGAAGCGCAGTTCGGTGACTTCGTGAATGGCGCGCAGGTCGTGATCGATCAGTTCATCTCATCGGGCGAGCGCAAATGGTTGCGCATGTCCGGCCTCGTGATGCTGCTGCCGCACGGCTATGAAGGGCAGGGGCCGGAGCACAGCTCTGCGCGTCTCGAGCGCTTCTTGCAGCAATGCGCTGAAGACAACATGCAGGTGATCAATTGCACGACGCCGGCGAACTATTTCCACGCGCTGCGCCGTCAATTGCATCGCGACTTCCGCAAGCCGCTCATCGTCTTCACGCCGAAATCGCTGCTGCGTCACAAGAAGTGTGTTTCGACGCTCGAAGAGATGGCGGAGGGCTCGTCCTTCCACCGCGTGCTCTGGGATGACGCCCAGATCAACAACGGCAACACGACGATCAAGCTCAAAGGCGATAGCGAAATCCGCCGCGTCGTCGTGTGTTCGGGCAAGGTCTATTACGACCTGCTCGACGAGCGCGAGAAGCGCGGGCTGAACGATGTTTATCTGCTGCGCTTGGAGCAATTCTATCCGTGGCCGATGAAGTCGATCATGCAAGAACTCGCGCGTTTTCCGAACGCGGAACTGGTTTGGTGTCAGGAAGAGCCAAAGAACATGGGCGGCTGGGCCTTCGCGGAACCGTGGCTTGAGCTCACGCTTGAGAAGATGGACATCAAGATGAAGCGTCCGCGTTATGCGGGCCGCCCTGCAAGCGCATCGACGGCTGCTGGCCAGATGTCGAAGCATTTGAAAGAGCTTGAAGCGTTCTTGGAGCAAGCACTCGGATGAGCGCGATGGATGGATCCTGTCACTGCGGCGCGGTTCGCTTCCAAGTGGAAGAGCCCGAATGGGTGATGGACTGCAATTGCTCGAAGTGCCGCCTCTATGGCGGCCTCTGGGCGTACTATCCGCAACGCGACGTGAAGTTCGCGGCCAAGCCTGACACCTTCACCTACATGTGGGGTGACCGCGCGTTGGAGTTTCACACCTGCCGCACGTGCGGATGCTCCACGCACATGACGATTGCCGGAACTGACGATGCCGCAAAGATCGGCGTCAATGCACGCTTGCTGCGCGGCCTCGATCCGAAACGCACACGGCTCGTTCAGAAAAACAACGGCAATGACATGGTGTTCTGGACGCACACCGAGTCACCCGTCCTCCCCAGTCACGATGAACCACCTCCAGCGAAGTGAATTGAGATGACCGATATTGTTGTGCCGACCCTCGGCGAAAGCGTCAGCGAAGCGACCGTCGCCAAGTGGATGAAAAAGGCCGGCGACACCGTCAAGAAAGACGAGACGCTGGTTGAGCTTGAGACGGATAAGGTCTCGGTCGAAGTCTCCGCGCCGGAAGCCGGCGTGCTCGGCGAAATTCTCGCTGCTGAAGGCGCAACGGTTACGATCGGCGCCGTGCTCGGCCGCATGGGCGGAGCGGGGGCTCAACCGGCTGCTGCTGCACCGAAGGCTGCCGAAGCGCCGAAGCCTGCCGCTGCTCAGCCGCCGCAACCGGCCGCAAGCAACGGTGCAGCAAAACAAGCGCCGCCGTCCGTCCAACGCATCGCGTCTGAAGGTGGTGTCGATGTCTCTGGCATGACCGGTTCGGGCAAAGATGGCCGAGTCACGAAAGCCGATGCGCTCGCAATCCTGGAAGGCCGTGCTTCGACGCAAGCGCCGGCCTCGCAAGCTGTCGCGCAAGCAACGCCGCAACCGCTTGTCGCGCGTGCTGTTGGCGAGCGCGAAGAGCGTGTGCCGATGACGCGTTTGCGCAAGACCGTCGCGCGCCGTTTGAAGGAAGCGCAGAACACCGCCGCGATGCTGACGACGTTCAATGAAGCCGACATGTCGGCGATAATGGCGGCGCGCAATAAGTACAAGGATAGCTTCGAGCGCAAACACGGCGTGAAGCTTGGCTTCATGTCCTTCTTCGTGAAGGCGTGTATCGCGGCGCTGAAAGAGATTCCGAACGTCAACGCCGAGATCGATGGCGACGACATCATCTACAAGAACTTCTACGACATCGGCATTGCCGTCGGCACCGATCGCGGCTTGGTCGTTCCTGTTGTGCGCGAGGCCGACATCAAATCGATGGCCGAGATCGAGCGCGAGATTGGCGAACTGGGCGTCAAAGCCCGCGACGGCCATCTTAAACTCGAAGACCTTCAGGGCGCTACGTTCACGATCTCGAACGGTGGCGTCTACGGCTCGCTGATGTCGACGCCGATCTTGAACGCGCCTCAGTCCGGCATTCTTGGCATGCACAAAATCCAAGAACGCCCGGTCGTGATCGACAAACAAGTTGTCGTCCGTCCGATGATGTATCTGGCGCTCTCTTACGATCACCGCATTGTCGACGGCAAAGAAGCCGTGACGTTCCTGGTGCGCGTCAAAGAAGGCCTCGAAGATCCCGAACGGATGCTGCTCGACCTTTAAGCGGCGGCTTCGGCGTAGACGTTTGCGCGCGCGCCGGAGTGTTGGCGATAAAGCATTTCGAGATCGCGATCTTCTTGATCGAGCGTCGCTTGCATCTTGGCTTCGCGCGCGTTCGCGTCGCGGAGATCGCGTGCGATGGCTTCGAAGTACGAACCGACTGGCGCCAGACCTTGCTTGCGGCCGAGTTTCGCTACTTGCATTGAGCAATCTCCTTGATCGCCCGCCCGCAAAAACAATGCGTGAAACAAGAAGCTGTTCGCGTTTCGCACGCGCATCGGTGTGGATAACTATTTCCGCTCGCGGTGCAGCACTGTCAGCACCAAGCCTGTCAAAGAGATGATCGGGATCGCGATCGTCATGATCGTCGCGATCGCGTTCACGACCTGATAGCCCGCAGAAGCCGGCACGAAGGCTTCGCCCATCGGCGCCAGTGAGATCCCGGCGGCAAAACCCCAAGCGCCGCAGAGCAGGCGCAGCCCGCCGGACATGCCGCTCAGGGTTCGGAATGACCCCGTCATCAGCAAAGCCCCAGCCAGCATGAGCTGCCAGCTCACCACGCCCCAGCTCAGCTGCACGGCCGAGAAGCCCGCGAGAAGCGCGCCTACCGCGAACGCCGCGAGGGCGCTTAGCCGCCCCATCCCCTTCGTTGGCATCATTGACGCCTCCCATTCGCCTCTCGGAAGAGTCTGTAATCAAAATGCTTTCTACTTCCCATTGGCGTCGCGCAATGAGTGCGTATAGTTTCCCGGCGCCGCCGCTCGGGGGAGTGGCGGGGAGGGGACGTTCATGACCTTTATTCTGCGTTGGCCATCCATCCTGGTGCTTCTGGCCTTGGTGCTCGTGTGCGTGGCGGGCGCGCTGGCTGCGGCAGGGGTGATCGCCGACGTTCAGGCGCCGGCCTCCGGTGTCGAGGGCGTCGATGCCCAGGTTGCCGAGGCACAGATCGCGGCCTCGCAGCACGCCGCTGGCGCGAACTGGATCAATGTCGGCCTGCTCGCTGGTGCGGCGCTGTTTTTCCTGATCGCCGCTGTGCGCCTGATGCGCCGCACGCAGGGCTTCTGGACCTGGCTGATCGGCTTTGCACTGGTTGGCGGCCACTGGGCCTACGGTCAGCAAGGCAATCTGATTCAGACGATTCAGGGTATCGATCCGCGCGCCTATCTCGCACCGCAGGAACTCCTGAACGACACCGGCTCGCCGACTTTCCAAGTCGGCGTTTTGGGGGTGATCCTCATCGTCGGCCTCCTGATCTTCATCATCGACGTCGCTGACCGCGCCTATTGGGACAAGCAGGGCGCCTAAAGACGCTCCTTTCTGCAGGGCTGAAACGCTCACTCCCGGGTAGAAGCCTGGGAGCAGCGCCACTATGTTCGCGCCAAATCTCACTGCGCGCCGAACGCTCGCGCCTTCAGTTCCGGAGCATCCATGTCGTACGATCTCGTCATCATTGGCGGCGGCCCTGGCGGCTATAGCGCTGCGATCCGTGCGGGCCAGTTGGGCCTGAAGACCGCGATCGTCGAAAGCCGTGGCAAGTTGGGCGGAACATGCCTCAACGTCGGCTGCATTCCGTCGAAAGCGCTGCTGCACGCGAGCGAGTATTACGAAGCGGCGGCGAAGACGTTCCCGATGATGGGCGTGAAGATCACCGGCCTTGAACTCGATCTGCCGCAAATGCTGAAGCAGAAAGAAGACGCCGTCGAAGGTCTGACCAAGGGCATCGAATTTTTGATGCGCAAAAACAAGGTCGACTACGTCAAAGGCTTTGGCCGCATCGCCGGCGCGGGCAGAGTCGAAGTTGCGGGCGCCGATGGCGCAAAGCAAACGCTCGAGACCAAGAACATCCTGATCGCCACCGGCTCTGTGCCGACGCCGCTGCCGGGTATCGATATCGACGAAGAGCGCGTCGTGACCTCGACCGGCGCTCTTTCTTTGAAGCAAGTGCCGGGCAAAATGATTGTCATCGGCGCCGGCGTCATTGGCCTTGAGCTTGGCTCGGTATGGCGCCGCTTGGGATCGGAAGTCACCGTGGTCGAGTTCTTGGACAAGATCACGCCGACGATGGACAACGAAATCTCCACGGCCTTCCAGCGCACGCTGAAGAAGCAGGGGATGAAGTTCGAACTCGGCCACAAGGTCACTGGCGTTGAGAAGCTGCGCGCGGGCCTCGAGGTGACGATCGAACCGGCCAAAGGCGGCCAAGCGCGCACGCTCGAAGCTGACGTTGTGCTCGTTGCGATCGGCCGTAAGCCCTTCACCGATGGCCTTGGTCTCGAAAGCGTTGGCGTGAAGCCCGATCAACGCGGCTTCGTCACGCATGATGGTCACTACAAGACAAGCGCCGACGGCGTTTACGTCATTGGCGATGTCACCATCGGGCCGATGCTGGCGCACAAAGCCGAAGATGAAGGCATCGCCGCGGTGCAGATCATCGCCGGCCAATGGGGCCATGTGAATTACGACATCATCCCGAACGTCATCTACACGGATCCGGAAGTCGCTTCTGTCGGCAAGACGGAAGAGGAGCTGAAGGCTGAAGGTGTCGAGTACAAGGTCGGCAAGTTTCCGATGATGGCCAATTCGCGTGCGCGCACGAACCATGAGACGGAAGGTCTGGTGAAGGTGCTCGAAGACGTCGCCACGAAACGCGTTGTCGGCGTGCACATGATCGGCTCGGGCGTTGGCGAGATGATCGGCGAAGTGTGCGTCGCGATGGAATTCGGTGCGAGCGCCGAAGATATCGCCCGCACCTGCCACGCGCACCCGACGATGTCGGAGGCCATCAAGGAAGCCGCGAAGGGCGTCGACGGCTGGACGATGCAGGCCTGAGCCTTTCCCTCCCCGCGAGGGGAGGGTGTCGCGAAGCGACGGGCGGGGCGATGGCGCTGACGTTCGAAACCTGCGCCAGTATCCCACCCGTCAGCTCGTGCTGCGCACGACCTGACACCCTCCCTTAAAAGGGAGGGATGTGCGGAGATGATCGCGGAGACTGTGTCGCCGCGTTTTCAAAGAACAGAGAAAGCGAGGGCGCGCTAGGAGCTATCTGCGCCAACTGGCGCGATCGCTCGCGTAAACACAGCGTCGGCAACCGACGCAGCAAGCACCAAGCGCGAACTGGTCAACCCTGCGCGCAGCGCTTTGCGATGCGCGCGACGATGCGTTCTGGATTCTCGAAAGCGCGCAGGATTGCTGCTAACCGCACAGCCAGCGTGCCGCGTGCGCGGATGCGGGCGTAGCGCAGCATGAGGCGCTGGCCGCTGCTGCGGATGCGTCGGTAGCCGTGGCGTGTGCCGGCGGGGCGGCAAGTGCGCGGGGGAGGCGGTCGCAGGCGTTCGGTGGCCGCGAGGAAGAGCAGGCCTTCCACCGTTCGCTCCGTGCGCGCCACGAAAGCGCGCAAGCGTCGGCTGCCGTTGAGCGCGCCGATGCGCGTCACCACGAAGATGATCCAACGCAACCAAAAGCCGACACGGGCGAATAACGCCTCGAGCCGGATTGGTGTTGGATAGTGGTATTTGCGCATGAGCGACAAGTTTAGCCGCGCGCGGGATCGGTCGGATTGATTTTGGCGGAGGTGTTTGCGTTCAACGCGTTGCGTGCGCGACGCGCGGGATAAGCTCAGGCGTTTCCGTCAGCGCCATCGTTGCGCGCTCTGAGCTTCGCGGCGGTTGCGCCGCCGAGGACTAAGCCCGCCAGAATACCGATGGCGACTTGGTCGAAGATAATGCCGAGGAAGAGGCAGAGCAAAAAGATCGCGCCGCCAGAGAGAGGCCTGTTCATGGAGCGGAGCATGTGACCGAAGGGGAAAGAGTGCAAGGCGCTGCTAGTGCGCTTGAGGCCCGCGCCGCCCTTCGACAAGCTCAGGGTAACGCTCTAGTGGGGGCCTCAACGGGTGGCCTCTCCAAAGTTTGCTCACTGCTAGAAATGCGTCACCCTGAGCCTGTCGAAGGGCGGCGCATTGCTCCGGTGCTTGCCAACTTCGTCATGGCGCGCAACGCTCGATCATGGCCTCGTGGGTCTATATTCTGCGGTGCAGCGATCGCAGCTACTATGTTGGCGTGACGTCGGACGTCGAGCGGAGGCTCGACCAGCACTTTCATAGCACCGAAGGGTACGTCGCGAAGCGTAAGCCGTTCGAATATATCTGGTCTGCAGAGTTCGCGCACATCGATGACGCGATTGCATTCGAGAAGCAGGTCAAAGGCTGGTCGCGCGCGAAGAAGGAAGCATTGATGCGCGGCGACTGGCCAGAGATTCAGCGGCTCGCCCGGAGCAGTGGCCCGCGTCGCCCTTCGACAGGCTCAGGGTGACGCTGCATTTTGCGTCATCCAGCAGAAGCGCCCTGTGAAGATTTCCGATCGCTAACTTTGCAGAGTTCCGGGTTCGCGTTTTCCTCAGTGCGGCGGAGAGCGAGGGAGACGGGTCTTGCTGTTCTTGAAAGGTCAGCGCGTTGCGCTGTTGGCGTTTGATCGCGAGTTGGCGGAGCTGCAGGCGGGCAGCCGCTCCGCATTCTTCAATGCAATCGCGGTGACGCCGGAGCCGATTTGGCCGCCGGCGCCGTTTGAGGAGCACGCGCTCGAATGGGCGGCGAAGAATCTCGCGCACGATCCTGAAGGCGAGGGCTGGTACGGTTGGGCGATCACCGCCAACGAAGGCGAACGCGCGCCGCCGCGCCTCATTGGCATTGTCGCGTTGATCGGGCGGCCTGACGATCTTGGCGATGTCGAAATGGCGTTCGGTTTGCTGCCGGATTACCGAGGCCGTGGGTTTGCGGGCGATACGGTGCGGACATTGGCGGCATGGGCGTTCGCGAACGGCGCGCGCCGCTTGATCGTGCATCTCGACGCGGAAGATCAAAGCACCGCGCAGCTACTTTCGCGGAGCGGCTTTGCCGATACGGGCGAGTTCGAGTATCCCGGCGTTGCGCGCTGGGCGCTCACCGCAGCGGCCTAGTTTCCGGCCTCGCCCACAATGCCCTGAACCGCGGCTTGCGTGGCGCATTGAACCAAAGCTTCGCGCGTCGCGGGATCGACGTTTTGCGCTTCTTCAGCGGCGGTTTCCAAGCTGCCGCCTTCGACGGTGCGTTGGGCTAAGCCGGTGATGGCGTCGAGATGCTCTTGCGTGATTTCGGGGCCGAGGCGCTCTTGTACGCAGCCGCAGAACGCTTCCGATTGGCCGGCGAGCATGCAGGCGGTTCGCGTATCGACGGCGCCGCGTGCGGCGTCCATCGCTTGGCCGCCGAGTTCAGCGGCGTCCTGCTGGACTTGCTCAAGATCGGGAACATCGCAGGCGGCGATGAGCGTGAGGGCGGCGAGTGCGATCAGGTATTTCATGCGCCGCAAGATGGCTCGCGCGCGCGTGAGCCGCAAAGCGGCGCGTTGTCACTGAGAGAGGGGAGGTCGCTAAGGCGGCGATGGATCAGCGTTTGAGACGCGTAAGTCTGCGGCGTTCGATGCGGGAGCGTGGGCTTCTTATGACCGGAGAACGCATGCGATCCTTTTGGTGTGATCAGCAGTGCCTAAGAACGGCGAAGGGGGATGCTTTCGCATCCCCCCTGCCAATTTCGCGTTAGACCGCGACCGGCGCCGGAGCGGCGACAGGCTTCGCGCGGCGAGCCGTCTTGCGCTTCGCGGCCTTGCGGACCGGCTTCTTCGCGGCAGCCTTGCGGACGGTCTTCTTGGCGGCCTTCTTGGCGACCTTGCGCTTCGTGGTCTTCTTGGCGGCCTTGCGGACGGTTTTCTTCGCAGCTTTGCGAACGGTCTTCTTGGCGGCCTTCTTCGCGACCTTCTTAACTTTCTTAGCCATTGTCATTTCCTCGTGTGTCTTGGGTTGGGTACTTGCGTTGGATGAGAGTTCTTAAGTGACCCTCGATGCTTGAGTTTTTGCAGCAATTTGGTTTGCAAGTGGTTTCTGCAAGTAGTCGCGCGATTTTTTCTGCACGCTCTACTGTATCGCCGTGATGCACATGCGTTGTTGCGCTACGCGCCTTGAAAAATAAGGCTCGCACGCACGCGAAGGTGCGCAAAAATCGTCATGCGCGCGGATGTGCGCGTCGATAGCTCTGCAAAATTTTTTGCGCTTCGACGCTGGTGTAGGCCTGAGTCGTCGACAGCGATTCGTGTCCGAGCAGCTCTTGGATGGCGCGCAGATCGCCGCCGTTTGCGAGCAAATGCGTCGCGAAAGAGTGCCGCAAAGCGTGCGGCGTGGCGCTCGAAGGTAAACCCAAGTGCGCCCGCAGACGCTCCATGAGCGCTTGCGCCATGCGTGGAGAGAGCGCGCCGCCGCGGACGGCGCGGAAGAGTGGGGCGTCTTCGGTCAAGGCATAAGGGCAGAGCTTGGCGTAACGCTCGATCGCCTCGCGGGCAGGCGCGATCAGCGGCACGATCCGTTCTTTGCCGCCTTTGCCGGTGATGCGCAGCGTCTCGGAAAGCGGCAGATCCGCGCCGGTCAGCGAGAGTGCTTCGGAGATGCGGAGCCCGGCGGCGTAGAGCAGGGTCAGCAATGCTGCGTCGCGGGCGCCGATCCAGTCTTCGTTGGCCTGGTCCTGCGCTTCGGCGATGAGATTGCGCGCGCCAGCTTCGCTGACAGGGCGCGGAAGCGAGCGCTTAAGGCGAGGGCCGCGCACCAGCGCAAGGCGCGCATTGGTTATGCCATGGCGGCGCTCGAGGAAGCGATAGAAGCTGCGGATCGCAGCTAAAGCACGTGAAATCGAGCGATCGGAGAGCGCGTCATCGCCTTGGCGGCGGTGCGCGAGATAGGCGCGTAGATCGCGCGGTTCGAGCTCGGCGAGATCGCGCGCGGTCGGCTCACCGCCCAAATGGTTGGTGAGGAATCCAAGAAACGCGGCGACGTCGCGCTGGTAAGCATCGAGCGAGTTATCGGCAAAGCGACGCTCATCGCGCAGATGCGCGATCCAGTGTTGGAGAAGTTCGACGGCGGTGGTCACGGGCGCGAGTTTAGGCGCCAGTGGTTTATTTTGTTTACACTCTGCTCAGCGCGCGACGTGGCGGAGCCAGTACTCGTAGTGAAACACGATGCGGCCGTCTTCGATCGTGTAGCGCGGTTCGGGTGCGCGTGTGCCTGAATGGTCGAGCACATCCGGGATGCGCCAGGGGCTGCGGCCGGTGGCGCGCAACGCCGTGAGCTCGCGACCAAACACGTCGTACTGGCGCATGCTGAGATCTAGCGCGAACTCGGCATTGGCATAGAAGCCGTTCTCCAGCCGCGAGGCGAGGGCGCACACGAAGCCTTCAAGCTTCTGGTCAGCGCCGGCATTATGCGCGGCAAAGCGCGCCGGGCGGAGGCTGCAGAGTGCGTAAAGCGCCGTTGCCCGGTCGCAATGGCGCTGCAGCGTAATCCATTCGATCTCGGCGTGGCCGTGATCCCATTTCCAGCGGCGGACCATCTCGTGCCAGTCGTCCGGGTTCATCTGCCTGATCAGCGCGAGTCGCGTCTCGCCCTCGATGTCGAGCGGCGTTTCGCGGCATTCGCGCCAGCGGCTGTAATGCCTGCGCCGGGCCATGTCGGCGGCTTCGCGGGGGGCTAACTCCGCCACGACGGCCCGGCGCGCCGCGACGAGTGCATCGCGGAACGGATGATCGTGACGCCAATGTCTGAGCGTCACGCGGAAGGCTTCGTACTTTTCAAAGCAGCTCACATAAGCCGCGCGCATGCGCTGCAAGCCAAGCCCATCGGGGCGCTTTTCGTACTCTGTTATCCAATCGACCAGAGCGCGAAACTGGACGTATTGTGGCGGCGTCGGCTCATCGGGATAGGCGTCGTCATACTGGTGATAGAGCGCGCGCAAGGTCGCGGCCGTCGCGCCCTCCGGTGCGAAGGTGGCGAACAGGCCGTCATGGGCGCGGCCGGGCGGCGCCGGCGTCAACCGGGAAAGGAGTTGCTGCAGCATAACGGGCCGGACGCTCGCGCTGCGTGGCTAATGCTTCGCAACGAGGCAGGGTAAAGGCCCGTTGAGTCACGGTTGCGACACAGGGTTGGCGTGTAAAGACGGCTTCCGCCGAATCCCTTGAACCCTTAGATTCATCGTCAATGTCCACAAACGCCCGCCGCCGCAATCTCGACGCGTCGCTCAAAAAGCAGCGTGCGCACGCGCCTGCCGGGCCGTTATTCGCCGTGGAAGAAGAGGGCGCGGAGTTTGTTCACGACACGTTGGACAAAGTCTCGGTGCAGTTTCCGCTGCCTCTGCCTGAGCCGTTCGACTATCGCGCGCCGTCTTCGCTCCAAATCGAGCCGGGCGCGCATGTGATTGCGCCGATCGGCACGCGGCTGGTGCGCGGTGTCGTCTGGGCGGTGGAGCGCGATCATCCGGGCGCTGCGAATCTGAAGGCGATCGAAGAAGTACTGCCCGGTTCGCCGGTGCCCGAGATTTCGCGTCAGTTCGTGGATTGGGCGTCGAAATATCTGGTGCGTCCGCCGGGTGATATTCTGCGCATGGTGGCGCGCTCACCCGAGGCTTTGTTTCCCGCGCCGACCCACACAGTGCTGAGGCCAACTGGCGAGACGCCGCCGAAGGTCACCGAAGCGCGTGCGCGCGTTCTCGATGAGGCGGCGAAGGAGCAGGTGAGCGCTGCGGAGCTGGCGCGGCGTGCTGATGTTTCTTCCGCCGTTGTTAAGGGGCTCGTCGATTGCGGTGCGCTGGCAAAAGTTGAGATCAGCGAAGATCCGCCGTTCCCGGCGCCTGATTTGGCGATGAGCGGTAAGGCGCTCTCCGACTTGCAGGCGGCGGCAGCCGAGCATGTGAGCGGTTACGTCCGCGACGGCGGCTTTCACGTCGCGCTGCTCGATGGCGTTACTGGCTCGGGCAAGACGGAAGTGTATCTTGAAGCGGCGGCGGAAGCGCTGCGCTTGGCGCCGGATGCGCAAGTTCTGGTGCTGTTGCCGGAAATCGCGCTGACGCAAGCAGCGATGAGCCGGTTCAAGGCGCGCTTTGGTGTTGAGCCGGTGGAGTGGCACTCGGCGATTGCGCAAAAGGCGCGGCGGCGCGCGTTTCGCGAAATCGCGGCAGGCCGCGCGCGGCTGATCGTTGGCGCGCGCTCGGCGTTGTTTTTGCCGTATCCGAACTTGCGCCTGATCGTCGTCGACGAAGAGCACGATCCTTCGTTCAAGCAGGAAGAGGGCGTCATCTATCAGGCGCGCGATCTTGCGGTGGCGCGCGCCAAGCTTGGCAATTGCGCCGTGATCCTTGCGAGCGCTACGCCATCGCTTGAGACGCTGGTCAACGCGCAAGCGGGCAAGTACGCGCATGTGCAGCTGCCATCGCGTCACGGCACGGCGGAACTGCCGGATGTCGAGCTTGTCGATATGAAGCTCAACGCGCCAGATAAAGGCCGCTGGATTTCGCCGCTGCTGATCAAGGGCGCTGCTGAGGCGCTGCTGCGCAATGAGCAATCGCTCTTCTACATGAACCGCCGTGGCTACGCGCCGCTGACGCTCTGCCGCGCGTGCGGGCACAAGATGAAATCGCCCGAGACCGATAGCTGGCTTGTCGAGCACCGCTATTCGGGGCGGCTGGTGTGTCACTTGACCGGCTTCTCGATTCCGAAGCCGAAGAATTGCCCGGAGTGCCAGACGCCGGATTCGTTTACGTCGATTGGGCCGGGCGTGGAGCGCATCGAGGAAGAGGTGCGGGAGTTCTTTCCGAATGCGCGCATCGAAATCTTCTCATCCGACACGACGCCGAACGGCGATGCGGTGCGCGGCTTGGTGCAGCGCATGGAAGACGGCGAGATCGATATTTTGATCGGCACGCAGATTGTCGCCAAGGGTCACAACTTTCCGAACCTCACGTTCGTCGGCGTGATCGATGCGGACCTTGGTTTGAAGGGCGGCGATCTGCGCGCCGGTGAGCGGACGTATCAGCTGGTCAGCCAGGTGACGGGCCGCGCCGGCCGTCACGAAAAGAAGGGCCGCGCGCTCATTCAGACCTACGCGCCGCAAGAGCCGGTGATGCATGCGCTCGCCGCGCAAGATCGCGACGCGTTTTTCGCCGCGGAAATCGCGGAGCGGGAAGATGCGGGCATGCCGCCTTATGGGCGCTTGGCGGCGGTGATCGTCTCCGCGCCGGATGAGTTGCTGGCGAACGATGCCGCGAAGCTGATGGGGGAGAAGGCGCCGAACGTCGAAGGCCTCGATCTGTGGGGACCAGCGCCTGCGCCTTTATCCGTGATCCGCGGCATGCATCGGCGGCGCTTCCTGATCCGCGCCAATCGCGGCGTCGATGTCAGTGCGTTTTTGGCCGCGTGGGCCAGCCGCGTGAAACTGCACAGCGCTGTGCGCGTGCAGATCGACGTTGATCCTTATAGCTTCCTCTAGCCGTTGCGATTTTCTTTGTGCGGCGCATAGTGCCGCCAATGACCTACACACCCTTCAATCTCACCGGCCGCGTTGCGCTTGTGACCGGCGGCAATGGCGGCATTGGCTTCGGCATGGCGGAAGCGCTGGCGCAGGCGGGGGCGGATGTCGAGATCTGGGGTACGAATGCGGAGAAGAATGCGCGGGCGGTTGCGCGGCTGAAGGCGCATGGCACGCGGGTGAATGCGCGGATCGTTGATATTTCGACGGAAGCGAATGTCGTTGCGGGCTTTAACGCGACGTTGGCGGAGTTCGGCCGTGTCGATGCGTGCTTTGCGAACGCTGGCGTGTCCAATCGCTGGAAGTCGTTTCTCGATATTGGCGGCGAGAATTATCGGCGCGTGATGGCGATCAATCTCGACGGCATGATCTTCACGATGCGCGAAGCGTGCCGGCACATGAAGGCGCGTGCGGAAGCGGGCGATCCGGGCGGCTCGATCGCAGCGGTGGCGAGCTTGGGGGCGCTCTTTGGCGCGGCGCGCAATCAGGATTACACAGCGACGAAAGCGGCGGTGATTGCTGTCACCAACGGCATCGCGGTCGAGTTCGCGCGCTACGGCGTGCGCGCTAACGCCATCCTGCCAGGCTGGATCGCGACGGAGATGACGGGCGCCGCGCAAGAGAATGACGCGTTCACGAAGGGCGTCATTTCGCGCGTGCCGTATCGGCGTTGGGGCGAGCCGGAGGAGTTCGGCGGCATCGCGGTTTATCTCGCCAGCGACGCGTCGCGCTTCCACAATGGCGACTCCATCCTGATCGATGGCGGCTATTCGAAGTTCTAAACGTCGTCCTCGCCGATCGCGCCGCCTTCGTTCTCTAAGCGCCGCAACTGCTTCACGTCGCGCGCGTTGAAGCGCAGTCGCACGCCGGCGCCGAGATCGCTGTCCTCGGGGATGAAGACGGCGCCTGCAGTTTCGAGCGCGTGCTGCAACTTCGAGCGCGCGTCTTCGCAGGGATCGACGTCGCCGGTTTCAAAGGAGCGGATCGCGGCCTTCTCGACGCCTGAGGCGCTTGCGAGCTGTGCGCGCGGCCATTGCACGAGATTGCGCGCGGCGCGGCAGAGGGGGCCAGTTAGCAGTGTCATGGCCTAAGCTTAGCGTCTTCACGCAGCACTGGCAGGCAAAAAATCGCCGGGTGGCCCAAGCTTGCGTTTGAATGTGCGCATGAGCAGCCACATCGATAGCGCGCATTGGATGACTACCGACGCCACCGACATCAGCCACACATGGTGAAGCGTGAAATTCGGCTGGGTCGAAAGCCACAACACCGGCGCGATGAATGTGATCATGCGTGTGGCACTCGCGATGAGCGACGGACGCGTGTCGCCCATGCCTTGGAAGAGGCTGCCAGCCGCCATCACGAGACCGCTGAACACGAAATTCCACGACACAACTTGCAAATAGTCGTTGCTGATCGCGAGCACGGTCGGATCGTCTGTGAAGGGTCGGGCGAGCAGGGCGGGGTTCAGGTGGCAGAGAATTGACGCAGTCAGCATGATGCCACTGCCGATGATCGCTGTTGCCTTGAACGTCTCGCGTACGCGGTCGTAGCGCTTGGCGCCAAAGTTCTGTCCGGCGATCGGCGCGGCGGCGAACGCGACGGCCATGGCGGGCAAGAAGATCGATTGCATGATGCGACCGCCAATGCCGAAGCCCGCCTGCGCTTCGGCGCCGAAGCCGCGGATGACGAAATAGATCACGATGAAGATCGCAAACATCATCAGGAATTCGAGTGATGTCGGCAGGCCGATGAAAATGAGCCGCCGCCAAGCGCTGAACTTTGGCTTCAACCGGTCGAGGTGCAGGCGGAGATAGGTCTGCACGCGCGGAAACATGAACACCAACGCGATCGTGCCGATGAAGCCGGAGATGGAACTCGCCCAGCCCGCGCCGGCGGCGCCGAGCGCAACACCCGTGCCCCAGCCGGCGATGAGGATCGGCGCGAGGATGGCGTTGAGAATGATGGTGGCCGTTTGCAGAACCATGGTCGGCATCGTGACACCCGTGCCGCGCAACGCCGATGTCATTGCCGAGACCGGAAACATGAGCGCGAGTTGCGGCAGGAAAGCGAAGAGATAGGCGCGTCCTTGCGCGGCCGTTTCTTCATCGGCGGTCAGCGCATCGACACCCGCGCCGCCGAATGTGTAGCCAAGGATCAGCATCACGACGCCGAACAGAAGCGACATCGAGATGGCTTGGTCGGAATAGAGATTGGCTTCTGCTTCGTCTTTTTTGCCAACCGCTTGAGCCACCGTCGCCATGACGCCGATGCTGATGAGCTGGCTGGCGGCGAGCGCGAGGAAGAAGACGTTGCCGGCAGCACTCACGCCGGCGATTGCTGCATTGCCGAGCTGGGCGACGAAGTAGAGATCGACGATGAAATACATCGTCTGAAAAATCAGGCTGATGCCGATGAAGGCCGCCATGCCGAGCAAATGCGCGGTGATTGAGCCTTGCGTGAGATCGCGCATCTAGTCGGCCTTCATTATGAGCGCGACCGCCCGCGCCTATCGCATCAGCCTTGGCGGAAGCGCAGACGCGCACAGACTTGATCTGGTGAGAAAGGCACCGCTTCGGGCTGGCCGTCGGGGCGCGTCTCGACTTGAATGGTCTGACGCAAGCCCACGATCATGATCGTGCCGTCGGCTGCTTGGTAGCGGCCGATCGCGGCGGGCCCTGCCGGGCCGCAGAAGAACGCGCCTTCGTTACCTTCGCCGCTGACCGCATGATAAAGCTGGGGCGACTCTTCGCCGGCCAGGCCCATGATCTGCGCCAACGCGCCACCAGGTTGCTGCACGAAGAGATCGTTGTTGGTGTGATTGGCTTGCTGGAACGCGAGACGGCGGCCGTCAGCGTGGCGCAATGCCAGGCTCACAACCGGATCAGCGCCTTCGACGGATGGTGATTGGGTCGAGCTTTCTTCAGTGATGCGATCGCCGACAGCGAGCGACGTCGCTGCGTCAGCCGCGACCAGCGAAGCAGTCGTCACCGGTGCGCCGCCGGGGACGGAGCACGCGACCAGCGCGAAACCAGCGGCGGCGAGAACAAGAATGCGCATGATCGCTCCTTAGGCCGTTGGCGCCGCTGGCGGTTGCTTGGCGGCTTTCTTCTTCGCCGCCGCGCGCGACATCATGTTTAGTCCCTCGACCAAAGCCGAGAACGCCATCGCCGCGTAGATGTAGCCTTTCGGCACATGAACGCCGAAGCCTTCAGCGATCAGCACCATACCGATCATCAGCAAGAAGCCCAGCGCCAACATGACGACTGTCGGGTTGGCGTGAATGAAGTTCGCGACCGGATCGGCGGCGAGCAGCATCACGGTGACGGCGACGATAACGGCGACGACCATGATCGGAACGTGATCGGTCATGCCGACGGCGGTGAGGATCGAGTCGATCGAGAAGACGAGGTCGAGCAGGATGATCTGGAAGATCGTCGCGCCGAAATTGGCGACCACGACTTGCTTCTTGTCGAGCACATCATGCGTCGGCGTCGGATCGACGGAGTGGTGGATTTCCTTGGTTGCCTTCCAAACGAGGAAGAGGCCGCCCGCGATCAAGATGATGTCGCGCCAGGAGAAAGCGGTCTCAAATGTCGGGTTGCCGTGATCGTCCGGGCTTCCGACGATGCCGAGATCGAAGACCGGATGGATCAGCGTTACGATAATGGCGATGGTCGAGAGCAACACCAGGCGCATGACCAGCGCCAAGCCGATGCCGATGCGTCGCGCACGCGCGCGTTGCTCAGGCGCCAGCTTGTTGGTGAGGATCGAGATGAAGATGAGGTTGTCGATGCCGAGCACGACTTCCATGACCACGAGTGTGATCAGCGCCGCCCAAGCCGCCGGATCCGACAGAAGCGGCTGAATATCCCAATCCATGCGAAGCAATCCCCGAACGACGTTTCGGCTGATCTAGGGGATTGGAAGGCGCGCGGGAAGGGCGGTTAACCGCGACTGCCCATTGGACACGAAGATTAGCCCTTCGTCTCCTGCCCAATTTCCAGCAGCGCTTCGAACATCTCGTCGGAGAAACGCACCAGGGCGACGCTGGCTTTCGCCTGCGTTTTCGCCGCGCTCAAGGCGACGAGGCCTTCGGCAAGTTTGGCGTCGTCACTCGCGCCAGTGACCGCTTCGAGCACTTGCATTCCCGCAAGCTCAAAGCGGTCAAGGGCGCTGGTGAGGGCCATGCCGGCGTGGGGGATCGCCGTCATGCAAAGGACTATGCACGAGCGAGTTTAAGCTCTCGTTCAGAAGTCTGGTGAATGCGTGAAAACCAAAGCTAGGCGTGAATGTCCCTATCCTTCGTCTCTGGCCAGAAGAAGAACGTCACGATCGCCGCGATGGCGGTGGCGATCGCTGGAAACCAGAGCCCGTTATAGATTGAGCCGGTCGCGGTATTGATGGCGAAGACGGTGGCGGGGAGGAGCCCGCCGAACCAGCCGGTGCCGACGTGATAGGGGAAGCTCATCGCGGTGTAGCGGATGCGCGTCGGGAAGAGTTCGACGAGCGCTGCCGCTTGCGGGCCGTAGAGCGCGGTGGCGGCGACGATGAAGAGCGCCATGATGGCGATGACGCCCCACTTCTCGCTGAATACCCGCGCGATCTCAGCAAAGCTCCAGTTTTGCATCGGACCAGGCGCTGCGGCGGGGTAGCCGGCTTCCGTGAGTGTTGCGCGCAAGCGGTCGTTGAACGCCGTGCGGGTCGCGCGGATTTCGGAGAGCGATTGACCGATTGCGCTGACACTCTCGACTTCGATGCTGTCTCCGATGCGAATGCGCGCCAACTGACCGGGCTCGCCCGCGATGGTTTCATAGCTGACGCCAGCGTTTGCGAGCGCGCCTTTAGCGATGTCGCACGAGGTTGCGAATTGTTGGGCGCCGCCGGTGAGATCGAGTTGGAAGGTGCAATCAGCCGGATCGGCGATGACGGTGACGGGTGTTTGCTCAGATGCGGCGGCGAGCGCTGGGTTGCCGGCTTGAGTGATGAAGTGAAAGCCTGGAAAGTAGAGCGCCAGCATCAGCAACATGCCGAACAGCATCACCGGCTTGCGGCCGACTGAGTCTGAGAGTCGTGCGAAGAAGATATAGAGCGGCGCCGAGATCAACACGACCGTGATCATGATGAGGTTCACGGTCTGGCTGTCGATGCGGAGAATGCGCTCCAGGTAAAACTGCGAATAGAAGTGCGCCGTGTACCAGACGACGCCTTGGGCCATCATCACGCCGAAGAGCGCGATGATGACGATCTTAAGGTTCCTCCATTCGCCGAAGCTTTCGGCATAGGCGCGCTTGGAGACTTTGCCTTCTTCCTTGAGCTTCTTAAACGCCGGGCTTTCCTCCAGCTGCATGCGGATCCAGACGGAGACGCCCAGCAGGCCGATCGAAACCAGGAAAGGAATTCGCCAACCCCACTCGCGGAAGGCGTCTTCGCCGAGATAGGCGCGGACGCCGAGCACAACGCCGAGTGCGCCGATCAGGCCGATTGATGCTGTGCTTTGAATCCAGCCGGTCGAAGCGCCGCGACGGTTTGCCGGCGCGTGCTCGGCGACATAAATCGCTGCACCCCCATACTCGCCGCCCAGTGCAAAGCCTTGCAGCACGCGCAATGTGACCAGAAGCACCGGCGCCCAGATGCCGATCGTGTCTGCGGTCGGAAGCAAGCCGATGGCGAAGGTCGAAAGTCCCATAATCATGATGGTGATCAGGAACGCGCCTTTGCGCCCGGTGGAGTCGCCGATCTTGCCGAACACCAGCGCGCCGATCGGGCGGACGATGAAGCCGACTGCAAACGTCAGCAGCGTGAAGACGAAGGCTTGCGCGTCTGGGAGCCCTGCGAAGAAGAGCGGCGCCATGACCGAGGCGAGCGCGCCGTAGACAAAGAAGTCGTACCATTCGAACACCGTGCCGGCGGCGGAAGCGGCGACGACTTGGCGGAGTTTTCCAGGCGATACGTCAGGGCTGGTCTGCGCGCTTGCAGGCGTCTCGGTCATGACTTTGTTTCCCCCGCGCCCGCGTTCAAAAAGCAGGCTCTTTTGTCGCTGATCCGCCGCCCCTGGCAGCGGTTGTCAAGCCGGAACGTACCGTGTTACTCCGCGCGCGCGTCAAAGAGCCCGCGCGATGGAATCGCAGCGGTCTTTGGCGTTTGGGTTTTCCCCAAGCGGCGCAATCCCTGACCTCCCGGCTCGAAGAGCCGAGGGCGGGCGAAATTAGCGAGAGAGACGTGGCAGAGACCTTCGACGGCGAAGCTTCCGAAGCGGCGGTGCGTTATGCACAGGCCGTCTTCGAATTGGCCAAAGATGCCAAAGCCTTAGACGCGGTCGAGCAGGATTTCGCCAAGTTCGGCGCAGCCTGGAAGGAAAGCGCCGACCTCCGCGACGCGGCCCGCTCGCCGCTGATCGCGCCGGAAGACAAGGCCGCTGGCCTGACCGCCGTCGCCGCCAAGCTCGGCCTCTCGGATCTGGGCCGCAAAGCCATCGGCGTCGCCGCTCTGAACCGCCGCGCAGGGGAACTGCCGGCGATCGCCGCGTCGTACCGCAAGCTGGTCGCCCGCGAGCGCGGCGCCCGCCAAGTTGAGATCATTTCGGCCCGCCCGCTGAGCGACGCCGACAAGTCCGCCATCGTCGACGCCCTGAGCAAGCAGCTGGGCGCCAAGGTGGAAGCCGAAACCAGCGTCGATGACAGCCTGATTGGCGGGTTCGTCGTGCGCGTCGGCTCCCGCCAGTTCGACGCTTCCGTAAAAGCCAAGCTGGACGCGCTGCGTCTGGCCCTGAAGACCGCCTAAGAGGAAAGAGCCACATGGACGTCCGCGCCGCAGAAATTTCCGCAATCCTCAAAGAGCAGATCAAGGGCTTCGGCACTGAAGCGAAGGTCGCTGAGATCGGCCGCGTGCTGAGCGTCGGCGACGGTATCGCCCGCGTCTATGGCCTGGAAAAAGTCCAAGCCGGTGAAATGGTCGAGTTTCCGGGCGGCATCAAAGGCATGGCGCTCAACCTCGAGCGCGACAATGTCGGCGTCGTTATCTTCGGCGAAGACAAGGGCCTGAAGGAAGGCGACACCGTTAAGCGCCTCGGCGAAATCGTCGACGTTCCGGTCGGCAAGGGCCTGCTCGGCCGCGTCGTGAACCCGCTCGGCGAACCGATCGACGGCAAGGGCCCGATCAAGGCCGAAGCGCGCGCCACCGTGGACGTGAAGGCGCCGGGCATCATCCCGCGTAAGTCGGTGCACGAGCCGATGCAGACCGGCATCAAGGCCATCGACGCTCTGATCCCGATCGGCCGTGGCCAGCGCGAACTGATCATCGGCGACCGTCAAACCGGCAAAACCGCCGTCGCGCTGGATACGATCCTCTACCAAAAGGAAGCGCACGATAAGAACGCGCCCGAGAGCGAGAAGCTCTATTGTATCTACGTCGTCATCGGCCAGAAGCGCTCGACCGTCGCGCAGCTCGTCAAGACGCTCGAAGATAAGGGCGCTCTTGGCTACTCGATCATCGTCGCCGCTACCGCTTCTGAGCCGGCGCCGCTGCAATTCTTGGCGCCGTTCGCTGGTTGCGCCATGGGCGAATACTTCCGCGACAACGGCATGCACGCTCTCATCATCTATGATGACTTGTCGAAGCAGGCCGTCGCGTATCGCCAAATGTCGCTGCTGCTGCGCCGCCCGCCGGGTCGTGAAGCTTATCCGGGCGACGTCTTCTATCTGCACAGCCGTTTGCTCGAGCGCGCGGCGAAGCTGAACGAAGACAACAAGTCGGGCTCGCTGACGGCGTTGCCGATCATCGAAACGCAAGCCAACGACGTCTCGGCCTACATCCCCACGAACGTCATCTCGATCACCGACGGCCAGATCTTCCTTGAAACGGAACTGTTCTTCCAGGGCATCCGTCCGGCGTTGAACGTCGGTATCTCGGTGTCGCGCGTCGGCGGTAACGCTCAGATCAAGGCGATGAAGCAAGTCGCCGGTCCGCTGAAGGGCGAACTCGCGCAGTATCGCGAAATGGCCGCCTTCGCGAAGTTCGGCTCTGACCTCGACGCCGCAACGCAGCGCCTGCTGAACCGCGGCGCGCGTCTGACCGAATTGCTGAAGCAGCCGCAATTCTCGCCGGTGCCGGTCGAAGAGCAGATCGTGCTGATCTATGCCGGTACGCGCGGTTATCTCGATAAGGTCGCCGTCGCTGATGTCGGTCGCTACGAGAGCGAACTGATGTCGTGGTTCCGCGCCAAGCAGGGCGATTTGCTGAAAGCGATCGTGTCCAAGAAGGACATCGGCAAGGACGGCATCGAAGACAAGCTGAAGGCCGCACTGACCGAATTCGGTTCGACGTTCGCTTAAGGGGCCGAGATGCCGAGCTTAAAAGAGTTCCGCAATCGTATCGCCAGCGTGAAGTCCACGCAGAAGATCACGAAGGCGATGCAGATGGTAGCGGCAGCGAAGCTGAAGCGCGCGCAAGCGCAAGCTGAAGCGGCGCGTCCGTACGCCGATCGCATGGCGCGCGTGATCGCGAACCTGGCGTCTGCGGTGTCGGGCAGCGATAGCGCGCCTGCGCTGCTGCGCGGCACGGGCAAGGATCAAGTGCATCTGCTGGTCGTGATGACGAGCGAGCGCGGTCTGTGCGGCGGCTTCAACACCCAGATCGTGCGCGCTGCGCGCGAGAAGATCGATGATCTGCTGCGCGCAGGCAAAACCGTGAAGATCCTCGCCGTCGGCAAGAAGGGCCGCGATCAGCTGCGCCGTCTGCATGGCGACAAGATCGTGAAATACGTCGATCTCTCGGCGCACCGCAATATCGGCGCGGACGCCGCTCATCTCGTACGTGAAGCGCTGCTTGAGCTTTACGAAGCGGGCGAGTTCGATGTCGCGACCTTGTTCTTCTCGCGCTTTAAGTCGGTGATCAGCCAGATCCCGACTGCGCTCCAGCTGATCCCCGCGCGTGCGCCGGAAGGTGTCACGCCGCCGGACCTGAAGGGCGCGATTTACGAGTACGAGCCGAGCGAAGAGGAAATTCTCGAAGCTCTGCTGCCGCAATACATTAACGGCCAGATCCTGCAGGCGCTGCTTGAGAACCAAGCCGGCTTCTACGGCGCGCAAATGAGCGCCATGGACAACGCCACCCGCAACGCCGGCGACATGATCAAGAAGCTGTCGCTGCGCTACAACCGTCAGCGTCAAGCCAACATCACCAAGGAGCTGATCGAAATCATCTCCGGTGCGGAGGCGCTTTGAGACTAATCGTGGCCACCGTTCTTGCATCCTTCGCGCTCGGCGCTTGCACCGAATTGCCCGACCGTGTCGGCGCACTGGGTGATTGCGCTGAGATCGATGCAGCGGCTTACGAAGCGCGTGATGGCGCATCGTGGCGCACAGTTGATCTCACCGGCGGCGGTTATCGCTCGCAGGCGGCGGGCCAACAGCGCGAGCGTTGCTGGCCTCGTGTGCATAATATGAACACGACTGACCGCCGCTGCGTGCAGACGAACGATCTCGTCGTAGAGATGCGGACCGATGACGCGGTCACGCATTATCGCATCCCGGCGCGCACGACTTACCTGCTCTACGGCGAGGCGGGCCAAGCCCGCTGCCAAATCGTGATCCAAGAGGATTAATCCGATGGCAGACACGCTCTACACAACGAAAGCTGTTTCCCAAGGCGGTCGCGCTGGCGGCAAGGTCGCGCTGGCTGATGGCGGGCTCTATTTCCACATGGAGCACTCGAAGGGCCTCGGCGGTTCGGGCGAAGGCTCGAACCCTGAGCAACTCTTCGCGCTCGGCTGGGCCAATTGCTTCAATTCCGCGGTCGCGTTCGTCGCTGGCCAAAAGAAAGTTGATGCAAGCAAAGCGATCGTAACCTGCGAAGTCGGCATCGGCCGCACGGAAGGCGGCCTCGGTTTGTCGTCGAAGATCACGCTGGCGATTCCGGGAATGGATCGCGCGCAAGTGCAAGAGCTGCTCGATGCGGCTCACCAAGTTTGCCCATACTCGAAAGCGACGCGGAACAACATTCCGGTCGAGCTTGAGGTTGTCGGCTGATGAAGCGGTTCGCTCGTTTCGCGTTGATCGTTGCTCCGTTCGTCGCCGTTGGCGCGGGCGTTGCGATGGCGCGCCTATCGAGCGGCGATGCTGCCGTAGCCTGCAACGCGGACGTCGTCATTCAGATGCTGAACGGCCAAACGGAGTTTGTTCGCGGTCAGAGTGGTGAAACCATCTGCTCCGCTATGGGGAGTGGCTCGAGCTGCATGGTTTTTGGTCCTCAGACGGTCCAAGTGCTCACTGATGACTCAGAGACCTGTTACGCGCTCGCAGGCGAACAACATCTGCAAGTGGCTTGGCGAGACGGAGAGCCAGTTGCGGGCGTTTTGTTGACGCCGCAGTTTACCGAACAAGTGGAATCTAGCTTCGAAATTGTGGGCGATGATCGCCCGGAAACTTCTACCTCAAGAGAGACTGAGCAATGACCAAGGGCAAAGGCCGCGTGGCGCAGGTTATCGGCGCCGTTGTCGACGTTGAATTCGATGGCGAACTGCCGAACATCTACAACGCGCTCGAAACCATCAATAATGGCAACCGCCTGGTGCTCGAAGTGGCGACCCACTTGGGCGAGAACACCGTCCGCACGATCGCTATGGACGCGACCGACGGTCTGGTCCGAGGCCAGGAAGTGAGCGACACGGGCGCGCCGATCGCGGTGCCGGTCGGTGAAGAAACGCTCGGTCGCATTCTCAATGTCATCGGCGAGCCGATCGACGAAGCGGGCCCGGTGAAGACGACCGCAAAGCGCGCCATTCACCAACCCGCGCCGGAATTCGTCGATCAAAAGCCGTCGCCGGAAATCCTCGTCACCGGCATCAAGGTCGTCGACCTGCTTTGCCCGTACGCGAAGGGCGGCAAGATCGGCCTCTTCGGCGGCGCAGGCGTCGGCAAGACGGTGCTGATCCAAGAGCTGATCAACAACATCGCTAAAGCTTACGGCGGTTACTCGGTGTTCGCCGGCGTCGGCGAGCGCACGCGCGAAGGCAACGACCTCTATCACGAAATGATCGAGTCCGGCGTGAACAAGGCCGGCGGTGGCCAAGGCTCCCGTTGCGCGCTCGTGTTCGGTCAGATGAACGAGCCTCCGGGCGCACGCGCGCGTGTTGCTCTGTCGGGCCTCACCATCGCTGAACACTTCCGCGATCAGGGTAAGGACATCCTGTTCTTCGTCGACAACGTGTTCCGCTTCACGCAAGCCGGTTCGGAAGTGTCGGCACTGCTCGGCCGTATTCCTTCGGCGGTCGGCTATCAGCCGACGCTTGCGACCGAAATGGGCGCCATGCAAGAGCGCATCACCTCGACCACCAAGGGCTCGATTACGTCGGTGCAAGCCATCTACGTTCCGGCCGACGACTTGACCGACCCGGCGCCGGCCGCATCGTTCGCGCACTTGGACGCCACCACGGTTCTCTCGCGCGACATCGCCGCGAAGGGCATCTACCCGGCCGTCGATCCGCTCGACTCCACGTCGCGTATTCTCGATCCGAACGTCGTCGGTGACGAGCACTACCAAGTCGCGCGTCAGGTCCAAGAGACGCTGCAGAAGTACAAGTCGCTGCAGGACATCATCGCCATTCTCGGCATGGACGAATTGTCAGAAGAGGACAAACTCGTCGTCGCCCGCGCCCGTAAGATCGAGCGCTTCCTGTCGCAGCCGTTCCACGTTGCAGAAGCGTTCACAGGTTCGCCGGGCGTTCTCTGCGATCTCAAGGACACGATCCGCGGCTTCAAGGGTCTGGTGAACGGCGATTACGATCACCTTCCGGAACCGGCCTTCTACATGGTCGGAACTATTGAAGATGCGATCGCGAAGGCGCAACGTCTGGCGGCTGAGGCGGCTTAAAGCATCGCTCGGAGGGTGTGATGGAGTTCTTTGCTAACAAGCTGGGTCCGATCCCAGAGGACATCACGCCCGAAGAAGCGGCGCGCCTTCGGGCAGCGCGTGAGGCGAAGGACGCTGCTCAAGCGAGGGCTGCCGCTGAAGCGCGTGCAGCGCTTGCGCAGAAGGCAGCGCAATCGCAGGCGAACCTGCAACAAGCGCGTCAACAAGTTGCCGCGCAACAGCAGCAACAGCCGCAACCGGCGCCTGAGCCGAACAAAAAGAAGAAGAAGGGTTGGTTCTGAGTCATGGCCGATAAGCTGCATTTCGCGCTGGTTTCGCCAGAGCGCGAATTGTTCAACGGCGAAGTCGACCACGTCGTCGTGCCGGGCTCCGAAGGTGAGTTCGGTGTGATGCCGAACCACGCGCCGGTGATGAGCGTCATCAAGCCGGGCGCGCTGGTTGTGATCGATGGCGGCGTTGAGCGCCGTATCTTCGTCAATGGCGGCTTCGCCGACGTGACGCCGGAAGGCCTCACTGTGCTGGCCGAAGAAGCGATCGACGTCGCCGACATCGACGCAACGCAGCTCGATCAGCAACTTAAAAACGCGCAAGAAGATCTGCGCGACGCAAATACCGACGAGAAACGCGAAGCCGCACACCGCGCGCTCGCGCGTCTCGATGCGATGAAAGCGGCGATCGCCGCTTAAACGCTCCAGTCAGAGCGGGGGAACGTGATGCGGGCCGCGCGGGCATTGCGCGGCCCGCATTGCGTTTGGCGCGTGCGCATCGACACGTCGCCTCGGGTCGCGCTACCGTTGCGGCGCGATTGGAGAAGCCAGATGCGCAGACTTGCCGCCTTCATCATCGGATTGTTCTGTGCCTTCTCCATGAGCGCAGCGGCCGCGCCGCCGCCGCCGCCGCCACCGCCGCCGACCGAATTGCCAGAACATCTGGATGGCTACTCGTCCTCGGCGATTTGGTCGAGCTATAGCCTCTGGGTCATGAGCCGCTTGGGCGAGGCGCGGGCAATGGCGTTTGAACAGCGCCCGACCAGACTTTCTGAGGACTACTACAGGGGCGTCGCTGGACCGCGTGTGCGCGCTTACAACAACGAGCGAGGCGGCGAGATGTTTGGCGCCGATATGCGCCTGGAGCGTTGGTGCTCCTATAGTCCGGGCCAGCCGTCGGAGTGCATGTGGCTCGCGCGCAGGTCGCGCAATCGAAATGACGGTGAGCAGCGAGAATTCGTTCGCACGCATTTCGACTTAGAGCGCGCGGTTGCGTTCTTGCGCGACGCCGGTGTCGCGCCGGAGGATGTCGACGCATGGGTCCCGAGCTCTTACGGTCTGCCCGATCCTTTGGCGTACGGTATTGAACGCTATTTGGAGATCAGCGAGGTCAGCGAGCAAGAGTGTCCTGCTGTCGCTGAAGCGGTCGCGCGCGCCGATGAAATCATGCGGCGTATGTCGACGACAGCCGAACGTCCGAACGAAGAGTTGCCGCGCCCGCCGCCGCCGCATGCTGGCCTTGTGGAGCTCACGCTGCCCGGCTGGTATGCGCGTGGCAGTGGCCAGCCTTTGTGGTCCGGCGCTAATCTCGTTGTTTACGGCGCGGGGTCTGACTCGATCGCGACAGCTCTGGCGCGCCAGATATTCGGCGGCATTGAGCAATGTCCGCAGATGCGCGGCTCTTAATGATCCCCCATTGGCATCTCTGGCCCGCCATTATTGGCGCGATCCTTGGGTTTGCGCTGGTGGTTTGGCTTTGCTTTTGGCTGGCGAAACGCTGGGGCGGCATGAGCGCGCGCGCGCGTTGGATCGCGGCGATTGCAATCGGCCTCTTCGAGACGGCGTATTGGCTCAACGTCTATGCGTGGCTGGTCGAGCCGAACATGCTGGTCGTGCGCCACGTCGAAATCGTCAGCGAAGATTGGCGCGGCGCGCCGATTACGATCGCGGTGCTGAGTGATGTTCATATCGGTAGCCCGCATGTGAATGCGGAGCGCGCGGAGCGCATTGTAAGCCGCACCAATGCGCTGCAACCCGATCTTGTTGTGCTGCTGGGGGACTACGCGGGCAGTCATGAGCCTGAAGAGCAGCGCTCAGGCCGCGAGCAAGGCGAGATCACTTACGGCATCGCGTCGTTTGCGGCGCTCGATGCGCCGCTCGGCGTCGTCGGCGTGCTGGGCAATCACGATGTCTGGTATAGTCGCGAGACGATCACGCGCGCGTTAGAAGAAGCGGGCGTTGCAGCGCTCTGGAATAGGCACGTCGTGCTTGAGCGAAGCGGTGGCGGGCAATTTGTCATCGCAGGTATAGCCGACGAGTCGACTGGCGATCCCGATTTCAACGCCGCGTTTGATGGCGCGCCCACGGGCTTAGACAGCATCGTGCTCAGCCATTCGCCCGATCCGTTCGCGAATATGCCGCGTGGCCCTGCGCTCATGCTGGCTGGCCACGGCCATTGCGGGCAGGTGACGATACCGTTTATCGGGCGGCCGATCTTGCCGCTGCGCAATCGCAACTATGATTGCGGGCTGATCGAGGAAGACGGCAAGCGCATGTATGTGACGGCCGGCATCGGCACGAGCATCATCCCGGTGCGCTTTCTCAATCCGCCGGAAATTGTGCTGATTACGATCCGCAGCGGCGCGCCTGCAGCGCTGCATCCGCCAACGCCTTAGACCAGCGCTTCGCGCCAACCGAAGAGCGAGAGCTGCTTGCGCTTCGGCTTTGCCGGCTTCGGCAAAATGTCACGCGCTTCGAACCAGCGCAGCGTGAGTTGCGCGACGTCTGCTGCTTCCGGTTCGCCGACGAGCCAATGGCTCATGTTCGCAAACTCGTGGAAGTGCGCTTGCTCACCCGGGAAGCGCGCGATGACGCGGCGCACCGTCGATGAAGGGTTCACGCGATCCTTGCCGCCGGCAAGGCCCAGAACCGGCGCGTTGATGCGATAGACTGGCGCTTGGCTCGCCATCGAATGATCGAGCCACCATTGCACCGCTTCACGAATGGCGCGTCCGCTCTCCGGCACAAAGCGCGCGAAGATGCGTCGCGCATCGTCACGCGCCAGGCGGTCGAGCGTTGTCGTGCGCGCGACGCGATAATCCGGCGGCACGGCGCGGCGCCAATAGTCGCCGAGCAGCGTCAAGCCGAACTGGTGCGAGTGTTCGTCAATGGTTGTCGGCGGCACGCCCCACGGTGCGCTGGGCGCGAGCAGAACAAGGCCTGCGATCGGCACATGTGCTGCGGCGAGCTGTGAAACCAAGCCGCCGAGCGAGTGACCGACGAGAACCGGCGGCGCCCGCAGATTGCGTGCGTAGAGTGCAATCGCGTGCGCGTAATCTTTGAGGCCGGTTTGCGCGAGCTGTTCGAGATCGGCGCCGCGTTCATGGTGCGGAAGATTCGGCGCATGGGTTTCAAAGCCAGCCGCTTCGAACGGTTCGCGGAACGCATCGAACGCCCAGCCACCGCAGAACGCGCCGTGCACGAACACAACCGGTGTCACGATCTTGCCGCTCACGGCGTGCGCGCCTCTGCGGCGCTCATCGAGCAAACGATCACTTGCCAGCCCCCACGCTGTACTTTGAAAACCGCTGCGCCACTTCTTCGTAAACAGGGCGCTTGAACGGTATGACCAATCCCGGCGCTGAGTGTAGCGGCGCCCAGCGCCAATCTACAAACTCAGGCGTGTGAGTATCGAGTCTAATATCTGCGTCACGTCCCTTGAAGCGAAACGCGTACCACTTTTGGCGTTGCCCAAGATATCGCCCGCGCGGCTTCATTTTTGTGCGCACGTCGATGGGGAAATCGTAATGCAGCCAATCTGCCGTTTCTTCGAGCAGATCGACATGCTCTTCCCTTACGCCAATCTCTTCTTCAAGTTCGCGTAGCGCCGCTTCAGCGGGCTTCTCGCCGCGATCGACGCCGCCTTGCGGCATTTGCCATTGGTACGGCCCTTCGGAGCCTATGCGTTTGGCAATGAAGACCAGCCCGTTCTTGTGGAACAGCGCGAGGCCTACATTCGGGCGGTAGCGTTTTGGATCAATCGGCTCTGTCATCGGCGCGCGGCGCGTGCTGCGAGCACGGCCGACGCTGGCGCGAGTTGATAGCCGCGGCTCTCGACATCCGCCGCCCAGCGGCCGACCTGCTCAATCGTCACCGGATACGCGAAACCGGCGCCGATTGCGCTCTGGTTTTGCAGTGCCAGCGCTTCGAGGTTGAGGAGTTGATCGTCGATGGCGTCAGCTTCGCGGCGGACATCGATGATGCGATCGGCGGCGGCGGTCGGCATGCCGGCGCGCTGTGCTTCGACATTGAGCGCGGTGCGTTGGCCGATGCCTGTGGAGATGAAGGCAAGGCCGCGGCGGCGCAGCTGTTGTACAACAGGTTGCGAAGCTTGCGCCGAGGTGGCGAAGCGCGCGCCTTGGTAATTGGTGACGCCGAAATAGCCGCTGGCTTGGCTCAGCAGATATTCAAGCCGCGTGATGTTTTGCTGCGCCGGCGCCGAGGCGAGCAGCGTCTGCGGGCCGGTATCGTCCGCGTCGGGGTCGAACGGCTCCATCGGCAGCTCGAGCAATACTTCGTGGCCTGCCGCACGCGCGCGGTCGATCCAGCTCTGCAGATTGTCAGCATAGGGCACGAAGGAAAGCGTGACCTCCGGCGGCAGCTCATCAATCGCTTGCGCCGTGGCGCGCGCATTGAAACCGAGGCCGCCGACGACGACGGCAAGCATCGGCCGTCCCTGCTGCGCCGTGAACGGGCGTGCATAAGCTTGCGACGGCGTGCGGCCATTGCTCGCCACGATCGGCAGAACGCCGTTCGGGCCGGCTTCCGTCAGTCCCGCGATCGGCGCGCGCGGTAGCGGCGATGCCGGTCTGCGTGCGCTGCTCGATGCGTTTGGCGCTTCAACCACTGACACGCGCAACTGACCGTCAACGCCGATCTCACCGATCTCGCCCGCGTACGGCAAATCTTCCAAGCCAAAGTGCTGCATGTCGGCAGCGTCTTCGGCGACATCAGAGAACGAGACAGTCGGCGCTGAAGCGTCAGCGTTGCTAGGCGCTAGTTCGATCACGCCGCGCGGACCGGCAGCACTCGGATCGCCGAACATTTGGATCGCGCCGAAGGCGAGCAATCCGCATGCGGCGGCGGCGCCAAGCGCTGCGAACTTGTGATTGATCTGCGGCAACCGGCGCTTCGGCTTCGCCGCAGCGGCGGCGAAGCGCGGTGGCGTTCGTTGCGCGGATTTTCCAGGGCGAATCATAAGCGCGAAAGATCACGCAATTCGCCCGCGCCGTCACTATGCCGAAAGCGCGATTAAGCTTGGTTTACAAGGCGTAAACGCTTAGCCGGCGCGCGTGCGCAGACGCTCAGCGACGGTGCCGCGACGGAGCAACTCGAGCGCGCGGTGAAGCTGATAATCTTCATCCGTGTCCCAGTTTTCCGGCGGCTGATCGTCCGGCACGTGTGCTGCGCGACGTTGCGCACCCGAGTCGTTGTCGAGCGCGTTCGGAAGATCCGCTTCCGAAATGCCGCGCGGCAGCGAGGCCGGGTCAACGCGGCGTGCCGCGATTTCCATGTCGGGCGTGATGCCCGCGCCTTGGATCGAGCGGCCAGCCGGCGTGTAGTAGCGCGCCGTGGTCAGGCGCAGCGCGCCGTCGCGGCCGCCCTGCAGCGGGATCAGTGTTTGCACTGAGCCTTTGCCGAACGAGTCGGTGCCGACGATCAGAGCGCGGCCACGGTCCTGCAATGCGCCTGCAACGATTTCCGAAGCCGAAGCGCTGGCGCCGTTGATCAGGACGACGATCGGCACGCCGGCCATGTCGTCGCCACGGCGAGCGTTGTAGCGCTGCACGTCTTCCGGGCGACGGCCGCGCGTCGAGACGACTTCGCCGCCATCCAAGAACGCATCCGATACTTCGATGGCCTGATCGAGCAAGCCGCCTGGATTGTTGCGCAGATCAATGACGATGCCGCGCAGATTGGCGCCGGCTTCGCGGCGTACTTGGCGGATGCCGTCTTGCAGCATCGAGCCAGTGCGCTCGTTGAAGGTGGAGATGCGGATGACGCCAATATCGCCGCCCTCAACGCGGGCGACGACGGCGCGCGTGGTGATGGTTTGGCGGGCGATGGTGATGTCGAACGGATCGCGACCTTCGCGCGCGATGGTGACGGTGACTTCGGTGCCGACTTCGCCGCGCATCAGCGTGACGGCGTCGTTCAGCGTGCCGCCGACAATGCTCTCACCGTTCACGGCGGTGATGTAGTCACCGGCCAGAATGCCGGCGCGTGCGGCGGGCGTATCGTCGATCGGCGACACGACGCGGACGACGCCTTGTTCCATCGTCACTTCGATACCGAGACCTTGATACTCGCCGCGCGCTTGGCTGCGCATGTCGCGGAAGTCGCTGGGCGAGAGGTATGAGGAATGCGGATCGAGCGAAGCGAGCATGCCTTGCAGGGCCGCTTCCATCGCCGCTTCTTCATCGACCTCGGTGACGTAATCTTGCTCAACGCGCGCGAGCACGTCGGCGAACAATTCGAGCTGGCGATAAACATCGCCGCGGTTGTCTTCGGGAGCGGACCATGCGAGCGCGCCCACGAGCGCAGCTACACCAGCGACCGGCGCCGCAATCCAAGCTAACCGCATGCCTTCACTCCCCAAGGAGCGAAGATAATCGCTCCCTATTATTAACCAGCCCGTACGCTCTGGCTTGAAGCAAGCCCTCTTGCGGTGAGCCAACGCCCAGGATCGACCGGCTGGCCGTTCTGACGCACTTCTACATACAATTCCGGCGCCGGAGTGGCCGCCGCTGACATTTCACCAACGGGCTGGCCGGCGCGTACGCGATCACCCACGCGGGCGTTGATGTTTTGGAGCCCGGTGAGGACGACAGCGTAACCACCGTCCAGGTTCAGGATCAAGACTTGGCCGTAGCTTCTAAAGCTTCCGGCATAGGCGACTTCACCGGCGGCGGGAGAAACCACCTGGGCGCTTGCGCGGGTAGCTACGCGGACGCCTTGCGAGGCCGGCCCGCCAGCGGCGCTGGCGCCGTAAGCGGTGGTGATCCGGCCCTCGGCTGGGGCCAGCCAGGCGGCGGGGATGGCCCCGCTACCGCCACGGGGCGTTGTTCCACTTGGGCGCGGGGTTGAGGCTGCCTGCACGCGGGCGGCGAGGTCCCGCAGGGTGCGCGCTTCGGCGGCCAGCGCGCGGACCCGTTGGTCAGCCGCGCGGGCGTCGTTGGCGTATTGCGCCTGGGCTGAGCGGCGGCGCGCCAGCAACGTGACGATCTCAGCGCGTTCGGTATCGATCGAGAGCTGCGCGTCCGCGAGGATTTGCTGCTCTTCAGCGATCAGGGTTTCGAGCGAGCGGGCGTCGGTGATGGCTTGGCGTGCGCCGCGTTCTTGGCGCGTGATTGAGGGCGCCAGCGCACGGGCGAGCATGTTCGAGCGCGCGGCGGCTGGTTCGATGCGGCGCTCGGCGAGGGCGGCGTTAATCAAAGCGCGTTCGAGCGCATCGCGTGAGCGGGCGCGGCGGAGTTCATCTTGGCCGACCTGGGCGCGCAAACTGGCCAATCGTTGCTCGGCAGCAAGCGCTTGCGCTTCGGCCTCCTGGCGGCGGCGGCCAGCTTCGGTGAGGCGTGCGTCGAGCGTGCCGACTTCGCGGCGCGCTTCAGCGGCTTGCGCACGCAGGCGCTCAGCGCGTTGTTGCTCGGCACGACGGTCGCGTTCAACTTGAGCTGTGGTGCGCGTGCTCGTTTGGGCGTCAGCGGCGCCCGTTAGAAGCGTTGCAAGCGCCCCGATCGCGCTTGCGACGAGGGCGCGGGCGCTTTTTGCGCCTCGGGCCATAGCACACCACCATCACCCGGAATCTTCAGTCCCGGTGATAAGGAGTACCGCACAAAATCGTCAAAGCCCGATAAATCTGCTCGGCCAACATGACGCGAACGAGCTTGTGAGGCCAAGTTTGTCGGCCAAAAGCCAGCTTTTCGTCAGCGTTATCCTTAATGCTCTGTGACGTTCCATCGGCGCCGCCGATCCAGAATGTCGTGCAGGCTTGGCCGTCATCGCGCCAACGCGCGAGCTTTTCGGCGAGTTGACGTGAGGTCCATTCGGCGCCGCGCTCGTCGAGCAGGATGCGGCGCGAGTCATCTGGCGTCGCGCGGAAGAGCGAAGCGCCTTCGGTGCGCATATCGCTCGGCGGCTTGCTCTCGACTTCGATGAGCTCGACGGCCTTGAAGCCGATGTTGCGGCCGGATGCCGCCGCGCGCTGGATGTAGTCAGCCGTCAGCGCCGCTTCCGGCGCATCGCGCAAGCGTCCGACGGCGGCGATCAGAATGCGCAAGCTTAGCTCGCTTGCGGATCAGCGCCGCCGGTCCAGATTTTTTCGATATTGTAGAACGACCGTACTTCCGGACGGAACAGGTGAACGACTACGTCGCCCGCATCGACCAGCACCCAATCGGCGTGCGGAAGCCCTTCGACGTGAACTTGGCTCACACCGGCTTCTTTGAGCTTGCGCATGATGTGATCAGCCAGCGCGCCGACGTGCCGTGCTGAGCGGCCTGACGCCACGATCAGCATGTCCGCGAAAGAGGATTTGCCGCGAATGTCGATGGCCACGATCTCTTCGGCCTTATCGTCTTCGAGCGAGGTGAGAACCACGCGCGTCGCCGCGTCGACATCGATACCGCGCGGCGGCCGTTCAGAGGCTTCGCGCGGCGCTGGGCCGGCTTTGGACGCAGCCGGCTTACGTTTCATTTCAGGCGACAGGTGCAGTGGTCCTTCTTCGGCCCCAGGAACTGGAAACGCTATCACTTCCGCTTCGGTTTCGCCACCGGGCGGCGCCGGGCGGCGCGGATCGCGCTGGAAGATTGCCTGTGGTGACGGGCACTCAGAAAAAGCCAGTGTTTTGGAGCGGATAGCCGTTCGCGTGCGCCAGTCCCAGGGCGGGACACAATGGCGACGGGGACAGCGTCGGCCACCTCCCTCCAATTTCGCCAGCGGCGGAAATTGGAGAGGTTGTCGGCGCCCATGACGAGAAAAAACTCCACGCCGGGATAAAGCCGCTTCAGCGCGCGCAGTGTCTGGAAGGTGTAACGGCAGCCCAGGCGGCTCTCGAGATCGGTCACTTCCATCTGCGGCGCGCTCGCTTGATCGCGCGCCGAGGCGAGACGTTTGGCAATCGGGCTCGATTGCGCTTTCAGCGGATTTTGCGGCGAGACCAGCCACCAGACTTTGTCCAGGTCCAAGCGCTTCAGCGCCGTCTCGGCGACGTGCGCGTGGCCTTCGTGCGCAGGGTCAAAGCTGCCGCCGAAGAGGCCGATCCTCATGCCGGGATAAGCGAGCGGCAGACCTTGTCTCATTGGGTCTGAACTTAAGTGCTCCGCAGCGCACGCAACAGCCCGTTCTTGCGGCGCGGGTGGCGAGGATTTACCTCAAACCCATGCTGCAAGACCTATTGCGACGCCTATCCGGCAAACCCGAAGAGGGCGGCGCGTTGCCCGCTGAGGACCAGCGCATCGCCGTGGCCGCGCTGCTGGTGATCGCTGCACATGTGGATCATGATTATGCCGATGCCGAGCGCGCGCAGATCGACCGCGTGTTGGGCGAGCGTTACGGCCTCGCCGCAGACGCCGCCGCCAAGCTCCGCGCGCAAGGCGAAGCGGCGGAAGCGGCATCGAGTGACATGTACAAGTTCACGGCGCTGATCAAAGCTGGCGTGCCGCACGAGGAGCGGAACAGCGTGCTAGAGGCGCTGTGGCGTGTCGTGCTGGCCGACGCGAACCGCGAGATGCACGAAGACGCGCTGATGCGGCGTGTGACGGATCTGCTTGGTTTGGATTCGCGCGATAGCGTCGAAGCGCGCCGCCGCGCGCAAGCGGCAGTCGGTTAAGGCGTCCAGTCCGAGCGCTCGTCGGCTTCTTCTTCCGCCGCTTCTTCGCCGCGACGATCGCGCAACATGAGCGCGATCTCGTTCACCAGCTCGCGCACGCCAGCTCCCGACACGCCGGACACTAAGCGCACCTCCTTGCCGATCGCGCGCGAGAGTGCTGCGCGTTTGCGGTTTGCTTCAGCAGGCGTCAGCGCGTCGATCTTGTTGAGTGCGACGATCTCGGGCTTTGCCGCGATCTCGTCGCCATAAGCTTCGAGTTCGTGGCGCACGGTGCGGTACGCTTCAGTCGCGCTTTCTTGCGTTGCGTCGATGAGATGCACGATCGCGACGCAGCGTTCGATGTGGCCGAGGAAGCGTGTGCCGAGGCCGGCGCCGTCCGCAGCGCCCTCGATGAGGCCGGGCAAGTCCGCCATAACGAAGCGCTCGCCCTCGCCGATGCTGACGACGCCCAGATGCGGATGCAGAGTCGTGAACGGATAGTCCGCCACCTTGGGCGTTGCAGCGCTCACCGATCGCAAGAAGGTCGACTTGCCGGCATTAGGCAAACCGACGAGGCCGGCGTCGGCGATCAGCTTCAGCCGCAGCCACAGCGTCCGCTCTTCGCCTTCCAAACCTGGATTGGCGTAATGCGGCGCCTGGTTTACGGACGATTTGAAGTACGCGTTGCCGAAGCCGCCATTGCCGCCTTTCGCAAGCAGCACGCGCATGCCGGGTTTGTTGAGATCGACGATGACGGTCTCTTTGTCTTCGTCGAGCACTTCGGTGCCGGTCGGCACGCGCAACGTGATGCTCTCGCCATCGGCGCCGTGACGGTTCTGGCCCATGCCGTGACCGCCAGTCTTGCCGTTGAAGTGCTGCTGGTAGCGATAGTCGATCAGCGTGTTGAGGCCGTCGGCCGCCTCGATCCAGACGTCGCCGCCCTTGCCGCCGTCACCGCCGTCCGGCCCGCCGAACGGGATGAACTTCTCGCGGCGAAAAGACACCGCGCCCGCGCCGCCATTGCCGGAGCGGATGTAAATCTTGGTCTGGTCGAGGAACTTCATTTTCGAGGCAGTGGGCAATCGGCAGTAGGCAATAGGGCGACCGCGCGAACGTCTACGCTCCGCGCCCTTACCGCCCACTGACTACTGCCTACTGCCTTTTCACTCAATCGCTTTCCCGCCGCCAGCGCAGCGAAACGCGCTGATCGCCGCTGCTGAGGAAGCTGGTGATCAGCACGAGGCGCGGGCGGATGGTGTATTCGACGCGCGTTTGCGCCTCGCCCAGGCCCGTGCGCGCGACTTCGACATAGACATTGCGCGTCAGGTAAACGCCGCCGGCCACAAGGAAGCCGCCGTCTTCGTCCTGGCGCACATTGAAGCGATCGAGCCCCGCTGCGGCGCGCGCGGCGTCGACCAGATCGAGCGAGGCGCGGCCCGAGAGCGCCGCCAAGCTCGCGGCAAGCTGTGCGGCTTCGAAGGCGGAGAGATCTTCCACCGAACGGCCAAACAGAATCTGCGGCAGGATTTCATCTTCTGGCAGAGGCGGATCGCTGGAGAACGCAATCTCGGGATCGCGCGCGGTGCCGGTGAGACGGATGCGGGCCGAGAGATCGGCGGTGTCGCGGACCGCGCTCATATCGATCTGCGCGTCGAGCGGATCGCCGCGGAAGAAGATGCGCGCGTCTTCGATTTCGAACGGTTGCCCCGAAAGCGCCAGCGTGCCGCGGATCGAACGTGCTTCGCCGAAAAGCTGCGGATTGCGCGCGTTGCCTTGCAGTCTGAGATCGAGTGACCATTCCGCATCGATGCCGCGTCCGCGCGTGAAGATGCGCCCGGGGGCGCGCACGCGAACGTCCAGCGTGGTCGCGCCATTGCGTTGCACGGCGGGCGCTTCGTCGAGTGGTTCGTCTTCTTCGCCTGGGCGGTTGATCTCGATCACATCGAGTGTCGGGATGCCTGCCTCGGGACTCGAGGCAATGTCGATGTCGGCTTCTTCGATGTTGAGCTGGCCGGTGAGGGAAGATTGTAGGCCCTCCCACGCAAGCGTGAGTTCGCCGCTCGCCACAGCGCGCGCATCGGGCCGATCGGCGACGCGCATGCTGTCGACACTGACAGTGATGCGGCCTTCGCGATTGGTGGCGCTGCCGCCGGTCGCGGTGAGGCGTCCTCCGCGCGGGCCGGCGGCGGTGAAATTCTCGATGGTGACGCCGCGTTGGTCGATCGCGACGCGGGCGTCGAGGTCAACGAGCGTAATGCCGCTGAGCTTATCTTCAAAGCGTCCGTCAACGATTTCGATGTGGCCGTCGCCGGAGAGATAGCCCGCGCCGAATTGCAGCTCGCCTTCGCCATTGAGTTGACCTTGCAGCGATTGATCGGGCAGGCGCGCGACCGCCCACAGGCTCTCGGCTGGGCCACGCAGCGTCCACGTTGCTTCGCCACGCCGCTCCGGCGCGAGTGCGATGCGGATCGGCGCTGTGCTGGTGACGACCGGTGCGTTGGCTTCAAAGCGCGCGACCAAACCTTCAGTGGATGTCGCATCGATCGTTGCGTTGATGCGATCGGGTGTGAGGCGGCCGACAATATGCATGTCGAGCAAGCCGCGTTGACGGCCTGCGATGCGTGCGTCATCCAATGTAACGTCTGCATCGCCGGAAAGCCCGCGTCCGTTGTTTGCCAGCGTCATACGCCCGTCGATGCGGCCGACAGCGCGTTCGCCCCAGATTGCGGCGAGCGGCGCCAGCGGTGCGTCGGTGATCTGCGCTGTGCCGCTCAGCGCGCGGCCGCGGTCGGTCCAGGTCGCTTGGACGACGCCATCATCGACGGCAACATTGAGCGACGCTTCCATTTGGCCCTGCCGCCAAGATGCAACCATCGGCGCGCGCGTGAAGATCGGCGCGCCTGCGAGCGTGCCGCGGCCTTCGATGCGCGCGGTTGATGCGCCATCGAGATCGAGTTGCGCCGTGCCTGCGAAGGCGAGATCGGCCCTGCGCAAGCGTCCGCGCATGTCGAACGTGGTCGCGATGGCGTTGAACGGTCCTTGCGCGCGCAGGCTCGCAGCGCGAACGAAAAGGTCGCCAGCGCGCGCGTCCATGATCTGCGCTTCGAGCAACAGCATGTCCGGTGCGAGCGCGAGATCTCCGACGAGCCGGCCGGTTGCGCCAGGCACGAGGCCATCAATCGCGCCGTTTACGTCGAGCGCAGCGGTCACGCCACTCGAACCAAACGAGGCTGAGCCTTGCGCTGCTAACCCGCCCCATTGTGCATCGATGGCGCTCAAGCCGAATGCGCCGTCCGCAACGCTCACATTGGCCGTGCCGGTGAGCGGTTGGTCGGACGCCATGCCTTCGACGCTGGCTGTGCCCGCATAGGCGCTGCCGTTCGGCGCGAGCGTGAAGGTGACGTTCGGATTTTCAACCACGACACCGCCAGCCGCAAAGCTCGACAGCGTTGCGTTGGCGGAGAGTGTGGGGCGCGAGATGCGGCCAGTGAGCCGGCCCGTGGCATCAACGGCGCCTGCGATCTCTGCGCCACCGAGTGAGAGCGGGCCGCGCGCGCTGGCTTCGATGTTGAGGTTCGCCTCGCCGCTGACGATGCGGCCGGTCGCGCCGGCGCGAAGCTGCGCGCCGTCTATGCGTGCGTGTGAAACAGTGAGGCCGCCATTCTCGTAGGTCAGGCGCGCATCAAGACGCGGCGCAGCGCCGAGGAGTTGCGGCACGATGTCGGGGCGCCCGGCGATGCGTTGGCCGGCGCCGTCGGCGGAGATGGTCCAGATGCGTTGGTTGCGGCCATCTTCGGTGAACGCGCGCCAGCGGCCGTCGGCTTGACCGGTGAGTTCGCGCGAAAAGGCTTGCAGCTGACGCACGCGCCATTCGCCGGAGAATTCGCCATCGTCGCCGTTGACCCAACCTTGCGCGCTGAGCGCCAGCGCGTCGCTGGTGAGTTCTGCGGTGCTGAGCTCGAAGCGTGCGCGGCGGCGATCGTACTCAAGGTCAGTGCGCAATCTCGCCTGGGCGAACAGCGGCGCGGTTCGCGCGGGCGCGCGCAGATCGCCGTCGAGTGCGAAGCGATCGGCGGTGAGCGATGCGTTCACGGGGCCTGCTAGGCGCGTGCGCTGGCCTAGCGCATCGACGCTTTGTGCGTCGAGCGTGCCTTGAATTGCCGTTGTGCCGCGCGCTTGGCGCAACTGGCCTTCGAGCCGTGCTGGACCCAATGCGAACGGAGACTCGCGCGCGACTAAAGAGAGATTGTCCGTGGTCGCCACGAATTGCGCGGGGCCTTCGAGTTCGCCGTCTTCGTTGATCGCACCTTCGATCGTGACCGCGAGGAATGGCGTTTCCGCGCGCGCTTCGAACGCGCCTTGATGATCGCCACTGGCGATCAGGCTGACGCTCGGCCCAATGCGACGCGCCAGTGTTTGCAGCATCGCCAAACGATCAAGCTGCGCCTCCGCTTGCGTGATCGCCCATCGCTCTGGCGTCCAGCTGACGAGGCTGGCGAAAAGCTGTTCGCTTTCGCCGATATTGGCGCGCAGTGCGGCGCTGCCGGTTTGCGCATCGCCTTCGCCGCGCGCGGTGGCGCGGATGCCTTCATCGCCGACGCCGATGAGGCGCGCGAAGACGCCGCCGGGTTCGCTGGTGGCGTCGAGATGAATGGCGTAGTCAGCGCCGGTGCCGTAGCGCGCGATGATATGATCGGCTGCACTGTCGCTGCGCTGCAGGCGCAGATCGAGCGCTTGCAACGCTTCATCCTCGAGGCGAAGCGTCAGATCCAAGCTGAACTCCGCCGCGACTCCGACGACGGGTTCTTCGACGACGATGCGCTCAACGCGCAGCCCGCTGATATCGATGTCGAACATGCCGCCGCCGGGCGGGCGTTGTTCGCTCAAGGCTGGTTGGCGGTGAAGGACGATGCTCGCGGCATCGGCTGCTTCGAGCGTGACAGCGCCACCCAGAATATCTTGCGGGCGCCATGTTAGCGAGACGTCGGTGGCTTCAACCCAAACGCCGTCCGCGTCAGCGATTGCAATGCGCCCGGCGCGCAGACTGCCAAGCCACGAACCACTGACGTCGTCGATCTCAAGATTGCCCAAGCGCCAGATGCGCGCGCCATCGGCGAGACTATCGACAACCCACGGCGCCGCGGGGCCGATGCCGATCGCTGCGCCGCCGAGCACGAATGCTGCGCCGGCCGCGCTGAAAATCAAGCTGCGGCGGCGCGAGCGTTTTGTCGGCGGCGGGAGTTCGGGCTCGCTCAAAACGCTTGGCCCAAGCTGATATAGACGGCGAAGTCGTCGTCGCTTTCGCTGTCGTCGAGCGGCACCGCGAAGTCTACGCGCAGCGGCGCAAAGCCCAGATCGTAGCGCACACCGACGCCGGCGCCGAAGGAGAGATCGCCCGCTTCGCCCCAATCATCGAACGCGGTCCCGCCATCGATGAACACGGCTGCGCCCCAGCCATTGTCGAGGCGATAGCGCGCTTCGATCGAGCCCTCGACCAAACCTTGCCCGCCTGGCGTCAAACCAAGCAGATCGCGCTCGGTGGGATAGATCGAGTTGTACTCGTAGCCGCGCACTGAGCCGCCGCCGCCTGCGTAGAAACGGCGATCCGGCGGAACGTCGTCAGCGCTGCCGGCGACGGGTTCGAGCCAACCGGTGCGCACGCGCGCGGCGAGCGTGAGCCGATCGTTGTCCATGAAGGATTCGTAGATGCGGCCTTCGCCGATGAAGCGGACGAAGCCGAGTGTTGCGTCGCCGGTTGAGACACTCGGCTCAACACGCAGATCAACGATCGAGCCGTCACGCGGATCGAGTGAGAAACCGGTGGAGTCATTGCGGATATTGTAGAAGCCGGAGAGCACGATGGCGTCGCTCACCGTGCCTTGAAGATCATCGTATTGGTCCGCAGCGAGGCGCAGGCCGTAGCTTTGGCCGAGGCGCAAGCGATCGGATGCCGTGACGGTTGCGTAGAGTGCAGCGCCGGTGCGCGTGTAGGCGTCAATGTCTTCGCGTTCGAGCTCGGCGCCGAGGGTTAGCGCGTGTCCGCGTCCCATCGCGTGCGGACGTAGCCATTCGGCCGTGACGCCTTGCTGCATTTCCGCGAGCGTCGCTTCGATGCTGAGAGAATCGGCGCGGCCGGTGAAGTTGCGGCGCGTCCACTCGCCGACGATGCCGAAGCCTTCGGTGGTGGAGTAGCTGAGGCCCAGTTCATACGCGTTGCGCCGCGCCGGTTCGACGTCGATGACGACGTTGCTGAGGCCATCCGCGCCCGGTGGTTCAAGCCGGGTGGTGGCGAGCGACACAGCGCCGGTGGACGTAAGATCACGGCGCAGCTGCTGTAGTGCTTGCGGGGAGTAGCGCTCGCCGGTTTCCCAGTTCTGTAAGCGCTCGATGAAGCTTGGGCGGAAGAGATCGTTCGGCTGTGCGGTCACTGTGCCGAGCCGCGTGATCGGGCCGGCGTTGAGCGAGTAGCGCGCAGTGACGCGTCCAGTTGCGTGATCGACGATGACGCGCCGCTCGCCGGCGGTTGCGTTGGCGTAGCCGGCTGCTTGCAGCGCGGCCAGCGCGTTGGCCTCCGCCGTCAGCACAGGCGCCGCGCGCGCAGGAGCGCCATACTCAACTTCGTTCAGCGCGCGCGCTACGCTGTAGTCCGCGTTTGGCTCTGGCGCTTCGCCGGTGAAGATCACTTCCGGCGCTTCAAACGTGAAGCGGCGCCCCAGATCAATGACGAGGCGCGCAGCGGGTGGGTCTTCGGTAGCTTCAGGCGTGACGGTCGCTGCGTAGTAGCCTTCGGAGCGCAACCACGCCAAAGCGCGCGCCGCTGCTTCTTCGGCGATGCGTTCGGCTTCGAAGAGCGTTGTGGGTTCATCGCGATCAGGCAGCAGATCTAGGATCGCGCGGCGTGAATCTTCGTCGGCGCCGTCGAGAATGACGGGGCTGTCGGCCCATGCGGGCGCGGTCACGGCAGGCATGCCGATGGCCACGCAGAGCGCGGCCGGGAGGATAGGAACGAGGCGCATTACGAACCGCGCCAAGGCTCGCAGCGCGCCGGTTAAGGCTTTATCAACCATAAAGTCCGGCTCGCGCCCCGCCGCCGCCGGAAATGCTCACAAAATCAAACGCATGCAAAGCGCCAATGGCGCCTTGCTGCTGTTTAACCCGGGTTCAGCCCCCGATCAGCCCCAAGGACCCTTCCGGCGTCCCCATGGGCCACCGTCTTGAGCAGGCTGAGACGCTGGCGTTGCGCGACCGAAACGCTGGGACATCTGCATCAGCTGAGCGATGCGGTTCCTCGTGTTCGGATGGGTCGAGAAGAGATTATCAGCGCCGCGGCCCGAGAGCGGGTTGATGATGAAGAGGTGCGCCATCGCAGGATTGCGCTCGGCATCCATGTTCACGCGTTGGCGTGCGTAGGACTCGATCTTTGAGAGCGCGCTCGCGAGCGCTTCCGGCTCGCCGCCGATTTCGGCGCCGATGCGGTCGGCTTCGTATTCGCGCGAGCGGCTAATCGCCATTTGCACGAGGCCCGCCGCCATTGGCGCGAGCAACATGATAGCGATGCCGACGATCGGGTTCGGACGCTCGCCGTTGCTGCCGCCGAAGAAGAGCGCGAAATTCGCCAGCATGCCGATGGCGCCGGCGATCGTGGCCGTGACGGTCATGGTCAGCGTGTCGCGGTTTTTCACGTGCGCCAGTTCGTGCGCCATGACGCCGCGGATTTCCTCGCGCGTGAGCAAGCCGAGCAAGCCGCTGGTGGCGGCGACGGCGGCATTCTGCGGATCGCGGCCGGTGGCGAAGGCGTTCGGCTGCGGGTTGTCGATGATGTAAATCTTTGGCGCGGGAAGGCCTGCGCGCTCCGCCAGCATGAGCGTGTCTTGTGCGTAAGTGCGTACGCGCGGATCGGGGTGGCTCGCGTCAACCGGCTGGGCGCGAAAGTGGCGGAGCACCATTTTGTCCGCATTCCAGTAGGCAAACAGGTTCATGCCCGCTGCGACTAAGAGCGCGATCAGCATGCCGCCTGTGCCGCCGACGAAGTAACCGATCGCGCCAAACAGCGCGGTCATGGCTGCGAGCAGGATGTATGTCTTCAGATGGTTCATGGCGCATGATATTGAGAGCGGATGACCGAGGTTCAATATGGATGCCCAAGATGGGTGATGGTGAAGAGCCGCCGAAGCGCAAGCTGACGCCAGAAGCCGAGCGCGCACTGGCCGAAGCCGAAGCGCGCCGCAAAGCGGAACACGAAGCGGCGCAGGCCAAGGAAATCGGTGGCCGCGATGGTCCGGAGCCCACGCGCTACGGCGATTGGGAAAAGAAGGGCATCGTCAGCGACTTCTGATCGGGACTTCTAGTTAATGCGCGCGCCGGTGCGCGAACTTCGCACCCGCATGGCGAAGCGGCTTTGCATCGCGGCGCACGCGCGCGAGAGTGCGGCGCTTAATCTGGAGAGAGTTTCATGCGCGCGCTTGCGATGTTCGCCGCTATCGCCCTGATCGCTGCACCACTGGCGGCCATCCCAAGCGTGGCGCACGCTGACGGCATCGAGCGTCCGCGGACGCCGCGCCCGCGTCCCCGTCCGCGCCCTGAACCGGCGCCGGTTCCCGCGCCCGCGCCGGTCGTGGTCCAGGAGGGCCCGGAGACGGTGACGCTCTCGAACTCATTCTTCGCTGGCTCTTATGGCGGCGTGGGCGTCGATGTCGGCGGTGGCTCGTATTCGAGCACGACTGTCATAATTCGCGGCAGCTCGGCCTCGGCGTCGGCGTTTGCCTATTCCTCGGCCAGCGCCCGCGCAGGCGCCCGTGGCTTTGGCGGCCGCGGCCATGGCGGACGCGGCGGCGGCTGCGGCTGCCGGTAACAATCGCGAAACCGGCTGGGCGCACACGATTGCTCCTCTGAAGGAATGGGCGTAACAGCGCGCCCCGATAGCGGGCGGCTGGGTTCGTCCGAAGGGGATCATCCGTATGGCGCAGGCCCCGGCCGACGCGCCCCAGCCGAAATCTAACCCGCACGGCGACGGCGCCGGCGTTCGGCATGGTGGCTTCTGGACGCTCGCGCTGGCCTCGGTCGGCGTCGTGTACGGCGACATCGGCACCAGCCCGCTCTACGCGCTGCGGGAATCTTTGCTGCATGTGTCTGAAGACGGGTCGCTGGCGCGCTCCGAAGTCATCGGCATCGTGTCTCTGATCTTCTGGGCGTTGCTGATCATCGTCACCGCAAAGTACGTGTTGCTGCTGTTACGCCTCAGCAACAAGGGTGAGGGCGGAACCGTGGCGCTAATGGCGCTGGCGGAGCGCGCCCTTGGTAAGCGGACGCCGATGCTGCTTCTGCTCGGCATGCTCGGCGCAGCGCTATTTTACGGCGACGCGCTGATCACACCGGCGATCTCGGTTCTGTCTGCCGTCGAAGGCTTAAAGGCAGTGCCGGGGCTCGAAGGACGGATTGATCCGTTCATCATACCGATCAGCATTGGCATCCTCATCGGCTTGTTCGCTGTGCAAAGTCGCGGCACCGGGCGTGTAGGCGCATGGTTCGGGCCGATCACGCTCGTCTGGTTTCTGGTGCTGGGCGGCCTCGGTATTTGGCACATTCAAGAAGATCTGAGTGTGCTCGAGGCGATCTCACCGATACCGGCGCTCACCTTTCTGTTCAGCCATGGCGCTCTCGGCTTTATCGTCCTGGGTGCTGTTTTTCTTGCCGTGACCGGCGCTGAGGCGCTTTACGCTGACATGGGTCACTTCGGACGCAAGCCGGTGCAGACGACTTGGATGCTGCTGGTTTTGCCGTGCCTTGCGCTCAACTATTTCGGGCAGGCGGCGATGGTGCTGCAACATCCCGATCGGCTCGAAAACTTGTTCTTTGAAACAGCGCCGGACATGCTGCGCTTACCTTTGGTGCTGCTCGCAACGGCGGCGACGATCATTGCCAGCCAAGCGGTCATCACCGGGGCCTTTTCGTTGACGCAGCAGGCTATTCAGCTCGGCTTCCTGCCGCGCCTGGAAATTCGCCGCACGTCGGAAACGCAAGCCGGCCAAATCTATATGCCGCAGATCAACTGGCTCGTGTTGGCGGGTGTGTTGGTGCTGACCGTCGGCTTCGGCTCGTCGAGCCGCTTGGCGTCCGCCTACGGCATCGCTGTTACTGGCGAGATGGTTGTGACGACGCTCTTGGTGTTTGTCGCGATCTGGAAGCTTTGGAAGCAGCCGGCGTGGCTCGCGGCGCTTATCTGCTTGCCGTTCCTGGTCATCGAGGGCGTCTTCCTCGCGTCCAACATGACCAAGGTTTGGTCCGGTGGTTTCGTGCCGCTGGTGCTCGCCGTGGGATTGGTCGTCATCATGTGGACTTGGGTGCGGGGCTCGCGGCTTCTGGCCGATACCGTCCGCCGCGACGAGCCGCTATCCAAACTCTTTGAAACGCTGTCACATCATCCGCCGCATCGCGTGCGCGGCGCTGCGATCTTTTTGACCGGCGATCCGGACGTCGCCCCGGCGGCGCTGATGCACAATCTCAAACACAATCAGGTTCTGCACGAGCAGCTCATCATCTTGACGGTGAAAACGCTGGGCGCCCCGCGGGCGCCTGAAAGCGAACGCGTGAAGATCGAGGACTACATGCCTGACGTGAAGCGTGTGACACTGACGTTTGGGTTCATGGAAACACCGAACGTCGTCAAAGCGCTCACTGAAGCGCGCAAGCACGGGCTGAAGTTCGACATCATGAAGACGAGCTTTTTCCTGTCGCGCCGCACGATCGTGCCGAGCGAGAAGAGCGGCATGCCGCTCTGGCAGGATCACTTGTTCATCTTCCTCGCGCGCAACGCGACGAACGCGACGGACTTCTTCCATATTCCGAGCGGGCGCGCGGTGGAACTTGGCAATCAGGTGATGGTCTAGGCCGGCCAATCGTGAATTGACCGCAGCTGACTCGTTCAGCATGCTCCATGGCGCGGAGGGAAGATCATGAACACTTGGTCGCGTCTCGGATTGGCAATCGTCATCGGCGCCGTGGTGGGCGCTGCCGCAGCTTTGGTCGGCAACTATTTCGGCGTGAGCGGCGCGGTTATCGGCGGCGCAGCGGGTGGCATAGCCGCCGGCGTGGTCGCGGCGACACTGCGCCCGAAGAGTTAGCGATAGAGATAGTCTGCTGGCAGACCCATGCGTGCGCACGCCTGCGCGGGGGCGGCGCTTTCGATCACGACTTTGTCGGCGGTTGCGCCAATCATGCGCAGCAATGTCGCTTCGCCTGGGCGCAGACCTTGGCGCTCCAGACCCAGTCTTTCGCGCAACCAAGCCGGCGTAATTTCAACGGCAGCGCGGATCATCAGCCTTTGTGCGAGACGCGAGGGCAAGAGCGGCGCCCGGCGTGCAATCTCAAGAAACTCGAAGATGATGTCGGAGCGCTCGAGCGCCGGCGCCATCATTGCGAACAGCGCGTCCATCTCATCGGCCGAGCGTGGCGCGCCGTGTGCGCCGTAGAGCTGCGCGGCGGCGGCGCCTTCCTCGTAAAGCCGATCCATGTCCGCGCGCGAAAGCGGCCGAACGAAACGGTTGTAGGCTTCAAAGAAACCATAGCCGGCGGTCGCTTGCACCCAGTTGAGCAACGGTTCGTCGCTGGCGTGATAAGCCACGCCGCTCGGCGTTTGGCCGTGCACACGCTCGTGTGCGCGCACTACGCCGGCAATCATGCCGCGCGCCACATCGGCCGGTGCATAGATCGTCACCATTGCGGCGTAACCGGTGCGGCGCATACGCGTCACCGGATCGCGGCGAAAGCTGGTGTGCTCCCACACGCCGGTGCGCACCCGCGGCTCGGCCAACTCCAAGATCACCGCCGCGATCCCGCCAACAACAAGCGCGACCGGGTTTTTCATCACCCGCCATGTCAGCGAATCTGCAGCGATCAGCGCAGCGGCGCCGGGCGGTGCGGTGAAGTCGACGTTGAATCCGGGGGCGTCGAAATAGCCGCGCGCCGTGGCTTCAAGACGCGACTGCAGGGGTGGCGGCAAACGAGTCATGCGACAGAAGGATATGGCGCCGGCGCGGCGATGTAGCTATGTCTGCGTAGCGTTTACTACAGAGCGCTTTCGCACATGTCCGCTGCTATCGACTATGCCGCTTTGAACGCTGGCGCCGCTTCTGGCGACGCCAAGTCACAGCTTTTGCTGGCGTACTGCGCGATTACGCAGAAGCCGGGCGCGCCGTCGGTAGAGGAAGGCGAGCGTCTGCTCGCCGCCGCGTGTGCGCAGAACTTTCCTGAAGCGCTGCTCATCCGCGCTGGGCTCACAGCGCGCGGAATCGGCTGTGCAAGCGATGTCGCCGCAGCGTATGCGCTCGTGCAGCGAGCGGCGAGCCACGGCAGTTTAATGGCAAACAAGCAGCTCGCCGTGCTGGGCGAAGAGCGCTTCGATGATACGCCGTGGGCAAAGCCGATTGAGCTGACAACGATCGCGGACGCGCCGCGCATCTATTCGATCGATGGCTTCATTCCGGAAGCTGCATGTGACTGGCTGATCGAGCGCGCGTCGCGGAAGGGATTGCAAGCCGCAGTCGTGAACACGCCCGATGGACGCCGCGGCGTCCATCCGGATCGCAACAATTCGATGAGCGGCTTCGTTCAGTCGGAAGGCGATCTGGTGGTGCAGTTGGTGCAGCAGCGCATTGCGCGCGCGACCGATACGCCGCTCTCGCACCACGAACCAACGACCGTGTTCCGCTATACGCCCGGCCAGGAGTACAAACCGCATTTCGATTTCGTCGAACCGGGCACGCCCGAAGCCGCGCAGTACGAGGACGAGATCGCGTCAGTCGGCATGCGGATGGCGACGGTGCTTGTTTATCTGAACGAGGGATACGACGGTGGCGAGACATCGTTCCCGCGTCTGCGGAAGCAGTACAAAGGCAAGAAGGGCGATGCGCTGATCTTCTGGAGCCTCTCCGCTGACGGCGCACCGGATCGCAATTCGCTGCATGCCGGAACGCCCGTCAGGCGCGGCGAAAAGTGGCTCTTGTCGCAATGGATTCGCCAAAAGCCGTATCCGTTCAGCTGATGCGCATCGCGAGCGGCGCCAATGCTAATGGCGCAACGGCCGCGCGGACTGTATTGTACGAGGCTTGAGCATGACGACCATCGCCACTCTCCGCGAAAGCGCCCGTGCTGGCGATCCGCAAGCGCAACTGACGCTTGCTCAGGCAGCGATCCTGCGTCTGCGAGACGCGCCGCCTGTTGAAGAGGCCGAAGCGTTTCTCGCCGCATCGTGCGCGCAGAATTTTCCGCCCGCGCTCTTGTTCAAAGCCACGCTGTTGACGCGGGGGCTGGGGCGACCGGTGAGCACCAGTGGCGCGTATGCGCTGGTGCAGCAGGCAGCGTCGCTCGGCAGCGGCGAGGCGCAGGCGGTGCTGCGTATTCTTGGCGTGGACGCGCTGGATGTGGCGCCGTGGCGCAAGACCATTGCGCTTGAGCCACTCGCCGGGGCGCCGCGCATGTTTTCGGTCAAAGGCTTCTTGTCTGCTGCGGTCTGCGACTGGCTGATCGAGACAGCCAAGACGAGGTTGACTCGCGCTGTCGTGAATCTTCCCGATAGTGCGACCACGGTTTCGAGCGGTCGCACCAATTCATCTGCCGGGTTCGCGCATCTTGAGGGCGACCTCGTGATGCAACTGGTCAGTCGCCGCATCGCACGCGCGACGGGAACCGAACTTAGTCACCACGAGCAGATGAACATTCTGCATTACGCCCCCGGCGAGGAGTACCGCCCGCACTATGACGTCATCACGCCCTGGGGGCCGGATGGGCAGGCGTTCGCAAGCGAAGCGCAGGCGCACGGGCTGCGCATGGCGACAGTGCTCGTCTATCTCAACGATGGATACGAAGGGGGCGAAACTGCCTTTCCGCGCCTGAACTTGCAGTACAAGGGCGCGCGGGGCGACGCGCTGATTTTCTGGAGCGTGTCCGAGCGCGGCGCGCCGGAGCGCGACTCGCTCCACGCCGGCAAGCCCGTTCTGAGCGGCGAGAAGTGGCTGCTCTCGCAGTGGATTCGACAAAGGCCGGTGCAGCTGACGTAACCGTGCGCTGGGCGCTACATATAAGCGAATTGCCTTAGCGGCGCGGCTGTGAAAGGAACCCCGCGCGCGCCGCTTGTGCGCTCTAAGGATTCTGCGCCGATGACGAAGAACACAGTCAAGAAGGTGGTGCTCGCCTATTCCGGCGGTCTCGACACCTCGATCATCCTGAAGTGGCTGCAGGAAACTTACGGCTGCGAGGTCGTCACGTTCACGGCTGATCTCGGTCAGGGCGAGGAGTTGGCGCCGGCGCGCGAGAAGGCGCTGGCGATGGGCGTGAAGCCCGACAATATTTTCATCGACGATCTGCGCGAGGAGTTTGTGCGCGATTTCGTCTGGCCGATGTTCCGTGCCAACACGCTGTACGAGGGCCAGTACCTACTCGGCACTTCGATTGCGCGGCCGCTGATCGCCAAGCGCCAGATCGAGATCGCCAACATGGTCGGCGCCGACGCTGTGTGTCACGGCGCGACGGGCAAAGGCAACGATCAGGTTCGCTTCGAGGTTTCGTATTACGCGCTGAAGCCTGATGTGAAGGTTATCGCGCCGTGGCGCGAGTGGGCGTTCGAGGGCCGCCCCGATCTCATCGCCTACGCCAAGCAACACGGTATCCAGATCGCGCAGGGCAAAGAGCAGGCCGCGCCGTTCTCGATCGATGCGAACTTGCTGCACACGTCGAGCGAAGGCCTGGCGCTGGAAGATCCAGACGTCGAAGTGCCGGACATCGTCACCAAGCGCGGCGATCGCCGCACCATCACGCCGGAAGAAGCGCCGGATAAAGCCGAGACGATTACGTTGACGTTCGAGCGCGGCGATCTCGTTGCCATCGACGGCAAAGCGATGAAGGCGCATGAGCTGCTGAAGGCGCTTAATGATCTCGGCAAAAAGCACGGCATTGGCGGGCTCGATCTGGTCGAGAACCGTTATGTCGGCATGAAGTCGCGTGGCTTCTACGAAACGCCGGGCGGCACGATCCTTTGGTATGGCCACCGCGCTATCGAAAGCATCACGCTCGATCGCGGCGCCATGCACCTCAAAGATGAGCTGATGCCGAAATATGCCAGCATCATTTATAACGGCTTCTGGTGGACGCCTGAGCGCCTGATGCTGCAGGCCGCGATTGACGCCAGCCAAGCCAGCGTCTCGGGCGATGTGAAGCTGAAACTCTATAAGGGTAGCGTTCGCACCGTTGGCCGGTCCTCGCCGTACTCGCTCTATTCGAAGAAGCTCGTCGGTTTCGACGAAGCGGGTGGCTACAACCAGGCCGACGCCGAAGGCTTCATCAAGCTCAACGCGCTGCGTCTGCGCATCCTGGCGGAGCGCGATAAGAAGCGCGGGAAGAATGAGTAGCTTCGATCCGGCGCGTTTCGATGCGGCGTGGAAGCGCTATGTCGATGCAGCGACCGGCGCGCACGCGGCGTTTCCGACGTACCTCGCTCCGGGCGCGAGCGAGGTAGAGATCGCTGCTGCTGAGATAGCGGTGAAGTGTACATTTCCAGCCGACCTCCGCCATTTGCTGAAGCTGCATAATGGCAGCAATGAACATCAAGTCTTGCCGGGCTGGGAGCTCTTCACAACCGAGCGCATCGCTGACGAATGGACGGTGTGGGCCGATCTTTATCACAGCGAGTTCAAGCCGGACGGCTTCGATTGCGAACCGAACGGCCCGATCCGTGGTGACGAGTGGTGGCGCCTGAAATGGATTCCATTCTGCGGCGACGGCGGCGGCAATCATCTGTGCGTTGATATGGAACCGCCGGCGAAAGGCACGCTCGGCCAAGTCATCACGATGTGGCACGACGATGCGAGCCGTGAAGTGGCCGCGCCTTCGCTCACAGAGCTGATCGAGTTGCTGGCAGACGACTTCGAAGCGGGGTTGCTCACTTGGGACGACGAGATGGGCGGTGTCTACGCGACGCAGCAGCCGTAGCGAAAAACGCCCGCCATCACTGGCGGGCGTTCACTTCCTTTGTCGCTACCGAACGCTTACGTCCAGTATTGATCGACCTTGTAGAACGCGAAGCTCCGGTCGCGATAAGCCAGTCCATCATTCTTCGTGAGTTCGCTAATCGAATCGTGCGGCGCAGCCTTCAACTCGTCCTTGGTATACGGCACGACGTAAGCGTCCTCGCTTTCGTCATAGTTCAGCACGGCCCACGGCAGCGGGTGAAACTTCTCGCCGATGCCGAGCACGCCGCCGAAGCCGACGACAGCGAACAGGATCGAGTTCGACTGCTTGTCGAGCACCAGATCTTCGACGGTGCCGATCTTCTCGCCGCTCGTATCTTTTACTGACGTACCGATGACCTTCTTTGCGCGGATGGCGGTCGTGTGACCGGCGGGGGTAGGCATGGGGGCTGGCTCCTCGAAACGGGTTAGGGGTGCGAGATCAACACAATCGCGCCGCGCTTCGTTCCGCGCTGAACTCAGATGAAGGCGTTGATTAGTGCAAAGATCAGCAATGCGACGAACGCGGCGCTGAGTGCTGGCTTGATCAAAGTCTGCGGGCGGTAGCGCAGGGTTTCCATAAAGCGCAGCCGCTCGGTGCGGCCTTCGTGCTTGCGCCTATCGGATGCTGTTCTGCCTTCGCCGTCGCGCCAACCGCTCATGCTCGCCCCCATCGGGCGTTACATGACGAGCCCGACAAACACCGCGCCGTAGTGACCCGCCGCACCGATGATCACGCAGGCGTGCCAGAGCGCGCGGCGGAAGGGAATGGCGTGGTTGAGGTAAAGCAACACGCCGCCTGAATAGGTAAGGCCGGCGACGATCAGCATGCCGATCGCCAGCGGCGGCAGCGTCGGCACGACGGGGCCGAGCACCAAAACGGCGAGCCAGCCGAAGGCCAAATAGATGAAGCACCAGGCTCGATCAGAAAGGTGCGTCCAGAACACCTTACCGGCAGCGCCCACGAGCGCTGCGATCCAGATCGCCACCGTGATGCCTATCGCGAAGTCCGGGGGCAGCAATTGTACGGTAAACGGCGTGTACGAGCCCGCAATCATCAGGAAGATGGCCGCTTCGTCGATGCGGCGCAGAACGCGGCGATAGCGTGAGGGGCGGGTTAGATTGTAGACTGCAGAGGCCGCCAGCATCGCCATCATGCAGAGCGCGTAGATTGCGCCGGCAGTGGCGAGCGGGACGCCGCGAGTGGTTAGCGCGAAAGCAACCAGAAGACCGCCACCGATGAGCGCCGCCAGAATGCCGACTGCATGGACAATTCCGTCGGCCAAATGCTCGACGCGGTTCGGGTAGTGCTCTGCGAGCTCTTCCTCGTCTGCGGTCAGGAGTTCCGCCAATGCCATACCGTGCGTCTTCTACTGTTGTGAGCTTCTGCTAACGGGACGCGTCTGAATAGATATAGTTCCTCCGCCTTAATGTCTGATGATGGAAACCGATGTTTCCGAGACACACAAGCGCGTGAACCCGATGCGTGAGCGCCACAGAAACCATCCGCCTAGCGCGCGTTCGCGAGTGGCGCGATTTTCGCTCGTGTCAGGCTCATGCGCACAACTCGTCCCACTCCGGCTACACTCCGTGCGGAAGCGCGGCTGTTGATCTTTGCCGGTCTGATCCTGCTTGGGATCGGCTTTCCGCTAACCATAATGCTGGCCGCGCAAGCGCTGCCGCCAGGTGGACTATCGCCAGTGTTGCCGATCGCAGCGGGTTTGCCGCCGATTTTGCTGGGCTATCTGGCCTGTCACTTCGCCTCTCAGCGGATGATGAAGGCCAAGATGCTTGAAGGCGGCAGCGGCCAGCGTTAAGCACGCCGCCGATGACGACGTTCGCACACCGACAGGAAGGCTGAGCCCCTAACCGGCCCGCGCCCACGCGCGCCTGTCTTCAGCCTTGAGCGAACGAGTTTTTCCATGCTTCCCGTTGATCCAGCGCTTTACGCGCTCTTTCTTGGCACGATGACGATCTTCGCCATCACACCGGGCCCCGCCAATCTCTTCTCCATCGCCACCGGCGTCCGCGCCGGACCCCGCGCTGCTCTGCTCGGCGTCGCCGGCATGAACGTGGCTACTTTGGTTTGGATTGCAGCCGCAGCACTTGGACTGGGTGCGCTGGTCAATGCCTACCCAGCCGCCTTTCGCCTCGTCGCCATCTTGGGCGCGCTCTATGTAGCGTGGCTTGGCGTCAAATCGCTCTGGTCCGCCTGGAGGGGGACGGCGCAACTGAAAACCGCGCGTGGCTCTGCTGCCGAGACGGCCTTCCGCGATGGCTTTGCCGTGCAGTTCGCCAACCCGAAGATCATCGTCTTCTTCACCGCCGTGCTGCCGCCCTTCGTTGATCCGGCGCGCCCGATTGTGCCGCAGCTTATGCTTCTCGGCGCGGCGGTGATCGTATGCGACGTCATCGCCATGGCGGGCTACGGCCTTGCGGGTGGGGCGCTCGCCAAGACATTGACCGAACCGCGTGCGCAGCGCGTGTTCGCGGCAATCGTCGGCGTGCTTCTGCTCATCGCTGCGGCGATGATCGGACTGCGCGACTGATTTATTTGCACGCGTGCGACGCGAATACTTACTGCACCGCTCGCGCCGGCTCCTCGCAAACGCATGCGCCATCTGGCTTTTCTGCGCTAATGCCGCGCGCTTGGCAGCGCGTGCACGCGAGTGCTAGCGGCGCGACAATATTGACTTGGTAATATCTCCACCTCAGCCTCCATTAAGCTGAGAAACAGCAGGCTGTGCGCCGCGTTCTACTTTGCAGGAGGTAAGCAGCACATGAGTTCGAGTGAACTGTCTTTGCAGTTGCAGGGCTGGCGCTTGGCGACGGCCGAAGTGCTCTACTACATGCCTGACCATCCGGCGCTGTTGCAGAGTTTCATCTGGCAGACGCTCGACCTCGCGCCGCGCTACCCGCGCATCCACCAATTCCTCAACTTCTGGCGGCGGGAAATCGATGCCGTGATCCACTCCGTCACCCTCGCCAGCGGCGAGACCATCGCTCCGGCCAAGGTTTCGACCGCGAGGATCATCCTGCATCACTAGTTTGCGATTGGCGTCGGCGCGGGTCGCCCTACATTATCGAGCGGGGGCTGAACGGAGATCGCTAGGTCATGCGTACGCTTTTGCTTGCCGTCGCCGCGGGGCTGCTCGCCGCCTGCGCGACCGCCACGCCTTACCAACCCGCCGACACCACCACATACGGCTTCCATGAGCAGCGGATCGAGAACAATCGCCTGCGCATCAGCTTCCGCGGCAACACGCTGACGGACCGCGAGACGGTTGAGACCTATCTGCTCTTCCGCGCCGCCGAACTCACCACCCAATCCGGCTTCGACTATTTCATCGTCGCCAACCGCGACACCGAAGAGCGCACCCGCCTGCAAGGCAACGGCTACCGTCCGCGTTTCGCATCGGACTTCTGGTTTTACTCGCCACGCCGCGGCTGGAGCCCGTTCTACGATCCGTTCTGGGATGAGCCGACCAGCTATCGCGAAGTGACGCGCTACGAAGCCGTCGCTGAGATCGCCATGTTCAACGGCCAAAAACCTGCGAACGATCCGGACGCGTTCGATGCACGCGAAGTGCAAGCTAATCTGCAAGGCCGCGTGACGCGTCCGCCGGAAGGCTAGGGCCCTTCGACGACGATGCCGCGCTCGCGTAGCAACTGGACGACATTCTCGTCGCCCACGAGGTGTGCTGCGCCAACGGCGATGAAGGCGCTGCCCGAACCGGCGAGCCGCTGTTCGATCGCATCCGCCCAAGCGCGGTTGCGATCGACGATCAGCGCGTTGTGAATGGCGGGGCCTGCCTCTTCCCACTGACGGTCGAGTTCGCGTGACAGTGTCACGAGATCGCCGCGCGCCCATGGTTCGTCGAGATTGGTGAGCGCGCGCCCGCCGCCCTGAATTTGGCGGAGCGACACGGAGAGGAAGTGTGCTTCATCTTCCGGCGCGAGATCGGCGAGCACGCGGATCTGCCGCTCCGGCGTCTCCAGAAAGCTAAAGCGCATATTTTGCGCCCGCGCCCGTGCGCCGAGCACGGTCTCGACGCCCGCTTCGGTGGTGTGACCGCGTTGCGCTGAGTAGGCGTAAGTGACTTGCAGCGCGACGAACCACGGCCGCAACCGGTCGAGCGCGACCGGATCGAGGCCAGTGTCGCGCGCCGCGCGGGCCAGCCGTTCACGATCTTCCTCCGAAAGCCGCGACGCCAACGTCTCACCCTCGGGGAGCGTGCCGTGCGCAATCGCGAGCGCGGAGAAGTCCGCTGCGTCGACATCGGTCTCGGTGATGAACTCGTCGGCGCTCTCGAGTGCGCTGAGGATGCGCGGATTGAGCCACTGCCTGTCGTGCGGCAGCACATGCACTGAGCCGAACAGGTAGATTTCGCTGTCGGCGTCGGCGATCCGCCAGAGCGCCGGCTCGCCCTGGTGAACGGGCGCACACGAGGCCAGAACCGCCGCCGCCGCCGCGAGGAGGGCGTAAAACCATGTGCGCATAGGGCTTCCCACTCTCGCCTTTGCCGCCAAGCTCGGTTAGAGGTGTCGCCCGCCGCGCGGCCGGTCAAGCCGCAACGCCAGAGCACCCATAGCTCAGCTGGATAGAGCGCTGCCCTCCGAAGGCAGAGGTCAGGGGTTCGAATCCCTTTGGGTGCGCCAGGCGGCGGAAATCGATGCGACGTGATTTCCTGGCAGTTAGCGCGAGCTC
>CAYOPM010000001.1:0-724254 GCA_964405865.1 uncultured Terricaulis sp. | reverse complement strand
CGCCAGCGAAGGCCTGCGCGGCGACCGCATCTGGTTCATGGAAATGAACACGCGCTTGCAAGTCGAACACCCGGTGACCGAAGAGATCACCGGGCAGGACTTGGTCGAGTGGCAACTGCGTGTCGCGAGCGGTGAGAAACTGCCGCTGAAGCAGGAAGAGCTGAAGATCAACGGCTGGGCGATGGAAGCGCGGTTGTATGCGGAAGACCCAAATGGCGGATTTCTGCCTTCAACCGGAAAGCTGTCGATGTTTCATGTTCTCGACAAGGACTACGGCGTCCGCGTCGACAGCGCCTATCTGCCAACTATTCCGGAAGGGCGGGAGGTAAGTCCGTTTTATGATCCGATGATCGCAAAGATCGTCGCGCACGCCAACGACAGAGGCAAAGTTATCGCCAAGCTGCGCTTTGGCTGCGCGCAAACGGAAGTTTGGCCTGTGAAGACCAACGCCGGATTCTTGGTCCGCTGCCTGGATGACGCGGCATTCAAATCGGGCGACGTTGACACCGCCTTGATCGCATCGCGCGGCGACGCTCTCTTGAAGCGTCCTGCCCCAAGTGCGGCAATCTTGAGCGAGGCCGCTTACGGGTTTGCCGAGCGCTTCGGCAAAATTGGCCGGGCAAGCGATAGTTCGCCGTGGGCGCGCGCGCTGGGGTTTCGTTTAAACGCTGCGCCAAGTGCGGTCGTACGCATGACCTACGACAACGAGTCTTTCTCAGCGACTCCGGACAGAAGCGATGCGCCCGGTTCGCGACGTCCGAAGTCTGTCGATTTCTATCGACGCGGCGGTCCATTGATCGTTAGCTTTGAAGGTGAAACGTATCCCTTCGAGCTCGACACTGGCGAACGCAGCGCCGACGAAGCAAGCGCCGGCGATGGCGCGATCCTTTCTCCCATGCCGGGCAAGATCGTCTCCGTCGCCGCCAAGGCCGGCGCGAAGCTGAAGAAGGGTGATCCCATTCTCGTGCTCGAAGCCATGAAGATGGAGCACACGCTGACCGCGCCGTTCGACGGCAAGCTCGCTGAGCTCAACGCGAAAGCCGGCGCGCAGGTGAGTGAAGGCGTGGTGCTGGCGAGGTTGGAAAAGGAATAGCGTGGAGAGAACCCTCGCCCTCCCTTGGGAGGGAGAGGGCAGGGTGAGGGTGGAGCGCAGGCGTTTGACGCTTCAACTCTGTCGCGCTCTTTTCTGATCGTTCTGCGCAGCCCTCACCCTACCCTCTCCCCTCTCGGGGAGAGGGTTCCGGACAGACTCAACTCATCACGAACTGCGACTCTTCTTTCTCAGGATGGCGCACGGCGTCGCCGAAGCTCTCATTCACACCGACAACAGCGGCAGGCGGCACGTTTGCGTTCGCGGGCACGTTCGCGCCGGGGCCGATCTTCGCGCCCGCGCCGATAAACGCGTACGACCCGATCCGCACTGGCCGCACCAAAACGCGTGAGCCCGCGCCCTCAAGCTTGCGGCGCACGTGTGCGGCCAGTTCAACCTCGCGCGAGAACACAACGCGGTTGCCGATGTCCATCAGGCTGCGGTCGAGCACGTCCATGCGCACGGGCCATTCGACGCCATAGCCGATGCGTGATCCCCACATGCGCAGCCAGAGCGAATAGAAGCCAGGAAACACGCGCAACAGCGATTCAAGAAACGGGAGTGCGTCGTAGAACGCCTGAATGTGATGCGCCGCCAACCACGGGCAAAACGCGCGACCGTCAATGCAGGCGACACCATGCTTCAGCGGCGCCCAGCGAAACATTACGCGCTGCACCATGGGCGGCAGAAAGAAGATCACGAAAATGAAGAGCGCTGCGCTCCACAGCGATGGCCACGCTGCGAACACGCCGAGCGCCAGCAACGCGACGCCAAACATCATCAGCGGAAAGTACGAGAACAGCCGATCCCACCCCGTCATCGGCTAACCTCAGGCGGCGTCGACGTGCGCAGTCCCGGCGATCAGCGCGTAGAGATCGTCGGCGCCACGCGCCGCGCGCAGCTTGTCGCGCATGTCAGCACGACCCAAGAGACGCGACACGCGCGCCAGCGCCTTCAAGTGATCGCCGCTCTTATCGGGCGACGAGAGCAGCATGAAAATGAGATCGCAGGCGCGGCCATCAATGCCTTCGAAGTCTTGCGGGATATCAAGCCGTGCAAACACGCAGACGGGCTGGACAATGCCGAGAACCGGCGCGTGCGGGATGGCGACGCCGTTGCCGACGCCCGTGCCCTTGTTGCGCTCGCGCAGCAGCACAGCTTCGAAGATCGATCGCGCATCAAGCCCGGTCACGCGCGCTGCCGTTTCCGACATAGCGAGCAAAGCCTGTTTCCGGGATGTTGCCGCCAAACGGGGCAAAATCGCCTCTGGCGCGATCAAATCGCCTAATTCGTTCATCCGCCACTTCCTTGCGTGAGCGCCGCTGCAGAAGCGGCGCCAACGCTTGCGTAAACCTTAAGTTCCGTTGAGCGCCCGCGATTGCGCCCGCTCCGGATCGATCCAGCCGATGTTTCCGTCTGGTCGGCGATACACAACATTCAGCCCGCCATTTCCGGCGTTTCTGAACATGAGTGCCGGAGAACTGGACAAATCGAGCTGCATAACCGCCATCGAAACGGTCATTGTGCGAACGGCGACCGTGGTTTCCGCGATCACCAACGGCGGATCCTCCGCCGGCGCCGACAAGTCCGTGTCGGCATCATTCTCTTCAATCAATGGGGCGAGCACATACGATGCGGCGTCCTCGGCGGGAAGAGGGGATTTGTTGTCTGCGTGGTGATTCCGCAGCCTACGTTTGTAGCGCCGTACCCGTTTTTCGAGCTTTTCGACGGCGTCGCTAAACGCGCTGTGAGCGTCGCCGCCGTGGCCCTCGGCTTGAAGCGAGATGCCGGAGGGCAAGTGGACGAGGCAGTCTACCTCGATGCCAACGCCGCCGCCGTTTTTCCCAACTGTGACGACAGCATCAGTGGCACGTTGGAAGTATTTGCTGATGCTGCTCTCGAGTTCCGTTTCGATGCGAGTTCTGAGCGCTTCGCCGACATCCATTTGCCGACCGGCGACCTGTACGCGCATGAAGACCTCCTTGTAGTTGCCGCGAGTCCGCGCGGAGAGCCTTCGAGACCGGAATCCCGCCCCCTGGGACAGTCCCGATGCCATAGAGCAAAGGTAGGCCTCGACATGGGGTGGGTCAACGCGGCAACACCCGATTGGGCGCCAGAAAAGGGCGCTTCGCCGCATCCGCGAGCAGTGCTCTTTGCAGGCGCCACGGAAAGTCCCACTTGTGGCCGTCGAGGGGCCAAGCAATGAGCAGCGAGAATGCTTCGACGAGCAGTGCGACGGGCGCTGCATCGAACCAATGGCTCGATCTTGTCGCGATCATCGTCTGCACGCTCGCGTGGGGTACGACTTGGTACGCGATCACGTTGCAGCTTGGCGTCGTCGATCCCGTAATCTCGGTTATCTATCGATTCACCTTTGCGGCAGTGCTGTTATTCGCGTGGTGTCTGCTGCGCGGTGAGTCGCTCGCGATGACGCGCGCACAGCATGTCGCTGCATTTGGCGTGGGCTTCTCGACCTTCGCGATCAATTACGCGCTCGTCTACATCGCTGAGCAATGGGTGACGTCCGCTGTCGTCGCGATCGTGTTCGCGGCCATGGCGTTCATGAATCTGATCGGCTTTCGCATTGCGTTCGGTCAGCGCGCATCTTTGCTCTCGTGGATAGCGGCTTTGCTTGGCATTGCAGGTATTTGCCTCCTGTCCTGGGACGAGGTGATGTCGGCGAACTTCGACACGCTGGCGATGACCGGGATTGGGCTGACTTTGCTTGGTGTTGCGGCGTCTGTCGTCGGCAATATCTACGCGCGCCGCGGTGAGATGGCGGGCTCGACGATCGCTGCGTCGACCGGTTGGGCGATGGCGTATGGCGCGGGCATCCTGGCGCTCTACGCGTTCGCAACCGGAAAGCCTTGGGCGTTCGAGTTCACGCCGGAATACATCTTCTCGCTTCTGCACCTTTCGCTGATCGGCTCAGTGATCGCGTTCCTGATGTATTACGGGCTCGCGCGGCGCCGTGGCTACGCGCTGGCGTCTTACATCTCTGCACTTGCGCCGCTTGTGGCGATGGTTGTCTCGACGCTGTTCGAAGGCAAAAGCTGGGGCGTGCTCGCGCTTGGCGGCGTGGCGCTGGTCTTGTTCGGGCAATTCCTGCTCCTGCGTTCGCGGCGCACTTAAACCAAGCAGTTCAAGGAAGCCCGCGCAATGCCGCTTCGGCGCCGGGGAGCAGCACGTCATCGGCCGTGCTCTCGCTTAAGCGCGCATTGATCCACACGGCTTGAATGAACGCCGTCATGTTGTGACGTTTGGCTAGGCCCGCTTGAGAGCTGAAGGCGTCGCTCCATTCGTTGAGCGGCGCGGGCTGCATCAGTCGCTCGAACCACGCCGTCCACTCCGCTTCCGTGAACACACCCCGCCGCGCCATGAACAGGATCGGCCGCATGAGCCGCTCGGACTCGCCGTAGGTATAGAAATGCGTCGTCGGTGCGACTTGGCTCGCCACCGCATCGCGGATTGCGACCATGTGCGACGCTTCGTTGAAGTTCGGATCGAGCACGATCTGCATCAGCAAATCGGCGCCATGCGCGACGCCGTGTCTCCAGCCCTCGCGCTCATCGAAACCGCGATAATCGCGGATGCCGCGCACATATTCCGCAGACCGCGCGACGACCTCGTCGTACATCATGTCATCGTAGTAGCCATTGATGCGATCCGCACGCACGAGTTCGGAGAGCGCCAGCGCCGCGAACGGGCGGGCAAAGCCATCCGGATCGGGGCCGCGCATCATGGCGAGAGTCTGATTGGTGAGATCAGTGCGCACGCTGACAGAAAGTTGCTGACGACGAAGCAAATTGGTCAGTCCTTCGTACGCAATCTGATCACGCAGGAAGGGATCGGGCGACGCAAGGCAGGGAATGAGGCTGCGCGCAAAGTTGGCGCGTTCTGTGTCGTCCGCGATCTGAAACTCCGCTGCGCGCAAGGCTTCAAGTGAAGCGCGGTCGTAACCGGCAGGCGGGCAAGCGGTCACTTGCGTTGCGCCCGCGGGCGCGCTGGCGCAAGCGGCGAGGAACGTGGCGGCGGCGAGGGCGACGTATTTCATGGGTTCAGCCGATACCGCCACGCGCGCGTCGGCAAAACACTTGCGACGAACCGCAGCGTGGGGATGACGGACGCACGCCCAGCAGCGCCGGTTCAGCGTAGCTTTGCGATGGTCAGCTTATCGGCCTTGGCGCGGTCCTTGACCGATTCCTCGCTGCGCGTGAGCGCCTTGGCGATCGCCTTTAGCGACATGCCCTTGCCCGCAAGCAGATGCAGCTTCTGGAGTTCGTCATACGTCCAAGGCTGACGATGCCGCTCAAACCGTTCCGCCATGGGGTCATCCTCTGCGATCTGAAGGAAGCCTCGCATGGTTCGGCGAGAATGTCGCCGTGAGGCGCCTAAAACCCAGCCGCCAGCTTCCGCTTGCGCTCAACCGAGCTCGGGATCCGCAGGCTCTCGCGATACTTCGCCACCGTGCGGCGCGCGATGTCGATGCCTTTTTCGCGCAGGATTTCGACGATGCGATCGTCGGAGAGAATGTCCATCTCGCCTTCGCGCTCGATCAAGCCCTTGATCTCGTAGCGCACGGCTTCGGCTGAGTGCGCTTCGCCGCCGTCGGCAGCGTTGATGCTGGCCGTGAAGAAGTATTTCAGCTCGAACACGCCGCGGGCGCAGGAGAGGTACTTGTTCGACGTCACGCGCGAGACGGTCGATTCATGCATCTCGATCGCGGCGGCGACAGTCTTCAAATTGAGCGGACGCAGATGCGCGACGCCCTTATCGAAGAAGCCGTCCTGCTGGCGCACGATCTCGCGCGCGACTTTCAGGATGGTCTTGGCGCGCTGGTCTAAGCTCTTCACGAGCCATGATGCGTTCGCGGCGCATTCCTGCACGAATTGCTTGTCTTCTTCGCGCTTCGCGGATTTCGACACCGTCGCGTAATAGCGCTGGTTCATCAGCACGCGCGGCATGGTGTCGGAATTGAGCTCAACCACCCAAGTGCCATCCGGCGCTTGGCGGATATAGACATCGGGCGCCACCGACTGCACATGGCCGCCGCCAAAGCCGGCGCCCGGTTTCGGCGTCAGCGCGCGGACTTCCGCAACCATGTCCATCAGATCTTCGCGATCGACTTCGCAGATGTGCTGCAAACGCTCGAAATGGCCTTTGGCCAGCAAATCGAGATTGCCGACCAGCTTTTCCATCGCCGGATCGAAGCGGTCGCGATCCTTCAGCTGGAGCGTCAAGCATTCCGCGATATCGCGCGCCATGATGCCGACAGGCTCGAAGCCTTGCATCACGCGCAGAACTTTTTCGACTTGTTCGACCGGCGCGCCGATGCGCACAGCGATCTCGCGGACGTCGGCGCGCATATAGCCCCAATCGTCCACCGCATCGATCAGCACGCCGCCAATCATGCGGTCGATGGAATCGAGGCCGGCTTCGGTCAGCTGCGCATCGAGATGTTCGGCGAGTGTGAGATCATTGGCCAGCGTCTCTTCGATGCCAGGCATGTCGTCGAAGCTCTTGCCCGACGACGCTTTCGACCAATCAGTGAGGGGGGCTGCGCCCGCTTCCGCCAATTCATTGGCGCTCAGATCCGGCGCCATGTCGGCGACAGACACATCGAGTGCTGCTTCCGCCGGCGCCATGCCGCTATCGAACTCAAGCTGTTGTGCATCGCCGCTTTCGGCTTTCGGCGCTTCGGCCGAGCCTTCTTCGCGCTCAAGCAGCGGATTGCGCTCGAGTTCGCCTTCAACGAACTCCTGCAATTCGACGTTCGAAAGCTGCAGCAGTTTGATCGCCTGCTGCAATTGCGGCGTCATCACCAGGGCCTGGCCCTGGCGCATCTCTAGACGGGGTGTCATCGCCATGAGCGGGCCCCGGTCTAGTTGTAATCTTTGCCGAGATACCTTTCGCGAACGACCGACGAAGCCATCACCTCGGAAGGTGAGCCCTCGAACATCACTTCGCCGTCAAACATGATCGATGCACGGTCCACGATCTGCAGCGTTTCGCGCACATTGTGGTCGGTGATCAGAACGCCAAGCCCGCGCTGTTTGAGAAACAGCACAAGCTCGCGGATGTCGTTGATGGCGAGCGGGTCGATGCCTGCGAAAGGCTCGTCGAGCAGCATGAACGACGGACGCGTCGCCAGAGCCCGCGCGATTTCGACCCGACGCCGTTCACCGCCCGAGAGGGCAGATGCAGGCGCATCTTTCAGATGGTCTACGCGCAACTCGGCGAGCAGCCCGTCGACGATTTCGCGGCGCTTCGAGCGGTTACGCTCGGAGAGCTCGACAATCGACATCACGTTCTGTTCGACGGTCAGACCACGGAAGATCGACGGCTCTTGCGGGAGATAGCCCACGCCAAGCCTTGCGCGTTGGTACATAGGCAGTGTTGTGACGTCCTGGCCGTCCAACAAGATTTGCCCCTGGTCCACGCGTACGAGCCCCGTAATCATATAGAAGCAGGTCGTTTTGCCTGCTCCGTTGGGGCCCAACAAACCAACGACTTCGCCGCGGTTGACGTGCAGAGACACGTCTTTGACCACGCGGCGGCCGCGATAGGATTTCCCGATCGAAACCACGCCAAGACCGCCTTGAGCGGTCTGGGCATCGGCCGAACGGCTTGCAGCGCCCTGGGTGCTCATATGCACCACGCGCGGCTAAGATTTCGTAACGATTGGGGCTTCACTGGCGCGGTTGGCCCGAATTTTGCCCGCCCTCGCTGGGGACAAACACCCCGCGGACCCGGCCGCCGCCCTGCGGACGGATCACCGTCCGGCGATTGCCGATGTTCAAGACCAGGGTTTCGCCACGGATGACGTTCTCATCCGACGCCACCACGACATTGCCCGAGAAGGTCACGCTATCCTGCGAGATCTCATAGACGGCGCGGTTGCCGCGCGCGGACTGGGAGGGGCGCACGTAATAGACTTCGCCCTCGGCGATCATGCGCTCGATGTCGCCCGAGCCGAGGCCTTGCGCGGTCTGCCCGCCCGACGATGAACTGAAAAAGAGCGTGATGCGATCAGCGCGCAAACGCGCGTCGTTCTGGACGATATCGACATCGCCCACGAGCACGAGGCGGCGTTCGCCATCGAAATACTCGAGATTGTCAGCCGAATACGAAACTGGGCCTCCGCCTTCGCTCAATTGAGCGTGCGCCGGAGCGGCCGCGAATGCGCCGAGCAGAAACGCGCCGGCGGCGATCAGAATACCTGCGGGCCTCATGGGCTATCGCTCCCCGTCTGCGCACTGCGGTCAGGAATCTGGCCGCGGACACCGCCCCGAAGCACCAGCGCTCGGTCACTGTCCCGTAATTCATAACTTTCGGCCGTAAGCACGCCAAGGGGTCCGGCGCCTGTTACGCCGCCCCGGCCGGTCAGGGTGCCTGCGTCCAGGTCGACCATCATGTTGGGGGTGGTGAACCGGTTGCCGCCGGCGTCGGAAAACAGGACCTCGCCGTCAAAAACCACGGTCTGGGCCGCTTCGTCATAAATCCCCCGGGGGGCGAGCATAATCGTTCCGGCCTCGGTCCGATAAACCGGCGCGATCAGCGCGATCGGCTGGCCTTCGCCTGGCTGCCGCTCGGCCATTTCGGCCGAGAGCTGGTAGGGGCCGCCATTTTCGGTTTGGCCAATAAACCGCGGATTGATCATCCGTAGCGGCTCTGACGACGCGTACTGGCCGGCATTCGAGACGCCCTGAATAGCGTGGAGCGTCATGAACACGAAAACCGCCGCGAACGAGGCCCCGGCAGCGGCCACGAAGAAGCGCCGGAGCGCCCCGATCAGCCGCGAGCGCCGCCGCGCCTTGCGCAGGGTCTGGGCCCGTTGGGGCTCCCAGTCGAATGTTGCGAAGTGTGCGGTTGCGGTCATTGTCCGCCCGGCTTTTCGCCCGCCCCGGCGGCGGAAGCAAGGCGAGGCGTCCGTCGGGTGCATTGGTCGCAAACGGGTGGCGAGGCTGCGCACGCGACCTACATCCCGTTCTGAACAGTTCAGGGGACCTCATGCGACAGCTGATGTTTGTAACCGCAATCTTCTTTGCAGCGTGCAGTGGCGCACCGGCCGACAGTCAAACGCCAGGCGCATCCGCAGGTGCGCCGGTGCAGCAAGGGCGCGCCAACGCGCCGTTCCAACCGGCGTTCGCAGGACAGACACGCGCGCCGGAGCAGCGCTCGGGCGTCACCATCGCGACGCAAGAGATCGCGAGCGGTCTCAATCATCCGTGGGGCATCGCGGTGATGCCGGACGGCAATCTGCTCGTCACCGAACGCGCGGGGCGTTTGCGCCTCATCACGCCGGGTGGGCAGATCTCTGATCCGATCGCCGGCTTGCCGGAAGTGTTCGCGCGCGGACAGGGCGGCTTGCTCGACATCGCGCTCTCGCCGAACTTCGCGACCGATCGTTTGATCTATTGGTCCTATTCCGAACCGCGCGGCAATGACACGAACTCAACCAGCGTCGCGCGCGGCCGCTTGAATGCGAACGCAACCGCCGTTGAAAACGTGCAGCGCATCTTTCAGCAGAACCCAGCCTGGCGCTCGAACGGCCACTTCGGTTCGCGTCTTGTGTTTGACCGTGAGGGCCGGCTCTACATCACGCTCGGCGATCGCCAGGGCGACGACTCACGCGGCTTCGCGCAGGATCGCTCCAACACGATCGGCAAAGTCGTGCGCATCAATGCCGACGGCACCGTGCCGAGCGATAATCCGTTTGTTGGCCAAGCTGGCGTAGCGCCGGAGATTTGGTCCTACGGCCACCGCAACGTGCAAGGCGCCGACATTCATCCGGATACGGGCGCGCTCTGGACGATTGAGCACGGCCCGCGCGGCGGCGATGAGCTGAACCTCGATCGCGCTGGCCTCAACTATGGCTGGCCGGTGATCTCGTACGGCATCGAATATCGCGGCGCGCAAGTCACCGAAGGCATCGCCGTGCGCGAAGGCATGGAGCAGCCGAACTATTATTGGGATCCGGTGATCGCGCCGGGTGACATGGATTTCTATCGCGGCTCACTCTTCCCGTGGCGCGGCGATCTTCTGATCACAGGCCTCAACACCCGCGTTCTTGTGCGCGTGCGTCTCGATGGCGATCGTGTTGTCGGTGAAGAGCGCTTCGCGCTCGACGTTGGCCGCTTGCGCGATTTGGCGGAAGCGGCGGATGGCTCGATCTACGTCGTCACCGATGAAGACAACGGCCGCGTCATCCGCCTGACACCCCGTTCGTAAGCAAAGCGCGGGACTCAGTGGTCCCGCGCTTCAAGCAGTTAGCGTCCGCTCGGCGAACGCGCCAGCGTGTTGAGCCGCGTTTGCAGCTCAGCGTTAGTGCGCACCTGCGCGGCGATGCCGTTATAGGTCTCAATATCGAGATTGTTGCGCTGCAGGATGCCGCGAATTTGCTCGGCCGCTTGCGTGCGCTGTTCTGGCGTACCTGACGCCAACGACGCATTCAGCGGCTGAATCTCCGTGCTCGCTGCGATGAACGCCAGCAGCTGCTGGTCCGTGAAATCATCGCCAACCGCTGCGACAGAGATGCGGTTGTTGAGCACCTGGTCCGTGCGCGCCGCTGTGGTGATGGCGTTGTAGACATCCGGCGTCAGGTTGTTCTCTTGCAGGATTTCACCGATCCGCGTTTGTGTGGCTTGCTGCTGTTCCGGCGTTGAGCCGGGCGAGAGCTGATTGATCGCCGTGCGCGCTGCTACGAAGGATGCGATCTGCGCGTCAGTGTAGCCGCCCGCCGTGGCAGTAGGAGCAGCCGCAGGCGCTGCCGGCGCGGGCGTTGAAGGTTGCGCGCTTGCGGCCGGCGCTGCTGCTGCGCTTGCCGCTGGTGCTTCATCGCGGCCAATGCTTGCGCAGCCAGCGGTGAGCAAAGCTGCGGCCGCCGCCATCGTTACAAAACGGATCATGACATACTCCGGGGTGTCGAACGCCCGCCCGCGTAAAGCAGACGCGTGTCACGCCGACACGGTTCCGAAGTTCCCGCAGCGCGCGCTGCGTTTGCTCAGAGTTCCCGCGCCGCGATCAACAATCGATCGAGCACGGCATCCAGTTCGCGCCGCTCGCGTGCATCGAGCGCGCGCAGCAACTTTTCCTCCGCCGCCAGCGCGATTGGCGCGATGCGCGCATGCACACTCTCGCCTTGAGATGTAAGCGAGAGGATTTGCCGCCGCGCATCGTCTGCATCAGCCCGCGCCTGCACGCGCTTGGCGCCGACAAGCCGCGCGACCGCACGCGAGACCGCGACCTTATCCATCTCGGTCGCTTCAGCGATCTCCTTGGCCGTCAGCCCGGGCCGGCGGCCAAGGACGGCGATGATCCGCCATTCGGGGATGGTGAGGTCGAAGGTCTTGGCATAGCGGGCTGCGATCGCGCGCGAGACGCGGTTCGATAGGATCGAGAGCCGGTAGGGGAGGAAATCTTCCAGAACCAGCAATTCAGCCCCTGACTTTTGGGGGCTCGGTTTCCGCTTTGCGCTTGCCATTGGTTTCAGATGAAACTAAATCGGAGCAAAGATCAAGCGTGAGGAAACGTCATGGCCGACCTGTTTGAAAATCCGCTGGGAACCGATGGCTTCGAGTTCGTGGAATTCACCTCGCCGGAGCCGGCGCTGCTCGCTCAATATTTCGAACAGATCGGCTTCACCGCCGTCGGCAAGCACAAGAGCAAGAATGTCATTCGCTACAAGCAGAACGACATCAACTTCATCCTGAACATGGAGCCGTCCGGCCAAGCCGCTGACTTCCGCTCCGCGCACGGGCCCTCGGCAAACGCCATGGCGTTCCGCGTAAAGGACGCAAAGTTCGCGCTCGAAGAAGCCGTAAAGCGCGGCGCGAAAGCAGTGACCTCGCCGGTCGGCCCTGGCGAACTCCACATCCCCGCCATCGAAGGCATTGGCGGCGCTTACATCTATCTCGTCGATCGCTACGGCGATGACACCATCTACGACATCGACTTCGATCCGATCCCCGGCGCCGATGAATCGAAGAACGGCATCGGCCTCACCTATCTCGATCACCTCACGCACAACGTCTTCCGCGGCAACATGGCGACGTGGGCGGACTACTACGAGCGCATCTTCAACTTCCGCGAAATCCGCTATTTCGATATCGAAGGCAAAGTCACCGGCCTCTTCTCAAAAGCGATGACGAGCCCGGACGGCAAGATCCGCATCCCGCTCAATGAATCGAAAGGCGAGGAAGGCAAGGTCGATCAGATCCAGGAATATCTGCAGCGCTACCAAGGCGAGGGCATCCAGCACTTGGCCTTCGGCACCAACAATCTCTACGAAGTCGTCGATCGGCTGCGCGCGCGCAATGTCGAGCTGCAAGACACGATCGAAACCTATTTCGATCTGATCGACAAACGCCTGCCGGGTCACGGCGAGCCGGTCGACGAACTCCGCAAGCGCCGCATCCTCATCGATGGCGCGCCAAGCGAAGGCCAAGGCCTGCTGCTGCAAATCTTCGGCAAGGACGCGATCGGCCCGATCTTCTTCGAATTCATCCAGCGCAAAGGCAATGAAGGCTTCGGCGAAGGCAATTTCAAAGCGCTGTTTGAGTCGATCGAACTCGACCAAATCCGACGCGGCGTGTTGAAGGCCGGTTGATGCGCGTGTTTCTCGCGCTCGCTCTGCTCGCGCTCAGCGCATGCGCAACCGTCCCTGAGCCCGCGCCGCGCTGGTCGATCATCGTCCACGGCGGCGCTGGCGTTATCGAGCGCGCGAACCTGACGCCGGAAGTCGAAGCGCAATATCGAGCCGCCATGCAGCGCGCGCTGACAACGGGCGGCGCCATCCTCGATCGCGGTGGCTCTTCGCTCGACGCAGTCGAAGCCGTCATCCGCGAAATGGAAGACGATCCGCTCTTCAATGCGGGCCGTGGCGCCGTGTTTACCGCCGAAGGCCGCAACGAGCTCGATGCGTCCATCATGGACGGCCGCACGCGCGCCGCCGGTAGCGTCGCCGGCCTCACGCGCACGCGTCACCCGATCAGCGCCGCGCGCGCCGTGATGCAGAACTCGCGGCACGTCATGCTGATCGGCGAGGGCGCGGAGACGTTCGCCCGTTCGCAAAACTTGGAAGAGGTCGATCCGTCCTACTTCTTCACCGAACGGCGCTGGCAGCAACTCGAAACAAACCTGCGCGCCAACAATCTGCCAACCCCGCAGCGTCCCGCCGGCGCACCGTCCGCACCGCGCGCCCATCTAACTTGGCCTGACGATCACCAGTTCGGCACGGTCGGCGTCGTTGCGTTCGATACGAACGGCGACATCGCCGCCGGCACATCAACAGGCGGCACCACCGGCAAACGCTGGGGCCGTGTCGGTGATGCGCCAATCATCGGCGCCGGTACCTACGCGCAAAACGGCGTTTGCGGCGTCTCCGCCACCGGCACCGGCGAGTTCTTCATCCGCGTCGGCGTCGCGCGCGATATCTGCGCGCGCATCGAGTTCAACGGTGAAAGCGCGCAAGAAGCGGCGGATAACGTCATCGCCGAAGTCGGCGCGACCTTGAACAATCAGGGCGCCGCCGGCGATGGTGGTGTCATCGTGCTCGATGGCCAAGGCCGCCCCGCTTGGGCGATGAACACGCCCGGCATGTACCGCGCCTGGCAATCGGCCGGCGGCGAACCCACCATTCAAATCTTCGCAGACGAGGACTAACGCAATGCCCATCACCAACGGCATCCATCACGTCGCCTATCGCTGCAAGGACGCGAAGCAAACCGTCGAGTTTTATCGCGACGTGTTCGACATGGATTACACGACCGCCTTCGCCGAAGACCACGTCCCGTCCACCGGCGAATATGATCCCTACATGCACGTCTTCCTCGACGCGGGTAACGGCAACGTGCTCGCCTTCTTCGAACTGCCTAACCAAAAGGACATGGGCCGCGACGAGAACACGCCAGCCTGGGTCCAGCACATCGCCTTCAAAGTCGAAAGTCTCGACGCGCTGATGGCCGCGAAAGCGCGCGCGGAGTCGAAGGGCCTGGACGTGCTCGGCCCAACCGATCACGGCATCTTCAAGTCGATCTACTTCTTCGATCCCAACGGCCACCGTCTGGAACTCACCGCCGATACGGGTACGGCCGAAGAGCATGCTGAACTGAAACGCGTCGCGCCGCTTATGCTCGAAGAATGGAGCCGCACCAAGAAAGCGCCGCAACACGCCGCGTGGCTTCACGAGAAAGCGCGCGCAGCGCACGCGGCGGCGAAATCGAGGATTGGCGAATAAGGATGCCGTTGGTTGAACCGCTCAGCGCCGATCACGACGCGGAAGTCGCCGAACTGGCGCGCTTCTTCAACGAGACGCTGGGTTTTCCGCCCAATAGCGTTCTGACGATGCAGCGCCGCCCGGCCATCGCGAAAGCCTTCATCGAACTCAACAAGGCGGTGATGGAAAACAAGGGCCGCGTCACCTCGGAGCAGAAGCGCCTGATCGGCTACGTCGCCAGCCTCACAGCCGGCTGCCGCTATTGCCAAGCTCATACCGCGCGCGCCGCCGAGCGCTGCGGCGGCAGCGACGAACGCTTGGCCGATATCTGGAACTACGAACGCAGCGCTCTCTTCACGCCCGCCGAGAAGGCCGCCTTCGCGTTTGCACAGGCGGCGTCGAGCGTGCCGAACACAGTCGATGAAGCCGTTGGCGCCGAACTGCGCAAACATTGGAGCGACGATGACATCGTCGAGATCCTCGGCGTGATCGCGCTCTTCGGCTATCTCAACCGTTGGAACGACTCAATGGCGACATCGATCGAAGCCGGCGCGGTCGAGAGCGGCCAAAAGCACTTGGCCGAACGCGGCTGGACGCCCGGCAAACATGGCTAGCGCTGGGCGCCAGGCGGGGGTAACAAAGCTCCATGCTTAAGCTCTACGATTACTGGCGCTCGTCCGCTGCCTATCGCGTCCGCATCGGGCTCAATCTCAAGAATGTCGCGTACGAGAGCATCCCGATCAACATCGCGCCGGGAACGGACGAGCAGATGCGCGAGCCGTATCGCTCCAAGAACCCGCAAATGCGCGTGCCGGCGCTCGAAACCGAGCAGGGCATCATCACACAATCGCTCTCGATTCTTGTGTGGCTCGATCAGACGTATCCGAACCCGCGCCTGATGCCCGCCGATCCGTGGCTCGGCGCGCAAGTGCGCTCGTTCGCCACCACGATCGCGACCGATATTCACCCGCTCAACAACACCAGCGTGCTGACGCGGATCAAACTCGAGTTCGGCGCCAACGAGGATCATGTCGGCGAATGGTATCGCCACTGGATCAAGCTCGGCTTCAACGCGCTTGAACACCAAGCCGCGAGCCATCCCGACACGGCTTACGTTTTCGGCGACGAGCCGACGCTCGCCGACGTTATGCTCGTCCCGCAAATGGCCAATGCGCGCCGCTTCAAGACGGATTTGTCGCCATTCCCACGCCTCGTCGCCTGGGACGAGAACGCCCGTAAACATCCCGCCTTCATCAAAGCCGCGCCGGAAAACCAAAAGGACGCCGTGAAGCAATGAAACTCGCATCGCTCCGCCACGGCCGTGACGGCAAACTCGTCGTCGTCTCCGATGATCTCGCCTGGTACGCGCACGCCGGCCCGGAAGTGCCGACGCTGCAAGCCGCGCTCGATGATTGGACGCACGCCGAGCCGCGTTTGCGCTCGGTCAGTGAGGGCGTGAACAACGGCACGATCCTGCGCGAGCGTTTCCACGAACGCGAAGCTGCATCGCCGCTGCCGCGCGCCTATCAGTGGGCGGATGGCTCGGCTTATGTGAATCATGTGGCACTCGTACGCCAAGCGCGAAACGCCAAGATGCCGGACACCTTCTGGACCGATCCGCTCATGTACCAAGGCGGCAGCGACGTCTTTCTCGGCCCGCGCGATTCCATTCCGCTGAAAGACGAAGCCTGGGGCTGCGATTTCGAAGCCGAAGTCGCCGTGATCGTCGATGATTGCGAAGCCGGCATCAGCGCAGCGGAAGCGAAGAAGCGCATCCGCCTTGTGATGCTCGTCAACGATGTCAGCCTGCGCAATCTCATTCCAGCCGAGTTGGAAAAGGGCTTCGGCTTCTTCCAATCGAAACCATCGTCCGCGTTCTCACCCGTCGCCGTGACGCCAGACTCGCTCGGCGATGCGTGGCGCGATGGCAAACTGCATCTGCCGATGCACGTCACTCTGAACGGCAAACCATTCGGCGCTGCCAACGCCGGCGAAGACATGACCTTCGATTTCGGCCAACTCATCGCTCACGCCGCCAAAACGCGCGATCTCGCTGCAGGCACGATCATCGGTTCGGGCACGGTTTCGAACCGCGGCGAAGACGGCGGGCCTGGCAAACCGGTCAGCGAAGGCGGGCGCGGTTATTCCTGCATCGCCGAACAACGCATGATCGAGACGATCCAAAGCGGCAAGCCGTCCACGAGCTTCCTGAAGCACGGCGATCGCGTCGAGATCGAAATGCGCGACGCCAAGAACCACTCGATCTTCGGCCGCATCGAACAGGAAGTTGCGAAGGCCTAGAACGGAATTCGTTCGCCGTCCCAAGCAAAGACCTGGCCGCTTTGCGCGGGTGTCAACGAATCAATCACCGCCAGAAGGCGCTCGGCGCTGTGTGCGGGCGTGAAGAGCTTCTCCGCCGCGACACCGCGCTGGAACGGCGCTGACAACGCAGTGTCGACCGTGCCGGGATGGAGCGCGACGCAGACCGCCTCGCGGCGCTGCCGCGCCAGTTCGATGGCGCATGTGCGTACGATCTGGTGCAGCGCCGCCTTCGATGCGCGATATGACGCCCAGCCTCCCAGTCGATTGTCTTCGATTGATCCGACACGCGCGGAGAGCGCCGCAAACACAGCCTTTCGATCGCGCGCCAACAAGGGCAGCACGTGCTTCGCGATCAGAGCTGGGCCTGTCGCATTGATTGCGAACGCATGCGCAAAGGCTTCAGGCGAGAACTCTCGCCATGTCTTCTCCGGCTGCATCGATGCTTCGTGCAGAACGCCGGTCGTGACGAGCACCAAATCCAGCGCGCCATCGGCGCCGAACCGCGCAGCGGCGTTCGCGATCGTCTCCTCGCGGGTGAGATCAAAATGGAACGGGGTGACCTTCGCGCGCACTGCATTTGGAGCGGAGCGCGAGCCGGCAAAAATCGCGCCGACGCGTTCGTCTGCAGCAAGCTGCTCCAGCAACGCGCCGCCGATACCGCCCGAAGCGCCGAAGAGTGCGACGCGCATGGGTGCAGCGAAGCTTGAAAGCGCGGTCATGTCAGCACCTCCAGAAACGTCGCGGCGTCGCGGGCAATCTCCGCGCGGCGCTCATCGCTCATGCGATCGAGTGTCTTGAACATTGGCGCGATGCGCGGATTGCCGCCAAGCGCCTCACGATTGCGCGCGAGGAAATCCCAATAGAGATAATTGAAAGGGCAGGCCTTGGCGCCCGCCTTCAGCTTGACATCGTACGCGCAACCTCTGCAATAATTGGACATGCGATCGATGTACGCGCCGCTGGCCGCATAGGGCTTCGACGCCAGCAGGCCGCCATCGGCGAATTGGCTCATGCCGATCGTGTTCGGCGCCTCAACCCACTCATAAGCATCGGCGTATACGGCGAGATACCATTCGTGCACTTGAAACGGATCAATCCCCGCGAGCAGCGCGAAATTGCCGGTCACCATGAGCCGCTGAATGTGGTGGGCGTATGCTTCCGCTTTGGTTTGGCCGAGCGCCGCAGCCATGCACGCCATGTCGGTTTCGGCTGACCAGTAGAACCAAGGCAGATCGCGCGTCGCGCCGAGCGCGTTGCGGCGCATGTAATCGGGTCCCTCAAGCCAATAGATTCCACGCACATATTCGCGCCAACCGAGGATCTGGCGGATGAATCCCTCGACGGCATTCAGCGGTGCGCGTCCCTTGCGATATTCTTGCTCGGCGCGCGCGCAGATATCGCGTGCATCGAGCAGGCCAACATTGAGATACATCGAGATAATCGAGTGATAGAGGAACGGCTCGCCCTTGAGCATCGCGTCCTGATAATCACCGAAGTTCGGCAGCGCCTCTTTTAGGAAATGCTCTAACGCGCGTTCCGCTGCATCATGCGTCACGCCGAACCAGAAAGGCGTCAGGTCGCCGAAATGATCGGCGAAGCGCGCTGCGACGAGATCGAGCACGTTTTGTGTTTCCGCATCGGGTTCAAAGCGTGGCGGGCGCGGCATGAAGAGATCGACTTTGGCCGGCTTGCGGTTCTCCGCATCGAAGTTCCAGCGTCCGCCAGCGGGCTCGTCGCCATCCATCAACAGGCCGGTGGCGGAGCGCATCTCGCGGTAGAAATACTCCATGCGCAATTGCTTGCGCCCGTGCGCCCGGTCTCTGAAACGCGCGTGCGAACACATGAAGCGCGTGTCTTCGCGGATTTCGACGGGGACGCCGAACGCGGCTTCCCAAGTGGCCATCTCGGCGGCGAGCCGGTGCTCTCCAGCTTCCGTAACGATGGCTTCGCTTAGACCGAGTTCGTTGATCGCACGCTGCACTTCGCCTTTCAGCGTGTTCGTGTTCTCCGGATCATCGAGCTTGACGTATCGGACGGTGACGCCATCGGCGCGCAACTGCGCTGCAAATGCCCGCATCGCGGCGAACACGAAAGCGATTTTTTTCTTGTGATGGCGCACATAGGTTGCTTCACCGGCAACCTCGGCGAGCAAAACCACGTCATTCTGTTTATCCAAATCGCGCAACGCAGCGATGCGCGGGCTCAGCTGATCACCCAAAATGAGGCGCAGAGTTTTGGACACGTGCGGGTACGCGTATCCGGACGCAATGGATCACGCCCCGCCGTTACGGTAGAGGCGATCAATGGCCAAGAACGCGAACGGTCCGCGCATGGATAAAGCTAACCTGCCGCAGAAAACCTGCGCAGCCTGCGGCCGCCCGTTCGTTTGGCGCAAGAAATGGGCGCGCGAATGGGAGAATGTACGCTTCTGCTCCGATCGTTGCCGCACGTATGCGAAGCGCTAAGTCTCCGCCGCGTAGCTATCCCGCAACTCGCGCTTCAGTATTTTGCCGATATGGCTGCGCGGCAGCTCATCGATGAGCCGCACGTCCGACACACGCTGCATCTTGCCAAGGCGCTGGTTGGCAAACGCTTTGAGCGACGCTGCGTCCGCGCCGCGCGACACGACGAACGCCACTGGCGTCTCGCCCCATTCCGCGCTCGGCACGCCGACGACGGCTACATCGGCAACGTCGGGATGCTGCTTAAGCACCGTTTCGAGGTCGCTCGGATAGATGTTGAAGCCGCCAGAAATGATCATGTCCTTCTTGCGATCCATCAGTTCGATGAAACCGTCCGCGTCGTAACGGCCGACATCGCCTGTGCGGATGAAAGGAAGGCCTTCGGGGGAAATCCAGATCGCGGCGTTGGTTTGTTCTTTGCGATTATGATAGCCGCTCATCATGATCTCGGAGCGGCCGACCAATTCGCCGACTTCGCCGCGCGGCAAGTCCCGGCCGTCATCATCAATGACGCGGATGTCGTGCCCCGGCGCCGGCGTGCCGACCGTGTGCAGCTTGTTCGGAAAAAGATGCGCCGCGAGCACGCACGTCCCGCCGCCCTCGGTCATGCCGAAATACTCGATGAGGCCGCCAGGCCAGCGCTTCAGAATGTCGGCTTTCAACTCTGCCGAGAAGGGCGCCGAGGTGCAGAACTTCATCACGAAGCTCGAGAGGTCGTACCTATCGAAATCTTCGCGCGCCATGATCCGGCTATACTGCACCGGCACAAGCATAGTGTGCGTGACGCGATGCTTCGCCGCCAGCGCGAGATAAGCGCCCGCCTCGAACTTCTTCATCAGCACAGCCGTGCCGCCGAGCGAGAGCGTGGGGAAAAAGCTGACCAGCGTGGTGTTGGAGTAGAGCGGCGTCGAGAGCAGCGTCACTGCGTCTGGGCCGTAGCCCATGCTCACCGCGCGGGCCACGTGCTGAAAGCGCATGCCGTGGCTTTGAACGATGCCCTTCGGTGTGCCCGTCGTGCCCGACGAGTAGATGATGTTGAACGGCATCTCCGCCGTGATTGTCACCGGCGTAGGCTTCGCGCCTTCCGGAGCGATGAACGCACTATAACGCACGCCCGCTGCGCCATCATCCAAACCGACAAGTTTTGCCCTGATGCTGCTCAGTCGATCGCCCAACGCTTCGGCTACGCTCTTATCGAGAAAGAAAACCTTCGCGCCGCAGTCGGCGACCATGTCGACGACACTGTCAGGCGTCGAAGATGGCGCGATCGGCGCAACTGCGACACCGGCGCGCAAGCCGCCAAGAAACGCGCACGCATATTCGATCGACGTCGCCGCACAGATCGCGACGCTCTCGCCCGGCGCAACGCCATCGCGCTGCAACGCCGCTGCGACGCGATCCATCGCGGCATCAAGCGCGCCGTACGAAAGTCGCTGATCGTCTTGAATAAGCGCGATCTTGCCCGGGTTCGCCGTAGCGAACGCGCCTATCATCGCGGGTACAGGTGTGTACGTCTCGCCGCTCATGAGTGCGCGAAAATGTCGGTCTCTTCCCAGCCGGCGAGATCGAGTGCGGCGCGTGTCGGCAGGAAGTCGAAGCAGGAGCGCGCGATCTCGGTGCGGTTCTCGCGCGCGAGCATGTCGTCGAGCTTGGCCTTGAGCTGGTGCAAGTAAAGAACGTCCGACGCGGCATAGGAGAGCTGCGCGTCGCTCAGTTCTGCGGCGCCCCAATCACTCGATTGCTGCTCTTTGGAGATGTCGCGGCCGAGCACCTCTTTAGTAAGGTCTTTCAGGCCGTGGCGATCCGTATACGTGCGCACGAGTTTGGAGGCGATCTTGGTGCAATAGAGCGGCGCGCACACGATCGAGAGATCGCGCATGAACATGGCGATGTCGAAGCGCGCGAAGTGGAAGAGCTTCAACTTATCCGGATCGGTCAGCGCGCGTTTCAGGTTCGGCGCGTCGTAAGTTTCACGATCGAGCTGCACCAAGTGGATCTCGGAGCCGCCGTCGGAGAGTTGCACCAGGCAGAGCGGATCGCGCACCAGCGACAAACCCAGCGTCTCGCTATCGACGGCGATCGAGCCGTTGAAAGTAACATCGGCGGGCAGGTCGCCCTTGTGCAGGTGAACGACGATGTTCCGCCCGTCGGCGGTCAGTGAAATCTTGCGTGTCATGCGCGCGACTTAGTCCAATTTATCGGCGCGCGCTAGCGCCCGGTACGTAGCCGCACGCCGAGGCGGAACGCGCGGGGCGGGGCGAAGCTTTCAATGCCGTCCGCTGTCTCCGCCGTCTCCAGATCGGCATCGAGCGCATTGTCGAGCGCGGCATAGACCGAGACCTGCTCTGTCAGCGCCTGTTCGGCGCGCAGGTCGAGGGTTAGGGCGCCCTCCAACACCCGCGAGTTCAGATCGTCCTCAAAGCGGTCGCTCTCGTAGACGAGGGCGGCTGACAGCGTCGTCCGATCCGTCGCGCGCCAGTCGAGACCCGCACTCGCGCTCCATTCCGGCGCCTGCGCAGGGCGCAACGCATCGAGTGGCCCGCCATCGAAGCGCGCATCCGTATACGCGAATGCGCCGCGCCACGAGACGCGCTCGCTCACCATGCCTTGCGCTTCCGCTTCGACGCCGAGCGCTTCAATCAAGCCCGCATTCTGTCGTTGCCGATAAGCGCCGCCGGCGGGCACGAACACGCCAGGCGGAAACGTGCCAGGTCCCGCGCCCAGCGTAACATTGACGATCGCATCGTCGAGCCGTGTTGCGAACACGCCCGCGCTCCATGACCATGTGCGGTGCTCGCCACCGATCGCCGCATCAATGCCAAGCAAGCGCTCTGGCTCGAGTGCAGCGTTGGCTTCGGTGACATCATTGCCGACGCGGAAGGGACGGTGAAGTTCGTTCAGCGTCGGCGGCCGGAAGCCTGTATAAGCAGCGCCGCGTACGAAGAGTTCGCCGAACTCGCGACGCGCACCGAATCGCGCTGTCGGCGCGATAGTTTCTGAATCGTCAGGCGTGAACGTGAGTGTTGGAACGCCGGTCGCGAGCAAGCGTTCAATGCGCCGTCCGTCCTCTGCGCGCGTGACATCGACACGAACACCGCCCGTAAGCAGCCAATCGCCACTCTCACGCCAGCCTTCGGCATAAAGCCCGCCCGTCAGAGTCCGCCCGCCGGCGATGCGTGAGCGCGTGAACGCGCCACCCATGAAAGAGAACAGCTCTTGCGTCTCGCCATCCGCCGCGCGCAGATCGGCGCCGACTTCGATACCGCCAGTATCATTGCTCCAGCGCACCGCCGCGTTCGCGCCCCAACCGAGCGCCGGCGTCGCATACTGATCGTTTGCGGGCGTCGTCGTGTTGCGTCCTGCCGCTACTGCGACGGAAGAGTTCGCGAGATCGGACTCCATCACCCACGCTTGCACGCGCCACGCCGTATCGCCGCGCGGCTCGGCCAGCGTCACGCTAAAGCTCGTGCCTTCGGACGTAGACTCCGCGCCGACCAAGCCAGCGCTGCGCCATTCCGAATACGCGCCGAACCGTGCTGACAGCACCAAAGTCTCGCCGCGCCACTCCGCGCGCGCGACGCCTGCGACGGAATCCGAGGCCAGCGCCACGTCAGAAAGTCCGCGTCCGTCGCGCACCGCGACCCAGCCGTCACTCACTTGCGCCGAGCCCGCGAGCATCAGCGAGAACGCATCGTCGCCAACTTCGCCAGCGCCAGAAAAGCGCGCGTAGCCCAGCTCACCAGCTTCGGCATTCAGCGCCGCGCCTGTCCCGCGCCGTTCGCGCAGACGCACGCTGCCCGTCAGCGCGCCCGCGCCGTATGGCCCAGCGCCTGCGCCACGCAGCACGTCAGCGCCTTCGATCGTCTCAGCCGGCAGCGCGCCCCAGATCACCCAGCCGCCGAACGGATCGTTCATCGGCTGACCATCGAGCGTCACCAGCGCGCGCCCCGCGCCCGATGGCGCGATCGCGCGCACGGACATGCCTTGAATGGTCGGGTTCGCCGCCGCGCTATCGTTGCGACGGAACAGTGCCACGCCGGGCGCGACACGCAGCGCCTCGTCCAAGCGCACCGCGTTTTCGATCAGAACCGAATCAATCTCGAACGACGAGTACGTCTCTTCGCCCGCCGCCTCTGGCAGGCGCGGCGCTACGACAACGACTTCCTCGCTAACGCTTTGGCAATCCAAACGCCGCCCTCACTGCGCCCCATCGAGCGCTTCATACGTCACAAGTGTAAACCTTGTGCGTTCGCTCGCTCGCATGCGCTCGGCGACCACTTCGTGCAGATCCGGCCGCCAAGTCGTCCAACGATCGACAAAAGCATTCGCCGCGGCGCGGTCGCCGTTACGTTGCAGCGTCAGCGTCTCGCGCAGCAACGAGCGCACCGCCGCGTCATAGCGCCGGTGATCGATGCGCAGGCGCCCGTTCTCGAAGCGCAACGCGCCGTGCTCCATGAACCAGTTCCATTGGATCAGCTGCATGGTCTGATACGGCTGTTCGCGGCGCGGACGGTTCTTCTGCAACACGCGGCGAATGCCGGACGCATAGATCGCACGCAGCTGCGCCTCGGTGATACGGTTACGATCGCGCAACAGACGCGCCGCCGTCAGCGACACAAGATCTGCCTTCATTTCCTCGAGCAGGTCGGCAGTGTCTTCCAGCGCCACATCGAGATCGCGGCCATCCGCTGTCTGATCGACACCAAGATAGTGGCCGATCTCATGCCAAAGCGTGCGATAGAAACCGCCCTCAGGTGTGAGATCGCCAGCCTGCGTGTCGATCATCGCCGCTTGATAGGCGCGGTTGGTTTCTTGGAAGAGCTCATCGTTCAACAAGATGTTGCCGCGCATCAGAATGGTGCGGCCATATTGGCGCGCGAGATAGGCCTCGTTCGGCAGGATCGTCGCCGTATTGGCGCCGCGCGCTTGGCCGAAATCGGCGATGACATTGTAGACCCCGACCGGAATGTTCGAACGCACTTCACGGTCGCTTTCGTATGGCAGTGAGTCTTCAACGGCCTGGATGTCAGCCAGCGCCGATTGCAGCTCATCGCTGCGCGCGCGGTCCCGCACCAGCAGAGACAGCGAGAAGAACGATTTCACGCCATAGAGTGCATCGTCATAGGTTTCGTACGAGCCGATCTGGGCATTGAGATTGCCGGTGAACGTACCCGTCACCCAAGCCGCATCGCCGCCTTCATAATCGTCCGAGATCAGATCGCGCGCCCGCAGACGCAGATAACGCGCGAACGCCGCATCGCCACTCTCAACATCATCCGCCGCTGCGTTGAGGTGCGCGTAGACGCGCATCATATCGTCGGCATACGCAACCGAGTACGGCACAGAGAGATAATCGGCGCCGGTGCGCAGGCGCTCGCGCAAGCCAGGATGCAGCGTGTCCAAAGCTTCGTATCGATCGAGCGCCCCAAGCGCGCGACGGCGGTTCTCCGGCGTCGCTGCCCAAACGACGCTGCGGTCATCGAGCAATTCGTTGCGACGCTCTGGATGCGCGGCGAAATACGCATCGAGCGTCTCGCGCGTCGTGCCGACGGGATAGACGTTCCGCGCCGGTGCGTCCGGGTTGATGCCCGCGAGGAAAGGCTCGCGCGTGTTGTCCAGCGTCGAAGCAACGGCGCCGGCGTTCAACCGGAAGAGATCGCGCTCCAGCGCAAGCTCCGGATGTGCGTCAAGATATCCGGCCGCTGCCAGCGCCTGCGGATGGCGCTGATCGAGATAGAGCCGATGCAAAATCTCACCCGCCGCCAGCAACTCAGCCACCGCTGCGCGCTCGCCGGCGCTCAGCGCCGAGAGATCCGGATTGAGATGCGTCCGCTGTGTCCGTGACAAGATCTGCTCAATCCGCCCATCGTCCCAAGCAGGGCCAATACCGGCGGTTGAGATCGGCGCGGTCGCAGTCGCGCACGCAGTGAGGCCAAGGGCGAGGGCAGTCAGGACATAACGCATGCCGCTGAATTAGCACGCGGGCCGCCGCCGCCCAATCAAAGTGCGATAATTGAACCTAAAGCGAGGCGTAAGCCATCCGAAGCTCGCGTCTGGAGCGCCCCGTCCTCCTTCGCCAAGGCTTCGGAGGACATCCTACCCTCGCTTCGCGAGCGTAGGATGGTGCCCGGAAGAGGACTCGAACCTCCACGCCCTTGCGAGCGCCAGCACCTGAAGCTGGTGCGTCTACCAATTCCGCCATCCGGGCCCAAAAGTACGTCTAAGTACCTGGTAGAAGAGGGCGCGGTTTAAGGGAGGCCGGGCGGGGCGTCAATGCGGGCCGTGAGCGCCCGAATGTTATAGGCTGGCGGCATGGATTTGGAGATCACCGGGCCCGGCCAGTTTGCGGTCGAGGTCGTCGGCGTATCCCGCCGGCAGGACGTGATCGCGGCGATCGTTGAGCGTCATGGGCGGAGCGGACGCACAGTGACGACGGACGCGAGCCTCGTCCTCGAAAGCACAAACCCGCACGACGCCAACGCCGTGCGCGTCGAGATCGACGGCGCACTCATCGGCTATCTTAGCCGCGACAACGCCGTCCGCTATCGCGCCGATCTCGCCGCCGCTGGCCAACCCGAAGCAACCGTCCGCTGCAAAGCGCGCATTGTCGGCGGCTTCGAAACGGCCGACGGAGAACGCGCGCATTTCGGCGTCCGCCTCGATCTGCCGCCGATGGAAGGCTGATGGAAACGCTCCGCAAACACGCGCTCATGCTCGCCGCGTTCCTCTGGGGCGTGGCGGAGGCGACGTTGTTCTTCTTCGTGCCGGATGTGATCCTCAGTTATATCGGCGTCCGCCAAGGTCCGCGCGCGGCGGCGAAGGCTTCGCTCATCGCCGCCATCGGCGCGAGCGTCGGCGGCATCATCATGTACCTCTGGAGCCAATCCGATCCGTTCGCCGCGCGCCAAGCGGTGGAGGCCATCCCTGCCATCAGCGCCGAGATGATCGCCCGCGCCAGCGACGCAATGAGCGGCGACTGGTTCGGGGCCACGCTCTTCGGCCCGCTCACCTCCACGCCCTACAAAGTCTTCGCCATCCTCGCCCCGCAGAACGGCGTGCCGATCTGGAGCTTTGCGCTGGCCTCGATCATCGCGCGGCTGCCGCGCTTCCTCGGCGTCGGCATCGGCACAGCCCTGATCGCCGCATACCTGCGCCGCCGGAAGCTGCCGGAGCGGACGATCATGGGCATCCTGGCCGGCTGCTGGATCGCGTTTTACCTCCTATTTTTCAGCCTGATGCCGTCCTGAGCCCTCCTATGCAGGGCGGGCGCTTGGCCCGGCGCGCGGGCTGATATACCCACCAGCCGCAATGACTCCCCGTGATTTAATCCGCAATTTCTCGATCGTGGCTCACATCGACCACGGCAAGAGCACGCTCTCCGACCGTCTCATCCAGCAGACGGGCGGCCTGACCGCGCGCGAGATGACCGAGCAGGTCCTCGACAACATGGAGATCGAGAAGGAGCGGGGCATCACCATCAAGGCGCAGACCGTGCGCCTCGATTACAAAGCCAAGGACGGCAAAGACTACGTCCTCAATCTGATGGACACGCCCGGCCACGTCGACTTCGCCTACGAAGTCTCGCGCTCGCTGGCCGCCTGCGAAGGCGCGCTGCTGATCGTGGACGCGAGCCAAGGCGTCGAAGCGCAGACGCTCGCCAATGTCTATCAAGCGCTCGATCTCGATCTTGAGATCGTGCCGGTGCTGAACAAGATCGACTTGCCCGCCGCTGAACCCGATCGCGTCAAGCAGCAGATCGAGGAAGTCATCGGCCTCGACGCATCAGAAGCGATCCTCGCCTCCGGCAAAACCGGCGAGGGCATCGACGAACTGTTAGAGGCCATCGTCACGCGCCTGCCGCCGCCGAAGACTGGCGATCCGGCAGCGCCGCTCAAAGCTATGCTGGTCGACGCTTGGTACGACGCTTATCTCGGCGTCGTCGTGCTCTTCCGCGTCATTGATGGCGTGGTGAAGAAGGGCATGCGCATCAAGCTGATGCAGACCGGCGCCGATTATTACGTCGATACGCTAGGCGTGCTCCGCCCGAAGCGCGAAGACGTCGCCGAGCTTGGCCCCGGCGAGATCGGCGTGCTCACCGGCTCGATCAAGGAAGTCGGCGACGCGCGCGTCGGCGACACCATCACCGAGAACAAGCGCGAGACGCCGAAAGCGCTGCCGGGTTTCAAGCCGGCGCAGCCTGTCGTCTTCTGCGGTCTCTTCCCGCAAGACGCCGCCAATTTCGAAGATCTCCGCGCGGCCATGTCGAAGCTTCGTCTGAACGACGCGAGCTTCTCCTACGAAATGGAAACCAGCGCCGCTCTCGGCTTCGGCTTCCGCTGCGGCTTTCTTGGCCTCTTACACCTCGAAATCATTCAGGAGCGCTTGAGCCGCGAATTCAATCTCGACCTCATCGCGACGGCGCCGTCAGTCGTCTACAAAGTTCACATGAACAGCGGCGAAGTGAAGGAGCTTCACAATCCCGCCGATCTGCCGGACGTCGTCTACATTAAGGAAATCGAAGAGCCGTGGATCAAAGCCACGCTGCTCACGCCCGACGAATATCTCGGCCCGATCATCAAGCTCTGCCAGGATCGCCGCGGCATCCAGAAGGATCTCTCCTACGTCGGCTCGCGCGCGATGCTGATCTATGAGCTGCCGCTCAACGAAGTCGTGTTCGATTTCTACGATCGCCTGAAGAGCATCTCGAAGGGCTATGCCAGCTTCGATTATCAGATCATCGATCACCGCGTCGGCAATCTGGTGAAGATGTCGATCCTGGTGAACGACGAACCGGTCGATGCGCTCTCTATGCTGGTGCACGCCGGCCGCGCTGAATCACGCGGCCGCGCCATGTGCGAAAAGCTGAAAGAGCTGATCCCGCAGCACTTGTTCAAAATCCCGATCCAAGCCGCCATCGGCGGCCGCATCATCGCCCGCGAAACCATCAGCGCGCTGCGCAAAGACGTGACCGCCAAGTGCTACGGCGGCGACGCCTCGCGCAAACGCAAGCTCTTGGACAAGCAGAAGGCGGGTAAGAAAAAGATGCGCCAGTTCGGGAAGGTCGAGATCCCGCAGGAAGCGTTCATTGCTGCGTTGAAGATGGATGAGGATTAAGGGGCTTGGGCAGCCCTAGATCTTCCAATGATCGTCCCATAGCCCCAAGTGAAGCGGCATGGCCTTATCCTGAGCTTTTCGCGCCTCGTGCTGATGCATGCCGAGCGAGAGATAAATCAACGCGCTTCTCGCAAGTTTCAGTAGACGCAGCGCTTTCCGATCGAAGTCTTTCCGTTCCACGGATAAGATGAGTGGATCCTCGCGCCAAAGATGCGGGGCTTGCACCGACATCTCATGTAACTTGAGGCAGCTATGCTCAAGATGATTTCGAATGCGGTGCAGCGCTGACGCATCCGGCTCAGTCACGTCACTGAGTGCTTCGTCGAAAAGGTCTTTCGCTAACCAATACAGACCTCTGAGTGGCCAGTTCTCTGAAGTGGAAAACTCGGGACGCAGCATACGCTTCTTTGCATCGCAGTTTTGGTACCAAAGAGTGCGAAAGTAGACGCCGTTCGGCTTAATCCCCAATGACATGTAGGCGTTCAGGAAATACGCGATTTTGTCGAAGATTGAGTAACTGACGCGGTATGCAGCTTTCATCTTTTCCGCGGCCAACGAGTAGCTCGGGTAGTCTAAGGTGTTGTAGAGCGCGACGCCCCGGTCAGAGAAATGCACTTCGACGCTTTGTTGGCTGTCGTAGAGCATCCAGCGGGCCGACGCATATTCTTGCTTCATCTGATTAAAAAAGCTGATGAGCGATGGTGGATCGTCGATCGCGCTGGAGAATGAGGGTAGGAGCAGAATATCCTGCGCGGCGACCGAAAAGCTCCCAAGATCGTTTAGCGGGTTCAAAAATAGAGAGTGTTTCAAACACCAATTTCGATAAGCAACTTCGTCCGGAGTTGAGCCCAGATCAAACCCGTCAACTTCCTGTTTGGGCACGCCCTCGATCACATCGAGAACTTGCTGTCGAAGCGACCAAAACAATTGCTTCACTACATCCTGATCGATGGAGAAATATTCTGCTTCAGACGCCAGCCCTCGTGAAAGCGCTTCGGCGGCGAACTGTAGAAGCACACCCTGATGACCCGGATCGTAGACCGCCCTTGCGTACGCCATGAGGCCTTGGCCGCGATTCCCCAGCGCCATTCCAAAAGTAGGCGAGATACCGAGCGCACGATTCCAGTAGTCTTGCGCCTCGACGAAACGGCCTACCGTGCTGAACTCGTTGGCGAGGTTCGTCACGATTTGACATCGGCGAACGCCGTCGAGTTGCTCGAATCCCGGATGCAGTACCGCCGAACGAAGCTGCAAGATTTCTTGCTGAAGTTCTGGCTGCTCCCACGCCCAGACGTCATCTCCGTAATACTGCCGTCTCTGCCTGTTTCCCCACACGTTCGCGCGGAAGAAATGTAGGAGCGCCTTGGTCGCGTTCGAAGATGTACGCGTTTCAAGTCGATCACAGCGAGCGAGCGCTTCGTCCTCACCGGTGAGACTGGCCAGATCGCCGGAAAGATCGATCAATTGGGCGAGATGCGCGAGCGCCTTATCGTCATCCAGCACGCTGTCATCAGAGGACAAAAGCTCGTGGAGCTGAGTTTGATCTTCGTTCATTCGCTCCTCATTTATCACTCGATGATGTCGCCGCCGCTGGGTCGGTGGACCTTAGCTAAAAAATCTATCCCACACCCCCAGCACCAGCCGTATCATCCCTCCATCGCTCCACCGGAGAGCAGTCGGCAGCCCTGTTCGGACGATGTGCGAGCGATGTGATTGAGCGTGGAAGGATGATGGTCCTCCGCGAACGCCGAAGCGAGAGGGCTCGCGGCGGCGGAGTGGAGGTGAGGCGCGCGCCAGGGATCTGCTGGTTGACCCAATGCCGGTTACAGCGCGTGCAACGACCCCGTCAGCCTTGAAGCCCGCGGTGTAATAACCGTCCGGGAGTACGAACCGGAACGCGAGGTGCTCGAACGCATCGTCCCGCACGCCGCCGGCGATCTGACCACGGGAGTGAAAGACCTCCCCGCGCGGAGCCGGCGTTTCAGCAATCACGGGACGCGGATCGACCGCGTCTTTCTGCGCTGTGCAAACAGCGCATACTCGGCGCGACCGATCCGCGTCCCGCTCTCCGCCTTTTGGCGGGCAAGCCTTTTCCGCGCTCACGCGCAACAAGGATGGCGCATGTCCGGCGATGTGACCTGCGGCACGGCGGGGACACACGAACGCGGGGACGACAAGCCCATCGACAACGGCCCGTGCGCCGCGCTAAGGCGCGCGCGGGACTTTGAGGGGAATGAGGTTCATGATGCGCAACTTGCTTTTGGCGGCGGTCGCCGCGTTTGCTTTGACGGCCTGTAACCAAGGCAGCGGCCCGCCGCTCCCGCGCGTGCAGGAAGGCGCCCAAGCGCCGATGCAACTCCAGCCGCCGCGTTCGGGTGTTGAGCAAGTGCAGGTCAGTGAGGAAGTGCGCCAGCAACTGACGGCGTATATCGGCCAGCAGCTCGATCAGATGCAAAACGCTGCCGGCATGACGCCTGTCGCCAACGGCGAAGCTATCCTCGCAATGCAGCCTGGCACAGACAATCGCCAAGTGCTCTCGCTGACGGCGAATACGCCCTACATGTTCATCGGCGCCTGCGATAATGACTGCAACAACGTCGATATCGAGCTCATCAGCATGACCACGGGCGGCGTTGTCGCCTCCGACGTGCTGCCGGACGATTTCCCGGTGGTGAACTTCACGCCGACTGAGAACGGCGACTACATGGTGCGCCTGATCCTGCAGACCTGCACGCAAGCGCCATGCTTCGCAGGCTCGCGCGCGATCAGCGGCACGGCGGGCGGCGCAACGGCGCCACAACAAGCCGCTGGGTCGGATAAGTAATTAAGCGTACGGAAAGCAAAGCTCGCGCGGCAGTTCAAGTTTGAGCTGCTGCGCGAGTGCTTCGATCTTGTCCGCGTGGTCTTCGTACGGGTCCTCATTGTTGGGACCGACGATAATGATGCGGAAATTCACCTGATTACGCCCTTGTGGCGGAAGCATCGCTGTCGCCAGGCCTTGGCCGTCATCGGCGCGCAAAGTCAGGAAAAGCGGCATTGTCCGCGCGATGTAGTCCTTAAGGCCGATCGCCTGCTCGAAACTCGGCGTGCCTTGCGGCGCGCGATAGCTCTCTCGCGCGGCGACCTCAAAGCGGCGGAAATACTTATCGACCGAATGGCGCATCAACGCCGACTCGGATTCAGCCTCGGCTTCTGTCTCGAGACGAAACCAAGTGGCTCCGCCCGGTGCGTCGCAAACATATTTCATGGTCTCCGGACTGTAGCGCACAGTTCGGAAGAAATTATGGAGAAGCGCGCCGATTTCTGCGCGAGCGTTTAGTCTGTGACGATCAGGACACTGCTAACAGGGCACATCGACGACGACGTAGCGATTGGCGTAGCGATCCCACTGGCGTTCGCGGCGCATGCATTGCTCGCGCTGCGGCGGGGCTTCGTAATCGTCATAGTCGCCTTGTCCGCCTTCGAGGCCGTACTCGCGGGCATAGGCTGAGTCATTGTCATAGCCGTCGTCGCCGCCGCGCCGATCATCGTAACGCGGATCGTAGCGGGCGTCGCGCTGGTCTTGGTAGTAACGCGGCGGCGGGCAGCGCTGGTAATTGTCGCGGCAATCGACCTGCCGCTCCTGGTTCGACGCCATCGAACCGAGAGCCAGACCGACGATCAGGCCGACAACGCCGGCTGCAACCGCATCGCCGTTGTCGCGATCGCGATAGTGGCGGTGACGCCGGCCGCGGTCGTAATCGCGGCGATCGCGATCATGGTAGCCGTAGCGCTGAGCGCTGGCCTCCACAGGGCTGAAAGTGGTGGCGAAAACGGCGGCCGCGGCCACTGAGGCCAGAACTTTGCGCAACATAACAGTGCTCCCGCCGGGAACATCCGCCTCGGCGCCTGAACGCAAGCTGAATCCAATCTGAACGGATTTTCGGTTCGCGGGTTGTCGGATAGAGGCCGGGACACACGTCCTTCGGACAAGATCAAGGGAGACGAGAATGCCTTATGTCGATGGTTTCGTGCTGGCTGTACCGAAGCAGAATTTGGACGATTACAAAGAGATGGCCCGCAAAGCCAGCGAGGTCTGGATGGACCACGGCGCGCTTTCCTATGTCGAGTGCGTGGGCGACGATGTTCCCGTCGGCGAGCTGACCTCTTTCCCGCGCGCCGTGCAGGCCAAGGATGATGAGATCGTCGTGTTCTCGTGGGCGACCTATAAAGATCGTGCGTCGCGCGACGAGGTCATGAAAAAGGTCATGGCCGACCCGCGTATGACCTACGATCCGGCAAAAATGCCGTTCGACGGCAAGCGCATGATCTTCGGCGGCTTCGACAGCTTCATCGAACGCTGATTTTCGATTGCGTCGCGCTGGACAGCGCCGGCCAAAGAAAAAGGGCGCGTCCATCGCTGGACGCGCCCCAATCTTTTTTTCCCTAGCGGTTGTTAGTGACCGCCACCGCCGCCCGTCGGCGGGTTGACGGGGAAGCCGCGGGCGCGGAGCAGCGCGTCGACGTCCGGATCACGGCCGCGGAAGCGGCGATAGGCTTCGATGCGGTCGCTCATATTGCCTTCGGCAAGAATGATGTTTCGCATGCCAGCCGCGATTTCCGGGCTGAACACGTTGCCCGACGCTTCAAAATATTCCCACGTGTCGGCGTCCATTACTTCCGACCAGAGGTAGGAATAATAGCCGGCCGAGTAGGCGTCGCTTGAGAAGAGGTGGCTGAACTGCGGCAAGCGGTGACGCATGGCCATTTCGCGCGGCATGCCGAGCGCTGCGAGCGTGTCGCGCTCGAACGCGTCCGGATCGGTGACCGGCTCGGTGCGGTAGTGCATCGCCATGTCGACGAGGGCGGATGAGAGATACTCAACCGTCGCGTAGCCTTCGTTGAAGGTCGAGGCATTGTTGATGCGATCGACCAAAGCCTGCGGCATCGGCTCACCCGTACGATAGTGACGCGCGAAGCGATCGAGGATCGGGCGCGACAGCACCCAGTGCTCGTGCACTTGGCTTGGATATTCGACGTAATCGCGCGGCGTGCCCGCGAGACCCGGATAGTCGACTTCCGAGAGCAAGCCGTGCAGCGCGTGGCCGAATTCGTGGAAGAGTGTCTGCGCATCGTCCAGCGAGATCAGGATCGGCTGGCCAGGCGCGCCACGCACGAAGTTGTTGTTGTTCGAGGTGATCGGCGTGATCGTTGTGCCGGTATAGGTCTCGTGGCCTTGGTAGCCCGACGCCCACGCGCCCGAGCGTTTGCCGCTGCGCGCGAAGTTATCGAGATAGAAGAGGCCTTGATACGAGCCGTCGCGGTCAGTGACTTCGAACACGCGCACGTCCGGATGGAAGACCGGCACCGTGCCGGTGATTTCACGGAACGACAGGCCATAAAGCTGGTTGGCCATGTAGAAGGCGCCCTCGACCATGTTGTCGAGCACGAAATACTCGCGCACTTCGTTCTGGTTGAGGCTGTAGCGATCGCGGCGGACTTGCTCGGCGTAGTAATTGTAGTCCCACGGCTCGATCGTGATGTTGGCGCGCTGACGGTCGGCGATCGCCTGCATGTCGGCTACTTCCTCATGCACGCGCGCAACCGCCGCCGGCCACACTCGCATCATCAGATCTTGTGCGCGGTCGGGATCGCCCGCCATCGTGTCAGTCATGCGCAAGTGCGCGTGGGTCTCAAAACCGAGGATCGTCGCGCGCTCGGCGCGCAGCGCCAGGATTTGAGCGATGATGCCGTTGGTATCGTTGGCGTCGCCATTGTCGCCGCGGTTCTTGAACGTCGTCCACACTTGCTGACGCAGGCGGCGGTTTTCCGAGAAGGTCAGGAACGGATCGACGCTTGAGCGAGTGTTGACCACCGCCCACGCATTCGGCTGGCCACGCTCGACGGCCGCAGCGCGCAGCGCATCACGGATGCCTTGCGGCAGGCCAGCGAGATCGCGCTCGTTGTTGATGAAGATCGCCGTGTTCTCGTCCGCGAGCAGGCGACGATTGAACTCGGTGAACTGGCTGGAGAGCTCTTGGTTGATCGCGCCGAGGCGCGCTTGCTGTTCCGGCGTGAGCGCCGCACCGGCGCGCACGAACTGGCTGTGCGAGCGCTCGAGCAGGCGCAATTGCGTCGGCGTGAGATTGAGCGAGGCGCGGCTTTGATAGAGCGTGTCGATGCGTTGGAAGAGCGCGCGGTTGAATGTGATCGCGTTGGACGCTGCAGTCAGGCGCGGCGCCCACTCGGCTTGCACGGCTTGCACAGCGGGCGTCGACACGTTGGCTGACATGACTGAGAAGATCGTCCCGGCGCGATCGAGATGCGCGCCTGCGGATTGCATTGCTTCAATCGTGTTCGCGAACGTCGGCGCCGCTGGGTTGTTGGCAATCGCATCGACTTCCGCTTGTTGAAGCGCGATGCCGATCTCGAATGCGCTCGGCAGCAATTCAGGATTGGCTTGGTCCCATGGCGGGACGCCGCCATGGATGCCGGTCCAAGGCTTCAAGAGCGCGTGCTCGTTGGCTTGTGCTGTGAGACGCGCGACTTCCGACTGGGCTGCCGCGTAGGCTTGCGTGGAGCCTGCGGTCGTGGTGCCGGCGGTGGTGGCGCAGCCGGCGATAGGAATGGCGGCCGCGATGAGCGCGGCGAGAACGTGAGTCTTCATTTGCTGGAACCCCCAAAGGATCAGTTGGGTCAATTTTGGCTGTTCGGTATAGGCCGGGGCAAGGCTGGTGGGCGCCTCCCGCATCGAAAATGTCTAGTTTGCGACGAGCGGACCGGGATGAGCGGCGGACGGAGCGGGGTTTCGGGGCTTGGGGCGGACTGCTACACCCAGCCGACGGGACATAGTTTTGGAGGATGTTGGATGCGCGGTGTAGCGATCGCACTGATTTCGGCTCTGGCGCTGGCGGCGTGCGGACAAAGCGGAACAACCGCCGGCGACGATGCGTCATCCGCCGACGGCGGACTCTTTCCCAATCTTTTCAGTGCATCCTACCGCGCCGAGGCGACTGCGACGGACGAGGACGGCGACACCACGCCGATCGTCACGATCCGTAGCGGCCAGAGGCTGCGGATGGAATTCGCCGCCGATAATGGCGCAACGACGGTGATCACCAACGCCGAATCCGGCGAGAGCTACGTCATCACCACCGCCCAGGGCCGCACCGTGGCGTTCCGCGCCTCCGGCATGGACCAGCAATTCACCGATCCGGCCGCGACCTGGAGCGGTGAAATCTCGGCCAACGCGACCCGGACGGGAAATTGCTCCGTTGCGGGGGAAACCGGCGCCGAATGGACCAAGACCACGCCGGAAGATGGCACTGATACGGTCTGCGTCACCCAGGACGGCATCATCCTGCGCGCCACCGACGACGGCCGCACTGTGTGGGAAACGACACAAGTTCAGCGCGGCCCCCAAGCCGCGTCGCTGTTCGAGCTGCCGGAGGGCGTCCAAGTGATGGATCTCGGCAATATGGGCGGCATGATGGAAGAGATGATGCGCCGCCAGCAGGGCCAACCTTAAGCCGCACTTTCGCGTCAGAGGTTTAGGCGGCGCACCTGCTGCAGCGGGGCGCCGCAGCCCGTTGTGTAGCGCCTATCGGCACGCTAGAGGACGTGGCTCTTCGAGGGACTCCGAGCGCTAAATGGTTAATTTTGCTGACGTCGCAGCGTTCGCGCCGGATCTCGCATCCGACGTCATGCGACTGTTGCCGCGTGAGTTCCAAGAAGCGTTCGTGCAATCGCCGAACCTCTTCATGCTGTTTGCATCCATGGGTTTGGCGGCGGTCGCCGTCATCTCGTTCTGGATGCTCACCGGCATGGGCAAAGCGAGCCGCATGGCGCGCATCGCTCTGCGCGCGCAAGCGCTGAAGCGCACGAAAGATCACCGCGCGCTCGTGCTTATCGCCGAGATCGAAGGCGGCGATGGAATGCTCCGCCAGGAAATGAAGGAAGCGATCGAAGACAATTTCGGCATGTTCTCGTTCGAGCAGAACGTGCAGGTCGATCTCTTCCCGATCAAACTCAAAACCGTTCCCGCCAATGCGCATCCCGAAACGCGCCGCCGCATTGCGGTGGAAGCAGCTGAAGCGCTGGAGCGTTCGGCCGCCGACGTCATCGTCTGGGGCCGCAAAACCATTCTCGGCAAACTCGACCTCAGACTGACGACGCTGCCGGGTTATGGGCGCACACATGATGTGCAGGATTTCCAGCTCGCTTGGCGCGTTGGTCGTCCCGAAGAAATCGTGCAGCGCGCTTTGGCGTTTGCGCTGGCGCGTAAAGCGCGCCCCGTTCTGCACCGTCCGCAGGATTACAAGCCTGAGCGCCTGCAGCCGATCGTTGAATCGCTCGACAAGATGGTCGACGCGCGTCCGGTCGAAGTCAGCGAAAACATGCAGCTCGATATTCTGTCGGACTTCGCGTCCGGCGCGTTGAGCCTCGGCGAGCGTGGCGGTCACATCAAGTGGCTGACCAAAGCGCTCGATGCGCGCCAATCGTATCTGGACAAGGTCGATCGCACGACCGATCCGGGCGCGTGGGGTGCGGCACAACAAGAAATCGGCCGTGCGCTTACTGCACTCGGCGAACGCGAAGGCGCACGCGACAAGTTGGAAGAGGGCGCAGCGCGCCTGCGTCTGGCGATGGACGCACTGCGCTCCACCGACTCGCTCCAGCAAGCCGAAGTCGCGCTCCGCGCATTGCAACGCGCCGAGCAAACGCTGCAGCAACGCCGCCGCGTCGGCCTGCGCTGGCCGGCGGCCTAATCTAGGCGGTTCTGCGGTTCTGCTTCTTGGCTCGCGCTTTGGCCTCGATCTCGCGGTCAATCTTGGCCATTTGATAGTCGTAAAGTCTCGTGGGCGACGCGAAATTGGCGCGCATGAAGAGACGAAGCGCCATCCGGTAAGACTCGACGCCAAAACGCGATGACTGGCACATAACCACATCTCGCTCTTCACTACTTTCGCTGCGTCTCAGCCAGAACGCGATACAAGGTTTGGACATGTTGGTCGGAGCGCAGATTCCCAAACCAAACTCCTGCACGTAGCGCCCGAAGACTTCGCGGTTTTCATCGATCTCGCGGAGACTAGGATGAAACACGAACAGCGCATCGTGGTCACGCTCGATCGCTTGCAGCATCTCGCACTCCCACGCGAGCCCCGCCGTTTCGCCTCCATCTAGACAGACAACATTGACCAAAGCTTTGCGGGCTTCTTTTTCTACGAAGCCCTTCCAGTTGTCGTGATCAAGGTACTTGCGCGTTACGCCGTAGCTTTGCTTGCCTTCTCCAAGATCGTGACGAACGCCCTGCGCAAGGTGAGCGTGAATCCCTTGCTTGTCTTTTCCAATGCTCTCGACGATGTCCCCTGGCTCCGCGATTCGAAGCGACTGTGGCCCTAGAGCTAGACAGGGTCCGAACGAGCCAAGCTCATCCGCCAAAAGCCAATCTAGCCGGTAGGTTGAAGGCTCAAGGTCGAAGAGCTTTAGAAACCCAAAACCACGAGCAGCTGGAATCCCTACTGTCTCGTCGGCGAAATTGCGGAGAAACAACACTCGTTTGCGAGGGTCTTCGAGCACAAGCTCCATGTGCTGAATGCCGAGGCGAGCTTTGATCTTCAATCGCGAACGGCTCATGACATGCTTGAGCGCCCATTGCGGGATCCAGAACCCAACCATGAACACAAGGAGCGTCACAAGTGGGAGCAGTGTTAAGGTCAGCGTCTCAGGATCAACGAGGCTAAGTGCTTCCTGAAGCGTACGGTCGCCCGCCGGGACCGAGGCGAGCAGTTGGCCAAGACCGAAAAAAATGTACTCATTCAGTTTGAAAACATGCCAAGTCGCGATCAGCAGCAAGCCGGAAAGCACACGAAAGGCAAAGGCATTATAGCCGAGCCCTCGGATGGTACGACGCCCATTCTTGACGAATTCGAAGACTGAGATTGTCCCGTAAATGGCGCTGAAGAACTGTATAAACCATGGCTCTCGCTCATCGCTAAATGCGCACGCCGTTGCGAGGTAGTTGTTCCGTAGGAGTTGGATGAGAGCAAACGCCGTATAGAGCGAGAGGATTGCGCCTATCATGACGACTGGGAGGTGCCACGCGAACTGCGCTACGACCTCGATGATTGAGTTCGGCAATCCATCTCGCAACCAATAGTGCATAGGAAAGCCGATTGTGGCGTGGAGCGTCGAGAGTAGCGCCACGCTCAGCGCCCACGCCCGGCATTGCGCTATGAAGAACGCCGTAAATAGAAACGGGAGCCACAGCATGACGTCTGGCATGGGCACTATCCCGATGAGCTTGTAGCCGCTTGAGAAGAATGCGGAAGCGTCACGAGTGAGGGCGAACAGGAGCGTGCCGTCGCTAAGTGCGCCGCATGTGCCGATCAAACCTATTGAGCCGAAGACAACCGCTAGTGTCCGACACAGATACGAGAGCGCCTCCCCGTCATCCAGGTCGCACGCAAAAAAGCGCCGCACGCCTAGGAGACGACGAGCCTCATTCCAGACGTTCAGAGCTGCGCGGCCAGAATCATGATTTTCGCTAGCCATAGGGGCCCCTCTGGCACATTGGCTCGCCTAATCGCGGTCGGCAAGGTTCGACGCGATTCGTCTAGGCGTCTGTTCAACGCCGCCGCGTCGGTCTCCGCTGGCCGGCGGCTCGATCAGCCACCAAAGCTCTTAGCCCCGGCGCTTCTTCAGTAGATCCTTGAGCAACGCCGCGAGCACATGCGCGCGGAATGGCTTGATCAATGTCGCGTCGGCGCCGAGCTCGCGCGAGAGCTCTTTCGTGTCGCGCCCGTCGATGTCGGTGTGGCCGGTGATCACGATGATCGGCATCGCCGGCCAAGCAGCGCGCGCTTCGGCGACGAAACGCGCGCCGCCTGTGCCAGGCATGTTCATGTCGGTGACGATGGCGTCGATCGGCTGGCGTTTCGCGATATCGAAGCCGGCTGCGGCGCCAGGTGCTGTGACGACGTCGAAGCCCGCATCGCGCAAGCCGAGCGCGAGTGCGTCACGCACATAGACGTCGTCATCGACAAGGCAGATGCGCCAAACCGTCATCGCGCCTGCCTACAACCTGACGGCGCATCGCGCCAGCGCGCTGTTTCGCGCTAGGCGACGCCGGTTCCGATCGGGCAACTCACGCCAGTGCCGCCGATGCCACAATAGCCGTTCGGATTCTTCGCCAAATACTGTTGATGATAGTCTTCGGCGTAGAAGTACTCCGGCGCATCGCGCAGTTCAGTCGTAATCGCGCCGTAGCCCGCAGCTTTCAGCTTCTCACCATAAGCTTTCAGCGCGCGCTCGGCGCTTTCTTTCTGCGCCGCGCTCGTCGTGTAGATGGCCGAGCGATATTGCGTGCCGACATCGCCGCCTTGTCGCATGCCTTGCGTCGGGTCGTGGTTCTCGAAGAAGAGTTTGAGCAATTGCTCGTAGCTGACGACCTTCGGGTCGAAGATCACGCGCACGACTTCTGTGTGGCCAGTCATGCCTGAGCACACTTCTTCGTAAGTCGGGTTTGGTGTCGTGCCGCCGGCATAACCGGCTGACGTGCTCCACACGCCTGGCGTCTGCCAGAACTTGCGCTCCGCACCCCAGAAACAGCCGAGGCCAAACACCGCTTCCTCAAGTCCCGCCGGGAAGGGCGGCTTTAGCGCGTTGCCGTTCACAAAATGGGTCGCCGACGTCGGGATCGAATTGGCGCGGCCGGGCAGGATTTGCTCGGGACGCGGCATGGTGGTGGATCGGGCCATGAAATCCTCGTTTGGAGAATGAATGTAGGGCCGCAGCAGCGTTTCCGCGACCCCGAGGCGGGGTGCGTTGTGGAAGTTCGGCGCTTTGGCTGACGTTTATGGATACGCCGCAGCCCCTGCGCCGGTTACGCGCCCCTGCCGCTTGCGCCCGGCGGCGGCGCCCGCCATAAACCGCCGCGCCGGACAGGTGGCCGAGTGGCTGAAGGCGCACGCTTGGAAAGCGTGTTTAGGCGCAAGTCTAACGAGGGTTCGAATCCCTCTCTGTCCGCCAGAGCCCTTCGAAGCGATTTCGTCTGAGACGCTCTTTTCCTTGATTTTACTGGCTTTGTAGGCTCACACTGTCTCAGACGGTGTCGCTCCAAGTCGGGGTACTTGGGGTATTCTTAGACCGAGATACCCCTAGGCCCGACCAAAATACCCCCATGGCTCTTTCTGACGCTCAAAGCCGCGCCGCAAAGCCTAAGTCGAAGCCCTACAAGCTCTTCGATACGGGAGGTCTCTACCTCTTGGTGACGCCGGCGGGCGGCAGGCTTTGGCGGTTGAAGTATCGCTTCGATGGCAGAGAGAAACTGCTTGCGATTGGCGCCTTTCCCGAGGTCGGCATTTCGGACGCGCGAAAGAAGCGCAACACCGCGCGCGAAAAACTGGACGACGGCATAGATCCCGCTGCCGAACGCAAAGAGAAGAAGCGTGCTTCAGCCATTCCCTCGTCTCTGAGTTTCAAGGCCGTCGCTTTGGAATGGCACGAGAACAGGAAGCACGAGTGGACCGCCGCATACGCGGAGCAAATCCTGTCCCGGCTCGACGCCGACATTTTTCCAAAGGTCGGCGCCCTGCCAATCCGTGCGATCACGCCGAAGCAAATGCTCGATGTCCTGAAAGAGGTTGAAGCGCGCGGCGTCTTGGAGACCAACCGGCGGCTGAAGCAATATTGTTCGGCGATCTTCCGCTTCGGCATCGCCTCGACCTATTGCGAACACGATCCCGTCGCCTCGCTGCGTGGCGCGCTGAAGGCGCCGCCGAGACCTAAGCATCACAAGGCGCTCAAGCGGTCACAGGTGGGCGACTTCCTGCTCCGGCTCGACGGTTACGATGGTGACAAAGAGACGGCGCACGCGCTGTCGCTCGCCCTGCTGACCGTCGTCCGCACCAAGGAGCTCCGGTCGGCGGAATGGACCGAGTTTGAGAACACAGAGAGCGCCAAGCAAGCGCTCTGGCGCGTTCCCGCGGACCGGATGAAGATGCGGGAAGAACATCTGGTGCCGCTTTCTCGCCAAGCCGTCGCGGTCCTCAATGAGCTGAAGAAGATCACGGGCCACTCGCGCTTCTTGTTTCCCAGCGGATCGAAAGAGGGGGTGATGTCCAACAACACGATGCTCTTCGCACTCTATCGGCTGGGTTTCCATGGCCGCACGACGACACACGGATTTCGCCGTCTATTTTCCACCGAAGCGAATGAGCACGGATTCGATGAGGACTGGATTGAGCGGCAGCTTGCACATGATGAACGCGATCGCGTGCGCGGCGCTTACAACGCCGCTCAGTATCTGCCGCAGAGGCGCAAGTTGCTGCAGTGGTGGGGGGACGAACTTGACGCACTTCGCGAAGGCGAAGTGAAGCGGCTGGAGAAACTGTCAAGGTCGTCGGGATGAGACTGCGGCTCTGCACCTTCCGGACGTGTGCAAGGACATCTTCCTCGACTTTGTTGCGCTCGGCATAAGGGCGCGCGTGCCCGAGCCGTTCGGCCCAAGGCGTTCATCGCCTGCATGCGTTCGCGCTTCTGTCGGGGCGTTCGCGCCTCATGGCCGGTCCTCGTTTGAAAAATCGTCGCGCCAACGCGGCTTCAAGAGATGTCGTGCAATGAGACAAACGATGACGCCAAGCAACAAAGCTTCGAGCGGCTCGGCGCCGTGACGATTGGCCAACCAGCCCGTGAGTGCGCCAACGGCGATAACCAGCGCCCAGCGCGCCAATGCGATGGCAATCCAATAACCGGCCTCGAGGAGCACGATTGCAAAGAGTGCGAACAACGCAACGATCAGCGCTTCCATCGCGGCGCTCCCGGTTTGTAGTGGGGATGTTGAAATGAAGGACCGCGCATTTGCGCGCCGTAGCGTTTGCGCCGCTCATATTGCGAGTGCGCTTGGCCGTTGAGGCGCTTGGTTTTCCAGATCGCCTTGATGTCGCGCAGCGTCTTCACTTTGTGGCACGCTGCGCACATCAACTGATCGGGTTTGGCGTGGCGCCACGCGTTCGGCGTTGAATGCTCGCCGATCAAGTCGTCGCTCTCGTCGCAGTCGTCGACGCAGCAGACGCCGTTCTGCTTTACGAGCAGCGCTTCGTATTCACGCGCAGTCAAATAGAGCCGGCCCATGCGAGCGCGCCTTCTCAGTAAGATGAGAAAAGGGCGCTGATGTCTTGACGTGGTCGGCTCACACAGCCGCCGGTCCCTTGTAAGAACAAAACAAGCACAAACTGCTTGAGCGTGCAAGAGGTCTTTGCTCTATGCGCGCCCGGGGGAGCGCTGTTGGCCTATGTTGAGAAAGTGCCGGCGAAGTTCGGCCAATTGGGCCGCTTGAGCGGGCTCTATTTCGGCTGCACGGGATGCGCGCGCGGCAAACTCTTCACTGCAATTGAACTTGTCACGCTCTATGGCACGCAAGGGCGTGTTGAATATCTCGCCAAAAGATTGGCGTGCAAATTCTGCAAAGAGCACCGGCGGCGTGCGCCGCGGGTCTATGTCGAAGTCTCCCTTCCGCTCTACACGAAAGAGGAAGTAGCTCGTCTTGGCGCAACCGATCTCGACGCGCTCGTGTACAGCTTGGAGAAGGTGAAGCCGCGCAGGAAAATTTCATGAGGCTTGTGTGTGCGAACCCGCGCTTTGCGCGCGGGACGCGCTCTCGTGGACCGAAGCCGCGCTTATCGCGCGTCTCGGCGCTGCACGCTTCGATCGCTTTGTGCTGGGGCACGTCAGTGCCGGTCGAAAGAAGACGAGTTCTGCCGATTGGGTTGCGCCACTAGCATGAGCGCCGCCACCAGAGCGAATGCGGCGCCGGCGAGGAATGTCGCGTCCGGTCCGGCAATTTCCCACAGCACGCCGGCGACTACGCTTGCGATCAGCATTGCGAGGCCCGTCGCGAGGTTGAAGAAGCCGAACGCTGAGCCGCGCAAATCATCAGGCGCATGATCGGCGACGAGCTTTGTGAGCAGGCCCTGCGTCAGCGCCATGTGGACGCCCCACAAACAAATCCCCGCGAAGGCGCCCGCCAAACCCTCGCCCAGCGCCAGAGCAAGGTCTGCGCCGATGAGCGCCGCTAAGCCCCAAAATAAGAGCCCGCGTGCCGGGATGCGGTCGGAGAGCGCTCCAGCTGGCGCGGCGCCAAGAGAGTACACCACGTTCATCACCACGAGAACGAGCGGCGCCAGCGCCAGCGCCAGTCCCTCGGCGTTGGCCTTGAGCACAAGAAACGCTTCGCTGAAACGCGCTAGCGCAAACACGACCCCGAGCGCTGCTATGCTCCAAAAGCTTGGGCTGAGGCGTCTGAGGTCGCGAAGCTGGATTGGCGGGCGCGTGCTGGTTTTTGCCGGGACGCGATCTTCGACGCCGACGATCACGAGGACGACCGCGATCAAGGCGGGGATCAGCGCGAGCCAAAACACCATGCGCATGTCGTTGGCCAGAAGGGCCATGAGTACGATGGCGATCAGCGGCCCCAAGAAGGCGCCAATCGTGTCGAGCGCCTGCCTTAGTCCGTAAGCGCGGCCGCGAATTTGTGGCGGCGTCACATCGGCAACGAGCGCGTCGCGCGGCGCGCCGCGCAACCCTTTGCCGATGCGATCGGCTAAGCGTGCGCCAAAGACAAGGGCAGGCGCGCCGGCCAAGGCAAAAAACGGCTTCGAGATAGCGCCTAGACCATAGCCCAACAGAATGAGCGGTTTGCGGCGACCAATCTTATCGGAGATGTAGCCGGAGAACACTTTGGATATCGCCGCGGTCGATTCCGCCACGCCATCGATGTTGCCGACCAGTATGACGCTTGCGCCGAGCGTAGTGGTCAAAAACAGCGGCAGGAGCGCATGGATCATCTCCGAGGAGATGTCCATGAAGAGGCTCACAAATCCCAGCGCCCAGACCGTGCGAGGGATGGAGGGACGAGGCGGCGAAGCGATGCTGGCGTTCAAATCGCTATTCCATGTTTGACGTGAACGACGCTATGCTGCCCCAAGCCGCTCATTCGGTGAAAGCTAAACCCGCCACGCCATTACCTTGCCAGACGACACGCGCGCGGGATTTTATGCGCAACGTCGGTTCCACCAGGGTCACAGTCAGGGGCAATTCACGGCGCGTGAAATACTCCACGCGCGCGCCAGTGGCGCTTATATTCTTGAGCGCGACAGGCAGTTTTTTCGCCGTCCGCCAGAATGAGCGCGCCTTGCCTGAATACGGCCTGGCGCACCGCGCGCTCGATTTGGCGGGTAAGGCATGCCTGGAAGGGGGCGGCGCAGTTGGACGCTCGACCGCGCGGCGCATGCGTTCGGACAATTGGTCTTTAGCCGAAGATGCCTTGGCCTTGCCGAACATTGTCTCGCCGAATCGTTTGTGCGTGCTCAGAGTCTAATCTAACACTTGCCGAAACGTGCAAGCGAGGAGCGCGCCGCAGCGTCTCTCGCGCAGGGTGCACGTCGGGGCCCAAGCCACGCACCACGCATCATTGTCTTGGTGGGAAGGCGTCATTCCCGCGACGTCCTGGTGTGGCGTCTGTCGGCGATCCAAGCGTCAAGATCGGCTGGGTCGTATCGCACTGCCCGATCGGTCGACTTGATGAAGCGAGGACCCTTGCCGGCGCAGCGCATCTTATCGAGCGTTGATTTTGAGAGACCAAGGCGCTGGGCGGCTTGTCGGACATTGAGAAGGCCGTTGCCGATATCATTCTTGACCGTGGGCGCTCGGGTGCGCGAAGGCGCGATCGCCAAAGGAGGAGCGCGGCTTTGGGATGGGCGCGGCTTTTTGAACGGAGCGGCAGGTGTGGCGGCGCCGAATAGGTCGGTCTGGTCAAGCGTGTGCGCCTCATCACGATCACGCCGTTTGCTCATTGCCGATAGGGCCTCAAGACGATGTCCTGACTTACGAGTACGCGCACCGGCGCCCCTGCGCGGATGCGCAATGTCGGGCGGACACTGAGTTCGCGGTCGACAATGCGCGCCCCGACGCGCGCCGCTTCTTGCGCCGCGGCGTTGCCCACACTTTGGCTTAACCGGTCGCTGTCGTCGTCTTCAGCTGCGTTGGCCGCGACCGAGAGCGCGCCGGAGAGGAGCGACGCGACTGCAATGCGTCCAAGATGTTGATCGACGGAATCACGAATTCCGGCAGCGCCGCTCGCATCGGTGCCGGGCATCCCGCGCAGCGCAATCGACCAGCCGTTGGGCATGATGAGGCGATTCCAAACGACAAGCAGACGCTGGTCGCCATGAACCGTCGCTGCGTCATAGGCGCCGATGAGACGCGCGCCTTGTGGAATGAGCAGGTGCTCGCCGCTCACGCTGTCATAAACGTTCTCAGTAACTTGGGCGATGACCCGTCCGGGTTGATTGGAATTGAGCGCGGTGACGAGTGCGGCTGAAATGGTCGAGCCCGACTGAATGGTGAAGGCCGAGCGAGGGGCGCGATACTCTGCGTTCAAGACGCCGTCATCGCGCCCGCGTTGACTGGCGAGGAATGGAGCGCCCGGACCTGGCGCGCCGGTGTTCGTCTCGGGCGCGCCAGCCGCTGGTCGTTCTTCTCGTCCAAACACGATCGCCGATATACGTGCGGCGTCTTGCTCCAATTCGAGCTGGCTGGGTTCGGAGGGCGCGGCAGCGGCCGGCGCGAGCATTTCTGTTTCGCCGCCCGGCGGTTGGTGATCGCCCCAGAAAAAATCCTGGCCGCTGTCTTCGATCGGCGGCCGTAGATCGTCGGCGGAATATTCGGCCTGCGCAATGCGGACGCTTTCGGGCGGCGAAGCCGGCTGTATTGGTGAAGCATCTTCGTGCATCGCGCGCGTGCGATCGCGATCGGAGAGGCCGTTGACCAGCGCAAAGGCCACGAGCGCGCCCAAGATGAGCGAGCCCGCCATCAAGGTCTTGCGCGAGAGCCGCTTCGGGCTGGGGGGCGCTGCCCTGATGGCCGTGGCGGGAGGAATATGCGGCTTGGGCAGCGGATCAGGCGCTGGCGCATCTGTCGGCGCGGCGTGCGGGTCAGGATCGATGTTCATCTTCTGCGCCTCACCGGCCGGGGACGCTCGCGGCTGATGCGCACGATAGTTTGGCGCGCACCGCCAAGGCGGAGTTCGGCGACCTCGAAGAGTCGATCGACGACGTAACGATTGCCGATCACACGATAATTCACCAACGCGACATCGCCGCCGTCCGCCAAGAAGAGCGGCGGCGCCTCGCTGGTTGCGAGGTCGAGCGGAAACTCGACATAGGTTCGCCGCCCGTCGTCGAACACACGAACCGGGCGCCATCGCGGGGCGCTCCCGCGCACCGTCTCTATCCGATAGCGAAAGTTGAGTTGGTCGAGCGCGTCGATGCCGATGACGGATGGGCTCGAAGCCACGCTCTCGTCGCCGTAGCGCCACGCCGTTTGAGCCGAATAGGTGCGCCCCTCGATCGCGACCGCCTCAATGAGATAGGTGCGGCGATCGGTGACGAGCACGATATTGGTGCGGATGCCGGCGCGGGTCGGCTTCAACAGCAGCAACGCGCGAAGCTCGCCGGCATCACCGGCGACGGCTTCCTCGACCATCCAGCGCGTCGTGTCGCCGGCGGCGACCGTGACGATGGCTTCGCCTGGTTCGAGCAGGATGGTGGAAAGAAACCCAGGCACCGCGTAAACCTCATAGAGCGCCCCAGGCGCGTACACATAAATCTGAGCCGCATCGACAAACGCTTCAGGGTCTGGCGTACGCCGTGCTTCTGCGTTCGCTTCGGCTAAAGTTGCCAAGGGCGTGAGCGCGCGTCGGCGCGGTCGTGGCGTTGGCGCCGGCGCCGTTGTCGATGGCGCTGTTACGCTCGGATCGGACATCGCTTCAGGGATGACGCGGGGCGCTGGAGCATCCGCTATGAGCTGTGCGGCGCCTTGCGAAGGCGTGTTTGTATGGTCGGCGGCGGGTCGTGTGGCGCAAGCGGCGAGTGCGGCGATGAATGCAAACGCAGTCGCGGTGGGCGCGCATTTCATGGCTGGGCTCCACGCATGGGCGGCGCTTCGGGCGAGAATGAAAATTCGGTGATGAAGAGGCCGAGCGGATTGCGGGTGAGTGCGTCGGCGTTGCGCGGGCGCTCGAAACGGATAGTGAAGAGGCCCGTATAGGTGGCGCGCGCACCGCCATTGGCGCCGTGTGTGGCCTCTATCCACGAAACTTGCCACGTCTCATCCGAACGTTGAACGATCGATGTGATGATTGCGCTGCGCGCGGTCGTGCCGAGAAGCGAGAACGGATCTTCGTCGCGCGCGATTTCATTCAAACGCTGCGCCGCTTGCGGCGTGAGAAAGCGATAGGCTTCGAGCCAATTCTCACGCAGGACGACGCCATCGGTCGGCACGCCGCGGATCAGTTTCACGAAGTGGCCGAGGAAATAACTGACCTGTGCATCCGTTGGCGTGTATTCGCCGCCTGCGGGCCGCACCGACAGCACCGCGCCTTGCGGGCTCACTTCGACCACATGCACAAATGTACGTTGCTGCAGGGCGATGAAGGTTGCCCCGATGGCCAGCGTGAGGGCGAGCGTGGCGAACGCTATGGCGACACGCCGCCAGGTGACGGCCGCCGCAACAGCTGAGCCCATGCGCCGGTCCCAGGCTTGCTGGGCGCGCAAATGCGGCGTTTCCGCGGGCGGCGCCGCATAACTGTGTGGCGGTCGTTGAAACGGCAGGGTCATGGGCGCTCTCCGTCAGGGCCGGCGTTGCGGGCGCGGCTGCATGGCCGCGTAGTTTGGCGTAGGGCGCGCGCCGGAATTGTTGCGCGGATGACCGGCGCGCGCGCCGCCGCTGCGGCCGCCGCTACGCCGACCGGCGCCTGAGCCCAAAATCTTGAGCGTGGTGGCCGTGCCCAGCACCGTGCCGACAGCGCCCACCGCGCCTTGCACTGGTTGCGCGGCCGAGAGAGATGGATTGCCCTGCATGACTTCGCTCGCCAGCATCGGCGCAAGCCACGCAAGCGCGAGGATGGTGAGGCCAAACAGCAGCACATCGAGTGCGCCGCCGTTTTCGAGCGTCATTGTCTGCGGCAGCGTAGCGACGAACGTGATGGCGACGCTCGCAACAAAGGCTAGCAAGAAAAGTCTGACCGCCGAACTCGCGACCCAGCCAAGCGGCCGCTCAGCGACCCAGGCTGTGCCGGAGAAGACGCCCCACGGAATGGCGATGAAAGCGGCGAGCGATCCCAGCTTGAAGGCGATGAGCTGGACGAAAATCTGTAGCGCCAGGACAAAGAAGGCGATGAGGATGATGACGCCGGCAAGCAGTATGGTGGCGAGCGTCAGAAAGTCGGTGAAGATGTTCATGCCATCGCCCATCTCCATGGTGCGACCGAACAATTCCTTGCCTTGTGCCGCCACGCTCGCGGGATCGTGGAGCTCAGCCAAGCTCATGCCCGAGCCGCCGGCCTTCAGCCCCAGAAGCGCGCCCGATTGATTGATGGCGCCGGCAATGGCGTTCCAATTGTTCACAAGAAACGCGAAGAAGCCGATGAACAGCACCTTGCGGAAGAAGGGCGCGATCGGAGCTTCACCCTTCAAAGCCCACATAGCGCCCGCTAGCGTGACCGAGATCACGATCAGCGTGTTCAGCACGAACGCGACATCGCCGCCGATCAGACCGAAACCTGCGTCGGCGAGCCCCAAGAACCGTTCCAGAAAACCGTTGACGCTATCGCCCTGCATGAGTGCGTGACCTGATCAAAAGCGTGGTGTGACGGGTTGGGTGGGTGCATCGACTTCTGTGGGGAAGGCGCGGCGGCGGATTTCGCGCGCGCGCTCTTCCTGGGCGATGCGCTCCAGCCGTTCGGTTGCAATCGCACGCGCTTGTGCGGCCTGCAGCGCCTGCAATTGCGCAACCTGGGATGAGAGGACGCCGATTGCTTGCGCCGTCGCCTGTTCGGCCGAGGTTTGGCCCTGTGCGTTTGCGCTCGCCCGGAGCGCGCGCGTCATTGCACTTTCGGCGTCTTCCAGTCCGTCGCTGCTGGCGGAGGCACTCATCGTCATCAAAGCCTCTACGCTGTCGCGGCTCTCTTCCAGCCAACGATCCGATTGGCCGAGCAGCCTCTCCAAATCGAAACTGGAGATGTCCTCGGGATAGAGTGCGCGCATGTCGCCAGCGATGCTCCGGGCGTTCTGCTGCAATCCCTCGGCTTCACGCAGCAAATCACGCGCGCCGGTTATCGAGGCGGAGAGTTCAGGCGACATCTCAAGCCCCAGGCCTTCAAGCATCTGCGCCTGCTGACGGATCTGTTCGATCTGGTTGTTGATCTGAGAGATCATGTGCGTCACCTGCATGATGCTCTGGCCCAGATTGGCGGGATCGATCACCACGAATTGCGCCTGCGCCGGCGTTGCCGCGAGCGTCAGCGCGACGATTGAGGCGGCAAGCCATACTTTTCGTTTCACGTTGGTCTCCCGTTCTGGAGGTCTTCGAATGCATGAGCGCGGTGTGGCGTGGGCGCGGGTTCGCGCGACAGAGCCTCGAACCGTGCGAGCGCGTCGGCCGCGCTATCCAGTCCTCGCCGACGCAGCCAAGCGTTCGCGAAAGCAGCTGGCGCTATTTCAGCAATGAGTTGGTCGATGGTGGAATGATCCGGCGGTGTTGAAGCGCCGAGAAACGCTAAAGCCGCAGGCCCGAGCGCCAGATCGACAAGACGTGATCCGGCGCGTGTCTGGATGTAGTAGTCGCGCTTGGGCGCGGCTTCCGTGATGATGGCGATCTGACGCTGGTTCAGTCCCAGGCTCTCATAGAAGGCGCGGGTCCTGGGTTCGCGGGCGCGGTCGTTGGGCAGATAGATGCGCGTTGGACAGGCTTCGAAGATCGTCGCCGCAATGGCGCTTTGCTCGACATCGGCTAATTCCTGCGTCGCGAACACCACGGCGACGTTCTTCTTGCGGAGGGTTTTCAGCCACGCTTGAATCTGCTCAGCGAAAGCGCCGTCGCGCAGATAGGCCCAGGCTTCGTCCAAGACGAGCAAGGTCGGGCGTCCATCGAAGCGGGCCTCCAGCGCATGCACGAGACACGGCAGCACCGCCGCCAGCGCTTCGGGCCGGGCTATGAGTTCACCCATCTCAAAGGCCTGCACATCGTCGTTGGCGAGGCGCGCTGTATCGGCGTCGATCAGCCGCCCCCATGGCCCGGCGTGCGTGAACGGCTCAAGCGCCAGACGCATTTCAGCGTCCTGCACAAGGCCAGAAAAAACCGAGAGCGTGCGTTCGCGTTGTGGGCGCTCGCAAAGCACGCCCAACGCACGCCAGATCTCTTCGCGGCGTTCGGGGTCGAGCGCGACATTGGCGCGACGAAGCAGCGCGATCAGCCAATCGCGCGCCCAAGCGCGCTCGCCCAAATCGCCGATGCTTCGAAGCGGCTGCAGTGCAAGCGATGACAGGGTGTTGGCGTCATCTTCGAGGAGATCGACGAAGGCGCCTTGAAGGCCCAGCACAAGCGCCCGGCTTGAGCGCCCGGCATCGAAGATGAAGACCTGCGCGCGTGGGTAGCGGCGCCATTGCGCGGCGAGGAGCCCAAGCAGAACCGATTTGCCGGCCCCGGTTGGGCCGACGACCAGCGTGTGGCCGACATCGCCGTGATGGAGGTTCAAGCGGAAGGGCGTCGCGCCATCGGTCGCGGCAACCAGCAAAGGCGCCCCGTCCAGATGCCGGTTCTTCACCTCGCCCGCCCACACCGCCGAGAGCGGCAAGAGGTGCGCAAGGTTGGGCGTCAAGAGGATAGGTCGGCGAAGATCGGCGTAAGCCTGGCCCGGGAGCGAACCCAACCACGCTTCGACGGCGTTGATGGTCTCAAGCGTTGTCACAAAGCCTAGCCCATCGGCGACTTGGCGGATTTGGCGAATGCGTTCGAGCGCTTGAGCTTCGTTCTCGTCGGCCACCGTAATCGTGAGAGTGACGAACGCCGCTCCTGCTGCTTCACCGTTCACTTCTTGGAGCGCCGCGTCGGCATCTTCGGCCTGGGCGGTGGCGTCATTGTCCAGAAGTGTTGCTTCTTCGCGATAAAGCGCTTCGCGCAACAGTGTCAGGATGCCCTTGCGCTTGGAGAACCAGCGTTTGCGGATCTTTTCGATCTCGTGGCGCGCATCCTCACGATCCATTGGCAGGACGCGCGTCGTCCAGCGATAGGGCACGCCCAACCGATTGAGCGCATCCAGGAGGCCAGGCTCAGTCTCGTTCACATAGGCGCGAACCGAGAGCACTTTGAGATGAAGCGCGCCGAGTTGCGGCGCGACCCCGCCCAGGAGCGGCGCATCGGCGAGGAGTTCGTCGATGTAAAACGGTGTGGCTGGGACGGCGACCTGATGGGAACGGTCGGACACGCAGGCGTGGAGATAAGTCAGCGTCTCGGCATCGTCGAGAAAATGCGCTTCGACCATGACGAGATCGATCAGCGCCTTGAAGCTCTGCGTCTCGTCGATGAAGCTTTGCAGGCAGGCGCGATAGTCAACGTGGACGGCCTTGGGTTTGCTTGCGGCGCCTTCAAACAAAGCCGCCTCGAAACGTCCGGCGGCTTCACTGGGCGGAAGCCAGGCGAGCGTTAGATAATAATTCGATTCATAGCGACCGCCGGCGCACGCAAAGTCGTGGCGCCGTTCTTCGTCGATGAGCCATGAGAGCGCGTCTGGCCATTCAGCATCCGGATAAGCGTGGGAAGCCGCGCGCCGTGCCTCGACATGCAAGCACCAGCCTGAGCCCAAACGCTTTAGCGCATTGTCGAGTCGGTTCGCCGCGCCCATGAGTTCTGACGGCGTCGATGAATCGAGATCGGGTCCGCGAAAATGAAGCGTGCGCTGGAACGCTCCATCCTTATTGAGAACGACGCCAGGCGCCACCAGCGCCGCCCAAGGCAGCCAGTCGGCGAGCCGCGCTTCGGTTTGCCGATAGGGGCGCAAATCCATCATCGGCTCACACCCCGAAATAGAGCGGTTTGGCCATGGCGCGGGGCCAGGTCTCGAGAAACCAGGGATCGCGCGCGGTGGCGTAGGCGCCCGCGCTTTGAATGACGATCCAGAGCGGCAGACCGATCAGCGGCTGCTGCAGGCCAAAGCCGATCGCCGCCGCTGCGGTCGCATTGAGGATCGCGAAAGTTCGTGGCACGCCCGCCAACAGGAGCGGACGCGTCAGCGAGGTGCGCAGCGCAAGTCGAAAGCCTTCGGGTTCGTCGGAAACCATGAGTGTTCTCCAAATGCGTCACAGCACGGCGCCGCCGGCGAAGCCGAAGAAGTCGAGGAAGAATGAAACCGCGGCGAACATGACGGCGACGCCCAGGCCGACGAAGGCGAGTTTGCGGATGCCGCCGCCGCCCTCGCCGAAGATGATTCCAATGCCCGAGATGATGATGGCGATGACCGCCGCGGCGCGCGCCACCGGACCAGTGATGGAATCGACCACTTGTTCGAGCGGTCCTTCCCACGGCATGCCCGAACCCGATGCGAAGGCAGGCGACACGAAGACGACACTGATCATTGCGGCGAACGCAAAGATGCGCCCGGCGCCTGTTGGCCGGTTGAACATGAGCGGACCCTTTGGGGAGAGATGACGCCGCGCGTGATCCCGCGCGGGAAACTTCAATCGAGGTTTAAGGGGGCGCGCGCGCAAGCGCGCAGATTCCGTCCCTCGTTGGCGCGACGTGCTCGATCCGCCGGCCTGTCGCGGTGCGGCTCATGAAGACGACGACATCGACGGCCGATGCGATGAGGCGCTGCGGAGCGATGAGGCCGGCTTCGAGACAGAGGTCTTCGAGCCTTGCCAGCGCGTCCGGCGCGGAATTGGCGTGAATGGTCAAAAGCCCTCCGGGATGGCCAGTGTTCCAGGCCTTCAAGACTTCAAGGGCGGCGCCATCGCGCACTTCGCCGACGACGATGCGATCAGGACGAAGACGCAACGTCATCTGCACGAGATCGCGCATGGTGACGGGCGGATCGGAGCGTTTGGTCAGCAAGTGGACAACATCGGCGCCCACGCATTGAAGTTCGGCGGTGTCTTCCAGCACCACGACGCGGGCGGCGGCGAACTCGGTTTCCGCCAGCAACGCGTTCAGAAGCGTCGTCTTGCCTGAGCCGGTGCCGCCGGCGACGACGATGTTGGCGCGCGCGCACACCGCGGCGCGAAGCGCTTTAGCCTGATCGGCGCTCGCTATGCCGGCGGCGAGATAATCCTCAAGCGTGAAGATGACGGACGGACGCTTGCGGATTGCTAGCGTCGGCGCTGCAACGATCGGCGGCATCATTGCCTGCACGCGGGCGCCCGACCCCGGCAATGTCGCCGATAGGGTTGGGCGCTCGCCGGTGATGGTGAGACGCGCTTCGGCCGCCAACAGACGCACGGCGGTTTCACGCTCTGCGACGGAAAGCCAAGTGTTGGTCGCTTCAATACCGCGCCCGACGCGATCGACGCGCACGCGGCCATCTGCGTTGACCAAAACCTCGACGACGGCCTCATCGGCGAGCGCCTCGGCAAGCGCAGGCCCCAGCGCCCGGCAGAGGCTTGCAAGCCTGCGTTCGGCGACAAGGCTTTGCGGCGCGGCGGCGGGCGCGAGCGCGGTCATGACGCCGCCTCCGCTGCGCCGCTGCCGTTCAAGATGGGTTGGCGCATATCACCGGCTTCGGAGCGGGCTTCGACATGACCTTCCGAATGCCCGTGCGGCGCGCCCGCAAACAGCGTCCGCCCGGGCGCGAGGCTCTCAGCCAGAAGTTCGAGGAAGGATTGGAAGCGGCGCTCGGCCACCGCGTGGACTGCGTCGATGGTGTCCTCGTCAGGCGCTGGATTGTGTTCGAGCCAGACGCGGATGAAGAGCAGCAAGGTTTCCTTGATGATGGCGATCTCACGGGCGCGTACGATTTCGCGCTTCTCCACCCGATCGAGGCGTACCTTCACGGTGTCGGCGACAGCAGGATCGGTTTGGTCGAGATAAATGCGCCGCATCGCGTCAGCGGCAGCGCGCGTCACTGGCAAACCGCGCAAACGCGCATCGACATCGAGCGCGCGCGCGAGATCGTCCTCCAGATAAATGGTGAGTTTCTTCTTGGGCGCGCTCATGAGGCGGCATCCGCGGTTTCTGGGTCTCCGCCGCCCGCACCGCGCGGGCGCAAATCGAAGCGCGCGCGATCGCTTGGGGGAGGCGCTGCGCTCGGCGCGCCCGTTGCGGCGGGGGTAGGCGGCGCAGGCGGCGGAGATTGAGGCTGAGCAAAGAGATCAGATTGTTGCTCGCCCGTTGCACGCGGCGGACGCGAGCGCAACGGCGCCTGGCGTACGATGGCGCGCGCAACCGCGCCTTCGCGGCCCGGCGCTTGCTCGGCCCTTGTCGGCGGTGGGCTCGCTATTTCGAGCGAACGCATGGCCGCCCAAGGCGAGGTGAGAGCCGGACGCGACAGGGGCGGTGGCAGCGGAAAGAGACGCGAGGCGAAGATGGGCTCTTCGTCGTAGCGCAGCTTCTTTGCCTTGAGCGGTTTTGCGCCAGTGACGAAGATGAGCTCTTCGCGTTCGGGAAGGCGGCGCACTTCCGCCGGCAAGATGAGCGGACGACGCTCTTCGCGATAGGTGATGGCGCGATGATCAAGACCGAGGATTTGCCGCTTGCCGGACCAGGTCTCTTGCGGGCGCATCTCGTAGATGTCGCCCGCGAGTTTCGAGACGGTCTCGGCGGTCTCGACATCGGTTGCGGCAAAGCTCGTTACGATCTGACAATTGTCCAGAATGGTGTGGTAGCGCCCGTAGGCTTGCGTCACCTGGTGAAGGCTCTGGGTGACGATGAAGGCGCGCAAGCCATAGCCCGCCATCGCGCCCATGGATTGCTCGAAGAGGTCAAGCTTGCCGAGCTGGGGAAATTCATCGAGCAGCAAGAGCAGCGGGCGCTTCTTGGCGCGGCCGTCGGCGGCGCGTTCCTGGTGCTCCATGAGATCGCGCAGCACCGCGCCGAAGACGAGCCGCATTAAGGGCTTTACGCGCTTGGAATCGTTTGGCGGCCAGCAGAGATAGAGCGTGACGGGTTTGTCGGCGCACATGAGGTCGGAGACGCGGAAGGTCGAGGTCGAGGTGTTTTGCTGCACCAGCGGGTCAGCGAAGACGCCGAGATAGCTTTCAGCCGTCGCCTTGATGCCGGCGCGCAGCTTCTCGTGATAGGCGGCATAAGATTGTGCGGCGCGTTTGACTTCCGGATGGGTTTCCGGTTCGCCGTCGGCGCCCGGGCGATGCAACGTCGCCTCCATGAGCTTCACGGTGTCGTCGAAGCGGGCGAGCAATTGGAAGACGCGATAAAGCGTCTTGCGCTCCGGCGGTTCGGCATAGGCGACATGGAGGATGACGCCGGCGACAATCTGCTTGGCGGCGCGGTCCCAGAATTCCTGAAAGCGCTGATCGCCATAAGGATCGGCAATGAGCTCTGTTAGGTTCTGGACGTCGCGCACTTCCTGCGCGCCGGGCCGGATCGTGTCGATCAGATTGAAGCGGTCGGAAGAGGGCGAGGTCGGATCAAACCGCAAGACTGGACCAAGCTTGGCGCGCCAGCCCGCGGTGCCGGGAAAGCCGACCCGCGTGTCGCCAGCGTGGAGTTCGCCTTTGAGATCGAGCGCCAACACTGAGTGCGGCGACGCGAGCAAGGTTGGAACAACCGCACCGCGCGTCTTGCCCGAGCGCGTGCCCCCGGTCAGCAATAGATGATGCGGTCCATCGTAAGCGAGTATCTCGCCCTTGAACCTGCCAAGTATGACGCCGTTTTGAGCGAAGAGCCCAGCATCGCGCGCATCTTGGGTTTCGCCCCAGAAGGTTGCGCCGAACGGACGCTGATGGGGATGGCGCGGACGCAACGCCAAGAGCGCGATGGCGCCCGCACCAATGAGCGCGAGCATGAACACAAATTGCGAGGCGGCGAATGCGCGAGGATAGGTGCGTGACCAGCCTCTAGACCAAGATAAAATGGCGAAGGGCGGATAAATTGCGTGACCGGCGATGGCGACACGCGGCCCCAGAGCTTGCTGATGCGAGAATTTGGCTGCGAGCATCTGTGTCGCGAATGACGCGCCAACCAACGCGATTAACGCAGCGCCCGCCAAAGCAATGATCCGCCGATCGACTTGCATCTCGGTTTAAGCCTCCGATGCGAGCTTGCGCGCGTCGGACGCTGCGGCATCAGATTGCGCGCCGTTGGCGTGCGCTGCCTGGCGTGGCGGACGTGGCTGCCTCCGTGGATCAAGCAGTGCGTGCGCAAGTGAGGCGCTCGCTTTCACCGGCTGCGGACTTCAGACGATGGCGGCGCATGGCATGCGCGACATGCGGCGCGTTAGCGCAATGCTTAGCGCTCAGTGACGAGATCGCCTCGTTGGCGACATTGACGCCATGGTCACGGCCGTAGCGACCACCGCTCGCGCAAACTTCTCGCGAGGTAACGAAAACGCGTTGGCAAGCATATCTGAGCGTCAACCTTGGATTGCCCTTCCGTCTCCGATGGTGGACACTGGGTGCTTGGTGAGCGGGGAGATTGGTCAGGGGCGCCGAGGGAAAAAGAGCCATGAACAACACACTCGTCTGGACGTTTGCGGAACGTTGCGCCAGCGCGAGGGCGGTCGAGGATGTGCGCAAGTTATTCTTGCGCGAAGTCGATGCGCTGGGCTTTCCTTACGTGGCGTGCGCCTCGCATGTGGATCCGTTAAGGCCGCCACCCGAGGCGGTTACGATGCTGCACTATCCGCGAGCCTGGGTGGAGCATTTCAGCGTTCAGAACCTCGCCAACCGCGATCCCGTATTCATGACGGCGAAGCGGCAATTGTTGCCGTTTCAATGGAGCGACCGCGCTTTTCGCAAATCGCTCACGCCCGATCAGTTGACGATCTTGAACGAAGCCGCCGAAGCGGGGTTGCGCGATGGGTTCACTATCCCGCTGCATTCGCCTGGTGCTCTGCCGGCCTCGTGTTCGCTCGTCTTCGGTCCTGACGGGGTCGATCCGCTCAATGTCCGCAATGCGCACTGGTGCGCGGTCTATGCACATGAAGCCGCGCGCCGCATTTTGCGCGAACAGCCATCAGCGGGGCGGACGGGCTTAAGTCCACGCGAACGTCAGGCCTTGGAATATGTCGCTCGCGGCAAGGGCGATTACGCCATTGGCATCATCATGGGTATTCAAGAATCGACCGCGCATAACACTGTCCAGCGCGCGATGCGCAAACTTGGCGTGGCGACCCGCGTGCAGGCGGTGGTGCGGGCCATGGCGGAGGGAGAAATCTTCCTGCACGACGTGGCGCAGTGAGGCGCTGCAACGACGCCGGCACGTAAGTCAATTGATCTGATCAGACCTATTTTTAAATAGGCGCGAACGCGCCAGCGTGCGGCCTCGCTTCACGAGGAGCTTTGGCCCGCATGATCCACATCATTACCGCCGAGAACCGGCGCCATTTTCATCACGCGCTGATGGAGATGCATCGCCAGCGCAAGGCCGTGTTCATCGACGAACTAAAATGGCGCCTCGATGAGCAGGCGGGCCTTGAGATCGACGCTTACGACAGCGCCGATGCTATTTATCTGATCGAGTCAGATGCCCCGCGTGCGCCGGTGGGCGCATCGGCGCGGCTGTTGCCCACGACCCAGCCGCATCTGCTTGGCGATGTCTTCTCCCATCTCTGCAGCGAGACGCCGCCATCGGGTCCATCGGTATGGGAAGCGACGCGGTTTTGCCCGGCGCCCGAAACGCCCAAAGGCGCTCCGCGTCACGACATGCTTGGGCGCATCATCGCCGGCATCATGGAGACCGCGCTACTGTTCGGCATTGAGCGCGTCACGTTTGTCGCCAATGCCGCGCTCGGGCCGCTCGCAGAGAACGCCGGCTGGGACGCCCGCGCTCTTGGGCCCGAGCACGGCAGGGGACGCGAGCGCTTGCGCGCCTTCGTTGCCGAGATCGATGCAGCGGGCCTCCGGCGCGTGCGCGCCCGCCACGGCATTGGCGGTCCCTTGATTCGCTTCATTCCAGGCGCTCTCGCGCACGCCGCTTGAGCTTGGAGGCACATTCCATGAATGCGACCGCTCCCTTCCTGATCCGTGACCGCCAGCTCGACGCCGACATCAAGGCGCTAGAGCGCGACGGCTATCTCATCTTGAACGAGACCCTCACCGAACACGAAACCGCGATTCTTGCGGGTGAACTCGAACCCTGGCTCACGCGCACGCCCAAATGCCAAGGCGACTTCTACGGCTGGGAGACAACGCGCGTCGGCGGACTTTTGTCGAAGGCGCCAATCGTGCAGCACCTTGTGCTCAATGCAAGAATCCTTGCGATCGCCGAGGTGCTGCTTCGCCCGTCGTGCGATTGCGTTCAACTCAACTTGACCCAAGCCACGCGCGTGCATCCCACCGAGCGCGGCCAGGCTCCGCACCGGGATGAAGAGATGTGGCCCTGGTCCACGCAAGGGCGCCATTGGCTCTTGAACGTGATGTGGGCGGTCAGCGACTTCACCGAGGAGAACGGCGCAACCCGGCTTTGGCCCGGTTCGCATCGCGCCGAACTCGATCGCAGCATAGATCCTATCGACGCCGTTGCGGCCGAAATGCCGAAAGGCTCAGCGTGCCTCTTCCTCGGATCGCTCACTCACGCGGCCGGCGCCAATCGGTCCAACGCGCCACGCACCGGCATCATCGTCAGCTATTGTCTGGGTTGGCTCAAAACCTACGAAAACCAGTTTCTCGCTTATCCGCGCGAGGTGGCGCGCTGTTTTCCGGAACGGTTGCAGCGACTCATTGGCTACCAGATGCACAGACCCAATCTCGGTGGTTGGGAAGGTCAGGATCCAATCCAGTACCTCGGCGGCGGCGAAGCGGCAGCGCCGCACATCGACGCGCTGACGCCGGAGGTCGCGGAGCAATTGCGCACTTACTACAGGGAGGCAGGCGAGGGCCCGCCGCGCGGAGATGGCCGGTGATCCGCGCGTCGGCGAACGCGTCTACGTCGCCATCAAGAAGGCCATCCTGAGCGGCGAACTTCGCGTCAGGCAACGCTTAGACATCGACGCGTTGGCCAGGCGGTTTGGCGCAAGCGCTACGCCGGTGCGCCAAGGGCTTGCGATTCTGACGGTCGAACGGCTGGTTCGGGTGGGCGCGGCGCGCAGCTACCACGTAGCGTTCTGGTCAGACCGTGAACTTAAGGACCTTTACGCCTGGCGCCTTGATTTGGCGCGCTTGGCCGCGGCGGAAGTCGACTTCGCCGGTCTCACCGTGCCGGTTGGTACGCGAAGAGCCTACCCGGAGACCTATGCCGCTTTCATAGAGCGGCTTGAGACGAACGCCAATCTTGAGCTTCGCCGGGCAGCGCGGGCCGCAGACGAGCGCTTGCACGCGGCGTTGCGCGTGGAGAGCGAAGTCCTAGATAACGCGCCGCGCGAACTCGGCTCATTGCTGGCGGCGCTCGTCCAGAAGGATCGCCGCGCGCTTCAATCAGGGTTGCGCAAATACTTTCACCGACGCGTCGCTCAGAGCGCGACGATCCGAGCGCGTGTGCATGCGTACGCGATCCCGCCCAATGGCGAGTGAAACAATACCCAAAGAAATCTTCATGCAGATAAATCTCCAAATCGCGCGCGCCAGTGCACGCTTCTCTCTGCCGGGAATTATCCCGGCGAAAGGAGAACCCAATGCGTGACGACCTCAACAATGAAGACATCGTCGATCTGGGCGCCGCCAGCGAACGCACGCTCGGCACCTACGACATCCTCCTCAAGGAAAGCTTCGTCATCCCCGAAGCGCGCGACTGACGGCGCCGCCGGTCTCGGCTCAACCTAACAAGGACAACCAATATGCGTGAAGAGCATCTCCGCGATGAGCGTGAAGAACTCATCGATCTGGGCGCCGCCAGTCAGCAGACTCGCGGTCCATGGGATCCGCAATTCAAGGAAACCCATGTTCTCCCGGAAAGCTTCCCAATGTGAAGCTGTGTGCGGACGCGCTTACGGCGCGTCCGCATGGAGACCCATATGCACGCGCTTTCGCCATCAGTGTGGGCTTGCGTCGACCAGGACGCGCTCGTCTTTCTCGATCTTCGCGCCGATCGTTATTTCGCGATTGACGCACGGAGCGCCCCGCCGCTCTTGACTCGCGCCCCGGACGGGGCCCGGTCTGCGCGGGGCTTGGTGGAAAAAGGGTTGGTGGATGCGGTCGAACTCGGGCCGATCGATCAATGTGTGGTTCGATCGGACATCCATGGCGATCTGCTGGATCAATTGGATTTCAGATCCACTGGGATCAGCGCAAGAATGGCCGGCTTGATGGCTGGGGCGTGCCTGCGCGCGGGGTTCGCGTTGCGGCGCCGGCGTCTCGACCGAACCTTCGAGGCGCTCAAACGCTTAAAGCGTAGCGGTGCCGCGCTGGACGCGGTTCCGGCGCAACAGGCCGTCAATCTCTTCGAGACCATGCGGCCCTGGTACCCGCGTCGACGCGTCTGTCTGTTCGATTCGCTCTCGCTCATGTTCTTTCTGCTGGCGTTGGGGCATCGGCCACGCCTCGTGCTCGGTGTCAGAGCGCGCCCATTTTCGGCGCATTGTTGGGTTGAGCAAGATGGGACATGTCTGAACGACGCCGCTGAGAATTGCAGATCCTTTGCCCCAATCGCGGCGGTTTGAGGCATGGTACGGTTTGTCGGCTTTCGCTGGACGCCGTGCGTAGGCGCGGAGGAACGCGCCGCCCGCGCGCGCGCGCGTCTGCTAGGTCCGGATTGGCGGGCGGTGCTGGATTGGCGCGGCGTGCTTTTGCTGCTGCATGCGAACGAGCCTGAGGCAATCAATCTGGCGCACGCCGCAGGAGTGATCTGCGGCGAGATATTCGGTGATAACTTCAGCGAATTCAGTCTCGGAGCTGACGTCGGCGGCTCGGTCCGCGCCTTGGCGCGTGACTGGTGGGGAAGCTATGTCGCGGTCGTGATTGACCGCGGTCACGATATGGTCCGCGTGCTGCGGTCCCCGGACGGCGCTGCGCCTTGTTATTTTGCTTCATTGGACGGGGTGAACGTCTTCTTCGCCGACGCCGCCGACTTCATCACGATGGAGCCGGAGGCTGAACCCGATCTCGCCTTCCTCGCCGCCTTTTTGTGCTACCCGCGGGTGACCGCGCGGCGAACCGGCTTGTGCGGTGTCGAGGAATTGGCGCCAGGCGAAGCGATCGTGTTCACCCGCGAGGCACGCCGCATTGAGGCGTTGTGGTCGCCGGTGCCCGAAGATCAGATCGCGGATTTTGACCAGGGCGTGCAAGCGGTGCGGCGCGCTGCGGAGTGTGCCGTCGCCCCGCTCGCGTCCGGGGGCGCGCGTTTTTTGCATCGATTGTCCGGTGGGTTTGATTCCTCGGCGGTGCTTGGTCTACTTGCTTCGCGCGTTCCGGCCGACGCCATCACGTGTGTCAACGAGTTCTGGCCCGAGGCGCGCGAAGGCGACGAACGCGAGATCGCCCGTGCCGTCGCCAAACAACATGGCGTGGCGCTCATTGAGCTGGCGATGGCGCCCGAGCGCGTCGCCTATGAGCGGATGGCGTCGGCGCCGTTCAGCGCGAAGCCAACCTTGGCTGTGCTAAGCTTCGCCGACCATGCCGCGGCCGAGGGCTATGCATCGGTCGCGGCCGATCTCATGACATCAGGCCAGGGCGGCGACCACGTCTTTCAGAGAAACCGGGTCGCCTCCATCGCGGCGGACGCCGTTCGGGACGGGCTCACGCCTTCGCGGTTGCTTGCCGTTGCACTCGACACTGCTCATTTGACGGGGCGATCGATCTGGGGCGTGTTCGACGCCATGCTCGCCGAAGGCCTTCTGGGCCGCAGGCCGCCGCCGCTAAGGCGCTCGGCGGCAGCGCTTGTGCTTGAACAGAACGTCAGCGAGAATGATCTCCGGCAACATCCGTGGCTGCAGCGCACCGAAGGTTTGTCGCCCGCGCGCGCGCTGCGCGTCTGGCTGCTCGCCGACTCGCTCGGCTATCACGACCGATCGGCCATCACCATGCGGGCGCGCCCGTTCCCGATTGTGCTGTCGCAGCCCGTGGTCGAGACCTGCATGCGCATTCCGCCCTACGTCATGACGCAAGGTGGAAGAGACCGCGCGCTGGCGCGTGCTGCATTCGCCGACCTCATTCCCGGCGAAGTTCGGCGGCGTTCCTTGAAGGGAGAAACGACGCGATATTTTGCCGCCATCCTCGTAGCAAACCGCGCTTGGATCGCCGACACCTTATCGGCTGGCTGTCTTGCCAAATGCGCCGTCATCAACGCCGAGCGGCTGGCTTCGATTGCGAAGGCCGACTGGCGTGAGGACAGTCTGGCCGCGGATGGACTCTACTCCCTGATTGCCGCGGAAGCGTGGCTGCAGAAGCTGCATGATTTGAAGCGTCGTGCTGGTCGGACTCAAAGCGCGGCCGCGGCCGCTTGATTGGCGCGCAGCGCCCTCCACCGATCGAGGCGGCCGGGCTCGTCGGGATCGCTTCGCTCCACGTTACGCAGCCAGAAGTCGAGCCAATCGAGGGCGCGCGTCTGTGTTCTTAGAATATGTTGTGGGCGCCACTTCACGTGATACTCGCCGGGATAGATGTACATTTCGAACGGTCGGTCCAATTCTTCGAGCCGTGTCGTCAGTGGAAAGCCCAGCAGGGCTTCATTATCGGAGAAATTCATCAGGATTGGCGCGCGGATACGGTCTGCATGAAGCGAGATCGCGTTTCGGCGCCACCAGGACGACCAAGGCTCCGGCGAATCCGACCAGGGGCCTGTTACGCCATCCGCTCGCTGCTGGCCACGGAAGGTCCGGGAAATCAGCGGCCACGAAATCGGATCCGTGGGCGGCGTGCTGACGACAGCGGCCGCGATGCGATCGGAATTGATCAGCATCAGATAAGCCGTCTCAGCGCCGTCGCTGAATCCCGTGATGCCGATCCGTCGGGGATCAATCAACCCACGCTGCTCAAGCAGGTCCAACAGTGTTTCCAACTGGGTCTGCTTCATCTGTAGTTCGGAGCCATCGAGTTCGGTGCGAGTTTGCAGCTCAGAGGCGGGGAGCTGGGCCTCCAGGTCGCGCCATTCGGTGCGCTCGACGCTAAGGACGAAATAGCCTCGGGCCGCCAACGCGTGAATCGGATACTCATTGCCGACCCCGCCGCGCAGGAAGCCGCGCGAACGATACTGCACGATCACGAGCGGATAGCGTTGCCCCGGCGTATAGCCATGTGGCCAAACCAGATGCGCGTAGCCGGCGTTGCCGAAGCCATCCTCGACATCCAGGCGTTCGACGCGCGTTGTGGTGATGTTGCGCCATTGTGGATTGGGATCGCGAAGGACGTGCAGTTGCCAATCGGCGAAGGTGAGGGCCACCAACCGCCTTGGTTGGTTGGCACTCTCATGCAAGCAGATCAGGGCTTCCAGCGCCGCATCGCACCCGAGCAAGGCCTCGTCGCCCCGCCGGATGAGACGTATGCTGTCTGAAGCTGTGTCCCAAAGATAAAGTGCGGTATCGCCAAAGCCGTGCCCCTCCATCCGCTGGAACAGCACTTGCGTTGTCGCCACCAGCCATGCATCTTGCAGGCGCCCGCCACATAGCGCCTGCGCACAAGGCCGGGGTAACGCGCCGGGCTGGGCGAGATAAAGCCCGAGCGTTGGCCGCGTGGCGCGGTCTCCAGGCGTGACGGGCGCGATCCAAATACGGGTGTTGTTACGCTCGTCAAAGGCGATGTGATCTGCCGGCGCATCACGAAATGACGCCGCACCCAGCGCGCGCGCTTCAGTCGCGGTTGCATCGCGCACGCTCCGATCGGCGAGGCGAAGAACGCGCACTTGCTGGCCTTGCAGCAAGTTGGGGTAGGGACGCAGGCTGTAGTAAGGTTCAAGTCGCTCGTCGACGTAAAAGCCAAACAAGGCTTGACGAGCTGCCTCCATTTGAAGCGCCGATCGATTTGGTCCTGAGGAGAAGACAATTTCCTCGTCGTTGAGGTAGGCCGCAATCAGGACGTCGCGGCCATCAGCAACGAGACGCTGGCGGCGTGAGCCGTCGCGACGGATGCGCCAGAGTTCTACGCCGTCTGGCTGGCTTGCCAAATATGCAATCCACTGGCTGTCCGGTGACCAAATGGGAATGCGGTCATCGATGGCGCCGTTATAGCGCCCAGTGCTGGTACGCAGCGTAGCAGCGCCAGCGTCGGCGATGACGCGCGCGCGCCCGCCGGCCGCGGCGACGACGACGAGGCGGAAGCGATAGTCATTCTCGGCCAGCAGCGTCTCCCGCTCGAACACGGCCACCTGGCTTGCGTCGGGCGACACAACAAGACCGCTTCGAAAGCCGCCAATCTCCCGGAGTGCGAAGATGTCCGCGATCTCAGGCGGCCGCCCCTGCGCAGGCAGGCTCACCAAGAGGAACATCGCCGTGGCGAGCGCAAGCCTCACCATCGGCGCGTCACCTGCGCCATGATCACCCGCCCAACCGGCGAAGCGTTCAATGTGTCAAAGCCCACACCGAGCGGATTGTTGGCGAATGGAGGGCCTTCGTCGGTGAGATTGCGAAGGTCGAGCGCGAACTCGGTGGACCCACGCCCAACGCCGGAGAGTCGATAGGCAAGGCGTGCATCGTAGGTGGTCCAGGCGTCAATTTCACGATTGGGCGTACTCAGCGTGTCGCGATAACTGTCCGCGTAATTCAATGCGAACGCGCCGCTCCAGTGCTCGTTGGTGAGGCTAACGCCCGCGCGCGCGCGCCAGTCGACCGGATTGAAGATCGTGTCGAGCACATCGATGCTAGCAAGCGCAGGATTGGCGCTGCGCGAAAATTCAAGCAGACCGCTCGCGCTGGCGAACACCGAGACCTGAGCCAATTCAGTGTCGAAGGAATAGGCCGCGCTGAGATCGAGGCCGCGTACGCGCAGTGCGGCGAGATTGGTCAGGCGCTCATCCCATATGACTTCGATGCCATCCGGTGGGACCGCGCCAATCACTATATCGGCCAGGGCGAGATAGTCGGTGATTTGCTGCGGTGTTGGATTGGCGATAAAGTATCCGGAATAGTTCGCAGGTGTGCGAAACGCGTCGAGCAGGCTGCCGGGCGTCGCGATGCGGTTGGCGAAGTCGATGTCGAAATAGGTCGCTGAGAGCCGAAAACCTTCCAGCCATCGCGGCGTAAAGTCGAATCCAGCCGTCCAGCTCTCGGCTTCTTCCGGTTCGAGGTCGCGATTGGACCCGAGAATTTGCAGAAGCCCGGTTGAGCCGTTGGTTGCGTTCGGATCGATGCTTATGGGTACTGAGCCAATCTGGCCGGCCGTCCCGGTCAACATCTGCGTGAATTGGGGCGCCCTGAACGATGTACCCCAGGTCCCGCGCAGCCGCAGGTCGGGCGCGAGGCGCCAATCGATACCGACCTTTGGCGTTGTCGCCGCGCCGAAGTCGGAGGACTCTTCGTGGCGGATCGACAGCGATAGCGTCAGCGCTTCGGTGAGGGGCGCGCGCTCATCGAGCAGGGGGAGCAATAGTTCGCCGAAATAGGCGTCGGTGGTGCGCCGTCCCGGATCTTGAACGCGAGGCGTTGTCACCGCGCCGAGACCAGAAATACGGACTTGCTGGGCGGAGAAGGCTTCGCGCCGGTGTTCCACGCCGATCGCCATGCGTGCAAGACCAGCCGGCAATCTGATCAAGCCGCCATCGGCCTTCAGAGCGTAGGTCACCAATTCGGAATCGGTATCGACGAACTGACTCGAAGTGACGCCGCGCAACACAGAAGCCGGCGTATTGGACCCATCGCCGAATGGGTTGAATGCGGTGGCCGGGTCGGCGCTGGCCAGCGCCGGCGCCAACGCTGCAACATCGACGCTATTGGCCGTATCGTTTTCGTCGCCCAGAGCGCCGTAGGAAACGACGGCCTCAAGGCGCCAGTCGGCGAAAAGTTCAATGTCGGCGCCCGCGGCCGCGCTCAAAGTGCGTGAGCGCGTGTCGATCAGCAGGGGACCGAAATCGTCGCCGAAAAAATAGCCCATGAAGAGCGGCCCTTGTCCCGTGAAGAGGCCGGCGTTCTGTCGGTAATAGTTTGTTTCTGGGACCTGGATGGTCGTGGCCAATTGGGGACGCTCGGCGTGAGCGTCGCGGGTCGAAGCCAGCGCATCGAAGAAGAGTTCGATCTGGGGGCTGAGTTGCTGGCGAAGGGTGAGGAAGGCGGAATGGCTTTGCTGCGCCGGCAGCAGGAAATTACCCTCGTTGTTGTTTTGCCGATTGAGCTGGCCAGGCAGAAGATCGGCCATCGTCAGCGTCGTACCGTCTTGACCCATCGGGATGGCGAAGGTGACGGGCGTTGCGCCGACGCGAATGATGTTTCCAGGATTGGCGTTGGTCCGGGAGAAATCCGTGCCGCCAAACGGACGCAGGTCCGAACTCGCGGCGTAGTCGCGCTCCGCTGCGCCGAGAGCGCCGCGATCGCGATATTCATATCCGGCGATCAGCGAACCGCTGGACCAGGTAGAACCAAAGGTGTGAGAGAAGCCGACCTCATCGAAACCGTCGCCACTTCCATATCGCGCGGTGGTTTCGGCGCCGTCGAGATCGCGGCGCAAGATGATATTCACCACACCGCCGACCGCGTCTGCCCCATACGTGGCTGACGCCCCATCGGCCAGGATTTCGACGCGCTCGATGGCGGCAAGCGGGATGGCGCTGATGTCCACGAAGTTGCCTAGACCCGCTGGCGCGAGTCGGCGGCCATCGAGCAAAGTGAGCGTCGCGTCGGCGCCAAGGCCGCGCAGGTCAATGCTGGAGCCCAGCGCGAGATTGCGCCCCGGCGCGGTGGAATTGAGTTGAGTCAGCTCGCTTTGACTGCCTAGTGACACCTGCGGCAGCGTCTGCAGCACGTCCTGCAACGTGGAGCGCCCGCTTTCCTCAATGTCGCTGCGATCGAGGCCCAGCACGTTGGCGCCGGCCGGCGCCGCCCCGCGGATGCGAGTGCCCGTGACGACGATTACCTCTTCGTCAGCTGGGTCGTCAGCATTGTCATTGGGCCGTTCGCGCGCTTGCTGGACGCTGTCTGGTTGAGGTTGATCAGCGGTTTGGATCGGCGCCTCGGCGCCGATCTGCTGGGGGCGGGCGCGCTGCTCCAAGCGCACGACGCCGGCATTGTCGATGCGGCCAGCAAACCCGGACCCGGTCAGAAGGTGCGTCAGCGCGTCCTCGCGCGTGAATGCGCCGCGTAGCCCCGGCGCCTGTGCGCCGTTGAGATCGTCATAAGCGAAAAGCACGCGCATGCCAGATTGACGCGCGAATTCCGAAAGCGCGGACGACAAGGGTTGCGCTGGAATGTCGAACGACAAACGCGTGTCCGCGATCTGTTGCGGCGGCTCTTGCGCCTGTGCGTGACTCCATGCGCCACTTGCGGCCGCAAGCGCAGCGGCCAGGACGCGCAGCGAGGCGCCCCGACTATTTCTCGGCGCTCCCGCGCGAACTTTGGATTTCATACGTCTTCCCCCACAAACGCCGCCTCTGTCGGGCGGTCCTTGAGCAGAAGACACTTCAGGTGGAAAAACCCCGCAGCGCGGGATGCTCTTCTTTCAGCTTGCGCGGCGCAGAACGATGACGCCGTCGGCGCCGGGATCGGCGGCGAGATCTAAGCTGTCGCGCAGCAACTGAATAAAGGCAGCGCTATCGCGCGCATCGATATAGCCGCCGACGCGCAACTCGCCGATCGCGGGATCCGCGAAGGCAAAGCGGGTTCCGGTCTGGCGTTCGACTTCGGCGGCGGCTTCGGCCAGCGTCTCGCCGTCAAAGGCGAGCATACCATCGCGCCAGGCGAGGCGCCGCTGAGCGGTCTGCGGCGCGATATCTGCGATGGTTACGTTCGCAGACTCGAAAGTGAGTTCTTGATTGGCGCGCGCAATTGCCGGGGTAGCGTCCGGGCTTGGAGCAAGACCAGAGAGGAGTCCGCGCCGGCGCGCTTGGCCCTCTACAACGCCTTCAATGACGGTGGCGCGCATGTTGGCGGGGCCAAGCTTCACCAGAAACGAAGTCCCATGCACACGCACCGCGCCGTAATCGGTCTCGACCGTGAAGGGCCGGTTCGCATCGTGGGCGACATCGAAGAGGGCCGCGCCTGACTGCAATCGCACCTCGCGACGATCGGCGGCGAAGCGAACGGCGATGCGGGTGCCAGCGTCGAGTTCGACGGTGGAACCGTCGGCTAGGCGCACGGTTTCGCGTTCGCCAGCGGCTGTGGCGTAGATCGCATGAGGGGCATCGGGCGTTGGTCCGCGCAGGATAAAGAAGCCAGCGAAGACCGCGGCAATCGCGCCTAAACCCGCGAGCGTCAATTTGCGGCGGTCTATGGCGCGGCGCGCGGGTTCGCGCGGAAAGTCCTTCAATGCATCGAGCCGATCCCAGGTGCGGCTCAAGGCTTCATAGGCCGTGCGATGTTCGGGCGAGGCGTCGAGCCAGACCCGAAAGCGCCGGTGGTCGTCGAGACTGACATCGGGGGACTCCAGGCGCACGAGCCAGCGGCTCGCTTCTTCTTCCGGCTGGCTCAAATCCGACCGCTCGCCCATGGGATCGCCGTTTGGCTTCACTCCTCGCCCGCCTTTGCCTTGAAGGCAAGGTGGCAGTGGGTGACAGCATCGAAGATGTAGCGTTCGACGGTGCGCGGAGAAACACCCAAGCGCTCGCCGATTTCTTTGTGCGAGAAGCCGTCGAGTTTGAAGAGTAGGAGCGCCTGGCGCTTGTGGGCTGGAAGCTCCGCCAACACGGCGCGCAGGCGCGCTGAGTCAGCGGCGATCTCCGCCAGGCGCTCGGGCGAGGGCTCGGCGGAGACTGCGCCCGCCGCGTCCGCATCTGGCACCAGCTCCGTGCGCGCGATGCGCTCGTGGCGCGCTTCGTTCATCGCCAGACGGCGTGCCGTCTGGAACAGGAACGCGCGCGGCGATTCGATGTTGGCCACGTCGCTGGCGCACAGGCGGGCAAAGGCGTCTTGAGTGATGTCTTCGGGCGAGATCCGCGGGCCGAAACGACGAAGGAAGCGCCTTAGTCGCGGGGCCTCTTCTTGGAAGAGGTTGGCCCAGTCGAAGGCGTAGCTCATGAGAGTCTCTCCCGGGCGAGAGAGGCGGCGAGTTCGTCGATGCGGGAGAGAGGATAGGCCTCTATCTCACTGGTGAGCTGAGGCTGGTCTTCATCGGCGTAGACAATTACGGCGCGGTTGAAATCACCTTCTGCGATCATTGTTGCGAGGGCGCGACGATCCTCGGCGGTCACTTGTGCGACGCAACGGATGACGACCGGTGTATGCTGAACTCCTCCAATGGCAAGGTCGAAGGCGCGCTCAGACTCGCGAACGCGTGCGACGACGCACACGCCGTTCGCAACGAGGCGGTGTTGGCATCGCAAAGCGATGCCTTCCGGCGTCCGTGGCAGACGTTCTGTATGGCCGGTCATTACGGAAGGGAGTCTAAGTGATCCCTCTTCGGGATCAACTGGAAAACTGCTTACTCGGGCTGTCCACCGCGCTTTCTGCGGAGCGGACGCCTTGGCCGACACACTACGGGACCCAAGATACCGAGCGATCGTCGCTCGCCTTATCGCGATGCGTAAGGCTGCGGACTTGAATCAACGCGAGTTGGCCGAGCGTCTGGGGAAGACGCAATCCTATGTGGCGAAAGTGGAACTACACGAACGGCGCTTGGATATCATTCAACTCGTTGAATGGCTCCGCGCATTAGATGCCGACGAGAAGGTATTTCTCCTCGACACTCTCAAGGAAATTCCGAAGGCGCGAAAGCGCCGCTGAACCCTGCTCTGAACATTCGCGGAAATGATCGAGACCTGGTCGAGGGAAAGGCGAAGCCGCGCATCCGCGCGGCCCGCGCTCTCGTGAACCGAGCCGCGCGATACGCGGCCCGGCCCTTCGGGCTTCGATCGCTTTCGCGCACGGGGCCAGGGTCTGTGTTTAAGCGTCGGTCAGCCGGACGAACGCCATCCAGCCGGAGGCGATAGCGAAGCCTACTGAAAAAACATGGCGCCAGGCGTCGGAGGGGATCTCTGATGCCAGGACATCGAGGCCGATGTTGTACGCGAGCAACGCCGAAGGGAAGGCGAGCAAGGCGGCGATCATCCATCGCAGCCGCGTGTGCGGAACCTGCGCGATCAGAAAACGAATGAGAACGAAGCTTGAGAGCGTAGCTGTAAGTCCTGCGATGGCGGCTCCGAGCCAGCCCGCATCGGAGCCAAATGCCACCAACGCCGCGCCATACCCTATTAGGCAGGGCAACGCATAGACGATCACTCTGTACATCACCCAGAGAGCAAGGACTGCAAGGAGCGAAATCGCGAAGAGCATCATGATGAGATCGTGAAGGTGGCTGGGTATCGGCGTGGGGACGTGGGCATTGCGCCGATCGCACGAGTCAGATGCCTGACCGACGATCGCTAGTGAAACTTCAGCTTAGGCGCCCAGATGGTTAGCGCAGCCGCATCCACAACCTCGATGCCGTCGATATCGAGACTGGCGTGAGTCTTGTCGGGGGCGATCACCACCCAATTGAAATCACCTTCCCTGATTATTGCGCGTGTTAGCGTCAGCCGCCTTTCGGTCAGGGAGCGGCAGCGTCGGACGAGCAATGTTAAGCCATCTTGATTGAGATAAGCGTAGTCCGTCTCGCCCCGCGGACCGCGCACACAGGCGAGTAGCGCCCAGTTGTGTGTGCTCCAATGTGAGCCCACGACCGCGTCCATGGTTTCGCTCCGGTCGCTGACGCCGAACGGGCGGCGCGGAGGACAAGCGTACGGAGCTGTTTCGCGTCCTGGCAATAGGTCTGATCAGACCTATCGACGGACGGGGGTGAGCGCAGTTCCATGTTTCCGTTGAAATCGAGAACGGCGACTGATCTTTGCGACTACTTTCCAAGCCCCGCCTTGTTATCGATCCGATCGACCGCCGCATCCTGCGGGCGATGCTGCTCGACGCGCGTATTCAAAACCAAGATCTCGCCGCCAAGGTGAACCTATCCCCGAGCGGGTGCCTGCAGCGCGTGCGTCGGCTGGAGAAGGAGGGGATCATCCGCCGTTATATCGTCGACATCGATGAATATGAGTTGGGCTCTTGGGTCACGCTCTGGGGCGAAATCGTACTAACCCCGGAAGGCCGCGCGCAGCGCAAAGTGCTTGAGCGAGCGTTCGCCGCCGCGCCCGAGGTTGTCGAGGCGCGTCAATTGGTGGGCCGCGCAGATTATTTGTTGAAGGTCGTGAGCCGCGAAGCGGGGGCCTGGCCCACATTGTTGCAGCGCGTCGACGCTGAGGCGCGCCTCATTGCCACTTCCACCGTGCAGATCGAAGCGGGTGTGGCCAAACACTTCGGCGCGTTGCCGCAACTAGAGGCGGGGCAATAGGGCGAGTCCTAGTGGTTAGAAGCGCACAAGCATAGGTTTGTTAGCGTTCGGGTCGCGCCAGAGTTCGTGGTTCCTACGCCTTCAGGAAATCTACGACTGCAAAGGTAAAGTCGACATAGGCCTCGATCGGATCGAGTTCATCGACGTCGAAACCGCCGGCTTCTGCAATATCGGGCAAGGTCTCTTGGAACGCTTGGAAACGCGTGTTGATGGCGGCGGCGCCGGGAAGCCGCGGCGCTTCCGTTCCGTCGATCCGCGCATCCTCGGCAAGCGCGCGCACGAAGTAGTCACGCACATAGCGGATGAGCTTTGCGGTTTCAGCTTCGTGCGCGACAGGATCGACGCCAGCGAGGTCCGAGAGATATTTGCCGAGCACATGTTTGGAGCGGACCATCACCAGCGTCTGCTTGCGCTTTTGTCTGCGTCCGCCAAAGCGCTGCGCGCCCAGAAAGAGCCCAAGCTCAAATGGCATGTTGAAGCGCGGCAGGCCGTCTTTGTTGGGCTCCGTGCGCGACAGATCATGGATGCCGAAGTCGCATTCCTCGACCAGTTTGCAGAGCCCTTCATAGCGCATGACGCCTTTGCCGCTGTCCTCAAGCGCCGAGCGCGGACGAAATCCGCAGGCAAAGCACGTGAATACAAGCGCCGAGAAAAGCGGCTTGTAGTCTTCGTCAAACGGGCAGTTCAAGAAAACCGGCGGCAGGCTCACTTCGCAGCTTGCACGGCCGCGCGCACCGCGGCGCGGATCTCAGCCGCACTCCGGTTCTTGGGCTTGCCCGCAGGCGTCGCCACCGTCACGTCGACATCGCCGATGCGCACCGTGTTGGGGCTAGCCTTGTCGCCTTTGCGGGTTGGGGTTTTCTTGAGCGGCTTCATCGTCAGTAGACTTAAGGTTTGCGTAGCAATTTACGAGCCCGTTCAATCCGGTCCTTGAGGCCGTCCTGGAAGCCCGGATCGGACTTGCGGCGCTCGATGTGGTCGTGGATCGCCGCCCGGATCACCTCTGAGACCGGCATATCCTCAACATTGGCGACGGTCTCCAGCGCCTCGGCCTGCTCGGGCGAGAGCCGGATTGTCATGGCTTTGCTGGCTTTCATGCTTGAAATCATTATAGCTTGGCGCCCCTCTTGTCAACAACCGTGGTGGCATGGTATCAAGTAACCATGAACACGATGGAGAGTTCCTCATGAGTGACCGTGACGAGGACGAACGCGACAACGAAAGAGGCCGCCCTGACCGCGATCCGTCTGGGCCGCGCAAGTTCCAGATTCAAATCGACCGCGCCCAATACACTGTCACCGACCCGTCGATGACGGGCGCCCAGCTTCGCCAAGTGCCGCCGGCGCCGATCGGGCCTGACCGCGACCTCTGGCAGGTCGTGCCGGGCGGCACTGACATCAAGATCGGCGATGCCGACGTGGTCGAAATCCGAAACGGGCTTCGCTTCTTCACTGCGCCTGCGCAAATCAATCCGGGCGCTAGAGTCTAACCGCCATGGCGCTGCCGCAGCTCGATCAGACCTATCTCACCGACAGAAAAATCGCCCACGCGGTCAGCGTCGAGGCGGGGATGATCTGCGTGCTGCTGCCGGGTTTTCAGTTGCCGCCGGGCTACACGCAGAGCCGCTCGGATCTGCTGCTGCGGTTAAGCGCCGGCTATCCCGATGTCGCGCCCGACATGTGGTGGTTTGATCCGCCTGTTTTGCGCAGCGACGGCCAGCAGATCGCCTGTACGCAAGTGACGGAAAGCCATCTGGGACGCACTTGGCAGCGTTGGTCGAGACATCTGGAGCCGGGCCAGTGGCGTTCCGGCATCGATTGTATTGAGAGCTTTTTGGCGCTCATTCGCAGCGACCTTACACGCTCCGCGCCGGGACGCGCCGCATGAAGCAAGCTGGCGCCGTCACTCTGGTTCTGTCCGAAGCGCTCGCCGCCGAACTCGCGGACGCAAGCCGCATGCGCGTTGAGAGCGCAGGCGTGCTCTTGGCCAGCCTCATGTCCACGCCTGAGGGGGCCTTGCGTGTGCTTGGACGCGAGATGCGCTGGGTCGACGAGGGCGCCTATCTCGTGCGCGAGCCCGACGCATTGTCGATCCGCTCCGAGGGCTATGTCGCGCATCTGGCCAGTGCGGAGGCCGAGCAGGCGGTTGCGATTTGGACCCACACCCATCCGCACGCGCCGCCGGTGCAAAGCCTGGCGGATCGCGGCGTCGATCGCGACATCGCCGAACTCTTCCGCCTGCGCAGCGGCAGCGGACGCTATGGCGCGCTCATCGTCTCGCCCGACGCCGGCGGCGATGTCGCCTTTTCAGGTTTCGTCGAAGACGAGGAGGGGTCCGCGCGTGCGTTTGATCGGCTCTGGCGCGTTGGCGACCGGCTGCGCTTAAAGCCTCGCTATGGCGCGCTTTGGCAGGGCGTTGACGCCGAATTTGACCGCAACGTGCGCGCCTTCGGCGGCGCCGTGCAAGCAACGCTCAGCGACATTCACATAGGCATTGTCGGGACTGGCGGCACCGGGTCTGCAGTGGCCGAGCAATTGGTGCGCTTGGGCGTGCGGCGCTTCACGTTGCTTGATCCCGATCACCTTTCTCAAAGCAATGTGACGCGCGTCTATGGCTCAACGCCCGTCGATGTCGGCCGCCCTAAAGTGGATGTGCTCGCCGACCACCTGACGCGCATTGCGCCAACGGCACAGTGCAAGCGCCTGCAGGCGACGCTGATGATGGAGCGTGCAGCACGCGCCATGACTGATTGCGACCTCATCTTCGGCTGCACGGACGACAATGCGGGCCGTCTCGTGCTCTCGCGGCTGGCGACTTATGCGCTCACACCCGTGATCGATTGCGGTGTCCTGCTTTCCTCCGGCGCGAACGGGGCATTGTCGGGTATTGATGCGCGGGTCACCTACTTGGCGCCTGGGCAAGCCTGTCTGATCTGCCGCGGGCGCATCGACACCGCGCGCGCGGCTGCAGAACTGATGACGCCTGAAGAACGCGTGCGCTTGGCCGATGAGGGCTATGCCCCCGCGCTCGAAGGCGTTGAGCCCGCCGTTGTCAATTTCACCACCTGGGTTGCGGCGGCGGCCGTCAGCGAATTGATCGAACGACTGACGGGGTATGGGGCAAGCCCCGCGCCCAGCGAGCTTCTCCTGCGCCTGCATGACCGTGAGATTTCGCAAAACCGCGCCGAACCGCGCGAGCGCCATTATTGTCATCCCGCGTCCGGCAAATGGGGCCGCGGCGCGTGCGAACCCTTCCTTGATCAGACGTGGACGCGATGAGCCAAATAAAATGGTGGCAGTGGCTGCCGATCTTTCCATGGCGCATCGTGGCCTCGGTCGAGGCGGCGCCCGACGTTCCCGAACGCCTGCCCCGGAATGGCGCGGTGCTGGTCGGAACGCGCGCCAAGCCCAAGTGGCTCGCCTTCGACTGCCCGTGCCGAAGCGGTCACCGGATTTCAATTCCTCTCGATCCCAACACCCGCCCGCACTGGACCGTCACAGATCTTGAGACGCTTTCGGTGCACCCGAGCATCGATTTCACGGCGCCGGGCCGTCGGTGTCACTATTTTATAAGACGCGCGCGCGTCCAGTGGGCCCGCGACAGCGTGCCCAAGAGGTAGGACGAGGAAAATGGCGAGCGAGACGAACGGCAACGAGGCCGGAGACGGTCAGCCAGGGGAGGCGGAAGCCAAGAGCGGCCAGCGGCCAGCGCCGGCGCTGAAGACGCCCATGTTTCAGGCCTCACATTCGGACCGCTATCTGCGCCAATCCTTGATCAAGAAAATCGAGCAGACAACCAGCCGGCGTCTCATTTGCTTTGTCTGCGGCGAAGACGCGCTCATCAAGCGCGACGATACGCTGGGCTTCGTCGACCTCTTGACCAATGTGAACGAGGGCGAAGACCTCTCGCTTCTGCTGCACACGCCAGGCGGCGATCCGGATGCGGCCGAGAAACTGATCACACTCGTGCACAAGAAGGTCGATGGCGCAACGCTCCATGTCATCGTGCCCGACTACGCGAAGAGCGCGGGCACCTTGATGGCGCTCGGCGCCAACAAGATCATCATGAGTGACTCCTCCGAACTGGGGCCGATTGATCCTCAGATCATTCTCGAAGACGGACGCGGCAACCGCATCAATCATTCGGTGCTTTGCTTCTTGGACGCTTACGAGACGCACGAGGCGGCGCTGCGCGCCAATCCCGACGATCCGGTCGCCCGCATGATGCTGGCCAAACTCGATCCTGCGACCGTCAAAATGTTCGAGGCAGTGCGTGCTCGGGCCCGCAAGTTCGCGGAGACGCAATTGCAGCAATGGATGTTCCGCGGCGGATCGGGCAACGTCACAAAGATCGCCAACGACTTGATGGACACCAAGCGCTTTCCTTCGCACGGGCAAATGGTCGGCTACGAAGATGCGATTGATCTTGGGCTGGTCGCTGAATATTTGCCGCCGACCGATCCGCTTTGGGCAGATTACTGGCAACTCTATTGCCTGCAGCGCTTGGCGGTCAAAGATGCAGAGCGCTTGTTCGAATCCAATTGGGTTTCGCTGACATTTTGAGCGCGCAAACAGCGCTTGGGTGCGCCGTGCCGGACATGCCCACGCGGGAGGAATCGAAGCGTCCGGCAAACGCACCTGAACGGTTCGAACACCCATGCTGCACTTCACCGGCACGGAGGATCGGACGCAGCTTGATCTGGAAGCCACGCCAGAAGGGCGCCAGATTCCCTTCCGGACGATTGCCGGCGCGGACCAATATCTCATTGTCTTTGACGGCGGCGACCATATGATTTTTTCAGGCCGGGTGCAGCGCGCCGGCCGGATGAGCGTTGCACAACAGGCGCAGACTGAAGCGATCGAGCGTGAAACGTTGATGTTCTGGCGCGCCTATTTGCTTCAAGACGCTGCTTCGCTTGCGGCCATGTGTGACTTGCCCCAACGTGTCGCGCCGATTGGCGCTGGTGAAGTCAGGGCACAGCACTGTGGCTAGTGGTCCTCACTGACCTCATGCACATTGCGCAATGTCACGCATCACAAGGGGTCAAGCCATGGATCGCCGCAAACTGCTGAAGTCGTCTTTTGCGCTCGCGGCCCTTTCCGCTGGTTGCGCCACCGGCGCCGGTCACGACGCGGCCGATCCAATTGAGGCGGCGTTCGAATACACCTTCCCGCTCTATGAATTCGCGCGCATCCAGCAGGAGCGAACGGGTGCGCTCGATGGGCAGACTGGACGGCTGAACACGCTTGCGCATCGCAGGCAATTGCTGGACCACCGATCGCAAACCGTGACCGCCCCCAACAATGACACGATCTATTCGTCGTCGTTTCTGGAGCTTTCCGGCGGCCTTATCGAAGTCCACGCGCCGAGTTCGACGGAGCGATATTTTTCGATCGCCTTCATGCAGGCCTTCACTGACGTGTTTGCCTATATCGGCACGCGAGCGACGCATGGCCAAGGCGGGCGGTTCTGGGTCGTCGGCCCCAATTGGACCGGCAACCCGCCTCAAGATGTTGGTCTCATCCGATCGCCGACCAACGATGTCTGGATGCTGATGCGTACTTTGGTCGATGGTCCGCAGGATTTGGCGGCGGCAGCTGCTTTCCAGAGCGGACTCACGCTGAACACCGCGCCGGCGCGGCCTCCCGCGCGCGGGTACACAGCGAGCGCTGGGGACGTCAACGACCCAGAGAATTTTTTGGCGCTCGTCAATGAGGTGATCGAGCGTTCACCGGGAAGCGCAGGCCAACTTGGGCGTGCCCGGCAGTTCGCAACGCAAGGCATAGGAACGTCAAATTCGCCGAGCGCGGAGCTTCTAGATCGTTGGCGCGCGCAGATTCCTCGCGGTTTGGCCACGCTGCGCGAGACCTTCTTGTTCCGCGATCACGTGCTTGGCGGCTGGAGCTATCAGCCGCGCGGCATCGGCGATTTCGGCGAGAATGACAGGCTCCGCGCCGCCGTCGCGCTGGGAGGCATCGCCGCGCTCGGTGAAGAAGAAGCGATGTATTTTCACAGCAACTTCGACGCCGTGGGTGAGCGTTTGACAGGCGCCTCGCGCTATCGATGGCGTGTGCCTGCTGGCGGCGTGCCGGTCGACGCATTCTGGTCACTGACAATGTATACGGTGACGCCGGAGGGCCGCTACTTCTTCGCCGAAAACCCGATCAACCGCTTCTCGATCGGCGACCGTACTCCAGGCTTGATCGTAGAACCCGATGGAAGCCTGGAGATTTCAATACAACACGAACCACCAGAAGGCGCCCACGCCGCCAACTGGCTCCCAGCGCCGGAGGGCCCCATACGGTTGGCTCTTCGTGCATACTTGCCGCGACAACAACTGAGGCAACGTCGTTGGCGGGTGCCCTCGTTGACGCGTGTGAGCTGAGGGCTGTGGCGAGGCGCTCCTGGCGCTTCGGATGTACGCGGCCATGACGCTTCCGGCGCCGGTCAGCCGAGTTGATGTGCTCGCACTGAATGCTTAGCGCGCGAGGTTACAATGCCAGCGCCGATGGACCGTAGTCGCGTCCCTGAGCCGCGAGCGACCATTGCCTTACGTGCGGGACATCCTCGTCGAGCCAATGCGCGCGGCCGTTCTCGATAACGAGAATTTCTTCCCACTTTGCGCCGACGGCGCCCTTGCCGGCGTGTGGTTCGACCAGCCAGAGCCCATCGTGGGGCGCATGGTCAGAGGTGGACGAGGCGTTCCAGAGCGGCGAGCGGGCGCCTAGCCGCAGCCGCGCGGCGAATTCATTGGCGTAGAACCAGTTCAGCGAAGGCGCATCGAAACCCTGGTTGCGCCACGTGAACGGCAATCGAGGCAGCTGCACCGCGCGGTGACCCAGCACATTGCCCGGATGCTTGCCATGAACAGGCTCGTAACCGCACGCCGCGATGCGCTCGTTGACGCTTTCGGTGATCGCCTTGAACCGGGCGCCGGCATTGACCGCAATCGGCACAGAAGTGCGGAATTCGGCAAGGTGACACATCATCTGCTGATGCAGGGTGTTATCGCCCAGACAGAACGAAAACGAGGTGTCGACCATGAAGCCGTCGCAAATCGGTGAAGCGTCGAAGATGACAGCGTCGCCGGCAGCCGCGAGGCGCTTCTTCGGAAAGAAATGTCCAACTGACCACTCGCCCGGCAACGCTGTGCGCTCCCCAAATAGAACCACGGGGAGATGGAAGAAGCTCTGAAAGCTGGCGCGCCGATACGCCAGAACCAGACGGCGCGCCACCTCGCGTTCGCTCATGCCGGGTTCGAGCCGTCGCGCCTCGTCGGTAAGGATCTCAAAGGAGAGCCGTTGCAGCGCCCGAAAGCGGTCCAGCGCCACCGCGCTGAAGCCCCGCGTCTTGATCACGGCTTTGTCCTTGCGAGCAGCACCGCCGCCACCGCGACCAGAGCCGGCACAGCTTGCGTGTAGATGATGCTAAACTTCGCAGTCAGCCCGCCAAACACGCCAGCGACCATCACGCACACCGGGAAGAACATCATCACGTCGCGCTTGTTGGCGACGGCGCCCCAGATGAGGCCCGCAGCAAGGAAGCCGTTATAGAGCCCTTGATTGGCTGCCAGCACTGCCGTTTGCGCAGCGACTTCAGGCGTCATCGCGAACACGCGCTGCCCAATCGGCCGCTCCAAAGGAACATCTCGAGCACGAGAAATCCGACATGCAGCGCCGCGACGAGCAGCACCAATCCGCGTGCGACGATGTCCATCCAATGCTCCCAAAACGAATGAGTGTGTTCCGCGAGAACCGCTTGGCTTGTCGCGATGGCGCTGAGGCGTGATTGATACACCGCACGCATTACTGCGCTAGCGGTTTTTCGCTGGCGCCAAGTAAGTGCTTTCGAATTTTTCCCGCCGCCGTCCGCGGAAAGTCCGCAACGAACACGATGTGACGCGGCGCTTTGTACGCCGCAAGATGTGCCCGGCAGAATTGGATGATCTCGGCGCTGCACACTTCCGCGTTTTGCCTCAGCACGATGTATGCGCGACCAACTTCCCCCCAACGATCGTCTTGAACACCGACGACCGCCGCTTCAAGCACGCTCGGATGGCGGGCGAGCAGGTTTTCGATTTCGGCCGGATAAACATTCTCCCCGCCCGAAATATACATTTCCTTGATGCGCCCGGCCACGTAGTAGCACCCGTCCGAATCGCGACGACCGAGATCACCGCTCTTCAGCCAACCATCGTGTGTAAATGCTTTGGCGGTTTCGTCTGCGCGATTCCAGTACCCTGGTGTCAGACCCGGTCCACGCATCCAGATCTCGCCGGTTTCTCCGTCGCTCACATCATTTCCAAAAGCGTTGACTATCCGCGCTTCGAGCAGCATTTGCGGCTTGCCCACGGAGCCGACTTTGCCGAGAGCATCGTCACGCGCGGCGATGAAAGCTGTCGGTCCCGTCTCGGTCATGCCGTAGCCGTTGCAGACGCGCACGCCCTTCGCGGCGAAACGCTCGACCAGAATGTCCGGCAACGGGGCGCCGCCGCATCCCCACGAGCGCACCCGCGCGAGGTTTGCCGTCTCGAACGCCGGTGAGAGGGCGAATTGCTGATAGATCGTGGGAACACCGAAGAAGACATCGAGCCTCGGCATCAGATCAAGTGCGCGCCCCGCGTCGAAGGAGGGGAGTACAATAACGGTCCCGCCCGCGATTAGGGTCGGTAGTGTGACAAGCTGAATGCCGGCAGTGTGAAACAAGGGCAGGAAGTTCAGCGTTGTGTCGCCGCCCCGTAAGTCGAATGCTTGTGTGACGTGAAACGCGTTCACGGCGCTCATCTGATACGTTTGCATAACGCCCTTGGGCGCACCGGTCGTGCCCGAGGTGTAGATGAGCGACCAAATCCCGTCGCTCGGCCAACGCGCGTCAGTCCTGAGGGGCGACGCATCCGCCAGTTGAGCGGTATAGTTATCACCTAAGCCGAGCAGGTGAGGGCTCAACGCGCGCGCAGCGTCGCCGTCCTCCTCGCCAAAAATCATCAGCTTTGGCAGGCAGTCTGCGATCAGGCCGCTCAGCTCCGCCACCGGCGCGCGCCAATTGAGTGGCACAAAGATCGCCCCGATCTTGGCGCACGCAAACATGATCTCGAAAAATTCGACGCGGTTGCGACAGAGGATGGCGACGCGGTCCCCGCGCTCAATGCCCAGCCCGGTCAACACAGCGCCGCCACGCGCTGCGCGATCGTCAAGCTCCGCGTATGTCAGCACCCGCCCGGTGAGGCCATCTTCGAAAGCTACGCGATGCGGGGTAAGGGCCGCACGCTTCGCGGTGATGTCGATGAGGTCGACACCCATCCTGATTTCCTTCCCAAATTTGCGCGCTTCTCTTAAGGGCGCGTCGCCATTCTTGTCCGCAGCGTGAACCTTCGATCGTGGTCGACGTGGTGCCGAACGATAACCGCGCGCGCTTGAACATCAACACCGGACGACGGCCCCGATACGATGGGGTCTGTCATGATAGGTATCTGTGGCCGGGCGACGCGTGGGACCGATTGCCTCTTCTCCGCTATTGGCGCCCCTGCCGCCTTAGCTGCTTAGAAGATCCTCGTAGCGCTGGCGGAGCACCTTCTTGTCGATCTTGCCCGTTGCCGTGAGAGGTACGACGTCGAAAACGACAGCGTCGGGCCTCCACCATTTCACGATGCGCGGCTCAAGGAAGTCGCGTATTTCTGCTTCACTGACGCTGGCGCCTTCGTGTGGCTCGATTACAAGCACCGGGCGTTCTTCCCATTTGGGATGAGGCACACCGACGACAGCGGCGATTTTCACGCCAGGACAAGCGACTGCGATGTTCTCAAGATCAATCGATGAGATCCATTCGCCGCCGGATTTGATCACGTCCTTCTTGCGATCCGTAATGCGCATGAAGCCGTATTGGTCGAGCGTTGCGATGTCTCCAGTGTCGAACCAGCCGTCCGAATCGACGACGTCGTAGGCGCCACGGAAATAACGCTGGATTGTCCACGGCCCTCGCACCATGAGCGCGCCGGCGGTCTCGCCATCGCGGGGCGCCGCAGCGCCACCATCATCGACGACCTTGAGTTCGATCCCGAATTGCAGCCGGCCCTGCCGCGTCCAGATGGCCTCGTCGAGCTTTTCCTCCCCGAGCGCAGCCAACGCGGGCGTTGGCGTTGCAATGACCCCAAGTGGGGCGGTTTCGGTCATGCCCCAAATCTGCAGCACTTGGACGCCGTATTTGCGTTTGAAGGTTTCGGCCAAAGCGCGGGGCACCGCTGAGCCGCCGATAACAACGCGCTTGAGCGCGCCTAGATTCTGGCCGGTCTGTTGCAGGTGCGCGAGATACGAGGTCCAAATTGTTGGCACGCCGCCTGAGAAGGTCACGCCTTCGGCCGCGATCAGCTCTTGCAGGCTGGCGCCATCCATTTTTTCACACGGCAGCACCAGCTTGCAGCCGTTGATCGGCGCCGCGAACGGCAATCCCCAAGCCGTCGCGTGAAACAATGAGGAGCACGGCATGACGACATCGAAGGCGGTGAATCCGAACGCGCTTGCAAGCCCCGACGCCATCGCATGCAGAACCACAGCACGATGCGAGTAGAGCACACCCTTGGGCTCGCCGGTGGTTCCTGATGTGTAGCACAAAAACGCCCCGGCATTTTCGTCGATGGTCGGCCAATCCAACCCATCGGCTTCTGCGGCAAGCAGAGTCTCGTAGCATAGAGCGTTTATCGCGCCCGAAGCGTGAGCATGCACGTCGCTCAGCATGACGAAGGTATTGACGGTTTTCATGTGCGGCGCCAACCGCTCGACAATCGGCAAAAAGGTTTTGTCGAACAGGAGCACGCCGGCTTCGGCATGGTTCAGGATGTAGACGATCTGTTCGTCGAATAAGCGCGGGTTCACGGTGTTGAGCACAGCGCCCAAGCCGGGCGCAGCGTAAAACAATTCGAAGTGGCGTTGGGTGTTCCAAGCCAATGTGGCGACGCGATCGCCGGATTGGACCCCAAGTCTCTGCAGCGCCTTTGCGCAGCGCTCTGTGCGCTTCAACACAGCCGCATAGGTCGAGCGCGCGATCGGCTCGTCGACGAGCCGCGATACAATCTCGACGGACCCGTGCGCTGTCGCTGCGAATTTCAAGATGTCGATGATTTGCAGCTGTCTTTGCTGCATAAGACCAGGGATCACGTCCATTGCTCCATCTAAGCTCATCCATCATGCATCGGCCGACATGGTGCGGCCAATGCAAACGCGCCGATCACCAAACCGCATTCGAAGCTAGGCGCCTTCGCCCCCGGTGCACTTGAACAACGAGAAGCCGGGGGTCAGGCGGGCGACCGGCGCCAACTCACGGTCGATCACCCAGCGCGCTCAATAACGACCTTAGTGACGCAATGATATCATTGAGGGCTTGCGGCGCGACGAACTGGGCCCGATCGTGGCGTGTGTGATGGAGCGGGTTCGCGCCGACGAGGCCGACGAGATTGGCGTAACCGCGATCGCGGTAGATCGCGACATCGCCCGGCGTTGCGCTGGCGGCGAGGTCAAACGGTCGGTCATATCCCGTTTGCCCGGCAAACACGCGCGCTACGTCGGTAAGTAATGAGGCGCTCGCGCCAGCGTATCGTGTTGGCGAGATCGCGCCAGTAGATAGCGGCGCGCCATTCTCGAAGCGAACGGCGTAGTTCGCCAAGTTTGCGCCGAGATGAAGCCAAAGCGCGGTGTTTTCGGGCGGCGGCATGTCGTGCTCGAATAGGTTGCGCGAGCCCAGCCCTTCGAATTCGTGGCCAGACGTTGCGACAAACACAAGCGGGTTGGCGAGACCCGATCGCGCCCATGCGGCTAAGGCGAGAAAGACCGCAATCCCCGCACCACGTTCGCCGGCGCAGCCAAACCAGCCGCTTATGGGCGTCGAGACCACTATCGTGGGGCCACGTCCGCTTCGCGCTGCGATGACATTGTAGGCCGCGCTTTCGAGAGAGCGTCCGCTTACCTGAAGCCGAGCGGCCTGCTGGTCTCGACTGGCGGCGCGCAAATATTCGCCATCCCGTCCGCCAACTAGGAGCGTTGGCACAGCCAACGGATGATCGGACTCAACGTTGAGCGCGATGATGTCGTTCGTCGGGCCTTCCGTAATGGCGACAATGGCGCGGGCTCTGCCCGCAGCCGTCACAAGCGGGGTGCGGTAGGCGGACGATGCGAGCGTCGCGTTCGCACTGTAAGGCAATGTGACCAACGCGATGTCGTCATCGCCAAGTTTGCCGTGAAGGCGCAATTCAGTCGCTGGCCAGAGCGGGAACGCCTCGATCTCGCGCCCGCCAGCTGTCACCGAGGCGCCTTCAAGCGCGAAGAGATTGACGGCAAACGGGCGTCGCCTCGTATCAAAGCCGCTCGCCGAAAGACGCGCCGCCAGCCATTGAGCGGTCTCGACATCAGCGTCCGTGCCCGTTCGATGATCGCCGAACGCCTCATAGGTGATGACGTCGTCGATGGGGCGGAACGCTCGCGGCGCCCGAGATGCGCCGGCGCATCCAGCAACGAGACCGGCGGTGATCGCCGCGCGGCGGGTTGGCGGCTTGCTCACGATGCGAACTCGGCAATGCCATGCGTGACACAGTCGCCGGCGCCCGCGTCGATCGCAAAACGCGCGTGGGCGCCAATTGCGCCGTGACGAATGCTTATCGCTTCGCCAGCGTTTACGACGCTCGCGAAACGGCACGACAGCCGCTTCAACTGATTATAGGCGCCGCCGGCATGCGTCTCGACGACCACGCCGCCTGCGAGCGCCCACAGAGCCGTTCCGTGCACGATGCAGTCGTCCAGCCCGGCGGCCTGAGCCACACGACGTTCAGTGTGAATTGGGTTCCAGATATCGGCGGCTTCTGAGTAGAGGTGTGCAAAGCCACGCGGCAATGCGTAATGCGCAGTGTGCGACATTTCGATATCAGGCGTCGAAGATCTTGTTGGTGCGGGACCAGCAACGCCATTGCCGCGAACCTCGACCCCGCGATAGACCGAATGGGAGACTGTTTCGGCGATGACGGCGCCGCTGTCGGCGACCGATGTTGTGAAAAGGGTTTGCACCAGTGCGCCAGATGAAACTGTTCGAACGCCCGTAACGACTGCGCTTGTCAGCACCTCTTGCCCAGGCCGCATCAGGGCGTGGAAACGCGTGTCTTGGCCGGCATGCACGACGCGCACGTGTTCATCGTGGCGCAGACCGAGAACCGCCATTCCCCGCAGCGCGAGCGCCGCTTGCCATTCGGGCGTGACAACTGTCATCGGCAGAAGCGCGTAGCCCTCGGCCTCGTCGGCGAACAACGCTGCTCTGTCGAGCGACAAGGCGGCCGTGAACGCAAGGCCGCGGCGTGCGCTGGCGCGCCATTGGATGTGATCAGCGCTGGCGCCAACAGCCTCGGTGTTCACCGGCATCGAATTCTCCGAAGGATGCGAGGGAGATAGACCACGATTGACAGACGGAGGTCAATTATTGACAAAGGGCGTGAGCGGTTGGTTAGTTGGGGGGAATCGCTGTGCAGCGTCATCCGCCTGGAATGGTGGCGGGCCTGGCGCTGTGCCTCGCCGCCGCGTCTATTGCCTATATCGTGGCCCGCACAACAGGCGCGCCATTGATGACGCTATGCCTGTTGATCGGCATGGGCTGCGGGATATTCTGCCCGCAGACAAAACTGAGCGCCGGGGTCGAGGCGGCGGCTGGACCGGCGCTGCGTTTGGGCGTTGCGCTGATGGGTATGCAGGTGGTCGGCGCTAGCGCCGACTTCGTGGCGGGCGTTTCGGCAGGCGCCTTGGTCGTCGTGGCATGCAGCTTGGTTTGCGGATTAGTCGGCGCACGCCTTCTCAACCTCTCTCCGGCCATTGGCGTTGTTACCGGTGCTGCAGTTGGTGTCTGCGGCGTGTCGGCGGCAGTCGCCGTGGCTAGCGCAATTGGGAGCCGCGAACAGCAGCGTGATCTGCCTATGGGCGCGATCGTCGTGTGTGTCAGTCTGATGAGCGCGTTGGCGATGACGGCGTGGCCGTCGGCGGCGGCGCTCTTGCGATTGAGCGACCTGCAAGCCGGCGTCGCGATCGGGGGAAGCGTTCACGACGTCGCCCAGGCGACCGCAGCCGGATATGCGGTGTCGGAGGAGGCGGGGGCGGCGGCGACCATCGCGAAGATGTCGCGTGTAGTGCTGCTCGCGCCTCTGGTGCTGGTCGTTATGTTGGCGTTTGGCGGTGCACGCGCGAATTGGCGCACTCTTCCCTGGTACTTGCCGGTGTTTATTGTGTTGGCGATCGCCGCGAACGGAGGCTGGGTGGCCGAGCCCGCGCGTGAGTTTGGCGCACTTGTGTCGCGCGGCCTGCTGGCGGTCGCCCTTGTCGGACTGGGCTTCAGGACGCCCTGGCGCGAGCTTGCGGGTGTCAGCTGGCGTCTTCCGCTTTTGGTCATGGCGGAAAGCCTAGCGGTCATATTCATCGCCTCGGGTGTGGCGATATCGCTATTCTGACATCCGTGGCGCGCGACAAGACTTGCGCTGCGTTATGCCATGCTATGACTCTGCCCCGTGTTCGAAAGGATTAAGCTTGGGTGCAACGGCGAAACGACCGCTAACGGGCGCCCGCATGTCAACGGAGGCGTTGGCCCAAGAGTGCCTGCGTCTTCTGATGGGCGGCGCGCTCGATCCTGAAGCGCGGGTGACCGAGCGTTGGGTCGTCGATCAGTTTGGCGTTACCCACGCCCAAGCGCGCGAAGCATTGCATCGGCTGGAAAAGCGCGGCGCGCTCATCCTGACGCCGCGCCGCGGCGCGACATTGCTCGGGGTGCGTGACGCAGACCGGGATGAGGTCCGTCCGGTTTGGTTGGCCTTGCTAAAGCTTGCTGTACAACTCGCTGGCGAGCGCGGCGGCGCCGCGGCGGCCCGCTCCGGTTCCCTCAGCGGAAAGTGGAACCGACACCTCGCTGTCGAAGCGGCAATCGATTCAATCGCCTCGGCGGCGGGCAACGCCCGGCTCGGCACAGCCCTGCATCGTCTCGCCGTCGAGGTTGGCGTCGCCCATCGCGGCGAAACTCCACTTGATGCGGAAGCGATGATCGAATTGACAAGCGCCTTGGCGGCCAATCGCCTGACCGGTGCGGACAGGCTGGTGCGCAAAACCTATGCCGGCGGTCGTCGCCGCAACGAGCCGCGCAATGCCGCCCTCGCGCTACTCAGTCGCGCGCCGCTAGCGCCGGCGTTCGAAGTTGGGAAATATGCGCCCCGAGTGCGCGCGTATCTTCGACGTGTGGCCGAGCATGTGGGCGTTGCGACCGAAAATGCTCCGCCGGCCGCGACACAATTGGCCGAGGTCATCCGTCAGCGTATTCAGTTCGGCGAATTGCGTCCCGGCGACGCCGTTCGCGAACAACCCCTCGCGCAGGCCTATGGGGTGAGTCGCGGCCCCGTCCGCGACGCGCTGCGTATTCTCGACCGCGAAGGCCTCGTGACGCTGCACGGGCGGCGGGGCGCTGCGGTGCGCGGCTTGTCGGCCAAGGACGGGCTCGATATGTCGAAAATACGCGCAGCCGTATCGGGCGTGCAAATGGCCGAGGCCGCGCGCATGGAAGTTCGCTACCCTTGGGTGGATGCAGAACTCCAAAGCGGCGTAGACCTCTTGGAGAAAATTGCGGCCGATCGCGGATCGCCGCTCAGCAATTATATCGTCGCACGCCGGGTGCTTGCTGTCGTGACCCTCGCAGCAGGGGGAAATGTTGTCGTCGGCAGATTGTCGTCGGCTCTCGAAAGTGAAGTCACGACGCTCTGGGCAACCGTGCTCTCAAAAGATCGCCAGAAGACCTCGGCAAAGACGTGGCGACGCATCGTCGACGCCATCCTCGCCCATGACGCGGAAGAGGCGGAGACACTTGGCAGGCGCATCGTTGAAGACGCCTTCAGCGCCGCTCTCGATACTGTCGAAATGCAGGCGCTTAAAGACGATTAGAGTGCATCGCCCAGGGCGACGCGTCTCTTGTGCGCTTCGCTGAACTCGCGGCTTTCGCGGTAGGCGGGGGGAATTGGGCGCCGGTTGCGCCGCAGCGTACCCCAAATGCGAAGCATGAGCCGACCGCGTGCGGCGTCGGGCCAATCTTCGAACCCCGTGCGCGCATGCATGATGCTGTAGTTGTTGGCGATGAGAATATCGCCCGGTTGCATTCGAAACTCGTAACAATTCTTTGCGCTTGAAAGCGCAGCATCGAGTGCATCGAGCGCGCGAAGTTGTAAGGATGAGAGCGGCGCCACTCCCGGTAGACGCTGCGCCAGTTCGATGTAACCACGTTTATAGAGCGCGCTGAGATAGCCATCATAATGGGCGAAGATCGGCAAGCTCTGGGTTGGCTTGTCCGCCCCCAACTCGCCGCGCGCGTCAAAGTCGTACGGCGCTTGCAACGCCGCGGCTAATTCGGGATCCGCCTGCAAGACGTCGTTGAACGCGGTGACTGCGCTTGAAAGCCGCGTCTCGCCGCCAGCTTTGCCTTGGCGAACGCACATGAAGAAGAGCGCATCTGAACCGTCACCATGAAAACCAAGCTCAACGTTGGTCTGATAAGCGCGAATGTTGGAGCCGCCAAAGACGCGCTCAGCATCCGCTCGACTGGCCACGGTTTGCTCTGCGCGCACCCGATGGAGACGTTTGCCGCTCCTGTCTTGCGCCTCGGGATAGCAGATGTGTGACGAAATCCCCCAGAACAGCCGCTCGATAGCTTCGCTATCTAGATCCTCGATCGGGGCGCCACGGATCAAGGCGACGCCGCGCCCGCCCTCGATCTCATCGTTGATGAGGTCAAGTTTGCGGGCCAATGAGGGCAACGGAAAATTGTCGGCGGTGATGGTGAGGACGTCCCGGCCGGAAACTGCGTCGAGAGCATTGCGTGCTTCGGCGCGCTCAGCGCCGCTGAGCGTTTGGATCCAGCCTTCGTCATCGCGGAGGTCGTTGGCTTCCCAAGCGGAAAGGGGGCGGGGCGGTTTGAAACTCATGGCTGCCTGTGCCGCAATTGCGCGCTGGATTGCGCATGCCGGTTTCGCCGTTAAGCGCCGATAAGTCAATTATTGACAATCGCCGCCTGACGGGGTTTGCTCCCTCAATCGGGGCTCACGAGCGGCGCGTGGTCCTCTGTCGACAGCCGCGCGCACGCGAATGCGCAACGGAAAATGGTCTGACGAGGCGCTTTTCAAGAGGGGCGCGCCCGTCACCAAAGCGCCCATTCGGAGAAATGGGCGAAGGGGGAAACAGCATGCACAAGTTTGTCACCAGACTGCTCGCCTCGGCCGGCGCTACAGCGCTAGTTGCCGGGCTCGGCGTTGCCTCCGCGCAAGAAGCGCCGCCAGCGGAGGAGGAAATCGTCGTCACGGCCACCAAGCGTGACGAGCGGGTTCAAGACGTGCCGGTTGCTGTGACGAGCATTGGCGGCGAGCAGGTCGCCGCCGCCGGTGTCAACGACACGGAACGACTGGCGCAAGTTGTGCCGAGTTTGTTTGTCACCTCGTCGCAGCAGGTCGGGCTCGGCGCGCAGATCCGTATGCGGGGCGTCGGCACAGCGACGGGCAACCCAGCGCTTGAAGGATCGGTGGGATATTTCGTGGACGGGGTTTACGTCGCGCGTTCAAACACTGCGTTCCAGGATCTTGTCGACATCGAGCGGATCGAGGTGCTGCGCGGCCCGCAAGGTACGCTGTTTGGCAAGAATACCTCCGCGGGCGTGATCAGCATTCTCACACGCGCGCCTTCGTTTGATTTCGGCGGGCGCTTTGGCGTTGCGCTGTCCGACTATGGCGGGATGCGCGCCTATGCGAGCCTCACCGGCCCATTACTGGGGGATGACTTAGCCGGGTCGATCAGCATCCAGGGCAATGTCCGCGACGGCTACATGGAAGACGTGGTCACCGGCGCCGACTATAATGACCGCGATCGCTGGCTTGCACGCGGCCAATTGTTGTTCGAACCCACCGAAGACCTCTCGTTTCGCTTTATCGTAGATCATTCCGAGCGCAACGAGAACAGTACGGTCCCGACCTTCATCTCGGTCACGCCGGCGCACCGCACTCTTGTGGAGGGCTTGGGAGGCACGATCCCCAATCCACCGGGCGGCGACAATGCTTTCCTGACAGCGGTCAATGAGCCCTTCGTCGGCCGAACAGAAGACACTGGTTATACGCTGATAGCCGATTGGTCATCGCCGCTCGTCAACACGCGTGCAATCGTGGGCTATCGCCAAAGCGAGGCGTTCAAGAATTTCGACTCCGATTTCGTGAACCTCGACGTCTATCGTCAAACCGACGACCTCGTGGACGAAATATTCTCAACCGAACTGCAATTTTCCCGGACTCTTGGCAATTTCGACCTGCTCGCTGGCCTCTATTATTTTGACGCCCAGACGCGTCTGCAACGTAGCCAATTACTGGGCGATGATGCAGGCATCTACTTCGATACCGCTGCGCCTAACGCTTTGATCACGGCAGCGTTGTGGCAGCCGGGCCGCGGCCTCACCTTGCAAGACACGCGCCTCGATGGCGAGGGTTGGTCGATTTTCACGCACAACATCTGGCACGTGACATCGCGCTTCGACGTCACGCTAGGGCTGCGCTACCAGGAAGAGACCAAGGAGGGGGGCTCCACCTACACCTACAACCAAGCCTCCGCGTGCACGCAGGTTTTCGTCGGTCCGGGCAGCGGGTTGGCGAATGCGACGCTCGGCGCATTGCGTCCTGCCAGTTTTTGCGCGGCGTCCACGCCAAATTTCAGCGATACCTACGAGGATGACCAACTCACAGGAACGTTGGTGTTCTCGTACGACATCACAGACGACATCATGGCGTATGCCAGCTACTCGACCGGTTTCAAGGCTGGCGGCATAAATCTCGACACGCGCGCGGGTGTGAGCGCCGATCAGACGTTTTTGCCCGAAGCGGTTGAGTCGTACGAGGCGGGGTTGAAGACTGAGTGGTTTGGCGGCGGCGCCATTTTGAACCTCACCGTTTTCCAGATGCAGTTCGAGGACTTCCAACTCAACAGCTTCAACCCGACCACGGCGTTCGTCCTCACCAATGAGGCCTCGGTGGAGTCTTTTGGGGTGGAGCTTGAAGGCGCGCTGCGCTTGGCGGAGGGGCTCTGGTTGCGCGGCGGCGTGCTCTACAACGAAGCGGAATATGGCGATGACACGCTCGATCCGAACCTTCGCGGTAGGCGGCTATCGAATGCGCCGCGATGGTCAGGCACGCTCGGCTTGAGCTATCAAAGACCAGTGTTCGATGGTTGGGACGGGTTTGGCCGCTTGGATGCGCGAGGCCAGACTGAGGTGTTTACCGCCAGTAACCTCAACCCCAATACTCTGCAGGAAGACTATGCAACGCTGAATGCGCGGTTCGGCTTGCGCAATGCCGAGCACGGTCTCGAACTCGCTGTGTTCGGCACCAATGTCACTGACGAGCGCTACAAGACAATCGCGTTCGGCGTGACGGGCGGCTTCATGAGCTATTTCGGCGAGCCGCAGATTGTCGGTATCGAATTGTCGCGACGCTGGTAGAGGCGGTTGACGGTGTTTAGGCGGTCTTCCTCCTCCGCCGCACTTGCGGCGAGCGCAGCGCAGCGCGGGCGCTCGCCGCTTCCTTATTTTCTGACTCTGGCGTTGCTGGTTTCGGCCTTCAATCTCGGAGACCGGCTGCTGCTGGGTATCGTGGCCGAACCGATCAAACGCGAGTTTGGCCTCACCGATACGATGATGGGATTGCTGAGCGGCACGGCGTTCGCGCTGATCTATCCCCCGCTTGGACTGCCGCTCGCTTGGCTCTCCGATCGCTTCAATCGTAAGAACATTCTAGCAGCGTGTCTCGCCCTCTGGAGCGGGATGACTGCGCTCACCGGGTTTGCCGGCGGGTTTGTGCACCTCTTGGTCGCGCGCATCGGCGTGGCGGTCGGGGAGGCGGGCTTTGTCCCTCCGACGCATTCGCTGATCACCGACTATGTCAGCGAGGGCCGCCGCGCGCGTGCGTTCTCGATCATTGCGGCAGGCGCTGCGCTGGGGTCGCTGTTGGCGAATGTCGGCGGGGGATATTTCTCTGACCTCTACGGTTGGCGCGCCGCGTTCCTGTTCATGGGTTTGCCTGGGCTAGCGTTGGCGCTGCTGATTGCCTTCACTCTGAAAGAACCGCCGCGAGGCGTTTCAGCGCCGCAGGCGAGCGGACGCAAGTCGGTGATGCTCGGGCTTTTGCTCAACCCCGTTTTTGTGTTGTGTATCCTCGGATCGGCGTTTCACCTCATGTATCAATACGCGGCTGCGGCCTGGTCGGCGGCCTTTTACATCAGGACGTTTGACGCGACGCTTTTGGAGGCTGGCATTTTCGTCGGTGTCGGCGGCGCCGTGGCGACCGGGCTCGGCGGTGTAGCCGGCGGCTTTGTGGGCGATTGGTTCGCGCGCCGCAACCGCCGTTGGCTCGCCTATTGGCCCGCGCTTTCAGTGGCGTGCGCGGTGCCCTTCGGAATTGCGGGGTTTGTCTCCGGCGACATCCGACTCGTCGTCATCAGTCTGATGCTCTCGACGTTTCTGAACGCGCTCTACCAAAGCTCAACTTACGCGCTCGTGCAGCTGCAGGTTGGCGGCAATGGACGCGCGACGGCGGCGGCGCTGATGATCTTCGTGCAGAATTTGCTGGGTCTGGGCGTTGGCCCACTCGCCGTTGGCATGCTCAGCGATTCGTTGACTGGGGCGCACGGCGTAGCCGCGCTCGGACTGGCCATGGCGGGCGCCAACATCTTTAACATCGTTGCGGCGTTTCTCTTCGTGGGCGCTGGCGCTGTCATGACGCCAGCGGCTGCGCGCCCGTCAACCGAGGCGCAACCCGCATGAGCATTCTTGAGCAACGCGTGCTCGTGCACGACAGCGCGGTGTGGCGCACGGCGGATTTGGAGCGCGACCGCGAATGGGTGATCGCGTGGAGCGCGGCCGAACTGGCGGAAATGAGAGCAATAGCGGCCGCTGCGGGTCACAATTGGCATGAAGCGAACAAGTTCGATGTCGCAGCTCCCGCATTGACGCAACGCCTAGAAGCGCTCGCGAGCACATTGGAAACCGGCAAGGGGCTGGTGTTGTTGCGCGGCGCGCCCGTGGATGCCTGGACCGAAGCAGAGGCGAAGGCCGTCACGCTTTGGATGGGATGGCGCCTGGGCGTGCCGCGCGGACAGAATGCCGAAGGCGCGCTATTATCGGCAGTGCGTGATGTCGGCGCGAGCTACGCCAACGACCCCGAGGCGCGCGGCTACATGTCGAGTGATGAATTGCAACCCCATACCGACGGATGCGACGTCACCGGCCTCATGTGCTTTAAGCGCTCAAAGCAAGGTGGAGAAACTCGGATCGCCAGTTCGCTGGCGATCTACAATCACATCTGCGAAACCGAGCCAGAGCTGATTGAGCCACTGGTCCATGGATTTCCGTTTTATATTCGAGACGCGGATGGAAAGGGCGGACGTCTCTTACCCGCCCCATTGCCAGTCTATTTTGAGCAGGCGGGATTTGTCTCGGCTTGCTTCAATCCAAAGTCAGTTGAGGTGGCCGCCGCCAAGCGCGGTGAACCGTTAAGCCACCTAGAACGGCGAGCGCTCGAGCGTGCGCGCGAGTTGGCAGGCGATCCCCAATTCTGCGCCGAGTTGTTGCTCGAACCTGGCGATATGCTGCTCTTCAGCAATTGGACGACGTTTCACTCGCGGCGTTCGTTCGTTGACCATGACGACCCCGCCGAACGGCGGTGTCTCATTCGGCTTTGGATACACTCGCGGGTCGAACGGCCGTTGCCAATGTGGATGGCGGCGGCCGCCCGCGGCGGCCTGGGACAACAATCAACTTGAGGATGATGTCGATGCTTATCGCGATGTTGCGCTCTTTCCTCGCGGTTTTCCTCCTCGGATGCGCGGCGGTATCGCCGGCGCTCGCGCAGCAACGGCCGGTGGTGCAAACCAGCGCCGGTGAAGTGCGCGGTGTGCGTGACAACGGCATTTCTGCCTTCCGCGGCATTCCCTACGCCGCCGCGCCGGTTGGCGCGCTTCGCTGGCGCCCGCCAGCGGCGCCCGCGGCCTGGAGCGGTGTGCGCGAGGCGGCGGAATATGGCGACGTTTGCCCCCAACCACAGGGGGTGGGGCAATATCAATTGCAGCAGCGGCCGATGAGCGAAGACTGCCTCTCGGTCAACGTCTTCTCTCCAAACACCTCGGCCAGTGCAGGCCTGCCGGTGATGGTGTGGATCCACGGCGGCGCCTTTCGCATAGGGGCCGGCGGCGTCCCGCTCTACGACGGTTCGGCGCTGGCGCGGCGCGGCGTCGTGGTTGTCACCATGAATTATCGTCTGGGATTGCTCGGCATATTTGACCACGCCGATTTGGAGACCGAGCAAGCTGGGCAGCCACGGTCGAATTACGCGCTGATGGATCAGACAGCTGCGCTCGAGTGGGTGCGCGACAACATTGCTCGGTTTGGCGGCGATCCTGCGCGTGTGACGCTGTTTGGCGAGAGCGCTGGCGGGGTTAGCGTCATGTTGCACATGATGTCGGAGCGTTCGAATGGCTTGTTTCATCAAGCCATCATTCAGTCGGGCGGTGGCTGGACGCGCTCTCCCGACCGGGCCAGCGCATTAGCGCTTGGCGCGCGTGTGAGCGAAACGTTGGGCGCCCCCGACATGGCGGCGTTGCGAGCTGTATCCTCTGAGCGCCTGGTTGAAGTGCTCGGTCAACTCACGCCGCCGCTTGGCTACACGCCGATCGTAGACGGCGATCTTGTGCGGGAAACCATTCCAGACGCCTTTGCCGCGGGCCGGTTCAGATCCATGCCGATGATGGTCGGGGCCAACACCTATGAGCAGAACCTCATCGCTGGTGAAAGCGCGGCGCCCGCACGGCGCGGCATGGTCGCGCTAGCGCCGGCTGACCAGCTCGCGGCGTTGCGGGCGCTATATGGCGCGGAAACGCCGGACGATGATGCGCTTGGCGGCGCGCTATTCCGCGACGGTGGATTTGTAGGGCCTGCGCGCTGGGTTGCGCAGCGCAACCAAGCGTCCTCGTTTGTCTACCGTTACGCACATATCCGCGTGGCCCAGCGCGGCGAGGTTCCGGGGGCCGGACACGGGGCGGAGGTGCCCTACGTGTTCGACAGCCTTGCTGCGATTTCGCCGGCAGCACGGCTGCTCTGGCGCGGGCAGGATCGACGCATGGCGCGCGTGCTGGGGGATTGTTGGGTGTCGTTCGCGAAAGACGGCGTTCCTTCATGTGGCGCGGATTGGCGGCCCATTTCCGGCGCGCCGCAGCAGGTGATGATCTTTGACGATGGCGCGGCTGTTTTTGCTGACGATCCCTGGGCGTCACGTCTCGACATTCACGAGGCGCTGTTCCGCGCACGCCCGAGGACCGCGAACTAAGGATAAAGCTGCGGCACATTGGTCAATCGCGGCTGGTTCGACTCCGCGCGGATCGGCGCTCGCTCGTGTTCGCGCGACGCTCGCCTGGCAGGCGACGGCGGCTCGTCCGACCACTCCTGACAAAGCTGAGCGTAGGTGCGATCCACGCTGTATTTCGACCCTGGTGCAGCTGGCATGATCGGAGCGCTACGCACTTGTCCGCGCAGCGTGAGACACGCGCGTAGGCGCAGTGCGTGCGCGGTGGATACTCACACTGCGTCCTCCGAAGCATCGTCGCGGACATCGCGAGTGATCGAGCAGTCGACAAGGCGCACGCGATGCATTGCCAAGCTCCGCAATAGTTCATTTCGGCGATTATTGACAAACAACGTCAATTATTGACAACCTGGGCCGCGAACACCGGAAACAATAAGGGAGGTGCGACGTGTCCCAGACATTTATGCTTGATCGTGACACCAACAACGATGGGCGTGCGGACGGGGTTTACGCCTCGCTTCATCGCGACATGCTTGTGTCTGTGTTCGTTCCCGATCCGCCGCCTGAGGGAACGGACGGACACTTGCCGGTTATCTTTTATTCGCACGGAGCGACCGTCGACATCACGAGCACGGGCGCGGATCGAAACCCGCAGAATCTGGCCAACCAAGGCTACATCGTCATTGCCCCGCAGCATCAAGACATAGGCGCCATCCTCACCACCAGCCAATTTCACCGCAATAGACCGGATTCCACCACCGAGCGGGTGGAGGATTTCAACGATCTCGGCGACGCTGCGATCGTCGACGCGATCATGGCGCAGTTCAACGCGCAGAACGGCGGCGCCATCGTCTGGTCGGCGGATTTGACCACACCGGTTATCGCCGGACACAGCCAAGGCGCGTTCACCGCACAATTGCTAATCGGTGTCGACAGCGCCCGGCCCGAGTTCGCAAACTTAGAGGCAAATCCGTTCTTCGAGGCGGCAATATTGTTCTCGCCCCAGGGTGTGCCGACCGCCGCTCAGGAAGACCCCAGTCTGTTGCTTGATCCATTATTCACACCATTCGGCGCAACGCGGTCGCAGATCGCCGCCTTCTACAGGCGCGACCTGGATGATAACGGCAACGACGGCGACTATTGGACTGGGCTTTACGCCACGACCAACGCGTCGGGTCAGGTTATCGCCAGTTCGTGGGACAACGTCACGGTGCCGGTGCTCAGCATCACGGGCACGGTGGATGCCGGCGACGCGGGTCAAAACTATCAGCATCGACGCGATGGTTTCGAATATGGCGATCAAGACGGGCGCCACCTTGTTGTAGTGCGAGGGGCCGGCCACAGCGAACTCGGTGGTTTTTATGCCAGCACGGATGGTGGGGTGCACGAGACGATCGCCAGCGTGGCGGGAGATTTTCTTGACGCCTATGTTCACGGCAACGCAACCGCGCTAGCGGCCCTAAACGATGTGCAGGGGTATGCCGCCGCTTATCCGTTGCTGGCGGAGGTGTTCGAGGCCTCGGGTGCGCCTACCGGCTATCTGGTTGGCACGACGGGTGCGGACGCGTTGGAAGGGGCCCAGACGAGCGATCTGATCGTTGGCGGCGCTGGCAACGACACCATGAATGGATACAACGCCAACGATGTCTTGATTGGCGGCGCCGGTCGCGACATCATGACAGGCGGAAACGGCGATGACGTCTTTGTCTTCTCGTCTGTGTCCGACTCCGGCACAGGTTCAAGCACACGCGACCAGATCGCTGACTTCGACGATTTCGGAAACGACATCCTCGATCTGTCTGCGTTCGACAACCTCGTCTATGTGGGAACGGACGCGTTCAACGCAGCTAATCAGGTGCGCGTGATCCAATCCGGATCGCATGTGCTGATCCAGATCAATACCGATGCCGATTCCAGCGCCGAATCTGTGATTCAGCTCACCAACACCACTCTGTCGCAGATCGACTCGAGTGACTTTATCTTCGGATAAACGGCGCTCTTTCGGACCGAACTAGAGAGAGCAAAGCGGCCGGCCTAATGGGTCGGCCGCGCCAGCATCACGGCATGCGTGTCGTCCACGCGCCCACTCGTCTTTGTATTCTGCTCAAGTTGTCGATCCCCGGAAGCGCGCGTTTCCGAGTTCGGCCCAATCCTGCCGCACAACTCTCTGGCTCAAAACCAAGCGTTGCGCATGGCAAAGGGCGTGTCGTCAAGGGTATCCAAAAGGTTCAGCCCTACATTGATGCGAGGGAGTTCCCAGCGGAAGAAGTACCGGGCGGCCTGCCGCTTGCCGTCCTCGAAGTCGCCGCGTGTCTCGCCAAGCGCAAGCAATTGCTCGAGCCACATCCAAGCGATGATGAGGTGGCCCATCGCCTCCAGGTAGGTCCACGCATTGGCGAGCGTCCTTTCTGGATCGTCCAATTCGTGTAGGCGAGCGGTGGTGGTTTCAATGCGGTCGGCGCCGTGCTCGATCTTGCCGGCGAAATCTGCGGCCTCGCCGCCTGCTTCCTCGGCGCGGTCGCAGGTCTCGCGCATGGTCGCGAGCAGCAACCGAAGTCCCGCGCCGCCCTGCATGACCGCCTTGCGCCCCAATAAGTCGATCGCCTGAATGCCGTGCGTGCCTTCATGGATCGGGTTCAGCCGGTTATCGCGATAGAATTGCTCGACCGGGTAGTCTCTCGTGTAGCCGTAGCCACCCATCACTTGGATGGCCAGACTGTTGGCCTCAACGCACCACTGCGCCGGCCACGACTTGGCGATCGGCGTCAACATGTCCAGGAGCAGGGTGGCGCGGCTGCGTGCATCGGCGTCTCCGCTTGTGCGCTCGTCGTCAAGCAGTCGGCCGCAATAGAGGTTCAGCGCGAGCGAACCCTCTACGTATGATTTCTGAGCCAGCAGCATGCGACGGATGTCGGCGTGCTCGATTAGCGGAAGTTGCGCGGAGGTCGCGTCTTTATTGGTTGGTTTGCGTCCCTGCAGTCGTGTACGGGCGTATTCCAATGCGTGGAGATAGCCGGTGTAGCCCAACGCCGTGGAGCCCAATCCGACGCCGACGCGCGCTTCGTTCATCATGTGGAACATAGCCGCCAGCCCGTGGTGCTGTTCACCGACCAGCCAGCCGACAGCGCCTGCGCGTTCTCCTACGCTGTATCGTCCCTCACCGAAGTTCAGGATCGTGCTGGTGACGCCGCGATAGCCCATTTTGTGAATCAGGCCCGCCAATGCGACATCGTTGCGCGCACCACAGGATCCGTCGTCGCCGATCAGGTGCTTAGGAACGACGAACAGCGAGATCCCTTTGACCCCGGCGGGAGCACCTGGCGTGCGGGCAAGCACCAAGTGGACGATAGACTCGCTTAGATCGTGCTCGCCGCCGGAGATGAAGCATTTGGAGCCGAACACTCGCCAGGACCCGTCGTCCTGGGGTTCAGCTCGTGTCCGGATATCCGACAACGACGACCCGGCTTGCGGCTCCGTCAAACACATGGTTCCGAAGAAGCGTCCTTTCAGCATCGGCCGGACGTAGCGGTCGATCTGCTCGGCCGAGCCATGGGCGATCAGCAAATTGGCCGCCGCAATGGTCAAGAAAGGATAGGCTGCGGTGCCGACGTTGGCCGCTTGGAACCAGGCCAGCCCGGCTTGAACAATGGTTTGGGGCAGCTGCATCCCACCGAGATCGAAATCGGCGCCGGCGGCAATCAGCCCCGCTTCAGAGAAGATGTCTGTCGCCGCTTTGACCTCGGGAATGATCTGGGCGCGGCCGTCCGCGAAAACCGGCTCGTTCTCGTCGCTCAATCGATTGTGCGGAGCGAAATGGTTCGTCGCTATTGTCTCGCAAAGCGCTAGTGCGGCCGTGAAGGTCTCGCGCGAATGCTCGGCATAACGCGGCCGCGCCGTCAGCTCATCAATACGCAACCAGTCGTAGAGCAGGAACTCCAGATCGCGCCGTGACAAGAGAAGCGACATTTAAAGGCCTTTCGCAGCGAGAGAGGTCAGACCGCAAATCCACCTCCAAATCATTAGGAGCCGTGTCGACCGGAGCGGCGCAATTCCGTCATTACGGAGAATGTCGATTATTGACAATAGGGCTCTCCTCATCGTTTTAGTCAGCCGAGATGTCCGCGAGCGGCTTTGCAGGTGCGGTCGTTTTAGGAGACACCCGTATGCCTACGACCGTCCCGACGCCCGGCAGCAGATTGTGGCCGGCGATCAGTTTGGCCGAGGCGAACGCACGCCTCACCGCGCCAGGCATGCCGTGCGAAACCGAAGAGGCGGTCGTCGACAAGCGGCCGATGCTGATCTGGAAGCACGCCCCGGCGTCGCTCGGCGCCGTCCTCAATCACTCCAGATTGTACGGTGACCGCATCGCCTTGGTGTACGAGGACGAACGGATCAGTTTTGAAGCACACTGGCGAGCCGCCACCGCCTTCGCGGCTGCTTTGCGATCTGCGGGGCTAGCCAAAGGCGACCGCGTGGCGATCGTTATGCGAAACCTGCCTGAATGGCCGGTCGCATTCTATGCGGCGGCCTCGCTCGGCGCGATTGTGACCCCACTAAACGCTTGGTGGACCGGCCCCGAACTCGACTTCGCCGTGCGTGACAGCGGGGCCAAATTTCTGATCTTCGACGGCGAGCGTCATGACCGGTTCGGCGCCTACCTGATGGCTTGTCCGAGCGTCGAAGGCGCCTACGTCGCCCGCCCGGTCGCCCCGTTGGGGGAGGCAGTCGATCTCGCCGCGGTCATCGGGGCGCCGGACCAATGGGAAACGCTCGCTGACAAAGGGCCCGTCGCGACACGGCTTGATCCAGAAGACGACGCCACACTTTTCTATACGTCAGGCACAACGGGCCATCCCAAGGGCGTGCTTGCAAGCCATAGAGCGGTCAACAGCAACATTATCACCGCACTCAGCACCAGTCAGCGCGGCTTCTTGCGTCGCGGCGAAGCGGCGCCGCCAACGGGTCCGGCGGCGCCGCAGTATTCCGGATTGATCTCGGTGCCGTTCTTTCATGTCACCGGCTGCGTCGCGATCCTCAACTTGGCGATCTATGGAGGGTCAAAACTTGCGATGATGCGCAAGTGGGATCCCGTGCGCGCGTTTGAGCTGATCGAACGCGAACGGCTGGCCTCCGCCGGAGGGGTGCCCACGATTGCTTGGCAACTCATCGAACATCCCGCGCGTCAGAACCATGACCTCTCGTCGCTAGTGGCCCTTGGCTGGGGCGGTGCGCCTTCTCCGCCGGAGCTCGTCCGGCGCATCGGCGAAGTTTTTCCTCACGCCCGCGCCGGTCAAGGTTGGGGCATGTCGGAAACGTCCGGCACCTTCACCAGCCACGCCGACGAAGACTTCGAAGGGCGGCCGGACAGCTGCGGTCCCCCGCCGCCGGTGGGCCGCATCCGCATCGTCGACCCAGCTGACGGAACTACGGAGAGGGCCGTAGGCGAGGTCGGCGAACTCTGGGTGTCCGGACCCATGATCGCCCGCCGCTACTGGAACAATCCCGAAGCCACGGCGCGGACCTTTGTCGACGGATGGGTGCGCACTGGGGACTTGGCGCGGATCGACGAAGAGGGGTTCTGCTACATCGTCGATCGGCTGAAGGACATGTTGATCCGTGGCGGAGAGAACATCTTCTGCAACGAGGTCGAGAACGTTCTCTATGAGCATCCAGCGGTGATGGACGCGGCGGTGTTCGGCGTGCCGCACCGCCTGCTTGGTGAAGAACCCGCAGCTGCCGTCAGCCTATCGCCCGGAACGGTCGCGTCCGAAGCGGACATCCAGAACTTCGCCCGAAGCCGTTTGGCCGCCTACAAATGTCCAATTCGAATCCTGATCTTGGAGGAGCCTCTACCTCGAAATCCCAACGGCAAGATACTGAAAGACCCATTACGTCAGATGCTCCGGGACGCGAACGTGCCGGACGGTCAGGCCTTCAAGCCTGAAACGTGATGAGCCCAGTCGCTCCATCCAGCGCTCGACGCGATTCTACTGAACCCTGCCGTGATCAGGAAGTGCGACCCTCGCGTCGCGCCGTGACATGATGAGGTCGAGTTGCGGTTTGCGAAATCCACGCACCGTGCGCGATTGAGCGCCGAACAGAGTGAGTTCGTCCGTATTCGCGTCATAGGCGGACCAGTTCGTTGCAAGCGCGCATACTGGGCGGCCCATACGCGCGAACGATGTCCAGCATGCGGAAATGGCGTGCGCAAAATTGCGATCCTCCTGTGACGCCGGCACACCGAGCGTCTGGAGATAATCCAAAGACTGAAAAATGAACGGCACCTCTGCGCCGTGCGCGGCCCCAGGGGAGGTGTTTCGTATGGCCGTCGGCGTATAATCGAAGTGGTAGAGGTAGGTTGGCGCACGCGACGAGGCGCGCGCGGCGATCCACCGCGCGGGTGCGACGAACCAGGCGTCGCCCAACACTTGCCGCGCGAACTCGCGATCCGTGACCGCTAGTTGGTATGCGGTGCTGGCTGCGGCGTCTGCGCCGGCATGCTCGTGTGCGGTCTCTGGCGTCACACCCAGCGCAAAAACAACGCTGGCCTCATTGCTATTGGCGCCAATGAGCAAGGGTAGCGGCGTCGCATTTCCCTCGGCATATGCTCGCCATGGCGCTTGAGGAACCAAATTTCCATCGATGATTGGATTGGTCAGACCAGCGCCTCGTCCCGCCGAGGCGGCCAACAACGCCTCTGTTGATATCTGGCGCAGATCGCCTGCGTTCGCTTGCACAGAGACGCCAGCGCGCGACGCGAGCACCAGGCCCAGTTGCTCTTGTTGTGCAAGCGGATTGGGTTCGAAGAGATTGATGCCAGATTGAACGATTGCGGAGGAGAACAAGCCCGCCGCCTGTGGGATGGTAAGCAATGTAACGATATCAATCGCACCAGCGGACTCGCCGAAAACCGTGACACGCGCCGGGTCGCCGCCGAATGCAGCGATGTTCGTCCGCACCCATTCAAGCGCCGCGATCTGGTCCATCAGCCCGTAATTGCCGATGGGCGTTTCGCTCGCCGCAGCTTCCGCCGTCAGCGCCGGGTGCGCAAAATAGCCGAGTGCTCCCAACCGATAATTTATGGTGACGACGATGACGCCGTCTCGCGCCAGCTGTGATCCGTCGAAAGCTGGAAACGTGCCAGAGCCGATAACGTGCGCCCCGCCGTGCAGCCACACCATGACCGGCAAGCGTGTTGCGCTGGCGGGCCTCCAAATGTTGAGCTGCAAGCAGTCTTCCGATTGGCGATCCGCGACGCCCCCCGCAACGATGGCTGGCCGAACCGGCTGCGGGCACGACGGGCCAAAAGCCGTCGCGTCGCGCACTCCAGACCATGTTGGGGCAGCGCCAGGCGGGCGCCACCGCATGTCGGCGACAGGCGCTGCGGCGAATGGAATATTGAGAAAGCGTTCGATCCCATTTCGAGAGACGCCGTTCAGACGTCCTTGTGCAATCGTAATTTCGGTCCGAAGCATAGCTGGCCGGTGCGTACAGTTTGCGAGGATCGCGAGTGCGCTCATCACGGCGGCGATGAAGCGTGCCTGGACTGCGCTCATCGCGGGCCAAGCAGCAAAGCTAAAAACTCGGCGTCCGACCAAGCATTGGGATCGCGCCGAGAAAGCGACGTGAGATCGAGTTGTGCTTGGCGCACGATTGTAAGTCCCAGCGAGGGGATCACAAAAAGACGTTGGTCGCCGGCGCCGGCGGCAAATACGAGATCTGATGGCAACTCTTCAACATGTTGCGGGATGTCGCTTGATCGCGTGACCAAATCAGATGCGCTCGTCGCGCGCGCCAGCCACCACGACAATCCGTAGGCGGGATTGGCTTGTGAGCCGTTGAATATTTCGCCGAAGGTTTGCTGGTCCACGAGGGGTCGTTCACCCACGCGTCCGCGCGTGCGCACGAACTCACCGACGATCGCCCATTCTCGCGCGCTGAGCGCGGCGCCCTGCGGCATCAATGGAAATCCATCGGCGCCATTACGCCAGTCGATTGTCGTGATCCCCAAAGGCGTTAGTACTCGGCGTATGAAATAGTCGCGCGCATTCGCGTCCGTGCCCGCTGCCATTAGTTTGCGCCGCATGAGCTCGCCGAAGATCTGCGAGGGCGCTGGTCCATATTGGAAGCGTTCGCCGGGGGGGGCGGCTAGCGGCAACTCGAGAGCTGCGGCATATCCAGGAGGACGTCCAATCTCACTCGCTTGACCACTTGTCATTGACAACAATTGGCGGATCGTGATCGCCGATCTCATGGGATCGCTGCGCCATTCGCTGATTGTCGCCGATACCGGCTCGTCGATTGAGAGGAGGCCGTCCTGCACAGCCGCCGCTGCCATCAGGCCCAGAAAACTCTTAGTGCCTGACCATAATTCGTTGCGGCGCGTCAGCGTGTTCTCCGCAGTCTGACAAACGCTTACCCCGTCGTGCAGCACGAGCACCGACAGCCCGCGTCTCACACTCGCATATTCGACGGCGGCGGCACAATTTTCGGTTGTGATGGGGCCGGCGTGCGCCACGAGATGGCTTCCAAGCCAGACCAAACAGGCCAACAGGACCATCCGCATAGATAGACTCCAAAGATATTATCGATAATATCGTACTTAGAGGCGGGGGTGTTGCCAAGTCGGACCTGCAAGTGGGGCCTTCTTTGAACGACCGTCAATTCGTCCCTGCGCGCGCCTAAGCGCTCGGTGTTAGGCCCAAGCCCCGCTATCCTGTTTGGGGTGAACTGAGGCGGGGAAGCACGTGGCTGATTTGGCGGAGACCTCATTGGACAATCATCGCGCCGACGACGACCAATCTGGCGCGCCGTTGACGCAAGATCGCGTCATTGCCCGCGCACTCATCGACGACATTGTGGAATGGCGCATCAAACCCGGTGCGTGGATTCGCGAACGTGAGGTGGCGCAGCGCTTCAGCGTGTCGCACGCGCCGGTGCGCGAGGCGTTTCGATATGTGGCTCAAATCGGACTGGTCACGGTCGTGCCGTGGCGCGGGGCGCGCGTGATCACGGTTGATCGGCGCGCGACAATCGAGGTGTTGGAGCTTTGGAAGGCCATGTTCGGCGTGGTATGCCGCCTCGCTTGCGACACGCTGAGTGATGAAGACGGCCGCGAATTGTTGGTGCGGCTAGAAGAGTTCAAAGAGGTGGCGCAGCGCACACGCAACACTTTCGAACATTTGACGATTTCCAACCGGATCGGCCGCTTCATCGCCAAGCGGGCGGGCGCTCCACTGGCGATGGAGATGCTGGATCGCGTGGCGATCCTTGCGCGCTGGCAACATCATGTGATCTCAGATCAATTCATCGCGAAATTGCCGGTGGCGCCTGCGCTGCGTTCTGCCGAAATTTACGAAGAATTGTGCGGTCACATCATCGCGCGCCAGCACGATGCGGCAGATGCGGCGGCGCGAGCTCTGCTGGGTCACCTGCAATCATATTTTCAGGGCGCCATCGACGAATACTTTGCCCAGAACGCTGCGCAACCTGTGCGCCGCCGCCCCAGGAGGCGCCAAACGTGACGTTGCGGCGTAGTGTGTCGAGTGCAGCGGTGGCGACGCTGTTGTCTAGAGTCGCCAGCTCGGCGACGTTCGGTCCGGTCTGAACGCCGACTTAGAACGCTGTGTAGCCGCGGGCCCTAACATGGCAAGCCGATGATGAGGCCGGTGGATCGAACCGTTGGGCAGTGCTGGTTATCGCAGAAACCGGTTAAAGTGCGAAGTCTCGTTTTCGAGCGCAATCGCACGTTCGGCGGCCGCCGAACCTCCGTTTGGCGCGTGACCCAACGTCATGACCGCGCCGCGAGGTCTGGTCGTTGGATCGGTGGAGCGCTGCGCACTGCGAATGCACTTGTGACGCTGCCCCGAGTGCTGCGCCTGGTCACGCTTGATCGGATGGCGTTCTGATTCCATCGCGACACATCTCCTGCCTTGTTCAAGCGCCGTCGCTAAGTGGTTGAGGTGGGGCTGAGAACGCACGGCTTCGGCGCACATGGGCCATGCAAGCGGCGATGAGCCGACCGCATCCGATACCGCACATGTCGTTCGCAAGCGGTCTGATGGGTTCGCTCAACGCCGCGGTGCAACTGGAAATAGAAAATTCGCCGGGTGAGCCCAACGCACTTGACAATGCGATAGGCGAACGCGCGATATTATCGATAATTCGGCGAAGTTCGAATTTGCGGGGAGGACCACTTGAGCAACACACTGCTATATTCCACGGCGGCCTTGGGACTTTTGGCGCTCTCGGGTGCACCGGCGGCCTATGCACAGGCGAGTTCTTCGGAGGAACTCCCAACCGCTACTGACGCTGAAATCGTGGTGACGGCGAGACGGCGAGAAGAACGCCTTGCCGATGTGCCGGCGGCTGTCTCCGTCATTGACGGTGCGGCGTTGGCTGATCGTGGGGGAGCGGCCACGAGCGGACAATTGCTTGCGGATCAGCCAAGCGTTCGCTTCAACAATCTCAACTCATCGGTTACCTCTGAAATCTCGATGCGCGCGTCCTCCACGGCGCGTGCGACGAACGGCGACCCCAGCGTCGGTCTTTATGTGAACGGCGCCTACATAGGCGGCGGCGGCATTGGCGGGCGCAACTTCACCCGGCTCGACTTTCTCGACATCGGTCGCGTTGAAGTGCTTCGCGGCACGCAGGGCGCGCTCTACGGACGCAATGCGGTAGGTGGCGCGATCAACATCGTGTCTGCTCGGCCGGGCGATGAGTTTGAGGGGTTTCTCACGGCCCGATACGGAATTGAGAACCAGCATTCGGAAATTCAGGGCGCAGTAACTGTGCCGATTGATGAAGTAGCGTCTTTTCGGTTGAGCGGTTTTTACGTCGATCAACAGGACGGTTTTTTTTACAATCGCGAGAACGATGTATTCTTCGACCGCGAGGAGGGATACGGGCTGCGCGCGCAATTCCGTCTCGACACCGGGCCGCTCGAACTGGTTGTTTTAGCTGAAACGCAAGACCTCACGACCCCCGCTATCTCGTACCAATTGGACATCGCACCGGGAACGCCAGGATTTCCCGGCGGCTATACCCAAGACCAATACAACTATCCCTGGAACACGCCGCCTCGCGCGCTTCAGGACGTCGACGGGCTGCAGATCATCGCGACATTGGACTTAGATATTGGCGAATTGGTTTCGACCACGCTTTATCGCGAACGCGTTTCGCAATATGACCTTGACGCGGATGCCGTGAATCCAACCGAACTGGCGCGCGCCCGCGCCGCCGGGCAAGTCGGAGCGCTGACGCCCGTCGATCCCAACGCCGCCGCGTACGTGGTCGACCTAACCACAAGCTTTCACCAGGACGTGCACTTGACCGGGGCGTCGTCAGACGAACGTCTCAATTGGCTCGTCGGGGCCGAGATTCTGTTGTTAAGCAGCGATTATTCCGTCGAGAATGTGCGCACGCCAACGCTTGCCAACCCGTCCACCGGCAGTATTGCTCCGGCCTCGCTTGAGTATGGTTCATCCGCCGTCTACGGGTCGCTCGGATACGACTTGACCCAACGCTTCAATCTCACGGGGGAAGTTCGTTACACCCTCGACGACCGTTCGCTGAGCGCGCGGCTCTTCGATCGCGTCACCGGGGCGCCGTTGGGCGGCGCCGCCCGCGTGATCGATGCCCAGATTGAGCCCGAGAATTTGTCATATAACGCGACCGCGTCCTACGATTTGACCGATCGCATATTGGCCTACTTGAAGGTCGGCACGTCTTATCGAGCCGGCGGGTTCAACACCAATCTAGGCGATCCGAGACAGCCTACGCCGATTGAGCCCGCTTTCGGTGACGAGACCGCAACTACTTATGAAGTAGGTGTCCGCGGGGCAGCCTTCGGAAACTATTTCGCTGTCGCCGCCTACTATAACGAACTGACCGACCTTATCGCGCAGACCGACAACGGTTGCGCGGTCACCAACCCAACCTGTCCGGTTGCGGCTACTTCGTTTTTGACGAATGCGGGTGATGCGACGAGTTGGGGGGTAGAGGCCGAACTCGCGTCACGCTTTGATTTTGGGCCGGGTTCATTGCGCTATGCGCTTTCGGCGTCCCACCAGGGCGGTGAGGTCGAGAACGGCCGGTTCGCTGGCGTGAACTTGCCGCAAGTGCCGGACTATTTGGCTTCGGCTTCGCTGGACTACCGCGTGCCAGTCGCTGCCGAGACGGAAATTTTCGCAAACGTCCTTTATACCGCGCAGTGGGGCGGCTTCCAGGAACTACGCGCCACTTCTGTGCCGCTCGATGACTTTGAACTGATCAATCTGCGCACTGGCGTGGAGTTCGATCGCGTCACGCTGACATTGTTCGCCAACAACGTGACCGATGAAGTTTATCGCGTCGCACGTGACACAACGGTCAAGCGTTACAACATCCCCCGGGTTACGGGTATCGAAATTGGGTATCGGTGGTGATTACCAGTAACTGGCGTATGCAGCGGACAAGGGACGCGTATCTCAGCCCCATCGTAACACACCAGCGGAAGAGGTCATCACAGCGCTTGCCCGTGACGTGACGAACCCACGTCCCGGGCGAATTTTGGCTGGCCTCTTCAACGCCATGGAGTGGGATGCGTCGACCAAACCGATGGCGCGCAGGATTGGTTTCCACAGGGCGCGCTAACCACGTGTTCTGACGCGTTCGACCGGCACGTACCTTGTTACGCAGTGTTACACAACGAGATCGCTCCGACATCGCCCGGAATCGCTAGCTGCGCATTGTCCCTTCGACGGAAGAAGGAGACAGCAATGATCAAGTTGATGCCAAATAGCATGATTGCACGGCTGGCGTCGGGCGCGATTGCGCTGACCGCAATATTTACGATCGCGCAACCGGCATTCGCGCAGACTCGGGCGGAGCGGGTTGAACAGCGTTGGGACGGTAGGGGCGATCGCGTCGAGCGTCGCGTCGACCGCCGCGTCGATCGTCGGGACCTGCGCGAGGACTATTTAGAGCAGGGCGGTTACGATCTCCCACGCACGCCGTACGAACGCCGTGAAGATCGTTGGGACCGCCGCGAGAACCGCTGGGAGCGGCGCGAAGCATTGGTCGAAGCCGCACCGCGTGCGCCATACGAGCGGCGCGCCGATCGGCGAGATCGCCGCCAGGGCCGCTGGGACCGCCGCCACTAAACTCCATGCCTCGGGCGAAGGCCTAGTCTTCGCCCGAGGTGATTGAAGCATTTACCTCTGCGGACAAACACTGGGTCTCTGCTGGAGAAGCGATTGGTAGCCGCGCGGTCGCCCGAAGTCCGCAGGGGCGCCGGTTCGAAAGCGTGAGTGACCCACTATTGGCTTCAAGCAGTGCTGTGACAATTGATAGCCCCAGGCCCGCGCCGCCACCATCGCGTCCTCGAGAGTTCTCCACACGTTCGAACGGAGCCACTACGCGCGCCAGGTCAGCGTCGGGAATCCCCGGTCCATCATCATCTACGATGAGCAGCAAATGATCGTGGGCGCGGTCGAGCGAGACATGAGCGCCACCACCGTATCGCACCGCGTTGTCGACAAGGTTCGCAATTATGCGGCGGAAAGCCAGAGGTTCGATGGAGCAGTCGTCCTCGGCTAAGTCGATGTCCATGCTCACGGGCCTGCCCAATTCAAGAGCCGCGTAGACGTAGTCGTGAACCTCCTGCGCCAGATTGCTGCGCGCGCCGGACCCCGCGTCTTCAGTTGCGTGCGCCAGCAACAAAGTGTCGTTCAGCAAAGTGGTCATTTCCGATAGATCACGTTCCGCCCGCCTGCGCTGCTCTGGGTCATTGATGAACTCAGCGCGAAGCTGAAGTCTCGTCAGATACGTGCGCATGTCGTGAGCGATAGCGGCGAGCATACGCGTGCGCTCGGCCACCAAATCCCGTATCCGGCCCTTCATCTTATTGAACGAGACGGCGAGCGCGCGCACTTCACGCGGCCCGGCCTCCCGCAAAGGCGGCGCATTTAGGTGGTCGGCAAAAGCCTCCACGTTATCTGATAACTCAGCGATCGGTTTTGTCGTCTGGCGAATCGCTAGCCACAGACCCAGCAGGACAATGATCCCGCCAACGGCCGCGAAAGCGAGGCCTCGCAGTAGGAAAGTGTCCAGGATCGCGGCGCGCGTGGGCTCCAGCAGAACCCACGCGCCATCGTGCAGCCGCACATAGAGTCTGACCGGCGCCCAGCGTTCGCCGCGATGGTCGCCGATGACGCGCTCGACGGGCCCTCGTGGCCGAAGATCCACGTGCAGCGCTCTATCACCGAAGGCGCCGTCATAGTCGCTCAACAGTGTTGTAAATGTCCGTCGCGCCAGACCAGGCTGCTCATCTTGCGCGGGTGGACCTGCGACCAGCTCAACGCGTAGCGCAGAAGAATTGAGCGCTTCCAAAACACTTGCGCGCGCGCCCAGCGGCGCGTCCTCGATGAGGCCAACAATTGCTGCTGCCTGTCGCGCTTCCGGAAGCGCCGCCAATCGCGCTCGCTCGACGCCTGCAGGCGCGAAGATCGATGTCGCCACTAGAATATTGAATACAATACCCATCGCCAGCAGGGCCGCAGCGAGGCGAACGAAGACGGAGGTTCCGATCGGCGCCATCAAGCACGCTCAATGCGCGGCGCGAAAATATAGCCGCCATTGCGCACCGTGCGAATGATGCGCGGGTGTTGCGGATCGTCGCGCAGCTTGCGGCGCAGGCGTGACAACCCGACATCGACAGCTCTGTCGAAAGGCGTCGCGTCGCGGCCCTTGGTCCAGTCCATCAGAAAGTCACGCGACAGCACGCGCTGAGGATGCTGAACAAACGCGCTCAGGAGATCGAAATCGCCCGCCGATAACTCGACAGGCTCGCCAAGCGGATCGCTGAGCGCACGCGCATTAGGATCAAACGTCCACCCCTCAAAGCGCACGGCGCCGGCCCGCGGCGACGGCTGATTTGCGCTAACTTGAACGCGGCGCAGGACGGCGCGAACGCGTGCAATGAGTTCGCGCGAATTGAAAGGCTTCGCAAGATAGTCGTCGGCGCCAAGCTCAAGCCCGATGATGCGATCGATGTCGTCGCCCTTTGCCGTAACAAGCACGATTGGCGGGCCGCCCTGAGCGCTCAAGCGGCGGCATACGGAGAATCCATCTTCGCCAGGCATCATCACATCGAGAACGATGAGGTCGGGCCTCGTCGTCGTCAGCAAGGCGTCGAGGGCAAAGGCGTTGTCGCAGGCGCGGATGTCAAACCCCTCTCGCGTCAAAAGCCCGCTCACGAGTTCGCGAATTTCCGGGTCATCTTCGACGATGGCTACGAGCGCACTCATGAGCGCATCCTATCGCGTCGGAAGGGCGGATTTCTCGGCAAAATATGTAACGCTCGGTACCAGCGTCCCAGGCGCGGCTTACAAGCCGTAACAAACTGAGCGCTCGGGGACATACCAGCGCGACAGGGGCGCCGGAAGCTCACGGCCACGGGATGAATGTTGTCCTGGAGGCTTTCCCATGAAGACATCTGCGATCATTGCTGCGGCGCTTATGGCGTGTAGCGTCGGCTTCGCCGAGCAGGCGGACGCGCAAGGACGCGCGCGCGGCGCCCGAGTTAACGAAGCCGGCGGGGTGTCGGCTGGCCAAGTTCATAATAACGGACGTCGCGCCGGAGCGCGCGGCGTGGTGACGGACGGCAACGGCAATGCAGCTGCGGGCGGCGTTTCGTGCGCGCAGGGCGAGGCGGGCCGCGCCTGCCGCGCCGGCGTCACCACGGTGACGGAAGAGGGGGCGGTCAATCATCATAGCGGCGCCGCCGTCCAAGGCGCCAATGGTGCAGGCGCGGTCACCCAAGGCGGGTTCACGCGCAGCGAGGACGGCGTCGTGACCGGCCAAAGAGACACCACTATCGCCGACGCCGAAGGCAACGCGCGTAACGCTACCACTACTTACGACTCTGCAAACGGAATTACGCGCACTGTAACGTGCACGAACGCCAACGGCGCTGTTGTAGCCTGTCCCAACTGACGAGCGCCGCGTCCGCGCTAGGGCACGTGATATTATCAGTCTAAGGAACTCAAACGTGAGAACACTACTCTTTTCGCTCGTTGCAGCCTTCGGCTGCATCGACGCCGCCTCAGCTCAAGCCAGCGCTCCGAGCTTTGCGATTGAGCGACTGCGTCAGGCCGATGCCAATCATGACGGCGTCGTCTCGCGCCAAGAATTCATCACCTTCAGAACAGAGCAGTTCTCGCGCTTCGACCGCGACGGCGACGGGTTTATTTCCGAAGCCGATCGTCCGCGCGCGTTCTCTAACCGGGGCGGCGCGTTCGGTATGACGCCCCAAGAGATGATTGCACAGTTCGACACGAACGGCGATCAACGCCTGAGCCGAGCAGAGGTCGCGAATGGTCCGACACCGGCATTCGACCGCGTCGACGCTAACCATGACAATGTCGCCACTGAAGCGGAGTTTAATGCCGCTGCCGAGGCTTTGCGCGCCGCGCGTTAAGCGGCCAACTCTTTGATCAACGAAGGCGGGCGCGACGCTTGTTTGCCTGTCATCAGGGGCACTTAAGTGGAAGCACCAATCCGCTCGCCGATTTTTCTGCTTATCGCCATTCTGCTGGTTTTTGCTGAGTGGATGTGGCGCACGCGTTTTTCACATCGCGGGTACGATGCGAGCGCCGCATTTGCCTCGCTCGGCGTCGCGTTCGGCAACTTCTTGATCAAGCCGCTTACCGCTGGGATAGTGACGTTCTCGTTTTTAGCGATCGAGAACGCAACGCCACTGCATCTTGAGATAGGTGATTGGCGCACCTGGGTGATCGGCTTCTTCGCCGTTGAGTTCGCCTATTATTGGTTTCATCGCTGGAGCCATAAGGTCCGGTGGCTCTGGGCTACTCACGCTGTCCATCACAGCGCTCAGGAATTTACGTTGCCGGCAGCCATCCGGCTTGGCTGGACCGGAGTCGTCTCCGGAGGATGGCTGATCTTCGCGCCGCTCGTAGCGCTCGGTTTGCCCGCTATCACCGTCGCCGTTCTGCTGGGGGGCAATCTTTTGTATCAGTTCTTCCTTCACACCGAGGCCGTCGGTAAGCTAGGCCCGCTTGAATGGGTGTTGAACACGCCCTCGCATCATCGCGTGCATCATGCCTCCAACGCCGAATTCATCGATCGCAATTTCGGTGGGGTCGTCATCGTTTTCGATCGAATTTTTGGGACTTTCGCGGTCGAGCGTGAGGACGTGACCTTGCGCTATGGCCTCGTGCGCGAAATGAACTCGAAAAACCCGATTGTCATCGCGCTGCATGAATGGGGCCGCATTTGGAAAGACGCGCGAAGCGCCAAGTCGGCAAGAGGGTTCGTCGCTGCGCTTTTTGGCGCGCCCTGAAACCCCGCGCGGACGCTGACAGCGTCGGCCGCCAACGAACAACTGCCTTGCGGCGGCCCCATGCGCTGCCAGCGCTCACCGCGCCTGGCATATGCGACGATCTGCGAGATCGAGCAAAGCGGTAGGGTTGCGGCGATCTGCAGGAGCCGTCTGGGATTTGTACTAAGCGTCGGTTTGGCTGCACCGACGCTCGGAGCCTCCAGTGCGCCGCCGGGATACATGCTTAGCGAGGTCGCATTCGTTCTGCAGTGTCGGCGCCAGGGCCGCGGGATTCGCAGTCTCGATCTCGCCCTGAAGGGGAGGGCCTTACGACACGAGACCGTGTTGAAAGCGCCAAAGCCACCCCGACTCCGGTGGATCGGGCGAGATCAGCGTCATGGTGCAAGTCTCCGCCCGTGTCGAAGGCGGCTGCGGACGCATTTTTGAATTCGGGTCAGGCGGACGCGCGGGGCTTGGGCTGCTTTTCGAGAAACTCGATAATCGCTCGGCTGAAGACGTCGTTGCTATCGCCGACGACCATGTGTCCTGCATCCGCAACGTCGGTAAAAGAGGCGTCCGGGATCATCGCCACGAAGCGTCTCGCGGCCTCAAGAGAAATGAGGTCGCTGGCGCCGCCACGTACGAGATGCACCGGTAACGAAAGTCGATCGGCGGCGGACGAGACTTGCGCATAATCGCGTTCGCGCCGTTGGCTAAGCCCGGTCAAAAAACCGGGATCCCAGTGCCAGCGATATCGTTCGTCCGGGTCCAGGCGGAGATAATTCTTCAAGCCTTCGCTGGCGCTGCGCTTGGGCCGTCTTGGCAGATAGTTGCCGATAGCCTCCGCGGCTTCGTCAAGCGACGCAAAACCAAGCTCGATGTGTGCGCTCATGAACCCCACAATCCGTGACACGCCGTCTGGATCCATTTCCGGGGTGACGTCGACCAGCGTCAGCGACGCGAAGCTTCCCGGCCTTAGAGCGCCTTCCGCCACAAGCGCTGCGAGCCCGCCCAGCGAGGCGCCGATCACATGCGGGCGCTCGCCCAAGGCATCCGAGACTGCGAGAAGATCCTCGCCGAAGTTGGCAAACGCATACTGGTTTGGCTTAGCCCAGCCGCTCTCGCCATGGCCGCGCAGGTCGATTGCGACAGACCTGAAGCCATGTTGCGCCAGCTGAACCATTGTCTTGTTCCAAGTGCGCCGGGTCTGCCCGCCGCCATGCGCAAGAAGCACTGCTGGACCGTCTATCGGACCCATGAGACTTGCCTGGAGCGGAACGCCCTCGCTCCCGTCAAACACGGTGTGCACGCAACTGTCCTTAGTGCTGCCGTTCTGGAAGGTGTAGGATCAAACCGTCCAGCTCAGGCACCATCTTAATTTGGCAAGCGAGCCGGCTCGTTGCTGCGGTCTCCTCAGCGAACTGGATCAGATCCATTTCCATTCCGCCGGCCACTGCGGGCCCGACACGTTCGGCCCAGGCTTCATCGACATGGACATGGCACGTGGCGCAGGCACAAACCCCGCCACAGTCACCGTCGATGCCGGGTACGCTGTTGTGCAGCGCCGCCTCGCGCGCGCTCAGCCCCTCGTCGATCTCGACAGTTCGCCGAGCGCCATCGGCAGACACAAATGTGACCTTGATCATCGGGAATCCCGCTTTCGTTCAATGGCCAGGTTCACTGCATATGTAGCCGGACCGGCAGACGCGTGATCCCGCGCACCAAGTTCGACAACAAGCGTTCAGGCTCGCCCACAACTTCAACAAAGCTGAACCGTTTGAGGATTTCTTCCCACACGATCCGTAGCTGCAATTCGGCAAGGCGGTTGCCCATGCAGCGGTGAATTCCGAAACCGAACGAAAGATGGTGGCGCGGGTTTGCACGGTCGATGATGAACTCGTTTGCCCGGTCAATCACGGTATCATCGCGGTTTCCCGAGAGATACCACATGACGACCTTATCGCCCTGTCTGATTTGCTTGCCCCCGACTATGGCGTCTTCCAACGCGGTGCGCCGCATATGGGTCAGAGGTGTCTGCCATCGAATTATCTCCGGAACCATGCTCGCGACCAGTTCTGGACGGTCGCGCAATTTGCCGTATTCGGCAGGATTTTGATTGAGTGCTAGAATTCCCCCGCTGATCGAATTGCGGGTGGTGTCATTGCCCCCAACGATAAGTAGAAGCAGATTTCCAAGGAATTCGAGGAATGGCATATCCCGTGTCGCGGGTGAGTTCGCCATCATCGAAATGAGGTCATTTCCGCCGGGTTTGTCGATCCGCGCGTCCCACAAGCCCTTAAAATACATCGCGCACTGAATGAGTTCTTCGCGCCGTTGCTCGAAGGATTCGATGATGCCGGTCTCAGGCGAAGCCGTGGTGATGTCAGACCAACGCGTGAGTTTGGCGCGCTCATCCCACGGAAAATCGAAGATCGTCGCCAGCGTCATTGTGGTCAATTCAACCGACACCAGTTTGACCCAGTCAATCTCCTCACCAACGGGCAGGGAATCGAGGATCACACCGGCCCGCTCGCGAATGATCGGCTCCAGTAGCAAGAGGTTCGAGGGGGCGACTACAGGACTGACAACCTTGCGCTGTTGATCGTGCTTGGGCTGATCCATGGCGATGAACATCTCAAGGTCGAGCGCACCCTCGATGCTGTGCATGTCCTGAATTGCGATACCACCTAGCTTGGCTTCAGAGGAAAAAACCCTGTGGTTGGTATCGACGGCCATAATGTCGTTGAACATGGTGACCGACCAGTACGGGCCGAAGCGGCTTTCCGAGCAAAAGTGAACAGGGTCCTCTCGACGTAACCGCGCGAAGTACGCACCAACCGTGTCGTCCTGGAAAAGATGAGGATCCGCGACGTTGATTTCGCCGAGCGGTATTGTCCGCACGTCCTCGTACTCGCGTGCTTCGACTGCCATCCGAATAACCCCTGCTCAATCACCTCATCTCTAGGCGCATAACCGACAACGTCAATAATTATGATCATATTTAAGGAAGCGCCGCCCCGGGCATGGGGAATATATCTAGAAATTAGCCAAGTCTGATCAAAAGGTGCGCACTCTTCAACCATCCCTGGACACTCTCGTAACGGAATGCTTATACCTATTCATGGTTGGCCTCGAAAACTTAGCAATTAGCGCGACGAACAAGACAAAGCGCGCCATGCAGGTGGCGCAGGCCATTGTTTCTGACATTCAGTTAGACGGCCGAGAAGTCGGCGACCGGCTGCCCCGGGAGGAAGACATGCTGGCGCGCTACGAGGTGGCGCGGGCCACCTTGCGCGAGGCGCTCAGGTTCCTTGAACTTCAGGGCATTCTACACCTTCAGGTCGGTCGGAGTGGGGGCCCGGTTGTGTCACGGCCCCAAACGCGAGACTTTGCCAGCTCGCTCGCCCTGATCCTGCAATTCATGGACACAGATTTGCGCGCCCTGCTCGAACTACGCGAAGCGATTGCTCCGGACATGGCGGCGCGGGCGGCTGAGCGGGCGACGCATGCCGATCTTGCGGCCCTTTCAGACTGTTATGCTCAGCTCGAGCGCGACATTGAGGCCGATTCCTTCGAAGAAACGAACCGCCGATTTCACGACCTTTTGGGTTGGGCCAGCGGAAACCCCACGTTCGGACTGCTCACGTCGGCCCTGCATTTGCTGACACGAGATCTTGCAATAGCATTGGGTTATTCGGTGCAGGAGCGGGCAAACCAGCTGCGTTGCCTGATGCGGGTCATGAACGCCGTACGAGTACGAGATGCCGAAAATGCCCGCCGCCACATGGAACGGCTCGTGAAAGGGTCTTCGGCATATCTGTCGCGCCGGAGCCCGGCGCTCGTGAGGCAAAAGATAAGGTGGGGAGACGTGTTCTAGCCAGCTGGCGGCCCCCGCGCAGGATTTGTTGCGCAAGGACGTGCAGGCGCGGAATCAATTCCACCGCGCTTTGGTTGTTCAAGAAACGGCACGTGCGCGGTGGCGGTGGATTGCCTCGGGGGCGAGGGGAATAGTGCCTCCGGTCCGCAGATCCTTCTTTTTGCCTTGACCGCCGGATCAGTTCGCCTGACCGTTATTGAAAAAAAGACCCCGGTCCACAAAGGAACCGGGGCTTTGAAGCGAACGCAGCGGCCTGGGAGGGCACAACCGCGTCGTGTACCAGCCGCGGGAGCGACTGATGAGGGGATGCGCTAGTAGCGTGCGCGTAGCGTGACACCGTAAGTCTGGGGTTCGCTGGGGTAGATGACGTAGGTGTTCTGCAGCGTGGCCTGGAAGGCTCCGACATAGTAGAATTCGTCGGTCAGGTTGCGGCCCCAGAATTCGACAGACCAGCGTTCGTCCTGAGGACCGATGCCAATCCGACCGTTGAACGTCGCGTAGGCTTCATTGTCGGTGCGCCCAAGCGGATCGCGGCCCAGCGTTTGCGTGCGATACTCGCTATTCCAGCGGCCATCCAGATAGAACAAGGCGCGCAGATCGCCGCCCAACGGCATCTCGTAAGCGATCGCCGCAGTGGCGGTCCATTCCGGCGAGAGCGCGAGCGCGTCGCCAGCGAACACCGCGTTCGGATCGTTAGCGCCGAGGCCGACCGTCAGCGGATTGAAGCGTACCTCGCTGTCGAAGAATGCATCAATGTAGCTCACGCCGCCACTGATCGTTAGCCCTTCGATTGGGCTCGACGACATCTCCAACTCCACGCCCTGCGAGACGACTTCTGGCACGTTGCGCGTGATGAAGTTGAATCCATTGAAGGCGTTGAGCTGATAATCGTGGATCTGTTGGTAGAACGCGGAGAGGTTCAGCGTCGTGGTGCCGCCGAGAACTGTCGATTTCAATCCGATCTCGTAGGCGTCGGTGAACTCGGGATCGAAGTGGGTCTGCTCGATGTTGAGCGTCGCCGCGCTAGTCGTGTCGGGACGCAGCGCCATGCCTTGGCGGTCCAGATTATAGCCGCCAGCTTTATAGCCGCGCGAATAGCCGCCATAGAGCATCACGTCGTCCGAGAGGTGGTAGGCAAGCGAGATTGTGCCGCTGAATTCGTTCTCCTCGGACGAACCTTCCCAATGCCCGTTGGCCATTGGATTCACCGCGGGGCTGCAGACGATATTCATCAGGCCCCCAGCACTCGCGCTGGACTGAAGCACCTCGATGAAGCCCACGCCGTCAGCAGCGCCGCCGAAAAATGGGTCCGTGGCGAGTTCGATGGCGCGCAGTGAATCGCATGCCGGCGAAACGGACAGAAGATCGGCGGTCACGTCTTTTGTTTCAGAAGTGTAGCGCGCGCCCAAAGTGAGCACGAGTTGGTCGTTCAAGTTCACTTCGTTGTGCGTGAAGACCGACCAGCTCTGTGTGTCGGCCTGCCAATCGTCGCGTTGCTGACCCCCTCCGGCGACATTGCCCTGCAAATAGAAGCTGGCGAGCGCTGGGTTGGGGTCGAACACGAGCGGCGTCGCCGGATTGTCGCTGACGCAATAGAAGAACGATGGGATTGAGTCCGGTTCAGCGTTCGGCGCGCCGGAATCGAACACTTCGCAACCGCCCGCAGGGCCGCCAATGGCGGAGAGCGGCGCTGTAGCGCCCTGCGCCAAAGCGTTTGCGAACAGATTGCCATGGGCGCCGAGGCGAATGCGATCGTTATTCGTGACGGTCTCGTCTGAGTAGAAGACGCCGGCGAGCCAGTTGAGACGTCCGCTTTCGCCCTGCAGTCGGAACTCTTGGGTGAAATTCTCGACGCCCACTTCGACGCCGTCACGGTAGGCGATGTCGATGAGGTTGAAGTCGATGTCTTGACCGCGCGTTTGCTGCCAATCGCGATACGCCGTGATTGAAGTCAGGTTTACGCCGCCAATGTCCCAATCAAGTTGGGCGGAGAAACCCAAATCCTCGGTGACGTCGGAAAGGTCGCGCGCTTGTGTTTGTGGCTGGGCTGGCAAGCCTGGGCCCAATGACGGCAAACCTGGCAAAGCGCCGGTCACCGTCATGAAGCGTCCCTCGGGATTGATCGCGGGCGTACCCGCAGGCCCGACGATTGCGGTCACTGCCCCTTGAGTGGAGCCATAGATGAACGGTGTGACGCCGCAGCATACCTCGTCTGCTTCTGACGCATCGATGATGACACGCAATGTTGCGGCAGGGCTGATGTCCCATTCCATTTGCCCCCGCGCTGTCCAGCGATCGCGCGTGTTGAGATCGTCACCAGAGATCAAGTCTGTGATGTATCCTGAGCGAGATCTGATCGCGCCATCCAGCCGGAACGCTAGGCTGTCATTCACCGGAATGTTGACGCCAGTGCGCAATCCAGCCTCTTCCAAGTCGTCAAGGCCGAGCATGCCTTCGATATACATGCCTGGCTCGTAGTCGGGGCCCGCGGACACAACGCTGATCGCCCCAGCGGAAGTGTTGCGTCCAAACAAGGTTCCTTGCGGGCCTCGCAGCACCTCAATGCGTTCCACGTCCGGCAGGTCGGCAAGCGCCGCGCCCGCCCGTGCGCGATAAACGCCGTCGATGAAGATGCCGACGGCCGACTCGAAACCGACATTGTCGCCTCCGGTGCCAATGCCCCGGATGCGCGCCGTGCTTGCAGCGATTGATTGGCCTGTGCCGAGTTGGAACGATGGCGCGAGCTGGGTGACGTCGCGTAGGTCTTGGACCCCGGCATTGGTGAGCTGTTCGCCGCTCACTGCGGTGACGGCGAGCGGAACGTCCTGAATGGCCGCTGTCCGCCCTGTCGCGGTGACGACGATTTCCTCGGACGCCTCCGGTTCGTCTTGGGCAAATGCGGGGCTGAACGCCCCGAAAGCGGCCAGCGACACGCCCGACAGGAGCGCAAGTGTTGACTTTGTTCTCATGGCAATCCCCCCTCGTCCCCGGTTCGCGCCTGCGTCCGAGGTTATTAAAGGTCTTTACAATGAGGCAGTTTACATATGTCGCGACGCCCGGCAAGTCCTAGACCCGGCGGCAAGGCGCGCGTTTCCAAGCATGAGGCATTGTCGCCACAGGCTTTGTTGGGTTTTGCGCTGGCGGACGTGACGCGCCTGCTGCGGACAATCTATGATGCACGCCTAAGCGGAAAGGGGCTGAGCGGAGCCAGTTGGCGCGTGCTCGCTTATCTCTATCGCGAAGACGGACTGACGCAGACCAAGCTCGCGGATTTGTTGGAGGTCAGCCGGCCCGCCATCGGTCAGATGATCGACCGGCTGGAAGCGGGCGGCTTCGTAGAACGTCGCCCCGACCCCTCTGATCGCCGCTCGTGGGTGGTCTACCTCAGTTCGGAATCGCACACGAAGGTGGAGGAACTCATGCTCGCGTCACGCGCAATCGAGGCCGAGTGCTTTGCAACCTTCAACGAGAAAGATCTGGCGCTACTGGCCAAACTGGTTGATCGGTTGCGTGATCACCTTGGGGCGCTTCCAGGCGTCGCGCGCAAGGGCGACGCAAGAAGCGATTAGTGCTCATCATCAAGCTGTGACAGAAAATCCGCCACGGCGTCGCAGAAGGCGTCGTTGCGATCGCCGGCAACCATATGGCCCGCGTCCGCAATGTCGCTGAAGTGTGCGCTGGGCGCGGCCGCCAGGAAGGATCGCACGGCGTGCTCAGGCACGAGTTCGCTCATGCGCCCTCTGACAAGGTGCAGCGGGAGCGTCAGTCCCGTCAGCCTTTGTTCAAACTCTTCGAGATTGTGCTCTTGTCGTGTTTCGCGAACGCTTGCGACAAATCGGGGGTCCCAATGCCAGCGATAACGTCCATCTGCGCCTAAGCGGAGGTTTTTCGACAGGCCCTTGGGGTCCCGAGGCTTCGGCCGATGGGGCAGGTAGGCCGATATCAAGGCGCTCGCCTGCTCGACGCTGGAAAATCCGTCATCGGCATGCGCGGTCATGAATGACATGATCCGTTCGACGCCACTCGCGTCCATCTGGGGGACTATGTCGACAAGCGTGAGAGACGCGAAAACACCTGGCGCCACATGGGTCTCGACCATGAGCCCCGCCAAGCCGCCGAGCGATGCGCCCACGAGGTGCGGGCGCCGTGTGTTTGTAGTGATGGCTTTGCCGACTGTTGCGAGATCATTCGCGAATGCACCGAGGCGATAATTCCCGGTTGCAGACCAGCCGCTCTCCCCATGACCCCGTAAGTCCAGTGAAACGACTCGCCAGTCCTGTCCGGCAAGGCGCGTTGCAGCGCCAGCCCAGGCGTGGCGGGTTTGGCCAGCGCCGTGGGCGAGCAGGACCGTTCCGCGTGCTCCACTCCCCCGACAATCGCCCAGCAGCTCAACGCCTTCTGCGCCGGCGAAGCGAACATTCTCAAGGACCATCGGCGTTAAGCGCTTCTTTTGGAAATCAGATTATAGTAAAGTGCTTTACAGAGTTCGTAACGGGGAGGCAAGATCATGCGCGTGCGCGCCCTAGCTGAGGCCGAGTTGGTGGAGACGCGTTTGGCGGGATTGGGTTTTGCGATTGCCGAAGCCACCCGGCTTATGCGCGGGGCGTTTGACCGACGCATGAGAGTGGCCGGTTTGCGCGGATCGAGTTGGCGCGTGCTTGCTTACCTCTATCGCCAGGATGGGCTCAGTCAGACCGAATTGGCTCAACTTCTCGAACTGACGCGGGCCGGCGTCGGCCAAATTCTGGATCAACTCGAAGGGAGTGGCCACATCGAGCGGCGAGACGATAAGTCGGACGCGCGCCGCAGGCGGGTGTTTTTGTCCGCGCGCATGCGCGCGGAAGTCGGCCCGTTGCTCAACATTGTGCGTGAGTTTGAAGATGAACTCAGCGTCGCTTTCTCCGATGACGAGATCGAAGCGTTGCGTAGTCTGGTCGACCGCTTGCGCGAACGCGCGGCGACGATGATCAGCTCGTCTGCGGAGGCGCCGTGATGGACGCCCAAGCGCCAGCGGACGCCGAAGAGGCGGCCCCAAACCTGATTGCACGGTTGCGGGCGCGATTGGTCGGTAGGAACCGGCTGATCGTCATGTATGGCGTGCCGGCGACGGCGCTCATTGTTATGCTTGTGATGATGCTGACGGCAGGGCGTTTCCAGGAAACCGACAACGCCTATGTCCAAGCAGCGCGCGTGCCGATCAGCACGAGCGTCACCGGGCGCGTTGTGGAAATGCTCGTAGCAGAAAATGAGCGAGTGCGCGCCGGCCAAGTCTTGTTCCGGCTGGACCGCGCCAATCCCGCAGCTGATGTGGCTCAGTTCGAAGCGGCGCTCGTCTCGGCGCGGGCAAGAGTATTATCGCTTCGCGCAGATTATCGCGCACAACTAGCGAATGTCAGAGCCCGCCGCGAAGCGCTCTCGTTCGCGCGTGGCGAATTGCGCCGCGCCGAAGAATTGGGACGTGAGGGAATAACGTCGCGACAGGACGTTGAGCGGGCAACGAATGCACTCGACCAGGCGCAGGCACAGGAGTCAGCGTCCGAGCAAGCGCTCGCGGCGTCGCTCGCCGCGCTCGGCGGCAACGCCAACGTGGACATTGAGGAGCACGCCGCCGTTCGGGAAGCCGCAGCGCGCCTTGAGCGCGCGCGACTAGCGCTTTCGTACACCGAAGTGATCGCGCCCCAGGATGGAATTGTGACCCGTGTGGATCAAGTGCAGGTGGGTACGTTCGTCAATGCGGGTCAGCCGTTGTTCTGGTTGATTGGGGGAACGCCGTGGGTTGAGGCGAATTTCAAGGAGAACCAGATTCGCAACATGCAACCCGGCCAACTGGCGCGCATCCGTATCGATACATTCGGGGGGCGGCATTTCGAAGCGCGCGTCGTCAGCTTCAGTCCTGGCACGGGCGCGGTGTTTTCGCCACTGCCTGCTCAGAACGCGACTGGCAACTGGGTCAAGGTCACGCAGCGCGTGCCCGTGCGGCTTGAACTTGTCGATGCGCCCGAGGACCTGATTCTGCGCGCTGGCCTCAGCGCGCACGTCCGTGTCGACACTCGTTCGACGCCCGATCGTTTCCGGGGGCGGTGATCGTGGCGCAGGCTTCGGCACAGGGCGATATTCAGCGCCTGCCGCTGACAATTTCGATCATGCTCGCCAGCGCGATGTTCATGATCGATAGCACCATCGCGAACGTGGCGCTGCCGCACATGCAGGGGGGGCTCTCGGCCGGGCTCGATCAGATCACGTGGGTGCTGACATCCTTCATCGTGGCGCAAGCGCTGGCGACCCCTCTGGTCGGGTGGGTGGCTATCCGCGTGGGCCGCCGGCGACTCATGCTCGCGTCTATTGTGATTTTCACACTTGCTTCGGTTGCTTGTGGTCTAGCTCAAAACCTTGAGCAAATGATCCTGTTTCGGGTGCTGCAAGGCGTCGGCGGCGCCGCCTTCATTCCGGTCTCACAGGCGATCCTGTTCGACATCAATCCGCCGGAACGCCATGCACAGGCGATGGCGGTCTTCGGCGCCGGGATCATGCTGGGCCCAATCATCGGTCCCGCGCTCGGCGGGCTGATTACGGAGACCCTGAATTGGCGATGGGTGTTCCTCATCAATCTGCCGGTGGGTGTGCTCGCGTTTCTTGGCGTCTTCGCTTTTCTTCCAAAAGCGCCGCTGTCGAAACCGCCGCGATTCGATTTTCTTGGCTTCGCCGCGCTGTCGATTTTTATTGCGGCCCTGCAACTCATGCTCGATCGCGGCCCCGGAGAAGACTGGTTTCAATCGTGGGAAATCCGCATTCAAGCCGTGCTCGCATGTGGCGGCCTCTATGTCTTCGCGCTGCACACGTTGACCGCCAAGCATCCGTTTTTTGATATGCGGCTTCTCACTGACGCCAACTTCGTGATCGGCGCGATGGCGAGTTTCGTCATCGGCATGCTCATGTATGCGTCGTTGGCGCTGCTTCCCCCGCTTATGCAAAATCTCATGGGCTATCCGGTGATCGAAGCGGGGCTCATCACCATGCCGCGCGGCATTGGCATGTTCGTCAGCATGATTGTCGTCGCCAGGCTCGTTGTGCTGATGGATCCGCGCATGATTATGGCGATGGGTTTTGCATTGAACGCGCTGGCCGCATGGCAGATGACCCTTTTCAGCCTGCAGATGGATGAGACCCTTATTGTCGTCTCAAGCGTCATTCAAGGATTTGGACTCGGGCTCGTCTTCATACCTTCCAACACCCTGGCGTTCGCCACTGTGCCGGGGGAACTCCGCACCGAGGGCGCATCGCTCACCACGCTCGTCCGCAACATCGGCTCGTCCGTCGGAATTTCGGTGATGCAGGCGCTGTTCTTGATCAACATGCAGGCCTCCTATTCCGAACTCATCCAGAACGTTCGGCCGGACAATCCGGTGTTGAACAGTGTGCAGCCGGCGGGTGGCATGGAAGAGATGATCGCCTGGGTTCCCGAAGTAGCGCGTCAAGCGGCCATGGTGTCGTACGTCAGCGATTTTCATCTCATCATGATCTTGACGATCGCGGCCACCCCGCTCGCGTTTTTGATGCGGCCGGTGCGCGGCGTCCCTCAGTCTGGAGGCGTCCATGCAATGGACTAACGCCGGAAACACATCGGCTGTGATGCCGGCGGTTTGGGTTGGCGCCTGCGTGCTTGGAGCTTTCTATATGCGCCCTGTGCGCAGTGCGCCGCCATCGGGAGCTTCACATGCGTTGGAGTAAGACGGCGTTTTGGCTGCTGATGGCCACGACGACAGCTCTATCGGGATGCGCGTCGGTTGGCCCTCAGTTTGCGCCGCCGCAGGTGGAGACGCCCCCACACTTTCCTGAAGCTGGAACAACAGGCGACGAGACCAACGTCATTGAGCGCTGGTGGAGTGCGTTCGGGGCTTCGCAGCTTGACGCATTGGTGGACGAAGCCTTGCGCAACAGTCCATCGGTCGCTGAGGCCGATGCGGCTCTCGATTCGGCCCATGCCGCGCGGGACGCGGCCTTTGGAGGTGCGTTCCCACGGATAGATGTTGTGACGGGCGGCGAGCGCGCCCGCGTCAACGCCGCCGCGTTCGGCTTTGATGGGTTCCCGACTGTGGAAGTGTCACGCTACACGGCCGGCCTCGGCGTGAGTTACGACCTCGATCTCTTCGGCGGGCAGCGCCGCGCGCGCGAGTCCGCCGTTGCGCGGCTTGAAGCTGAGTATTTCCGCAATCATGCCGCCCGGCTTACGCTTGCAGCGGATATTGTGGCGACAGCGATCGAAATCGCCGTCGCGCGCGCTGAATTAGAGGCGATCGAGCGCATCGTTGAAGACGATGCGCAGACGCTCGATCTTGTGGAGCGGGCGCTGGCGGCGGGAGCTGTCGCCAACCTCGACCGCATCCGAGCGCAGAGTCAACTTGCGCAGGACGCATCGGAAATTCCACGGATACGCAGCCGCCTCGGGGGCGCGCAGACACAACTCTCCATCCTCGTTGGACGTACGCCGGGTGTTGGCGCGCCATTTGTGTTCGCTTTGGATGAGTTCGAGGCGCCGCTCACGCCGCAGAGCGTGCCTTCGGCGCTTCTGCGTGGGCGGCCTGACATTCGTGCGGCGGAAGCTGCACTTCACGCCGGGACCGCCGACATTGGCGTGCGCGTAGCGGACCTTTATCCGCAGATACGTCTGTCAGGCGATTATACGCAGACCTCGCTTAGCCCGGACACGCTGTTTCAATATTCATCTGCGGGCTGGAGCCTGGGACCAAGCATCCGCTTGCCTCTTTTCAACGGCGGCTCACTTCGCGCCGAAGTTCGCCGCGCCGAGGCGGAGGCGCGCCGCGCCGACGCGCGCTACCGCGCGACAGTACTGCGCGCTTTCGGCCAGGTTACGGACGCTTATGTTGAGGTCGCCTTGGCAGGGGAGCAACGCGATCTTCTCAGGCAAAGTCTCGTACTGGCAGAAGAGAATCTGCGTTTGAGCCGGCGAGCTTATGAAACCGGGGCTGGCACGCTGCTGGACGTCATCGACGCCCAGCGGCAGGCCAACCTCGCGCGTCGGGCCCACGTGCGCGCCGTCGGCGCCCATTTAACCGCGATTGCAAGGCTCTACAGCGCCGTGTCGACCGTGCCGCATGGCTGAGGAGACGTCTAACTCGCCGCATAAATGGGCTTGTGGTAGGTTGGCTCGATGAATGGGTGCATACATGCCGACTCAAGCGTCTGCGGCCCCTCGAATTTCCTGCGACCGTGGCATCGCCCGGCGCCGCTCGTTCCTGGAAGCTGCGCTCAAGGCGTTCTGCGAGCGTGGCTATGCGGGGGTCAATGTCAACGACATCGTGCGCGAGGTCGGCGGGTCTCTGGCGACTTTGTATTCCCAGTTCGGCAGCAAGGAGGGTTTGTTTGTCGCGGTTCTTGAGGAGTGCAACGCACGCTTCGCTGGCGCGCTATGTCCGGTTGCCGATCCTGCGCTCGACCTGCGCGAGGGATTGCAGCGCATCGGGGAGCACTATCTTCGCCGGGCCATGGCGCCAGAGTCCCGCCGCTTCTTCAGAATGATCTGCGCAGCAAGTAGTGAATTCCCTGCAGAGGCCCGCGAATGTCTCAGAGTGGGGCCGAATCGCGTGGCCGAAATCGTCGCCGACTATCTCCGCGCCCGAACCGCGGCGGAGCGTGTAACCTTCGATGATTGTGGCGCGGCCGCGCTCGCGTTCTTCGCATTGGTGCGAGGACAGCACCAGTATCGCGCAACGTTTGAAGATGACTACGCACTGTCGGACGACCAAATCGCCGAACACGTTGGCCAAGCAGTGCGCATTTTATTGCATGGCGCGGTGAGGAGCGTCCCCGCGTGACTAGCGACGTTATCCCTAGGCTTCTGCCGCTTTGTGTTGCGCCCATGCGGCGCCGCGCGCGCGCACGCGCACGGCTAGCCCGCGCGGGCATCCCGTATCGAGGGACGCTTCGCTCTGAAGCCCTCGACAGGGTCCGCCTCATGCGCGGGCTGATTGGAACGGGTCCCGCACGCGGCCCCGGCTCATAAGCAATCACGCTGCCGGGAAGCAGCACCTCCGTTATATTGCTCAGGCTGATCGTCACGGTTCGCGCGAGCACGTAAGATCGGCGTTGCATTGGCGTAACCGCGAGCGCAACGAAACTGCCTTCGCTGCGCTTAAGCAGGACCATCAGTCCGATAATCATGACCGGCGTCAGCACCACACCGAAAAGGATGATTGCGGCGACGACATCGGCACAGCCAGCAAGGTCGAGCCGGGAAACTTGTCCGGCGATCAGCAACAACAGCGCGAACACCGCGAGCGTCGCCCAGAGATATCCGGTGCGATAGAGCATACGCGAATCATTGCCCGCTAAGGTCAACACGCGCCTCATGCGAGACCCTTGCCGGCCAATGTGAGGAAAACATCCTCAAAGCTCGGCTCGGGCGTGAATGTTCTCGATGTGGTGGCTGCGGATCAGCTCTTGGAAACGGTCGTTTGCGCCAAGCTCATCAAGCGGAAACTCATCGGCGTGACATGCGCCATCCTGCGCATACTGAACGCGAACGGCGCGGCGGCCGTGCTGCAAGCGAAGGGCGGACGGCGCGCCGACAGCGGCGAGCCGTCCATCAGCTAAGAACCCGAATGGACGCTCATTCAGGTCGATCGCCGATCAGACGAAGTTGCGCGAGCGCAATCTTGACCTCTTGACGTCGGTCAATCTTTCTGGGGCGCCTATCGGCGACGGCGCCTTCACCGCGCTTGTTATCGCGCTGGTCGAAGACACCGGCGCCAAGCTCTGCCTCGAAATCACCGAAACCGTGCCGGAGGCTTCTGTCACGGCCTATCCTGCACTCAATTCGGCCGCGCTTGGCGCCGCAGATGCGCACTACGAGCGCGTGGGTGTGTTGCGCGCATTCGAGCGCGCCATCTATGGCCGCGTGCCTCACCTTGCGCTCGCGCTTGGCGACAAATCCCCGCTCGCCTGTGGCGCCATCGCCACCGCGCCGCTCTGCGAGCGTTGGCAGGCCGCGGTTTCTCCCAACGGCACGGCGTTCGACATCATCGTGCTTGCGCCGCCTGCGCCGCGCGCGATGCTCATCTGCCAAGTATTTCAGCGCGCGCCGCAATCAATGGCGCGCATCGCAGAGGCGCTCGCGGGAGGGGCGCGTTGGCGTCTTGGCGAAACTTGGCTTCAGCTGTTGCTGGGACGTTACATTCATGCGCCGCCGCTTGAATGGGTGGTGCGCCAAGGCTTTGGCCTTGCCTTCTTCTGCCCGGGCGATGTCGTGCCCGATCGCGTGCCGCGCACGCACTCGAACGCCTCGCGCCGGATGCGCCGGCCGATGAGCGCCCTGGCGCCATTGCCGGTTGGGCTGGCCTGATGTCGGGGGTGCGCCGCGCGCTCGCGGACGATGAACGCTTCAGGCATACGCCAGCGGTCGCGTGGGGTCATTCCCGTCACGGCAAAGCCGCCTTGCTTGGCGGCGCTTACGACCAAGATTTCGCCGCTGTCATTGCTCATCAATCTGGCCGCTTCGGCGCGGCGATGACCGCCGCGCACGCGGGCGAAACACCTCTTCAGATCGCGCGCGCATTTCCACATTGGTTTTGCCAACGTCTGCTCGACGATGTCCGCGCGGGCAGAGCGCCGCCGGTCGATCAGCACGACTTGCTGGCGCTCATTGCACCGCGGCCGCTTCTGCTTGGCGACGCATCGTTGGATTTTTGGGCCGATCCGCGCGGCGCCCGGCGCGCCGTCGCGCTTGCGTCTTGCGCGCTCGCCTCAGAGCCCCGCACCATTGAATGCTTCATGCGCGCCGGCGGTCATGGGCTGAACGGCGCTGATTGGCGCGCGTTCGTCAAATTCCTCGACGCCAGATTTCCCGGACCTCGTCTGCAAGGAACCGGTGCATGAAGCCTTTTTCGTTGATGTCGAGTTTCAGTCTGCACGAGGGCGTTGTCCACTATCATCAGACCGGCGCGCGTATTCGCGTCGATGGCGGCTTCGTGCGTGATGTCGCAACATGGCTTACATATTACGTGCCGCTCCGGGTCAACGCGGCGGCGCGGCGGCTCTTCAAACCTGGGCCACGATTTTTCTTTACGCCGTCCGAACCACCGCCCTGGTATCTGGTCTGGAACGCTTTGGCCTGGATCGGCGCACGCACCGCCGTGCGGGTGCAAGACGCCGACGCCATCTTCTATTTTGAGGACGCCACATGGGGCGAGGGTGTCGCCGCGACCGGCAAGCGGCCTTCTATCAATGGCGCCTGCACCGATGCTTCGAAATCGCACGTCGCTGCAGTATTCGCAGATGTGTTTGGCCGTCCGCTCGCGCTCGATCCGGAACATCATAGCGGCAAGGCCGTCGAGAAGGGCGAAGCCAATGGCGCCCATGATGGACGCATCATCATCTGTCCCGCGTCCGCCGAGCCTGGCCGCGTGTATCAGCGCCTGATTGAGACTGGCCGCAACGACTATGTCGAGGATTTGCGCACGCCATGTGTGGGCGGCGAGCCGGTTTTGGTGTTCGTCAAACAGAGGCCAAAGGACGATCGCTTCGCCAACTACAATACGCGCGTTCGGCTCGCTGATCCCAAGGATGTGTTTAGCGCCGATGAACTGGCGTCGATCCGCTTGTTCTTGCGCCGGATGCGGCTTGATTGGGGCGGCTTGGATATTCTGCGCGACGGGAGTAGCGGCGAGATCTACATCGTCGATGTCAACAAAACCGACATGCCTCCGCTGGCGTTGCCGTTTTGGCAGAAGATGGCGGCGTCCCGCAAATTGGGGCTCGCCTTACAATCCTTGCTCGCCAAGGCGCCCACGGCCGCAGAAGACATTCCCCCGGCGGCGGAAATCTCTGTAACGCAGGCGCAACGCTGACCGTATTGGCGTTGAAGGAGGAGCGCCGATGCCAAACGCTAAACTGATGCTTGCCACTCTTGCATGGATGCTGATGGCGCCCTTAGCGATCGCGCACGATTTCGGTCCAGAAGTGGGCGCTTCGGCGCCCGCGTTCACGGCGTCCGATCAGCGCGGCGTAGAACGTCCACTGGCTTCGCTCACCGGTGAACGCGGCCTTGTGTTGTTGATTACGCGCTCGGCCGATTGGTGCACGTATTGTCAGGCCCAAATCATCGGACTCGAAGGCGTTCGCGGCGAGGTCGAAGCGCAGGGCTGGAAGCTTGCCGTTATCACCACCGACACGGTCGACGAACTTGCACGCTTTGGCGCCCGGCGCGACATCAGCTTTCCCTTATTGTCGGATGAGCGCGCGCGCATCGTGCGCGATTTTGGTCTCCTCGATCCAACCCAGCCCCCAAGCAGCCGCCACAACGGCTTGCCGGTCCCCACCGTTCTCTTTCTCTCGCCGCAAGGCATCGTGTTGGCGCGCCTTGGCGACGCCGATTATCGCGTGCGTCCGACGCAGCAAACCGTGTTGGCGACGCTCCAAACGCTGCGATAGCAGGCAGCGGGCCTCCGTCGCGCTAGAGACGGCGAAGGAACGATCGGACGCGCTCAGAGATCATTTTGCCCGCTACAGCGATTGCTTGTTGGCGCAGGCGCCGCAATCGGTCGCCTACAATGCGATCCATTCGGTCGAAGGTCGTCGACGACCCGTACCGTTACAAGGGCACGTTCGTTCTGAAAACGCGTGCAGGCTTCCAAAGCTGCAGCTGCGTAAACGCGGAGCGTCCTTGGATATCCTCCCGCGACTCAGGGATCGAAAGACATGGCGCGATACAGGTTTCAGATTGTGGCTGACCCGGGCGACGCTGCGGTTACGCTCAATGTTGAGTGCGCAACTGACGGTCTCGCGATCGAAGCCGCTGTCATGTTTGCTGAAGATGCGGTCGAAGTCTGCGTGACGCGCGAGCGCGTGTTGCTGTGGCGCTCGGATGCCCGATCGCCTGACGCCGTGCATTGAGCACGTGGCGCGGCCGAACCGACCCGGGACGTGCGACGCCGCGCAATTGGCCCGACAGCGTTCGAGATTCGAAGACACGGCCGTACCCTGGGCAGAAGCGATGGTCTTGCCCCCCCTTCGTCGGCGACGGCGCCGGAATGGATGTCGCCTTCATTCTTTACGCACTCTGCGATGAGTGCGGCTCTCGCGGGCTTTGCAGCGTTCGGCGCTGGCTTGCGTCACGGATGGAATGCGCTGCGCCAAGAGAAGCACCATGGACTAGGCGGTTGGCGACAGCGCTGCCCTCATGGCGCAGCATAAATCTCGTTGGGAAACGGCACGAAGATATCAATCTCCCACTGCGCCATCTCACGCAGGACGCTCAGTCGTTCTTGGCTGACTGAGAGGAGAGAGGCCGCACGCGCGAGGGCCTCGTGCTCATCCGCAGCGAGAAGATAATGCCTGGAAAAGCCAGCGCCATCGCGCTTGGTTTGAATGACAAATCCTCTCATCGCTCGTCTCACCTTCGATTGCTATCGTACCGCCGGTGTGAGCGCTCACGCCGGGATGAAAATTAGCCCGGCCGCGCCGTCTCGCTGCCAAACCACGCGAACGCGAGATTTGATGCGCAGCGTCGGCTCCACGAGGACCGCGAACTCCGGCAGTTCGCGGCGTGTAAAAAACTCGACCCTCGCGCCCGTTGAGCTGACGTTCTTCAGTGCGATCGGAAGCCTTTCACCAGTGCCGAGGATAAGCGCGCCCTGGCGAAACACCGCCTGGCGTACGGCGCGCTCGATATGTTTGACCCAGGCTGGCGGGGCAATTGAAGGACCGGGGCGCTCGACGGCCTTGCGCACGCGCTCATCGAGCCTGCTTTGCCGGGCGGGGGGCTTAGTTTTGCCGAACATGCTCTAGGCGCCGCCACTCTGCCCAGACGCGGATCCATGATCGGCGCGCCAAAGCTCAACAAATCCAGATCTCGCCGTAACCGCCGCGATTTCCTCGGCTGAGAACATCTCGCAGAGCTCGTCTAGCGTCGCCGCCAAATAGACTTCTGTGCCTTGGCCATCGCGTGAATGGCGTTCACGCAGCCAATACGCCGCCACGCGCCATGCGGCGGGCGACCGGCACACCCAGCCAGAGCGGCGCAACAGAAAGAAATCGATGCTTCCATGTACAGCCCGATAGTGGGCGCGCATCGCGTCGAGCTCAGCGTCGGTGATCCTTGAAAGGTCGGCGCTCTCATCGATGATGTGGACCGTATCCGCGCCAGCCCAGGACAGATTACGGGCATGCGCTTGGCCAAGCGCTTCAATCTCCGAGAAGAGCACAAAGTCGCTGAACTCGACGATATGGAGCAAGAGCTCCGCGTTTTCGGCAATGGCGATCGGCACAGGAGTCGGTCCAAGACCTATTCGTCGCGGGACGTCATGATCCCCTCGGGCGCGCACTGAATACAACCAAGATGCTGCGCGAGTGTTGATGCAGGTGCTAGTGCGCTTGTTTCAAGAGGTCCATTTGCTCACCGATTCTCGCAGAATGCTCGCAGAAGGAGGCCGCGGAAATTGCACTGCGTTTAAGCGTTCGTTGAGGGCGGTCGAACAAGTAATGCGCGTCCTTCAGCCCAAACGAGCACTCATGCGTATCCTCCTTGCCGACGACGATGAATTGATCCGGGAGATTGTGGCTGAAGGGCTGCGCCTCCACTCCTATGAGGTCGAAGCCGTCAGCGACGGGGCCGCGGCCCTTGCCGCAGTGCGCCGCCATCGCCCCGGCCTTATTCTACTCGATGCGAAGATGCCGACGCTCGACGGCTTTGCGGTGCTCGCCGCGCTGAAGGCGGATCCGGCGCTCAATCATGTGCCGGTGATCATGCTCACCGCGCTGCGCAATGCGCGCGATGTCATCGAAGCGCGCCGCCTTGGCGCGTCCGATTATCTGGCGAAGCCGTTTGACATTTTGAATGTGCTGCAACGCGTGCGCTTGTGGACTGGAAAACGCGCGGGTGTCGGTCAAACCCTGGCAGGAGCAGACGAGACAAGCCTGGTTTTTGGCGAGACCCGCCCCGAAGAAGCGCACTGGCTTGAGTGACCTCGAACGGGTGGATGCGTAGAGTTTTGGCGATGGACACCAAGTCTCCAGGAATACTCGCCTCCATGGCGGGCGCGGGCCGCAACGCGGCCTTGCGCGGGGCGATCATCGTTCTAGCCGTGTTCGCGGTTTCGGTTCTTGTCGTTTATTTCAGCCAAGAGTTTAGCCGCCATGGCGGACGCGTCGCTTCGATCTGGCCGCTCAACGCCATGCTGCTTGCGTTGTTGATGCGTCTCGACCGCTCGTATTGGCTGACGGTTCTGGGCGCAGGCGGGCTTGCCAATCTCGGCGTCAATTTCTTCATGGGCGACACGAGCCTTCGCGCGTTTGGCCTGACGGGCGCGAACTTGGCGGAGATTTATCTTTGCGCGCGCCTCTTGTGGCGTCCGGCCATCACGTTCGACATCACCCGCACGCGCGACTTGCTGCGGTTTTGTCTTGTCGCCGGGGCCGTGGGTCCTGGTCTCTCGGCGCTCGTGGCCGCGAGCATTTTATCGCCGGCGGCGCCGTTCTTCGAAACCCTTGCGACCTGGTTTGCGGCCGATGCTCTGGGAATGTTGACCTTCGCGCCGGCGCTTCTGGTCTTTAGCGCCCCCGCGGTCGCAGCGCTGCATCAGAGCCGCACAAGGCTCGGCGCGGCCGTCACCATTGCGGTGATGGGCGCTGTGCTCTTCTTCGTCTTTTCGCAAGAAGCGCTGCCGATCCTGTTCCTCGTCCCGCCGGTCCTCATGTTCGCGACGTTCAGGCTCGGCATGCGAGGTGCGGCGCTCGGCATTCTCATGACTGCAGGCGTTGCGATCTCATGCGCGGTCGCCGGCCACGGCCCCACCGAATTGATGGATGGCACAGAGATTGAGCGCGTCTTCATGCTGCAATCCTTCTTGGCTGTGATGTCGCTTTCGACGCTGCCGGTTGCGGCCGCACTCAGTCAGGCCGTGCGCGTGCGTGCAGACCTCGTCGAGGCGCGAGAACGCGCCGAGCAGAACGAAGCGAAGTACCGCGCGCTCGCGGAGTATTCGACGGACATCGTCGTTCGCCTAGGGCCGGGTGGGATCATCTCCTATGCGTCGCCTGCCTGCCGCATCCTAGGTGTCGAGCCCGAGCAGGCGGTCGGGCGGTCGACGCTCGACTTCGTCGCCCCGGAAGATCGCGCTTTTGCCCAAGAGGTTCTCAACGGACTCTTCGCCGGCCCAGAGCCGGATCGCTCCGTTCGGCGCGAGTATCGCGTGCGTCGTCCCGATGGCGCGATTATGTGGCTCGAAGGCAATCCAAGCATCATCCGCGATGGCGCGGGACACCCGGTCGAGGTCGTCACAATTTATCGCGACGTCACCGCGCGCCGGCAACTTGAAGAGGAATTGTCGGCCGCGCGGCGCGCCGCCGAAGAGGCCGCCGAGGCTGTGCAAGAAAGCGAAGCGCGCTACCGGGCGATGGCGGACGCTTCTCTCGATATGATTGCGCGGATGGGACTGGACGGGACAATTCGTTTCGTCAGTCCAAGCGCACACGCGATTATGGGCTATACGAGCGAGGAACTCGTCGGAACGCGTACGCTGGATTACACGCATCCTGACGATGTCGCTGGCGTGAAGAACTTCTTCCGCGTCTTGTTGGATGAAGGCCCCGGGACGGCGCCGCGTCCCTACACGTTCCGCGCCCGGCGCAAAGATGGGCGCTATATTTGGCTAGAGGGCATACCGCGTATTCTTTACGACGCTCAGGGCGCTGCGATCGAAATTCAGGATTCTGCGCGCGATGTTACCGAACGAAAGCGCCTGGAAGAGGACTTGGCGCAAGCAAGGCGCGCCGCGGAAGCGGCGGCCGCCGCTAAGTCGGAATTCCTGGCCAATATGAGCCATGAATTGCGAACGCCGCTCAACAGCATCGTCGGGTTTTCGCACCTCTTGGCGCAAAACCAAGAGCTCGGAGCTGACGGGCGGCGCCACGCAGATCTCATTTCGCGTTCAGCGCACGATTTGCTGCGGCTCGTCAACGGCGCCTTGAAACTGTCAAGCCTCGAGGCCGGTGTCTTGAAACTCGAGCTTCATGCCTTCGATCTCGCCCGCCTGGTTGAGCGCAGCGTTGAGGGCTTCCGGCCGGAGGCCGACGCCAAGCGCCTCTCGCTCTCCGTCTCCCTCGACAAGAGATTGCGCCGTTTTGTTCTGGGTGACGAGGCGCGCATTGGCCAAGTCCTGCTCAATTTGATCGGCAACGCCTGCAAGTTTACCGAAAAGGGCGCCGTCACTGTGACGGCCCATGTGGTCGCGCAGAACGAGATCGAGCAAAGAGTGCGGTTCGAAGTGCGCGACACCGGCATAGGCATCGCGCCTCTAAAGCAAAGCGAAGTGTTTGGTCGGTTCACCCAAGCTGACGGCTCGATCGCGCGGCGGTTCGGCGGCACCGGGCTTGGGCTCGCCATCTCTAAGCACCTGATTGAACTGATGGGCGGCGAGATCGGCGTGGAGTCGGTGGAAGGCGAGGGCGCGGTTTTCTGGTTCGTGCTACGCTTGCCGATCGCGGCGGACATAGCCGACGCGACGCCGCCCCCGGCTCACCTTATTCCCGCCGTCGCGCCCAAGCGCGTCCTCATTGTCGATGACAGTGAGATCAATCGTGAGCTGGCGGCGGCTTTTCTGAGCGGCGACGGCCACCAGATCGCTTTCGCTGCCGACGGCGCTGAAGCGGTTCGCTTGGTGCAGTCGAGCGATTTCGACATCATATTCATGGATGTGCAGATGCCGCATCTGTGCGGGCGCGAGGCAACGCGCTCCATTCGCATGCTTGGCTTCGATCAATTGCCCATCGTGGCCATGACCGCGCAAGCGTTGCCCGAGCAGATAGAAGATTGCTTTGCCGCCGGCATGGACGATTACCTCGCCAAACCGCTTGCGCCTGAAAGTCTGAAGCTGATGGTGGCTAAACGGCTCGGCGCAGGCCCGCCCAGAGTGGGCGCCTCGCCCTTGCAGGCAATTTCCGCGCACGCACTCGCCGACCTCCAGCAACGCTTTATCGAGCGCTCGCGCGGTGACCTCGAACTCGTCCTTGCACGCGAGGCGGAGACGGATTTGCGGGCCGTGGTCCACCGCGCCGCCGGCACGGCGGGCAGCCTCGGCTTTGGCGCGCTCAGTGCGGCGGCCCTCGCGCTTGATCAGAAGCTCAGTGAAGGCAAGCCGCTCAGCGACGAAGACTGGGCGCCGTTCATCGAAGCGCTGCGCGAGACAGTGAAGGCGGCATAGAAAGCCACACCGGCCGCGTTTGACGGCGGCCGGTGTGGGCGAGTTCGTGCTTTTCAATGCGCACAGCGTCGGTCGCGAGCAGCGGGGCTGGGGCCAAGATGGCAGCCGCTCACGATGCGTTGGCAGAAGGTTTTTACTCTCGTAATCTCGCAATTGCCTCTCGATGCGAGGCTTGATTCCAGCGAAGTGCAGATGCCGGGCGCGGTTGTTTTGGTTGCCGAGGATGATGAGATCTTGCGCGCCTTCATCGCCGAAGCGCTGCAGGACCAGGGCTATATGGTCCGCCAGGCTGGCGATGGCGTGGCGGCGCTCGACCTGACGCTGACGCTTGGCGCCGACATTCTCATCCTCGACCGCGATCTGCCGGGCCTTGATGGTCTTGAAGTCTTACGCACGGTGCGTGCGCGGGGCGTGCGCACCCCGGCGATGTTCTTGACGGCTATCGGCGGCCTGGCGGAACGGGTGCGCGGGTTGGATTCCGGGGCCGACGATTATTTGGCCAAGCCCTTTGAAATTGAAGAATTGCTGGCGCGGGTCAGAGCCCTCGCGCGCCGGCCGCCGGCGCTCGCTTCCGACACCGTCTCATACGGGCAGCTTCGTCTCGACCTCACCAACTGGCGTGCCTTCTTTGGCGAGATTGAACTCGCCTTGACCCAGCAGGACATGACGTTGCTCGCCCATTTTCTTCGCCGTCCAAATCAAGTGTTCACACGCGAAGCTTTGCTCGATCAGATGGGCGCTGGGGAGGATGTAACGCCCGCCGCCGTCGAGCACGCGCTCAGCCGCTTGCGCAAGAAACTTGAAACGGCAGGCGTCCACGGTTTGATAGAAACAGTGCGCGGTGTTGGCTATCGACTCGGCCAACGCCCATCATAGCGATGGTTGCGCTCTAGTTCGAACGCATTAGTGCGTATGTCAATGCGAGTGCTGAGACACGGTGAGAGTTGATTAGCCGAGCTATGCATAGTCTTGTGCATGACCCGCGATGAGGCCGCCTTCATCAGCGACGCCGCCATGCTTGCCGACACAGGTTTCTTCCTGACGATGGGAGAGCTTCATATGGTGTTGCGCACTTTATGGTCACGCTGCGCCTCTACCTGGCTCACAGATGACGTCTAGTATTGCCTCCACGCGCAAAGGAGCGCCGCCGTTGTAAGGCCTTGTGCGCAAGACGCCTCCGTGGTGCGCCGGGGCCGCGTGCGAGTGAACGAGCTTCGCCCGCGCGTCCGTCCCTGTCGAGGGACGCGTCCCGCTCTAAAGCCCTCGACAGCGCCGGCCTGAACGCGGGCGGAAGGGAAGGGGTCGCGCACGCGGCCCCGGCGAGCAATCACGCTGCCGGGAAAGCCAACGAGGCTTTCCATGACACAAGCAATCGCAACCCATGAAGAGCACGCCGTCCAAACCGGCGTCGTTCTCATCCCGCTCAACAAACTGAAGAAATCGCCGACCAATGCGCGCAAGACGCCGCACGCCAAGGCCGAGATCGAGGCGCTTGCGGCTTCGATCCACGCCAAGGGCATGCTGCAAAATCTTGTCCTCGAGCCAGAGCTTGACGAGCAAGGCGCACGCACCGGCTTCTACCTCGTCGCGATCGGCGAGGGACGCAGGCAAGCGCAGCTCCTTCGAGTGAAACGCAAGCAGATCCTTGAGACCGAACCGGTCCGCTGCGTCATCGACACCAGCAACGATCCCCTGGAGATCAGTCTCGACGAGAATGTCACCCGTTCGGCGATGTCGGTGATGGACGAGGTCGAAGCGTTTGCGCGTCTGATCGATGGCGGCATGACCGCCGAAGACGTGGCGCGCCGTTTTGGCTGCGCCGTGCGGCTGGTCGAGCAGCGCCTGGCGCTGGCCAGACTCTCGCCCAAGATCCGCAACGCTTACCGCAAAGGCGACATCAATCTCGATGTCGCGCGGGCGTTTGCAATCAATGACGATCATGGCGCTCAGGAGCGCGTGTTCCGACAACTCGCAAAGCCGATCACCCATGCACAGAGCGTGCGCAGTGCGCTGACCATCGGGCGCATCCCCGCGCACGACCGTTTGGCGCGGTTTGTCGGCGCCGAGCCTTACGAGGCGGCTGGCGGGCGCCTGGTGCGTGACCTCTTCGAGTCAGAGATCGTTTTCTTCGACGATGGCGACTTGCTGCAACGTTTGGCGTCCGAGCGGCTTGACTCGATGCGCGCCGAGCTTGGCAAGGAAGGCTGGGGCTGGATCGAGGTCCAGCTCGGTCACGGCCAGATCGAAGGCTGCGCAGGCGAGCGGCTCCATCCGACCACGCGCAAGCTGAAGCCCGCAGAGAGACAAGAGATCGGCGAACTTGAAGCGAAGCTGGCCGAACTCGACCGAAAGCTCGAAGACGCCGAGGAGGACAATCCGCTCTGGGCCGACCGCGACGAGGTTGAGGCGAAGCTCGATGCGCTCCGTGAGGCCGCGCGCGTGTTCGACCGCAAGCTCGTCCCGCACGCAGGCGCCTTGATCGTTGTCGACCGCGACGGGCGGCCGGCGGTGACACGCGGGCTTATCAAGCGCGCCGATCTTAAGGCCATCGCCAAGCTCCAGAAGGAGAAGGCGGCGCGGCGTGACGAGGTCGGCGGCGAACCCCCGTCAGGCGAGCCGCCCGCCGCGCTGCAAGACGACGGCCCGCGCCTAACCAAGGCGCTGACCCAACGGCTCACCGAAGCGCGCACGCGCGGGCTGCGCGCCGGCCTTGCGATCAGTCCGCATGTGGCGCTCGCGCTTTCGGTCTACGTATTGCTGCGCCAGAGCGCTTGCAGCGAAGACGTGCCCGGCGTTGGCGTCAATGTGCGCCCAGTCGGCTTCGATGATGACGACAGTGTGGAGGAGGCGCGCAACGCCTTTGCCGAGCGTGGCGCCGATCACGAACTCGTCATGCTTGGCGCTTGTATCGACCAGCCCATCGATAAGTTGCTCGATCAATTGGCGATCCTGATGGCCGAGACGCTCGATCTCACCCATGACGGGGTCACGCGCGAGGACAAGCGTCTGCAGCAGATGAGCGATGCATTGGCCGCCGCGCTTGATCTCGACATGACGCGCCATTGGGAGGCGAGCCAAGACTTCTGGGAGGCCGCGCCCAAGGCGCTGGCGATCAGCGCGCTTGAGACCGCACCGTCGGTCGCAAGCCTTGGCGCGGATGAGCGCGCTGGGATGATCGCGGCGTTCGGCAAGATGAAAAAGGCCGAATTGGCCCGCACCGCCGCCCAAGCGCTGAAGGACAGCGGCTGGCTGCCCGAACTCTTGATCACGCCGACGCGTGAAGGCGCTTTCGCTGTGACGGCGGCAGGCGAGGGCGCGCTGGCCAGTAGCGAAAACAGAGCGGCGTAGGCGGCCTTCTTCAATCAACGACTTACAGCGCCGTCGGCATCGCCGGCGGCGCACTTGTTTCTGGAGCATCTCATGCACACGCAAACAACAATCGGCGCACGTCGCGACGTCGCCGCCGACATCACCGCCAAAATCCTCAGAGAGCTGGAGTCCGGCGTTATGCCTTGGCGCAAGCCGTGGGACGGCGCGCGCACAGGGCTGGCTTTGCCGCGCCGCGTCGGCGGCGAGAGCTATCGCGGTGTGAACGTCGTCATTCTTTGGAGCGCAGCGTTTGAGCGCGGTTATTCATCGCCTTATTGGTTGACCTTCAATCAGGCCGTGAAGCTTGGCGCGCACGTCCGCAAGGGCGAGCGCGGCGAGATCGTCGTCTATTATGGACAAGCGACGCGCAAACGGCGCGATGCGGGCGGCGCTGAAGTCGAAGACGCGTTCCGTTTCCTTAAATGGTACGTGGTGTTCAACGCCGGTCAGATCGACAATCTGCCCGAACGTTTCTATCCGGCGCCTGCCGATCCGCACGTCGTTCCCATCGCCGCGCACGAGGCCTGGTTTGCGAAGCTCGAGATCGCACGCATCGCCACACGCGACATTGCCTGTTACATCCCGAGCAAGGATGTGATCGGCATGCCTCCGATCGCGGCATTCGACACGCCAGAGGATTATGCGGCGACCCTCAGTCACGAATGCGGGCACGCCACACTCGCTCCGCATCGTGTCGGCCGTGACATGAGCAAGAAATTTCCGGACGCTGGCGTGGCCGCCGAGGAATTGGTCGCGGAAATCTGCGCCTGCATCTTGGGCGCTCATCTTCGGCTGCCGCCGCATCACATTCACGATCACGCTTCCTACATTGGCCATTGGATGAAGCTTCTCGCCAATGACAAGCGCGCCTTCCTGACGGCCGCGGCGCAAGCGCAGATCGCCGTCGATTGGCTGTTGGCGAAATCGCCGTCTCCGTTCGCAATTGAGGAGGACGCCGATGTCGCGGCTTGAACGCATCGTGGCCGCCTGCGGCGGCATGCTGTTGGACAATGGCCGGCGCGCGCTCATCCCCGGTTTCGGCCACAGCCCAACAGACCGTTCGGTCTCGCTCGTCGAAACCGAGGAAGGGCGCATCCTCATCCATTGCTTCAGTCCGAAGGACGATTGGCGCGCGGTGCGCCGCGCGCTCGCCGCGCGCGGTTTGCTCGACCGGCAAGGCGATCAAGACTCTGAAACTGCGGGATGGACGCGGGCGCCGCTGCAAGTGCAGCCGGCGGAGGAGGATCGCTTGGCGCGGGCGCGCCGCATCTGGGAGGAGAGCCGGGCGGTTCATCGTACGCTGGCAACTGCCTACCTGCGGCGGCGGGCGATCCCGGACACATTGTGGCGCACGTCGGCGCTGCGCTTCCATCCGCGCATGACCAGTCTCGACGATCGTTTGCGCCGGCCCGCACTGGTCGCTGCCATCGCGGATGCGACCGGCGCTTTGCAAGGCGTGCAAGTCACGTTGCTCAGCGCCTACGGCGCCGCGAAGGCCCCAGTGCCGACGCCGCGGCGCGTCATCGGCAAGCTGATGGGCGGCGCTGTCCGTCTCAGTGAAGCGGAGGACACGCTCGCCATCGGCGAAGGCGTGGAGACGATGCTATCGGTGTGCGAAGCGCTCCAACTTCCAGCTTGGGCAGCGCTCACGGCTGACAATCTGGCGGCATTCTCGGCGCCGGCGCACGTGCGCCGGCTTGTCATTGCGCACGATGGCGATGCGGCGGGCTTGCGCGCGGCGACTTTGCTGGAAAGCCGCCACGCGGATCGCATCAGCGTCGAACGCGCCGCCCCGCCCGAAGACTTCAACGACTGGAACGCGTGGCGCCGGCGCCTGTACGACTGAACGCGCACGATCGGCACGCAGCAAACGTCTTGGCGCTTTGCGCTTAAGGCAAGGCGCAGCCCCTCCTAGGCGCATTCCAGCATCGCGCTGGCCGCAAGCGTCGCCCACGCCGTCGCCATTTCCGCCCGGCCGTCGCCGCCGGCAAGGAGAAAATCGTTTCCCCGTCCGCTGACGCGGCTTCGGGTTCGTGGCTCCGCCTCGAACCGCGGGCCCCACCATTTTCACCTTGCCCGCGCCGCCTCATGGCCGGGCTCAGAGAGCGCCGTCGCGGGCGACGCCCGCGGCCCCGGGATCAACCGGAAACGCTTGAAGGAGAAGCTCCCATGACCAACCGCGTCACCATCACCGGCGTTCTGCAAGACGCGCCCAAACTCCGCAGCTTCGAACAGCGCGGCGGCACAGTCGAAATTGTCTCGCTCTGGGTGGAAGTGAAGGACGGCGAGCGCGCCGATCGCTTCACCGTCGAGATCAATGACGGCAAAGCCGCGACCGCCGCCAAGGCGATGAAGAAGGATACCATCGTCGAAGTGACGGGCAAGCTTCGTCATGACCGTTGGAAGGACAAGGCCACCAATCGCTGGACCGGCAAGGTCTTCATCGCCATCGACCCAGGCGAGGGGACGGTCCGCTCCAAGGGCATGGCCCCAGACGCCGAACGCGCCGAGGCTGCCTGACACATGGCGTGCGCCAGCGGTCTCCTGGCCGCTGGCCACCCTTTGGCCGGGCCTCCGTTCGGTGCTAGTCTTGGCCACGTCACGTGGTCACTCAAGTTACGCCAAGAGCGCCGGTATGGGCTTCTTTGACGGTAAGATTTGCGGCCAGTTAACCAGCTATTTAACGCATCATAAATGATGCGTTGTGTTGACAATTGAAGCCTTTGGCATCATATATGGTGCCATGCTGAAGACGCCGACCGAGCTCTTATCCGACCTTGGCGAGGCCGTACGCGTTCGCCGCGTTGCGCAGAATTGGTCTCAAGCCGAGGCGGCGCGTCGCGCTGGAATGGGCCGCGCCACTTGGCAGCGTCTCGAGATCACAGGCCAGGCCACCACAGAGAACCTTGTCAACGCGGCGATCGCGCTCCGCTGCGAAGAGGGACTGGCGGGGCTATTCCCTGCGCCGCTGCCGAACAGCATGGATGAGCTGCTAAAGCAGCAGAAGCAGGCTGCGTCCGCTTCGAAAACGCGCCGGCGCGTCGCGCCGAAAGAAAAGGCGTCAGCCAAGCCGAAGCCCAAGGGCGCCAACGAATGGTGAGGCTCGCGCCGGGTGTTCCGCTCGACATCGCGCTTGCCTTCGCGCCGGACACACGCGTGCCCGTGGGCCAGCTTGCGTGGGCGCAAGCGACAGCGCAGCTTGAATGGTCGAATGAGATTGTCGATCGCCAGCTCCGCGTGGAGGGCGGGCTTCTCTATCCGCCGGAGCGCGGTCTGCTCGGCGCGCGTTCGATGGCCTGCATGGTTTTCTGAACGACAGCCTGCCGGAGGGCTGGGGACGCCTCGTGATGTCGAGGCGCCTCGCAAAGCTTGGCGTCGACATCGCCTCGCTGACGCCCGTCGAACAGCTGGCCTTAGTGGGCGAGGGCGGGCGCGGCGCGCTCGTCTTTCACCCCGCGACCACGCCTGATGCGGAAGCTACGACCGGGATCGATCTCGATGAATTGGCCGAAGAGGCAGCGCAGATCTTGTCCGGCGAAGACAGCAAGCTTGCTGACATCCTTGCTAAAGCCGCAGGTGGCTCTGGCGGCGCGCGCCCCAAGGTCCATGTCGGCTTTGGACCGAGCGGCGAGATTTCTGTCGGCGGCGGCGAACTTCCGGCCGACCACACCGCCTGGATCGTCAAATACAAAGCCAATGAAGATCCAATCGATATTGGCCCGATGGAAGAAGCCTACGCCGTCATGGCGGAGGCTGCGGGGCTCGAACTCCCACCGCACAAATTGATCGAGGCCAAGAAAGGCCCTGGCTATTTTGCCACGTGCCGGTTCGACCGGCCGGCGCCCCATCAACGCCTCCACATGCTCTCGCTCGCAGGCGCGATCGAGTCGCCGCTGGAGACGCCCTACAGCTACGACAAGTTCCTGCGCGCAACGCGCGCGATCACGCGCAACGCTGAAGATGCAAAGCGCGCGTTCCGGCGCATGATCTTCAACGTGCTCGCCCACAATCGCGACGATCACGTGCGCCAGCACGCTTTTCTCATGGATGCGAACGGAGATTGGACGCTCGCGCCGTCCTACGACTTGACCTACGCCGCAGGCCCAGGCGGCGAACATTATCTCGATATCGAAGGTGAGGGCCGCAGGCCCGCGCGCAAACACATTGATGTGCTGGCCGCCAAGCACGGCATCGGCGCCAAGGAGGTCGAGGCGATGGTGGAGGAGGTGGTAGCGGCCGTCGGCGATTGGGCCAAGTTCGCAAAGGACGCCGGGGTCACCGCCGGCACCACCAAGCTTGTCGCCGACGCACACGCTCGCGTCCGCTCGACCTTCTGATGTTGGCGGCGTCAGCGGCGCCACTACCACCGCCACTAGCACCGCAATAGGTTTTCCCACGCGCGCGCCGACGCTGCGCACATGTGTGATTTGGTGTTGAGGCTGGCTTAGGCGATCCCGCCGGCAAAGCCGGCGGGCCGGGCTGTCGTGCTGCGCACCGAGCCTTGCTGTCGCGGTCTCGGCCCCTTGGGCTTCCATCCCTATCGCGACACCCGCCCGCCCGCCGCGACGAAAACCGTGACCCAGGAATGCGCCCCCGACGATCCATGTGCTATGTTCATCGCAGACCAGGGTACGAGCTATGCCAAAGGACGCAGCCTTAGAGGCGCTGTTTGCCAACAAAGAACCAAGTGTGCGCCTGATCTACGAAAAGGTGCTGTCCAGCCTAGCCAAGGTTGGCCCCGTAAGGACCGAGGCGAAGAAGACATCGATCCACTTGGTCAGGGAAACGGCTTTTGCAGGCGTGCATCCGAAGAAGGCCTGGCTCGACCTCACCATCCGCAGCGAAAAACCGATTAAGAGCGCCCGCGTCCGCGCCCAGGAGCAGGTTTCAAAGAATCGCTGGCACCAGGATGTGCGGCTGGCCTCACAGAAAGACGTCGACGCGGAGGTCGTGGGATGGCTCAAGAGCGCGTACGCGCTTGCAGGCGCATAAGCGGCCAAAAATACAGCGCTACTCTGCTGTGAATGTCGATTGTTGCATCGGCTGCGCGCTTAACTCCCCCGGCGCGCATTCAATGCGGTGAGCAGCCATGGCGGGCGCTGCTTGTTTTGCTTTTCGCGTGAGCGCTCGCGGCATTGCCGTCTGCAAGGAAGCAAGAGTGCTTGGCGCCGTCGCAGAACGTGCTTTTCTGCACTGTCATGAACCGTTTCCGACGCCATCGTGCTGCAATCGCCGCCGCTGTCGCGGCGATGCTCATGCTTGCGACGGCGTCGTTCTCGTCAGCGGATCTAGTGCTGTTTAATCATAGCCCCTCAATACCAATTGGGCTCTATGTCCGTGACCGTGCAGACTTGAGGCCCGGCGTCATCGTCACAGTGCGCGCGCGCGACGTTGCGCCGGAGATCGCTCGCCTGCGCGATTACGATGACCCAAACGATCGCTTCATCAAACACGTGGCGGCGATCGGCGGGCAATCGGTCTGCGCCGATGGACGTGCGCTATCGATTGATGGGGTGCAGGCAGCCGTCATCTATCGTGCCTCCGGCCAGCCAATGCCCGCTGCCTGGCTCGGATGCCGGCGCCTGGCTGCGGATGAAGTTCTCCTCCTGGGTGATAGTCCCGACAGCTTCGACGGACGCTATTGGGGACCAATCAACGCGCGCTTCATCGAAGGCGTGTGGCGCAAGCTCTGATTTTTTCCAACGTGAGGACGCGTGGCGCCACGCGATCCAACATGCCGGCGTGTAGCGACGTACGCACCAATGAGATCGCGAAGGGAGGCTGCCAAAAGTGTTGCGGTGGAGAGCAAGATAAAGAGCGCCGCAGGTTTTCTTCTGAGGCTTGCAAACACTGGAGATTCGACGCGGCAAGGTTGATTATCGTGCAGCAGAAGTCGCCGCAGTGACGCGATTTCAAACGCGAGCGCCGCCGCAATGCCAAAAGCTTCGGTCTCGGAGATGTTGCGCACTTCGCCGCTGATGCGGCCGAACGAACGCGACCACGCGCTGGTCGCCGTTCGCGACATGCAAGTGTTCCGCGACAACGACATTGTGCGCGGCACGGTGAGTAAGGGGCGCAAATCGCCCAATGCCCGGAGCGGCAATCTCGGCGCTCAGCTCTCCAAGCTTATGTCGGAGCGCAGAGCCAGCGGCCGGCGCGCTCGCTTCAAGAGCGCAAGTACAGCGTTGGCCGCGGACGCACGTCAACGCGTGGTCGCGACCGTGTTCTACCAGGGGCATGGCGGCGGTGCGGCCGGTAGGCTCCTGGCGCACGGCAAGTATCTTGAGCGCGATGGCGCCGGACCCGATGGCGAGAAGGGACAGTTTTATGATCCCGCGCATGACGAAGTTCGTGTCGGCGAGCGGTTGGAGGAGTGGGCAAAGGCCGACAAGCGGCATTTCCGGTTAATGCTGGCCCCCGAGAGCGGGACAAGGATCGAGGATCTGAAGGATTTTACCCGCGCGACCATGGCGCGCATGGAGCGCGATCTCGGCGTCCCGCTCGACTGGGTCGCCGTCGATCACCACAACACCGACAACCCGCATGTACACATCATCTTGCGTGGCCGCAGACGCGACGGCCCGGACCTCGTCATCCCGCGCGATTATGTGACGAAGGGCCTCCGTTACGCGGCGCGCGACGTGGCCACGGAGATGCTAGGTAATCGCGGCCGCGAGGACGAGCGATTGTCTTTGGAGCGCGAGACCTTGGCCGCGCGTCCTACGCGGCTCGACAATCTGCTTGAAGCGGAACTCAAGCCCGGACAGGCGGTGCGCATACAGTCGATCGGCCGCAAGCTGGAACCGGTCCTACGCGCCGCCTTGCGCAACCGTGTGCGCGAGCTCTCGCGTCTGGGCCTGGCGCGCGAGGTGAAGCGCGACCGCTTCCGCTTTGAACCCGATTGGGCCGATCGCCTGAAAGAGATCGGGCGCGGCTTGGACATTCGCCGGCGGCTCGGACGCGAACTCGCACCCGGAGAAGGCAAGCTCAAGCTCTATCGAAAGTCGATGGGGCGCATCGTCGGCGAGGCGCTCGAAGTGGGCCGCCGCGGCGATGGTCCAGGCAAAGCCTATGCGATTGTGCGCGCCGCGGCAGGGCCGGTGTTTGTGAATCTGCGCGCACGCGCCATCGCCGGCCTCGAACCAGGCGGTCTTCTTGCGATCGAACCGCAACAGCACGCGGGGCGGGGCGTTCGCGTTCGGGCCGACGTGTTGTCCGCGTTGCCGCTCGATCAACAAACCAACGCGCGTGCTGAAACTGAGCTTGATCGCGAACTCGCACGTCAGATCACCGGGGAAACGCCGAGACTGCCGCAGACTGCCGCTGTTCGCGAAGCTCTGACGGCGCGCATGAGTTGGCACGAGCAGGAGCGAACTGGCGGACGCGACCTAACCGGGCGCTTTGAATTCATGGACGATGCTCTGAAGCGGTTGCGACAGAGTGAACTAACGCAAGAAGGAGCAGCGTTCGCCAAGCAGGCCGGCAAGCGGCTCATTTCGCTCGATGACGGCTTGGAGCGTGAATGGACGGTGCGCGGCGTGAAGACTTTGCATCAAGGCCGCTTTGCCATGCTGGAGCGCAACGACGCCGTGGCGCTTATGCGGCTTTCGCGCACCCAGCAGCTGAACGTCGGCAAGAATTTTTCGATCTCGATGGCCCAGGGAAAGGTGAAAGCGACGCCTTCGCTCGGATTGGAGCGGTGAGATTGTTTCGCCTCAGAGCAGAAAATTAGAAACTAGCCGTCGGCAACGCGGGGCCACGCCAGGCAACAGCTCTTCAGCAACGTGGGCAAACGCAAGCGTAGTTGGTGGAACGCTACACAATCGACACGGGCACGCGCTGGTTTTGCAAATTGCGATGGACGCGAGCTTAAGCAGCTCACGCGACGCGATCATCCGCTTTGTCGCGCAAGCAGCTCGTAGCAAAATGCTTTCGCACGATCGGAGACACTCGGTATGCGCGCGGCCAGAGCGCCACAGACAACGCAATTGTCCCTGTTCGCCGCGATTGCGCATGAATCGGATGTGCCGCCGCGCATCCTGGCTTCGCGAAACTCGAACGCGCCGGTTCCTGTCGCGCGGTCTCGCAAGGAAGCCGAGCCGAAACGCGAGCCTGCAATCTGCACGGTGGCGATCGAGGACTTACCTGCATATCCGATCGAGCTGGTTGAGGCCGTTGATCACACAATCGCCAGCCTGCCGGCAAATAGGATGTGGTTCACATACCGCGACATCGCTACGAATTTTGGCGTGTCGCGAGCGACAACCGCGCGGCGCGTCAAGGAGGGGCTGGTTCCTGGTGTGCGCTTTCAAAGCGGACGCGTGCTTGAGGACGGCGCGGTTCGGCGATTTGATCGCACGCAATTGAAGTGGCTGCTGTTAGCGGCGCAAACGGGCGGGCGCTTGGTCGGCGTTTATGGCAAGCGTCGAGCGTTGCGCTGAATTGCGCCGAAAGGCTGCAACGCACAGGTTTTGAGACGGGATGAGATGGGGTATTTTGGGGGTATGGCGGCGACGACCGAAGTCAACTATCGGTATCGGCAACACTTTTTGGGATCGACCGATCCCTCTCTGTCCGCCACCCGCTCGCCCGATTGTGACTTGCCACGACGCGCCGCCGCCACGACGCGCCGCCGCTGCGCGGCGGTCATATCTTGGTATAGTCGCGCTCATCCCGAAGGGCGTGTAGGCCGGTTAGATGGACCCTGTGGTGCACATCATCGACGATGACGCATCCTTGCGGAGCGCCCTGGACAGCCTGTTCAGGTCTACCGGCTTGGCGACGCGTCAGTATCAGTCGGTCGGCGAGTTCATGGAGCAGGCGGCGGCGAACGCTGGTCCGGGCTGTCTCGTGCTTGATGTCAGGCTGCCGGGAATGAGTGGGCTTGAGTTTCAGCAAAAGCTCGAAGAGCTGGGCGTGCGGCTGCCGGCGGTGTTGATGACCGGGCACGGCGACATCCCGATGAGCGTGCGCGCGATGAAATCGGGCGCGGTGGACTTTCTCGCCAAGCCATTTCGCGATCAGGAGATGCTCGATGCGGTCGCGGCTGCAATCGCCAAAGACGCGCTGCGGCGCACAGAAACAAGCAAGCTCGATGCCTTGAAAAGCGCTTATGCCACGCTCTCGCCGCGTGAGCGGCAGGTGATGGCGTTGGTGACGGCCGGTAAGATGAACAAGCAGGTGGCTGGTGATCTGGCGCTAAGCGAGATCACCGCTACGCCTCTGAATGCAAGCTGCGCCGACTGAGTGGCGAGACCTTCGATGCGCTGTTTACGGCGTGCTTCGCACCGGAGTCTGTCGCCGCAGGCAAATTGCTCATCGGCGTCATCGACATTTCTGAGCGCGTGCGAGCGCAGGCCATGCTGGCGCAGGTGCAGGCCGAATTTGCACATGCCGCGCGTGTTTCCATGCTCGGCGAGTTGACGGCCTCCATCGCGCACGAGGTCAACCAACCGCTGGCGGCCATCGCCACCAACGCGGCAGCGGGCCTGCGTTGGCTCGACCGTCCCGAGCCTGACATCGCCGAAGTTCGCGCGTTGACCCAACGCATTATCGCTGACGCTCAACGCGCCGCCGAGATCATCGCGCGCGTGCGCGCTATGGCGGGCCACCACGCACCGGAGACGGCGCCGCTCGCCGTGAACGGGGTCGTAGAGGAGGCCATGCTGTTCCTTGCGCATGAACTGCAGGGGCATGGTGTTTCGCTGAGGCTTTCGCTCGCGCGTGACGTGCCGGCGGTGATGGCTGATCGCGTTCAAATTCAGCAGGTGGTCGTCAATCTCGCCGTCAACGCGATCCAAGCCATGGCGCAAACACCAGCTGCCCAGCGCCGTCTTACCGTAAGCACGAGCGTGCAGGGCGCCGTAGTGCGCATTGCCGTCGAAGATGCGGGGCCTGGCATTGACGCCGCAAACCACTCGCGCCTGTTCGAGAGTTTCTTCACGACCAAAAGCAACGGGATGGGCATGGGTCTGCCGATCAGCCGCTCGATCGTCGAAAATTACGGCGGCGCCATCAGCGCGAGCAATCTCGACGGCGGCGGCGCCGCTTTTGTCATCACGCTGCCTGCCGCGCGCTGATCGCGCTCATACCCCTGTATTAGGCCGTTAGCCCTATGTAGAATGGTTGTCGCCGGAAGCGGGGCGCATCCTCTCATCATCGAATGAGAAGGAGGGTCCAATGACCAAGACAATCGTGCTCGTACATGGCGCCTGGCTGAACTCGAAAGCCTGGGAGCATTGGAAGGCGCGCTTCGAAGCCAAGGGCTACACGGTGATTGCGCCGGATTGGCCGGGTGATGAAGGCGACCCCGTCGATCTCAAAGCCAATCCGCGTAAAGCGCTGACCAAGTACGGACCGAAAGAAATCGTCGCGCATTATGAGCGTATCATCTGCGCGCTGCCGGAAAGCCCGATCATCATTGGTCACTCCGCAGGCGGCGTGTTCACGCAGCACTTGCTGGATCGCGGCCTGGGCGTCGCCGGTGTGGCTATCGATCCCGCGCCGACGCCGGGCGTCGGCCTGCCGCTCGATGCGGCGATCTCGGCGCTGCCTGTCCTGAGCGACCCGTTCAGCGGCGGCAAAGTGATCTCGATGACGAAGAAGTTCTTCGCGGAGCGCTTCGCCAACGGTTTGCCGCGCGATCAGGTCGATTATCAGTTCAATCGCTACATCGTGCCGACGGCTGGCAAGGTGTATTGGGATGGCGTGGTCTCTGGCGGGGCGGGCCCGATCACCTGGAACAGCAAGACGCGCGCGCCGCTCCTGCTGGTCGGCGGCGGCATCGACCTTATCGCGCCCGCCAGCATGACCCGCGCGATCTTCAAGAAGCAGAAGCGCTCCAAGTCGCTCACCGAACTCAAGGTTTACGAGGATCGCTCGCACTATCTGTGCGCTGAACCGGGCTGGGAAGAAGTGGCCGACTTCGCGCTTGCATGGGCCGAACGCAATCAACGCGGCGAGATCGCAAATCTCGGCGCCCGCGCGGCCTGAGTTTCAATCCGGCAAAGGAGAAGAGGCATGCCTTACGTTACAGCCAAAGACGGCGCGCAAATTTTCTACAAGGATTGGGGTCCAAAGGACGCGGCGCCAATCTTGTTCTCGCACGGTTGGCCGCTGTCGAGCGACGACTGGGACAAGCAAATGGTGTTCTTCGGCGAGAAGGGCTACCGCGTTATCGCTCATGATCGCCGCAGTCATGGCCGCTCGTCTCAAACGTGGGACGGCAACAATATGGATCAATATGCCGAGGATCTCTCGGGCCTAATCGAGGCGCTTGATTTGAAGAACCTCGTCATGGTCGGTCACTCGACCGGCGGCGGCGAGGTTACCCACTATCTCGGCCGTTACGGCACGAAGCGTGCGTCGAAGGCCGTGCTGCTGGGCGCAGTGCCGCCGCTCATGTTGAAGACTCCCGACAATCCGGAAGGCACGCCAATCGAAGCGTTCGATGGCATCCGCGCCGGTACACGCGCCGACCGCTCGCAATTCTACTACGATCTCACCATGCCGTTTTATGGCTACAACCGCTCCGGCGCGAAGGTGAGCGAAGGGCAACGCGAAAGCTTCCGGCTGCAGGGTTTGCTTGGCGGCATCAAAGGCCAGCTCGATTGCATTCATGAATTTTCGGAAGTCGATTACACCGAGGATTTGAAGAAGATCGACATCCCCGTTCTCGTCGCGCACGGCGATGACGATCAGATCGTGCCGATCAAGGCCTCGGCGCTGAAAAGCGTGAAGCTGCTGAAGCAGGGCAAGCTCAAAGTGTATCCAGGCGGCGGCCACGGCTTTGCCGCGACCAATACCGATGAGTTCAACACGGACGTGCTGAACTTCATCGAAGGCCGGCGTGTCGACGGCGCGGATTGAGCTGAAGAGGGCGGGTCAAGCGCCTGCCCTCTGTTTGCCCCTATAGGCCGGTCAGCGCGTCGACGACAGCTTGCCCACAGGCGCGCGTCGTCGCTGTCCCACCGAGATCGCGGGTGCGATGACGCGGGTCGGCGAGCACGTTCTCGATCGCGCGCAGAAGCGCAGCGGCCGCGTCAGCTTCGCCCAAATGATCGAGCATCAAGGACGCTGACCAGATTTGTCCAATCGGATTGGCGATGCCTTGGCCCGCAATGTCTGGCGCCGAGCCATGAACGGGCTCGAACAGCGAAGGGAAGCGCCGCTCCGGATTGATGTTTGCGGCGGGCGCGATGCCGATCGTGCCAGTGCACGCGGGCCCGAGATCGGAGAGGATATCGCCGAAGAGATTGGAAGCGACGACGACATCGAACCAGTCTGGGTGCTGCACGAAGTGCGCCGTGAGAATGTCGATGTGATACTTGTCCCAGCGCACGTCGGGATAGTTCGGCGCCATCGCTTCGACGCGTGCATCCCAATACGGCATCGTGATCGATATGCCGTTGGATTTCGTCGCCGACGTCAGGCGCCGCCTTGGTCGCCGCTGTGCGAGTTCGAACGCGTAGCGCAAAATGCGATCGACGCCGACGCGCGTCATCACGGTTTCCTGGATCACGAACTCGCGGTCGGTGTCCGGAAACATCGTGCCGCCGATCGAGGAATACTCGCCTTCGGTATTCTCGCGCACGACGTAGAAATCGATCTCGCCTGGTCTGCGATTGGCGAGCGGGCTCGGCACGCCAGGCATCAAGCGCACCGGGCGCAAGTTCACATACTGATCGAACTCGCGCCGAAACTTGATCAAAGAGCCCCAGAGCGAGATGTGATCCGGCACAGTCTCCGGCCAGCCGACGGCGCCGAAAAAGATGGCGTCGTGGTCGCCGATTTGCGCTTTCCAATCCGCCGGCATCATGTCGCCGTGCTGGAGGTAATAGTCGCAGCTGGCGAAGTCGAAATGATCGAACTGGAAGCGACAGCCGAACTTTCTGGACACGGCCTCGAGCGCGGCAACGCCCTCCGGCATCACTTCCTTGCCAATGCCGTCCCCGGCGATCACAGCGATGCGGTGCGTGCGGCTCATTCGATGGTCCTAGCGGCTCGCGCCTGAGCGCCCGGCGCGCCCATCAGCGACGATACAATCCACTGGCGGGTCGCCGCCGTCGAGCACCGCCACCACATTTCGCGCCGCGACCATGTTCGTTCGCGCGAGCCCTTCATGCGAAGATGCGCCCGAATGCGGCGTGGCGATCACATTCGGCAGTGCGATCAACGCATCCGTAACAGGCTGCATCGACGCGTCGGATTCGCTCTCGAACACGTCCAGCGCAGCGCCTGCGATACGTTTTTCCTCCAACGCCTCAAGCAAAGCCCGGTCATCGACCAGCCCGCCACGCGCGGTGTTGATGAGATAGGACGAGGGCTTCATTAGGGCGATGGCGTCAGCCCCGATTATGTGGCGTGTTTCTGGCGTTAGCGGCGCATGGATGGTGACGTAGTCGCTACGTTCGAGCAGCGTGTTGAGATCGGTGTAGGTAATGCCGCTCTGCGCCGCGTACGCCTTGTCATGCCGAGCGCTGAGAGCCAGCACATTGGCCTCAAACCCACGCAAGCGCTGCACAACGCCGCGTCCAATGCGGCCCAAACCGATGACGCCGACCGTGCGCTGATAGAGGTCGTTGCCAAGCAAGATCGACCAGTTGCCGCCTTGCATATTGGCCTGCGTCTCGCGCAGGCGATGGCTGGTCGCCAACATGAGCGCCAGAGTGTGATCAGCCACGGATGCGTCATTGCCGCCGACGGCGATGCACGCGACCTTGCCAAACTCCCGCACAGCGCCGGTATCGACACGCTCATAGCCGACGCCGCGCCGCGAAATGATCTGCAGCCGCGGCAGGCGCGCGAGCAGTGTTGGCGTCACGCGCGCGTGGCCGACGATCCATCCTGCAGCGCCGTCCAGTAGCGCGACCAGCTCATCCTCGCTGAAATCGCCATCGCCCTTGCCGGCAGGCAGGTCAGCGATGACGACCTCGCAGCGTTGCCGATTGAGGTAAGCGATCGTCTCCGCATCGAAGAAGCGTTGCGTTACAACGACCCGGCGTGCGTTCGAGCTCATATCATCACCCCAGTAGAGCCATTCGCGTTCTGCATAATTGAATGCGAGCATCTGCGCTTTGCGTGCGCGCGTGCTTGTCCTCCAGCGTCCAGGCGCTCAGAATGGCTGCGATGGATTTGGATTGGCTTGAAGATTTTTTGGCGCTCATCGAGTGCGGCAGCTTCTCGCGCGCGGCGGAAAAGCGCGAGATCAGTCAGCCCAATCTGAGCCGGCGCATTCGCGCGCTGGAGGATTGGGTTGGCGCCGTTCTCGTCGATCGCAGCACACACACTATTCGGCTGACGCCCGCGGGCGAGCGCTTTCAATTTATCGCTGAAGAGACCCTGCGGCGCCTTCAGCTCGGCCGCGACGAAGCGCGCGCGGTGGCGAAAGCAGCGTCCGAGACGCTGCGCTTTGCGTCCACGCATGTGCTCTCGCTGACCTTCTTCGCGCCGTGGCTGCGCGAGCTTGAGGCGGAGCACCCGCTCAGCGCCACGATCGAGCTCACGGCCGATAGCATGGTCGCGTGCGAGCGATTGATGATTGAGGGCCGCGTGCAGTTCTTGCTTTGCCACCATCACGAACTGGCGACGACGCGGCTCGGCAGTGACTTTCGTTCCGTGCGACTTGGTGAAGACGTGCTGTTGCCGGTGATGGCGCCTGGGGCGTTCTCCAGCAATGACATCACGTCCGCGCCGCAACTGTGTTTCACGGCCGAGTCCGGCATGGGTCGCATTCTCGCGGCGGCGTGGGCCGCCGCCGGAAAACCTGCGCCGGCCCAACCGGCCTTTTCCTCTCACTTGGCGAGCGTCCTCACTGCTATGGCGCGCGATCGTCGCGGCATCGCCTGGACCGCGCGCAGCTTGGTCGAGGACGATCTGCGCAGCGGAAAGCTTGAACACGCCGGCGCGGCAATGGACGAGGTGCCGATCGAGATCCGCTTGTGGCGCGCCAAAGCGCGTCAGTCGCCAGCCGCCGAAGCGCTGTGGGAGCGAGTGACGCGATCGGCGCATTGATCGAAGCTTAGCCAAGCTCGATGTCGAGCAGCCGCACATATTGTTGGCCGCAATGCATATCGCGCTCAAGCTCGCCGCCCTGGGCGCGCGGGCGCGGGTAGGAGATTTTCACCATGTGCAAGCTCCGCACCGGATAATGGCGTACAAGCGAAGCGTCCGTGCCGTAGAGTTTCGCGAACACATCGGCGCCCAGCGCTGGGCTCTGCGCATACTTCTCAAACGCCGCATCATCTTTGAAAAAGAGATCGATCGTCACCCAGAACGGACCTGCGTTCTTCGAGCGCAGATGGTGGCAGACGTCTTTGACTGTCGCCATTACGCGGCCTCCTTCTTCGCGAGATCGATCCATTGCGTGCGCACGAGTTCGAGCGGGTGTTCGCACTCGACGATGTGATTGAGCTTGAACTCGTAAACCGGCCCGCGCTCGATCTCAGCGGGCGAGAACGCAAAGCCCCAGCTTGGCAATTCTCTGTCGAGATGGAGCGGGAAGTGAAAGAACCACGGATTGCAGGTCTTTGCGATCTGCGTCGCGATCGCTTGCGTCTCCGCGGTAGCGACGAACAGCACGCCGACTTCGCGCGGTGGTGGCGTGCCGGGCGTTGGCTTGTCGCCGGAGACGGCGTTCCAGCCGTAGAGGCGCAATGAGATATCGAAATCGCCGGCGTCCGCGCCGATTGTATCGTGAACACGCTGTGTCAGGCGGCGCAGCATGTGATCGTGAAACTCATCGATGCGCGCCATCGCTTCAGGATCTTGCATGCCGATGAGCATGATCGTCTGGTAACGGCCGGTTGCGGCGCCCTCGAGCTTCATCGTGTAAGCCGGCGCCTTCACCCATTCCGAGCCGGTCACTTTGACAGTGCGAGGATCGGCCTGCGTATAGACCGCTTTAGTGACATCCAGCGCGCCGCCCGGCTCGGTGAGGATGAACGGATTGGCGTTTTCGTAGAGCATGTGGGCGGAGACGCTGTGCGGATCGCAGAGATTGTCCGTGCTAAGCGGCGCGACTTCAAAGCCATCGGCGCCAATGGAGATCAGCACGCCGCTGCCGTTTGTTGGCTTCACCGTGCACTGCGCGCCGCATTCCGCAACCTTCGCCGCATGCCACGAGGCGCCAGCGGGCGCGCCCTTCCAGAGCGCGAACGCGCCGATGACAGCCGTATCGGTCGTGCGGCCACCCAGAATGATATCGGCGCCAGCTTTGAGCGCCTCGATGTACGGCTCCGGCCCCATCGCGGCGACGATCTGTTCGCACGAGTCGATCAGCTCATCCGTCATCGGGCCAAGTGGCGGCAGTGGCTTTACCTTACCGCTCGCAGTCTTCGCTTTGAGCGTCGCTTTGTCCTGGCTGCAGTAGAGCACGGCGATCTTCGGCGAGAGGCCATGTTCGCGCGCGATATCGAGCACGACATCCTTCATCCAATCGAGCGCTGCATCGCTGCCCGATTGTCCACACGAGCCGACGAGCAATGGGATCTTAGCTTCGGCCTGCGCCTTCATCAGGATCGTCATGTCGCGTTCGACGGCGGCGCGACTGTATTTGGGTTTGCCGAGGACGAGGTAGGCAGCGCCGCTATCGGTCGAGCCCGCATCGCTCGCGATCGCTTGCGCGCCGAGCGCGATGCCGGCTTTGACTTCGTCGGGGCGAACGCCGCTGCCGATGGAGCCGCACGGCACCAGGATTTTCACGCTGTCTGTCATGTTTTTCAGACTTTCTTCTTCTTCTTCTTGCCGGGCGTCTTGGTTCTGGAGTCTTCGAGAACCGCGCACACGGCGATAGCGGCGTTGTGAAGGTGTGAGCGCATGGAACGCTCGGCACGCAGGGCATCACCCGCGAGAATGGCCTCGATCATCTCGTCGTGTTCTCTGAGCGAGGCCTCGGCGCGCGGCTTGCCCATAAGTTCGGAGAACACGAGGCGATTGGCCGGGAAAGTGACACGCAGAGCGGCCTCCCTGATCGCGGCGTTGCCGCCGATCTCATAGAGGAGGTCGTGAAATAATTGGCGGGCATCGGCTGCATTCTGTGTGATTACCGGCCCAATCTCGCGCAATCGCCTCTGGCATTGACGCAGCCGTCCGGCGTAATCGGCGCGATGAATGTTCTCAGCGGCGAGCTTCGCGGCGTATCCTTCCACTGCCTCGCGCAGCTGAAAGAGCTCGCGTACATCGCGCTCGCTATAGGCGCGCACTGAGGCGCCGCGGTGTGGCGTGAACTCCAGCACGCCTTCGCCGACCAGTTTGCGGATTGCTTCGCGCACCGGCCCAACGCTGACGCCAAACATTTGCGCAATGTCGGCCACGACGAGGCGCTCACCTTGCCCGAACTCGCCCTTGCGGACGGCCTCGCGCAGCGCTTGCGTGACGTGCTCGACGATCGTCTCGGAGGCGGTGGTCTTGGAGATGTCGGTCATGGAGAAACCTGAGAGACGAGGGGAACGGCGCCAGTGGCGATGGCGACAACGATCATGAAGAGGTTCAGCGCAACGGCAAACGGCAAAGCAAAGCGCTGCATGTCGCCGACTTCAACCTTCATCAGTCCAGCGACGAGGTAGATCGCTGCGATCAGCGGGCTGAGCGCGTGGATGTTCTGGCCGAGCAGCGAAGCACGCGCGACTTCAACGGGCGCGACACCAAAGTGCCCCGCAGTTTCCGAGAGGATTGGGACGATGCCGAAATAGTAAGCGTCGTTCGACATGACGAACGTGAACGGTCCGCTTGTCAGCGCCACCAGCGGCCCGAAATACGCGCCATACTCCGGCGGTACGAGCGCCAGCAGGCTGCGGCCCATCGCGTCGACCATGCCCGTGCCTTCGAGTATGCCGGTGAAGATGCCCGCTGCGAAAATCAGCAGCACGATCGGCAGCGCGTTGCCCGCATGCGCCGTCACGCGATCGCGCTGCATCGAAATGCGCGGATAGTTGATCATCATCGCAATGGCGAGGCCGATCATGAAGGCGAGCGGTAGCGGAACGAAGCCGGCGATGGCGACGCCGAGGATGGTCAACGTCAGCAGCAGATTGACCCAGAAAAGCTTCGGCCGTTCCACGCCCGGTTCGCGGTCGAACAGGGTCGCAGACGCGTCGGTCTCAAGCGCGACGACGCCAAGCCGCTTACGCTCCAGCGAGCCCAGGAAGAAGGCAATCACAAACACGCCCGCAATGCCCGCGACCATCGTCGGGATGAGCGGAATGAAGATGTCCATCATCGGCACGTTGAGCGCTGACGAGACACGCGCCATAGGTCCGCCCCAGGGCGCCATATTGATGATCGAGTTTGCCGAGCCGAGCAGCACGGCGAGGATGAGCGGGTTCATCCCGATGCGGCGATAGATCGGCAGGAACGCGCCGATCGTGACGATCGCCGTCGTCGCGCCATCGCCATCGAGCGAAACGATTGTGGCGACCGTCGCAGTCGCGAGCGCGACTTTCAGCGGATCGCCGCTCGCGTAACGCACAGCGCCGCGCACGAGCGGATCGAACAGGCCCGCATCGATCATGATGCTGAAATAGAGAACGGCGAACACGAGCGTGATCGCCGTCGGCGCAAGCGCTGTCACGCCGCTTAACGCCATCTCGGCCATGTCGAGCCCGTGGCCCGCGAATAGTCCGAAGATAATCGGGATAAGGATGAGCGCGGCGACAGCCGACATCATGCGCGTCATGATCAAGATCATGAACGCCGCAATCATCGCGAAGCCGATGAGCGCCAACATCAGTTCAATTCCGTCCAAACAGAGAGGGGCGCCGGCGGCCCGAAAGCCGCCGGCAGTAAAGTCACTAGGGAGGAAACGCCGATTAGTAGTTCCAACGCAAGGTCGCCCCATAGGTTGTCGGCGCGTTGAACGAGGCGAAGTTTGCGCCGAGGAACGTGGCTTGGTGGGTGCGCGTCAGTTCGTCCGTCAGGTTGCGGCCCCACAGAGCGAGCGACCAGTCGCCGCCCGGCGCGGTGTAGACGATCCGCGCGTCGACGAAGTGCGTCGGGTCGCGGAATTCGGTGCTGGCGTTGCTGGCGTCGTCCCAGATGTGGCTCTCGTATTGGTAGTCGACGGCGAACTCGAGTTCCGCGCCGGAGCCGAGCGCCATCGTATAGGACGGCGAAAGCGTGACTTTGTGCTCCGGAATGCGCGTCAGGCGATTGCCGGTGTAGTCCGACGACGGCGTGACGTAGCTGTCGAACGTCGCGTCCGTGTACGCGTATGTCGCAGTGAGATCGAAGCCGCCGCCAACGCGCCAGCGCAACAGCGTTTCGTAGCCATTGATGGTGGCATCGGCGTTTGTGGTGAAGATGTTGAGACCATCCGTCTCGCGCACCTGCAGGTCTTCGTAGTTCAACACATAGAATGTGTTGTTCCAGATGAGCCGCCCATCGAGGAACGTGCTGCGCAGGCCGACTTCGTATTGCGTCGCGTATTCCGGATCGAACGGTGTTGAGGCATCGAGCTGGTTTTCCGGCGTATCTTGGAAACCGCCGCTCTTGAAGCCGCGCGAGACCATGACGTACGCCATCTGATCGCCGCTGAAATGATAGTCGGCGCCGACGCGCCAAGTGAGCGCATTCCACGTCTCAGAGTTTGTGGCGTCGATATCTTCATTGGCGCGGAAGGTGGCGTCACTGTCGAGATTGTCGACGCTGTAGACCTTATCGTCGTGCGTATAGCGCGCGCCGAGCGTGAAGTTCAGGCGATCAGTGATCGGGATTGTCGCGTCGGCATAGATGGCGCGGCTCTCGATCTCGGCGTCCTGGTGATAGACTTCCTCGAGTAGCAGGCCTTCGGTGCCGCCATCCGTGAAATCGAAATTGCCGTCGAAGTCCGGGATGGCGAGATTGAGGATGTCGTCGCGCCGCGTCTCGGCATTGTAGGCATAGACGCCGAGCACCCAGTTGATGCGGCTCGATGCAGGAGAAAGGATGCGCAGCTCCTGGCTGAACATCGAGCTGTCTTCGACGTTCCCGCCGGCGATGCTCAGGCGGTTAGCCGCATCGCGCGGGCCGCCGTCGAAGTCGAGATCGACGAGATACTGCACCTCGCGATAGGCGGCGAGATAGTTCACCGTGAATGACGGCAGATCCCAGATCGCTTGGCCGCGCACACCCCAAGTGTCGCGATCTTGCTGGCCGTCGTATTCCGACGCGCCAGTGTCGCGATCGGTGTCGATCGACCAGAAGCCTGAGAGCGGATCGCTGTCATCGAGCGCTACGACATGCTTCGATGGCGCGTTGGCGCGATCGCTGGTCGTGTCGGCGGCAATGCGGAGTTGCAGCGTGTCCGTTGGCTGAACCGTAAGCTGCAGACGCGCGCTGCGCGTGTCTTGATCGTCCAGCTCACCGCCTGTGGTGACGTTGTCAGTGTAGCCTTCGTGCGTGCGGATCGCGCCGCTCGCGCGCAATGCCGCTGTGCCGTTGGCGAACGGAATGTTGACGAAGCCCGCGCCTTCGCGGCGATCGTAATTGCCGAGCGTACCTTCGAGCGCGCCCGAGAACTCATTCAAGTTCGGCGCGGCCGGAATGACATTGATCGCGCCGCCCACGACGTTGCGTCCGTAGAGCGTGCCTTGCGGACCCTTCACAACTTCGATGCGCTCCAGATCGAACGCGTCGAACGCGATCATCGCCGGGCGGCCGAGATAAACTTCATCGAGGAAAACACCGGCGCTCGGATCGCCCGCCGCGCCGCGGTCGGATGAGCCGATGCCGCGAATGTGGAGGCGTGGTTGGCCGGACGGGAAGGCGTCGTAGTTAAGGCCCGGCGTGCGGGCGACGACGTCTTGTACTTCTTGAATGCGCGCTTCCTGGATTTCTTGCGCGCCGAACGTCGTCACCGTGACGGGGACGTCCTGCAAATTCTGATCGCGACGCTGCGCGGTGACGACGATTTCTTCGTCGCTGCTATCTGCGTCTTGAGCTAAAGCCGGCGCAGCGGCTCCAAGGAATGCGCCCAAGGAGGCGCCGGCGAACAGCGCGCCTCTGCCAAACGTAATCCGCATAACTTCCTCCCAATCCCGAGTTCTCCGGGCTTAGGGCCGTCGTAACACGCGATTGCGGCTCGACAACAAGATTATACTATAATCCGAAATGTGCATGAAGAGAATAAAACGACTAAAAAACAACATGATAATTGATTTGCGCGTTGATATGCGGATTTTTCATGGTTCCAGTTTATCTGTAAATATGTGGCTCCGCCGCGACCCGCGCCTACCGTCAGGCGCAAGCGCTGCGTGAAACGCGCGGTTGAGGCGTGCTAACGACCGCGCGTGTTTTTCTCGATCGCCACCACGCACGCCCCGGCCACGGACCTGGGCTTCCTGCTCATGAAGCATCCTGACCGGGTGCATGAGACCGAACTCCCGTTCGGCGCGGCGACATTGTTTTATCCGGAAGCCAACGAGGCGCGCTGCGAGGCGGTGCTGACGCTCGACATCGATCCGGTTGGCTTGGTGCGTGGCCGCGGCGCTGGCGAAGGCTTACTCGATCAATACGTCAACGACCGGCCGTATGCGGCGACGTCGTTTCTCTCCGTCGCGCTGAACCGCGCCTTGCGCACGGCGATGACGGGCGTCTCGCGCGAGCGCCCTGAACTCGCAGCGACTGCGCTTCCGCTCGCGCTGCATGTCTCGCCGCTGCCCGCGCGCGGCGGCGAGGAGATGGTGCGCAGTCTCTTTGAGCCGCTTGGTTGGAGTGTTGCGCTTGAGCGCGTACCTGGCCCAGACGGGCCGTCGCGTTACGTTTCGCTTCGTCTCAATGGCGTATACCGCGTCGCCGATGCGCTCTCGCACATCTATGTGCTCATCCCGGTTCTCGATGACGACAAGCATTACTGGGTCGGCGACGATGAGGTCGACAAATTGGTGTCGAAGGGTGGCGCTTGGCTGGCTGGGCATCCGCAGAAAGAACTGATTGCCCGCCGTTACCTTAAGAACCGTCGCGGCTTAGCGCGGCTCGCTCTAGCGCGGCTGGCGCCAGAGGAGGAGCAACAGGAGGCGAGCGAGGCGCCGTCGCGCGATTCCGCTGAGGAGAAGCTGGAAGCGCCGATCCGGCTCAACGATCAGCGCATGGATGCATTGCTTGGCGCGCTCGCGGCGACTGGCGCTACCTCGGTGGCCGATCTCGGCTGCGGCGAGGGCAAGCTGCTCACGCGCTTGGTCAAGGAGCGCAAGCTCACCCGCATTATCGGCCTCGACGCGTCAGTGCGCACGTTGGAGCGCGCATCCGACCGTTTGAAGCTCGACATTGCCGGCGGCCCGGCGCGCGATCGTGTGCAGCTCTTGCACGGCGCGCTGACCTATCGCGACGACCGCTGGAAAGATGTGGACGCCGCGGTGCTCGTTGAAGTGATCGAGCACCTCGATCTCGATCGCGTACCGGCGTTGACGGAGGTTGTGTTCGGCGCCGCCAAACCGAAAACCGTGATCGTCACGACGCCGAACGCCGAGCACAACGCACTGTTCGCCAATCTGCCGGCAGGCAAATTCCGTCACCCCGACCACCGCTTCGAATGGACGCGGGCGGAGTTTCGCGACTGGGTGTCCGGCGTTGAGGAAAAGTACGGCTATGGCGCGCGCATCGAAGGTATCGGCGCCGATCACGAGAGCTACGGCCCGCCTACGCAAATGGCGGTGTTCACGCGATGAGTGGCGAGATCGAAGTTCCGGATTTTTCGCTCATTGTCCTGATCGGCGCGACCGGATCGGGCAAGAGCAGCTTTGCGCGCAAGCATTTTAAACCGACGGAGATTGTCTCGTCGGACTATGCGCGTGGTCTCGTTTCGGACAGCGAGAACGATCAGAGCGTCAGCGCCGATGCGTTCGATCTTGTCCGCGCTATTGCCGAGAAGCGGCTTAAAAACCGCAAGCTGACCGTTATCGACGCGACCAACGTCCGTGCGCCGGAGCGCAAGCAATGGGTCGAGATCGCGCGCCGTTGGCATGCATTGCCGGTGGCGATCGTGCTCGACGTCGATGTTGAGGTTTGCCACGAGCGCAACAAGCTCCGACCGGATCGCCAGTTCGGCGCGGCGGTGCCGCAACGCATGATCGGCGAAATCCGCAAAGGTCTGCGCGGACTAGAGCGCGAAGGCTTCCGCAAGGTCGCCCATCTGCGCGGCGTTGAGAGCATCGATGCCGCGGTCGTCAAGCGCAATCCGCTTTGGACCGACAAGCGCAATCTCACCGGCCCGTTCGACATTATCGGCGATGTGCATGGCTGTGCTGACGAACTCGTCACGCTGCTCGCCAAGCTTGGCTATCATGTGCGTTGGATCGAACGGCACGACGGCCTATCGTGCCATGTCGATCGTGAGCACGAGCGTATGGCCGTGTTCGTCGGCGATCTCGTTGATCGCGGCCCGAAGAGCCCGGATGTTCTGCGCATTGTCGGCGCGCTGGTGCAAAACGGCATGGGCCTGTGCGTGCAAGGCAATCACGACAGCAAGCTTGAGCGCTGGATGTCGGGCCGCAACGTCAAGATCTCGCATGGCCTGCAAGAATCGATCGACCAGCTCAACGCTGAGCCCGAAGGGTTCCGCATCTCCGCGAAGCAGTTCCTCTCCGACCTGCGCAGCCATTACTGGCTCGATGGCGGCAAACTTGCCGTCGCGCACGCGGGGATCAAGGAGGACATGATCGGCCGCGGTTCGCCCGCCGTCCGCGCATTCACGATGTACGGCGAAACCACTGGCGAGATCGACGAGTACGGCCTGCCGGTGCGCGCCGATTGGGCAGAACATTATCGCAGCGATTGCGCCGTAGTGTACGGGCACACGCCCGTTGTCGAAGCGGAGTGGGTTAACAACACGATCTGCATCGACACTGGCTGCGTTTTCGGCGGCAAGCTCACGGCCCTTCGTTGGCCGGAGCGCGAACTGGTCAGCGTGCCGGCGGAGAAAACCTATTTCGAGCCGATCAAGCCCCTGGCCGCACCAGCAGCTGAACGCAGCGCGCAAGCCAGCGCTGACGACATGCTCGATTTCGCCGACGTCTCCGGACGTCGCTGGATCGACACGGCGCTGATGAAGCGCATCGTCGTAGCGGAAGAGAACGCCGCTGCGGCGCTCGAAGTCATGAGCCGCTTTGCCATGGCGCCGCAATGGCTGGTCTATCTGCCGCCGACCATGTCGCCGGTGGAAACGAGTCCGGTTGAGAATTGGCTTGAGCGTCCAGAGGAGGCGTTCGCTTTCTTCCGCGGGCGCGGTCAACGCGAACTCGTGCTCGAAGAAAAACACATGGGCTCGCGCGCCATTATCGCGCTCTGTCGCGACGCCGATGTCGCCCGCAAGCGCTTCGGGACGACGACCGACGAATCCGGTGCGATCTGGACGCGTACCGGCCGCGCCTTCTTCGCCGATGCAACGATGCGTGACGCGATCCTCGACAATCTGCGTCGCGCCGCCGATGGGGCTGGCCTTTGGGATGAGCTGAACACTGATTGGCTGTTGCTCGATGCCGAGATCATGCCGTGGTCGGCGAAAGCGTCGGCGCTGATCGAGAATCAGTATGCGCCAGTGGCTGCGTCTGCGAACGCCGGACTCAAAGCGGCGCACGAAGCCGCGCGCCGCGCGGCGGAACGCGGCGTGCCGGTCGATGCATTGCGCGATAAGCTGGCGGCGCGTGCTATACGCGCGGCGCAATATGCCAAAGCATGGGCGCCTTATGTTTGGCCGGTTTCCCGTCCCGCCGATCTCAAGGTCGCGCCGTTCCATTTGCTCGCCAGCGAAGGCGCCACGCACTTCGATCGCGATCACGTTTGGCACATGACGCTCGCTGATCGTCTGGCTGAGGCGAGCGGCTCAGTGGTGACGAAGACGCAATGGCGATTGCTGTCGCTCGATGATGAAGCCGCGGTGGCAGATGCGATTGGCTGGTGGGAAAGGCTGATTGGCGGTGGCGGCGAAGGCATGGTCGTCAAGCCGTGCGACTTCGTCGCGCGTGGCGACAAGGGCATGATTCAGCCTGCGCTCAAAGTGCGCGGACGCGAGTATCTGCGCATCATCTATGGTCCCGAATATGATGCGCCGGAGCATTTGGAGCGTCTCAAGAAGCGTGGCCTCGGCGGCAAGCGCGCTCTGGCGCTGAAGGAGTTCGCACTCGGGCATGAAGCGTTGACGCGCTTCGTCGCGCGTCAGCCGCTGCGACGTGTGCATGAATGTGTGTTCGCCGTGCTCGCGCTGGAAAGCGAGCTGATCGATCCGCGGCTCTAGAGCTGCGCCAGTCTCGCATCGAGCATGCGGACCATGCCGTCGCGCGTCATGAACGCGTGATCGTCATCCAGCGTGCCGTTGAACACAAACGATGGCGTGTGGTTCACGCCAAGCGCTGCCGCGCCTTGCGACACGCGTCCTATCCGCTCTCCGCCGGCTGGATCGCTGAGCGCCGCCATCACTTGCTGTTGTGAGAGTCCCCATTCCGCGCCGGTCGCAAGCAGTGCATCGCGGACTCCGGCCATAGTGCCGGTTCCCAGAATGGCGCGTTGGCGTTCGAACAGGACTTTCACGCGCGCCAGATATTCTTCGGCGTTCGCGCCGCCACAACGCGCGAGCTGAAACATACCGACCGATACCGCCGCCGGCGGCGTCGCCATTTCGCGCATGGTGAAGCGAACGCGGCCAGTGTCGATGTACCGCGCGCGCAGCGTGTCCCAGTTGTCCGCATGAAACTGTGCGCAGTGCGGGCAGGTGAGTGACGCGTACTCGATCAAGTGCAGTCGTGCAGTCGCTGCGCCGATAGTCATGTCGTCAGGGTCGGCCGCTTGGGCGAACGCCGGCGCCACGCCGAGCGCCGCGGTGGCGCCGGCGGCCAGAATCGCGCGTCGCGAGAATGGATGCGTGGGCATGATTTTCCCTTAGACCTTTGCTCGCAGAAGGGCCCAGCCCGGCGCAAAACGCAACCGCAAGCGGCAGCGCGGCGTGCGGTTTTCGACCGGCGGACCCCCAAATCGCGGGAGTGACGCCTTCCGAGGCGCGCGCCAAGCGTTGATCATGACTGATCGCATCATTCGTCCGCGCGCCTGGGTGGCGCTGTTGGCTGCTGTTGCCTTCATGAGCGGCGCAGCAGCAATGGCGGTGTTGCCCAATCCGTTCGGCGTAGGAACGGGCGAGCCGCGCTTGGTGAAATTGCTGCTGCTCGGATGGGTGCTGTCGGGCGCGCTATTCCTCTCAGGCGGATTTCGGCTGTTGGCGTGGCGTACGTTCAGGATGGACGGGTACGGCATCGAGTCGCGGTCGATGCTCGGTCGGCGCCGTTACGCTTGGACTGAACTCAAATACGCCGAACGTCTGACGCGCGTGCTAAAGCTCACTTTCAACACCGGCGTCGTGCGCGTGCTCTCCAACCACTACCCGTCGAGCGACATCACGGCGATCGAATCCATCGCCAAGCTTGTCGTGAACAAGGCGCTTAAGGCTTAGATGTCGGAGCGAAAGCCGACCTTCGCATGCGTGCCGTCGCAGAACGGTTTTGTGTTCGACTGACCGCAGCGGCACAGACGCGCCGCCTGCATCCGCGCCACCATGCGCCCGGTGCCGGAAATGATCTCCAGATTGCCGCGCACCATGAGCGGGCCGTTGAGTTGCAGCGTTACCTCTAACGGTCCGTCGCGCACGGCGAGCATGGCCGTGTTCTCGCCCGTAGCTGGTTCGCCGCTGGCGATGAAATTTGCGTCGTGGTGTGAGCCGTCGCAGAAGGGTTTGTTCTTCGACGCGCCGCAGCGGCAAAGCGTGGCGCGATAGCCGAATGGCTCGCCATCAATGCTGAGATCGCCACGCAGCGCGTAGGGGCCTGCTTCGCGCACCGAGATCAGATTGACCGGCGGCGGTTGCTCCTCGCGCCCGCCGTCCTTGCGCCGATACTGGATCGCACCCGACGGACATTCGCGCGACACGGCCATGAGTTCTTCAGCGTCCATGTCGTCTGGGTGAATCCAGGGGCCTTGCACGTTCGCCAGAAACACTTTCGGCGCGCCGGTGACACAAAAGCGCGAATGGATGCAGAGCTTGCCGCGATAGATGATCTGCACGGTCTCGCCGTCGACGATTTCGGCGCCATCCGCGGTCATTGTTTGCGGCGCAGGCGTATGTGCAGCTTGTTGCGGCGCGGCTGCCGGCAGCGCCGGAGCTGATGTTATCTCCGTAAATCGCTGCGCACGCACGGCGAGCGCCTTGAGCAAGCCCGCGGCGCGCGCACAACGATGATCGGTTTGATCGAGTCGCGCCGCATACTTCGCCAGCTCAGCCACACGTTCCGCGAAAAAGCGCCGCGTGCCGGCGCTCGGCGGCAGGGGTGCTGCATCGCGCAACGAGGTGAATGACATGCCGGCATTGCAGTCTGGGTTAGATGGTCCGGCTGGGCGCCGCGCCGCGCTCTCGCCGAGGAGCGTCGTTGCTTTCATAAGGTCGATGCCGAGATCGACGGCGAGACTCTTTTCAGTGCTTGGGCTCGGCAACACATAGGCATAGCCAAGCAAACGAAGCATCGTCTGATAAGCGGCGTTGGCGACATCGACGATCGCAGCGGCATCTTCGTCTTCAAGCCAGACGCGGCCCTCCGCCAGCGGCCGGCGCAGCACGGGATTTACGGCGGCAGGATGAGCCGGCGCAAAGTTCGGATTCTTGGCCAGCAACGCCTCGTATTCATTGCGAACGGCGCGGAAGCGGCAGAAGTGCGAGTTTGGATTTTCATCGTTGGCGCCTTCGCCTTCGGTAATGATGGCCGCGCAAGCCTGAAGCGCCGTTTTCAGGCACAAGACTGGCTTGGCGCCACCGAGCACGACTTCCGCTTGCGAGAGCTGCAACGCGGGATCGCCGCAGAAAAGCGCTTTCTCGCTTAGCTTATCGGCCATGAACTCGAGCGCTTTCTCCATCATGTCGTAGAATTCGCCGACGGTTTCATAATCGAAGCCCATCGGCGTGACGCGCGGGCGCGTGGCGTTGCGGCTGAAATTGCGTTCGTAGCGGAATGACTCGCCGTCCGGTTCGAGTGAGCCGCGCGGACGTTCGAGGTGAATAAAGTGCTGCAGCACATCGTGATTGAAGGGCGCGAGCTTCACCACGACGCCGGCGGGAAGGTATCCCGGATCGAGCGGAAAGTTGCCGCGCCCGAAGCCCGGGCTGCCGCCGATTGCGGCGGTGATGTTCCAGACCGCCGCGAGGTGGCCCATCTCGTCGATCGCCACATCCATGATCGTGCGCCGCCAGCGTTTTACCGCCGCCGCTTCCTCGGCGCTTAGGCCTTCGCTCTCGTCTTTCAATGAGAAGGCGGCGTAGAGGTAGGTGCACATCAGATTGTGCTCGAGCTCCGCAGCCTCGTAGAGCGCGTGAATGAGCTGTTCGCGTGTTGGGGCGAGGATAGGTTCAGCGGTCATCGAACGTCCTGGCCTCTCAATCGGGGTGCTGCGCCATAACACGATAGAAATTTCCGCGCGCCAAGTAACGCTTAGGTATGAAGCTGGCTGTTCGATGTGCTAGGCGGACATTATGTGGAAAGCGTGGGCGTTGGCGGCGGCGTTTGTAGCGGGCGCGGCGTTGATCATTTTGACCGTCGAACCGCCGGGTGCGATCGTATCGCCCGCCGGATCGCTGCAGATTTTCCGCGATTGTGAAGATTGCCCAGAAATGGTGCGCATCGAGCCCGGCGCCTATCGCATGGGCGCTGAACCGCGCCGGCTCGACGAGATCCTCGTGGCGCTCGGCATGCGCCAAACTGAGAAGAAGATCGTCACGATAGACTACGCCTTCGCCGCCTCGCGCCGTGAAATTACTTTCGCGCAGTGGGAAGCATGCGTCGCCGGTGGCGGTTGCGACGGCTATGTGCCGCCTGACCAAGGGTGGGGCCGCGGCGATCAGCCGGTGATCCACGTTTCGTGGCATGATGCGCAGAACTACGTCCGCTGGCTCTCGCGGCGCACTGGCCACACCTATCGGCTGTTGAGCGAAGCGGAGTGGGAGTATGCCGCGCGCGGCGGCTCGCAGGCTGCCTATCACTGGGGCGGCGCCGCGAGCCACGATCGCGCCAATTACGGCGCGCCCGATTGTCCGCCATGCACCGGCGTCGTCGAAGGCGCAGATCGCTGGGAGCACACCGCGCCAGTCGGCCAGTTCGAGCCGAACGGGTTCGGTCTCTACGATACAAGCGGCAACGTCTATGAATGGGTCGAGGACTGCCAAGCCGAGCCCTTGCCGCGCTTGCCTGCGAATGGCGCACCTTATCTCGACGACGCGTGCGAGATGCGCATGATGCGCGGCGGCGCCTGGTATTCCGATCCTGCGCGCGTCCGCTCGACATACCGGGCATTCAATCTGCCCGACCGGCGCGATTATGTGATCGGCTTCCGCGTCGCGCGGGTGTTGTGATGCGCGTCATTGATCTCAGCGACATCGACGAAGCGTTGCGGCAAGCCGCTGCGGAAATCCGCGCCGGCCGCGCGATCGTCTATCCGACTGACACTGTCTACGCGCTCGGCGTCAGCGCCGTTTCCGTCCAAAGCATCGGTGCGGCTTACGCAACGAAGGGCCGCTCGGATGCGAAGCCGCTCTCGCTCTGCGTCGCCGATATTGAACAAGCGCGGGCTTACGTTGAGATTGACGCGCGTGCGGAGAAGCTCGCGCAAGCGTTTCTGCCTGGCGGGCTGACGCTCGTGTGCTTATCGAAGGGCGTGCTGCCGCCTGAGCTGCAAGCCGGTTTCCCCGGCGTCGGCATCCGTGTGCCGGGGCATCCGTTTGGCCCGGCGCTCTGCAAGCTGCTTGGCCATCCGATCACCACGACGAGCGCTAACGTCTCGGGGCTGCCGCCGGCCACGGATCGCGCGAGCGCCGAAGCCGCGTTCGCCAGCGCCGCCGAGCAACCAAGCATGCTGATCGACGGCGGCCCGTCGCCTTACGCGCAGCCATCGACGGTGATCGACCTCACCAGCCCCGAAACCAAGCTCATCCGCGCCGGCGCCATTGCCTTCGCTGACATTGAGCGTGTTTTGGCTGCGTGAGCGACGCTGCGCCGCTTTGCAATCGCAGCCGCATCGCCTACCTGTCCGCGCGTGAGCAGCCTCACTCTCCCATCGCGCACCATCACGCGCTCGACTGAAGAAACCATCGCGCTTGGCCGCGCTTTGGCGGAGACGCTGCGCGCGGGTGATGTCGTGCTTCTGGTCGGCCCGATGGGGGCGGGGAAGACGTATTTCGCCAAGGGCGTTGTCGCCGGTTTGGGCGGCGGCGACGAGGATGATGTCGCGAGCCCGGCTTACGACATCGTCCATCAGTTTCCCGGCCGCGAGACCGTGCACCATTACGATCTCTTTCGCCTGCAATCGCTTTCGGGCGACGATGTCGAGTGGCTGATGGAGTCGCTGCTTGAGCCGGGCGTGCATGTGCTCGAATGGGGCGATCGTCTCGACGGCGTGCTGCGCAAGCCGCACACGCGCGTGGTTATCACGCCAGGCGAAGGCGATGAGCGCGTCGTTACGATCGAGGCGGCGGCATGAAGATTCTAGCGCTTGACGCTGCCGGTCGCTTCTCGCTCTGCGCCGTGCGGAGCGGCGAAGAATTCGTCTACGCCAACAGCGTCTATGGCCAAGGCGCCGTACGCGCGGTTTACACGAGCGTCGATCTTGCGCTGGAGCAAGCGGGCCTCAAGGCAAAAGATCTCGACGCCATCGTTGTCAACACTGGTCCCGGTTCGTGGACCGCTACCCGCATCGCGGTAACCTACACAGCGGGCATGGCGTTCGGCGCGGGCCTGCGCGTGTTCGGCCATTCGGGCTTTGCCATCGGCAAGCGCCTCGATCCGCGCGGCGTCGCGTTCATTGATCAGCTGCGCAAGACCGTCGCGGAAGGAGGCGCGGGCGAGGCCGGGTTCACCGTCGATCTCTTCGCCACCGAAGATGGCGTGGCGTATCTCAACGATCGCCGCGCCTGGATGGATGAAATGCTGAAACTTGGCGCTGAAGCGCTGGCGTCAGATGCGCCGGGCGATCCGCTTGAGCTGCGCACGACATACTTTCAAGAATTCCTCGCCGGAGCGCGCAACTGATGGGCTTGGTGCTCGGTATCGAAACGGCATGCGACGATACTGCGGCGGCTGTCGTCGACGATCAGCTGCGCGTGCTGTCCAGCGTCGTCTGGGGCCAAAAGCAAACGCACCAGGCGTTCAATGGCGTTGTGCCGGAACTTGCTGCGCGGCGCCACGCTGAGGTCATCATGCAGGTGGTGAAGCAGGCGCTCGATGAAGCGGGCGTCGGCATCGAGGCTTTGTCGGCGATCGGCGTCAACAATCAGCATGGCCTTGTTCGCTCGGTCGTCGTCGGCGTGTCGACCGCGCGTGGCCTCGCTGTCTCAGCCGGCTTGCCGCTGATCCCGGTGCACCACGTCGAAGCGCACATCTTCTCCGCGATCATGACCAATCCGGAATTGTTCGAAGAACATATCTGTCTCGCCGTTGCGGGCGGGCATAATGCGCTCATTCACGTGCGCGGCATGGGCGATTACGAAGTGATCGGCCGCACGCTCGATGACAGCGCGGGTGAAGCGTTCGACAAAGTCGGCTCCTATCTTGGCTTGCCGTTTCCTGCGGGTGCGCAAGTCGATGCGCTGGCGCGCGGCGGCAATCCGCACGCCTACGATTTTCCGCGCCCTAAGATGAAAGACGGCACGCTCAATTTCAGCTTTAGCGGCTTGAAGACTCCGGTGCGCATGGTGGCCGAGAAACTGCAATCGCAGGACGGTGCGGCCGATGTCGCGGCCAGCTTCGAACGCGCCGTCGTTGACGTGCTGATCGCCAAGACGCTTGCTGCCGCTGAACAACGCGGCGTCAAACAGGTTAGTGTTGCGGGCGGCGTTGCGTGCAATACGCTGCTGCGCCAGGAACTGCCGCGAGCAGCGGCGGAACACGGCATCAAGGTTACGCTCACACCGCCACGGCTCTGCACTGACAATGCCGCGATGGTGGCGGGGCTGGCGCAGTTCAAGTTGCGCGAAGGCGCGCAAAGCACGCTCGATCTCGACGCGACGCCGAACGCGCCGCTTGGCCGTCGCGCCGCGATCTACCGTCCGAACCAAGGTTAGTCGCCGCATAAAGCTTGATCGCGCGCGTGGGCGCGTTACCTCTGCGGGCAGGGGAGACATCCATGCATCTGAGCCGCCGCCGTTTCGGACAATTCTCTCTCGCAGCGCTCGCCGCTGGTTGCGCGCGCGTCGCCGCTGAGCCCGATCTGCTGATCTTCGGCGGGCCGATCTACACCGGCGTCGCCGCCAATCCGCGCGCTGAAGCGATACGCGTGAGCGGAGGCCGCATCGCCTTCGCTGGCGCCTTGGCGGATGCGCGTAGCGGCGCGCAGGCACAAGAGATTGATCTTGCCGGCGCAGCAGCGTTTCCGGGATTCACTGACGCGCATGTGCATCTCACCGGCGTCGGTCAGCAGGCGATGTTGCTCGATCTCGTTGGTGTTGAATCGATCGCGGCGATGCAACAGCGTCTGCGCGAGTACGCCTCCGCGCATCCGCAAGGGCCGATCATTGGCCGCGGCTGGATCGAGACGCATTGGCCTGAACGCCGCTTCCCGACACGCGCTGATCTCGACGCTGTGGTCAGCGATCGTCCGGTGGTGCTGGAGCGCATCGACGGCCACGCAGTGGTCGCCAATGGCGCAGCGCTCATGCTTGGACAGATTGAAAACGGTACAGCCGATCCAGCAGGCGGACGCATTGAGCGGGATGCATCGGGCGCGGCGACCGGCATGCTGATCGACAATGCTGCCGGCCTCGTGCAGTCGCGGTTGCCGGCGCCGACGCCTGAACAGCAACGCCAAGCGCTGGCGGAAGGTGCGCGCATCTATGCATCGCGCGGCTGGACCGGCGTGTGCAACATGAGCACTAGCGCGGCGGAAGCGGAGTTCTTTATCTATCTCGCGGGCGCCGGCGAAATGCCTTTGCACGCCAATCTTTATCTGGCGCCCGGCGATTCTGAGTCGGTGTTCGAACAGGGGCCGTATGCCGATCCGACCGGTATCGTCCATGTGCGTGGCGTGAAGCTTTACATGGATGGCGCGCTCGGTTCGCGCGGTGCTGCGTTGTTGCAACGCTACAGCGATGCGGCGACGGACGGGCTCCTGGTCACGCCCGTCGAAGAAATCCGCGCCATGTTGCTGCGCGCGCGCGAGCGCAACGTGCAGATCGCGACGCATGCAATCGGCGATCGTGGCAACCGCCTAGTACTCGATGCCTATCGCGATGTGTTCGGCGGCAACGCCGACGCGCTGCGCGCTGCGCGCTGGCGCATTGAGCATGCGCAGGTGATCGCGCCGGATGATCTTCCGCGTTTCGCCGAGCTTGGCGTCATTGCTTCGATGCAGCCGTCGCACGCGATCAGCGATCTGCATTTTGCGCCGGCACGGCTGGGCGCCCATCGTCTCGGCGGCGCGTATGCTTGGAAGGCGCTTCTCGTTTCTGGCGCGCATCTTGCCGCCGGCAGCGATGCGCCGGTCGAACGCGGCGATCCGTTGATCGAGTTTTATGCCGCCGCCCATCGCCACGACCTCAACGGCTTCGCCGGTCCCGATTGGCACGCAGAGCATACGCTTTCGCGCGCCGAGGCGTTGGCGATGCTGACCAGCGGCGGCGCCTACTCGGCGTTTGAGGAAGCCGAGCGCGGCACGATCGAAGTCGGCAAGCGCGCCGACATCAGCGTCTTCTCCGCCGATCTCATGCAAGCCGAACCTGCCGACATCCCGCGCGCCCAGGCGGTGCTGACCGTCTCCGGCGGGCGGGTAACGCACTCCACGCTCTGATCCCTATTTGCGGCGCCCCAGACACACCCGGCGCGGGAACCCGGCCCCATCCGACGCGAGGGCACTTGCCAATGCCACCGGTTTCTGCGTACCTCTGGAAAAAGACACCGGTGGCAAAAGACCAACAAGACGGTGTTGAGGGAAGAAACGCGGTTCTAGGGTAGGGGCTGGCACGCCACCCCTCCGCCCTGGGCCTGCCGGGGAGGGACGTCATGGCGGCGAAGAAATCTGCTTGGAAATTGGGTGCGTTCGGGACTGCCTCGGCGGCGGTGCTGACGATGGCGCTGGGCCTCACGGCCGGCAGCGTCGCGTATGCGCAAGACGAGCCGGAAATGGACGAGGAGATCATCGTCACCGGCTTCCGCGGCAGCTTGGAAGCGGCCATCGACGTGAAGCGCGATGAAGTCGCAGCGGTTGACGTCATCATGGCGGAAGACATCGCCGACTTTCCCGATTTGAACCTGTCGGAATCGATCCAGCGCGTACCGGGCGTGGCCATCACGCGTGACGCCGGCGAAGGCCGTCAAATCTCAGTGCGCGGCTTGGGCGCGCAATTTACCCGCGTGCGCATCAACGGCATGGAAACGCTCGCCACCACTGGCGGCACAGACGCCGTCGGCGGCACCAACCGCGGCCGTTCCTTCGACTTCAACATCTTCGCCTCGGAGCTCTTCAACGCCATCACCGTCCGCAAAAGCGCATCGGCTGAAGTTGAAGAAGGTTCACTCGGCGCGACGATCGATCTGCAGACCGCGATGCCGTTCGACTATGACGGCTTCACCATGGCCGCGTCTGGCCAACTCCATTACAACGACCTCTCAGAGAGCACAGATCCGCGCTTGGCGTTCCTGATCTCCAATCGCTGGGGCAATCTCGGTGCGCTGTTCTCCGTCGCCTACAGCGACCGTGAGTCCCTAGAAGAGGGCGCGAGCACGGTGCGTTGGCAAAACGGCACCGGTTCTGGCGCGGGCTTTGGCTCGGAGACCACCGGCTACACGCTGGGCCAACTCAACTCGGCCTTCCGCCCGCGCCTGCCGCGCTATGACGTCTATGAGCACGAGCAAACCCGTTTGGGCATAACTGGCGCACTGCAATGGCGCCCGTCGAACGCCACGGAAGTCACGCTGAGCGCGCTCTATGCGAATTTCGAAGGCACGCGCAGTGAATCGTTCTTGCAGGCGCCGGTTTTCTCGACCAACGGAGCAGGCGGCATTGGCGGCGTCGCCGTCACAGACGCCGTAATTCAAGGCAACACGCTCGTTTATGGCGTCTTCAACAACGTCGATATCCGTTCGGAATTGCGCTACGATGAACTCTCGACCGAGTTCACGCAGATCACACTGAACGTCGAGCATGATTTCTCGGACACTTTGCGTTTCCGCGGCATGATCGGCACGGCGGAGTCCGATCACCAGAACCCGATCCAGACGACGCTTCTGTTCGATGCCGACAACATCCAGGGCTATAGCTACGACTATCGTGGCGACAATCGCCTGCCGCTGATCACTTACGGCACGACCGATCTCACCAATCCGTCGACTTGGCACCTCGAACAAATCCGACTGCGTCCGCAAACGGCGCTCAACACCTATGACACCGCGTCCGGCGATCTTGAGTGGGACGTGTCGGACGTGTTTACGCTGAATGGCGGCGCCGTGTGGCGCACCTACGATTTCGTGTCGACGGAACAGCGCCGCTCGAACGGAACATCGGCAAACCAGGAAGGCGTCATTCCTGGCTTTGCGTCGGGCACGCCGATCGGCAACTACAGCTATGTGATGACGCTGAGCGGCCGCGGGCTCGACCTGCCGACCGGCTTGCCGCGAAACTGGCTGGTGCCGGACATCAACGCGGCTGCGTCGCTCTGGGACCTCTACAATGAGTCTGTCTTCCCGATGGGCATCGAGCCGGCGCTCGGCAACAACAACTCAATCACCGAAGACACACTGGGCGGCTACGTCCAACTTGGCTGGACGACGCCGGCGGGCCGCTTCCGCGGCAATGTCGGCGTGCGCTATGTTGAGACCGATCTGACCAGCACCGGCTACACGTTCAGCGGTGGCGTGCCAGTCCTGTCGACGGCTGAACGCAGCTACACCAACGCTCTGCCGTCGCTCAACATGGTGGTTGAGCCGGTTGACGATCTGCTCTTCCGCTTCGCGGCAGCGCAAGTCATGTCGCGTCCCAACCTGGGCTTCTTGGCGCCGGGTGCGGCCGTCAGCGTCAGCGGCGCCAACCGCACGGTCACCGCCGGCAATCCAGAACTCGATCCCACGACCGCCGACGCTTACGACTTCAGCGCCGAGTGGTACTTCACCGAGGGCGGTCTGTTCTCGGCCGCTTACTTCGTGCGCGACATCGACTCGTTCATCCAGACGGTGCGCGAAGATCGTCCGTTCACCGGCAACTCGCTCGGCTTGCCCGATAGCGTCGCCACTGCAGCGTGCGGCATGACGGTCGGCTGCAACGCCACGGTCGATTGGGCGTTCAACCAGCCGCGCAACACGCCTGGCGGCGCCGTCAGCGGCTATGAAATCGGCCTGCAGCTGCCGTTCTTCTGGGCGGACGGGTTCTGGGGCAATTTCGGCGTCCTCGCCAACTACACCAAAATCCTCGAATCTGACGTTGTGTACGTCGATGGCCTCGGCAATCCGACGCTGACCGCGCCGCTGGTGCAGCTGTCGGACCGTTCATGGAATGCGACCGTGTACTACGAAGACGATCGCTTCAGCGCTCGTGTGTCGGCGGCTTATCGCAGCGAATATCCGACGACGCTGCCGGGCCGCAACGGCAACGCCACGGAAGCAACGGCGTCGTCGCTCAATATCGATACGTCAGCGCGCTGGAACATCAACGATCGTTTCGCGCTGACCTTCGAAGGCGTGAACCTGACCGATGAGGTCAACGATCAATACCTGACGCCGGACGATCGTCTGTCGTTCTACCACCATTACGGCCGCTCATTCTTCTTGGGCTTCCGTTACACGAACTAACTCCTCCTAAAAGCATCGGACCTGCGGGCGCTGGCGAAAGTCAGCGCCCCTTTTTTTGGTCAGGCGAACGCAGCTCGTGCTGCTTGTTCGAGGCCCGGCGGGGAGAGTGGGCCGTGCTCAAGCATGGCGGTGTGGAAGCGTTTCGCATCGAAGCGCGGATTGCGACGCGTGCGTTCGCGTAGGTCTCCGATGTGCAGCATGGCCAGGCCTTGCGCTGTGTAGACGCCCGGCTGCACGCAGAAGCGCAGCACGTCTTCCTCGATCGTCACAAACGCGATGCTCTCGCCTTGCAGCGCGCGCATTTCTTCAATGGCGCGCTCGCGGCTCCAGCGCATGGCGTGGATGCCCGTGTCGCAGACGATGCGCGCCGTGCGGAACAGCATCCATTGCAGATAGCCGATGCGCCCCAATGGATCGTCTTCGAACGCGCCGTTCTCGTCGGCGAGCTGTTCGGCGTAGCTCGACCAGCCTTCGAGATAGCCGTTGGCGTAGCGCTCCTGCAGCGTCGCGACATTGGCCGCTCCGGCGAACGGCGCTTGGTAGATGTGGCCGGGGATGAGTTCGTGGTGCACGACGCTGGGCAGCGTCCAGCTCGCGCGCGGCGCGCCGAGGTCGACGAGATAAGCCGCGCCTTGGCGGCGGCCTTGCGCGCCATTGTCTTCCTGCCGCGCGGGGAGACGGCGCACTTCCGCCGGTGTTTCCATCGTGTCGACCAGCACATCGCGCAACACGGTACGTGCGCGTGTAAGGCTTGCGGCCATGTCGGCGACCGCGCGGTCTTTGCCGGCGTCGTCTTGACCGTAGAGGTAGCGCGGATCGCGGGCGAGCGCGCGCAGGCGCTCGGCCACATCGCCCTGTGTCAGCCCACGTGCGCGGAGGAGCGTATCAGCTTCGCTTTGCAGCGCGCGGCAGCGATCAAGCGCGCGCGCATGCGCTTCGCGCGGATCGACGGGCGCGCCGAGCTGAAATTGCAGCACCGTCGCGTAGTATTCTTCTCCGTTGGGCAAGCGCCACATACCCGGTTCGTCCCCCGCGCGCGGGCGGAGTTCGCGCACCGTTTCGAGCTGGCGCTCCAGCGCTTCGTGGATTTCGCGACCGTCGTCCTCGGCCCGCGGCGCCACGCGCGCGATGGCTTGCACCAATTGCCGATCCGCCGCGTCGAGAGCAAAGCCCGGCGCGATCACGCCGCGCGAGGCGTGGCCGAGCATGCGATTGGTGTCGCGCTCGACTTCGCGCATCCAATAGCGCGGCGTGTCGTCGGGGCGCATCTCTGACGCGCGCCGCCACGAACCAGTGCGATGCGTGACCGGGTAGGGATAACCCGCCGAACCCCAATTCATCCGCGAAAGTGCTGCGTCGGCCTCCGCGCCCGGCATGATCGCATCGTAGAGAATGCGGCCCCCCGGCGTTAGGCGTGATGCATCGTAGCGGCGCAGCAAGAACGCGCGCGTGCTCCTCGAGCGATCGGCCAAGCGATCAACGAGCGCGCGGAAATCTTCATCCGCAGCCGGATCAGGTTCTGCCGGCAATGCAGGCGCGCTCGCGCAGGCTGCAAGCGAAGCAGCGCCGGCAAGCAGCAGCGAACGGCGATCGATAGAGTTAATGCGCATCCCGAAACGAGGATACGCAAAAAGCTAACCCCGCGCACTGCGCGGGGTTAACGGTAGAATTCGATTGTCGGTGTCGGCTTAAGCCGCTGCGACGCCGCTGGTGACGGTCGCGGTAGCACCCGCTTCTTGCGGATCGCGGAGCACGTAGCCGCGGCCCCAGACCGTCTCGATGTAGTGTTCGCCACCCGTGGCGGCCGCCAGCTTCTTGCGCAGCTTGCAGATGAACACGTCGATGATCTTGAGTTCCGGCTCGTCCATTCCGCCATAGAGGTGGTTCAAGAACATCTCTTTGGTGAGCGTCGTGCCTTTGCGGAGCGAGAGCAGCTCCAGCATTTGATATTCCTTGCCCGTCAGGTGGACGCGTTGGCCGGTGACTTCGACGGTCTTCGCATCAAGGTTGACCGTGATGTCGCCCGTTTTGATGACGGAATGAGCGTGGCCCTTGGAGCGGCGGACGATCGCGTTGATGCGGGCGATCAGTTCGTCCTTGTTGAAGGGCTTGGTCATGTAGTCGTCGGCGCCGTAGCCGAGGCCGCGGACCTTTGTGTCGATGTCGGCGGTGCCCGAGAGGATCAGGATCGGGGTGTTGACGCGCGCGACACGGAGCTGCTTCAGCACATCGTAGCCGTGCATGTCCGGCAGCGTCAGGTCGAGTACGATGATGTCGTAATCGTAGAGCTTGCCGAGATCGATACCTTCCTCGCCGAGGTCGGTCGTGTAGATATTGAAGCCCTCGGACTTGAGCATGAGCTCAATGCCCTGCGCCGTGGCGCTATCGTCTTCAATCAACAAAACACGCATTGAATGCTCCCCGATCGGCGCGACGGCCGGGCACAGTTAACTCACAGAATCGATGGCAACGGTTTAATCTTCGTAAAGATCGTCAAGGATTCTTACTGAGCCAGTGTGCTTACCCGTTAGCTGATGCCCTATCAGCTTCCCATTAACGAACCTTAGAATCTGATTTGGATTCGCGTGTCCACTGCTTGGATGCGCAAAAGTGTCAGCCACAAGCGCTTGAAACTGAATCGCTTAGCCAACGAGCCTTGCTGCGATTCAGATTTCGCTAACCATGTCGCCGCACAGAGTTGTGAGAAATTCTGTGCAGGCAAATGCCAACTCTGCTTTCCAAACTTACTGAAGAGATCAACGCGCTTGATCCGCGCCGCTATGAGGGGCGCGTGACGGGTTTGTCGGGTTCCCTGATCGAAGTGACGGGCCCCGTGGAAGCGCTCTCACTCGGCGCGCTTGCGACGGTGCAGGGCTTGCGCCCAATGCGCGGCGAGATCGTCGGCTTCCGAGGCGATCGCGCGTTGATCGCGCCTTACGATGCGATCGAAGCGATCCGGCCCGGCGCGCGTGTGGTGCTCGAAGGTGGCGCGCCGATGGCGCGGCCATCGAAGGCATGGCTCGGGCGCGTCATTGATTGCTTCGGTAATCCGGTCGACGGCGAGGGGCCGCTGCCGCAAGGCATGAAACCGCATCTCGTCCGTGCAGCGCCCCCGTCAGCGCACGATCGCGCGCGCGTCGGCGGGCGGCTCGATGTCGGCGTGCGGGCGCTCAACATTTTCGCAGCACTCTGCCGTGGCCAGCGCATGGGTGTGTTCGCGGGCTCAGGCGTCGGCAAGTCGGTGCTGATGTCGATGCTGGCGCGGGGCGCCAATGCGGACGTGATCGTGATCGGCCTGGTCGGTGAGCGTGGCCGCGAGGTCAAAGAATTCATCGAGGATACGTTGGGCGAAGAGGGGCGTCGCCGCTCCGTCGTCGTCGTTGCGACGTCCGACGAAAGCGCCGCCAGACGCCGGCTCGCGCCGCACATGGCGTGCGCGGTCGCCGAACACTTCCGCGACGAAGGGCTGGATGTTCTGCTGCTGATCGACTCCGTCACGCGCTTCGCGATGGCGCAGCGTGAGATAGGTCTGAGTGTCGGCGAGCCGCCGACGACGAAGGGCTACACGCCGTCCGTGTTCGCTGAGCTGCCAAAGCTTCTGGAGCGCGCGGGACCCGGTCGCGAAGGCGAGCATGGCTCGATCACCGCGCTCTTCACCGTGCTCGTCGATGGCGACGATCACAACGAACCGATCGCAGACGCTGTGCGCGGAATCCTCGACGGTCACATCGTCATGGAGCGCGCGATCGCGGAACGTGGGCGTTATCCGGCAATCAATGTGCTCAAATCGATCTCGCGTTTGATGCCCATGTGCCATTCGGCGGATGAAAACGTGTTGGTCGGCCGCGCGCGCGAAATGCTCAGCCTCTATGGCGAAATGGAAGAACTTATCCGCATCGACGCATACAAAGCCGGCGCGGATCCGAACGTCGATGAAGCGATCCGTGTGCGTGGCGCGCTTGAGGGCGTGCTCTCGCAAGGGCGCGACGAGCAGATGAGCATCGACGATGGCTTCCGCATGTTGGCTGAGGCGCTCAGGTGAAATCGCTCCGCACTTTGCTGAAGATCGCTGAGCGCGATCTCGAAGCGCTACGACGTCAAATGTCGGCGTTGATCGCGGCCCAAAGCCAGATCGAAGACCGCATCGCCGGTCACGATCAAACCATCGCGCGCGAACAGGCGCTGGCGCAACAGGACTACGAGGCGTCTCGGCTCTTCGGAGGCTATGCTGCCGCTGCGCTGCATCGCCGCCGCGCAATGGTAAGCGAGTGCGATCTAATCGCCGGCGAAGTCGAGCGTCTACGCGAGTTGATCAATGCGGCGCATATTGAGGCGCGCAAGTTTGAACGCTTGATCGAGCTCGAAGAGCAGCGCGCTAAGGCGCTGGCGGAGAAGCGAGAGAACGCCGAACTGGACGAGTTCGCCACGATGCGCGCGGCGAGAGCAAGGCCAGCGGCATCGTAAAGATGCAGTGAAGCGAGTACGATTATGGCGCTGAACAAAAGCGCACCAAAGGCGAGTGGGTCGCGCTTCGATTGGCGCATCTATATTCCGAAGTCGATCACGGTGATCGCCCAGGAAGGCTACCGCTTCGCCGATTTGCGGGCTGACGCGCTAGCCGGGCTCACCGTCGCAATCGTTGCGTTGCCTCTAGCGATGGCGATCGCCATCGCGTCCGGCACGACGCCTGACAAAGGTTTGATCACGGCCGTAGTCGCGGGCTTCCTTATCTCGGCGCTAGGCGGCTCGCGCTTCCAAATCGGCGGACCGACAGGCGCCTTCATTGTCGTTGTGTTCGGCATCATTCACGCTCATGGTTTCGATGGACTCGTCCTGGCGACGATCATGGCAGGCTGCTTGTTGATCTTGGCGGGACTGCTGCGGTTCGGCGACTGGATCAAATACATACCTGAACCGGTGGTGACCGGATTCACGGCTGGAATCGCAGTCATCATTTTCACAAGCCAGTTGCGCGATGTTTTCGGGCTAGACATAGCCTCCGCGCCAGCTGAGTTCATCGCCAAGATCGTGAGTGTCTGGGAGGCGCGCGACACTATCTCCCTGCCCACGCTCGCTCTTTCACTTGGTGCGATCGCTGTAATTTTCAGCTTGCGCAAGTTCGCGCCGAAAGTTCCGGGCTTTCTAATCGTCGTCGTGGCTGGCGCTGTGATCACGGCGTTGCTGCAGCTTGATGTCGAGACCATTGGTTCGCGGTTCGGGGGCGTCCCGTCATCCTTGCCGATGCCGCATTGGCCTGCCGTGACGTGGGAGCGCGTGCGTGAGCTTTTTCAGCCAGCCCTGACCATCGCGTTCCTGGCGGGGGTCGAGAGCTTGCTATCTGCGATGGTCGCTGACGGCATGACCGGACGGCGTCACCGCTCGAACTGCGAACTTGTCGCGCAAGGCATCGCCAATATCGGTTCGGGATTGTTCGGCGGAATCTCGGCTACAGGCGCTATCGCGCGCACCGCCACCAACATCCGCGCTGGCGCCAAGACGCCGATTTCCGGGATGATGCACGCTTTGTTCGTGCTCGCGTCAATGCTCGTTCTCGGGCCTCTGATGGCGTTTGTGCCGTTGGCGGCGCTTGCCGCGGTGCTTGTTGTCGTGGCGTGGAATATGAGTGAACACGAACGGTTCCGTCACATATTGAGCGGCCCCGTTGGCGATCGGGTCGTGTTGATAGCGACGTTCGGGCTGACGGTGCTCGTGGACCTTACGGTCGCGATCGAAGTGGGAATTGTGCTCGCGGCGATCATCTTCATGCACCGCATGGCCGAAGCGACGGCGATCGAGAAGGGCGTGTCGCTGGTGGAACGCGATCAGGATGATTTCAGCAGCCCATCCCGTGGCGCATATACGGCGCGCGAGGAACTGCCCAAGGGCGTTGAAGTGTTCGAATTGCGTGGGCCGTTGTTCTTCGGCGCGGCGAGCCGTCTGAACGATGCTTTTGAAGCGGCGTTCCCGCCACCGAAAGTGTTCATTCTGCGTTTCGCGGCAGTGCCTATGGCCGATGCGACTGGAGTCGGCGCGTTGTCGCGCTTTCTAAAGCGCTGCCAAGCGCATGATACACGGGTTCTCATGAGCGAACTCAATCCGGCGTCGAGCGCAGTGCTCAAGCAAATGGGTGTTTTGGCTCTGCCGAATGTTGAAGTGCTGAAGTCCTATGGCGATGTCGTCAGACGCGCCGCCGAGATTGTCGCCAAAAAGTCAGATTAACCCGCGTTCAACGTCTCGACGATCCGGATCACGTCTTCGTACGCTTGGTTTTGCGGATGGCGGATCGGCAGCGGCGTTTGTGCGCGGATCGAGTCCGGCACGCGCGTGTCGCGGCAGACAACGCCGGCGAAGCGCGGTTTGAAGCCGAGATATTCGTTACACGCCATCGAGAACTGGTCGAACACCTTGCGGCCTTTGACGCGGTTCTCAGCCATGTTGACGATCACCCACGGCACCATTTGAGAGCCTTGCAGCCGCAAGAGCTTCACCATCGCGTACGCGTCGGTGAGGGCGGTGGGCTCTTCGGTGGTGACAAGGATCAAGTGATCGGCCGAGCGCGCAAAGCGTAGCACAGTCGGATCGATGCCGGCGGCGAGATCGAGAATGACGCGATCATAGTGCGGCGTGAGCTTCGTCAGCCCCGTGCAGATGCGGCCGACTTCTTCGAGCTTCACCGCGCCAAGCGCGCCTGAGCCTGAGTGGCCCGCGATCAGATCGAAGCCGCCATTGCGTCCCGGCCCGCCGAGCACCGGCGTTACCGCGGAGTCTAGTTCCAAGAAGCCGCGCACGACGGAGTGGACGTCCGCAGTCGGGCGAACGCCGAGTTGCACGTCGACGTTGGCGAGGCCGAGATCGCAATCGACAAGCAGCGCGCGTTGTCCGGCGCGGCCGAAGGCGATGGAGAGCATGGTCGAGAGCCACGTCTTGCCGACGCCGCCTTTGCCGGATGCAACGGCAAAGATCGGCGCTGCCCGCGTGCGCGGCAGGGTCTGTTCGGACAAGGCGTGCGAGCCTGACATGCCCCAGATATGCGCCTGAGTCGTTTCGCGGTGGTTAGCGCGAGTGTTCGAAATGGTTAATCAGAACTTAATATGCCGTGATGCAGGCGTCACACTTCGCATGTGATGCGACGAGAGGGTGTTTAGACCTGCCCCATCGCCTTGAGCCGCACCTTCGCGTGCACTTCTGATTGCCCCAGCACGATCGTTGACGGCCGGAAGCGTTCGATCAGTGAGCGCACGAACGGGCGGATGCCGGGGGAGGTGAGCAGGATCGGTGTTTCACCAAGCTGTGCTGCCTTCTCGAACGCGGCGCGCACGTCAGCGACGAACTCGTGCAGTTTCGAAGGCGCAAGCGCGAGTTGGCGATGCTGGCCTTCGCCAATCAGAGATTCCGCAAAAGCTTGCTCCCACGGTGGCGAGAGCGAGATGATCGGCAGCGAGCCGTCCGGATTGCGGTGTTGGTAGCAGATCTGACGCGCCAAACGCGCGCGCACATGCTCGGTGATGAGCACAAGATCGTGCATCGCTGGCGCCGCTTCCGCGATCGCTTCGACAATCGCGGTGAGATCGCGGATCGAGACGCGCTCTTTGAGCAGGTTCTGCAGGATGCGCTGGATGCCAGACCACGAAACGTGCGCAGGCGCCACGTCATCGAGCAGCGTCTGCGTATCCTTCGGCAAATCCTTGATGAGCTTTTTCACTTCCGCGAACGAGAGGAGCTCGGCCATGTGCTCCTTGATCACTTCGGTGAGGTGCGTCGCGAGCACGGTCGCCGGATCGACCACGGTGTAGCCGCGGAAGCTCGCTTCTTCCCGCGCGCGATCGTCGATCCACTTCGCGTCAAGGCCGAACGCCGGCTCTTTGACATCCTCGCCCGGCAGCGAAATGCCCTTGCCCGTTGGATCCATCGCCAAGAGCGCGCCGATCTTGAGCTTGCCTTCGCCGGCTTCCATTTCACGAATGCGGATTTGGTAGCGATCGGCGGCAAGCTGTACATTGTCGAGGATGCGTACGCTCGGCATCACGAAGCCGTATTCTTGCGCGAGTGTCTTGCGCAGCGCTTTGATCTGATCGGTGAGACGCCGACCTTGCACGTCATTGATCAGCGGCAGCAGCGAGAAGCCAAGCTCGATGCGCACATCATCCATCGCGAGCGAGGATTGCGGTGTTTCTTCAACTGCCGGCGCTGGCGCAGCAGCTTCTGCTGCGTTTGTAGCGACGGCTGCCTGGTTCGCTTGCCGCAATCGCCACGCCAACAAGCCCGCCGCGAATGCCAGGATCAAGAATGGAATTTTCGGCATGCCCGGCAGGATGCCGACCGCGAGAGCACATGCGGCAACTACGCCCAGCGCAACAGGATAGGAAGCAAGTTGCTTCGCCAGCGCTTTATCCGCCGCGCCGTCGATGCCGGCCTTGGTCACCAACAGGCCCGCTGCGACTGAAACGATCAGCGCCGGGATTTGCGTGACCAGGCCGTCGCCGACACTGAGCAGCGTGTAGGTGTGGCCCGCCTCAGCGAAGTCCATGCCATGCGACATGACGCCAATAATGATGCCGCCGATAATGTTGATGAACAGGATGAGCAGGCCGGCAATCGCGTCGCCGCGCACGAACTTCGACGCGCCGTCCATGGCCCCGAAGAACGAGCTTTCGTCTTCCAGCGCTTTGCGGCGCTCGCGCGCTTGCTGTTCGTTGATCAGACCGGACGAGAGATCGGCGTCCACCGCCATCTGCTTGCCGGGCATTGCGTCCAAGGTGAAGCGGGCCGCGACTTCCGCAATCCGTGTCGAACCTTTGGTGATGACGACGAAGTTTACGATCACCAAGATCGCAAAAACGATGACGCCGATCACGAACTCGCCGCTCATCACGAAGCTCGCGAACGCGGCGATGACTTCGCCTGCCGCATGTTCGCCGGTATGACCGTTGGCCAGGATGAGGCGTGTCGAGGCGATGTTCAGCGCGAGTCTTAGAAGGGTGGCCAGCAGCAGAACTGACGGAAACGCCGTGAACTCCAGCGGCTTCTTGATCATCAAGGCTGTCATCAGCACGAGGATCGACAGGATGATCGAAACCGCCAACAGCATGTCCAGCAAGAATGGCGGCAGCGGCACCAGCATAATCGCCAGGATGGCGAGCACGCCGGCGGCGAGCGCGATTTCGCCACGCATGACGAAGCCGCGAAGCACGCTGAATGAAAGGTCGTTGCCTTGTGGCTGCGCCGCGTCGGTCATCTAGTTTAAGCTGCCTGGCCCGTTGGCGGCGGCGGGATGCGCAGGCCATCGTCGGAATATTGCTTCAGCTTATTGCGCAGCGTGCGGATCGAAATGCCGAGAATGTTCGCAGCGTGCGTGCGATTGCCGAGGCAGTGCGTCAGCGTCTCGAGGATCAGATCCTGCTCGACGTTCGCAACGGTGCGGCCAACCAGAGCGCGTGCAGCAACTTGGCCCGCTTCTATCGCAGCGCCGACATCGTTACGTCCGACCGGCGCGCCGTCAGGCTGACGGATTGCATCGGCGCCCACGTCTTCGCCTTTGGTGAGCAGCACGGCGCGGTGCATGGCATTTTCGAGCTCGCGGACGTTGCCCGGCCACTTGTGCGCGAGCACCTGCGCCATGCCTTCTTTCGAAAGTCTGCGGGCGGGGCGGCCATTGGCGCGCGCGTACTTGTCGATGAAGAATTGCGCCAGGGCTGCGAGATCATCCTTGCGCTCGCGCAGAGGCGGGATGCGGAGGTTCACGACGTTCAGGCGATAGAGCAAATCTTCGCGAAATTCGTTGTCGCGCACCATTTGCGTCAGATCGCGGTTCGATGTCGCGAGCACGCGGATGTTCACCGGCACAGGCTTTGTGCCGCCGACGCGATCGATAACGCGCTCCTGCAGCGCGCGCAGTAGCTTCGATTGCAGACGCAGGTCCATTTCCGAGATTTCGTCGAGCAGCAGCGTGCCGCCGTCGGCTTCTTCGAACTTGCCGATCCGGCGCGCGACGGCGCCGGTGAACGAACCCTTCTCGTGGCCGAAAAGCTCGCTCTCCAGCAACTGCTCCGGGATCGCCGCGCAATTGACGGCGATGAACGCTTTTGCGGCGCGATCGGACTTCTTATGAACGTAGCGCGCCAGCACTTCCTTGCCGACGCCGCTTTCGCCGGTGATCATGATCGAGGCATCCGATGGCGCGATCTGATCGGCCATCGAAAGCACATGCTTCATCGACGCGTCTTCGGCGATCAGCTGGCGATCGTCGTTGCAAACGGCGGCCAGTACTGCGGCAATCAGCTCCGGATCCGGCGGGAGCGAGATGTATTCGCGCGCGCCAGCGCGGATTGCGCGCGCGGCCATTGACGGATCGATACCGACGCCAGCTGCCACGATCGGCACGACGATGTGCTCCGCTTCGTTCGCTGCGAGCAGCGTGCGGATATCGAGCGTGGCGTCGACCATCAGCAAATCCGCGCCGCGGCCGGCGCGCAGCGCCGTCGTCGCTTGCTCGATCGTATCGACGTGCTGAACCTTCGCGCCAAGCGTCATGGCGATGCGCGTGGCGGCGGAGATTTGTCCGCCCAGCGGGCCAACGATCAGAAGACGCATGCTCATTCTCCCAGCGCCGCTTAAGCGACGTCGCCGTCCTTGATGATTTCCGTCATGGTCACGCCCAGCCGCTCATCGACGATGACGACTTCGCCGCGCGCGACGAGACGGTTGTTTACATAGATGTCGATCGCTTCGCCGACCTTGCGGTCGAGTTCGATCACCGAGCCGCGCGACAAACGCAGCAGCGAGGCAACGTCGAGATTGGAGCGCCCGAGCACAGCCTGAATGTTGACGGGCACGTCGTAAACCGGCGCGAGTTGCGCTGCGCCGTGTTCGACGTCCTGTAAGGAAACATCGGGCGAATTCGGCGTGAATTCGTCGAGTTTGAGATCGGAACTCATTGTCGCCTCATGAAGCGGTTTGCGACGCAAGCGCTGCGTCGATCAGGGATTGAATGCGTTGAGCCGCGTCGTCGGGGCTCAGGTGGACGACGCCGTCCGACCAATCGATCGAGACTTCGCCGGCGCGCAGGCCCTCTTGCGGGCGCACCAGAACGGCGCCGGCATAAGCATGCGTTTCGCACATTTCTTCGATGCGCGGCTTCAGTTTGTCGCAAGCCTCCGGCGAGAGTTTCACAAGCAGGCGCGGTTGATGACGGAGCGCGTCCATCGACGCCTCGATCGCAGCCGCCGCTCGCTCGTCCCCGAACGCTTCGAGCGCCGCGTCTGCGATCTTGCGCGCCGCTGCGAACGCCACGTTTGCGGCTTCCGCGCGCATAGCCTGGCTTTCGGCGTCGAGCCGATGAAGTACGGCGGATGCGGCGTCCGCCAAGGCTTGCAGCGCCGCGGCCGTTTGGCGTTCGGCTTGCGCGACTGCGTCTTGCTTGCCGCGTTCGTACGCAGCGTTGCAGGCGGCTTCGACTTCTTCAGGCGAGAGGCGCTGAGGTGCGGCTTTCACGATCGCGCCGTCTGGCGCGAACTCAGTGTCGAAGGCGTATTTGCGGATTTGAGTCATCAATAGATCAACTCATCATCAGCTTTGCCGTCCGCGAGCACGATCTCACCGCGCGCCGCGAGCTCTTTCGCTTGCGCCACCATGCGCGCTTGCGCGGCGTCGACATCTTTCAGGCGAACAGGGCCCATCGACGCCATGTCTTCTTTCAAAAGCTTGCCGCCGCGTTCGGACATGTTGGTGAAGAAGAGATTGCGCAGCGCGTCCGACGATCCTTTGAGCGCCAAGGCCAGGTCGCTCTTGTCGACCGCGCGCAGCAGCGTCTGCACGCCGCCTGAATCGAGTTTGCCCAGGTCTTCAAACACGAACATCAGCGCCTTGATGCGATCTGCGCTGTCTCGACTCTTGCTCTCGAGCGAGCTGACGAAGCGGGCTTCCGTCTGGCGGTCAAAATTGTTGAAGATCTCGGCCATGATTTCGTGGCTATCGCGTTTCGACGTGCGCGCGACGTTCGACATAAACTCGGTACGCAACGTCGTTTCGATCTTGTCGAGGATTTCGCGCTGCACTGGCTCCATCGCCAGCATGCGCAAGATGCATTCGGCAGCAAAGTCGCTCGGCAGTTCGGCCAGCACCTTGGCCGCGTGCTCCGGCCGCACTTTCGCCAACACCACCGCGACCGTCTGCGGGTATTCGTTCTTCAGATAGTTCGCCAGCACCGCTTCGTTGACGTTGCCGAGCTTGTCCCAAATATTCTTACCCGCCGGACCGCGGATCTCCTCCATCAGCCCGTCGAGCTTTTCCTTCGGCAAGATGTTGGCCAGCATCCGTTGCGTCTGATCGAGCGAGCCCATCACCGCGCCGGCGCCCGACATGCGCTGCACGAATTCCTGCACAACCGCTTCAACGACAACAGACGGCACCATGCCGAGCTGCGCCATCGCCTGCGAAACCTCTTTGATCTCGTCTTCGTCGAGCAACGCCCAGAGTTGCTTGGCGTCTTCGCCCAGGCTCATGAGCACGACCGCCGCTTTCTCCGCACCGCTGTAGCGGGAGAGATCGACGTTGGCCGGGGCCTCGGATTTGACCAGAGCGTTCATGTCAGAGTGCGTTGTTCAACCAACCGCGAATGATCTGCGCGGACTCATCTGGATGTTGCGAAACGACTTCGGCGACTTTCTTTGCTGCGGATTGGCGCACGCGTCCGCCGATCTGGGCGACGTCGATGCCGGATTCGTCTGCCGCGACCGAACCATCCGGCGCGGGAAGCGCCGCCATCGCGCCGCCGCCACCACCACCAGGGAGCGCAGGCACGGCGCCTGGTGCGGCGCCGGCGGCGGCGCCGCCGCGCATCAGGCCGCCGATCAGCGGGCGCAGAACGAAGAAGACGAACGCCAAGGCCGCGAGCAGGGCGGCGACGATCTCGATGATGCGCATCACGTCGAGATTGCCGAGGAAAGCGAACATGCCCGGATCGGCGGCGGCGCCTGCAGGTACGGCGCGCGCGAACTGCGTGTTAACGACCTCGATCGTGTCGCCGCGCTCCTGGTTGAAGCCGACGGCTGAGCGCACGAGCGCCGTCAGGCGCTGCATCTCTTCTTCGCTGCGCGCGGTGTAGGTCGCCGGTGCGCCATCGGCGCCCGGCGTCATGACACCGTCAACAGCCACCGCGACTGAAAGCCGGCGTACGCGGCCGCCTTCGCTGATCTCGGTGCGCGTCGTGCGCGAGATCTCGTAATTGATGGTTTCGCTGCTGGTCGTATTTTCGTCGCCGCCGCCCCCGCCGCTAGTGCTGGCCGTTGCATCGGGCACGTTGGCGCCGGCGGTTGCGCCCTGCGAAGCGCTGCCGTTGGAAGAGGCTTCTTCGCTGCTTGTCGTCGAGCGCACGACGCGCCCTTCAGGATCGAAGCGCTCAGAGGTTTCGCTGATGCGGCTGAAGTCCATATCGGCGGTGACTTGCACGCGCGCATTGCCTTGACCCACCACGCCTTCGACGATGTCGGTGACGGTGCGGCGGATGCGATCTTCCATTGCAGACTGGCGCGCATCGACGCCTTCCGCATCAACGCCATCCGCCGTCGCCGGCGCTGCGAGCAGGCGGCCTGCTTCATCTAGAATGGTGACACGGTTGGCGGTGAGGCCAGGCGTTGCGCTGGCGACCAGATTGCGAATGGCGCGAACTTGGCCTGGCGTCAGTTCGTCGCGGCGCAGCTGCAGCACGATCGAAGCGGAGGGTTGTTCGGTTTCGCGCGCGAAGAGCTGGCGCTCCGGCAACACCAAGTGCACGCGCGCCGAAGCGATGCCGTCGAGCGAACCGATCGTGCGCGCCAGCTCACCTTCGAGCGCGCGCAGACGGTTAATGTTCTGTTGAAACTGGGTTTGGCCGAGCGCGTCCGGCTCGTCGAAAATCTCGTAGCCGATCGAACCGCGCGAGGGCAGGCCCTCGGCCGACAGCATCATGCGCGCATCGAGCACCTGCGAGCGGGCCACATAGATAGAGCCGCCATCGCCGCGCATCTCGTACGGAATGTCGGCCGCTTCCAGGCGCTGGGTGATCTCGGCCGCTTCGCGCATCTCGACGCCGGCGAATAGAAGCGCTTTCTCCTCGCCGCCCATGCGGAAGACGAGCGTGAAGAGGAGCGCCGCCGCCACAGCTGTGATGGCGAGCGCAGCAAAGAGCCGCGTCGGTCCCGCCTTTAACAACAGCTGAGTGAGATTGTTCACGCCCGCCCTCTGCACATCACGCACGGCGAGCGCTGCCTAGAATCACTAGGCAATTCTCACCGGTCGGCAGAAATTGCCCGGTGGCCGGTGAAACAAAGGTAAATGCGCAAAGGCCCCCGCCGGGAGGCGGGGGCCTTTGGAAAGCTCAGGGACTGACAATCCGCGCCTTCTAGGCGCGGCGCGTTACATAGCGCCGCGATAGTGCTGGATGCGCGTCGTGCGCAGGCCAGGCAGGCCGTGCTTCTCGATCGACTTACGCCAAGCGTCGAACTCTTCTTCAGAGAGGCCGTAGCGCTGGCAAGCTTCTTCGAGCGTCAGGAGGCCGCCGCGCACAGCAGCAACCACTTCAGCCTTGCGACGGATGACCCAACGGGTCGTTCCCGGCGGCGGCAGATCGTCCAAAGTGAGGGGATTCCCATCGGGACCCATCACCACCCCATCATAGCGGCGTTGCTTCTGCATAGCGCCTGTCTCCTTGTTCTTGAGGAGACTATAAGTCAGAGCGCTAAAGAAACGACTAAGAGCGCGCGGAAAGATCACGCAAACGCATGTCTCGAATTAGAACATGAGTCTCTTACTCGTTTCTTACCAGGTTCCTGAATTCGCTGAGTGATGCACCGGATAATGTGCGTCATCGTCCCGAGAGCGCATGATGTGCGCCTCAGGGCGATGCACGCTGCATTACTTAGCGTTTGATCATCAGCAGCTCTTCCAACATTTCGTCGGCCGTCGTGATGATGCGCGAGGCGGCGGAGTAGGCGCGTTGCGTGGTGATCAGGTTTGTGAACTCCGCCGCGAGGTCGACGTTGGAGGCCTCCAATGCACCCGAAACGATCCGGCCCGCGCCGCCAGCGTTCGACGAATTGATGTTGTAGAGGCCGGACTCCAAAGTCGTGCGGAAGGCGCCGCCTTGGTCGGCGGCGAGACCGTTCGGGTTCAGAAATGTCGCCAGCGGGATCTGATAGAGCGCGCGGGCGCGGCCGTTCGAGAATTGCGCCGTCAGCATGCCGTCGCCTTCGAGCACGAGGCCGACGAGATCGCCCGGCGGCACGCCGTCGGCGGTGACGCTGGTGACGCCGAAGCTCTTGGCGAATTGCGTCATGCCGGTTTCGAGATCGAGATCGATGTCTTGGGCGCTGGCGCCTGTGCTCGTCGCCCACGGGATCGAGAAGGTCGTGCCGATGCTGCCGGTCGTGCCGGCCACGGTGCCGTCCGTGTTGAATGTGAGCGTGCCGCTGGCGAGCAGGCCACCCGTTAGCGCGCCGCCCGTGATGTTCGTGTTCGGACGGGCGTAGGATTCGACTTGCCAGGTGTTCGGGCCGGTCTTCAGGAAGCCGAACGCGATCGTGCGCGGCGCGCCCAAGCTGTCGAACACTTCGAGCGAGCTTTCGAAGTGCGGCGTCACCGTGCCCGTCGCCATGTCGCCCGCGGTGTAGGCGGTGGTGAAGGATGCTTGATCCGAGTTCAAATTGGCGTTGATGCCGACATTTGCGGTGGGCTCCGCCAATCCGCCGACGCCGGAAATGTTCACGGCTTCGATCGCGGAGAGCGAGGTTGGGCTCGTCGTCACGCTGCCATCGCTCGCCACTGGCCAGCCTTGCAAGAACAAGCCCTGCGCGTTGACCATGTAGCCATCGGCGTCGATCGTGAACGAGCCTGCGCGCGTGAACAGCACCGAGCCGCCATTCGAGAGCTGCTGGTTGTTCGGCGAGACGATGAAGAAGCCGTCGCCCGAGATCGCAAGGTCAGTCGCCGAGCGCGATTGTTCGAGCGAGCCCTGTAGCGAGATCTGCTGGCGCGTCAGCGGCAAGACGCCGCCTGCGTTATAGGTCGTGTTCGAGTTCTGCGCATTGACGAGCGCTGAGAAGTCGACGCCCGAGCGCTTGTAACCAACTGTGTTCACGTTGGCGATGTTGTCGGAAATGACGGCGAGCGCGCTCGAGTTTGCCGTGAGGCCCGAAACGCCCGCGCGCAAAGCGGTATAGATAGACATGGGTGTCCCAGCTCCATCGCCGCGTCGCGTCCCATGCGCGCGGCATCAAAGATTGTTTGAGTGGAGCGCTTCTGCGCGAGGCGTTGCGTCCGCATTCGGCGGACGCGAAAGTCAAACCTAGTTGATGTCCAACACCGATCGGATCGTATCCAATCCGCGCGTGCCGGACGGCGTGATGACGAGCGGTGTCGCGCCCGAAAAATCCACGCCCATTATGGTCTCGCGCACATTAACAGTCGGTGTGATCGCGTTGCCCGCTGCGTTGCGCGCTGTGAAAGAAATCGAATAGACGCCGTCAGGCGCGGTCGATCCGCTTGTCGTCGCGCCATCCCACGTGAAGAGATGTTCGCCCGCTGTGCGCGGCGCCGTTTCCGTCTGATAGACGAGACGACCGCCCGCATCGCGCACTTGAATGGTCATCGTATCGGCGTTGGCCGGCAGATTGTACGCCCAGTTCGCCGCACCGCCGGCGAGATACGTCTCGTTCGACTCGATGATTGCATCTTTGCCGAGATAGGAGAGGGCCGCACCCGCACTTGCGGCTTGATATTGCAACACCAAGCCGGAGAGTTGCTCGTTGGTGCGGATCTGTTGTTCGACTTGGCTATATTGCACGAGTTGTTCCGTGAAGGCGGTTGAGTCCATGGGCGAGAGCGGGTCTTGGTTCTGCAATTGCGCGGTCAGCAGAACGAGAAATGTGTCGTAATTGTCCGACAAGCGCGAACGGTCGGCCGTGCCTTGCGTTTGTGTTTGCGTTGTCGTGTCGATTCCGGGGATCGGCATGGTCTAGTCCTCAAGCCATGATGTCGACGCGCACGCCGCGCCAACGCTCAAACCCGAGCGGGCGCGCAGTCGATTGCGCGGTTTGTGTTTCGGGTTCGGCGTCGCCGCCGCGTGAATTGCTGCTTGAACCGTCGCCGGCTTCGGCATCGGAATCGCCGCCTTGGCGTAGATCGAAGGAGAGGCCGTTATCGGTCAGCTCAAGGCCGGACGATTGCAGCATTTGCTCCAGCTCGCGCGCGTGGCGAGCCAATTCCGCAAGCGCTTGAGGATTGTCGGCGGTCACGACTGCCGTGACGCGGTGATCGCGCGAGACTTCAAGTTTCACGTCGACGCGGCCAAGCTCGGCGGGATCAAGACGCAGTTCGAAGCGCGTATTCTCACCATCAAACCGCCGTACGATTTCGCGCGCGACTTGCGCGGAGGCGGGCGCTGCGCGGGCCGCGTGCTCGACATGGCTGGTTGCTTGCGACGCGTGCGTGAGCGCGGCGCTGGTTTGCATGATGGCGTTGGTCTGCGACGCGGATGTGTCAGCCGGGAGCGGCGCCTGCATTTGGATGCTTGGCGCCGCCGCTTTGGCTTCGCCGTTTTGCGGCGATGCTGATTGAGCAGGAGGAGCTGCGTTCTTGGCTTGTGGCGCTTCGGCCGCGTCAACTTTCGCTGGCGCGTGGACGTCGTTCTTTGCCGCCGCCGCGTCGGCCTTCGCAGCGCGCGCTTGCGGCGCTTCGCGTGTAACCGGCGTCGGCGCCTGTTGGGTCGCACTGACGACGCTGGCGATCTGAGCCGTCTCCGGCGCGGCGGTTGACGCGGTTTGCGGCGCTGGCGACGCGCTCGCGGGCGCTGCTTGCGGCTGCGCAGCCGGCGGCGTGTTCACCGGAACAGCTTGTTGACAGTGTTGCGCCTGATCGGCTTTGGCCGCGCTGCTCTCGTCATTGCTCTTTGCGCCTTGGATAGGCGCGATCTCGGCAGTGTCAGCACTCTGCGCTTGGTTTGCGGCATTCTGAGCTTGTGCCGGCGCCGCTTGAGGCGGTGCAGGTTCAGCCGCTGCGATAGCCGGCGCTTCGGCAGCGCCAATCTCGGCGTTTGTGGCCTGCGGCTGCATGGGTTGTACGATTTGCACAACAAAGGCAGGAGCGGGCGCTTCGGCGCTGACCGGCGCTTCCGCCGTCACATTGTCTTGCGGGGCCGCTTCCGAAGTCGGCGTTGTCGTTTCTGGCGAAGCTTGCGTCTCGGACGCCGGCGCGGCCTCGGCGCGCGGTTGCTCCGCCGTCTCTGGCGGCGCGGCGCGTTCGAGGTGATCGTCGAAACTGCGGCCGCTGCCAGCATTGGCCGGGCGCGTGTTCGGTGCGCGCGCTTGTGGCGCGATCACATCAGCAACGGCGTTGGCCGCGAAACCCATAAGTCCCCCAAAGCCCGCGCATACGGGCTGGAGGGCCTCAGCAAGCGCCGGGCCACGCCGCTAACCAAATAAAACCAAGTAAAATCAATGCTCGAAATCGGCGCGGCAATCCGATTACCGGCAAAACTCGCCCAGCGCCCGGCAGAAGCTGCCGGGCATTCACCATGTGGCCCCGGCCTTGCGAGGAGATGGTGAACATGACCTGCCGGAGGTCCATCGCGGAGCTTCGGAGGAGGGGATAAAATGGCGCCTTATCAGGCACTTATGACCGATTGCGCGATGCGCTGCATACGCGCGCGCGCCCGGCAAAAATCGCCGGGCGCCCGGCGCCTTCTGCCGGGAGGCGGCGCATGAGCATTTCCAGCGTCCTGTATTCCGGCCTCTCCGGACTGCGTGCGTCGCAGACGGCGATGAGCGTCATTTCGCAGAACATCTCGAACGCCAACACGCCCGGCTATGTGCGCACGGAAATCGTGCTCGCGCCGCGCTCGCAGCTCGGCGCCGGCGCCGGCGTTGAGATCACCGGCATCAAGCGCGCCGCGGACCGCTTCCTCGCCACCGCCAGCTACATCGCCGAAGCGGCGCGTGGCTCGTCCGCTGCGCGCTCAGACATTCTTTCTCGCGCGCAGTCGAATTTCGGCGATCCCGCCAGCAGCACGTCGATGTTTGCAATGCTCGACGATTTCTGGTCGGCGATGACCGAGATCGGTGTCGATCCGTCATCGACGTTGCGCCGCGTCGATGCGGTGAGTTCGCTGCAGACCATGTATGGCGAAGTCCATCGTATCGCGGAGTCGTTGCAGGATCTGATCGCTGAAGCCGATCAGCGCATCGCGGATTCTGTCACCGACGCGCAAAGCCTGATGAATCGGATCGCGCAGCTGAACGACGAGATCCGTCTCACCAAGCGCGCCGGCGCGGACGCCAGCGGCGCCGAGAACGCGCAATCAGCGCTGATCGATCAGCTCTCGTCCTTGCTCGATGTCCGCGTATCGCCGCAAACCGAAGGCGGCGTGCATGTGCGCACCAGTGGCGGCGCTCTGCTCGTCGGCGTTCAAGCCGCGACCATCAGTTACGCGCCTAACTCAACACCTTACACAAATCACGGCGTCATCAGGATCAATGAAGGCCTTGGCCTGCAGTCCAATCTCGAGCCATATATCCAGGGCGGCGAGATCGCTGGCCTGTTGCAAGTGCGCGACGAGGATCTTGTCGGCCTCGCTGAGGCGCTTGGCGGTTTCGCCGGCTCGCTCGCCGACGCACTCAATCAAGTGCACAATGAGAACGCGTCCGCGCCGCCGGTCGGCAATCTTGTCGGCCGCCAAACCGGCTTGCTCGGCACGGATGCACTTGGCTTCACCGGTGAAACCACCGTCGCGATCACCGACGCTAACGGCAATCTCACGCAGCGCCTCAGCATCGACTTCGACGCCGGCACGATCACGAGTGAAGCGCCAGCCGGCACGATCAATTTCGGCGGCACGATTGCAAGCTTCACCAACGCGCTCAACACGGCCCTCGGCATTTCAACGCCCGCGGGCGCTGCGAATTTCACCAATGGGGTGCTCTCGCTCAATGTCGGTGGCGGTGGCGGCGTTGTCGTGCAGCAGGACGCCGACGAGCCGTCAGCCCGCGCGGGACGCGGGTTCTCGCATTTCTTCGGCCTGAATGATCTTGTCTCGCGCCCGACGCCGCTCTTCTTCGAAAGCGGCATCACCGGCGCCGATCCGCATGGCTTCACCAATGGCGACATCACGTACCAAGTCACCGACTCGCTCGGCCGCAATGTTGCGACGCGCACCGTCTCGATCAGCGGTCCGCTCGCTGCCGGCACGTCGGATTGGCAAGATTTGCTCGATACGTTGAACGCGCCGGGCACAGGCGTTGGCGAATTCGGCGCCTTCGCGCTCGATAACGCAACCGGCCGCATCAGTTTTGTACCGAACGGCGGATACAGCGTCGAACTCCTCGGCGATACGACGCAGCGCGGCTCAACCGGCGTATCTTTCACCGCGCTGCACGGCCTTTCGAAAGCGGCGACCGCGGGACGCGCGTTCGAAGTCGATGTCGATGCCGAGATCGCCGCCGATCCCGGACGTTTAGCGGTCGGCCGCCCCAATCTCACAGTCGCACTCGGCCAGCGCGTCATCGAAGCCGGCGACAATCGCGGCGCTGCAGCGATCGTGGCGGCGCGCGATAGCGTCCGCAGTTTCGGCGCCGCCGGTGTGATGACGTCGCAATCGACGACGCTTGCGGTTTATGCCGCGCGTCTCGGTGGCGAAGCAGGGCGTCTCGCATCTGATGCAGAGCGCGCGCAACTCGGCTCGCAAGCGGTGGCGACCGCCGCCGCCGATCGCCGCGCGCAACTCGAAGGCGTCAGTATGGACGACGAATTGATGAAAATGACGATGTACCAGAATTCGTACGCAGCGTCGGCGCGCGTCATCCAGGCGGCCACCGACATGCTCGATATTCTGCTGTCCATCGGCTATCGCTAAGGAGTAGGCGCTTATGTCTGGCGCATTGTCATTGCGGTTTTCGACGCAGGCGCAGGTCGACGTCCGCCGCATCACCCGCGAGTTATCCGATCTGCAAGCGCAGATCGCGTCGGGCGCTAAGGCGCGCGACCTGCAAGGCTTCGGCGGCGCGTCGAGCCGTCTGCTCAATGCACAAAGCATGGTCGCGGCCTCCGACTCGCGCGGCTCGGTGCTCTCGCAATTACAAGCGCGCTTCGGCGTGCAAGGCGCCGCACTTGGGCAAGTCGCGGAATCGACGCGCATGCTCTCACAATCAATCCTCGATGCGCTGAGCGCCAATGATGGCCGCGGCGTCGGCACCGAGTTGGAGCTTTCGTTCGCGAGCATCGTTTCGGCGCTTAACCAGACGTGGAATGGTCAGCCGCTGTTCGCCGGCGAGCGCCAGAACACCCAGCCGATCAAGTTTCACACGCTCGATGAGCTGCAGACGTTGACGCTGCCGGAAGATATGTTCGACGAATCCGTGCGGCATCAGACAATCGAGTTGAGCGCCGGCGAACCCGCTGTCGTCGCCGCGAAAGCGTCGGAACTGTCACAAGGTCTGTTCAACACGCTGCGCGCGATAGCCAACCTGGTCGACGCCAATGGCGGCGTTATCGGTCAGCCGATCAGCGCCGAGGATCGGGCGGCGCTGCAATCCTTGTCCGGGCAGCTGGAAACCGAGGCGGCGAAGTTCACGACCGAGGAAGGCCGCTCGGGCCAGCTGGCGACGCGTTTCGAGCAGGAACGCGTGCGCCTGCAAGAGCGCTCGAATTTGCTCGTCAAAGAGATCGGTGATCAGGCCGACGCCGACATCGCCGAAATCACCATCCAGTTGAATTCGCTGCTGGTGCAGTACGAAGCTGCGGCGAAGACCTTCTCGGACCTTTCAAATCTCAGCCTACTCAATTATCTGAGGTAGCGTTTCCCATCGCTCCGGGCCTTGAACCCGGAGGGAGAGAGTAAAAATGACTACTTTGACCAGTGCGTCTATTGGCGCGCGCACACTCAATTCTTTGGGTTTTGCCAAGCCGCCCGCCGAGACGCGCGTGGTCGCGGCGATGTCAGGCGGCGTCGATAGCTCCGTCGTCGCCGCGATGCTGAAGCGCGAAGGCTATGACGTCATCGGCGTGACGCTTCAGCTCTATGATCATGGCGCGGCGGTGAACAAGCCGGGCGCGTGCTGCGCGGGGCAGGATATTCACGATGCGCGCCGCGTCGCCGATAGTGTCGGCATTCCGCATTACGTGCTCGATTACGAAAGCCGTTTCCGCAACGCGGTGATGGAAGATTTCGCCGACACGTATCTCGCGGGCGCGACGCCGATCCCGTGCGTGCGTTGCAATCAAACCGTGAAGTTCGCGGATCTGAAGCGCGTTGCTGAAGAGCTGGGCGCCGATTGCTTGGCGACGGGCCATTATGTGCAACGCCGTGAAGGCGAGGCTGGTCCCGAGCTGCACCGCGCCGCCGATCCGAGCCGCGATCAAACCTATTTCCTGTTCGCGACCACGCGCGCGCAGCTTGCGTATCTGCGCTTTCCGCTCGGCAGCTTGCCGAAGACGCAAGTACGCGAGTTGGCGACCGAGCTTGGCTTGCGCGTGGCGGAAAAGCCCGACAGCCAAGACATCTGCTTCGTGCCGAATGGCAAGTATCAAGCGGTCGTCGAAAAGTTGCGCCCCGGCGCGATCGAGCCGGGCGACATCGTGCATGTCGATGGCCGCGTCATGGGCCGCCACGATGGCGTGATCAATTTCACCGTCGGCCAACGCCGCGGGCTTGGTGTTGCGACTGGCGAGCCATTGTTCGTGATCAAGCTCGATGCCGCCAAAAAGCGCGTCATCGTTGGCCCGCGTGAAGCGCTGGGCGTCACGCGCATTGTGCTGAAGGACGTGAACTGGATCGGTGAACACGCTGGCAGCGAAGACGAGCTCGATGGCCGCCCGGTGCTCGTGCGCGTGCGCTCAACGCGACCACCGGTGCCGGGGCGGCTCCGCATCGGCGAAGGCTGGAGCGTCGATCTCGACGACGGCGAAGAGGGCGTAGCGCCCGGTCAAGCGGCGGTGTTCTACGATCCGACCTCCACGCGCGTTCTCGGCGGCGGCTGGATCGCGCGCACGGAATAGAGCTTCAGGTTAGACAAGCAAGGCAAGTCCAGATGTCCGATACCGAGCCTTTTGACGCGCAAGCGGCAGCGAAACACTTGATCGGCTTGAATGGCCTAGAGGCGTTGCGTCTGCTCATCGCTGGTGGCCACCCACCGCCCTCGATCTCAACGACGCTCGGGTTTTATCTCGCGGAGGTCGAAGATGGCCGCGCGCTCTTCATCGGCGAGCCTAGCGAACGCATCCTCAATCCGCTCGGCATTGTGCATGGCGGCTATGCGCTCACTTTGATCGACAGCTGCACTGGCTGTGCGGCACACACTACTCTGCCTGCGGGCGTTGGCTACACAACGGTTGAGACGAAAGTGAACTTCGTCCGCGCCATGACGCCAGCGATCGGGCAGGTGCGCGCCGAAGGCGTGGTGGTGGCGCGCGGGCGCACGATCATCACCGCCGAAGGCAAGATCACGGATTCACGCGGGCGCCTGTTGGCGCACGGCACCTCGACCCTTATTGTGCTCCGCCAGACAGGGAACAAAGATCAATGAGCGCAGAAGACATCGTCATCGTCGGCATGGCCCGCACGCCAATGGGCGGCTTGCTCGGCGAACTCGCCAATCTCTCGGCGCCGGACCTGGGCGCGGTCGCGGTCAAAGCGGCGGTGAAGGAAGCGGGAGTCGCCGGCGCGGACACGATCTTCATGGGCAATGTGCTCAGCGCCGGTCTCGGCCAAGCGCCAGCGCGCCAAGCGGCGCTGAAGGCGGGCTTGGACAAGAGCACGCAAGCGGTGACGCTGAACAAGATGTGCGGCTCTGGCCTGCAAGCCGTCGCGATGGCGCGCCAAGCATTGATCTCGGGCGATAGCGATGTGGTCATCGCTGGCGGCATGGAAAGCATGACACGCGCGCCGTTTCTGATGTCGAAGCACCGCGCTGGCCAAAAGTACGGCCACGACAAACTGTTCGACCACATGGCGCTCGATGGCCTCGAAGATGCGTATGAAGGCTTGGCGATGGGCGTCTATGCTGACGCCGCCGCGAAAGAGTATCAGTTCTCGCGTGAATCGCAGGACGCCTACGCGCTCGAAACTTTGAAGCGCGCGCAGAACGCCACCACTGAAGGCCGTTTCAAACGCGAGATCGCGCCGATCGAACTGAAGACCGGCGCGCTCGATACCGATGAACTGCCGCGGAAGGCGCGTCCAGACAAAATTCCGTCGCTGAAGCCGGCGTTTACACCGGACGGTACTGTCACCGCCGCAAACGCCTCGGCGATCTCCGATGGCGCGGCCGCACTCGTGCTGATGCGCCGTGGCGACGCGGAAAAGCAGGGTCGGAAGATCATCGCGACGATCGTTGCGCAAAGCTCGCACGCGCAAGAGCCGTCGAAGTTTACCTCGGCGCCTGTGCCGGCGATCCAAAAGGCGCTCGCGCGGGCTGAGTGGAAGACGAAAGACGTCGATCTCTGGGAGATCAACGAAGCCTTCGCCATCGTACCAATGATCGCGATGAAAGAGCTCGGCATCAGCCACGACATTATCAATGTGAACGGCGGCGCCTGCGCGCTCGGTCACCCGATCGGCGCTTCCGGCGCGCGCATCTTGGTGACGTTGCTCGCGGCGATGGAAGCGCGCGATGTCAAACGTGGTGTCGCGTCGCTCTGTATTGGCGGCGGCGAAGGCATCGCGCTCGCCGTGGAGCGCTGAGCATGTGGCGGGCCGGGCTTGCAGCGCTGTTGCTTGCGCTGGCGCTGGCGAGCCCGTCTGCTTTTGCACAGGACGCCGAACAGCTTGCAGCCATCGCGCGCGCCGAGCGCATTGGCCGCGATCTCTACGAACATGATCGCGCCGGCTGGCTGGCGACAGATGAAATGGTGCGCGCGATCCCTGAGAGCGAGCGCGGCGATTTGCGCGGCTGGGTCACGGTGCGCGAGGGCGACGCTGTAATCGTCGACTTCATTGCGGAGCGTGGCGGCGCGCTATGGAGCGCGCATAGGTCGACGTTCCGCGGCGAGGTGCTGGTCGAACACGGACGTGTCTCGATCCAACTCGATGAAGCGCGGCAACGGATTTTCCGCGCGCGTCAGATCGCGCTGCAGGCGGGTACGCCGATATGCGAGGCGCCATACAATGTGGCGACGCTGCCGCCAGCAGACTCGAGCACGGCGGATGCCGACATTTACTTGATGCCGGCCACGACGACGCCTGGGATGGTGCGCGTAGGCGGCTTCGTGCGGCGCGCGGTGGATATTGAATCAGGCGCCGTGGTTGAGACGGAATCCTTCAGCCGCTCGTGCTTGAGCTTGCAAGCGCAATCCGAAATGAACACCGCGTTTATCATGTTCACTCACATCGCGACGCCGATGCCGACGGAGACTCACGTTTTTCTGAATCTCTCGCACGGCTTGCCGATCTTCGTTTCTATGGAGAACGGGACGTGGCGCATCGAGGGCGGACGCATCTCCCTCTTGCAAAGCCCAACGCAATGAACGAGCGGGTTCACGCTCACTTTTTGCAGCAAGCCGGATTCTGTACCGCGTACGGCTCGCCATTCACCGGCGGGCTGATCGATTGCATGGCGCGTGACCTCCAAGAGGGCGGACCGATGGTGGCGCTCGTGGGCGATTGGAGCACCAATCCCGCAGCCGACGCGTTGGCGCTGAGGCTCGCAGGCGCGCTGCACGAAGCGGTGCTGACTGGCCGCGATCCAGCGCTTGCGCCGCTCTATCCGGGGCGCGACGCGGCGTTTAGCGTCGAGAAGGTCTGGCCCGCCGCGCGCGCGTTCTTCGAACGCGAGCGCGAGTGGACCGCCCAATTCATCCAATCGCCGCCGCAAACCAACGAGACGCGCCGCTCCATCGCTTTGCTCGCGGCCTTCCTCGTGTTCGCCGAGCAATGGCAAGGCCCGATCGATATTCTTGAGATCGGCGCCAGCGCCGGCCTCAATCTCAACTGGGATCGCTTCGCCTATCGCACGCAATCGTGGGCGTGGGGCGAAGGCGCGGTGCGGATCGATACTGACTGGCAAGGTCCGCCGCCGCCCGTGCATGTCCGCCCCAACGTGCGCCACCGCGCCGCATGCGATCTCAATCCGCTCGATGTCCGCGATCCGGCGCAGCGTTTGCGGCTGAAATCGTACATCTGGCCCGACCAGCCGGATCGTCTCGCGCGCTTCGAGGCGGCAGCGGAGCTTGCGATCGACGCTGATGTTCGCGTCGATCGCGCCAGTGCTGATCAATGGTTGGCCGAGAAGCTCGCCACGCGCGCCCCGGACGCTGCGACGATCGTCTATCACTCGGTTTTCCTGCAATACCCGCCCAAAGACGTCCGCGCCGCCATCGTCGCCGCGATCGAGGGCGCCGGGGCAAGGGCGACATCGCAGGCCCCGTTGGCCTGGGTTCGTCTGGAACCGGAGGCGGTGACGGACGGCGTCCACAATGGTTTGCGCTTTGTGATCGACTTGACCACCTGGCCGGGCGGCGAACGCCGCATTCTGGGCTACACGGATGGCCATGTCCGGGCCGTCTATGCTGAGCCAACGCGTTGACGTTGCGGGGCTGAGGCCCGAAAATAGCGGCTGAGTTTGTGGGGAGGTCTCCGTGATGATCCGGAACGCCGTATTGGCGCTCGTTGGCGTGTTTATCGCCTTTGGTTCCATTCAATCGACGCCGGCGACGGCGCAGAGCCAAGGCCGCATCGCGCCTGACGCGCTGGTCGGCTATGACGCCGCGCGCGGCCTGCGCATCTCGCCCAGTGGGCGTTACATCTCACTCGTGCGCCGTGAGCCTTCAGGCGACGTGCTTGTCGTACTCGATCGCGAAACGCGTCAGATGCGTCCGATCCAGGCGGCCGGTGCGCAGAACGGCATGCAGATCGACTTCGTCCAGTTCAAATCGGATGAGCGCATCGTATTCAGCTATTCCTATCGCGTGCCGGTGACGCAGCAGGCGGGCTCCGCGCGCCGCACCACAGGCCGTGTTGAAGACACCTTCATCCGCGTCTCGCACGTTCTCTCCACGGCGATCGACGGCAGCGCGCGGATCATGCTCTACGATCCGGCCTCGCAAAATATCCCGCGCTATGCGGGCGCGAGCCTCGTCAGCTTGCTGCCGAACGATGAACAGCACGTCCTGTTGCTGACGCCGCTTTCGCAGCTATGGCGTGTCAACGTCGTCACCGGTGAGCACACCGTGGTCGAAGAGGGTTCGTCGAGCACGTTCAACTATGTTGTCGACGTCAACGGCACGCCGGTGCTGCGTCAGGACTCGATCGCTGGCGGCCGCGGCTTTGCGTGGTCACGCCGCGCTCCGGGGCAATCGCAGTGGACGGAAATTATCCGCTTCCGCGGCGCCTCGGGCGCGAATTCCGGCCCGACGTTTGAAGGCGTCGGCCCAGCGCTTCAGCCTGGACAAGTGTTCGTGCTTGCGCGCCGCGACGGCCAAGACACCAGCGGTCTCTACGTTTACGACACCAATAACGGCCAGTACGTCGAAACCATCGCCACGAACGATCAGTTCGATGTTTCGAGCGCCATTCGTGACACCGAGGCTAACCGCATCCTCGCCGCTTGCTATTGGGCGTATCGTTGGACCTGCGACGGCATCGACGATGAGTTCGGCGCCCGTTGGGACGCGCTGCAGGAAACTGTTGGCGACCAAGTCAACGTGCAGCTGATATCGCGCGCGCGCGACGATGGCTCACTTTGGCTGATCGAAACCAATGGTCCGCAGGATCTCGGCACCTTCCACCTCTACGACCTCAACGCCAACACGTTGAGCCGTCTCGTCCAATCGCGTCCGCAAGTTCAAGCCGCGCAACTGCCGACGCAGCGCGTGGTCGAATATACGGCGAGCGATGGTCAGCGCCTCTGGGGTTATCTCTGGGTGCCGCCGGGCGTCAGCGACGTGCGCAACCTGCCGCTCATCGTCGTGCCACACGGTGGTCCGGAAGGCCGCGACGTGTGGGGTTTCGATCCGTTCGCCAGCTCGTTCGCCGCGCAAGGCTATGCGGTGTTCCAGCCGAACTTCCGCGGCGGCGGCGGCTCCGGTCGCGCGTTCGTTGAAGCCGGTCATCGTCAGTGGGGTCAGCGCATGCAGGCCGACGTCGCAGACGGCACGCGCTACCTGATCCAAGCGGGCATCGCCGATCCGAACCGGATCTGCATCGCCGGCTGGTCGTATGGCGGCTACGTCGCCTTCACCGCGACGGTCGAGAACGCCGATCTCTACAAGTGCTCGATGGCGGGCGCGGGCGTTTCCGATCTGCTCGAAATGCTTGATTGGGTTCGCTTCGGCGAAGCCGACGAGATTATCGGCGGCGGCGGCGGCATGCAGAGCGTGTCGTATCGTTATTGGACGGACGCCATCGGCGATCCGAGCCGCGATCGCGACATGCTGATCCGCTACTCGGCCGCGCGTAACGCGGACCGCGTCGGCATGCCGCTTCTGATCATCCACGGTGATCGCGACCGTACGGTCCCGGTTTCGCAAAGCGAGATCATGGAGCGAGCGATGCGTCGTGCCGGCAAGCCGGTGCGCTTTGTTCGCCTCGAAGACATGGATCACTATTTCTCGCCGGACCAGGGTGGTCAGTGGCGGACGGTGATGACGGAGTCGTTGGCGTTCTTCAACGAACACATCGGCCCTGGCGTCGAGCCCGGCTCGCAATAACAAGCGCAACAGCGCTGGACGGAACGGGCGGCTCGCAGGGGCCGCCCGTTTTGTTTTACGCGAAACGCCAGCGCACGAGGCTATCGCCATCGACGCGCGTAACGCCATTGGCGCCGACGGGTTCAGCGTCGCTGGAGGTTAGAAGCGCAATCAGCTCAGCATCATTGGCTTCAACACGTGCGAGAACGCGAGCACCGTCCGGCGTGCGCGCGACGATAATGCCGAAACGCGGCGCGCCTTCGCGTGTGTAAAACACGGTGTACGTTTCGATGCGTGCTTCGCCTTCGTAGGCTTCGAGCAGATCAACGCGTGTCCGGCCTGCATCGTCGTAGGCGGCGCTTGCGCCGCGCTTTGCGGCGATCGCCGGATCGCGTGAGACAATGACGGCGTGGCTCGTCGTAGCAAGGCCGCCATTGCCGAAGAGCAGGCCGTGGCCGCCGTTTGCGCGCAGTGCTTGCGTCATCGCGGCGATGGCGTGGCTCATGTAATTGCCGACCGGGCCACCGCCGAAGGTGAGGCCGCCGAAGACGGTGATTGGCTTGCCGAGCGGCCAATCAATGGCGCGACGTGCTAGTTTCGGTACGCATGGGAAACAGGAATAGAGCTCGGCGTGATCGAGATCGGCAGCCGTTAGTCCATTGTTCGCGAGCGCCGATTGCAGCGTCCACTCGAGCGAGGGCGAGTGGTGCAGTGTTTCACGCACGAACACGTCGCCGGGCTCGCGGCCTGAGGCGCCGGCGCCGATATAGATGAGGCGCTGCTCGCTGAGCCCCATCTGCCTGGCTTTTGCGAGGCTCGTCACGATGAACGCCGCGCCTTGGTTCACCGATGCGTTGGCGACCATGAGTTTCGTGTAGGGAAAAGTGATCAGCCGATTGTTCGGCGTGACGGTGAGGATTTCTTCCGCCGTGCGCGCGTCTCGCAGCCACGCCCCTTCGCTTTGCGCCGCGACTTGCGACATGCCGGCCCAAAGCGTTGCGCTCTCGGCTTGGGCTTCGCTCAAGCTTTGCCCCCACGCAGCGCGGCAAGCGTTTTCGTAGAGCGGATACACGTCTGTCGGCGCGACGACGCCGTAGCGTTCGCGCCCCGGCCGCGTTGCGCGCGTCGCTTGCGTTGCGGAGTCGCGCACCGCGTCGCGCTTTCCTGCCGCACGCTTGCCGGCTGTGCGCAGCGCTTCGCCGCCGGCGATGGCGCAGACCTCAGCTTCGCCCGCCGCGATCCGGCTCGCTGCCGCATCGAGCAACGCGACTGGACTATCGCCCATCGGATAGCGCGTCTGCGCGCAATGGCGCGGCGCAATCTCCAGCATGTGGGCCAACGGCGCCGACGCATCGGCGAACTCCGGAAACGAGAGCTGCGCCACCACGTCAAGCGCATCGATCCGCTGCAGCCAACCGCCGCCGCCATCAGCGTCAGCATTGCGCAGGGCTGCGGCCATCAGCTCAACGGCGTTCAGCCGATCCTCGCGATCATTGATCTGACCAACGCCGACAATGACCGGAATTCTGCTCTCATCCATGCGTCATGGGTCACACGAAAGCGTCGCGGCGCCAATCGTGTCGCGGCGTTAAGCGAGCAGAGCGAAGAGCTGCGCCTCCGTCACTGACAAACGCCAGCCCTTGAATACGAACACCCGCGCGGCGCGGAAGTCCGCCGCCGCACGTTCGCGCAAGCGTGGGCCCGCCGCGGCGTCAAAGCCATTCGGGAGCAAGTCGCGGCGTAGCGCGGCAACGTCGACGCCATTATTCGCGGCGAGATAAGCTTGGCCAATCGCGCGTCCGGCGGAGATGTCGAGCGCGTTCGATTGCGCCGCGGCGGGGAGTGCAGCGCTTGCAGCCAATGCGGTCAGCGCCAACAACACGTCTCGTTTGCTCAATTTCATGTGCGCACTCCCATGTCGCGCTTCAGATGGTCGGATAGGCGCATGGCGAGCGCGATAATGGTCAGCGTCGGGTTGGCGATGCCGGAGGTCGGAAACACTGAGCAGCCGGCGACATAGAGATTGCGCACGCCATGAACGCGGCAATTCTCGTCGACGACGCCCTGCTCCGGATCGGCGCTCATCCGCGTGGCGCCGATGTGATGTCGCGACATATTCAGCGTCGCGAGCAATTGATCGCGAGCGACCGGCCAGCGTATGCGGCCTTTGCCTTCCGCGCCCAGCGCATCGCCCAACGCCGCGCCCGAGCGTTCGAGATTGTCGAAGTCGCGCTCGGAATAGACCCAATCGAGCAACACGCGTGGCATGCCGAGCGGGTCAGTGTGTTCCGGCAGCAACGTGATTCGGCTGTCGAGATGCGGAAACTGTTCGGACATGAAGAAGCACGGGTGCTGGCGAGCGCTGGCGTCGTTGGCATCCATTTGCCCCGAAAGCGTGAGCACGGCGGCATCTTCCGGGCGCGGCGCGTCATCGGCGTTGAACAAAGTCGTGGTGAAATTGCCCGTGCCGAAGCGACGTTGGCCTTGGAGCGTCGTCGCGATCACGCAATGCGTATTGGTGCGACCGCTATCTGCGTAGAGCGACATGCTCTGGCCGTCGCTGACGCTGATCATCGTGTTCAAGCCTTCGGTATTTTCATAGACGCCGAAGGTGACGTGACCCTGGAAGCAGCGGCCGAGCAGATCGCTGTGATTGCCGATGCCGCCGGAGGCGAGCAGCAGGCGTACATTCTCAATGCCGCCCGTAGCCAGAACGTAAGCACGTCCGCGCGCCGTGTGGCGGCGGCCATTGAGGCAGCGCACCTCAAGCTCTTGCACGCGATCGCCGCGCCGCAGCCGAATGTCGGTGACGTTGGCGTGCAGATAGACACGGATGTTCTGCGACGTCTCAACGAAGTCGTTGCGGAATGCATCGAAGCGCGCGCTATCGACTTCACCCGAGAGCGCCGAGAACACGCGGGGTGCTGCGAAGAAATCATCATTGATCGCGAGTGGCGGGCGGTCCGGATCGGGATTTGCATCCCAATCGCGATCGAAGCGCGGGATCTGTAAGAGATCGCAGGCGCGATCGTAAAACGGCTGCATCTCGGCGCGGTTCACCGGCCAGCCGGTGCGTTCAAGCCAATCGCGCTGTGCGAAGTCTGCTTCATCGAGCGGCGCGCACTTGCCACCCCACACATTGCCAGAACCGCCATACCAACGCGCACGCGATTGGATCGGATAGGCGTCGATGTTGCGATCCGGATTGCCGGGTCCGCGCATCACGCCGGCGCCGGCATAGAGCGCTTGGATTTCCATGTCGCGCTCTTGGCCGCCGCTTTCGAGAATGGCGACGCTTTTGCCGGCGTCTTGCCACTGCTTGGCGATGGCGATGCCGGCGAGTCCGCCGCCGATAATGATGAGATCGGCTTCGATCTCGGTTGCTTCAGGCAAAGTTCGGGCGTCGATGAAAGCCATCGTTGAAAAATCCTAGTGCTAAGGGGTGGTGTTAGCTGGCGGCGCCGTTTTCGCGGAGCATCGCGATCATCGCGCTGTGACCACGACGGCGCGCTTCGCTGAGCGGTGAGCGCCGCTCCATGCCGCGTGCCGTCATCGCATCGACAGCGAGGTTCACATCGGCGCCGCGTGTGATCAGGTAACGCGCGACATCCATCTGATCGTTGCGCGCAGCGTTAATCAGCGGCGTTTCATCGTCGACGACGATGCCGTTCACATCAGCGCCGCGCTCGACCAGGATACGCACAACATCCATGTGGCCGAACATCGAAGCCATGATCAGCGGATTGCCGTCGCCCGGCGCCGCTTGGTTCACATCGGCGCCTTGCGCGATCAGGTATTCGACCATGTCGCGCGAGCCGAAGCGTGCGGCGATGACGAGCGGCGTGCCGTCGCCTTGGAGATAATAGTTCACGTCCGCGCCAGCTTCGATGAGATCGTGCGCTTCGGTCATCTGACCTTCCATCAGTGCGCCGATCAGTTGGCGACCGAGCGCGCGTTGCGCTGGCGTTGCTACGTCGCGCTGTTGTTGTTGTGCGGCGACGCGGATGACTTGCGGCTGTTGCGTCGCCCAGGCGAGCGTGCCGGCGGTGAGCGTAGCGGTGGCGCAGAGCGCGGCGCCGAGTGCAAAGCGGAGCGGCGTGGGACGGGGGCGTGCGAGCATGGCGATGCGTTCCTTCAGAGGTTTGGAGCCGACAGGCGGCCATTGGCATCCGAGTGGGGCGTATTGCGCGGCGAGCTGCGTCTTGAGCATGGCTTCGGCGTAGACGCGTTTGGCGGCGCCGTGCCGCGCCATGACGCGCGCATCGCAGGCAAGTTCTTGATCCACGCGCAAAGCGGCGCGCGCGGCGTAGAAGAGCGGATTGAACCAGTTGAGACACTGCGCCAGTGCAGCAACGGCGTTGATCTGCGCGTCGAAGGCCGCGATGTGTGCGCGCTCGTGAGCGATAACAAGCTCGCGTTCTTCCGGCGTGTAACGCTGCTCGAAATCGCGCGGCAGCACGATGCGCGGATTGGTGACGCCGACGACGGCGGGGCCTGCAGCATCGGCGTTGCGCATGAAGCGGCGGTGGCCGAGCAGCAGGAAGGAGATGCTGAGCGCGACGCCTGCGAGCCAGATGATAAGCAGAAGCGGAGTCGGTTCGATGTTGGATAGAGCGGTTTGCGCGACCGCGGCGATGTCAGGTGTGTTCGTCGCCATTGCCTGCGCCGCTTCAGACGCTTGCGTTACCGGCGCGGCCGCATCGTTGACGGCGGACGTGTGAACGAACATGCGACGCGCGGGCAGGAACGCCGCCAGCGCTGCGACGGGCACGAGCAACCAGGATGCGTACGCGATCTCAGCGCCGAAGACAGCGCGCAGCGTGCGACGCAAGAGCAGCACAACGATGATCGCGGCACTCGCCGTCAGCGTGGCGCGCAAGACGATGGGCAGGATGTCAGCGCTCATTTGTCGAGCTCCGCGATCAGGCGTTTCAGTTCGGCGATGTCTTCGGGTGTCAGTTTCTCGCGCTCGGAAAAATGCGTAACCAGCGACGACACGCGGCCGTCGAACAGGCGGTCGATCATGCTGGTGCTTTCGCTCGCTACATGATCTTCGCGTGTCAGCACGGGACGATAGAGGTAGCGCCGGCCGTCCTTCTCCGCCGCGATGGCGCCCTTGGAGAGGAGGCGGTTGAGCAGGGTCTTGACGGTGGCGTCGCTCCAGCCTTGCTCGTTGGCGACGGCGGCGGAGACATCTTCGGCGCTCAGCGGCTGTTTCCGCCAGAGCGCCTCCATAACAATGCTTTCCGCTGAGCTGACACGCATGTTTACACCTGTAATCGACATATTGATTACATCCGTAAACGATCCGGTCAAGCGCTTTGCGCCGAATGGCGTTCGTCGTGTCCGCGCTGAGGGAAGTGGTGGTGGCGGGTGGACTTGAACCACCTACCTTGGGGTTATGAATCCCACGCTCTAACCAGATGAGCTACGCCACCGAAGGGGCGGATGCATACGCGCCGACAGTTCCGGGCGCAAGGCGCTAGCTGGCCAGTGCCGACGTCACAAAGAAGGTGATGAGGCCGATGGCGGCGAGAAAGCTCGCGACGGCGAGGATCGCCAGGACATCTGCCCCGCCGACACGCTGGTCGGGCTCGTCCGCGCTCTCGCGGCGTTCGTCAAAGTGTTGGTCCGACATCTTGGGAACGGGAACGGCGGCGGTGGGAAATTGTTCCCTAAGGCTTGCTGGCAAACTCATTGCCTCAAGCGCCGTTCTGCCTTGCAGAGAAGGGGGCGCCGAGGCAGTGTGCGCAAGGTTTTCGCGCTTTGGTGCGTGTTGGAGAAAACTTTGACCATCGAACTCGACGCCGTCGATCTGCGCATACTTGATCTGCTGCAGCAGGACGCGAGCCTTTCGATCGCCGAGATCGCCGAGAAGGTGAACCTCTCGTCCTCGCCGGCCTGGCGGCGGATTGAGCGGCTGAAAAAGGCCGGCGTCATCACCCGCCAGGTGACGCTGCTCGACAACGAGAAGCTGGGCCTCAGCTTCGAGGTGTTCGCCTCGGTGAAGTTGCAGCTGCCGACGCGCGAGAATCTTGAGACCTTCGAGCGCGCCGTGGCCGAATGGCCCGAAGTGGTCGATTGCGCGACCGTCACTGGCGCCGTCGACTATATGCTCCGCGTCGTCACGCGAAACATGCACGCTTACGATGACTTCCTGCGCGACAAGGTGCTCGCACTTGGCCTCGTCAGCGATGTGCAATCGCGCATCGTCATCCGCGTGCCGAAGCGCACGACCGCGGCGCCGCTTTCGCTGATGCCGCCGCCCGCAGACTAGCGCGCATTGCGCTCAGCCTGGCGGAGCATGTCGCCTGCGCGGGCGCCGACATAACGCTGCGGGTTGGATGGCGGCGTCAGGTTTTGTTCGCGCTCCCAGCGCTCAATCAGCACTTTCGCGCTATCGAATGCGGTGAGCAGCGATTCATTGCGATCGCGCACGCCATGCGCAAACAATGCATCGCCGAAGAACGTCCATTCACGCTGTGGCTGGCATCCAAACGATGTGCGGTCTTGCTGCGCGGCGGTGAGAACGATCGTGTTGTCGTCCGCGAACGGCGCCACCCAGGCGCCTGAAAAACACGCGGAAACGATGACGACTCGGTTGCGAATGTTCGCGGCGTTCAACAGATCGCGCAGATGCGTGGCGCGAATTGCGGCGTTGATGCGATTGTTCTCGCGAATACCGACCGAGCCGTCATTGGCGCCGTGCGAGGTGAGGAAAACGACGACGAGATCTTCATTCGGATCGATCAGCGAGCCGATTTGGCCGATCGCGGCGGAGAGATTGGCGGGCGTCGCTGCAGGGAATGTGCGTTGCGGAAGCCCGCCGGCGCTCAGCGTAATGGTTCGGCCTTCGGCGCCCAAATGATCGGCGAGAATTTCGCCGGCTTGGCGCGCTTCGTTTTCGAAGACAGCGTCGCCCCAGAATCCGACTGAGATGACATAGGTATCGAGCCGGCCCGGCCGTTGCGGCTGCAAGCCTTCGAGTGCATCGCCCATCAGTCGCGTCAGGTGCGCCGCTTCCGCGGGTGGGCGCACGATTTCGATCGTGCCGAGTTGACCGTTGAACGGATCGCGCTGCGGCTGTTGCTGCGCACCCGCCGGACCCACCGCGCACGCGAGCAGCGCCGCAATCACAACCCAAGCCCGCTTCATCGCAACCCCTTGCAGTTCCCAGCTGCCGAGAATTCCAGTCTCCGGCGCGCCCCGCAAGCCTCTACGGCATAGCCTGACGCCGCATGCTGGGTTAGCACACCCCCATGACTGAGGGGACAACCGCACCGTCCGGGCGATCTGACGGTTACATCGCTGTGCGTAAGGCGGAACTGGTGCGCGCCATTGGCGACGAGCCGGGCATGCCGCCTGGCGATGCTGCGTCCGTGGCGCAGGTGTTCGACCTGTTCGCAGCTTTGTTGCATCACGAAGCGCATGACGATCTCGAAGCGCTGAAGGCGCTCTACGATCCGCTTGATCCCGATGCGCCGCCGTCGCGTCGCGATGTCAGTATGGGCGCCTTCGAGGCGTTCGAAGCGGCGCTTATTGAAGTGCTGACCAAGGCGAACTTCGCCGAGATCGATCCCGACACGGTGCAGACGCGCGAAGCGACCAAGCATCTGACGGGGCTTTCCATCAAGCCGTCGCTCGCCGGCATCCGTCGCGTGCGGTATTTCGCGCGCGGGCTGCGGGCTGAGCAAATGCAGCGCAAATCGTGGTTCGGTTTGCGTACGCGCCGCATCGATGCGCAGGTGATGAACGACGTTGTCGTGCTCGTCGGCTTCAAGGGCGACGATGAGATCGTGCGCAGCGATCGGCGCGCGTTTGCCAGCATGCGTCGTGGCGTGCGGCCAGGTGCTGCGATCGTGAAGCACTTCCGCAGTGTTGCGAGCCCCGAGCTGGTGACGCTGCATCCTGGCGCGCGGCCTAGCATGTTGCGGCGCGATCAATTCTTTCTTGCTGCGCCCGCCATCGCGACCGGCGTGCCTGTGCTGCTCAATCTTTGGCCTGCGCTCACCGTGCTGTTTGCCGTGCTTGCGGCGTATTTCGGCGCGAGTGGCGTGATCGAGGATAGCGAGCTGCGGCGCGCATTGGCGGCGATTTCGGGTTTGATCGCGGTGGTCGCTTTCGTGATGCGCCAGCGGCTGAAGTACGAGACGCAGACATTGCGCTATCAAAAGCAGCTCGCGGATACTGTGTATTTTCGCAATCTCGCCAATAATGCCGGCGTGCTCGATTTGCTGGTCGGCGCCGGCGAAGAGCAGGATGTGAAGGAAGCGATCATTGCCTACGGTATGCTCCGCCGTGCTGGGCGGTCTCTTGCCAAGGGCGAGATCGACAATTTCGCGGAATCCTTCCTGAAGGACCGCTTCGGCCTCGAGATCGATTTCGAGATTCACGACGCGATCGCGAAGCTCGAGCGGATCGGCCTGGTCACGCGCGAAGGCGACGCCTACTTGCCGGTCGCGCCGAACGAGGCGCTGCTGAAGCTCGATGCAGCTTGGGATGGCGTGTTCAGCTTCTCCGCGCGCAGATAGCCGCATGCGCGTGAGCGCTGCGGGTGGGAGAGCAAGGACGCGCTTCAGCTGAAGCTTCTAAAGATTTGTAGCGAGGGTGGTGCCGAAGCGCGCCCTTGCGCGATTTGTTGTGCAGCCGGCGGAAGCATCGTGGCGTTCCTATGGACATCCGGGGGCCATGCGTGTGAGGGCAGACGAACCGCTGAGCGTGTCGCGACGACGCTCAACGCAAAGGTCAACGCGGACTTCTCCCGCCACAGCCGATGTTACTCGAATTGACCGTTCGCGACGCTGGGTATCCGGCGAGCCTTAGCGCCATACTCCCGTTCCCGGCTGACGTGCATTGCAGACGCCAAATCGTCCGCAAGGTTCTCCGCTTTCCTTCATCTTACGGAGCAGCGGCGTTCATCTTCGCAGACTTCAACCGCATCACGTTCAAACCGCATCTCACAACGCTGTCGGCTTTTGGATCCGGAGCCTCCCGTGTTGGAGATGCGTGCATCATCTCATGAGGCGAAGTCGGTCGGATTGATTTCTTTGCGGCGCAGAGAATTCAGAGCGTTGCGCGAAATATCGAATGGATAAAGCGCCTCTCTCCACCCATTCCCGGATTGGCCGAAGGCCAAGTCCGGGACCCATAACCCCGCTTGTTTGAAGGACTCGCGCGAAGCGTTCCGGCAAACGTGTTTATGGGTCCCGGGCTCGATGCTTCGCATCGCCCCGGGAATGGGTGTGTGGCCCTAAGCGTGGGCTTGCTCTTCCGCCTCATCCTTCGGCGCCAGCAACAAATACATGGACGGCGTCACGATGCGCGCGATCAGGGTTGAGCTGATCAGACCGCCGATCAGCACCATCGCGATCGGCGAGAAGAGCGGCGAGTCTTCCAAGAGCAGCGGGATCATGCCGCCGATGGCTGTGGCGCTGGTCAAGAGCACAGGCAGGAAGCGCACTTCGCCGGCGCGTTCGATCGCCTCGCGCAATGGTGCGCCGCGTTCGCGAAGTTGGTTCGCAAACTCGACGAACAGGATCGAGTTTTTGATCTCGATGCCGATCAGCGCGATGAAGCCGATAATGGCGGTGAACGAGAGCGACTCGCCGCCAATAAAGAGCGCAATCAAGCCGCCCATAATGCCGAACGGAATGACGAAGGCGACGACCGCTGTTACCGCGAAGGTGCGGAATTCGAGCAGTAGCACCGCCATAATGCCGAACATCGCGATCATGATGGCGGGGCCGAGGCCGCTGAAGCTGCGCTCTTGCGCTTCCGCTTCACCGCCAAAAGCAAGCGTGTAGCCGGGCGGCAGGCGGATGGCCTCGAGGCGTTGCGCGACGTCGGCGGTGAGGCCGCTGATGAGATAATCTGGCTCGTTGTAGGCGCGCACGGTGACGGTGCGCTCGCGCTGCAGACGGTCGATGGAGGCGGGCCCGGCTTCGAGGCGCGGATTGGCGATCTCGCCCAGAGGCACGGCTGCGCCTTGGCTATTCCAGATGAAGAGCGTTTGCAGGCCGGAGACGGGAAACGCATCCTCGCGTGGCGCGCGCAGCATGACGGGGAACGCATCGCCCGCGGGATCGCGGAATTGCGCGACGGGCATGCCGCCGACGGCGATGCGCAGCGTTTGATCAATGACGCCGGCCGGCACGCCGCGCAGCGCAGCTTCGGCATCGTCAATGTTGAGATCGAGATCGATTAGGCGCTCGGATGCCGGATTGGAAACGTCGCGCGTACCCGGCGTGTCGAGAAGAATGCGCTCAACTTCGCCGGCGATTTCGCCGATGGCGGCAAGGTCCGGGCCGGAGACGCGCACAGCGACGGGCGCTTCGATCGGCGGGCCGTTGGTGAAGCGCCGCAGATTGATGCGTGCGCCGGGATACTGATTGAGTTCGGCGCGGATCTCTTCGATTTTGGCCATGCCTTCGGTGCGATGCCATTCGTCGAAGCGCGCATAGACTTGACCCTGGTTCGAGAGCTGCTCGGGCGGAATCTCGTTGTAATAGATTTGCGGATTGCCGCGGCCGGTGTTGGCGAAGCGCCATTCGATCTCAGGGTGCGAAGCGAGCACGCGATCGACGAACAAAACCGCGCGATCGGTTTCGGCCACGGATGCGCCTTGCGGAGTCTCGACATCGACGAGGAAGTAGGGGCTGTCGTTTTCCGGAAAGAGGCTGAAGCCAAGTTGCGGGACAAGGCCGAGCGAGAGGAAAAAGCCGGTGAGCGCCGCAATGACCGTCGCGCGTGGATGTTGGAGCGCGACGTGCAGCGCAGGGCGATAGATGTTGTGGATCGCACCCATCACCGTGTCGAGCAGTGGGTTGGAATGACCCACCGATGAGCGCGGCAGCATGCGGCTCGCCAAGAACGGAATGATGGTGAGCGCGACGAACAGCGACGCGGTGATCGTTGCAACGACGGCAAGCGGCAGCGAGCGGACGAAGGCGCCGGCGCCTTCCGGCAGCGCCATGATCGGCAAGAAGGCGAGCAGCAATGTCGCCGTACAGCCGAGCACGGCGACGTTGATCTCTTGCACGCCGGCGATGGCGGCTTCGCGCGGCTGCATTCCTTCTCGCAAGTGCCGCGCGATGTTTTCGGTGACGACGATGCTGTCGTCGACGAGAAGACCGAGCGCCAGCACGAAGCCGGCGATCGAGAGCTGGTTCAGCGAGTAACCCATCGCGTGCAGCACGACGACGCCGATCGCCAGCGATAGCGGGATCGAGACCATCACGACGATCGACGCACGGAAGCCAAGCGGAAGAAGCGTCAGCAGCACGAGCAGAATGGCGATGCCGAAGTCGCGGCCGAGCGTGCCGAGGCGATGGCTTACGGTCTCGGATTGGTCGAAGCCGCGATGCAAGGTGATGTTATCGGGCAGGGTCGACTCGAACGCGTCGATGCGGGCGCGAACGCTGTTGAGGACGGGAAAGATGTCTTCGCCCAGCCTCGCGCGGGCGGAGACGAAAACGGCGCGTTCGCCGTTGAAGCGGGTAATATGGGCGCGCTGATCGTTGGCCCAGGCGACGTCGGCGATGTCGCCGACGGTGACGAGTGAGCCGGCATCGGCCCGCAGCGGCACGCCGCGGATTTCATCGAGGCTGTCATAAGAGCCCGAGGCCTGCAGATTGTAGCGGCGGCTCTCGGATTCGACCGCACCGATCGGCGTATCGGCGCCTTCGCGCTGCAGTGCTTCGGCGACGCTGGTGATCGGCAAGCGATAGGCGGCGAGGCGGTCGAGATCGGCGGCGACGCGCACTTCCGAAGGGGGCGCGCCCCATACATTGGCTTGCTGAATGCCCGGCGCGCGTTCGATCGAGTCACGCAAAGCGCGGGCGTAGGATTCCATTTGCCGGAACGATGCGTCAGGGCTGGTGAGCGCCACTTGTACGACGCTGGTCTCGGCCGGGTTGAAGCGGCGCGAGCGAATATCGACGATGCCGCTCGGCAGCGATGGCCGCACGAGATTGATCTCGCGGATGACCTCGCCGAACTTTTCCTGCGCGTCGACGCCCCACTCGAACTCGACACTGACAACCGCAAGGCCGGCGCGCGAAACAGAGCGGATGTCGCGGATGTCTTCGATGCTGTTGATCGCGTTTTCGAGCGGGATGGCGACAAGCCGCTCCATCTGCTCGGCGTCCGCGCCGGGCAAGACGATGGCGGTGGAGACGCCCGGGAATTCTGTGATCGGATCTTCCGACTTTGGGATCGCCATAACCGCGCCGAGGCCCAGCGCGATCAGCAACAGAAAGAGCACGCCGGTGAACTGCCACCGATCGACGAAGAAGCGCGTGATGGCTTGCATGGGCGCTTAGCTTGCCGGCGCGACGCGCACGGCCTCGCCGTCGCGGACGTAGGCAGCGCCGGCGGAGACGACGCGCTCGCCGGGCTCAAGGCCCTCGACAATGAGCACGCCGCTTTGCGTCGCGCCGGCAGTGCGTACCGAGCGACGACGCGCAACACCTTCGGCGTCGATGACGAAGACAACGCCTTGATCGGCGCGCGCATCGAGCAGCGAGAGGCTCGGCACGAGCAGTGCGTTCTCCGAGGTTGACGGCGCGCGCGCGGCAATCTCGACGGCGGCGACCATGCCGCTGCGCAAACGGCTTGTATCCGGGACTTCGATTTCAACTTCGAAGGCGCCAGTGCCGGAATCGCCTTGGCCGGCGATGCGTGCAACGCGGCCGGGGCGGGCTTCGTTGCCGAGCTCATTGATGCGCACGATGACCGCGTTGCCAACTTGCAGGCGCGCGGCCGATGCTGATGCGACGGGCGCGCGGACGACGAAGCCTGAACCGGTTTCGCCGAACGAGAAGATCGGCGAACCGGCGGCGACGGATTGTGAAATGTCGGCGCGGCGGCGCAGCACGAGGCCGTCGGCTGGCGCGGTGAGCACGGAAGAGTCGCGTGCGCGTTCGACGGCCAGGCGCGCATCTTCCAGCCGCGCTTCACTGACGAAACCGCGCTCGTAGAGTTCTTGCGTGCGCGCGAGATCGCGTTCGGCATTGGCGCGCGCGAGTGCTGCTTCGTCGGGATTGGACCCGACGCTGGTGCGGCGGAGCGTGGCGAGGCGCTGGCCGCGGCGAACGACGTCGCCAGCGTCAACATGGAGGGCGGCTACAACACCGGGCGCGTTGAAGGCGAGGTCGCCCTCGCGCTTGTAGCCGACGAGACCGCTGGCCATTACTGCGCCGGGCGCGGTGAGCGGGAAGACTTCCACAACCTGAACGACAGGGCCTTCGCCGGCCTCTGCCTGCGCTGGCTCGCCATCGGAGCCGCCACAAGCACCGAGCGCGAGCGCCGCGGCAGCAAAAATCCCAATAAAAATAGCGTTCTGCCGCACGGGATGCCTCGTTCGTGTGAACGATATAGGATTTATTCAGTGCTCACAATGGCGTAGCGGAACTTTTTTATTCGCTACGGACTACCACACGATGCGGACCACGACCGTGTCGGAATATTCCCCCGGTCGGGTGCTGATCGTTGGCGTCGTGCGCGCGAAAACCGTGGTCGAGCGCCGCCAATGGCCGAGCGTGATGAGGCCACCGCTGATCCAGATCGGTGCGGTGCCGCTCGTGCCGTCGCCGGCGATGATGTTGTGCTGGTTGGTTGTGTAGAGGTTGTAGGCGAGCAGGTTATTGCCGGTCGCGCTACGCATTTGGCGCGCCGAGAACGTGCCCCACGCGCCGTCATCGAGTTGGGTGAGGATGGCGGGCGCAACGTCGATGACGCCGGTGCAGTCCACTTCGATCTCGCCGACCGCATCCTGATTGCCTTCGAACGGGGTGAAATCGTCGAAGTCGATATCGCTCGCCGTTACCGTACATGTGCAGCCAAGGAAGATGTTGCACAGCAGGGCGTCGGCGCGTTGCGGCGGGAGCGCAACGAAGAACAAGAGCGCGAAGAGTATAAAGCGGATCATGCGGCGACGCATTCGAGCAGGAGGCCGCTTGCAGCAGCTGCTTCATCGGCGCGGGCTGTGCAGCGCGCGTCGAGATCCAGGCGCACGATGTCGCCATCTCGCGCGCCGCGCAGCACGATGCGGCCATTGGCGCCGATTGGAAAACGTGCGCCGTCGCGCTGGCGCACAAGAATTGCCCCGCGTATCGGCGCTTCGCGATTGGCATAAGCGACGCGGGTTTCGATCAGGGGTTCGGTCGCGCTTTCGAATCTTACAATGACGCCCGCACCTTCGGCCGGAGTGACGCGCATCTCGGTTTGGGCCGGCGTTTGATTGAAGGGCAGATCGTCGGCGCGGATGGCGATGATGTTGGCGTCGTAGGGGCGCAAGCCGACAATAAGCGTGCGGCCGCTTTCGCCGGTAACGCCGGCAAGAAAGCGGTCGCGCGTGACCGCGACATCGGGCGCACCCGCATCCACCAGCGCAAAGCCGCCGCGAATGGGCGCAGCCGCGAAGGCCGTGCCTTCAATGAAGCCGAAGCTGCCGCTATGGCCGAGGCGCGCGGCGGTGACGCCGTTGCTGCGCGCGATCTGAGCGCTCGTATCGCCGATGCCGCCGCGACGTGAGACCGCGGCTTCAGCGAATTCGCGCCGGCCACTGGACGCACGCACGCGCCAGCCGAGGCCGCCTTCATAATCGGCGCCGCGTTGAAGCGATGCGCGATAGCTCGGTCCGCGCCGGTCTTCGCTGTAACCTGCGCTGGCGCCGACATCGCCACGGAGCGACGTCGTGAAGGTGAGCGCGAAGGCGACTTCGCTTTCGACGCGCTCGGTATAGATGAGCCGCGCACTGATCGAGGCTTCTTCAAAGCTGGGCGAGAAGGCGAGCGTCACCGTGCGCGCGCCTTCGTCATCAAAATAATCGACGCTTGCGGCGGTGAGCGAAGCTGAACCGAAGGAGCCGAGTTCGACGCTGATATAACCGGCAAAGCTCTCTTGCAGATTGCTCTCGTCGAGGCCGAGCGCGCGAAAGCCTTGATCGCGGCGATCGCCTTGCATGCCGACCGACCACGCGTCGCCGTCCTGAAACCAGGCGAGGGTCGAGGCGCCGCCCGTATCGCTTTGCGTGTGCGTTGCGCGCACCTGGCCGATCGTGACGTCGGCGAAAACCATGCCCGCTTGTGCGGTGGTCGCATCGTCGCTGAGATCGAGCGCTGCTTCAGCGGTAAGCGCGCGGGTGAGGCCGCGGCGATAGCGGGCGGAGAAGAAGTGATCGCCGTACTGGGCGCTCTCTTCGCCGAAGGCGAGGCGTTCGGCGCCAAGAGAGATCGCCCAATCGGTGAGGCCAGGGCGCAGCAAGGATGTGCTGACAAAGAACGGCCGGCTGACGATTTGTTGGCGTCCGGCAATGTCGGTGATGACGACTTGTGCATCGCCGCCGCCGCTGACGAGCGGGGCGTTGTCGAACACGAACGGGCCCGCCGCGACTTGCTCGCGCGCGCGCAGCGCGCCGTCGACATAGAGTTCGACGGTGGACGTGCTGGCGGCTTCGCCGCTGATGAGCGGGCTCGGATAGGTGATGAAGGATGGCTCAAGGCCGAAATGGCGGCCGATCTGGATGCCGGCAAAGCGCACCGGCGCGTCGCTCGCGGTGAGGGCTGCGGCGTCGCCGAAGCGATAGCGCAGGCGGCGGGCCGGATCGTCGAGCGTCCAGCGCGTTTCGAGGCGCGTGAGGCGATCGTCGTTTGCGCCGGTGAGGGCGATGGCGCTCGATTCAAGTAGGCCGAAGCGGCCGAAGACGGCGGCTTCGGCGACGCTTGCAGCGGAGGCGCCGTCGTCTTCGATCCATTGCAGATCGAGATCGTAGTTCACATAGGCGCCGCGCGCGCGGTCGATGCGTTGCGCCGTCGGCGCTTCGGCGAGGCGCTGTGCTTCGAAGCACGTCGTACAGCTAATGATGATCGCCGCTTGTGTGGAATCTTCGACAAAGCTCAAGCCAGGAACGCTGGACAGCAGGATGCGCTCCGGCGCGCCGTCGGGCGTTACAATGTCGAGCGCATCGAGATCAGCGCGCGCGACCGCTACGCCTTCGCGCGTGCGCCACGCCATCGCATCGACGGAAGCGCCTCGTGCGGGCACGCGGATTTGCGTGACGAACGGCGTCGCGTCTTGCGCCCAAGCCAAGGATGGCGCTGCGAGACTAACGCATAGAAGGACGGCTGCCCGCATCATCGACCTGGACAATCCGTTCAATTTGATTGGCGCCTTGATAGAGGCGGAAGCGCACGCTCTCGGCGCCGCGCGGCAAGGGCGCCGCAGCTTGCGAACCCGCGAGGAGGTAGCGCGGCAATGCGAGGGCGCCTTCGTCGCTCTCGGCGGAGATCAGACGCGCGTGGGCGGCGCCAGTGTTGCTGACGACGAGGCCGAGATCGTCGCGCGTTTCGACATCGAGTGAAGCTTCGGCGCCGCGGGGCGTCACGAACACTGGCAGCGACATTTCCAGCGTGAAGCCGAGACGCGCGCCGTTACCTTGCGGCGTAGGCAATTCGCGCAGGATGATGCGGAACGCGGTCTCGCGCTCACGGCCGGGAGCTACGGCGCCGAGGCGCACAATTTGTTCAGCGCCCGGCTGCATTTCGAAAACGCCGGGTGCGGCGACCAGTGCGTCGGTCGGCGTCAGCACGTCTTCGCCGTTGACTTGCGTCCAGGCGTAAACGTCGACTTCGAACGAGGTCGGGCGATCGCGGCCATTGCGCACGCGTAGCGAACCGAACGCGCGCTCCGGCGTCATCTGCACCAAAACTGGCGCGACTTGGATGCCGCCAGGCGCATTCTGCGCGGAGGCGGGCGCAGCGCTTGCGAGCACTGCACACAGCAGGAGCGCGCGAACGATCACCACTCGACTTTCACCGTGACGGTGTCTTCGTACTCGCCGGCAGGCGCGGTCTGGCGCATCGGCACGCGGCCATAGACGTCGATGGTCGCGGGGTTGCCGTCGCCCGTGCCAGCGAGCGTGTTGGAGCCGTTGGTCTGGCCCCAGAGCAACGTGCGCGATTGGTCACGGTAGAGCGCGTAGGTGAGGATTTCGCTGCCATCGGCCATGCGGCGCGCGGCGGTTGTGGCGCCAGGCCCGAGTTCGAGCGCGACTTGATACGGCGTGCCGTTGGTGCAGGTGACGGAGAGCGTGGTCTCGGCGTCAAGGTGGGCGGCGGCGACCGGGTCGTAATCGCCGAACTCGAGATCGTTGGCGGAGACTTCGCAGGTCGCAAGTACAGTGGCGCTTACAACGAAGGTGTCGGTGTCGTCGTCGGCGTGCGCGACGCCGCTGAACGCAGCCATCGCTGTGGCAATGATGAGAAGGCGTTTCATATCCATACCCGTTTGGTCGCGCCAGAAACGGCGGGTGCGCATAAAGACAGCTTAATTTCGGAGCCGCTTCGGCGGCCTAGTTCGTAATCATCGGCGCGGCCTATGCCGCTCGGCCTAAAGTTGTGAACGGCGCACGCAGGGGTGGTTAGCAGTCTTGCACTCGACATTACGCCACCAAGGCGGCGCCGCCGCAGCGCACGCCGTTCACTCTGATGTCGGCCTCGCCCAAGCGCACGCCGAGCAAGTCCGTTAAGCCGTTGAGAAGATCGTCCAGCGGACGCGCGGCGGTCGTCAGCGCGCCGCCCACAGCGTTGGTGACGACGCCTGTGCTGAGCCCCAAGCCGCCGGCGCGCACGGTGAGATCGGTATTGCCGAGCAGCGACGAAACGGTGGCGCGCGCAGCGTCGCGCGTTGACGCTTGCTTGACGACGCGGCGATCGATCTCGTCGCCATTGAAGCGCAGCCGCTGCCATTGCTGGCCGCCCAGCGTGACGTGCGCTTCGCCTTCGACGCGGATCGCGCCGACGCGCACGAGTTGCGCGGGTGTCGGGCGCAGGGCGGTGCGGAAGTTATCGAGGCGTGAAATGTCGATGTCGCCGAGTGTCAGGCTGCCGATGCTGGGGGCGACGGCGATGGTGACTTCCCGGTCGCGCGGGTCGATGCCGCAGCGGATAGCGTCGAGGCGCGCTTCGGCGGCGGCTAGTTCTTGCAGCACGGGGATGCGCACATTGGCGAGGTTGCCGAGCGCGCCAGCAGGGCGGACGCGTGCTTCGACATAGAGGCGCATTTGCGCCGTGCGGATGATGACGTCGGAATCGTCCGTCACCGTCAGCCAAGGCGAATTGTTCGGCCGTTCGCCGATGGCGAGCCAGACCTCTGTATCGGCAATGCCGGGCACGCCGGCGCCGAGCTGTAGACGCACCTGGCGGTCGCCACCGGCGATCTGCAGCACCGCAGTGGCGATATCCATGGCGCTGACTTCGATGCGCGACGGGCCGACTTGCGCCGAATGATCCGACGCGGCGTAGGGGCCAATATCAATCAGTGAACTGAGCGGGCCGATCGAGCCCGCGCGTTGGGAAGCATCGGCTAAGCGCCGCATGGCGCGTTCGGCGCGCGCATCTTGCGGCGCAAGCACGTCTGCGAGCGCATGGAGCGCGTCGGGCGCTTCGATCTCGGTGGCGAGCGTCTCATCGTAACTGCCGGCTTCGAGATCGAGCCGCGTGCGCAGCGCGTCGACATAGGAGAGCAGCTCGACGTCGGCGCGCGCCAGCGAGTCATAGTCCATCACAGAGAGCGACACCGAAGATCCGGTGAGGCCGCTCAGCAGTTCATTGGCGACGCCGCCGCGCACAGCGAGCAAGCGCGAGCCGATTTGGAAGCTGGCCAGCTGCTGCTGCGCGGCGGTGGCGCTGCGCCTGATCTCCATGCGGCCGCTCGGGATGAACAGGCGTCCGAAATAGAGCGGCGTTGAGCTGCGTACGTCGATGCGTACAGCGTTAGGTCCCGGCGCATTAGGGCGGAAGCGCTCACCAGGCCGAACGGAGCGGTCCGGCGCGTAGGCTCCGCGCACCACGCTTACGCGTGAGTCGTGCGGCCACCGATTGGCGGATACGGTGGCGGCGGCAAGCGCTTCCGCTTGCGCCGGGTTCTGGATAGCGGCAAGGGCCGCAAGATCGGCCGTGCCCTGCAGGCGGCGGCTTTCGAGGTAGACGGCGCCGACATCGACCGCGAGTCCGGCAAAACCGATCATGACGACGGCGCAGAGGCCGGTAACGACGGCTGTCGCGCCGCTTTCATCGCGGAGAAAGTTGCGACTGCGCATCAGACGCCACCCAAGCGGATCGTGGCGGTGCGCGAGATCTGCGGCGCCGGGACCGGCAGCAACGATTCAAATGACCAATAGAGATCTTCGCTGGCGTCATAGGTGACGTCGACGGCGATGTTGGCGCCGTCGCGGCGAAGTTCGAGGCGCGAGATGGCGCCGCGCATGTGGGTCTGGTTGGTCAAACTCGCGAGCGCGGAGTCGCGCGCCAGCATTAAGCGTTCGCTGTCGTCGAGCCCCGCAATCGCCGAGCGTGCGGCGTCGTTGGCCATCTGCTGGACGGTGTGTGCGGTAAGGAAGTATCCGCCATAGGTGAAAATGCCCATCAAAAGCAGGACGAGCACCGGTCCGATGATCGCGAACTCGATCGCAGCGTTGCCACCGGTATCGCGCGCATAGCGCTTTGTGCGTACGCCATCGAAGCGCGGCAGCCGCACAGCGCGAAAAATAGGCGACAATCTAAGCGCGAACCTCATCGCGTCCTCGCAGCAAAACCTGCGGCGACTATGCTGTGTGGCCTATTTCGATCTCGAACAGTCGAAGCTTCTCAAAGGTTCGAATTATGCGAACTACTGCGCGTTAGCGGTAGTCGACCATACAAAGTTCAGTACGCGATTAGTCTGGGATCGCAGAATCAGCGTACACACGGCGCAGTTGAGTGGCGGCTCAGACACTGCGAGTTTTATGAAGAATACAAGAGGCGCTGATGCCCGATCGAGTCGCGGTTACGTCGGCTGAGTTCATTCGCAACATCGGATACTGGCAAGGCGAAGCTTTGCGGCATCCGATCTCGATCACGCACCATGGCCGCGAGCGCTTGGTGTTGGCCACGCCGGATAGGTTTAGCGGTGAGGCTGGCGCGTCCGCCGACATGACGCAGGCTTTGGCGGCGTTGCATGCCGACATCGCCGCGATGTTGAGAAATCTCGATGACAGCTACTTTGTGTTCGACAACCGTCAGCGCGTGACCAGTTGCAACGGCTTGGCAGAGGCGCTCACCGGGCGCGCGGCGAAAGATATTCAAGGCATGAGCGCCCTTGAGATCATGCCGCAACCGCTGGCGTCCATCGTGCACGAACGCGTGGCGCGCGTGCTTCGGTCGCGGCAGCCCGAGCACTTCGAGGCCAATGCGTTTGACGGCCGGCGGTTCGACGCGCGCGTCTTCCCACTGCACGACGGCGCCGGGGCGCTCCTCCACAATCTTACTGAAACCTACGCACTGCGCCGCGATCTTGAGCGTGCGCAGGCGATGGACACGGCCGTTAACGTCCATTCATGCGCTGCCGCTATCCGCTTGGATGCGCGCGCACGTATTGAGGCGGTAGATAGTGTCTTCTGCCGCGTTTCCGGTTTCCGTCAGGAAGATGTGATCGGCCACCGTTTCTTGGATCTGACCGCGCCGACGCAGCGCCGCGAAATCGGCGAACTGATCGAGCGCGTGATGCGCGACGGCGTAACCCGCGAGTCGCCACTGACCCTTGTCGCCAAGCGCGGGACGGAAATGCCTGGGCAGCTGACGCTGGCGCCGATCCTGAGTGAATGCATCGCGCAGGGCGCACAGGCGATCTGGTCGCCCACAAATGATGCGGACCAAGGGCAGCGCGCCGCCTAACGCGAGGGTATTGGCGGGAATGCGCTGGCGCGGATGCGCGGCGTGGCGTTAGTCTACCGCTCATGGCGCGCACGCAGGCCACCGATTATGATGAGCGAAAGCAGGCGATCGTAGACGCCGCTGCGGCGCTGTTTGCGTCTGATGGATTTAATGGCGCGTCGGTGGCGGACATCGCCAAGCGCGGTGCGATCTCTAAATCGCTCGTTTATCACTATTACCAATCGAAAGAGGACATCCTCTACGACGTGATGATCTCTCATGTGCGCGCGCTGGAGGTTGCGGCGGCGGGTGTGACGGGCGATGCGAACGTGCCACCAGCGCGGCGGTTGCGCGAGTTGGCGCATCGCTTCATGGCGCTTTATGTCGGCGCCGCTGATCGGCACAAGGTGTTGCTGAACGATCTGAACCGCCTGCCGCGTACGAAACGCGCCGAGATCGTGAAGGTGCAGCGGCGGCTGATTGAGACGGTGCAGAAGCTTTTGGTGGAGATCGAGCCGGGGCTGAAACGCAAAGCCGGCGCGAGTTTCGCGGCGTCGATGCTGTTCTTCGGCACGATCAACTGGACGCACACTTGGTTCGATCCGAAAGGCGCGGTGAGTGCTGGCGCACTGGCGGAGATGGCGGTGGATTTGACGCTGGGCGGGCTGAGCAAGGCGGCGGATTAAGCGATGAGTGACCCAATACGCTGGCGCTTGGCCGAGCCGCTTGAGGATGGCCGAGAGGTGATCATCGTCCGGTACGACGGCCTTTGCTATGTGGTCTGTTTCGATACGCCAGGGGCAGAGGGTCGGACGGCCTTCACCGAGCCGCTCTTCGAAGACGCCGTTGCGTATTGCTACGACATCTTTGGAATTCCCCCGGATTCTTGGCGCTAATCCGGCTTCTTCCACTCCATCACCAAGAACCATGGCGCGCGGCGATAGCGTTCTGCTTTCGGCTCCGGCGCGCCTGCGATGGGTGCGGGTTCTTCGAAGTGGGTGAGCTTTAAGTCTTCGCCGATCAGCGCCTGCATGTAGGCTTGCAGCGGGCGGTGGTGGTTGACGATGCGGATGCCGCGCCATTCGGTCCAGAAGCCGCGCTCGTCCAAATAGTAGTCGACCGGATAGTGCTGGAGTTGGCCGAAGGCGTTGCGAATCCAGCCGCTCTCGGCGCCGGCTGTGTTGAAGCCGTTGAGATTGGCGATCAGCAACGCACCGGCTGGCTTCAGCACGCGCGCCATTTCGGCGATGCCGGCGCGATAGTCGGTGATGTCGATGAGTGAGAGGTAGGCGACGACGAGATCAAAAGACGCGTTCTCAAACGGCAGCTTCTCGGCGGGCGCTTCGATGTACGAACCTTGTGCGTGAAGCTCGCGCGCATGCTTGATCAGCGCTGCGGTTGGATCGATGCCTGTCGTTTCGATCCCATGCGCTGCAAGCATCCGACAGAAGCGGCCTTCGCCGCAGCCGACATCGAGCGCGGTCTTCGGCTTTGTCGCCAGCGCGCGCGGCAGCATGATCGGATCGAGCACATAGCGCCGTCCGAAATCGCCGTGCTCGCCCATGTCCGCAATCCAAGCCGACGCGGAGGCTTCCCAACCATTATCTTTCATAGTCGTAGTTTGGCGAAGTGCGCCGTCGGGGACAACCATGCCGCGACGCAAGTGACGGCCGTCACTAAAAGATCCGCGCCGATCGGCCAGTTCTGACGACGAAATGGTGAGCACTTTTCACTCACTTGCAAACGCCCTTCGGCGACTTCGCTCGACAGCACAACGCGCATGGCGCGATTTCTGGAGAGCCGTGCTTGAAGTCGTGCGCGGCATAGCGATTACGACGTCGGTTATCGCGTTTGTCGGGATCATCCCTTGGTCCTGTGGTCACGATCAACGCTTGCGCGACCGCATCGCGCGCGAGGGATGCCCGTTTAACGGCGGCGCAGATGTGCGCGACCTTCCCGGCGCCCGAGAGCGTGAGTTCTATGCGCGCTACTGCAAGGATTAGACGTCGTACGTCAGCGCCACGCCTTCACTCACCGGCGTGGCCTGGCAGGTGAGCACGAAGCCGTCGGCGATCTCTTGTTCGGAGAGGCCGTAATTTACTTTCATGCTGACTTCGCCCGCCGTCACTTTGGCGCGGCACGTTGCGCAGACGCCGCCTTTGCACGCGAACGGCGCGGGCAGGCCAGCGGCGCGGACATTGTCGAGGATCGAGTGCTGCGCAGGATCGAAGGTGATGTTCATGCGCCGGCCATTAAGCGTCACGCTCATCTTGAGACCCGCGGCTTTCTCTTCCAACACACGCGCTGCTGCGGCTTGTGCGGCAGAGAGCGGGCCGGTGGTGAAGCGTTCGATCAGGATGCGCTGCTTCTCGACTTGTTTTGCGAGAAGCGCCTCTTCGACCGCATCCATCATCGGCCCAGGGCCGCAGATGAAGAACGTGTCGACGTTCTCTGGTTTCACTAACGAGGAAAGCAACGTCTCGACCTTGGCGCGATCGAGGCGGCCGTTGAAGAGATCGATCTCTTCTTCTTCGTCTTCGAGGAAATGATAGACGCTGAGCCGGTCGATGTAGCGATCCTTCAGCCCCGCGATCTCTTCCAGAAACATCACGCCCATCGAGTTGCGATTGCCGTAGAAGAGCGTGAAGCGCGAGTTCGGCTCCATCGCCAGCGCGGTTTTCATCAGCGATAAGATTGGCGTGATGCCCGAACCGCCCGCGAACGCGACATACTCGCGGCGCGCGTCCGGATCGAAGCTCCAGCAGAACGAGCCGTGCGGGGCCATGACTTCGAGTTCGTCGCCCGCCTTGAGCTCGTCATTGACCCAGCTTGAAAACGCGCCGCCCGCGATCTTCTTCACGCCAATCTTCAGCACGCCTTCGGATGGCGAAACGCAGACGGAATAATTGCGCCGCACTTCTTCGCCCGCGAACTCGCGGCGAAAGGTGAGGTGTTGGCCGGCTTTGAACGCGAAGCGCTCGCGCAAGTTTTCCGGCAACTCGAAGCGCACTGACACCGCATCCGGCGTCTCGCGCTTAACTTCGGCGACGCGCAGTTTGTGAAAATCGATGCTCATTTTCCTCCCCCGCTTGCGGGGGAGGTGGCGAGCGTAGCGAGCCGGAGGGGGAAATTCCGGCAGCCGCGCGCACCGGCCCCCTCAGTCAGCTTCGCTGACAGCTCCCCCGTAAACGGGGGAGCAAAGGTGTTGGCGCTCAGTGACACTTAAACCTGTCGAACGGCTCCAGGCACGCTTTGCAGCGCCAGAGTGCTTTGCAGGGCGTGGAGCCGAAGCGGGAAAGTTCTTCGGTGTTGGACGAACCGCACTGCGGGCATTCCGCCGCTTGTGCGTTCTTGAGTGCGGATGCGGCGGCGCCCTTAGGCGGCGGCGCGATGCCATAAGCGCGTAGCTTTTCGCGGCCCGCATCGCTGATCCAATCGGTGGACCAGGGCGGCGAGAGCGTCGTTTCGATCGCGACGCCGGTGTAGCCGTTCGCATCGAGCGCCTGGCGGATGCTTTGTTCGATGGCGAGCGTTGCCGGGCAGCCGGTGTAAGTTGGTGTGATCAGCACGCGCGTTTCACTCACATCGCGCACGATGCCGAGATCGAGCACGGAGACGGCCGGGATTTCCGGATCGGGGACCGTGGCCAGAATATTTGCGATCGCACTCACTTCGTCATTCCGGACGCGCGAAGCGCGATCCGGAACCCAGGGGATGACAGAGCTGTGCGTTTGCCCCTGGGTTCCGGGTTCTTTGCTACGCGAAGCCCCGGAATGACGAGAAGAGATTTTGTCCTCAATCACCACGTCGCGTCCGGATAGGCGCGCTGCAGGAATTGCATGTGCGTCAGCAGGTGGCCGAGATGTTCGGAATGGCGCCCGTCGCGGCCGCCAAGCACGGGCCGGCGCGAAGCTGGGCGCGTAAGCGTTGCGTCCGCAAGCACAGCATCGATGCGCGCATCCCATTCCGCACGCAGCGCTGCTTTATCGACACCAGCGCCAGCTTTGATCGCCGCCGCATCGACATCGTCCATCACGAACAACTCGTCCGCAAAACGCCACATCCAGTCGAGACCGGCGACCATGCGCGCTTTGCTCTCTTCGGTGCCGTCGCCGAGGCGCACGACCCAGTCGCTCGCCAAAGTCGCGTGATACGAGACTTCCTTCAGCGCCTTCGCCGCAATCGCCGCGAAGCGTTCATCCTTCACGCGCGCCATCTGTTCGAACAGCAGCGCTTGATAGTGCGAAAACAGAAATTGCCGCGCGATCGTCTGCGCGAAATCGCCGTTCGGCTGCTCGACCAGCAAGCAGTTCGTGAAATCCATCACGTCGCGGCGGAAGGCGAGCGCATCCGCATCGCGGCCCACGTTCTCGATCGCGCCAGCGAGACCCAAGAAATGCGTCGCCTGCCCAACTTGATCGAGCGCGACGTTCGCGAGCGAGAGATCAACCTCAAGCGCGGGCGCGTGACCGCACCATTCGCTGATCCGCTGCGAGAGGATGAGCGAGTCATCGCCTAGCCGCAGCGCGTAGGTTGCGAGGGCGTCCATTAGATGTGCGTGATGCCGTCTGGGATTTTGTAGAAGGTCGGGTGGCGATAGACTTTGTCTTCAGCCGGCTCGAACAGCGCCGCCGCGTCGCCCGGATCGGACGAGACGATTTGCGCTGACGGCAAAACCCACAAACTCACGCCTTCCATCCGCCGCGTGTAAGTATCGCGTGCGTGCTCAAGCGCCATCTTCGCGTCCGCCGCGTGCACGCTGCCGGCATGGCGATGCGACAGCCCGCCCTTCCCGCGCACGAACACTTCCCACAGCGGCCATTCTTTGCTCGGATCGCTCATCGTCTCACTCCGCCGCCAGCTTTGCCGCTGCGCGCTTTTCAGCATGCACGCGCGCCGCTTCGCGCACCCAGGCGCCATCGTCCCAAGCTTTTTGGCGCGCTTGCATGCGCTCCTTCGCGACCGGGCCTTCGCCTTTGACGACGGCGTAAAACTCTTCCCAATCGACTTCGCCGAAATCGTAAGCGCCGCGCTCTTCGTTCCACTTCAGCGCAGCATCCGGCACAGTGAGGCCAATCGCTTCGGCTTGCGGCACGGTTATATCGACGAACTTCTGACGCAGCTCGTCATTGGTATCGCGTTTGATGCGCCACCGCATGCTTTGCTCGGTATTCGGGGATTTATCGTCAGGCGGGCCGAACATCATCAGTGACGGCCACCACCAACGGTTCAGCGCGTCTTGCGCCATGCGCTTTTGCGCGTCTGTGCCGGCAGCGAGATGCATCATGATCTCGTAGCCCTGGCGTTGGTGGAAGCTCTCTTCCTTGCAGATGCGCACCATCGCGCGCGCGTAGGGGCCGTATGATGTGCGCTGCAACGGCACTTGATTCATGATCGCCGCGCCATCGACGAGCCAACCGATCGCGCCGATGTCAGCCCAGGTCAGCGTCGGGTAGTTGAAGATGGTTGAGTACTTAGCTTTGCCGGAGAGCAGGGCTTCCGTCATCTCATCGCGCGACGTGCCGAGCGTTTCGGCGGCCGAGTAGAGATAAAGCCCGTGGCCGGCTTCGTCCTGCACCTTCGCAAGCAGGATCGCCTTGCGACGCAGGTTTGGCGCGCGCGTGATCCAGTTGCCTTCCGGCAGCATGCCGACGATCTCGCTGTGCGCGTGTTGCGACATCTGCCGCACGAGCGTCTTGCGATACGCCGCCGGCATCCAATCCTTCGGCTCGATGAACTCGTCCGCCGCGACGCGCGCTTCGAACGCCGCGATCAGTTTGGGATCTTCCGCGACCGCGTTCTCCGTCGCCTTCTTGCCCTTGCCGCTCAGATCGGTGGTGTACATAGCGCGCCTCTTGGAACTTGCCCGTTTGTACCATTCGCTGACCGATCGGTCAATTAATCACTGACCCGCCGACCGTCCGCGAAAGCCCTGTAAATTCAGCGATCACGCGCCCATCCGCGCCGCGCACGCTGACCTGATAAACGCCGCTGCGGCCGGAGCGTGCCGTCTCCCGCGCCTCGGCCACCAAAACTTCGCCCGCGTTCGCAGGCGCGAGAAACGAGATCGAGGCATTCTGCGCCACCGTTGATTCATTGCGCGAGTTGCACGCGTACGCAAACGCCGTGTCGGCGAGCGCGAAGATCATGCCGCCGTGCGCGATGCGATGACCGTTCAACATGTCGTCGCGCAGCTTCATGCGGATGCGCGCATAACCTTCGCGCGCGTCTTCGATCTCGACGCCCCACGCGGGGCCAGTGCCTTCGCGTGAGAGCAATGTTTCGGCGATGCGTCGCGCAAGAGCGTCAGCGTCGCTCATCGCTCGTCTCCAGTGATTTGACCGCGTAGGGCTTCTATCATAGGCCAGCGTCGCACGCGAGGAGGACACCATGAGCTTCGAAACCATTCTGTTCAGCCTCGACGATGGCGTCGCGCGTTTGACGTTGAACCGGCCGGATCGGTTGAACTCGTTCACAGTGCAAATGCACGGCGAAGTCGCGCAGGCTTTGGAACAAGCTTCGAGTGCGCGCGTGTTGGTGTTGACCGGCGCAGGGCGCGGCTTCTGCGCGGGGCAGGATCTCTCCGATCGCGCTGTCGCGCCGGGTGGCGATCGCGTTGATCTCGGCGAGTCGCTGGAGAACCGCTACAATCCGCTGATCCGCAAACTGACGTCGCTGCCGATGCCGGTGATTTGCGCGGTCAACGGTGTCGCCGCCGGCGCCGGCGCCAACATCGCACTCGCCTGCGATATTGTGATTGCCGCGAAGAGCGCGAAATTCATCCAGAGCTTCGCAAATATCGGCCTCATCCCCGATAGCGGCGGCACATCGACCTTGCCGCGCCTCGCCGGCCAAGCGCGTGCGTTGGGCTTGGCGCTAACGGGCGAGCCGCTGACCGCGGAACGCGCCGAAGCGTGGGGCATGATCTGGAAGTGCGTCGATGACGATAAGCTGGGCGCCGAAGTCGATGCGCTGGCGGCGAAGTTCGCATCGGCGCCGACGCGTGGCTTGGCGCTGACGAAACAGCTCATCCGCGAAAGCGGCGCGCGGACGTTGGATGCGCAGCTCGATGTTGAACGCGATGCGCAACGCACGTTGGGCCGCACGAGCGATTACAAGGAAGGCGTCGGCGCGTTCATGGAAAAGCGTCAGCCGAAGTTTACTGGAAACTAGGTCGTCGAAGGTGGGAGCGCGCGGCTCCGCCGCGCATGCGGCGCGGAGCGCCGCGCTCCAAGCCACAAACGCCGGAGCGCAACGATGAAACCAATAACTTTGCAGAACTACGCCGAAGGCAAATGGGTCGCCGGGAGCGGCGGGCTTGCCGAGTTGCGCTCCGCCGTGAATGGCGATGTGGTGGCGCTGACGTCATCGCAAGGCCTGGACTTCGGCGCGATGACGCGCTTCGCGCGCGAGCATGGCGGCCCGGCGTTGCGGGCGCTGACGTTTCACCAACGCGCGCTGATGCTGAAGGCGCTCGCTGAAGCGCTAACGGCGAAGAAGCAAGAGCTCTACGAGCTCAGCTACAATACCGGCGCGACGAAGGCCGATAGCTGGATCGATATTGACGGCGGCATCGGCACGTTCGCGGTCTATCAAGGCAAAGGCCGCCGCGAACTGCCGAACGAACGCATCCTGATCGACGGCAATCTCGAAGCGTTGTCGCGCAATGGCACGTTCCAGGGTTTGCACGTCTATACGTCGATGCAAGGCGTCGCCGTGCACATCAACGCGTTCAACTTCCCCGTCTGGGGCATGTTGGAAAAGCTGGCGCCGACATTACTCGCCGGCATGCCCGCGATCGTGAAGCCCGCGAGTGCAACGAGCTATCTCACCGAAGCTGCGGTGCGCATCATGCTCGATGCCAACGTGCTGCCGAAAGGCGCACTGCAGCTGATCGTCGGCTCGACGGGTGATTTGTTTGAGCATCTCACCGTGCAAGATGTCGTATCGTTCACCGGTTCGGCTGCGACGGCGGCGAAGCTGAAAACGCATCCCGTGATCACGCGCGAGAGCATCCGCTTCGTTGCGGAGCAGGATTCGCTCAACGCTTCGGTGCTCGGGCCAGATGCAACGCCGGAGTCTCCGGAGTTTGATCTCTTTATCAAAGAGGTCACCAAGGAAATGACGGCGAAGGCGGGGCAAAAGTGCACCGCCATCCGCCGCGCGCTGGTGCCTGCGAAGCTGCTTGATGCTGCGCAAGCGGCGCTGATTGCGCGCTTGGAGAAAACCACGATAGGCGATCCGCGCGATGAGGCGACGCGGATGGGCGCGCTGGTGAGCGTTAGCCAGCGTCAGGATGTGCGCGATAAGGTTGCCGAGATCACGCGCGATGGCGCTATCGTTTATGGCGATCCGAGTGCTGCGCCCGTGAACGAGAAGGGCGCGTTCATTTCGCCGGTGCTGGTGCGCTGCGAGAAGCCTTGGGATGCGCGCGCGGTGCATGATGTTGAAGCGTTCGGCCCGGTCTCGACTTTGATGCCCTTTGCGGATGGCGCCGACGCGATCGCGCTTGCCAATCGCGGCAAGGGTTCGCTGGTGATGAGCGCGTTCACCTACGACACTGAGTTCGCGCGCGAGCTTGTATTGGGCTCCGGCGCCTTCCACGGCCGTCTCGCTTTCATCGATCGCGACAGCGCCAAGGAAAGCACTGGCCACGGTTCGCCAATGCCGCACATGATTCACGGCGGTCCCGGCCGTGCTGGCGGCGGCGAGGAAATGGGTGGCATTCGCGGCGTCACGCATTACATGCAGCGCAGCGCGTTGCAGGGCCATCCGCGCGTGCTCTCCGCGATCGTGAAGCGCTATGTCGCGGGCATGCCGGTCGAGAACGCCGAGCAGCATCCGTTCCGCCGCAAATTTCACGATCTGCCGATCGGCTATCAACTCAAGACCAAAGCGCGCGAGATCACGCTCGATGATATCGAGCATTTCGCGCATTTCACCGGCGATACGTTCTACGCGCACATGGATGAAGAAGCCGCGCGCGCCAATCCGCTTTTCGGTGGCCGCGTCGCGCACGGCTATCTGATCCTCGCGTTCGCGGCGGGCCTGTTCGTCGATCCCGATCCAGGTCCGGTGCTCGCGAATTACGGTTTGGACAATCTGCGCTTCGTCAAACCGGTGAAGCCAGGTGATGCGATCCAAGTCGCGCTCACCGTGAAAGACAAGACCTTGCGCAAGCCGGATCAGGGCGAGGTGCGTTGGGATGTCGTCGTCACCAACCGCGACGGTGACACCGTCGCGGCGTACGATCTGCTGACGATGAACGCGGCTTAAGCGACCGCGCGCAACGCTTCGACAAAGCGCGGAATATCCACCTCGTGCAAGCCGGCGACGTTGATGCGCGCGGAATCCGTCATGTAGATGCCGTGCGTCTCGCGCAGCGTGACGACTTGCGCTTCGGTCAGCGGCAATGTCGAGAACATGCCTTTTTGTGCGGCGATCAGATGCATCGGCAGCGAGTTGACGCGTTCCGCCGCCAACGCTGCGCGCGTGCGCTTGATGTGGCTGCGGATGGTGTCGAGCTCGTCGCGCCAGGATTGGCGGAGCGCTTCGTTGCCAAGCACTTCGCGCACGATCGCGGCGCCGTGATCCGGCGGCATCGAATAGTTGGCGCGGGCGATGGCTGCGAGATTGCTCATCGTCGCGGCGCGCGATTGGTCTGATGTCTTCACGAACAAAGCGCCGACGCGTTCGCGGTAAATACCGAAGCTCTTAGCTTCCGACACCGCGATCACGGCTTCCGGCACGCGCTCAACGATCGCGCGCAGGCCGGCGACGTCTTCATCGATACCGTCGCCGAAGCCTTGGTAGGCAAGATCGAGGAAAGGCACGATGCCGCGTGCGTTGAGCGCGTCGGCGAGTGCGATCCATTGCGCGATCGAGAAATCGGCGCCGAGCGGGTTGTGGCAGCACGCCTGCAAGATAACGCTATCGCCACGCTGCACAGAATCGAACGTCGCGATTAGAGCATCCATATCGATGCGCTGTTCGGCGATGTTGAAGAAAGGCGCGTCGACTGGCTCAAGCCGCGCGGCGCGGACGATCGACGGGTGGTTCGGCCAGCACGGTTGCGGCAACACGATGCGCTTGGCGCCGCTCTCGCGCAGCAGATCGCAACCAAGGCGCAGCGCGCCGGTGCCGCCGACGGCTTGGATCGAGGTGAAGTCGCGGCCCATTTCGCCGAACACGAGTTGGCCGACGAGACGCAAGAAATCGACGTCGCCTTGTTGGCCGACATAGGTTTTCGTCTTTTGGCTCGCGAGCAGCAGCGCTTCAGCGTCTTTTACCGCTTTCATTACGGGCGTGTTGCCGGTCGCGTCTTTGTAAACGCCGACGCCGAGATCGATCTTGTCGGTTCGCGGATCTTCGCGAAACATCTTGATAATCTTGAGCAGAGGATCGGGCGCCTTCAGCGCGAGGTCAGCGAGCATAGGTCAGTCTTCTAGTGGCCAGGTTTCGAGAATTTCAACGAAGCGCGTGAGCCAAGCATTGGTCTGATGCCCGTCGAGCACGCGGTGATCGATGGTGAGCGACACGTACGCCATCGGTTTGATCACCATCGCGTCGGCGCCATCGATCGAGCGCACAACGACGCGCTTTTCGAGCTTGCCGACGCCGAGGATCGCCGATTGCGGCTGGTTGATGATGATCGGCGTCGCGACCAGCGAGCCGGAGACGCCGTGATTGGAGATCGTGAACGTGCCGCCCTGCACGTCGGCGGGCTTCAGCGCGTTCTTGCGCGCGCGTTCGGTGACGTCGGTGAGTGCGGCGGCGGTTTCTTTGAGCGTCAGCGCTTGCGCGCGTTTGATGACGGGGACGATGAGGCCCTTATCGCCGAGCGCCACGCCCATGCCGATGTTGGCCTCTTCGAAGACTTCGAGGAAATCGTCATGCCAGCGCGCGTTGACGTTCGGCGAGACTTTCATCGCTTCAGCAGCGGCCCGCACGATGTAGGCGGAGAAGGTGAGTTGCGCGCCTGATTTCGCGTACGCGTCCTTGTGTTTGGCGCGGTGCGCCATGATGGCGGAGAAATCCGCTTCGAACACGGCCGTGACGTGCGGCGCGACCACGACGGAGCGCGACATGTGCTCGGCGATTGAGCGACGCATGGCGTCGTGCGGGATGCGGCCGCCTTGTACCGCCGGCATCTTGCCGGCGGGCGCTGGTTGCCGGCTGGAAGCCGGCGGTACACCGCGCGCGATGTGCTCTTCGACGTCTTTGTGCGTGATGCGGCCATCGCGGCCCGTGCCGGCGACGGCGTTTGCATCGACGCGATGCTCGGAGAGCAGGCGCTTCACGAGCGGCGAGAGACGCATTTCTCTCCCGTCGTCATTCCGAGGCGCTGCTTTGGCAGCGAGCCCGGAAGCCAGGGGCCGACGCTCCGTCGTTTGCCCCTGGGTTCGGGATCGCGACGTTGTCGCGTCCGGAATGACGAGAGAAAGGATTCCGAGCGTCGCACCCGGCGTTGCTTCATCGCCTTCGTTCAGCGCGATCGACGTCAGCACGCCATCAGCAGGCGCCGGCACTTCTACCGCAACCTTATCCGTCTCAAGCTCAACGATCGGCTCGTCCTGTTTCACCGCGTCGCCGACTTTTTTCAGCCACGCGCGCACGACCGATTTCGAGCCTTCTTGCTCGAGCGGCATGATGATGTTGGTGGTGTCGCTCATCAGAAGCTCACCAGGTCTTCGATCTTCGCCGCAATCTTTTCGATCGAAGGCAGCGCCCATTCCATCAGGTCGGGGTGATGCGGCGAGGGGATGTCTGGCATGGTCAAACGCGCGACCGGCGCGTCGAGATCGAGGAAGGCGGAGTCGGCGACGACCGCGGCGATTTCGGCGCCGAAGCCGGCGGTGCCGATGTCTTCGTGGACGATGAGGCAGCGATGCGTGCGCTTCACGGACGCGAGCACGGCTTCGCTGTCCCACGGCGCGAGGGTTCGCAAATCGAGGATATCGGCGCTGGCGCCGAGTTTTTCCGCTGCCGCTTCGCAGCGTTCGACCATCGCGCCCCAGGTGACGATGGTGATGTCGCTGCCTTCGCGCACGCGCTTTGCGACGCCGAACGGCAGCGCGAAATCATCGCCAGGATATGGGCGGCGCGCGCTGGCGGCGTCGAGCATGTTGCGGTGTTCGAGGAACATGACGGGGTCGTTGCCGCGCAGAGCTGTGCGGAGAAGGCCGACGGCGTCTTCTGCGTTCGACGGGCATGCAACGCGCCAACCTGGGCTGTGCACGAATTGCACTTCGTTTGTCTGCGAGTGCCAGGGATCGCCGCACTTGAAGAAGCCAACGGGCATGCGCACGACCATCGGCGCTGCGAAGCGGTTCGCGGTGCGCCAGCGCATCGTGCCGCAATCGTTGATCTGTTCGCAGGCGGGATCGGCGTATTTGCGGAACTGGATTTCCGGCACGGGCATCAAGCCAGCGATCGCCATGCCGACGGCGCGGCCGATAATGCCTTCTTCGGAGAGCGAGGTGTCGAACACGCGGCCTTCGCCGTACTTTTCTTGCAGGCCGAGCGTCACGCCGTGGACGCCGCCTTTCGGGCCGACGTCTTCGCCGAAGATCAACACGCGCGGATTGACGGCGAGTTCGTTGTCGAGCACGCGGCGGATCGCGGTGATCATGTTGATGCGCGCGCCTTCGGGCTTGGGCGTGTCGCTCACGCGTGGCGGTTCGTAGCCGCCATTCCAGAGCCCGCCTTCGTCTTGCAGCGCGCCGTTTTCGCTGAACACGAAGCGCGTGACATTTTCCGGTTGGCTGACCGGGCGTTGATCCGCGATTTGCGCGGCGCGGCGTACGCGTTCTTCGGCTTTGGATTGCGCAGCGTCCCAATCTTTCTCGCTCATCAGTGAGGGGACGATGTGGGCTTTCAGTTTCGGCAGCGGATCGCGCGCCCATTCGGCGTCGACGACGTCTTTGCTCTTATAAGCTTGCGTGTCCTGGAAGGAGTGGCCTTGCAGGCGCGGCACTGTGAGGTGAACCAGCGCTGGGCCGTGGCCGGCGCGAACGTGCGCGACTGCATCGGCGATGAGGTCGGAGGCTTCGGCGGGATCGGTGCCGTCGCCGTCGCAGATTTTCAGGCCCCGGAAGCTCGCGAGGTTCGCGGCGATGTTGCAGCCGGGGGTTTGCAGCCAGCTTGGCGTCGAGATGCCGTAGCCATTGTCTTCGACGTAGAAGAGCATTGGCAGCTTCAACGTCGTCGCCATGGTCAGCGCGGCCCAGAAGCCGTTGGTCGCGACGGATGCATCGCCGCCGAGCACGACGCCGATGGCGCCGTCGTATGCGCGATCGCCCAGAACGCTCTTGTGATATTCGATCGCCTGCGCGTAGCCGGCGGTGGGCGTGTATTGCGCGCCGACGCCGCCGCACATCGGCAGCGCCGATGCGCCGTTGGCGTTCGGATAGTTGAAGACGACGCCGATATCGCGGCCGTCGCTATAGCCGCCCGCTCGGCCCATGGCGGAGCCGAGCGCATCTTCGAGCGCGACGCCGAGCGAGAGTAGGATGGGGCGCGAGCGGTAGTAGCCGCAGACGGCGTCTTTCGGGTGCGTGAGGTGGAGGCCCAGGAGCACTTGCGCCATGTCGTGGCCGCGGGCGCTGAACTGGTAGAAAATCTTCTTCCCCGGCACGAGCTCCTTTTCCTCGATCGCGTCCATCGCGCGCGAGGTTTGGACGAGGTCGACGACGCGCTTCCAATCGGTAGCGGCGGCGGATTTCGGGGCGGGCTTCGGCTTGGCGCTCATGGAACGCGACAATACTGGCGTTTGAGCGCATAATCCGTGATATTTGAGGCAGGTTAAGCGCTCGTGGCGCATGAACCGTGCATTGGTGGGCCGTATTGAGCATGAAACGTGATGAAATCGCCATTGACGACGCGGATCGGCGGCTTTTGCGGGCGCTTCAGCGCGACGCCTCGGCCTCCCAGGCGGAGCTGGCGGATGAGGCTGGCGTCTCGCCGAGCTTGGTCTCGCGGCGGCTGAGCAGGCTGAAAGAGGCCGGTGTGCTGCGCGCCGTCGTGGGCCTAGTTGATCCACAGAGCGCCGGGCTCACCTGTTCGGCGATTATTCGCGTGCGGTTGAAGGATCACACGGCCGCGAGCGTGCGCGCGTTCCGCGAGATGGTGGCGCGCATGGAGGAGGCGACGCTGTGCGTGATGATCACGGGCGAGGCGGATTACCTCGTGAAGATCGTCGCGCGTGATCTGCCGCACTTTCAGGAGATCGTGCAGTCGAAGCTGCTGCGCTGCGCGTCGATCGCGCACATGGAAAGCTCGATCGTGCTGGAGACGCTGAAGGATACGACAGCGTTGCCGCTTGCCGACTAAGCGCGTTTTACTTCGGTGACTTGCGCGGGCGCTGCGCCACTGGCGGCTTGTTGGTACGCACGCATGCGGCGCTCATCGCCTAGAAGCGCGACGAGTTCTTCGATCGTGGCGGGACGCGAGACCAAATAGCCTTGCGCCATGTCGCAGCCCATTTGCGCGAGCAGCGAGAAGGCAGCCGGTGTTTCGACGCCTTCAGCGACGACAGCCATGCCTAGGCCGTGAGCCAAGTCGATCGTGGAGCGCACCAGAAGTGCGTCGCGTTGATTGGTGTTGATGTTTTGGATGAAGACCTTGTCGATCTTCAGTTCCTGCGCCGGCAGCTGCTTCAGATAGGCGAGCGAAGAGAGGCCAGAGCCGTAATCGTCGATCGAAATCTTGATGCCATTGGCGGCGAAGAGTTCGATGTGTTCGAGCGCCAGTTTTGGATTGTCGATGATGGCGGTTTCGGTGATCTCGAACGCGATCGGATGCGGCGCGCTGCGCACCGCAGCAACGGCGTTGCGTGCAAATTCAGCGTCGCTCAACAGACGTGCGGAGATATTGATCGCAAGCGTCAGCGGCCAGCCCGCTGCGCTTAGGCGTTTCTGATCCGCAATCGCCGCGCGCAGCACCCATTCGGTCAACGCGCCAATGTGGCCGGTCTCTTCCGCCATCGGCACGAACAGATCGGGCGGGATCATGCCGCGATTGGGATGCTTCCAGCGCACCAGAACTTCGGCGCTTTCCACGCGCCCGCTGCGGAAATTGTACTTCGGTTGATGAAGCAGCGAGATGTGGCCCGCTTCGATGGCGCGGCGCATGTCGCCCATCAGCGAAAGATTGAGCGCCGGATCGCCATAGGCGCTTAGATCGAAGATCGCGACCTTCTGCGCCGCTGCGCGCGCTTGATCGAGCGCCACGCTGGCGCGTTCGATCATGCGCGCTGGCGACTCGTCCTTGGGGCGTGGTTGGGCCACGCCGATGCTAACATTGATGTCGACGTTCTGGCCTTCGAGCGAGAGCGTTTCTTCAAGGTTGGCGGCGAGCTTCTCCGCGAGTTGTCTGGCGTCGCTTTCATTGTCGGCGAGGAAGGCCACGCACATCACGTCGCTCGAAAGCCGCGCGACGGGCGCATTCGGCACGATCTGCGCGAGACGGGCGCCCAGCGTGCGCATAAGCACGCCGGTCAGACGATAACCAATCGCGCCGCGCACGTGGGCGAAGCGATCGACGCCGACAGCGGCGAGATAAAGGCGCTCTGGCTGATTGGTGGCGGTGAGGCGCCGCTCGACAGCAACGCGGTTCGGCAGCCGCGTTTCGGCGTCGTAGTAAGCGAGTTGCGAGATGCGTTTCTCGCGCTCCTTGATCGCCTCGCTCATCGCGTTGAAACTGTCGGCCAAGCGCGAAAGCTCGTCATTGGTCTTGACCGTGACCGTGTCATAGACGCCTTCGCGCAGATGGCGCGCAGCTTCTTCGAGCGTCGAAAGCGGCTGCGTGATGCCGCGCGCCAGGAACCAGGTGCCGATAACCAGGCCAACAAGGCCAATCAAGCCGATGGCGAGCAGTGTGCTGAACAGCGCGCCGTAAGGTGAGAGCGCGCTGGAGAGCGAGTAGCGGAGCAACAGCACAGCGCGCGTGCCGTCGAGCGATTGGAGTGGGAGCGCGAGCGCGATGGACTCGCCGCTGGGCGCCTCCAACTCGCCGGCTTTTGCAGTGTCTTGCGCGACGGCGATATCGATGAAGCTGTCGAGTGCGGCAAAGTCTGTGTCGGTCGGAACGCCCCAGGCTTGGCCGGAGTGCGCGAGCATGCGCGCGCTGATCGGAAGCGCTGCGATGTCTTCCAATGTGCGCATTTCGTCGGCATCGAGCGCCGCGCCGACGACGACCCAACCGGCGCCGCCGTTTAACGTCGCGGTCGCGGCTTGCGCCAATGTATCGCCTGCGCCTATCGCACCGCGCGGCGCTTGTGCGCGCGTGAGCGCCAGCTGCAGCCCCGCAGGAATGGACGCGCCGGCACCCGGAAGCTCGCCGACGATCAGTCCCTCGCGTGTAATGAAGGCTGCGAAGTCCGCGCCTGCGCCTTGGCGCAAGCGTTCGAGCTGGGTGCGTAGGCTTGCGTCATCGCGCTGGTCCGCAGCGGCGCGAAAGTCGCCGTCGGTGGCGGCGGTCTGTGCGGCGTCGGCGAGGTGATCGAGGCGAAGCGCCCAAGTGCGCTCGAACACCGCGCCGGCGCTGACCAGTTGCTCGCGGGCGAGGCGGTTGGTGTTGCCGGCGATGACGGCGTAAGCGGTTGCGCCAATCAGAATAAGGGCGGCGCAAAACAGGCCTGCGTAGAGCACCGTCAGCTTAACGCGCAGATGCCTGAACATGAATCTTCGCGCACCCTCGCGCACCCAGCATCAGGCTGAGTCGCGCTTCAGAATGATAATTACAGTATCTCGCTGAAACGAGGGTTAAGCGCCGTTAGTGGCCGCTGTGCGCAGCACCCGTGGCCGGACGTCGAACCGGAAGCGCAACATCCACTGCGCCTGCGCGCTCGAAGGTAAGCGTGACCGGCACCTCTTCGCCTTCGGCGAATGGCGTGGTGATGTCGTAGAACATCAGATGCAGTCCGCCTGGTGCGAGCACTACTTCGGCGCCCGGTGCGATCGCGAGCGCGCCTGCGGGGCGCATCTGCATCACGTCGCCCGCCATCGCCATTTCGTGCAGCTCGACGCGGCCCGCGCGCGGGCTCGTCGCAGATACGAGGCGATCGGCTTCGGCGGCGCCGTTGACGATTGTGAGATAGCCAGCGGAAACACTGACGCCGCCTGGCGTCGGCGCGGCCCATGCGTCGCGCAGCTCTAAGCGGCCGGCGGGCGCTTCCGCTTCAGGTTCGGCGGTTTGCGCTGACGGATTGCACGCAGCAAGTGCGAGCGACAAGGCGACGAACGGGATGACAAAAAAGGCTCTCATGATTGAGAGCCTTTGGCGCTGATTTCAGCGTTTGTCACTAAGCGCGTTGCCGCACCCGCAGGCTCGCCCCGCGCATGCCGCGCAGGGCGGCGGGGCGCGTTATGGCGTTTGCGGGTTGCCGTCGTTCAGTTCTTCGGCGGTTTCTTCAATTTCTTCGCCAGCGACTTGGATGTCTTCGCCGGCGCCTTGAACCGTGTTGCAGGCGGCGAGGCCCGAGACGCCGACGAGTGCGGTTAGGGCAAACAGCGGCGTGGCAAACTTGCGGGACATTACAGAAACTCCTCATGCAAAGCGCCGTCACAAACAAGAACGGCGCGGTGTTCTGATGAACGCCGCGCCGCTTGCGCTGTTCCGCAGTTCACGACTGCGTGTTGGCCTTAGTTGAGTGAACCGGTGCTTTCAAAGAAGAGCGCTTGGCTCACTGCCGCGCGGACCATGTCCGGCGAGTAGGGCTTGGTGATGAGGAACGTCGGTTCCGGGCGCTCGCCGGTGAGCAAGCGATCGGGGAAGGCGGTGATGAAAATCACCGGCACGTCGAACGATACGAGGATTTCTTTCACAGCGTCGATGCCCGATGAACCGTCCGCCAACTGAATGTCGGCGAGCACGAGATCGGGGCGTTCGCGTTGCGCGGCGGCGACCGCTTTCGATGCGGTGTCTTCGACAGCACAGACAGAGTGGCCGGCGCCGGTGACGAGATCGCTCAGATCCATCGCGATGACGGCTTCGTCTTCAATGATGAGAATCCGCGCTTTAGTTTGCGCATCGAGATCCTCGAGTGCTTCATCGATTAGCGCGTTCACTTCTTCCGGCGACCGGCCAAGAATTTCGCCGGTCTCTTGCACGGTGAAATTTTCGAGCGTGGTGAGCAGCAACGCTTGGCGCGTCAGCGGCGAGAGCGAACGCAGACGTTGCTGCGCCATGCGCGCGCCACGCGTGGACTCGTCGGCCTCGACCTCGACATTGCCGCTTTCCCAGATGCGGTGGAACGTCAGGTAAAGACCCGTGCGGGGGTCGAGATTGCGCGGAAAATCATCCGGGCTGGCGACAATCGCTTCGAGCGCTGCGGCGACAAATGCGTCGCCGCTGTCCTGGGCGCCGGTCAGCGCCCGGGCATAACGCCGCAAAAGCGGCAGGTGAGGCGCGATTTCCCTGGCCAAAGACATATAGTAACCCTTGTTTTCACTTGATTTTTGGGGCTCGGCCGCATTCACGGTCATAGCATTCTCCCATCCCGATGAGGTATAGGAAACGTCAGCCTCTGAAAAAAGTTCCGCCGCCCAGGAACTGTTCCATGCCGCCGGCGTTGGCCTCCCAGTGCGGTAGTTCGGCTAGTCCGGACGCAACGGGATCGTTTTAGAATGGCGCGGAAAGACGAGATGGAGACCTTAGTGTCCAGAAAGCCCCCCCCAGAGGGCCTTAAATCCACCAAGGGCGCATCGCCGGCGAGCAAGGCGCTGATCACGCGCAACTTGCGTCTGGCCTATGGCGAGGTCGCGAGCGAACAGCTGCCGGATCGGCTGCTCGATATCCTTAGTCAAATCGATGAAGCGGAGGGCAAGAAGCAATGAGCCGCCTCTCCGATTTCAAATCCGAGCTGATTGAGCTGCTGCCGAGCTTGCGCGCGTTCGCGCGGTCGCTGGCGCACAATCCGGCGCAAGCCGACGATCTGGTGCAGGACACGTTGGTCAAAGCGCTCGCGAACGTCGAGCGGTTCGAACCCGGCACCAATCTGCGCGCCTGGCTCTTCACCATTCTGCGCAATCACTACTACTCGCAGCTGCGCAAATCGAAGCGTGAAGTCGAAGACGCGGACGGCAAGTTCGCCGCGCGGCTGGCCTCACGCCCCGAGCAAGACGGCAATGTCGATCTCGAGGACTTCAAGGTCGCGTTCGCGCAATTGGCGCCGGATCACCGCGAAGTGCTGACGCTCGTCGGCGCCTCGGGATGCTCTTACGAAGAAGCCGCCAACATTTGCGGCTGCGCCGTCGGCACCATCAAGAGCCGCGTCAACCGCGCGCGTAAGCGTCTTGCGGATCTGCTCGGCCTCGATGAAGAAGCCAATCCCATGCCGTCTGGTGGACGGACGATCGAGGACACGGCGAACGTGTGACACGCGGGGGCGAAAGACAGTTCGGAGTCTGGCCGCGCGCGCTTTCGCTGAAATCGCTGCGCGGCCGGATTGCGCTTATCCTCGGCATGGCGATGCTTCCGGCCGGGGTTATCGCCATGCAGGTGGGCCTGAACGCGGTGGCTGCGCGCCAAGAGGCGGCCCGAGAAGAATTGGGCCGGATGGCGCTGCAATCCATTTCCGAAGAACGCCAGACGATCGACCAGGTGCGCGAAATGTTGCGCGTGCTGGCCTCGAGCCCTGAGCTACGCGACAGCGGCGCATCCGATTGCCGAGCTTGGCTGAATGGCGTCGTCGCGCGCTATCGCACGCTGGCCGGCATTTCCGTGCTCGATGAAAACCGCGTCGTGCGCTGCAGCGTGCCTGAGGTTGCGCCTGGCACGCAGGTAGAGCGCATCGCCATAATGGAAACCGCGCGCACGCGTGACACCTTCACAATTGGCCACGTCGCTATGGGGCCGGTGTCCGGACGCGAAGTGCTGGGCGCTTTCGAGCCGCTGCGCGACGCCAGCGGGCGGCGCGTTGGGCTCATCGGCGCTTCGATCGCGGTCGAAGATTTGCGCGATATCCTCGACCGTGGACGCGCGCTTGATGGCGCGCGTTCGGCAATCATTGATCAGAGCGGCAACATCGTTGCGCAAAGTGCGGTAAGCGCCGCGGAGAACGAACCCGGCCTGCCGACCCCGGCGCAGATCCGCGGCATGCTTGGCTCGGCGCCGCGTTTCATCGAGGTTGAGAACGGCACCGCGGTGATCGTGCCGCTCTATGAGCCCGATCTTTATGCGGTCATGTCGTGGCGGGAGACGCGTGCGCGCTGGCGCGACATTATCGATATCAGCGCGTCGATCGCCGCACCGCTCTTGATTTGGCTCTTGGCCGTAGGCGCGGGTTGGTTCGCGATTGAGGTGTTTGTGGCCAGGCCGCTGTCGCAGCTCGAAGCGGCGGCGCGAGGGTTCGCGCGCGGCGAAGATGTGGTTGAGCCGCCCGCGCTTGCCAGCGCACCGGAGGAGGTGCGTTCATTGCGGCGAACACTGGCGGCGATGGCGAAAACGCTGCGCGGCCGGGAAGCAAAGCTGATCGAGACGCTGGGCGAAGAGCGCGCGCTGCTGCGTGAGGTCTATCACCGCGTGAAGAACAATCTGCAGATGGTGGCGAGCCTTCTGAACATTCAGGCTCGCGCCGCGAATGACGAAGCCGAGGCGCGAGGCCTGGCGCGCGCGCACGACCGTGTGCAGCTGATGGCGCTGGTCCACCAGCGCATCTACTCCTCCGGTGAGGTGCGCGCCTTGCGCCTCGACGATCTCGCCGCCGAAATTGCACGTCAGATGCAACAATCGCGTGGCGTCTCGGCCAAGGATGTCACGGTGAAACTCGATCTCGCCGAAGCGCGGGTGGATGTTGACCGAGCGGTGCCGGCGGCATTTTTGATCGGCGAGGCGATTTCCAACGCCCTCGATCTTCTGGCCGATCAGTCGGCTGAGCTCACGCTCTCACTGCGTGAAGAGGGTGAAGAAACGCTGATTTCGCTCGATGGCGAGACGCAGGGTTTGTCTGCACAGAATAGTCCGAGCGTGCGTTTGATTGACGCTTTCGCACGGCAATTGGGCGCCACGGTTCAGCGTGAACCGCAGCGCCCTTATGCACTCTGGGTGCGGCTTCCGGCGCGGACGCATCAAGCCGCTTAGCGGCGCGACAGCAGCATCCCGATCAGGAGGCCGGCGCCGAGCGAAATGCCGACGGCGGCGGCCGGATGCGTGCGCACTTTGTCAGTCGCGTACTCGACGCTCTCCGAGGCGCGATCGCGCAGTTGGGTCACTTTCTCCGACGCTTGTTCACGGAAGGATCCGGACAGCGTGTTGAAGCGCTTGCCGGCGTGCTTCACTTCCGCGCGCGCCGCTTTGCTCGCGGCTTCAGCGAGCTTGTTGACGTCCTTCCGCAGTTCAGCGAAGTCGTCCATCACGTCGGACGCACGTGCTTTCAATGCGCTTCGTGCAGCGCCGTTGCGGCGCTCGGCTTGAATGGCCTGAGCCATAGTAAATCTCCTTAGATTGCAACACGCGGCGCTCGCCGCACGCCGATTCAAACACGCGAGAGAACAAGCGGTTCCCGCTATTGTGCGCTGCGGAACTCGATGCCGCATGCGGACGTTCGCCGGGCGATTGACTGACGAACGAATGGAGATGCAGCCATGCTCGGCTGGGCTTTGATCTTTTGTGTGCTCGCGCTGATTGCTGGCGTGCTCGGCTTTTCGGTGCTTGCTGGCGCCGCCGCCGCGATCGCCAAGATTCTATTCCTCGTGTTTTTGGCGCTGTTGGTGATACATTTTGTCATGCGCGCGATCCGCGGCGACTCGGTGACTTGAGATGAACCTGTTCACGTTCGTGTTTGGCGAGAAGCCGCGTCCGCGCGTGGTTAGCGAACCGCCCGCGCGGGCGAATTGGAAGAGCGTGCGCGCCAAAGCTGGCCAGCCGCCCGTGAAGGCGCGGCGCGCCGAGGCTGATACTTACGTCGAGACCGGCCAGGGCCAGCTCAAGGCGCGCGGCGGAGACGATTACATCATCTCCTATGGCCCTGATGATCATGCGGTTATCAGCGCCAAAATTTTCGAGGCGACCTACGAACCGGCTGGCGAGGGCCTATATCGGAAACGCACGGACGTCGTGTTTCGATACTTCACGCTGCCGTACGCTTGCATCGTCGAGACCAAGGAAGGCCCGCAGCGGGCCAAACCTGGTGATTGGATCATGCAAGGCGTAGAGGGCGAGATCTGGCCGATCCCGGTCGAGAAAGCGGAGGCGAAATACGATCCTGCCTGACGATGCGGCCAAAAGGCCAAAGGAGGATACGTATGTTCAAGCTTCCAGAATTGCCGTTCGCCATTGATGCGCTCGAGCCGCTCATGTCGCGAACCACCTTAGAAACGCACCACGGCAAGCACCACGCTGCCTATGTGAAAAACATGAACGCCATTCTGGCGGACCTTCCTAACCCGCCGTCGACGTTGGAAGAGGTGGTCGCGCTCTCGGTGCGCGAGAACAACAAGAAGCTGTTCAACAACGCAGCGCAAACCTGGAATCACGCCTTCTTCTGGGAAAGCCTTTCGCCGTCGCCGCAAAATCCCGAGGGTGAGCTGAAAGCCGCGCTCGAAGCGGCGTTTGGCTCGGTGGGCGACTTCCGCGAGAAGTTTGCCGCCACTGGCGTCGGTCACTTTGCGTCGGGCTGGGCCTGGCTCGTCGCCGATAGCGCGGGTGCTGTGAAGATCGTTGATACGCACGATGCGGCAACCGCGCTCACAGAAGCGGGCATCACGCCGCTGCTCGTCTCCGATGTCTGGGAGCACGCCTACTACATCGATTTCAAGAACGATCGCGCTGCCTTTCTGAAGGGCTTCACCGACAAGCTCGCCAACTGGCGCTTCGCGGAGAAACAATACGCCGCCGCGAAGAATGGCGGCCAAGGTGCGTGGCGATTCCCGTCCTGATCCGGAACAAGAGATGGGCGCCGGCGTTTTCTCCGCAGATCACTGATACGGAGAAAAACTCATGCTCTCTTGGGCGCTCATCTTCTTTGTGGTGGCGATTATCGCCGCCGTTTTCGGGTTTGGCGGCATCGCTTCGGCGTCGGCCGGCATTGCGCAAATCCTGTTCTTCCTCTTCCTCGTCTTGTTCGTGGTCTCGCTGATCATGGGCATGGCCCGAAGGGGCTAACTGGTCGCGGGCAGCGCGGCATTGTCCGGGGTTTGATTTAGCGCCATAAGGGCGAAAAATCCGGACCTTGGGAGGCCTCGCCGATGCGCGCGATCCAGAATTACATCAACGGCAAAAGCGCGTCCGCCAATGGCGGGCGCGCTGGCCGTATTTACAACCCGAACACCGGCGCGCAGCAGGCGGAAGTTGCGTTCTCCGCCGCGCGCGATGTTGACGCCGCCGTGCAAGCAGCGCTCGCCGCGTTTCCAGGCTGGGCCGCCACCAACCCGCAGCGCCGCGCCCGCGTGCTGTTCGCGTTCAAGACGCTGGTCGAAAAGAACATGGACGAGCTGGCGCATCTCTTGTCGTCCGAGCACGGCAAGGTGATCGCCGACTCCAAGGGCGACATTCAGCGCGGCCTCGAAGTGATCGAGTTCGCGTGCGGCATCCCGCATGTGCTGAAGGGCGAGTACACCGAAGGCGCGGGGCCGGGCATCGACGTCTATTCGATGCGTCAGCCGCTGGGCGTTGTCTCCGGCATCACGCCGTTCAACTTCCCGGCCATGATCCCGATGTGGATGTTCGGCGTCGCTATCGCCTGCGGCAACACGTTCGTGTTGAAGCCGTCGGAGAAGGACCCGAGCGTTCCGGTTCGCCTGGCCGAACTGATGATGGAAGCCGGCGCGCCGGCGGGCGTGCTGAATGTCGTTCACGGCGACAAGGAAGCCGTCGATGCGATCATCGCGCATCCGGACATCAAAGCGATCAGCTTCGTCGGCTCGTCCGACATCGCGCATTACATCTATAGCCACGGCACCGCGAACCATAAGCGCGTGCAAGCCATGGGCGGCGCCAAGAACCACGGCATCATCCTGCCCGACGCCGACATGGATCAAGCCGTGAAGGATCTCGTCGGCGCGGCCTACGGCTCGGCCGGCGAACGCTGCATGGCGCTGCCGGTTGTCGTGCCCGTGGGCAAGAAAACGGCCGACGAACTGCGCGAGCGTCTGATCCCGGAAATCGAAAAGCTCAAAGTCGGCATCTCGACGGACGCGGAAGCGCAATACGGGCCGGTGGTCTCATCCGCGCATAAGCAGAAGGTCGAAGACTATATCGGCCTCGGCGCCAAAGAGGGCGCGGAGCTGGTGCGCGACGGGCGCGGCTTCAAGCTGCAAGGCTATGAAGAAGGCTTCTTCATCGGCCCAACGCTGTTCGACAACGTCAAAACCGACATGCGCACCTACCAAGAAGAAATCTTTGGGCCGGTGCTGCAGATCGTGCGTGCCGAGACGTTCGAGGAAGCGCTCGCGCTGCCGAGCGATCACCAATACGGCAACGGCGTCGCTATCTTCACGCGCAACGGCCGCGCCGCGCGCGAGTTCGCGGCGCGCGTCAATGTCGGCATGGTCGGCATCAACGTCCCGATCCCGGTGCCGGTCGCGTATCACACGTTCGGCGGCTGGAAGCGCAGCGCGTTCGGCGACACCAACCAGCACGGCATGGAAGGCGTGAAGTTCTTCACGAAGGTGAAGACAGTGACCGCGCGCTGGCCGGAAGGCGAGACGGGCGACTCGAGCTTCATCATTCCGACGATGCGGTAGGCAGTCCGGTCGGGGGGCTACGCTGATGACCATGTTCGAATACGTCATGGTGCTGGCGTCGATCATTGTGGGCCTTGGCCTGACGCATCTGCTGCAGGGCATCCTGGACATCATTCAAGAGCGCACGCGACCCTATTGGGTGCACCTGGTGTGGGTCGGTTGGACCTTCATTCAGTCGATCTTCTGGTGGTGGTGGGAGTTCAGGTACAACGACGTGGAGACCTGGACGTTTCCGCTCTTCCTGTTCGTGATCGGGTTTGCATTCCTCGTCTACTTGATGTGCGGCTTCCTGTTTCCCAAAAGCATCGACAAGTACGGCGATTTCAAAGCCTACTTTTATGCCCGCAGGGCCTGGTTCTTCGGCGTACTCGCCGTCTTCTTCAGCGTCGACCTGATCGACACGGCGCTTAAGGGCATGGATTATTTCTGGGGTCTCGGTCCGGAGTACATTATTGCGACGCCGGTCCTCGCCGCCGCTGCTGTTGCCGCTGCGATCATCAGGAGCGAGCGTTACCATCAGGTGTTCGCCGTTTTCATGTTCCTCTATCAACTGTCTTGGGCGTTCCGCTACTTCTACGAAGCGGCCTGAGTACGTAGAATTCTCGCAGATGACCGACACCCTTACCTCCGCCGACAACGGCCTCGCGCGTATCACGCTTAACCGCCCCGCCGCACTGCACGCGCTCAACACGCACATGTGCGCGAACATGATCCAGGCGCTGCTGGCGTGGCGGGATGATGCGAGCGTCAATGCGGTGTTGCTCGATCATGCGCAGGGGACGCGCGGGTTTTGTGCGGGCGGCGATATTCGCATGATCGCCGAGAGCGGCGCGAAAGATGCGAAAGAGGCGCGCGAGTTTTTCTTTACCGAGTATCGCCTCAACCATCTGCTCTTCCATTATCCGAAGCCGGTCGTGGCGCTGATTGATGGTGTCACCATGGGCGGCGGCGTTGGCATTTCGATGCCGGCGCGCTTCCGCGTCGCCACCGAGAACACGACTTACGCCATGCCGGAAACCGGCATTGGCTTGTTTCCCGATGTCGGCGGCGGCTGGTACCTGCCGCGCAAGCCTGGCGCGATTGGCATGTGGCTGGCGCTCACCGGCGCGCGGCTGAGAGCGGCGGATTGCTTGATCGCCGGCGTCGCCACGCATTTCATGCCGACGGAAATTCTCGAAGCCGCGCGCGCCCAGATCGCAGGCGCTGCGCAAACACACGACGCAGCGCGGGCGCTGGAGAGTGGGCTCGATGCCCTGAGCGAAAGCGCTGGCCGTCCGAAAGAGCTGACGCCCGAAAACATCGAGCGCATCAATCGCATCTTCGCGTTGGGTAGCGTCGAAGAAATATTCGGCGCGCTTGAGGCGGATGGCTCCGATTGGTCGAAGGCGCAGCTCGCGACGCTGCGAACGAAGTCGCCGCAAGCGATGAAGGTGAGCTTCCGCCAGATGCGCGAAGGCGCGGGCAAAGAGAGCTTTGCCGATGAGATGGTGAGCGAGTATCGGCTGGCGTCACGCGTCTGCGCGCGCCACGATTTCCAGGAAGGCGTGCGCGCGCTGATCGTCGATAAGGACAATAAGCCGGTCTGGAACCCCGCGACGCTCGAAGGCGTCAGCGATGCGCTGCTCGACGAACTCTTCGCGCCCCTGCCCGCGGGCGAGGAATGGTCGCCGCTCTAAATAGGGAACACGAGAGTCAAACGAACCTTCCCCCTTGCGGGGAAGGTGTCGCGCGGATGCGCGACGGATGGGGGTACGGGCGGCAGCTCATCCGGAGAGAGCACCGCCGTCACCCCCGCCCCCAACCCCGCCCCGCCACGGGATCGCAAAGCGATCCCGCTTCTCTTGGATTCGCCGGCTGCGAAGCAGCCGGTGGGGGGGCGGGGAGTCGCTTGCTTGTCGCGCATTGAGTCGTAAGACACGCACAAACAGGAGCTTTCCATGACCCGCATCGCATTCATCGGCCTCGGCAATATGGGCTCGGGCATGGCGGCGAACCAGGCGAAGGCCGGGCGCGAGGTTGTCGCGTTCGATCTTTCCGCCGACGCGCTGGCGCGCGCCAAGGAGCAGGGCATGACGCCGGTTTCCAGCGCCGCCGAAGCGGTGAAGGACGCTGAAGTAGTCATCACCATGTTGCCGGCGGGCAAGCATGTGCGCGAAGTTTACATGGACGCGATCCTGCCGAACGCGCCGAAGGATGCGCTGCTGATCGATTGCTCCACCATCGACGTTGATTCCGCCCGCACGGTTGCGCGCGATGCCTCGATGCAAGGCTTCCGCGCTGCCGATGCGCCCGTCTCTGGCGGCACGGCGGCGGCGAATGGTGGCACGCTCACCTTCATGGTCGGCTGCCGCGAGATCGACTTTCCGGAGTTCGAGGAAGCGCTGAAGCCGATGGCGAAGGCGATCATTCACGCCGGCGATAGCGGCGCGGGGCAGGCGGCGAAGATCTGCAACAACATGCTGCTCGGCATTTCCATGATCGCGACCAGCGAAGCGTTTGCTTTGGCGGAATCGCTCGGGCTCGATGCGCAGAAGTTTTTCGACATTGCGTCGAAGGCGTCAGGCCAGAATTGGTCGCTGACTTCGTATTGCCCGTGGCCGGGCCCAGTGCCGGCAGCGCCGTCGAACCGTGACTACGAAGGCGGCTTCGCGGCGGCGATGATGCTGAAGGATTTGAAGCTGGCGCAGGAAGCGGCCGACACATCAGGCGCGCCGACGCCGCTCGGTGGCGCTGCAGAGGCGATCTATACCGAGCTCGTCGCAGCCGGCTTTGGGGCCAAGGACTTCTCCATCGTCCTGCAAATGCTGCGCGGGCGGCTCTAGGCGTAAAGCGCTTCGATCGCGGCGAGCAGGTCGCGCGGCGAAACCGGCTTTACCAGCAGCGCATCCGCGCCTGCGGCTAAAGCTTCCGCGTGCGCGACTTCACCGGTTTGGCCTGACACCATGATGATGCGGCAGGCTTCGGGCTGAAGAGTCTGGCGTGCTGCTGCGATGAAGGCGAGGCCGTCCATCGTGGGCATCCGCCGATCGCAGAGTATGAGCGTGGGCGCGGCGTCGGCGATCATCGCAAGCGCGGTTGCGCCATCTTCAGCATCACGCACACGGGCGACGCCAGCGCGCGTGAGTACGGCGCGGAGCAGTGCGCGCATGGCTTCGTGATCGTCGACCACCAGCACGTCGAGATCTGAAAGCGTCATGAGTCGCGCTTAAGCAGGGCAGCGCACAAAAGCAAACGGCCGGAGCTTTCGCTCCGGCCGCTGCAGTTTCGTTCGTTGCTCGACGCTTAGTAGCGCGCGCGCACCGTGACGCCGTAGGTCTGGCCGTCATTGGTGAACGAGCCGACCGTGCCGCTTTGCAGCGGGGTGTTGAAGCCGCCTTGGACGAACTCGTCGGTGAGGTTGCGGCCCCACACTTCGATCGACCAATTTTGCTGCGGGCTGCCAAGACCGATACGGCCGTTCAGGATGAGCGTGTCATCCATGTCGGAGATCGGGTTACGGCCGAGCGCCTGGGTTTGATACTCGGTGTCGTAGCGGCCATCGAGGTAGAAGCGCGCCATCAGGTTGTCGTTGATGGGCAGTTCGTAGGTGATGGCGCCGGTGACCGACCATTCCGGCGCTTGCACCAGCGGCGTGCCTTCGAAGATCGTGTCGGACGCCGACGGCGAGAACGCGACCGTCGAGTCGTTGTAGGCGTCGGTGTAGTTCACGCCCGCTTGGATCGTCAGGTTGCGGGTCAAACGCGACAGGATGTCGATTTCGACGCCTTGGCTGATCGCTTCCGGGATGTTGCGGGTGATGAACGCCGTGCCGTTGAAGGCGTTCAGCTGGTAGTCGTGCAGCTGCGACAGGAACAGCGTGACGTTGAAGAACGTCGTGCCGTTCAGGATCGTCGAACGCATGCCGAGTTCGTAGCTGTCGACGGTTTCCGGTTCGAAGCCGATGCTTTCCGGATCAATCGCGTAGATGCCGGTGCGCGCTTGCGTCGGCGTCATGCCCGGGAAGATGCCCAGGAAGCTCGAACGGTCGAGGTTGAAGCCGCCGGCCTTATAGCCACGCGCGTAGCTCGCGTAGAACATCAGGTCGTCGTTCACTTCGTGACGCAGCGAGATCACGCCGCTGGTGGCGCTCTCGTCACGCTCGCTCGTCCACGCGCCGTTGAGGGCGGTGTTGCCTTGCGGTGCGCAAAGGATCGACAGCATCGTGCGGAGACCCGCGGCTTGCGCTTGCGGAACCGACGGCGGGCCATTGGCGGTGTTGTTGAGGCCCGAGAACAGACCGAAGCCGGTTTCGAGGCCCTGCATCGAGTCGCAGAACGGGTTCACCGCGTTCAGGTTGGCGTTGTATTCCTTTTCCGACTGGCTGAAGCGCAAGCCAACGGTCAGCGTCGTCGCGTCGGAGATGCTGAACTCATTGTGCGTGAAGATCGCGATGTCGCGTGCTTCTTGCGTCCAGTTGTCGGCCTGCTGGCCGTTACCTTCCACGTTCGGCGTCAGGTAGGTTTGGTTGAACGCCGGGTTCAACAGACCCAGAACCGACGGCACCGGGTCGACGCCGCCGAAGAGGAAGCCGTCGATGAAGGCGCTGGTGTTGTCGAACAATTCGCGCGTGCCGGCGGTGTTGCCGAATACGACGGCGTCCGCGTAATCGGACGCTTGCGCGCCGTAGCGGATGCGATCGGTCGTGTTCAGGTCTTCGGCCGAGTAGAAGGCGCCGACGAGCCAGTTCAGGCGACCCGCTTCGCCTTGCAGACGGAACTCTTGCGTGAAGTTCTCGATGTCTGCGGTGAGGCCGTCACGATAGAACAGGTCGACATTGTTGAAGTCGATGTCCTGGCCGCGGGTAGCGCCCCAGTTGCGGTAGGCGGTGATCGACGTGAAGTTCAACCCGCCGATGTCCCAATCCAGCTGCGCGGAGACGCCGCCGTCTTGGACTTGTTCGAGGTAATCGCGGCCCGGCGTAACAGAAACCTGGCGCGCTTCCGGGTCGTCTACGACAGAGCCGGTGCTCGGCAGCGTCGTGCCGCCGAAGGACGGCAGGAACGGCGCGTACGGGTTGCCGATCAGATAGCGGTCATCAAGGATCGCTTGCGTGGCGCCGTAGTTGAGGATGGTGGCGGCGCAGCAATCTTCATCCGTCTCGGCCGCATCGGCGATGATGCGCAGCGTCGCGTTCGGCGAGATGTCCCAGACGGCTTGGCCGCGCAGCGACCAACGGTTTTGGGTGTTGAAGTCTTCGCCAGTGTCGAAGTCTTCCATGAAGCCGTCGCGAGCGCGCATCGAACCGTCAAAACGGAACGCGAAGCTGTCGCTCATCGGCAGGTCGAAGCCGGCGCGGACGGCGCCGTAGTTCAGATCGCCGACGTTGGCTTCGATCCACGCGCCCGGCTCAAAGCCCGGCTGCGCAGTGGTGATCGAGATGGCGCCTGAAGAGGTGTTGCGGCCGTAGAGCGTGCCTTGCGGGCCGCGCAGAACTTCGACGCGCTCAACTTCTGGAAGGTCGGAGATCGCGATACCGGCGCGAGCGCGGAAAACGCCGTCGATGAAGAAGCCGACGGCCGATTCAAAGCCTGGGTTGTCGCCGCCGGTGCCGAGAGCGCGGATACGCGCCGTGGTGCCGAGCGAGGTGGACTGGCCGGAGCCGATGCGAAGGCTGGGCGCGAGCTGTTGCAGGTCGAGCAGGCTTTCGACACCTGCGTCTTCGATCGTCTCGCCGCCAATGGCGGTCACGGCGATCGGAACGTCCTGGATCGCCGCGGTACGGCCGGTGGCCGTGACGACGATTTCTTCAGACGCTTCTTCGTCTTGCGCGTAAGCCGCTGGCGCCATCGCGCCCATTGCCGCGAGCGAAGCGCTCGAAAGCAGAATCCAACCCAACTTCTTCTTGCTAGTCATAAGCCGTCCTCCCAGCGCCGGAGACGTCTTCTATGGACGTCCCTAGGCAAACCATCGGCATGTCGGGCTGGCGAGCGGGTGCTCCCCCCGCGCCCTACCTGTCCAAGCCGCCATAGCAGGCTTAAGCATGAGTGCTGTCAACGGCTTGTGATCGTATAACCTGACGCTGGCGTCACAGCGGTTCCAGCATGAGGCGGGCGGGCCACAGTAACGTGGCGTCGGTGTAAGCCGGAGGTCATATTACCGTAACGGAAGGGGCGTGTGCAGGTGCGAAGCCGCGCGCTATGAGGGCATGAATGACCTCAGCCGCCCTCGTTCTTTTCTCCGCCGGGCAAGATTCGGCCACCTGCCTCGCTTGGGCGCTTGAGCGATTCGAGCGGGTTGAGACGATCGGTTTCGCCTATGGCCAGCGTCACGCCGTCGAGCTGGAGCAGCGCCCGTTGCTTCGCCGCGCGATTGCGGGTCTGAAACCGGTGTGGGCCGCGCGGCTGGGCGAAGACACCGTCGTCGATCTCGCCGGCTATGGGGCGCTGGCCGAGAGCGCACTGACCAGCAGCCGCGCAATCGAGATGGCCGAGAGCGGACTGCCGACCAGCTTTGTTCCCGGTCGGAACCTTGTCTTCCTGACCGTCGCTGCGGCCCACGCCTATCGGCGCGACATCGATGTTCTGGTCGGCGGCATGTGTGAGACGGATTATTCGGGCTACCCGGATTGCCGGCGCGAGACCCTGGACGCGCAGGAGCGGGCCTTGGCGTTGGGCTTGGAGCGGCCGTTGACCATCGAAACACCGCTCATGTTTCTGACCAAGGCGCAGACTTGGGCGTTGGCGGATCAACTTGGTGGGCGCGCGCTCCTCGATGCGATCATCGAGACGAGTCATACGTGCTACGAAGGCGATCGTTCGCAGCGTCATGATTGGGGCTATGGCTGCGGCACTTGCCCGGCGTGCGATTTGCGCGCCAAGGGGTTCAACGCCTGGAAGAACAGCGCCCCATAAACACGAACAGCTCCCCCACGAGGTAGGGGAGCTGTCTGCCTTAGAGCGAGCGGGCGAGAACGGGGATTCGGGGCCTGATGCCGGCTCTAATGCATCCCGTTAGCTGGCGGCGTCGACGTACGCGTCAGCCACTTTCCGCGCGAACTGACGGATCGAACGATCGGCGCTGGTCCAGGTGCTCGGCGGAACGAAGACGTCAGCAAGCGTTTCGTCATAGCGGCGATGATCGACTTCGCCGACGACTTGTCCGCTGGCATTGCGCAGTACGGCGCGCAATTCAGCCCCGCCGGTTGAAACCGATCGCATCGGATCGAGGCCCGGACGGCCTTGGGTCTGCTCCATGGTCGGGCGGTTCGGATCGGCGTCGATGATCGAGATCTCGATCGTGATGTCGCCGTTGGCGCCGAGGCTTGCGCCTTGGCGGGCGAGCGCCTCGCTCACCGCTTCAGTGACGGCGCTGCGCAAGTACTCGCCTTCGCGCGCGCCAAGCTCTTCGTCGAGCTCAACCTGAAATTCTGGAGAGAAAGAAATCTGCGAAAGCGTCACTGGAGCGGCAGAAGCGCCCTGTGCGAATGCGAAAGCAGCCAAGCCGATAACAGCAGGAATAATGCGCATCTGAAGCTCCCTTCAGTGTTTGATCCAATATGTGGTGGAAAACGCGCCGAGGCCAGTCACGATCCCGTAACTGAGCTCGTTTCGCGATCAGCTGCGATCGTCGTCATCATCATCATCGTCGTCGTCGTCACCCGGGATGACGGCGTCGACAACAGCGCCCGTGGTTTTGACGGTTGTGCCGACAACCGCCCCGGTCACGCCAACAGCTGCCCCAACCACAGCGCCGGTCGTCCCGACCACCGCGCCGACAACGCAGCCGCCGAGGGACGTCATCAGCAGCAAAGCTGCAAGCACGCGCACCATGTGATTTTACCCGCCTTGAGAAGCGTCATCTGTGCGCCCGTGGCAACGGCGCGGCAAGCGCCCGGAGCAGTCTTAGGCGACGTCGTCGAGATCGATCGTGTCGAACGGATTGGCGGAGGTGCGGCCGTCACTCTCGCGCCGGAACGGGCCAGTGTAATCGGAGGCCTGTGTGTGGCGTCGATCCGGGCCGATGAAATCTTCGCTGCGGATGATCATGCGCGTGTCGGTCAGGACTGAAGTCATACGATCAAACAGCACGCGCGCGCTGATTGGTTTGCGCACAAACCCGCTAACGCCGGCATCGCGCGCGGCGGCGACGCGTGAGGCTTCAGTGTGCGCGGTCAGCATCAGCAACGGCACATATGGATTGGGCGAGAGACGGTCCCAGCGCACCATGCGCGAGAAGGTCAGGCCGTCCATCGGCCGCATCATCCAATCGACGATGATGAGATCGACAGGGCGCGTGCGCATCATGTCGAACGCTTGTTCGGCGTTGTCGGCCTCGGTGACGTCATAGACGCCGCCGGCGCGCAGCAAGCAGCGCAACAGGAAGCGCATCTGCCGATTGTCGTCGACAACCAACACATGAATATCGCTTACCGATGCCATCTGACTCCCCGCGAGCACTAGAAACGCCCGCATCAGCAAACAGACGGTAAATACGAACCCGCCGGAACAATTCGTCCCGCGAAAACTTTCGCGCCACCGGTGGCGGATGCTGTTTTCATGCGTTGCGAGGCGCCAAACCTGACGCCTCGCTCACGTTTTTACGGCGCATCGACCAATACAAGCTCGGCATCGGCGCTGGCTTCGATTCGAATCTCGCGCTCGTCTTTGATCGCGGCGCCATCGCGCGGCCCGAGTGTAGTGCCGTTTACAGACGCCTCGCCCTTGGCCAGCGCCAAGTAGAGATGCCGTCCAGCTTGCGGCGCGTAGCTGACGCTTTGGCCCTTCTGCAAAGTCGCGGCGAGTACGCGTGCGTCTTGGCGGATCGGCAATGCGCCCGCGTCTTGCTCATCGGCGAACCCCGATGCGAGCGTCACCAGCGACCCTGCACGATCATCTTTCGGAAACTTGGCCGCGCCCCAGTTCGGAGCGCCGCCGCGCTCCTTCGGGATGATCCAGATCTGATAGATCGTCGTGGCTTCGTCCTCGAGATTGTATTCGGCATGCGTGACGCCTGAACCCGCGCTCATCACTTGAACGTCGCCCGCTTCGGTGCGGCCTTTATTGCCGAGCGAGTCCTGGTGCGTGATCGCGCCGGAGCGAACGTAAGTGATGATCTCCATGTCGCTGTGCGGGTGCGGCGGGAAGCCGGTCTTGGGTTGAATTGTGTCGTCATTCCAGACGCGCAGAGCGCCCCAATGCACGCGGGCAGGATCGTGATAGCCGGAGAAGCTGAAATGGTAGCGGGCGGCCAGCCAATCGGCGTCGTGGCGACCCAGGCTGTCGAACGGACGTTTCTCAATCATCGGAACACCTCTTCGACAATCCATTTGGTTGGCGTGCTTTAGCCCCTCAAGGCACAGGTTTGAAACCGCCCGCCATCGCTGGGCGCTTGACGAAACCGCGCCGGGCGAGTGGAACAGCGGCCAACCAGGGAGGGAAATCACCCATGCGTACCATTTTGCTTGCGGCCGCCGCCGCTGTCGCGCTCGCCGCCTGCACGCCGCCAGCCGAAGAAGAGGCCGCCGCGCCGCCGGCGCCGCAAACTTTGCTTGAAGAAGTGCAGGCGAAGCCGGTGCCGGATCAGATGGTCTGGGCGATCACCCAGCTGCAGGCGCACCAAGCCGCCAACCCGACGGTCACGCCGGTCTGCGCCAACGTCCGCGCCACGGAATCGCGCGGCGTGATCCCGGCCGATGTCGCGACGGACAGCATTTATGCCGCGCACACGGGCTCGCTGGTGTTCTCGGTCCAGTGCGGCAACCTCGTTAGCCGCGAACGCTTCGATCCGAATGAGCACTGGCTCGTTGTCGTCGCGCCGGCCGCCACTGAGATCGCCGTCGTCAACTGCGCCAACGCGCGCGGCACCGACGATTGCCCGCGCGATATTCCGCGCGCGCCAGCCGCACCGGCGCCGGCTGCGCCGTAACGCATCCAGGTCTGCGAAAATTGAAGCGCGCGCTTTGACGGCGCGCGCTTCTTTTATTCGTCCTCAATCGGCGCGTCCGCCTCGAACCGCGCGATCTGCTGATCGCGGGCGTCGAACAGCACCAGCGCGCTTTGATCGTAGTGCGCGCGGCGCGTGTTGCGGATGACGTTCAGAAAGTTGCGCTCTGTCGCCATCTGCACGCCGGCGCCCTCGCAGGCGCGTTCAGTGACGGTGATGTTCTCGAAGCGCAGCTCATCGCCGCCGCTCTGAACCGTCTCGCTCGACCAGCGATTACATCCCGTGTAGCCCGACGCGCGTCCGCGCTCGAATTGCATCCGCGCCGGATGCGGCATGGCGTCGAGATCATCGACGCGCTGCCACGCTGTGCCGGCGAGATAATCCTCTTGCGGCGCGGGCGTCGTGGTCTGCGCGCAGGCGGCGAGCGCCACAGCGAGCAAGAGCGCGCGCATCAGACTGGATCCCACGGAAACACTGAAGCGCTGGCGCCGACGTCGGTGTAGTTCGCCTTCAGCGCCGGCAAGCAATGGTCGATGATGCTCGATGGTGACCAGCCTTCAAGCCGCGCCATGCCGCGAGTCGGGCGCGGTTGGTTGAACAAGAACACTTCGTTGCCGCGCACGGCGAAGATTTGCCCGGTCGTTTCCTTCGCGCCATCAGCGCAAAGCGCCACCGCCATTTGCGCAACTTGGTCGGCGCGCATCGAACGCTGGAAGCGCTCAACGCGGGCAGCGCTCGCTTCGTCCTTCACCGGAATGGACGCGATCATGCGCGTCCAGGCAAACGGCGCGATGATGTTCGAGCGCACGTTCTTCGACGCATTCTCCATGGCGATAATGCGCGAGAGGCCCATGACGCCGAGCTTCGCCGCCGCGTAGTTTGCCTGGCCGATATTGCCGATCAGGCCGGAGGTCGAGGTGAAGAGAACGTAAGAGCCATCCTGCTTCTCGCGGAAATACTCGATCGAAGCGCGCGTGACGTTGAAGGCGCCGTGCAAGTGCACGTCGATGACGGCCTTCCAGTCTTCGGGCGGCATTTTGTGGAACATGCCGTCGCGCAAGATGCCGGCCGGATTGATGATGGCGTTCAAGCCGCCGAACTCTTTCTTGGCTTGCTCGATCATGGCGACGACAGCGTCGTAATCGGAAACGCTATCGCTGTTGGAAATCGCTTTGCCGCCCGCGGCGCGGATTTCGGCTGCGACCTGCTCTGCGGGGCCGCTTGAGCCTGCGTCCTCGCCCTTCAAGCCGCCGCCAAGATCGTTGACCAGCACGCTGGCGCCTTCGCGGCCCGCAAGCAGCGCGCACTCTTTGCCGATGCCATTGCCGCCGCCGGTGACGATGACGACTTTTCCATCCAACACGCCCATTCGCGTTTCCTCCGTTTGGTTTGAATTAGCGCGCGCATAGCGGGGGCGCCAGCTTGACGTTGCGGCGCTGACTGGGCGAGCCTCGCCGCATGCGGGGCATACTGGCATTCCTTGGCTCGTTATGGCGCAGCGCCATGTTCTGGCGCATCTCGCCGCTCGAAGGAGTGCGCACCGGCAGCTCGCTTGCTGGCTGCCTCATGTTCTTGGTGATGATCTTCACGATCGTCGCGGTGATCTTGGTCGCGCTCGGCTTCGATCTCGGCGAGGTCGATCTTTGGCTTGATGCGCAGGGCGGTTGGCTCGATTTCGTCGGCAGCGTCGCGTTCAGGATTGGCGTCTGGCTCGTCTTTTTATTCAGCGTGCTGTGTTGCGTCGTGATTGTCTGGGCGAGGTTCGCGGAAGCCAAAGAGGATCGTGGCTCGATCTGGGGTTCGATCGGCGGCTTCCTGGTGTTTGCGTTCATTGCTTGGTTCTGCAGCGCGTCGCTGTTTGCACCGCTCTATTGAGAGGGCGTTGAGGGCGGCGGATCGCGCCGCTCTGCAATGGGTTCGAACCCGTCCGCTTTGGCAAGCGCCGGGAAGAGCCGCATCCACCACACTGACGCCATGACCGCGCCAACGCCGCCAATCACAACCGCCGCGACCGGCCCAAAAATCCGCGCCATCACGCCGGCCTCGAAATCCCCGAACTCGTTGGAGGCGGAGATAAACACAAAACTCACTGCCGCCACGCGCCCACGCATCGCGTCGGGTGTGGCAAGTTGGATCAGACTTTGGCGGACATAGACAGAGATCATGTCGACGCCGCCGGCAATCGCCAGAGCAAACGCGGTGAGCCACAAATACTCCGAGAGGCCGAACACGATCGTCGCCAAGCCAAAAACAATCGTCGAGCCGAACATCCATAAGCCGACGCGCTGGCGCAGCGGATTGACCGCAAGCCAGAGCGCTACACTCGCCGCGCCAACGCCCATGGCCGAGCGCAGCACGCCGAGCTCGCTTGGTCCCGCATGCAGGATATCGCGCGCGAATACCGGCAGGAGCGCCACAGCGCCCGCGAGCAGCACGACAACCAGGTCGAGCGATATTGCGCCGAGCACGATCTTGTTGCTCCACACATAGCGAAGCCCTTCTGAGATCATGCCAAGAGTTCGCGCATCCTTCACGGGCTCCTGCGCCGGGGGTTTCAGCACGAACATCAAGGCGGCGGCGACAACGAGCAGGACGAGAGCCAACGCGTAAGGCACGAACGGTCCAAACGCGTAAAGCACGCCGCCGATGGCCGGGCCGACGATGAGCGCCGATTGAAACGCGAGCGAACTCCACGCAATGCCTTGCGGCAGCTCTTCACGCGGCAGCAGCATCGGCATCAAAGCGCTCGCCGCCGGCGGCAGGAACGAATTGATGATGCCGGCCGTGATCGCAGCGGCGAAGACGGCGGGGATCACGATCTCCGGGCCCATGCCGGAGGCGATCACCAACCCGAGCAGGATTGCAGCCTTGGCTAAAATGCACGCCGTAATGATGAGCCGCCGGTTGTAGCGATCCGCAGCTTGGCCGCCGAACAGCGAGAGCACGAGAAGCGGCAGGAATTGAGCGAGACCGACGAGGCCAAGCGTAAACGCGCCCTCGACGATGCTCTGACCGTGCGCGCGGGCGGAATCATAGACCTGCCAGCCCATCGCCGTCGCCTGGATCTGGATCGCCAAGGTCGCAAACCACCGCGCCGCCCAAAACTGAGCGAACAGCCGGTGACGGAAGATGTCGAGCGAAGGGATACGGAGGGCGGGCAAGCGCGCCGCTTATGGACCCGCAGCAGGGCGCGGGGCAACGCCCTTACTCCATGACACGAGCGCGATTGACGCAGCGCGCGAGCGCGCTTAAGCGCGCGCCTCCATGGCTCACACACTCGCCGCTGAAAAACCGGAGCACGCCGTGCAGATCGAGGGCGTGCTCGATCGCGCCTTCGGCCCGGGGCGCTATGCGAAAACGAGCGAACGCGTGCGCGAGCGCGGCGCGCGCCATGAGCTCGCATTGTCACGTGTCGCGTTGAACGAAGCGGGCGAGGTGATCGGCGTATGCCGCATCTATGCCGCACACGCTGGCGGGCCTTTGCTGTTTTTGGGACCACTCGCAGTCGACCCACGCGCGCAGGCGGCGGGGCTTGGTTTGACGTTGGTGCAGGCGTGCGTCGCAGCGTGCCGCGCCGGCGGCGGTACAGCGATCGTGCTGGTCGGCGCCGAGCGCTTTTTCCGGCCGGCAGGCTTTACGCTTGCCGCTGCCGATCGTTTGACGCTGCCCGGACCTGTCGATGCGTCGCGCTTCCTCTGGCTTGAGCTTCGTCCCGGCGGGCTGGACAAACTTCACGGCGTGATCGGCCCGCCTGCGCGTTAGCGCGTTTCGCGCCGCCAGCCCCACATCAGCAAGAGCACGCCGAGCATTGCCCATGCAACACCGGGCCCGAGTGGCGTCGCTTGCGCGGCGCGCACGACGTATGCGCCGTTGCGCTCGATGCCGATCCAATCGCCGCCGCTCGCATTGGCGCCGCGATCGATACGGCGAATCTCCGGCAAGCGGCTGCCATCTTCGCCGGTCATGAACACGCTGCCGCCAGTCGCTTGCGCGAACGGGCGCAAGATTTCTCCGGTCGCCGCGAGTGCGGCCGCTTCGCGCGGATTGAGCGGGCCGACGGCCGCGAACGCGCGCAAGCCGCCATTACGCGCCTCCCACAAACCTTGCTCCGGCGCTGGCGCTTCGCCGCGATAGAGGCCGGGCGCAGTTTCACCGATAGATGCGCTGCTGCGCGCGCCCGATGGCGCGATGAGTTCGACGTCGCCTGGCGCGTTGCCAAGCGTGGAGCGCTCGATCTCCAAACCGCGCGGCCCAGCGTCGAGCGTTAGCCGTTCATCCTCAAGCTCCGGCTCCTGCATGAGCCAGTGCGCCAAGCGGCGCAGCAATTCGCCGTGCGGTCCGCCGCCATCATAGCCGCGCGCCCACAGCCAGGGCTGATCCGACCAAAGTTGCGCGACGCGGCCTTCGCCAGCGCGATCGAGCACGAGCAGCGGGCGGTTGTTGTAGCCGCGCAGCACGGTTTGCCCGCCCGTCGCGTTCGCTTCGATCTGGCGCGTCCAACGTCCCCAGCGTTCCGGCGTCGGTAATCCGCGCACGACAGGGTGACGTTGTCCAAGCGCCGTCGGCGCTGGGCGATACGGTAGCGCCGTGACAACACCTGTCGGCTGCGACGGCAGAATGCCGGCAAGCGACGTGCGGTAGAGGCCGTCGAGACCTGCTTCGGTTTCACCGGCCGTGATCAGCAACGCGCCGCCTTGTTCGATGCGCCGCGCGATCGAGGAGAAGTAGTACGCTTGCAGAATGCCGCGCCGTGGCGCGCGGTCGAAGATGATGAGATCGAACTCGTCGAGGCGCCGCTCGAAGAGCTCTTCGGTCGGAAACGGGATCAGCGCCAGTTCGTTCTGTGGCGTGAAATCCTGCTTGTCCGGCGGACGCAGTATCGAGAAGTGGACCACGTCGACCGCCGGATCGGATTTGAGCAGATTGCGCCAGACACGCGCGCCCGGATGGGGTTCGCCCGTGATCAGCAGCACGCGCAAACGATCGCGTACGCCATTGGCGGCGAACGCCGCGCGATTGTTGGAGAGTGTTATCTCTTGCGGACCTTCGGCGGCCTCTACGATCACCATATTGCGCCCACGCCGTGGCAGGCGAACATCGACATTAAACTCACGATTGGCGCGTACATTGGTTTGAATGACGCGCCGGCCATCGATGCTGACGTTTACCGTGACGGGCGCATCGCCAGTGCTGTCGACCACGCGCGCGGTGATGCGCATCGGTTCGTTGACGATGCCGAATGTCGGCGCTGAGACGAGCTCAAGCCGCCGGTCGCCACGATCAGGATCGCCGACGATCAGCATGTGCGCGGGGCCAAGACCGCTCAAGCGACGCGGTTCGGCTGGCGGATCGACCGCTTGGCCGTCCGTTACGACGACAACGCCGCCAATGCGATCGCGCGCAACATCGCTCAATGCATCTTCGATAATGGCGGTGATGATCGTGCCATCCGGCCCGCCGCGCGCTTCGCGCACGCGCACGTCGAGGCCTTGTTCGCGCGAGAGCCGTTCAGCCATCGCGTCGCCTGCGGCGCGGGCTGCGTCACGGCGACCTGCGAGCGCGAGACTTTCGCTTTGATCGACGACAACAAGCGCAACGTCGTTCGCCGGCTCTCGCGTCTCGCGCACCCATTGCGGCTGCATCAGGCCAATGAACAGCAGCGCGAGCCCAAGCACACGCGTTACCGGCGCGCCGCCGCCGCGCCAGACGTAAAAGCCGAGCGCAAGAACTGCGACTGCGCCCAGCCCGATCAGCACACTCCACGGCAGCGCCGGATCAAAGCCGATGCGTGAGCCGGCGATGAGATCCCCGACCGGCGGCGTCATTCTTCGCCCATCCGCTCAAGCAGTGCGGGCACATGCACTTGGTCGTTTTTGTAATTGCCGGTGAGCGCGACCATGACGAGATTGACGCCAAAGCGCAGCGAAAGCTCTCGCTGCCGCGCGCTGACGCCGCCATTGCCCGCCCACGCCGCCGCCCAATCGCCATTGCCGACAAAAAGCGCAGCGACCCCGTCGCGTGACGATGCAGCAGCCGCGCTCTCGGCCCACAGCTGCGGCGACGCTGCGCGGCCAGGAAATGAACGCATCAGATAAAACGCGCGCGTCAGCACATGATCTGCGGCGACGAGTTCGAGCGGCGGCACGTCGACGCCGGAGAGCATCGTCGCTGCTGGTCTGCCGCTGGCGTCGCGCGTGTCGACGAGCAGCATGCCGCCGATGGCGAGATAGCGATCGAGATTGGCGAGCGCTTGATCGGAGAGACGGCGCGGTGAGTTCGGCGCCGGCCAATAGAGAAATGGGTAGAGGCTGAGATCGTCGCGCGCGAGATCGACAGCGACGGGCGCGCCGGGTTCAACGGAGGTGCGCTCCGTCAAAATCGCGCTCAACGCTTCGAGGCCTTGCTGCGAAGTGCGATCGAGCTGCGAGTCGCCGGTGCGAACGTAGGCGAGGCGCAGTGTTTGCGTCGGATCGTCGGCGTTTTGCGCGTGCGCTTGATCTGGCACAGCGATGAGCGCCAGCGCGCCAAATGCAGCAGCGGCGCTGGCGCGCGCGAAGCGTGGCAGCCGGCCGGCGAGCATCAGCGCGACGAAGAGATCGATCGCCAGCAGCGCAGCGGCTGCGGCGAAGAGCCAGCCGGCGAGCGGGCGTTCGATCGTAGCGCTCAAGCCAGCGCGTGCGATGCCGTTCGGCAGCGCGAGCGGCGTCAGCGTTTCATCGGCGCGCGCCGCATCAATCGCGGCGGTGACGCCGGCGCGTTCGTAGAGGCCGGGCGGTGTCGCGGGCGTTGCGACGGCAGTGGCGAATACTTCCGGCGCGATCGGTTGAGTTTCCGGCGGCGCAGGCGAAAGCACGCCGTAGCCATCGAGCAAACGCGTCGCGGCGTACGGCCCGCCGGTGATTTCGCGCTCACCCGCGCCATCGCTGCGGCCGGCGAAAGCGAGCGTGCGGCGGAGCATTTCGACGAAAAGGCCCGAGAGCGGCATGTCGGACCATTCGGGCCCGGCGCTCACATGATAAAGCACGATGAGGCCGCGCCCGCGCGGTTGCGCGGTAACGAGCGGCGAGTTGTCCGAAAGCGTCGCCCATACGCGCGCTTCTTCGAGCGATGCAGGCTCGGCGAGCAACTGGCGCCGCACAGCGACATCGGCAGGTGGTGTCACGCCGGCGTATGGCGAGTCATCCGGGAATGCGCCGATGGCGAGCGGCGTTTCCCAAGCAAGCGCGGAGCCGAGCGTGCGCGTGCCGGGGCGCAGGCGCACCGGGATGAATTCGTCCGAGTCATTGGCGAGGCGCGGGCCGGCGAAGCGGATGAGCAAGCCGCCATTGTCGAGCCAGCGCTCGAGCGCTGCGCGATCGGTTGGTGCGATGCGGCTGGCGTCGGGGAGGATCAGCGCTTGCGCGCGCGCGTCGATGAGTTCGTTGATCGATCCGCGGCGGAGGCTCGCATAAGGTTGCAGCGCGCGGTCGACGTAGAAGAGCTCGGAAAGCAGCGGCTGGCCTGCGCCACCTGGATCAACGAGGCCGACGAAAGGTCGCCCCGCGCCAGCCGGCAGCAAGCGCACAGCGCCCGCGCCTTGTTCGCCGACCAAACGCACGCGCGCCGCACGCGCCGCGATCTCCGGCGGCAGATCGATGCGCGCCGAGGCGGTGAGCGCGTCGCCGGCAAACGCCACTTCAGCTGCGCCGAGCGAGCGGCCCTCGACGGTTTCGGCGGCGATCGCCGCGACGCTGCTGCCGTTCGGGGCGCGGCGGATTTCGGCGACGACGCCTTGTGGCGTGACGGAGCCGTTGATGATGGCGCGCGCGGTTTGGGATGGCAGACGCGCTGTGACGGGTCCACGTCGTTGCAGCTCGGCAGCGAGCGCTTGCGCGCCATCGTCGTTGAGGCCGTCCGTGATCCAGATGATGCGATCGTAGTTTCCGCGCGTTTGCGCGAGGCGTTGCGCGGCTTGCGCGCGATCGGGGCGCCAGGGTTGCGGCTCTAAGCGGCCGATGCGCGCCTTTGCGTCGGCGGCGGTGAGCGCTTCGGCGGGATCGCGCGGCCGCGCGGCGGGAGCAGTCAAGAGCATGAACACCGGCGCTTGCGCGCGTTCGGCTTCAGAGGCTGCGGCGATGGCGGCGGCGCGGACATCGCTCCAATAGGGCGCGGAGGTCCAGCCATCGTCGATGACGATGAGTGTGCGCCCGCCTTGGGCGCTTTCGGCGGCACTCGGCACCAAGCTTGGCCGTGCGAAGGCGATGATGAGCAACGCCGCAGCGAGCATCCGGAAGAGCACCAGCCAGAGCGGCGCGCGTTGGCGGCTTTGCTCTTCTGTGCGCAGGCCTTCGAGCAGGCGCGCGGGCGGAAATTGCGTGCGCGCGGGCGCGGGCGGCGTTGCGCGCATGATGAAGAAGAGGATGGGCAGCGTGAGCAGCGCGAGGAGCGCGCCGGGGGCTGCGAACAAGAACGGCCCGAAGCTCACGCGAAGCGCTCCGAGATGAGCGAGATCAGCAGAGCGAGCGTGGGTGCGGCGCTGTGATCGGTGCGGTGCAGCAGGGCGGGGAAGCCGTATTCGTTGCCGAGCGCGCGGATGGTGCGGCGCTGAGCGTCGAGGCGTTCGGTGTATTCTTCGCGCGCAGTCTCGGCGCGGCCGAGCAATGTTTCGCGGCGCCCGCCGGGTTCGAGGAAGAGCGTGCGCCCGCGGAAGGGGAAGTCCTCTTCCGCCGGATCGGCGATCATGATCAGCGCGCCGCTGGCGCCGGCGTCAGCGCAGGCAGCGAGACGCGTACGCCATTCGTCCGCGGGGGCGTAGAAGTCGGAGAAGAAGAGGATGCAGCCGCGCTTTGGCGGCGGCGCTTTTGGTGCGTGCGTTGTGAAGTCGTGCGCGAGGCGGTCGACGGCGCGCTGGCCGGTGCGCGGCGCTACGCCGTACGCGCCGATGCGTTCGCCTCCGCGTGAGAGCAACGTGCCGAGCGCGAGTGCAATGGTTTGCGCGCGGCGGAGTTTGGTGGTGCGTGTTGGATCGGCGCTCCAGGCGAAGCCGGGTTCGGCATCGAGCCAGAACCACGCGGTTTGCGCGGCTTCGCGTTCGCGTTCGCGGACGAAATAGCGTTCGCCGCGCGCGGAGCGGCGCCAATCGACCATGCGTGCGCCGTCCTCGGCGCGGTGATCGCGATATTGCCAGAACGCTTCGCCCTGGCCACTGCGGCGGCGGCCGTGCAGACCTGGCGCGCTTGCGGCAAGTCTACGCGCATCGAGCAACACGCCCGGCAGATCGCCAGCAAGGGCGAGCGCATCGAGGCGTGCGGCGTCGCTCACTTAGGCCGCTTTCGCCGCGAGATCGTCGACGAGGCTATCGATGTCCAAACCTTCCGCGCGCGCGCCGAAGGAGAGCTGCATGCGGTGCACGAGTGCGGGGCGCGCGAGCGCAACCACATCATCCACCGCCGGCGCCAAGCGGCCGCGCAGCAACGCGCGGGCGCGCACCGCAAGCATCAAAGCTTGTCCCGCGCGCGGGCCGGGGCCCCAGGCGACGTGCTGGTTCACGCGCGGATCGTGGCTTGAGCCAGGACGCGCGGAGCGGACGAGTTCGAGGATCGCGGCGAGCACTTTTTCGCCGACAGGCATCGAGCGCACCAGCGTTTGCAGACGGATGAGCGAATCCGGATTGAGCACAGCTTGCGGCGTCACATCGCCGAGGCCTGTCGTCTCGATCAAAATCTTCCGTTCGATCTCTGCGTCCGGATACGGCACGTCGACTTGCAGCAGAAAGCGATCGAGTTGCGCTTCCGGCAGCGGATAGGCGCCTTCGTGTTCAATCGGGTTTTGCGTCGCGAGAACGTGGAACGGGCGCGGCACGTCGTAGGCTGCGCCGCCAATGGTGACGTGATGCTCTTGCATGGCTTGCAGCAACGCCGATTGCGTGCGCGGCGAGGCGCGGTTGATTTCGTCGGCCATCAAGAGCTGCGTGAAGATCGGGCCTTTGACGAAGCGGAAGTGGCGCCGGCCTGCTTCATCCTGATCGAGCACTTCGGAGCCGAGGATGTCGGCCGGCATCAAGTCCGGCGTGAATTGCACCCGCGCCCAATCCAAGCCCAGCACGCGCGCCATTGCTTCGACCAAACGCGTCTTCGCCAAGCCCGGCGCGCCGACCAGCAGAACGTGTCCGCCCGCCAGCACGGCGGAGAGCGCCAGTTCGATCACGCGCTCCTGGCCGAACACGGCTTTGCCGATCTCGGCGCGCACCTGCGCCAAAGCTTCGCCCGCGGCTTCGGCTTCCCCAACCAGGGCCGTCGCTAAATCTCTGTCGGAATTGCTCATGGGCGCGAAGCTCGCTTAGTTGGGGGCTGGAATTATGACCGATCCCGGAAACCCCTCGTCCCTGGAGCAATTGCTCTCAAGCCTCAAGGCCTCTGCAGGAGGGCGAGATAAAGGGCCGCCTCCTGTCGACAAGTGGAACCCCGCCCATTGCGGTGACATCGGTATGGAAATCCTTGCCGATGGAACGTGGAAACACGAGGGAACGCGCATCACGCGCGAGGCGCTGGTCAAGCTTTTCGCCTCGATCTTGCGCAAGGATGAAGATGGGCTGACCTATCTCGTCACGCCGGTCGAGAAGATCGTGGTTAAGGTCGAGGACGCGCCGTTCGTTGCGATCCGCGCGGACCGCGTTGGCGCGGGCGAAGCGCAGACGGTTCTGTTCACAACAAATGTTGGTGATGTCGTGCAAGCGGGCGCGGAGCATCCGCTACGCGTCGACATGGTGAACAGCGCGCCGCGTCCGTACGTGCATGTACGCGGACGCCTGGAAGCGCGCGTGCTGCGCGCGCCGTTTTATGAGCTGGTGGATTGGGCGGAAGCGCGGGACGGGAAGCTGGGGGTGTGGAGCGGGGGCGTTTGGTGGGAGTTGGGGCTCCTCTGAGCCGGTTAGGTGAGAGGAGGCAGTGCAAAACCGTGAGTCGTAAGGCGACGATGGAGTTCGTTTCTCCATTTACCAGAGTTGTCATACCGATCAAAAAGTACGCCGTTCAGATCAGATGGCCTTTCGAAGTTGGGAAAAACTCTTGCGGGTGCTCGTTCAAGCACAAAGACGTTTTCCCAACCTAGCAGTCCATAGAAGTATCCAAGCTCCAGCACGACATTCTGGCGTGCCCGAAATTGCATCGCCTTTTCGCCGCCCTCCGCCGCCTCATACTGGACCCGAGATACGCCGAAATCGTCACCGCTGAGCAAGACGATCGCGTAGCGTGCGGCGCCGCCAACATCGAAAAATTTTTCAATTAGCGATGTGGAGGAACCACCGGCGTCTCGCATGACGATTGGTGTTATTCCCAGCTCCCGCACGAAACTCGCCACGTCACTCAAGAAGTCATCGTCGTGGCCATGCACGATGAAGACAGAGGTGGGTGAAGCCGCTTTTTCTAAATCTTCTCGACCTGTCGCGACGGTCCTTGACTGGGCGGCAAGCGCCTTTGCTAAGTCTTGTGTTTGGGCGCTGTTCAGTTGGTTGCCTAAAGTCGGTTTAGGGCCGAACGACAGTGCATGAGCGATTTCGGCCGCGGCTGACCGCGGTGCCCGTTCGGGTGAGAACTTGGAATAATCGATGTAGTGGAGAGCCAACAAAAATGGATGCACATTGGCAACGGGAGTGGGCTGCAGCATCACAGGGATGATTTTCGCACCGCTTGAAGCGGCTTGGTTTAGCTCACTCAGCATCCATTCGCTTTTGGCGCTCGCAGGCGAGATGAAAGCGATCACCGCGTTCGCATTGTGAAGCGCCTTATCGATTGATTCAGCCCAAAGCTCGCCAGCAGACAGATTGTCGGAGTCGACCCATGTATCAATGCCGAGTTCGTGAAGCGCAAGCACGACAGCTTGGACCTCTTCGCGGTCGGCTCTCGCGTAGGATACAAAGACGAACGGTTGGCTTGGCACCTACTGCTCCCGATCATGATGAGGGGATATTGGAAGAGCGCTAGGTAGCGCAGATTGCCGGTTCGGCCAACTACGACCTCTCCCGAACTCGATCCAATTGCCCCTTCGCTCGTGCCCCACTAGTTTCTGATCGTGAAAGTCACTTCCCTCGAATCCCTTCTCCGCACCCGCCTCGATCCAATCGGTGCGCCGCCATCGCTGCGTACGCGCGGCGATGCGGATATCAGTGAGGGCTGGCCAGATAAGCCAACCACCTTTCGTGCTGCGGCGGTGTTGGCGCCGATCGTGATGCGGCCGGAGGGGTGGACGATGCTGTTCACGCAGCGCGCCGAGGAGACGCCCGCGCATCCGGGGCAAATTTCGTTTCCCGGCGGGCGCGTGCAGGAGAGCGACGCTGACGCGGTCGCAACGGCCCTGCGCGAAACGCGCGAAGAGATCGGGCTCGATCAAGCCTTCATCGAACCGCTCGGCGCTTGGGATTTGTACGAGACCGGCACCGGCTATCGCATCACGCCAATCGTCGGCCTCGTCACGCCGGGCTTTGAGCTGACGCTCGATCCGCGCGAAGTGGCGGGCGTGTTCGAAGCGCCGCTGGCGTTTCTGTTCGACCCCGCCAATCACGAACGCCGCACCGGCGAATGGCGCGGCTTCCAACGCACCTATTACGCCATGCCCTACGAAGGCCGCTTCATCTGGGGCGCGACCGCAGGCATGATCCGCGGGTTGTGGGAGAGGTTGTATGCTTAGCGCCAATCGGCGACGGAGAGTGACATGACGCTCGAACAACTTTCTTCGCTCAGTCAGATCGTCGCTGCCATCGGCGTCATTGCCTCGTTGGTTTATTTGGCGCTTCAGGTGCGCCAGTCCGAAATCAGCCAGCGGGCGCTTGTGCTTCAGGCGCGAACCGACAGAGGCATCACGCTCTCGCTCTGCTTCGCGGAGGCTTATATGGGGGAACTCCTCGCGAAGCTGACGCGTGGCGAGGGCGACCTTGATGCAAGCCAACAGGCTGCATTGCTGGGTTATGTGCGCAGCCTTGCTCTGAACGTGCTCGACGCGCAGGCGCAAAATAAAACCGGCCTGCTCAACGACGCTGGTTTTGAGCGTGCGCTGGCGGGAGCGCGCTGGTTTTTCTCAATGCCGCATGCGCGCGCGACGTGGCGGCTGTTGCACGTTCAGTTCACGCCAGCGGATGTTGCAAGTCTAAACCGCTTACTCGTCGACCCAGTGCCGCTTGCGGCGCCCATCGATCAGGTCGCCGCCGGCAAGGCCATTCGCGTCGAGCTTCTGTCCGCCAACGCTCCGGCGCCGTCCGCCTAGGAGTGGTGATGAAACCCAAGAAAAAAGCGCCGGCAAAAAAGAAAGCCGCGCCGAAGAAGAAGCCGAAGCTTCTCTCTGGCGGCAACCCTCAGATCGCCAAGGGCTATGGCGAGGTGCCGATCAAAGAGTACATCGCGGCGATGCCGGGATGGAAACGCGAGATCGGCGCCGAGATCGACGCCATCGTCACGCGCGCCGTGCCGGGCGTGAAGAAAGCGGTGAAATGGAATTCGCCGTTCTACGGCAAGATTGAGAACTCATGGTTCATGAGTTTCCACGTCTTCGCGCGCTACGTGAAGGTGACGTTCTTCCAAGGCGCGTCGCTGAAGCCGCCGCCTGAGGGCAAATCGAAATATCCGCAAGTGCGCTATTACGACATTCACGAAGGCGCGTTCGATGCGGCGCAGTTCGAAAAATGGGTGAAGCAGTCGGTGAAGTTTCCCGGCGAGAAATTGTAATGGCTGTGAAAGCAACGAAGAGCGCGCCGAAGAAGGCCGCTGCCGATTGGCGCCGCGAAACCTTGGGTCGCGTCCGAGCGCTCATCGAGGAAGTCGATCCCGATGTTGTGGAAGAAGCCAAGTGGAAGAAGGCCGCCAATCCGGCAGGCGTCCCGACTTGGTCACACGACGGCATCATCTGCACGGGCGAGACCTACAAGGACAAAGTGAAGCTCACGTTCGCGCAAGGCGCGGCGCTGAAGGATAATGCCAAGCTCTTCAACGCCAGCCTCGACGCCGGCACGCGCCGCGCCATCGATATTGTCGAAGGCGACAAGCTGAACGAGAAGGCGTTCAAGGCGCTGATCAAGGAAGCGGTGGCGCTGAACACTGGCAAGGCGAAGAAGAAGAAAGCTTGAGGCCGGGCTATCTCGCCGCCGCGATCGTTCTGTTCGCGATCGAAGCGCTGATCGCGCTCTTCGTGCGCGACGCGTTCGTGCGGCCCTATCTCGGTGACGTGCTTGCCGTCGCGTTGGTCTACGCCGCGTTGCGCGCCGTGACGCCGCTCAGCATCCGCGCCGCGCTGATCGCGACGCTCGCCATCGCGTTGGCCATCGAGATTGCCCAGGCGCTTGGTCTGCTCGCCGCTCTTGGCCTTGCTGACAACGCCGTCGCGCGCACCGTCCTGGGTGGCGTGTTCGATTGGGCTGACCTTGCCGCCTACACAGCAGGCGTTGCGATCGTCGCGCTCATTGAACGCGCCCGCGAAACGCGCGAAAGAGGGCGGGCATGATCCAAAGCATCGCCTTCGCCGATTGGTTCAAAGCCAAAGAGACGCAACAGCTGCTTGCGGCGCTCGAAGCTGCGCGCGTGGGCGGCTCGCGTTTCGTCGGCGGCTGCGTGCGCAACACGCTGATGGGGCGCGAGGTCGATGATATCGATATCGCCACACAGCTGACGCCCGATCGCGTCATCGAAATCGCGCAAGCCGCCGGCTTCGCGGCGCATCCCACAGGCATCGAGCACGGCACCGTGACGGTCGTCGTCAATCACAAGCCGTTCGAAGTCACGACGCTGCGCCGCGACGTCAGCACCGATGGCCGCCGCGCCACGGTGGCGTTCACCGAGGCGTGGGAAGAGGACGCCGAGCGTCGCGACTTCCGCATGAACGCGCTCTACGCCGATGCGCAAGGCGCGCTGCACGATCCGACAGGCGGCGGCCTTGATGACGCGCGCGCTGGCCGCGTGATCTTCATCGGCGATGCGCATACGCGCCTGCGCGAAGACTATCTCCGCATCCTCCGCTTCTTCCGTTTCAACGCTTGGTACGCGCGGGGCCCGCTCGATCCTTCAGGCTTGCATGCCTGCGCTGATCTCGTTGCTGGCCTCGATACGCTTTCAGTCGAGCGCGTGTGGAAGGAAGTGAAGAAGTTGCTCGGCGCGCCCGATCCGCGCGCGGCGTGGGAGGCGATGAAGGCGATCGAGGTGCGCGCCCGCGCGTTGCCGGAAATGGCGAATGAAGCGCGGCTCGATGCGCTCTGTACGCTTGAGGCCGATCTGATGCTGCCGTTCGATGCGATGACGCGCGTGGCGGCATCACTTACGGATCAAGAAAGCGCGCGTGCGCTGGCGCGGCGGCTTAAGCTTTCGAACGAAGAGCGCGATCGGCTGGTGGCCGCACTTGGCGATGACGTGAAGATCACGTCCTACATGTCGCTGCGCGAGATGCGGCGGGCGATCTACAGGATCGGCAATGAGGCCTTCAAGGATCGCGTGATGCTGGCGTGGGCGGCTTCGGGAAACGACAAAGCCCAAGCGTGGCGCGCGCTCGTCGCGCATGCGCAAATGTGGACGCCGCCGAAATTGCCGCTCACTGGCGATGAGGTGATGGCCGCAGGCGTCAGCGCGGGGCCGAAGGTCGGCCTCGTGATGCGCGAAGTCGAAGAGTGGTGGATCGACGCCGACTTCCCGGACGACAAGCTTTCAGTGATTGAACGCCTGAAAGCCGTCGCGCAGGGTATGTCTTAGGCCGGCTGCGCTTTCCGCCAACGCGGCAGCTTGATGTCGATCTTGCGGATCCATTTGCGCGCCGGTTCTTCGAGCCAGAGATAGGCGAAGATCGAAGCCACGATACACGCGACGAACACGCCAACCATCGCGCCGATGCGCACGATCAGATCGGAGCTCTCCGTGATGCCGATGCGCTCAAGCGCGTGGAACCAGACGATATCGACCGGCAAGTGCAGCATATAGAGCGCGTAGCTCGCCGCACCCAAGAACACGAACACGCGGCCGCTCATCGGTGCATCGACGCCGTGACGCGCGGTTTCAGCCAAGCCGTAAAGCAAGCCGGCGAGACCAAACCAGGTGAGGCCTTCCCACCAGCCGAGCGTCGTCACAGCGACGATCCAACCGGCGGAAACGAGCACGATCGGCCAGGCCCAGCTCTTGGGCGCCTGGTGATCGCGGCCGAAGGCGTAGAGCGCAACGCCGAGGAAGAAGGACGGCAGGATGCGCAGTGCGCCAATCTGCGCGGTCATTTGGCTGAAGTCGCGGCCGACCCACGGCAGCGCGTTGTGCAAATTCGAAAGCGCCCAGAACGACCACACGCAAAGCGCCAACGCGCCGAACGCGACGAGCGCGGAATATTGCCGGCCCTTGAGCACGGCGCCTGCGATCAGCGGGAAGAGCAAATACGCCGCCCATTCAGCGCTGATCGACCAAGACGGGAAATTCCAACCCACCGCTTCGGTCGCGCCCCAGGCGTGAACCATGAAGAGGTGCGCCGGCAGATCGCTCCACTTGAACGCAGCCGCTGAACCGACGCCCGCGCCCATCGCGGTCGCTCCGACGAAGAGCACGATCATCGCGGCGAGGGCGGCGAGGTGCATTGGGTAAATGCGGGCGATACGGTTCTTCAGGAAGCCGCCATAGCCGAAGCGCTCGTGCTCCAGGCTCTGCAGATAGACGTGCGCCAGGATGAAGCCCGAGAGCGTGAAAAAGAGGTCGACCCCAAGATAGCCGTCCGCCACCAGCCCGAACTGACCCATTCCGAGGCCCAGATGGTCCTTGAAATGGTACAGGAGCACCCAGATCGCCGCAACAAAACGCAACGAAGTCAGTGGTTTAAGGTCTTGGGGATAGGCGAGTAGGGTCATGGTCGCTCGCCTGACGCAAGAAAAGGGCCGGGCGGCAGGCTTGTTATAACGTGCGTTATAACTTATATTGGCGTGGCCATGACCGATGAAACGAAAAAGCCGAAAGGCGTCGCCGATGCCGAGCGCCCGGACTTTCAGGCCCAAGCGCCTGCGAAGTCCGCTGGCCGCACGCTGAAGGTTCGCAAGATCGGCAATTCGCTGGGCGTTGTTCTGCCGAAGGATGTGCTGGCGAAGCTCAAGGTCGGCGAGGGCGATGAGTTGAGCGTCAGCGATACGCCGGACGGTGTGGCTCTGACTGGCGGCGACGCTGAGTTCACGCGCCAGATGGAAATCATGCGCGACATCATGCGCCGCTACCGCAACACTCTGCGAGAGCTGGCTAAGTGAACACCCCCATTTGGGTGGAGCGTCGCATCGTGCTGGCCGCGCACGATGAGGCGCTCGCCGCGCATGGGGGCGCGTCCGGCGTTCGCGACATGGGGCTCTTGGACTCGGCGTTGGCGCGGCCGCAGAACCTTTTCGCACACGGCCAGGGCGATGTTGCCGCGCTTGCGGCGGCATATGCGTTTGGCATCGTGCGCAATCATCCCTTCGTCGATGGTAACAAACGCACGGCGTTTATGACGGCAGTGTTCTTTCTCGAACTCAACGGACATCGCTTCACGGCGAATGAGGTTGACGCCACGCTGCGCGTGCTTGCGTTAGCCGCCAGCGAGATCGACGAGGCGGAGTTCGCGGCGTGGCTGCGCGATAACGTGCAGCCACGCTAGCGCCGCGCTAAATTGGCGCGCGTCGCACAGCGCCCTGGCTCCCACCACGAGTCGTACGCCTGAATGGGATCGGAGGCAGTTGCATGTGGGTCGGCATCAAAACCGCTGCGGTCTTTATCCTTCTGGGCGGTCTGACCGGCAGCCTAGTGGCGTGGGCGACGATCTTCGTTTCCAGTCTCGCGGCTGCAGTCGCGAACGGTGACACAGTCACGCCGGGGTGGTTGGGGCAATTCGTTGCGTTGACCCCGTTGGCGCTTATGGTCGGTATTGCACTCGGGTTGCTGCCTGCGATCCTGGCGAGTTGGGTTTACGTTAGCGGTCCGGCGCATTGGCGACGTTACGCGATTGTCGCCGGGATTGGTGGAACAGTTAGCGCACTCGAAGGGCTGTGCATCGCCGCGATGAGCGTTCCTGCCGGCGTCTACCCGTTCCGGTTTTTCTCAGTTGTCGCGGTCTTTGCACTGTCCGGTGCAATCGCAGCGGTCACCTGTCATCGGCTTGTGAGGCGGTGGCCGGAGTTAGATGCAAAAGCTACCTGACGCCGCAAGATATCGGCACACAGGATTGCAATTCCGGCTAGATGTTTTGCGCAGTGCCGTGCTCTTTGACACCTAGGGCCACTTCGCCACCGGCGGCATCGAGCTCAGAATGCTCTCGACATTGCCGCCAGTCTTCAGCCCGAACGTCGTGCCGCGATCGTAGAGCAAATTGAACTCCACATAGCGGCCGCGCTGGATGAGTTGCTCTTCGCGATCGGCTTCGCTCCAGGGCGTGGCCATGTGTTTGCGCAGGATTGGCAGATAGCCGGCGAGGAACGCGCGGCCGACATCCTGGGTGAAGGTGAAGTCTTCTTCCCAGGTATCGCCGCTGGCGCCGCCGCTATTGTGATGATCGAAGAAAATGCCGCCGACGCCGCGTGACTCTTTGCGATGCGGCAGCCAGAAATACTCGTCCGCCCATTTTTTATAGGTCGGATAGAGATCGTCGCCATGCGCATCGCACGCGGCTTGATATGCGGCGTGGAATGTCTTTGCGTCGTCGGTCTCTTCGCTGCGCTGATAGTTCTGCGTCGGATTGAGATCGCCGCCGCCGCCGAACCACCATTGCGTTGTGGTGATGTGGCGCGTGTTCATGTGGGCGGCGGGGCAGTGTGGGTTGCGCAGGTGCGCGATCAGCGAAATGCCGCTGGCCCAAAAGCGTGGATCGTCGGCGGCGCCGCGCACATTTTTGGCGAAGTCCGGCGAGAACTCGCCATAGACCGTGCTCACATGCACGCCGACTTTTTCGAAGAAGCGCCCGCGCATCATGCCGGCGACGCCGCCGCCCTGGTCAGCCGCGCCGTCGCCGCGCCGCCAGGGTGTTTTCACGAACCGGCCCGGCGCGCCGGGATAAAGATCAGCCGGCGCCTCGTCCTCTAGCTGCTCGAACGCACTGCAAATTTGGTCGCGCAGCGTCTCGAACCACGCCTTCGCCCGCGCCTTGCGCTCTTCGCTCACGTCAATTTCTCCCACGCCCCGGTCTGGCGCATCGCCTCGGTCAGTATCACCGCCGCGGCTGTCACCACATTGAGCGACCGCAACCCCGCCGCCATCGGCACCCGGACGCTCGCCTGCGCCGCCGCGTAAAGCTCTCCCGGCGAACCGGCGCTCTCACGGCCCAGGATCAGCGTGTCGCCTGTGGAAAACTGGAAATCCTGGAATTTCACTGCCCCGTCCGTTTCGACCAGCACCAGCCGCCCGCCTTGCCGTTCCGGCGCCGACTTGAACGCTGTGAAGCTGTCATGGCGGGCGATCCGGGCCTTGTCGCCGTAGTCCAATGCCGCGCGCTTCATTGCCGCGTCGGTCAGCGGAAAGCCGCAAGGCTCGATGATGTCGAGCGCCAGCCCCAGGCACGCGGAGAGGCGAATGGCCGCGCCGAGATTTTGGGGGATGTCTGGTTGATAGAGTGCGAGCCGCACGGTAAGGCCTCGGCGCCGGAGAATCTGGGCTGAATCGGGTGCTTGCGTAGGCGCATGCGGCGACGCGCCGCGCGCTTCGCGTACCGGACTAGCCTAGCTTCGGCGCCGAACCAAGGCCGGGAGATCAAGTCGGTGGCTGAAGCAGCATCGAACGCGCATCAAGGGGAAGATACCACCCGGCGCGATTTCATTTTCATCGCTGCCGGCGCCGTGGGCGCTGTCGGCGCCGCGGCCACCATTTGGCCGTTCATCGATCAGATGAATCCCGCCGCCGACACGCGCGCGTTGTCGACCACCGAGGTCGATCTCACCGCCGTCACGCTCGGCCAGCAAATCAAAGTTATGTGGCAGGGCAAGCCGGTGTTCGTGCGTCACCGCACGCCGGATGAAGTGGCGCGCGCCCAGCGTGACGACTTCGCCAATCTGAAAGACCCGCAGTCAGACGCCGATCGTCTCTTGCAAGAAGATGGTCAGCCGGGCCGCGCCGAGTGGATCATCCTGCAAGCCAGCTGCACGCACTTGGGCTGCGTGCCGACCTTCGTTGAAGGCTCGTCCTATGGCGGCTGGTTCTGCCCGTGCCACGGTTCGGACTACGACACATCGGGCCGCATTCGTCGCGGACCGGCGCCCGCCAACCTGTTGGTCGCGCCGTACCTCTTTCTCAACGACACATCGATCCGCATCGGCTGAGGCATTGACGGACTCTGGGAGCCATTAAGTGAGCGGACCTTCAACCTACGAGCCGAAATCAGGCATTACGCGCTGGCTCGACAAGCGCCTGCCAATCATCCGGCTCGCGCATGACAGCTTCGTCGCCTACCCGACGCCGCGTAACCTGAACTATTGGTGGACGTTCGGTGCCATGCTGTCGCTCTGCCTTGTCGTGCAGATCGTCACCGGCATCGTGCTGGCGATGCACTACACGCCGCACGTCACGATGGCGTTCGCCTCGGTGCAGCGCATCGATCGCGACGTGCCGTTCGGCTGGCTCATTCAGAACATCCACTCGGTTGGCGCGTCGATGTTCTTCCTGGCCGTCTACATCCACATGTTCCGCGGCCTCTATTACGGCTCATACAAAGCCCCGCGCGAAGTGCTGTGGATCCTCGGCTGCATCATCTATCTGCTGATGGTCGCGACCGCGTTCCTCGGTTACACGCTGCCTTGGGGCCAGATGTCATTCTGGGGCGCCACGGTCATCACCAACATTCTGGGCGCTGTGCCGTTCGTCGGCGAGAGCATCCAGGTTTGGCTGCGTGGCGGCGGTTCGATCGATCAACCGACGCTGAACCGCTTCTTCTCGCTGCACTATCTGCTGCCGTTCGTGATCGCAGGCGTTGTCGCCTTGCACGTCTGGGCGCTGCACGAAGCTGGTCAGAACAATCCGGCCGGCGTCGACGTGAAGTCGAAGGCCGATACGGTGCCGTTCACGCCGCACGCGACGATCAAGGATCTGTTCGCAGTCGTGTTGTTCGTGATCCTGTTTGCCGTGTTCGTGTTCTACATGCCGAACGCGCTCGGCCACGCCGACAATTACATCCCGGCGAACCCGCTGCAGACGCCGCCGGAAATCGTGCCGGAATGGTACCTGCTGCCGTTCTACGCGATCCTGCGCGCGTTCGATTTCAACATCGGCCCGATCGACTCCAAGCTTGCCGGCGTTATCGGCATGTTCGCGTCGATCGCGGTGCTGTTCATCCTGCCGTGGATCGACACCTCGCGCGTCCGCTCGATGCGCTATCGTCCGATCGCGCGTCAGTTCTTCCTGATCTTCGTTGTCGCCTGCCTCATCCTCGGCTGGTGCGGCGGTCAGAACCCGGGTCGCATCCTGGCGAAGGCCGCGCCGTTCTCGGCGACGTTGACCTGGGTCTCCGGCGGCGAAGTGCGCTCCGAGCAATTCACCGCGCCGAGCGAGGGCGAGTTCGAAGAGTTCGCGCAAGCGCAGCGCGCGCGTCTCACCGAGCAGGGCGCGACGATGACTTCGATCACGCGCGAAAACGCCCGGTTGGCGACGATCACCGCCGTCTTTGGCGGCACGCAATCGACCGAAACCGTCAGCGGGGAAACTCCGGACGCGATGGAAGAAGCGATCGCCCACGCTAAGGAAGAGGTCGGCTCGAGTGCGCCGTTCTTCAGCGTCGAGCGCCGCTTGCCGTACGCGTTCACGGTGACGACGCTCTCGCAGATCGCGACGTTCTTCTACTTCTTCTTCTTCCTCGTGCTCCTGCCGCTCTTGGGCCTTCGTGAGAAGCCGGGCCGTGTGCCGGACACCATCGCCAAGCCGGTTCTGTCCGAGCAGGGGGCCGCCTAATGTTGCGCGCTTTGACAGCTGCGGCCGCTGCCGCAATCGCCATCGTGGGCGTGGCCTTCGCGGCCGGCGATGCCGAGCATCCGGAAGACTATCCGTTCTCGTTCGAGAGCCCGACCGGGAGCTACGACATGGCCGCCGTCCAGCGCGGCTTCCAGGTCTACAACCAGGTCTGCGCGTCGTGTCACGCGCTGGAGCATCTTTCCTATCGCCACCTCGGCGAGGAGGGCGGCCCATTCGCGCTCTATCAAGTGCGCGATCACGAGACGGGTGAACCAGCGCTGCAGATCGGCAAGCCGGCGCACGGCGGTTCGTTCGTAGACGTCGTCGACAATCCCTATGTGCGCGCCATCGCCGAAGCGGCGATCATCACCGACATCGATCCGAACTCTGGCCAGCTCACCGATCGTCCGGGCCGCATTTCGGATCGCTTCCGCCGTCCGTTCCCGAACGAGATCGCCGCGCGCGCCTCTAATGGCGGCGCCTATCCGGTAGATCTCTCCGTCATCACCGCGGCCCGCCACGGCGGCGCTGACTACATCCGCTCGCTGCTGATGGGCTATGACGGTCAGACGGAAGGCGTGCTGCACCACAATCGCTACTTCCCGGGCGGATGGCTGGCGATGCCGGCGCCGCTCACGGACGGCCAAGTCGCCTATTCCGATGCGAATGTGCCGCAAACGGTCGAGCAATACGCGACCGACGTTTCGCACTTCCTGCAGTGGGCCTCTGACCCGCACATGGAAACGCGCAAACGCATGGGCATCGTCGTGCTCGCGTTCCTCGTCGTGCTCGCGGGCCTCATGTACCTCGCCTACAAGCAAGTCTGGCGCGGCGAGAGCCACTAAGGCGCGCATCCAACGCTAAGCAAAGGCGCATCCTCTGATAAAACGGAGGGTGCGCTTTTCATGTCTGGCGCTGTGAACACGCGTGGATCGGCGATCGCGGCCGGCTTGGTCTTTGCCGCGCTCTGGGGCGGCTCGACATTTTATCTCTTCGCCAACGGCAATGAAGATTGGTTCACCGGCGTCCTCATCATGGGCGTGTTCGGGATCGCGCTCTCGGGTCTCGCCTGGCTGTTGACGCGCGGCGCCAATGCGCCGGCGATCGAAGTGAAGCGTCCGGCGCTCGAGAGCGGGGCAGTGCTGGCCTATATCGGCATCGTCTATGCCGTGCTCTTCCTCGGCTACGGCATGACCTGGGCGCGCTCCATCGACGAACCGCAGACGCAGGAAGTCGCGGTGATGGGGCTGAAGCTCGGCGCGCACGTCGTGCTGCCGGCGATCCTGCTTGCTCTGCTGGGCGCGCGGCTCGCGCCGCTGGTGCAGGCGGGGCTAAGCGGCCGCAAATTCTGGCGCACTCTGATCGTGCTGGGTGCGATCATTCTGGCGCTGCTCTGCGTCGTCAGCCCAAGCTTGCGCAACATCGAAGCGACTGGCGCGGGACCAGACGTGCTCGCCTGGGCGGCGCCGGCGACGTTTATCTGGCTCAGCATCGAAGCGGGGCTCTGCGAGGAGTTTCTCTTCCGCTCCGTTTTGCAGACGCGGCTCACGGCCTTCTTCCGCTCCGGCGTGGCGGGCGTGTTCATCACGTCGATGTTGTTCGGAGTCGCGCACGCGCCCGGGCTCTTCTTCCGCGGCGGGCCGGATGTCGACGGCTGGTCGGCAGATCCGTTGCAAGTGATCGCCTATACCATTGCCGTGCTCGCACCGATGGGCCTTCTGTTCGGCTTGATCTATGCGCGCACCAAGTCGCTGTTGCTGGTGGTTCTGCTCCACGGCGCCGTCGACGTGCTGCCGAACATGAGCGAATTCATACGCATCTGGGCGTGACGCAAAGAAAAAACCGCCAGCGCGGGCGCTGACGGTCTCATTCTTTCAGTGCTGTCGTCTGCTTAAGGCGCGCTGGCGGTGGCGCTCACAGAAACCGGATCAACGGCGCTCACAACGGCGACGCCATCCATAGTCGGCGTAGCTGCAGCGTTCACATCGGTCGCGACCGTTTCGCTCGGCAGCGGCTGACGCGCGGCTTGCGGCGGTGCGTATTGGATCACGCCATTGACGCGGCCCGCGCGCGGGCCGCGTGCGCTGGCCGGCGTTGTCGAGGCTGGGCGCGAGAGCGCTTCCATCGGCATGCGCAATGCTTGCGCGATGTCGATCGTGCGCGGCGTGCGGCGAATGCCGGGATCAGGCACGTCAGCGTAGAAGATATGCTGGCCGATGGTTTGACGACCGATGCCCTGCGGCGCCCAGCGCGGACGCACGGCGCGCGTGTGATAGAAGAGCGAACCGCCCGTCGGATCGACGGATTGGCCCGAGAGCACTTCGCGCGCGATGCGTTGTGCTGCTTCCCACGTTTCGTCGCCATTTGTGTATCGATCAGGATTGGCGACGAGGTTCAGCACTAGGCGTCGGTTCGGGTCGCCGCGATTCCACACCGAGAATTGGCGCGGCGACAGGATCACCGTCGACAGCGTCTCGCCGAAGCGCGGGCCGATGCGGTTGACCATGACGTGCGCGACGGCGCGCATGCCGTGTTCGCCTTCCGAACGCGCTTCGCCCCACATCGTCGCGGCGAGCAAACGCACTTCGGTTTCATCGACTTCAACCGGCGCCGGTTCGACAGGCGCTGCGATCCCTGCAAGCGATGCAAGTTCCGTCGGAACGAAGCTGACGATCGATCGTTCTCCGCGCACCACCTCGGCAAGCGCGTCAGGGTAGAGGGCGAAATTCATGCCCGCTGCTGCGACGAGAATGCCGACAGCGCTGAGCGCGTGACGCGACTCATGAAACGCGCCCTTCACGGTGCGCGACTTCTTCTTCGCCTTTTTCTTCTTGTTTTGGGAACGCGAAAGTTCCACCCAGCGAGCGGCCATCCAGGTCTCTCTCAAAGGACGCCCCGCTTCACGAGCGCGGGCGAGAACCACACAGGAAAATCGAGGCGCCCGCACCGCAGCGACGCGGACACCGGGCGCGTTTTACTTTTCCACAGGGCGAGAATGCGGCGCGTGGGCGTCGATAACAGCGGATTCCCGCCCAATTTCCCTTAGATTTTTGTCAGGTTAAGCGCCTGACACATCCTGCCACGCGAAGTTCCGCGAAGGCACAAACGAAAAGAGCGCCGCGGGCGCCGCGACGCTCTTTGCTTAAATCATTTGGACTAGAGCTTAGCTCAGCTCGCGCTGATGGTTCACGATACGGCCAACCAAGCCGTAAGCTTTCGCTTCTTCGGCCAGCATCCAGTAGTCGCGATCGACGTCGCGCTTGATCTTGTCGACGGGCTGGCCCGTGGCGTCGGAGAAGATCTTGTTCAGACGCTCGCGCATGCGCAGGATTTCGCGCGCTTGGATCTCAACGTCGCTGGCCATGCCGCCGACGCCGCCGCGCGGTTCGTGCAGCAGGAAGCGCGTGTTCGGCAGGCAGAAGCGGCGCTCACGCGGTGCTGCGCAATAGATCAGCGCGCCGGCGCTGGCGACCCAACCGGTGCCGAGCATTTGCACAGGTGCATCGATGAACTTGATCGCATCGTGGATCATGTCGCCGGATTCAACGTGGCCACCGGGCGACGAGATCACGAACGTGATCGGCTTGTTGCCGTCCGCTGCCAGCGCGAACAGGCGCTCAGTGACGCGGCGGGCTTGGATGTCATTGATCTCGCCCGTCAGCATGACGACGCGCGCCTGGAACAGCGCCTTCTCGATCACGTCGGGCGCGTTGCGACCGTCGGCGGGGTTCTTCTTGTCGTCTTCGTCGTCGAGGCGGAACGATTGCGTCATGGACGGGCAGGGCTCCCTAAGGGGGTCAAATCGGAAGCCCATGAAGTAGGCGCGTTCGCCGGGTTTTCCTAGCCCGGACGGCGCCGGGATACGCTGGGCCCGACGGCCGCGGCGGAAATTGGTCGCAATTTCAGCGCACGCCACCCATGTGCCGTGCACGGAGGGACCATGCACCTGTTAATCATCGTCACAGCGTTCGCGTTCGTCGCGTTGACGCCCTACCTCGATGCCCTGCCGCGCAGCGGCGGTGATAGCGCGCAAGCCGAGCAAACCGACATCGCCGAAGTCGACGAGGACGAAGAGCGCGAGGCTTAAGCCCGCTTTTCCTCCAGTAAGCGCGTGAGCCGTTCGACCGCTGCCGTTAGCGAGGCGATCTCCTGTTCGCGCAGCAGATCGATCTTGTGATGCAGCGTCTCGATCTCGAGTTCGGCTTTCTTGTTGATCTCGAAATCATCAATGCCGCGCTGGCGATCAATGTCGGCCTGCCGGTTCTGGCTCATCATGATGACGGGCGCTGTGTAAGCGGCCTGGAATGAGAGCAACAGGTTCAAGAGGATGAACGGGAACGGATCGAACGGATGCCCATTCGAGATGTTGTAGATCAACCAACCGCCAAGCAGCGTCGATTGAATCAAGATGAAGCGCCATGAGCCGACGGCCGCGACGACTGCATCAGCGGCGCGGGCGCCGAAGCTTAGCGTCTGCTGCGATGGCGGATGGTTACGCCGTTCAGAGGCGCTCGCACGCAGCTTATCCAGCATCTCCAAAACGTCTTTGCCCATGAGCCGCATCTCCTCGATGCGCCCATGCTAACGCTAAGCCTCACGCCAAGCGATCAAACAACGCGTTGAAGGCGGCGACCGCCGCGCGCGGGCCTTGTGGATGCGCCCATACGCCGGCTGAGACAGCAAGGAAATCCGCGCCGGCGCGCACGAGCGGCTCGGCGTTCTCGATCGTGATGCCGCCAATGGCTACGCAAGGCGTCTCCATCGACTCCTGCCAGACCTCCAAAAGCTCGGGCTCTGCCCAATGCGATGGCTCCTTGGTGCCAGTCGGATAGAAGGCGCCGAACGCGACATAGTCTGCGCCAGACTCTGCGGCCTCATAAGCGAGATCGCGCGAGTTGTGGCAGGTCACGCCAACGATGCGATCCTTGCCCAACGTGGCGCGCGCTTGCGCATAAGACGCATCGCTCTGGCCGACATGCACGCCATCCGCATCGAGCTTCGCTGCGAGATCTGGGCGATCGTTGAGGATGAAGGCCGCGTCTCCCGCCTGGACGATCGGTTTCAGCGCCGCGCCGATGCGCAGCACATCCGCGTCGCTCACGTCTTTCAGCCGTAACTGCACGCACGCGACATCGCCGCCGGCGAGCGCCTCGCCGAGTGCGTCGGCAAAGGCTGGCAGTTCGAGCTTTGGCGGCGTGATCAGGTAGAGGCGGCAGCGGCGATCCATCGCGCTTGTCCTAGCGCGCAGGCGCGAACGCGCAACTCACTACGCCGCCCAGCGTCGTGCTTAGCGCGGAGCGCGCCGTCCGAACGAAGGCGCGCCACCGCTGCTTGGCGCAGGAGCTGGGCTCGCCGCCATCGCGGGGCGCATCGCAGGACGCGCGGTTTGGTGTTCGGCGATAGCGCGCTCCATTGCGCTTTGGGCGCCGAAGAGGGACGACATCGCGCTCGCTGGCGCTGCGGGGTTCGCTGCAGGCGCTTGCGGCGATGGAGTTGGCGCGGGCGCAGACCCGCCTAAGCCGCCGCCGGGCGGGTTGCCGTATTTGTTGGCGCCGGCATTGCCGGCCAAGCAGCCAAGTTCAACGAAAAAGTAGAGGCCGATCGCCCAGTTCAAAAAAATCCACGGGCCGATGTCCGCGATCACTCGGCCGCCGGGAGCGCCGCCGAACGTGCCGCTGACCATCTGCGTCAAGATCATCGCTGCGGGAATGAGCGGCAGAAGCGCGATCCAGCCCGGACGACCGCGATCGTGGAAGCGCTTCCATTGTAGCGCCGTCGTGACCCAGCCGCTGAGCGCGACGAGGACGCCGATGACTGCCATCAATCCGAAGCCGACCGATTCGACCGAAGTCTTGGGCGCCGCCGCTGCGCCCATGATCATCGAAAACGCCATGACAAAAGCGATGGCGCCGATCACCGTGCCGGAGCCTAGGATACCGACCCAGTACTGCGTCCGATTGATCCGGCCTTTGTAGCCGAACAGAAGATTGACCAAGCTCACGCCGCCCTCGCGCGCTGAAATCAAGGAAATGATGGCGCACACGGTACGCGAACGCGCTTAAGCTCAACCTAAAAGCGCGATGGATTTTGCAAATTTTTTGTGTGCCAATCCGGCGCAAAGCTGCTCAACATGGTGACTGAAATGTTGATGGGGATCTCGATGAAGCGCTTGCTCGCGGCGTTGGCCTTCGCGCTCGCCACACCAACACTTGCGTGCGCGCAAGAGCTGCCGCCACTCGGCGATCCGATCGAGGTGCAGGGGCCCGCGAGTGTTTTGCGCGGATCGTTTTTGACGCCCGCGAACGCCAACGGCGCAGTGGTGCTCATCATCCCCGGATCGGGCCCGACTGATCGCGATGGCAACAATCCTATGGGCATTCGCGCCGGCACATATCGTCTGCTTGCCGAAGCATTGGCCGCGCGAGGCGTCGCCAGCGTGCGCATCGATAAGCGCGGCATGTTCGGCAGTGCGGCGCCTGGCATCGACGCCAACGCCATCGTCATCGACGATTACGCCGCCGATATCGCCGCTTGGACCGGCGCTATTCGCGAGCGCACAGGCGCGCGTTGCGTCTGGCTCGCCGGTCATAGCGAAGGCGCGCTGGTGGCGCTGGTCTCGGCGCAGACCAACGCCAACGATATTTGCGGGCTTATCCTGATCGCCGGCGGCGGGCGGCGCTTGGCTGACGTGCTACGCGAGCAGTTACGCTCCAATCCCGCCAACGCGCCGATTCTCGAAGAAGCCGAGCGCATTATCACGGAACTAGAAGCCGGCCGCCGCGTACCCGCGTCGCAAATCTCTGCGCCGCTGCAGGGGCTTTTCCGCGAGAACGTGCAGGGCTTCGTGATTAGCCTCTTCTCGTACGATCCAGCCGAATTGCTGCGCGCCTATCAGGGGCCGGTGATGGTGATGCAAGGTACGACCGACCTACAGGTGACGATGCAGGATGCCGAAACGCTGGCCGCGGCGCGTTCAGTGGAGTTGGTGCGGCTCGAAGGCGTGAACCATGTCCTGAAAGAAGCGCCGATGGCTCGCGGCGCCAACCTGGCGACCTATGGCAACGCGAACCTGCCACTCGCGCCCGGCATCGCCGAACGCATCGCGGTGTACATCCAAGGGCAGGGCGTGCCGGAGTAAACAAAAACGCCGGCCTCTCGGCCGGCGTTCGTTGTCTCGTTGTTTGAAGCGATAGCTTAAGCCGCCTGCTTCTCCATCTCGGCGTTCCACTTGCCGAGGCTGGCGAGGCCGTTCATGCGCGCGCGGTGCAAGAAGGCGTTCTGCGCGGCGGCGACGTTTTCGGCTTTGCCCGACCACGCCTTTTGCGGCGCGGCTTGCAGAGCGCGGCCGTAAGAGAACGTCATCTTCCACGGGAAGCCGCCGATCTGGTTCATGCGCGAGAGGTGCGCGGTCGCCAGTTCGTCCGATTGGCCGCCCGAGAGATAAGCGATGCCCGGCACTGCGCTTGGCACGCACGCCTTCAGCACGCGGATGGTCTTTTCAGCGACTTCGTCAACCGAAGCCTGCTTGGCGGCTTTCTTGCCCGGCACGATCATGTTCGGCTTCAGCACGATGCCTTCGAGCGCGACGTTGAGATAATAGAGCTGCTGGAAGGTTTCCTTCAGCACCCACTCGGTCACGGCGTAGGTCGTGTCGATATCGTTATCGCCGTCCATCAGCACTTCCGGCTCGACGATCGGAACGATGTCGAACTCTTGGCAGAGGTTGGCGTAGCGCGCGAGCGCGTGCGCGTTGGCGACGAGGCCAGCGTAAGATGGGCGGCCGCCGGTCGGATCGATCACAGCGCGCCACTTGGCGAAGCGCGCGCCCTTTTCGTAATATTTCGGCAGACGCTCATGCAGCTTGTCCAAACCGCGAGTCACGTCATCGCCGCGCGCGCCGGCGAGCTTGCGCACACCTTCATCGACCTTGATGCCCGGGATGGAGTTTGCGTCTTCGATCAGCTTGACCAGCGGCGTGCCGTCTTTGGCGTTTTGCCAGATGGTCTCGTCATAAAGGATGACGCCCGAGACGTAGCTCATCGCCTCGGTGGATCGGAACATCAGCTCGCGATAATCGCGGCGATTGTCCTCGACGTTTTCGACGCTGATCGCGTCGAAGCGCTTGCCGATGGTGGCGGTGCTTTCGTCCGCCGCCAGGATGCCGCGGCCCGGCTCCACCATGCGATTGGCGATCTTGTTCAATGCGTCGAGATTCACGTCCGCTCCCCGCGTCTGAATGGTTCTTCTTGGATGGCGGGTGTCTAACCCAGGCGTCGCAAAAACGCCACGCCGGGCAGGGCTATGGGGAAAACTTGCCGCAGCAATGCACCCATGCAGGAGCGTTTAGCGCGCTTTCAGCGCCTCGACGCCCGGCAGCGGCTTGCCTTCCATCCATTCGAGGAACGCGCCGCCCGCCGTCGAGATGAAGGTGAAATCGCCGGTGACGCCGGCGTGGTTGAGCGCCGCGACCGTATCGCCGCCGCCGGCCACTGCGATGAGTTTGCCGTCTTTCGCGAGTTCCGCCGCGGCTTGCGCGGCGATCACGGTGGCTTGGTCGAACGGCGGCACTTCGAAGACGCCGAGCGGGCCGTTCCAGATCAGCGTGTGCGAATGCTTCATCGCTTCGCGCAGCTTGCGGACGGTCTTTTCGCCAGCGTCGAGGATTTTCTCGTCGGCCTGAATGTCATCGAGGCCGCAGATGCGCGCTTCGGTGTGCGGCTTCACTTCTTTCGCGACGACGACATCGACCGGCAGCAGGATTTCGCATTTGCCTTTTGCGGCTTCCAGGATCGCGCGCGCGGTGTCAGCCATGTCTTTCTCGGCGAGCGAGCCGCCGATCTCGACGCCTTGCGCGTAGAGGAACGTGTTGGCCATGCCGCCGCCAATGGCGAGCTTGTCGAGCTTGTTGATCAGGTTTTGCAGCAGATCGAGCTTGGTTGAAACCTTCGCGCCGCCGACGATGCCGAGCACGGGGCGCTTTGCGTTGCCGAGCGCTGCATCGAGTGCATCGAGCTCGCGTTCCATCTGCTTGCCGGCATAAGCGGGCAGGATGTGCGCCAGACCTTCCGTGCTCGCATGGGCGCGGTGCGCGGCGGAAAAGGCGTCGTTGACGTAGAAATCGCCAAGTGCGGCGATCTCTTTCGCGAGCGCCGGATCGTTCTTTTCTTCGCCAGCGTGGTAGCGCGTGTTCTCAAGCAGGATGACGCCGCCAGCCGGCAGCGCATCGATCGCTGCTTTCGCATTGGCGCCAACGCAATCGTCCGCAAACGCGACCGGTGCGCCGAGCAGCGCTGCAAGAGGCGCAGTCACCGGCTTCAACGACATCTCTGGCACGCGCTGACCTTTCGGGCGATCGAAGTGCGCCAGCAGTGCTACTTTGCAGCCCTTGGCGGTCAGCGCTTTGATCGTCGGCAATGCTGCGCGCAGGCGGGTGTCATCACTCACCGCGCCATCGGCCATCGGCACGTTGAAATCGACGCGCACCAGCGCGGTCTGATTTGACGGCGCATCTTCAATCCGGCGAAAGCTCACGAGTGCCCTCCAAGCATGAGGCCGATCCAATAGGCAATCGCCAGCACGACGGCAATCATCACCAGTGCAATCGCGCCCTGCACAAGGCGTTGCGTGAGCGGCAGCGCGGCCAGCGAGTTCCGCCGCATCCACGCCCAAGCGACGCACGCGGCTAGGAACACACCAATGGCGTAGGGCGGTGTCGCGCCCAGCCAGCCGGCGATCAGCGCCAGCAGCGCGAACGCGAAATCCCAGCCGGCGGAGGCGATGTTCGGCTTGCGCATCAGCTGATCAAGAAGTCGCGCTTGCCGAGTTCGACGCCGTTGGCGCGCAGGATGTCGTAGGCGGTGACGAGGTGGAAGTAGAAGTTCGGCATCGCCCATTGGTTGATGTAGTCGAGGCCGGAGAACTTCAATTCCGTCGTCGGGATCTTGATCGAAATCTCACGCGTCTCCGAGCCTTCGTAAGCTTCCGGTTTGAGGCTCTCGACGATGGCGATGACTTTCGCGATGCGCGCTTGCAGTTCAGCGAACGTGGTTTCGGTATCTTCGATCGCTTCCGGCGTGTTGCCGGTGAGGCGGGCGACAGCGCCCTTGGCGTGATCGGTGGCGATCTGCACTTGGCGCGTGAGCGCGAACATGTCGGGCGCAAGCCGCGCGTTCAGCAGCACTGCCGGATCGTAGCCTTTGCTCTTCGCTTGCGCTTCCGCCTTGGTCAAAATCGCCGAAAGGTTACGCAGCATGCGCGCGAAAACGGGCGCGCTGATCGCGTGCATTGAAAGCTTGGTCATGGATTAGATGAATCCCCCGGAAGCGAGGCCTAGCCAGTAGGCGCCGCCGATGATGGCGATGATGGCGATCGTGCCGACGGTCGAAACTGTCAACCACGTCGCGCCGCGCAACCGGTTCAGCACCAGGCGCCGCGACCAGTTCCAATAGGCCAGCATGCCGATCCCCGCCACCCCTACCAACATGACGGGCGCGTCGAACAAGCCGCACGCGTATGCTGCGAGCGCGAACGCAAGCTCGATGCTGGCGTTTTTCATGGCGTCTGGGCGGCGTCTCATGACGCCAAAAGCCTTGCAGAGGCGGCGCCATTTACGCTCGTGCGCTCACCCGGCTGGCGTGACGTTTCGTGTTACGGGCGTAGCACTTCCATCAGCGCGGCAAAACCAACGCCGACCCATGGAAAAACAAAGCCGCTCACCAGCGCGATGATGATCGCGTTGCGATCCGATGTGCCGGTAATCCGCGCGCCGAAGAGCTTTTCGCCAAGCGCCCAAGCGCCGGCCCAGCCAATGAAGAAGAGCCCCCAGCTCAACTCCGTGCGATTCACCACAAGCACCGCAAGCGCGCCGCCGACGGCGAGGCCAAACAACTGCGCTTTCGCGGTCGGGGAAAGGTAGAAGCGGGGTAGGCGCATCACATGCTTGGGCGCTGGTAGAGACACGATCCGCTCGCCGGATCAATCAGACGCACGACGTTTGAGGTGCTTGTGACAAGCTCGCGGCCCTCCGACCAAAAGTAGAGGTGCTCCCACTCCTCACCGATATCGCGGGCAAACGCGACGGCAGTCGCTGTAAGGACGGCGCCGTCACTGAACTCAATTGCGGTCGGGATGTGTTGCCGCTCGCCCAACATCGAGACGATGGCGAAGCCGCGACCAGGAACGAGTTCTCCTTCGCCCTGGTCGCGATACTCGGTCATCAGATCAGCTTCGCCATCGCGACAGCCGTGTCGGCCATGCGGTTCGAGAAGCCCCACTCGTTGTCGTACCATGACAGGATCGAGCAGAATTTGCCTTCCATGACCTTCGTCTGATCGTTGTGGAAGATCGACGAGTGCGGATCGTGGTTGAAGTCCATCGAGACGTTCGGCGCGTTGGTGTAACCGAGCACGCCCTTGAGCGGGCCATCAGCCGCAGCTTTGATCGCGGCGTTGATCTCTTCCTTCGACGTGGCTTTCTTGGCGACGAACTTGAAGTCGACAACTGAGACGTTTGGCGTCGGCACGCGGATCGAGATGCCGTCGAGCTTGCCCTTCAGATCAGGGATGACGAGGCCGATCGCCTTGGCGGCGCCGGTGCTGGTCGGGATCATGTTCAGCGCCGCGGCGCGGGCGCGATAGAGATCCTTGTGCAGCGTATCGAGCGTGGGCTGGTCGCCAGTGTAGGAGTGGATCGTCGTCATCATGCCGTGATCGATGCCGATCGCGTCGTTCAGAACCTTCACCACCGGCGCGAGGCAGTTGGTGGTGCACGAAGCGTTCGAGATGACGACGTGATCTTTGGTCAGGCCTTGATGGTTCACGCCATAGACGACGGTGAAGTCAGCGCCGTCGGCCGGGGCCGAAACGATGACGCGCTTGGCGCCGCCTTCGAGGTGGAGCGCTGCCTTGTCGCGCGCGGTGAAGATGCCGGTGCACTCGAGCGCGATGTCGACGCCGAGATCTTTGTGCGGCAGCTCGGCCGGGTTCTTGATCGCGGTGACTTTGATCTTGCCGCGGCCGAGATCGATCCAATCTTCGCCCGACTTCACTTCGCCCGGGAAACGGCCGTGGACGCTGTCGAAGCGGAGCAGGTGAGCGTTGGTTTCGACGGGGCCGAGATCGTTGATCGCAACGACTTCGATGTCGGTGCGGCCGCTCTCATAGATCGCGCGCAAGACGTTACGGCCAATGCGCCCGAAACCATTAATCGCAACCTTCACGCCCATCGGCCGGCTCCCTTTGAAATCAAGCTGTTTTGGTAGGCTTCGCTTAACTGCAAAGCGTGCTTGCGTCGAGCGCCGGAACCGCATTCCAGCCTTTCATCGAATCGCTTCTGGCCGTAACATTTCGTCACAATGGACGAGTCGCTCGCCAAGATGATCGGCTGCCTGCCGTATTCCCTCGATGAGGGTGTCGCGCAAGCAGAGGCCGCTCTGAACGCGCTGGACCTCAGCGCGGACGCCGACGTTTCGGTCCAGGCGCTCGAGAAGAGCTTTTCCAGGCTCGCCAGCGCCGCGAGGGGGATGCTCCGCTGATGCGTATCACCATTCTTGGCCAAGCCGTTGAGCTCGATTGCCAGCCGCACGAAGAGAAGCGGCTTGAAGATTTGGCGCGGGCGCTGGAAGCGCGCGCTGCCGGCGTGAAGGGCGACGCGGACGCCAACCGCCGCCTCATCCTCACCGCGCTCGCGCTCATGGATGAAGCGCAGGCCTCAAGCGCCGCACTCGTCCGCGCCCGCGGCGAGATCGAGCGGCTGACTGACATGCTGATCGAAGCGCGCCTGGAAGGCTGCGCCGAGCCTGACAATGCCGATCGTGGCCGCGTTGGCGCGCTGCGGCGGGTGGCGGAAGGCGCGGCTTGAAGCGACGCCCGGTTTAGGTTGCACGTCTCGCGCGCATTGCGCATTACTGCCACGCCTAGGAGTTCCGGGGGGAGCGCATGCGCGGCGAAATTCTGCAATATGACGATGGGGTCGGCACTGGCCTGATCAGCGGCGACGATGGTGTCCGCTACAGCTTCCAGCGCGCCGATCTCCAACAGTTGCGTCCGCTTAAAGGCGGCATGCGCGTGGATTTCGTCGCCGATGGCGCGGTGGCGCGGCAGATTTTCGTGCTCGACGTGCAGCCGCAATCCGGCTTCGGCGGGCCCATCGAGACCACTAACGAAGATCTGAGCCTTTGGGGCTATTTCGCCAAATGCATGGCAAAGTCGTTCAGCGGCGAAGGTCGCGCGCGGCGCAAGGAATATTGGAGCTTCCAGCTTTTCCTGGTGATCTTCCTCGTTGGCGGCTTCCTGGTGTTCGCGGCAATTGCCAGCGCGTCCGGCTATTCCAATTACATGTCCGGTTACGATGGCTATGAATACGGCAGCGGCCCGGCCGAGATGATCGCGGGCTTGTTGTTTCTGCTGATGCTAGTCGTCTTCACGCCGGCCGGGATCACGGTCACGATCCGTCGTCTGCACGATATCGGCCTGACCGGCTGGTTCATCTTCCTGTGGCTCATTCCGTATCTGGGCAGCCTCATTCTCTTCATCATGTCGCTCATTGGGTCCGAGCGGCGCGTCAATAAGCATGGTCCGTATCCAAAACCTCTGGATTGAACGCTTGAGAGAACGCTCGTGCGCGCCTAGATTCGCTTCGGGCGGTTTCTGCGGCGTGCGTGAGTTGCTTGCATCCCTGGGACCGTATCATCTCTCTCGGGAGCTGGCTCTGTTGCGGACCGTGGTCTGCAGCACCTGGCGCCCACCTAGTTGCTCTAGGGTTCGAGAGGATGAGTATCGCTTACGGCGCATGTGGTTCCGCCCAACCTTCTTCCCCGAGCGCGGGGGAACGTCATGAACATCAGCGATCTTGAGGCTGAAAAAGCCGACGCGCGCATGATGATGCGGGCTGAACGCAACGCCATCGAGCCGCGCGATGCGTCGCTCAAACTGATCGAAAACTTCCCGCTCGAACTGGCGCAGCTTTCGCCGGTGGCGGGCTATTGGCCGGTCGGCGGCGAGATCGACGGCAGGCCGTTGCTCGCGGCGCTCGCTAAAGCCGGACGCGTCGTGGCGTTGCCGCGCATGGAGAGCCGCAACGGCCCCGCGCGTTTTCTCGCGTGGCGTGGCAATGAAATACTCACCGCCGACGCGTTCGGCGTGCCGTCGCCGCCCAAGACGGGTGCTGATCTCGCACCGCGCCTGATCCTCACACCGCTGCTCGCCTTCGATCGCGCCGGCAGACGTCTCGGCCAAGGCGGTGGCCACTACGACCGCATTATCTCGCTCTATCGCGCCCATGGCGCCGTCGCGGTTGGTTTGGCGTACGCGGAGCAGGAGATGGGCCAGGTGCCGACAGGGCCGCACGACGCTTTCCTCGATTGGGTGATCACACCAAAGGAAGCGATCCGTTGCTCTCGCATCGAAGGATTGCGCGGGCGAAGCTAGACAAGCGCGCTGGCGCCGTGTTCGCTGTAGCGATGACGACCCGCCTTGTTTCGATGCTTCTCACTGCAGTGCTTTTTGCAAGCGCCCTTCAGAGCCCTGTCTTCGCGCAAGTATCACCAGAACGGGAATGGCGGGAGACGCGTCGTATGTGCCCCGCGCTGCGCAATGTCGATTTCGCGCGTCTTGTTGACGAACAAGATAATCAGTGGCGCACAGATGCGCGGCAGCGCCTGCGCGCAACCGATCAGCCGCAGCTTGGTGATGCCGATCTGGTCCTGCGCTTTTACGCCCCGCCAATGTTCGGCGGCGGCGGCGCGAGCACTTGGACGACGGCGCGGCGTGTGGATGGTGTCTGGCTCGTTCGTCAGGAGGATCATCCGCAGACCGGCGCGCAGCCTGCGCCCTATGATCCCTTCGCGCTCGACTTCCGCTCGCGCCGCCCACAATCGCCGATCATCGTGCGCGAGGGGCGGCTTCCGGCCGATCTTGTGAATGTCATCGAAACGGCGCTTGCCGATCCGTGTTTCGCGCGTGAGCCCGATCGCGTTGGCGCGGTTTTGCCGTTGCGTGGCGGGCGCAGCGAGATTTGTCACGATGGGCCGCCATTCTATCTGCAAGTCGAGCGCGCTGAAGGCGTGCTGACGCGCCTGCAGGGATGCCAGACGCGGTGGCTCACCGGTCAAATCCTGCGCGTGCTTGAGACAGCGGGGACACGCGCTGAGGACGCAAGCGTGATCAACACGCTGACACCGCTCCTCCTCGTGAACGAGCAGGGCCAGAATATTCCTGAAGCGCAAGCGCCGCGGCCTGTGACGCTCACTCTGAACGGCGTAAGTGGCCGCGAAGTGGTGCTCTATATCGCGGGTGGCGAGCATCAGCGCCATGACGCGGCGCCCGACACCATGACTTGGCGCATCTGGCCGCCTCTCGGCGGCGCGGCGCCGGATTGGGGCATCGGATTGGAGGGGTGTCCAAGCAGGGTGGGCGGCGCCTTGCCAGCCGCGGGGACCGTCCTGACTATCGAGGCGCGCAACTGCCGCCTCAGTGTTTCAGAGGTTGCGGCGCCTTGAGAAATCAGGCGCCGCCCGCTAGGACCCCCGCCCATGGCAGGTCATAGCAAATTCGCGAACATCCAGCACCGCAAGGGCGGGCAGGACAAAAAACGCGCGCAGATGTTCACGAAGATCGCGCGCGAAATCCAAGCGGCGGTGAAGTTGGGCGGGCCTGACCCGAACGCCAATCCACGGCTCTATCGCGCCATGGCCTCGGGCCGCGCCGTCAACATGCCGAAGGACAATATCCAGCGCGCTATCGATAAGGGTGGCGGCGCGGGCGCCGAGCAATTGGATGAAATCCGTTATGAGGGTTTCGGGCCGGGCGGCATTGGCGTCATTGTCGAATGCCTGACCGACAACAAGAACCGCACCGCCGGAGAAGTGCGCTCCGCCTTCGCCAAGCACGGCGGCAATCTCGGCGAAAGCAATTCGGTTTCGAACGCGTGGAAGAAAGTTGGCGAAATCCGCTTTCCGCTCGCCGCCGGCAACGAGGACGCGATGCTCGAAGCCGCGATCGAAGCGGGCTGTGACGATTGCACCGTCGAGGGCGAGCAGCATGTGATCGTTTGCGAAATGAATGCGCTCGGCGGCGCAGCGCAGGAATTGGCAAAGAAGTTCGGCGATCCGGCCTCGGCCAAGTTCGTCTGGCGCACCGACATCGCGATCCCCGTCGAAGGCGAAACGGCGCAAACGCTGATGAAGCTGATCGATCAGCTCGACGATTTGGATGACGTGCAAGACGTCTATTCGAACGAAGACATTAGCGACGAAGAGCTGGCGAAGCTGAGCGCGTAGCGGCCGCTACAAGCTGCTCGCGACGACGGCACTATTCACATACCACCTTGCCTCGTAACCTCCCATTGTGACTCGCGCAGCGAGTATCGAGGATACGAATCAGGAGGTCACCAGATGAAGAGACTCTCTCTACTCGCTGCCGCCGCAGCGATGCTGACCGCTTCGCCAGCTGCGGCGGACGGTTATCTTGGCGTGCAATACAACGACGCGCAGCAAGAAGCGTTCGGCACCGACATCGATGTTGAAACATGGAAGGGCGAGGGCGCTCTCGGTTGGAATAACGGGTCGTGGGGTGCGCAAATTGGCGCCAGCATCGGCCAAGTGGAGACGGAATTCGGCGGCGACAGCGATTTCCACACTCTCGAAGGGCACCTTTATTGGCAGCACAATGCGTGGCGCCTCGGCGGCTTTGTCGCCACTTGGGAGCTTGAAGATACCGACGAAACCATTTTTGGCGTTGAAGGCCAGTACGACTTCAACGAACAGTTCAATCTGGGCGCCAGCTATAGCGAAGGCGACAGTGATGTGCTTGGGTCGCTCGACACCTCTTATTTCATCGTCAGCGGCAACTTCTACGCCACGCCAAATCTTCGCTTCGGCGCGAACATTGGCCGCGGCGAGATCGAAAGTTCAGGCGGTTCGACCGATCTTGAAAGCTTTGGCTTAGACGCTGAATTTAGGCCGTGGTCAGCGCCTGTGAGCTTCACTCTCGGCTACGATAACTTTGAGACTGATCCCGGCGGGTTCGGCTCAGAGGTTCTGCAAATTGGCGCCCGTTGGAATTTCGGCGGCGGCACGTTGCGCGAACGAGACAACGCTACGCCGTTTAGCGCGATGACGCATTGGGGCGCGCGCCTTATCGGCACGCACTAGCACTGATCCTGATTGAAAGCGCGGGCCGCCATGACTGGCGGCCCGCTGCGCATTAGGACGGGCCGAACATCGCGCCGATCTCCTGGATCAACATCCAAGCCGGCGGGATGAGGAAGCCGATCACAGCGGCCCAGAATATCGCGACGAGCGCCATCCAAATCCGCCGCAAGAACCGGCGCTTCTTGCCGACTTCCGTGTAGTCCACGTCGATCACCTGCGCGCCCGGATCGGGGCGGCCTGGCGCTTCGCGCAAACGGACGGGCTGCTGCTTCGGCATGCGTTTCCGCGTTCGCGCAAAATCAGGGCGGACGCAAGGCGGCGCCGCCGATGCACACACACCGACGGCGCCTTCCTTACATCACGCTAACCTTAGCCGCGACGGCCATCCCGGTCGCGACGCTCGGCCTGAATTTCAACGCTCAACCGGTCGAAGCGGCGATCGAGATCGCGGCGCTCGGCGTTGCTCAAACCATTGCGGCGATACTGCACTTCGAGGGCGGCGATGCGGCCGTACTCAGTGCGCAAACGATAAGCCTCGGCGCGTGACAGCTGACCGCTGCGGACGCCCGCGTCGATGCGCGCATCTAAGTTGCGCTGACGCTGGTTGATCGGCACCCAACGATCGTTGCGATCCTGTCGGTCGTTGCGTTCGAAACGCACGCGTTGGCTGAGCGAGTCGAAACGGCGATCGAGATCGCGCCGCTCGGCGAGCGACAGGCCGTTGCTGGCGCGATAGCGTGCTTCGAGGCGCGAGAGATCGCGGAACTCGTCGCGCAGGCGCGCCGCTTCGTTGCGCGTCAAATCTCCACTACGAACGCCGGCATCAATGCGTGCGTCGATGTTTGCCTGACGCTGATTGATGCTCTGCCAGGTTTGTGCGGAGGCGGGGGCGGCCACGCTGAGTGCGCCGACCGCGGCTGCTACTGCGAGAAACTTCTTCATCGGTCTTCCTTCCAGATTCTGTGCGTCGAAAACCCTCAACGGGGTCAATCCGGACCGCGCCAGCATCGTTCCAAAGGAACTGAGCCAAGCTGTCGCGCCCGTCCGGTTCCCGAGGCATTGCCAACCTGTGTCAAACGCTCCATAGCGACACAAATCGACAAATTTCCCGAGCGCCGTATGGGGTTATCGTGCATGCGCGCTGAACTGGGGATGATGGAGTAGTTCATGAGCGGCGAACTCGTCGTTGTATTCGGCGGCTCTGGTTTCATCGGCAAACAAACCGTGCGCGCGCTCGCGAAGCGCGGCTATCGCGTACGCGTTGCGATGCGGCGTCCGCACTTGGGTCACGAACTGCGCGTGATGGGCGACGTTGGCCAGATCCAACTCGTGCAAGCGAATGTGCGCTTTCCGGAATCCATTGAGGCAGCGCTCGAGGGGGCCGACGCGGTCGTGAACCTCGTTGCCGTGCTTCATTCGCGCGGCAAGCAATCGTTCGATGCGCTGCATGTTGAAGCCGCGCGCGTGATCGCCGAAGCGGCAGCCAAGCGCGGCATCGCGCGCATGGCGCATATCTCCGCGCTCGGCGCAGCGCCGAAGGGCTCGAAATACGCGCGCAGCAAGTATGCGGGCGAGCGCGCCGTGCTTGAGGCGCTGCCGACCGCGACGATCTTGCGCCCGTCCATCGTATTCGGTCCGGAGGATCACTTCTTCAACCGCTTCGGCGGCATGATGAAGACAGCTGCCGCGCTGCCGCTCGGCTTCGTGCCGCTCATTGGCGGCGGTAAGACAAAGTTCCAGCCGGTGTTCGTCGGCGATGTTGCCGATGCAATCACCAACGCGATCTCGCGCAGCGATGCGCAGGGCCGCGTCTATGAACTCGGTGGCCCGAATGTTTATACGTTCAAGCAGCTGCTCGAATTCATGCGCCGCGAAATCAATCGCGACGTGCCGTTGGTCTCAGTGCCGTTTTTCGTCATGCATCCTGCAGGCCTGGTCGCGAGCGGCGTGTTCGGTCTGACGCCGTTGGCGCCGCCGATCACTGGCGATCAAGTCATGATGCTGAAGCGCGACAACATTGTCGGCGCCGATGGCGCGGCGCTGACGATCCAGGATTTGGGCGTCACCCAGCTTGAAAGCGTCGAAGCGATCGTGCCGGCTTATCTCTGGCGCTTCCGCCCGTACGGGCAATTTCAAACTAAGCAGAACCCGGCATGAACGCGCGCGCTTGGCCGCTGGCCACTTTGATCTTCGGCCTTGCGACGCTCGCCACGTTTGTCGCGCTGGGCTCGCAGCCTGAAGTCACCGCGATTTACGAGCGCACGCAGGTGAGCGCCGCCGTCAGCTTGTTTCAGCGCGCGGAAACGCTCTCCGATGTCGCGTTGGTGTTCGGCTCGCCGACTGACGAGCGCGTTGTCGCCGCGCAGAACGCCATTAACACGCTGGATCTCTACGGCTTCATTCCGGCCTACGCGCTCTTCCTCACCGCGGCCGCGATCATGCTTGGCGACTTGCGCAATCGCTGGACGCAAGCGGCGATCGTGTTCGGTTTGCTGGGCGCGGGCTTCGACGCGATCGAGACGTGGCAACAGCTTCGCCTCACCGCCGACATCGATAACGCCGACGCCTATCTCCCGATCGCGACTTGGCATTGGCTCAAGTACCTGGCGCTCGCACTGCACGGCGTCGCCGTCACCAGTATCGCGTTGACGGGTGAGAAGCGCCGCCTGATCCTGGCGATGATCGCATTCCTGCCGCTGCCGGCCGTCGCCATCGCTTATATGGATTTCGCGCCGGTGACGTTGTTCTCGGTCGCGTTCGCGCTCTATTGGGTGACGCTGTTGGTGTTCAGCGTTATCGAGCTGGTTCGGGCAAAAGGTTCACCGGCTTAAGCCCGAACGCTTCAGTCAAATGCTCGGCGACAATGGTGCGATGACACTCGCGCCAATCGTGCTCCAGGCACATGATGCAGGCGCGGCCTTTGCCCGCGAGCTCCGCCGTTTCCGCAAGCGCCATCTGGCTCTCAGGTTCGACCATCTTCGCTTCAAAGATGCGGCGCATGGTTTTGCTATCGCCCTTGCGCGCCGCTTCACGGCCAGCCTTTGGCGTGCCGAGCGGCTTCATGTGCACATACGCGATGCCGGCCTCGTCAAGCGCCGCCGCGAGCGACTTCTTCGCAAATCCTGCGCGCCGCGAATTGGCGACTTCGCGCACATCGATCAGCGTCTTGATCTGCGCCGCTTTCAACGCCGCGACGAAATCAGCTTGGCCGACTTTTTCGTAGCCGATGGTCCAGATTTTTCCGGTCACAGCCATCCCATCGTCACGACGCCGAGGATCACGGCGCCGAAGACGATGCGATACCACGCGAACGGGCCAAAGCCCACGCGGGTGACGAACTCAAGGAACGGCTTCACCACGATCCATGCGGAAATAAAGGCGAAAACGAAGCCCACCGCGATCTCGGCCACGCGATCCGGCGTGATGTGATCTTTCACCGTCATGAAGTCGAGGATGAACGCCGCCACCATAGTCGGCATGGCGAGGAAGAACGAGAACTCCGCCGCTGCGCGGCGATCTAGGCCCAACGCCAAGCCGCCGAATATCGTAGCGCCCGAGCGGGACACTCCAGGGATCAGCGCCAAAGTCTGAAACACGCCGACGCCGACCGCGCGCCAGATTGGCGTGTCCGCTGCGTCTTTTACTTCAACCTTCGGCGGCCACTTCTCCAGCCCAAGCATCGCAATGCCGCCCAGGATCAGCGCCCATGCGATGAGGTCGAGCCGCAGATAGAGTTCGTTGCGCACATAAGAGTTGGCCAAGAGGCCGATGATCGCCGCCGGCAGAAACGCGAAGAACAGCATCAGCGCAAAGCGCCGCGCTTCAGGCTTGGTCGGCAGACCGGTGACGACATCCCAGATGCGTTGGCGATAGAGCCACATGATCGCCAGGATCGATCCGAGCTGGATCATCACCGTGAACACGCCGCCCGGATCGTCGTAGCCGATGGCGCGGCCTGCGATCAGCAAGTGGCCGGTGGAGGAGACGGGCAGGAATTCCGTCAGTCCCTGCAGGATGCCCAGCAACGCTGCGCGGAGAAGATCGAGCAAATCCAACTGGCGCCCCCAACTTGTGCGCGGCGGACCTTGGAGTGCGTCGCGGCGCCGCGAAAGAGGTCAAAACACCGTACTGGGAACAGAGAAGGCAGCTTCTTGCTTGAAACCTCGGTGAATCGCCTCATAGAGAAATAATCTTCCCATAGCGCCGCAGATTGGAGGGCGTTCGGTGGCCGAACGCATGCAGAAATTCGTGTCTCTCGGGCAAAAATGGCCCGATAAGCGCCCGCCGGAGGAGCGGGCGGCGGATTTCCATGAAATCCATCGCGAGTTCATTGCGCAAAAAGCCGTCGATCAGGCCGCGCGTTGCGCGCAATGTGGTGTGCCGTTCTGCCAGACGCACTGCCCGCTACAGAACAATATCCCCGATTGGCTGAAGCTCACCGCCGAAGGCCGGCTGGAAGACGCCTACCGGCTCTCGGCCTCAACCAACTCGATGCCTGAAATCTGCGGCCGCATCTGTCCGCAGGATCGCTTGTGCGAAGGCGCGTGCGTGATCGAGCAGAGCGGGCACGGCAGCGTCACCATCGGCGCGGTCGAAAAGTATCTGACTGAAACGGCGTGGAAGCAGGGTTGGGTCGAACCCATCCGCCCACGCGCCGAACGCAGCGAGACCATCGGCATTATCGGCGCAGGCCCCGCGGGCCTCGCCGCCGCCGAGCGCATGCGCCAGCGCGGCTATCAAGTCACCGTCTACGATCGCCACGATCGCGTCGGTGGCTTGCTCATCTACGGCATTCCGAACTTCAAGCTTGAGAAGGAAGTCGTCGAACGCCGGACGCAGCGTTTGATCGATGGCGGCGTTAAGTTCGTGCTGAACTGCAACGTCGGCGAAGACATCAGCTTCGATGATCTGCGCGCCAAGCATGACGCCGTGCTGATCGCGACCGGCGTTTACAAAGCCAAGCCGCTTAACGCGCCCAACGAACGTGGCGTCGTATCTGCGCTCGATTTTCTCATCGCTGCCAATCGCGTTGGTCTCGGCGATAACGTGCCAGAGTTCACCAGCGGCAAGCTCAACGCCAAAGGCCGCCGCGTCGTCGTCATCGGCGGTGGCGATACGGCCATGGATTGCGTGCGCACCGCGCGCCGCCAAGGCGCGGAAAGCGTCACCTGCCTCTATCGCCGCGACCGCGCCAACATGCCGGGCTCGCAACGCGAAGTGAGCCACGCTGAAGAAGAGGGCGTCGCGTTCGATTGGCTGGCCGCGCCGAAATCCGTACGTGGCGGCAAGGCGCCGGCTGTGAAGGCCGTGCGCATGCGTCTCGGCGCGCCCGACGAAAGCGGGCGCCAATCGCCCGAGGAGACGGCGGAGAACTACGAAGTGCCGGGTGATCTCATCATCGCAGCGCTCGGCTTCGATGCGGAGGATGTGAGCGACTGGACTGAAATCACGCGCTGGGGCACGATCAAAGCTGATCCGTTCACGTACGCGACGAACCAGCCTGGCGTCTATGCCGCCGGCGATATCGTCCGCGGCGCATCGCTTGTGGTGTGGGCCATCCGCGAAGGACGCGACGCAGCCGATGCGATGCACGCTTGGATTCAGGCGCAAGCGAAGGTGGCTGCGGAATGAGCCCTTCGCGCCCTCAATCTCCACCCATCCCCGGATGCGCGCAGCGCAGTCCGGGGCCCGTAAACGCGAATGCATCGTCTTTGCGTGCGGACAGTCGAGTTTATGGGTCCCGGACTTTGCCTTCGGCAAATCCGGGAATGGGTGAGGAAGAAGTTGCTCGTTACCTCCGAGAGCAGCAACGACTCGAAACACACGGCCTCTACCGCGCCGACACCGAGCGCGACGCTTGTGGCGTCGGCCTTGTCGTTGCGATTGACGGCGTCGCCCGCCGCGAAGTCGTAACGCTTGCGATCGCTGCGCTGAAAGCGGTTTGGCACCGCGGCGCTGTCGATGCTGACGGCAAGACCGGCGACGGGGCGGGCATCCTCGTCGAAGCGCCGCAGGACTTCTTGCGCGAGGCCGTTTCTCGCACTGGCCACGATGTAAAGGATCGCCCGATCTTCGTCGGCCAAATCTTCCTGCCGCGCCTCGATCTCGGCGCACAGGAACGAGCACGCGTCATCGTCGAGAGCGAGATTATTCGCGCCGGCTTTACGCTCTACGGCTGGCGCCAGGTGCCGGTGAACATCAGCCAGATCGGTGAAAAAGCGAACGCCACGCGCCCTGAGATCGAGCAAGTTCTGCTCTACGATCCGCAAGGCCGGCCGAGCGAGATTGTCGATCGCGATCTCTACATCTGCCGCCGCCGCATCGAAAAGCGCGCGCTCGCGGAGAATGTGACAGAGCTTTACGTCTGCTCGCTCTCGGCGAAGCGGCTTGTCTATAAGGGCATGTTCCTCGCCCAGCAGATCGACTCTTTCTATCCCGATCTGCGTGACGAGCGTTTCGTTTCATCCGTCGCGATCTATCACCAGCGCTATTCCACCAACACGTTCCCGCAATGGCGCCTCGCGCAACCCTTCCGCATGCTCGCGCACAATGGCGAGATCAACACGCTGAAGGGCAACATCAATTGGATGAAGAGCCACGAAATCCGCATGGCGTCCGAAGCGTTCGGCGATGCAGATGATGACGTGAAGCCGATCATCCAGCCGAGTGGATCTGACTCCGCTGCGCTCGACAACGTCTTCGAAGTGCTCGTGCGCGCTGGCCGTGACGCGCCGATGACCAAGTCTCTGCTGGTGCCGGAAGCATGGGCGAAGTCGAACACGATGAAGCCCGCGCATCGCGCGCTTTACGCTTATTGCAACGCCGTGATGGAGCCGTGGGATGGCCCCGCCGCGCTTGCGATGTTCGATGGTCGCTGGGCTGTTGCCGGCCTGGACCGCAATGGTTTGCGCCCGCTGCGCTACGCGTTGACCGAGGACGGCTTGCTTGCTGTCGGCTCCGAAACCGGCATGTGTCCGCTTGATGGCAAGACAATTCTCGAACGCGGCCGCATCGGCGCGGGGCAGATGATCGCCGTCGATACACGCGAGGGCCGTCTCTATCATCACGAAGAACTCGTCGACGTTCTCGCAGCGCAGCACCCGTACAGCGATTGGCTCGAGAGCATCATCGACCTCGATAAAAAGCTGAAAGGCGACGAACCGCGACTCTATTCTGACCGCGCCGAACTCCTCCAACGCCAAGCCGCCGCTGGCTACACGATGGAAGATGTCGAGCTCCTGCTGCAGCCGATGCTGGAAGACGGCAAAGAAGCGATCGGCTCGATGGGCGACGACGCGCCACTTGCGGTGCTCTCCGAGCAAACGCGGCCGCTCTCGCATTATTTCCGCCAGAACTTCAGCCAGGTCACCAATCCGCCGATCGACCCGCTGCGCGAGGGCCGGGTGATGACGCTAACCACGCGCTTCAAGAACCTTGGCAACATCCTGGCGCAAGACGAAACGCAAGCGCGCGTTTACGTGCTTTCAAGTCCAATCCTCACCAACGGCATGTTCGCACGCATGATGCGCGAGATGCGCGATGACGTGGCGCGCATTGATTGCACATTCCCAAAGCCGGCGCCTGGCGAAGATGAGGGTGCTGCGCTCCGCAAAGCGCTTGAGCGCATTCGCGCCGAAGCAGAGCAAGCTGTGCGCTTCAATCAGCGTAGCCATGTTGTTCTCTCGGATGAAAACCAAGGCCCGGATCGCATCGCGTGTCCGATGATCTTGGTCACGAGTGGCGTGCATTCGCATCTAACGAAGAAGGGTTTGCGCACATTCTGCTCGCTCAGCGTGCGCAGCGCCGAGTGCCTTGATCCGCACTACGCCGCCGTGCTGATCGGCAGCGGCGCAACAACCGTGAACCCCTATCTCGCGCTCGACACGATTGCAGATCGCGCATCACGCGGCCTCACAGGCGATCTCACGCGCGAACAAGCGTGCGCGAATTATCGCACGGCGCTTGAAGCGGGATTGCTCAAGATCATCTCGAAAATGGGCATCTCGGTCATCTCGTCGTATCGCGGCGGCTTGAACTTCGAGGCCATCGGCCTGTCGCGCGCTCTGGTCGATGAGTTCTTCCCGGGCCTCGTTAGTCGGATCTCCGGGATCGGCCTTTCCGGCATTGCTTTCGAAGCGGTCGATCAGCATCAGCGCGCCTATGACGAGCCGCTGACGGCGCTGCCGCTCGGCGGCCAGTATCGCTACCGCGCCAGCGGCGAACGCCACGCGCTCGAAGCGCAATCTATCCATCAATTGCAAGCGGCGTGCGATACGGGCGACTACAAGGCTTACCGCAAATATTCCGACGTCATCCGCGAACGGCGACTCTCGCAACCGATCCAACTCCGCGATCTGCTCGAAGTACGCGAAGAAAAGCTGCGTCCGACTCCGATCGCCGAAGTTGAGAGCGTTACCGACATTCGCAAGCGTTTCCTCACGCCCGGCATGAGCATGGGCGCGCTCAGCCCCGAAGCACACGGCGCGCTCAACATCGCCATGAACCGCATCGGCGCGCGCAGCGTCTCGGGCGAGGGCGGCGAAGACCCCGCGCGCTATACGCCACATCCGAACGGCGACGATGAAAACTCTGCCGTGAAGCAAGTCGCCTCCGGTCGTTTCGGCGTGACGGCCGAATATCTGAACCAATGCCGCGAAATCGAGATCAAAGTCGCGCAAGGCGCCAAGCCCGGCGAAGGCGGCCAGTTGCCTGGCTTCAAAGTTACCGAACTGATCGCGCGCTTGCGTCACGCAACGCCAGGCGTGTCGCTCATCAGCCCACCGCCGCATCATGACATCTACTCGATCGAAGATTTGGCGCAGCTGATCTACGATTTGAAGCAGATCAACCCGATCGCGCGCGTGTGCGTGAAGCTCGTTGCACAGTCTGGCATCGGCGCGGTTGCCGCAGGCGTTGCGAAGGCGGGCGCCGACACGATACTTATTTCAGGTCATGTCGGCGGCACGGGCGCCAGCCCGCAGACATCGATAAAATACGCCGGCATCCCGTGGGAGATGGGGCTCGCCGAAGCGCATCAGACGTTGATGCTCAACAACCTCCGTCACCGCGTGCGCTTGCGCACCGATGGCGGCATCCGCACCGGCCGCGACGTTGTCGTCGCCGCGATCCTGGGCGCGGAGGAGTTCGGCATTGGCACAGCAGCGCTTGTGGCGATGGGCTGTCTCATGGTGCGTCAGTGCCACTCCAACACATGCCCCGTCGGCGTATGCACGCAAGACGAGGCGCTGCGGAAGAAGTTCACCGGCACGCCCGACAAGGTCGTCAACTTGATGAGCTTCATCGCCGAGGAAGTGCGCGAAATCCTGGCGCAGATCGGATTTCGGCGCCTTGAAGACATCATCGGTCGCACGGATCTCATTGAGCAAATCAGCCGTGGCGCTGAACATCTCGACGATCTCGATCTCAATCCGCTGCTGGTGCGCGTCGATAGCCTGTATCCGCCTTATTGCACGCAGCTCGGCCGCAACGAGCCGCCGCAATCGCTTGATCACGAGTTCATGCAAAAGGCGCCTGCCTTCTTTGAGCGCGGGGAAAAGCAACAGCTCCAGTTCGATGTCCGCAACACGCAACGCGCTATCGGCGCGCGCGCGTCGGCGCATGTGCAGCGCCGGGTTGGGCAAAGCGCGTTGCCGGAGGGCCAGTTGAGCGTGAAGCTTATCGGCTCCTGTGGCCAAAGCCTCGGCGCGTGGTTGGTGCAGGGCATTGCGCTCAATGTTATTGGCGACGCCAACGACTATGTCGGCAAAGGTCTCTCGGGCGGCCTGATCACGCTACAGCCCGCGCAGGGCGAGCCTACCGGCGCGATCATTGGCAATACTTGCCTCTATGGTGCGACCGCCGGGAAGCTTTTCGCAGCTGGCCTCGCTGGCGAGCGCTTTGCCGTGCGCAACTCCGGTGCGGTCACTGTCGTTGAAGGTGCGGGCGCCAATGCTTGCGAGTATATGACGGGCGGGACGGCTGTCGTTCTCGGTGACGTCGGAGAGAACTTCGGCGCCGGCATGTCGGGCGGTATGGCGTTCGTGTACGATGAAAGCGATCGCTTCGATAAAATGGCGAATGGCGACACGATCGTCTGGCAGCGCCTCGCTTCGAAGCATTGGGAAAATGTGCTCAAGGCTCTTGTCGAAGAACACGCCAAACGCACCGGCTCGCCGCGCGCCGCAGATTTGCACTCAAACTGGCCTAGCGCGCGCGCCCGCTTCTGGCAAATTTGCCCGAAAGAAATGTTGCCGCGCCTCGCCCACGCATTGAGCGACGATAAACCCACGTCATCCGTCGCGGCTGCGTAACCGCTCGTCGCGCTGAAACATCCAATACACATTCGGCCCGCATCTCCTAAGCATTCGGGGAGACAGATGAAGCGTGTGCTTTTGCTCCTGCTCGTCGCCATTGTGGCCGCCGGTTTCACGGTCGCCGCTCTAGCGCCGGCTATGGCTTCGTGACCCCGCCAGTTGGGAGGCTGGTGACATGATCAAATTGGCTCGCGCCGCGCTCGCGGCGCTATCATTGGCGCTTGCAGCGCCGGCATTCGCGCAACATGGCCCCGACGCCGCAACGGTCGCAGCGCCCACCAGCGCCGAAGCGCGCCGCGCCGACATCGCGTTCTTCCGCGAAAACTTCATGGCGCGCGATGTTGCCTATTCCGCAAGTGCGCGGGCCGAAGCGGAACAGCGTCTCACGACGCTCGAAGCGCAAGCGGGGAGTGTGAGCCAAGCCTATTTTGAACTCGAACTCGCGCGCATCGTGGCGCTCGCGGATAACGGGCATACTGCGTACTTCCCCGGCCCACGTTCGCGCCGCTTCAACCGCATCATGCAAGTGCGCTTGGCGCCGATGGGCGAGGATTTCTATGTGCTGCGCGCCAATCCGCAGCACGAGGACCTACTCGGCGCGCGGCTTGTCGCTATCGATAACCGCCCGATCGCCGAGCTTCGCGCTATCGCGCGCACACTCTCCGGCGGCATCGCCAGCTGGCGTGACCGCAACGCCGCTTATTTCTTCGAGAGCCCCGACCAAATGCAGGCGCTTGGCGCCATCAGCGTTACGAGCGCGGCGAGCTATCGCTTCGAGCTTGCGGACGGCCGCACGGTGACGCGCACTTTCGATGCCGAACCCGCAAATCCCGATCGCGTGCGCGGAAATTCCGATCGCTGGTTCTACCCGCAGCTCATGCCGGAAGAGGGCGCGAACTGGCGCACGCTCATCAGCGCCGAGCAAGCGCCGTGGGCGCTGCAACAACCAGGCACGCCGTTCCGCATGCGCGATGCGCCTGAGATTGACGCGTTCGTCATCGAGATGCGTCAGAACAATAATTCCGATACGATGGACATCGCCGAGTTCATGCTGGAATCGCTGGAGGCGGCGCGCACGTCGGGCCGACGCAACTTTGTGCTCGACATGCGCATGAATGGCGGCGGCGATCTCAACATCACGCGCGCCTGGGTGCGCCGCTTTCCGCGCACCGTGCCTGGCCGCATCTTTGTGTTGACCAGTCCGTGGACGTTCTCGGCCGCGATCTCAACCATCGGATATCTGAAGCAGTCCGCCCCCGATCGCGTAATGATCGTCGGCGAACATGTTGGCGATCGGCTCGATTTTCACTCTGAAGGCGATGTGATCACGTTGCCCAACTCCGGCGGCGCCATTCTCTACGCCACTGAGCGCCACGATTATCGCACTGGCTGCCGCAACATCGAGAATTGCCACGGCTCGGTCGTGCGCAATCCGATCGCGGTGGAAAGCCTCGCGCCGGATATCGAAGCACCTTGGACGATCGAGGCCTATCGCGCCGGCCGCGATCCGGCGATGGAGGCAGTGGCCGCTGCGCTGCGATAACTCTTAGAGCCTCAGCCTACTCTGATGCGCTGTTTTGACCTCATCCCCGTTGGCGCCTACAACCGCGCCGGGAGAGGTCGAGCATGCTTCGAAACATCATTGCGGCCGTGGCATTCGCGTGCGCGGCGCTCACGCCGGCGCCGGGTCGCGCGCAAGACGTGGCGCAGATGGAGTCAGCACTCGCCGCGATGGGCGGCTGGATGCAGAACTATCTTGCCGTCATGACGCGCGCGAGTGCGCCGTTCCTAGATATGACGCAATACTCCACCGCCATTGAACGCTTTAGCGACGGTGAGGTCTCGGCGAACGAGGCGCGCGCCGACATAGACGCGTGGCGTTCATCGGCTCTCGCTGCGCTCCGTGAGGCGCGCGCCGGCGCGCAAGCGATGCAAGAACCGCCAAGCTTCGCCATGTTCGGCGCCGATGGCGAGCGTCTCGACCAACTCATCATTGGATCGCGCGCGTCTATCACGCCTACGATTGATGAGATGGAGCGCGTCGTGCACGCAGTGGCCGATCTCGGCCTCTCGGCGCTGGACGATCGGTCCAAGGGGTATGAAGCGCGCGAGCGGGCGCTCTATCAGGCGGCGATCCAGCTGACACGCGTGGAGCGCGTGCGCATAGATCTCGCCGCCGCTTCACTCGCGGAGCACCACCCCACGCGCTATTTGGCGGTCGCAACGCAACATTATTACGACACGCTCGACGTGATGCCGCGTTATTTGTTGGCCGAGTACGACGGCACAGCGGATCGGCAGGCGCTTGTCGCGTCGCTGCGCGCAAGCGCCGTCGGCATGCGGGCCGCGCTTAGGTCCGCCAATGTAAGGCTTGATGGTCTGCGCGCGGATGCGCGCGCACTTCAGCGTGGCGACCCTGCGGGCGCTCGCATTGGGCGGGTTATGGGCGAGATGATTGAGACGTTTCCGCGCACGTTCGCCGCCTATGAAGGCTTGGCCTTCGGGATTGAAGGGGCCGCGAACGCCATTGAGGCCGGCGCCGATGTCAGCGACATCTGGTCAGGTCTGGACGCCAATGACAGGCCGCATCTCGATGAAATTGACCGCCTGGATCGCGTGCGCGCCGAGATACTCACGGGCATGTCGCGCGAGAGGTTGTGAGCACGCTTCGCGGCAAACTGACAGCTTACGCTGAGTCCCTTGGCTTCGACGCTCTCGGCGTCGCGGATGCGCGCAAGCCATGGCCGAACGAAGGTTGGCTGGCGGAATTCTTGAACGAAGGCCGCCAAGGCGACATGGCTTGGCTGGCACAGGACGCGCGTGCGCATCCGAATGCGATGTGGAGCGGCGCCAAGAGCGCGATCCTGGTCGGGCAAACCTACGCGCCGCCGGATGATTCACTGGCTCTGCTCGACGAAAAGCAAAGCGGCCTCGTTTCCGCCTATGCGGCGCGGCGTGATTATCACGATGTGATCAAGGGCAAGCTAAAGCAGCTGGCACAATGGCTGGCGCGCGAAAGCGGCGAGGACGTGAAGGTGTTCGTCGACACCGCGCCGTTGATGGAAAAGCCGCTGGCGCAACGCGCTGGGCTCGGCTGGCAAGGCAAGCACACGAACTTGGTCTCGCGCCAACACGGCTCGTGGCTCTTTCTCGGCGCGATTTTGAGCGCCGCCGAAATCGAGCCTGATGCTGCTGAAAGCGATCATTGCGGCACATGTCGCGCCTGTCTCGACATCTGCCCGACCAACGCGTTTCCGGCGCCGTATCAGCTCGATGCGCGCAAGTGCCTTGCGTACCTCACCATTGAAGCCAAGACGCAAATCCCGCGCGAGTACCGCCAAGCGCTCGGCAATCGCGTGTTTGGCTGTGACGATTGTTTGGCGGTGTGTCCGTGGAACAAATTCGCCGCCGAAGCGCGCGAGCAACGCTTGGCGATGCGCGAGCCGCTGCGCTTAGCGCCACTCGCGGAGCTTGCAGCGTTGAGCGATGCCGCTTTCCGCGAGCGTTTCGCGGGCACGCCTGTGAAGCGCACGGGGCGCGATCGTTTCGTCCGCAACGTGCTCTGCGCGATCGGTAATTCCGGCGATGTCACACTTGCGCCTGCTGCTGAGGCTTTGCTTGGGGATAGTTCGCCGCTAGTGCGCGGAATGGCTGTATGGGCGTTGGCGCGTCTGCTTGACGAGAGTGCCTTTGAGCGCCTCAAATCGCACTGGGCGCCGCGTGAGCAGGAAGCGAGCGTGGCCGAGGAATGGGACGCATGACTCCGGACGATCCAGAAGACCAAAAGCCGGACGATGAGCGCACAGAGAACGCTGCGCCCGAGCCTGCGCCTGCGCCTGCGCCTGCGCCAGAAGGCGAGCCGCCGGTGCGGGACGTCGTTTATGTCGGCGGTGAAACTGCGCCTGAGCCAGAGCCGCCGGCGCCGGAAGTTGTCTATGTCGGATCGGAGCCGGATCCCGAACCAGAGCCTGAACTAGAGCCTGAGCCTGAACCAGAGCCCGCGCCACCGCCGCGTCGCGCCGCGGAGCCGCTCTACATTCCCGAACCCGCACCGCCGCCTGCGCCGCCGCGCGAGCGCGCCTATATGACTGCGCCGCAAGACGACGCCGATATCCCGATGCCACGCCCGGCGCCGACGCGCTCCGATCGCCAACGCGCACGCGATGCGCGCGTCAATCTCGATCTCGATCTCGGCCGCATCAAGCGCCGCAAGCGCTATGGACTTTTGCTCACGACGATTACGGTGCTCTTCATCGCCTTCGTGCTGGCGCCGGTGACCTGGGTTGCGATCTATCGCTTCGCCGACGCGCCTTCGACCATCCTGATGATGCAACGCGCAGCGGAGGGTGAAACCATTCGCCACTATCCGGTGCCGATCAACCGCATCTCGGAGCACATGGTGCGCGCCGTCATCGCTGCGGAAGATTCACGCTTCTGCTCGCATGACGGCTTCGATGTTGAAGCCATTCAGGATGCGCTTGAATCGAACGCGCGTGGCGAAGGCTTGCGCGGCGCTTCGACGATCAGCCAGCAGACCGCGAAGAATCTCTTCCTCTGGATCGAGCCGCCAAACGCGCGCGGCGGGCCGATCTCGTGGCTGCGTAAAGGCATCGAGACCTATTTCACCGCGCTCATCGAGTTCATGTGGCCGAAGCGTCGGATCATGGAGCACTATCTCAACGTCGCCGAATTCGGAGACGGCAATTTCGGCATCGAAGCCGCCGCGCGCGCGCGCTTCGGCGTCTCGGCCGCCGATCTGACGCCGCTGCAAGCCGCGCGCCTCGCCGCCGTGCTGCCGAGCCCGAACCGCTACAGCGCTGATAGCCCAGGCCCGTACGTTCGCCGCCAAAGCGCATCAATCGCCCAACGCGCTCGCGTCGTCCGCAACGAGCGCTTGGCCGCGTGTGCGCTTTTCCTCGACCGGCCGGACGAGCAATAAGCCCCGTTACGCTGCGCAATTCCCCATTCCGGGGATACTCTTATGGTTAACCTGCGCTAAGGTCTCGCCGGCGTGGGTAGAGGGAGTAGCGCATGTCTTTGGCGCTCATCATTGCAATCGCGGCGCTCGTTGGCGTCGTGCTGTTGGCGGCGGCCGTTTATATCTGGATGCGCTATTACGAAGCGCGCGCCGATCGCACCTTCATGACCCAGGACGATCGCGGCTTTAAGCGCGCGCTCGAAGGCAAGACGGTGCTTTGGGACTACGAGGAATCCGTGGTTCGCGGACCGTCCGCGCCGCACATCGAATTCGTCGGCCTCGATCCCGCGACGGGTGGACGGCGCAATGTGAAGCTGATGGATCCGAAAACCGGCGCCATCAATTTGCGCCCACACTATTGCGCGCCACTGCCGTTCGAAGCAGTCACCAATGACGGTCATAAAGTCATCGTCGAAGCGCGCGTCCAATTCAGCTTGAACCGCGCGCTGTTGAAGCACGTCTATGAGATTCAGGAATTCAGCTTCGCGCTGGAGACGCGCATCCAGAGCGCCTTCCGCTCCGAGATCGGCAAGCGTCCGGACGAAGAATTGCGCCGCGCTCTGAGCGATGTTGAGCGCGCCGTAGTCGATCATCTGCGCCGCGCGGAAGAAGAGGGCGACGAGGCGGGCGAGCCAGGCATGGCGCTCGGCGTGCGCTTTCACACCGCTAACTTCACCTACACACAGCCGGATGAGTTTGGCGGCGCTACTATCGCGCTTCCGCCCGGCGCCACTGTCGAGCAACAGCAGCAAGCCATTGCGCGCGCAGCAGCACAGCGCGCCGCGGGCGCCAGCCAAGGCGTGCTTAGCTTGCGCCCGCAGCAGATCGATCAGCTCTCTGACGTGTTCAAGGGCCGCGATCCGGCGGCGACGGCGGCGATCCTATCGATGCTGGAGATGCAGACGCGCCAGAACATCGCCGAAGCGTTGGCGTCGTCCGGCCAGCTCATCGTGGTCACGCCACAGGAGCTTGGCGTTGTTGGCGCGGTGGCCCAGCGGGAGGCGCTCTTGAGCCGCCCCGCGCCCCGGCCGGGTGAGCCAGCACCCGCCCCGCCAGCGCCTAATGGCGGCCTTCGCGCCGCCGAAACCCGCGCTTAAGCCTGCGGCGCCGGCCGCGCTTGCTTTGGCGATGCCGCGCCGCCATGAGGTGGCGTGACTCGCTAATGCGCGGCCCGATGCGCGGCGAAGGGGTGGGAGCGAAACCAGCGTGCTGAGGTATGTGCTCACGATCGGCGCCTTTGCCGGCATGATCGCGCTCTGCGTTGTCGGCTGGGATTATGGCGGCATGGGCGGCCTGATCGGTGGCGGCTTGGGCTTTCTTGTTCGCCTGCCTGGACGCGGTCTCGATTGGGGTGAGCGGCTCGGCAACGCTTATGTCGGCGCGCTGATGGGCTTGCCCGTCGGCTTGCTCATCGGCGGCTTCATCACGGTTGGCCTCCCGGCGCTGCTCAACGCCGTCAACGGCGCGCCGCAATAACGACACGGATCACGCGCACGCTTTCTCCGCTCGGGAGGAGTTAAGTCATGCGCGCCGCTATCGCCGCTCTTGCTTGTGTTGTCGCTTTCGCCGCCGGCGCCGCGATCGCGCAGGACAAAACCCAAAACGCCAACGCTCAGATTAATTATTCCGGCTTCCGCGGACTGACAGACGAAGTCGAAGCCTATCGCGCCGATCGTCTCGTTTCGTTGGCGGAGTTTCACCGCATGGCGGCGGACCCGAACACGATCATCCTCGATGCACGCTCTGCCGACGCGTACGCGCGCGGCCACATCGATGGCGCGATCAATCTGCCGTTCACCGATTTCACCGACGCCAGCCTGCGCCAAGCGCTGCGCGATCCGAACGTGCGTATTCTGATCTATTGCAACAACAATTTCTCGAACAACGCCGAGCCGGTGATGCTGAAGCGCGTCGAACTGGCGCTCAACATCCAAACCTTCATCAATCTCTATGGCTACGGCTATCGCAACGTCTATGAGCTCGAAGAGGTCGTTGATTTCAACGATCCGGAAGTGCGTTGGATTACGAGCTGATCCGCCTAGTCTTGTAGAGCCGCCGCCCATGCGCCAGTCTCCCCGCGGGAATCGGGGAGAGGGACTATGCGCAGACGGGATTTTCTAGTCGCGGCGGGAAGCGTTGCTGTGTTGGCCGCGTGCTCGCGCGAGACGCCTCCTGAAGCGCCCGCCACTGGCCCAGATCCAGCTGAGACGATCCGCCCGCTCTATGATCGCTACATGACCGAAGGCGCGGAGTTTCCGAGTCTCGAACAGCAGGCGCCGTGGTCGGCGGCGATGCTGGCGTCGCTGCAGTCAATGATGGCGCGCTCGCAGGCGCAGGGCGAACCGATCCTCGATTTCGATCCGCTGATCGACGCACAAGATTATCAGCTGACCAATCTGAACGTCGCGACCGAAGCGCTCGCTGAAAACAGCCACGCCACCGTACGCGCAAGCTTCACCAATGCGGGCGCGCCGACGGAAGTCGTCTATGATCTGATCTGGGAAAATGGCGGCTGGCGCGTCGATAACATCCGCTCCAGCCGCTGGGATCTCCGCGCCATTACGACGGGCTAAGTCAGGTTTCAGGTTTCAGCTTGTCAGGTGTCAGAGGTTTGAAACCTGACACCTGACACCTGACACCTGCTATTCCGCGTAGAGGCGCACCGTCGCCGTGCGGCGGCGGCCGAAGCTGGTTTCTTCGTAGAGCATCGATACGCGCGTAATGTTGCGGTCGTCGCCGTTGAGATCGATGGCGCGCGTGCATTGGCCGGGATTGATGCGGCTGCGAATGCTCACGTCCTGGCTGCCGCCATTGGCGAAGCGCACGTCGAGATCGTAGAAATGCACCGGGTTGCGATAGACGCAGAGCTTGATGCGCTCGAATTGGCGCGGACCTTCCACGACGATGACGTCGCGGTCGGTCGCGTCGCGGACTTCGCGCACGCCGATTTGCGTCCACGCCGCGGCGGGCGTTGCGCACGCCATGCAAGCCAGAGCTGCGCCTAGAAAAACTGCCTTCAACTTCACGTTGGCCTCCGTCCAAACGGACCCCTCACATGAAGTCAAACGGTGGTTGGAGCGAACTCCGTCGCGCCTCAGTACGATTCCACCGGCTGGCCGGTGCGGATGCTCTCGCGGACGTGGCCGAGCACGAGCGCGCTATCGACGCGGTCTTCTTCGGTGGTTGAGTTGTTGAGCGCCGCCAGCGCGTCGGCTTCGGCCAGATTGAAGGCGCGTTGCTGGACTCGGGCCGAGGCGCGTAGGCGCAGCGCCAGCGCATCGTTGGGGCGGCGGTCTAGTGCGGCGGAGAGATCCTCTTCGGCGTGGCGATAATCGGCTTCCATCGCGTAGGCGCGGGCGCGGTCGATCAGGAGATCGGGCATCGCTTCAGCGTCGGACGCTACAGTAGAGATGGCGCGCGTGAACGCGCTGCGTGCTTGGCCCGGTTCACGCGCCAACAGCCAGGCATTGCCGGCTTGTGAGAGCAGCTGCGCGCGCAGATCGCCGTGCGCGGGGTTCACCGCCGTCGCCAGCGATTCCAAACGGCGCGCGGCTTCGTCGTAACGGTTCTGCGCGACCAGCGCCAAAGCGGCGCAGCGATAAGCATGGACCGATTGGCCCTCAGACGCCCACGCCATGCCTTCTTCGTAAGCCTGCTCAGGGCTCCGCTCGATGAGCGCCACGCACTGCTGATAGCGGTTCGCCACGCCCGCATCCGCCTGCGCGAGCGCGAACGGCAACATCAAAGCGGCCAAGATCGACGTCATTTCCCAACTCCCCGCCTAGTCAGCGTCCCCAGAGCGCGCTCCAGCGATGCCCGAACAGAGGCGCGATGCCAAGCCGTTCACTCATCTGGCGAGCGCTTCTGCATGTGCGAGCAGCCGCTCCAGATCGGCCGGACGCGAGAGCCGGTGGTCACCATCGGGGATTAGGTCGAAGGTGAGCGCCTCGCTTTTGATGAGCCTCGACAGTTCTTCGACATGGGCGAGGGGCACGTCCGGGTCGGCGCCGCCCTGGAGGATGCGCACCGGCCCCGCGAACGGGTATGGCTGGTCCATAAGGAGGTGCTTGCGGCCGTCCTCGATCAGCGCCCGGGTGATGATGTTGGGCTCGGGCGAGTATTGGGATGGCTCCTCGATCCGGCCCTCCATGAAGATCGCGGCCCGCTCCGCCGCACTCATGCCGGCCCACATCAGCCGCTCGGTGAAGTCCGCCGCGGGGGCGATCAGGAGCAGTCCAGCCACGCGCTTGGGCCGGGCCCGCGCCGCCAGCAGCGCCAGCCAGCCTCCCATCGATGAGCCAACCAAGACGAGCGGGCCTTCCGTCAGCTGGTCGATTACCGCCAACATGTCGCTGAGCCAGCGCGAGATGGTGCCGTCCTCGAACCGGCCGTCGGACTGACCATGGCCAAAATAATCAAACCGGACAAAGCCTTGGCCACGCGCTTCAGCCCAACGCGCCAAGCTTTCGGCTTTCGTGCCGGCCATGTCGGACTTGAACCCGCCCAGCCACACGAATGTGGGGCTCGCGCCAGCGCCGCGTTCGACGGCCAATCGCACCCCGTCCTGCTCAAAAGCCTCGATTTGGCCGAAGGGCATGGCTCTACTCCAAAGCGAAAACCGGCAGAATCCCGACGGTTCTTCGCGCGCGTTGAATGAATGTTAGGGCCGCGTTGACCAAACTCGTTATGAAAACATTGAATTAGTCCGATACCGGCCCACGGACCCCGTGAGCGAAGCATTGCAAGAAGGTCACATCCTTTCAGTTCTGCAAGTAACGCCTGAGCTTAATGCTGGCGGCGTCGAGCGGACCACGCTTGAAATAGCGCAGGCAATCAGCCGCGCCGGGGGGCTCGCTTTGATTGCTTCCGCCGGCGGACGCCTCGAGCCGGACCTCGAGGCGTCCGGCGGCAACCTGATCAAGCTTCCGGTTCAAACCAAAAATCCCTTCACAGCGCTCGCCAATGCGTGGGCGCTCTACCGCATCATCAAGGCGCGCAACGTGCAGGTCGTGCATGCGCGTTCGCGTGCGCCGGCATGGAGCGCGTTGATCGCCGCGCGCATGGCGGGCGTGCCGTTCGTGACGACGTTCCACGGCATCTACAATGCGCGCTCGGCGCCGAAGCGTTTCTACAATTCGGTGATGGCGAAGGGCGATGTCGTCATCGCCAATTCCGAATACACACGCGAGCACATCCTCAAGAACTATGACGTGAAAGCCGAGCGTGTGATCACCATTCCGCGTGGTGTCGACATCGACGCGTTCGATCGCGCCAAGATCAACGAAGATGACGTCGCGCAGATGCGCGCGAGCTGGAATGTCGCCGCCAACGATCCGCGCACTGTTGTGTTTGCGCCGGCGCGTCTGACGCGCTGGAAAGGTCAGCTGCAGCTGATCGAAGCGATAGCGCTGATCGAAAAGCGCAGGCCTGGCGCTGTAAAACTTGTGTTCGCCGGCGATGCGCAAGGGCGCACAGCTTACGTCGATGACATGACATCTTCGATAGAGGAACACGGACTGCGCGAGACGGTGGCGCTCGCCGGACACTTGCGTCAAATGCCCGAGGCGTTTGCGGCATCCGATATCGCGGTGTTCCCCGTGATCGAGCCGGAAGCATTTGGGCGGGGCGCTATTGAGGCGCAGGCAATGGGCGTTCCCGTTGTGGCATCCGAACTTGGCGGCTTCACCGAAACCGTGCGCGAAGGCGAAACCGGTTATTTGACGCCGCCGGGCAACACCGCAGCACTGGCGGCCGCGATCGAACGCATGATCGATCTCGGCCCTGAAAAGCGCGCTGAAATGGGGCGAAACGGAATGGCGCGCGCGAAGGCGCTTTATTCGACGGCCGCCCTGCAATCGGCCACATTAGCGGTTTACCAACGCGTTCTGCGCGAGAGAGCGGCGAAGCACGAACCGGCCCGTCCGGCCCAACCCGTGCTATAAGAGGGACGAGAGAGACGCGATGATTCCCTGGCGCAAAGCCAAAGAGTCCAGCACTGACGGCGCCAACGCCATCATGGTGATCCAACTCGGCGGTATGACCGAGTTCGTCCACGCGCTCGCCGCCGCGAAGCTGATCCGCGAAGCGCATGTCGGCGCGCGCATCACCTTGCTCACCACCGAAACGACCAAAGAGCTGGCCGAGCAGTGCCCGTATTTCGATGCGGTGGAGGCCGACGGCAAACCGCAGGAGCCGCAAGCGATCACCAAGCTGATCGCCCGTATCCGCGCCGCCAAGTACGATTTCATCTACGATCTCGAAGGCTCGAGCCGCACCAAGAATTACTTCCAGGGCTTGCGTCCGTGGCCGCCTAAATGGTCGGGCCCGGTCTCGGGCGCGAGCCATGCCTATCTCGAACCCGATCGCGCTCACATGAACCCGCTCGATCGTTACGCGGGCCAACTGGCGGTCGCGGGCATCAACGCCGGCGCTGCGCCGCTGATTTCCGACCTTTCGTGGCTGCGCGGCGTGCTGCGCGATCCGCCGCGTTTGAAGCCGGATTATTTCGGCATTCGCGGCAATTACGTTCTGCTGCTGCCGCGCGGTACCGATGCCGAACCGAACCGCCGCTGGCCGGAAGAGAAGTACGTCGATCTCGCCCGCCGCATCGCCCGCCAGGGCGTGATGCCGGTTGTCCTCGGCGGCCCCGAGGAGCGCCCGATTGGCGCCGCCATCGCCAAGGCCGAACCGAACGCCAAGAACCTCGTCACCCGGCCGGACTTCGCCCAATGCGTGGGCCTCGCCGAGCGCGCCTCGTTTGCTGTGGGAGATGATGTCGACCTGATGCATGTGGCGGCAGCCGCCGGCGCCCCGTGCCTGGTCTTCCTGTCGTCGCTCAATCATCCCGAGCGCGCCTCGCCGCGCGGCCGCTCCGGCGTGGTGGCGCTGACCGCCGCCGTCATTGCCGACCTGCCGGTCGAGCAGGTGGACGCCCAGTTGCGGAATTGCGGCGTTTATCGCCAAGCCGCCACCGCTTGATACGGCGGCGTTAGCAGGCAATATATGAGCAGCTGAGTCCGCGCCCTCCAGGGCGCGGGCGAAGCCATGCTTATCAACAACGACAGGAGAAGGCCCGATAGCCAGACGTCCGTACGCCGCGCCACCGCCATCCAAAGATGGCCCGCGCGTGAATGAAGATATCCGCGGTGTACCGCGTGTTCTTCTCATTGATGCCGATGGCGAAAAACAAGGGGAGATGCCGATATCCGCGGCGCTCGATGCTGCGCGCGAAGCCGGCCTCGACCTCGTTGAAGTCGCCCCCAATTCCGAACCGCCGGTCTGCAAGATTCTCGACTACGGAAAATTCCGTTTCGAGGAGCAGAAGAAGAAGGCCGAGACGCGCAAGAAAGCCAAGCGCGTCGAGCTCAAAGAGATCAAGGTTCGCCCGAATATCGACGACCACGATTACGAAGTGAAGATGAAGGCCATTCATCGCTTCTTCGAAGAGGGCGATAAGGTGAAGGTCACCCTGCGCTTCCGTGGCCGCGAAATGCAGCACACCAATCTTGGCATGGACTTGCTCGATCGCATGCGCACCGAGCTCGACTCGATCGCCAAGGTCGAACACGAGCCGCGCTTCGAAGGCCGGCAGGTGGTTATGGTGATGGCGCCCCGCGCCTCATAACGCGCGCGCTTCAAGCGACGAAACATCAACGCGCCGGCCGAAAGGCTGGCGCGTTTTGGTTTTGTGGCATAACGACGGCTTCATGGCGGGTTCAGGCGCGGGCGGGTTTGCTTGCGGTTCGTTTGCAGGGATGCCCATGCGCGCGATTTTGTTTTCCGTTCTCTTGCTTGCCGGTTGTGCGCAGCCGGCGGATGCGCCGGCCGATCAACCGGCGCCGCCGCGCGGCGAACTTGCGCAGCGCATTGAGGCTGATCTCGCAAGGCTCGATACCGAACTTGCCGCTGATGGCGTCGTCGCGGCCGGCCTCAACGAAACCGCCGATCTCGGCAACGGGCTCACTGTTCGTCCGCTCGATGTCATCGAGGACAGCCGCTGCCCGGCGAACGTCGATTGCGTCTGGGCTGGGCGGATGGTGCTGCGCGCCGAGGTGAGCGGGCAGACGGTCGATCTCATCTCAGATGAGCCGATGACGACGCCGCGCGGCGTCGTCGTGCTTGCCGTCATCAAGCCTTATCCGTTCCAAGATTGGCCGGAGGAAATCGCCCAACCGCCGTATCGCTTCGGTTTCCGGCGCGGCTAAGGCTAAGATCGCGCGACGAAGCTGAGGATCATGATGCGAGCGTTTCTGTTTTCCGTGCTGCTGTTGACCGCGTGCGCAACGCCGGCGCCCGCACCGCAGCCTACGCCAACGCCCGCGCCGCAACCCGCGCTGCAGGTCCGCACCGATCTCGGCCGGCAGGTCCAAGCCGATATGGCGCGTCTCGATCGCGAACTGCGCGCGCCCGGCATTTACGCCACCGAGATCGGCGCAACCGCCAATCTCGGCAACGGCATTACTGTGCGTCCGCTTGCCATCATTGAAGACAGCCGCTGCCCGCAGAACGTCCAATGCTTGTGGGAAGGGCGCATGCGTATCCGCGCCAACGTCTCCGGACGCGACATGGAGCTTCAACTTGGCGAAGCGTTTGAGACGCCGCAGGGCGCTGTCGAGTTTGTGATCGCGTCGCCTGGTCCCTGGGCCGAGTGGCCAAGTGACGAAGTTGGCCCGCGTCCGGCCTACCGCTTTGGCTTTCGCCGCGCGTCTTAATCAACCGCGCGTATAGCGCCGGCGTTTCGTCATCACCCACATGTTGCCGAGCAAAAGCACAGACGCGACGCCAAAGCCGACAGCGTTGAGCGTGCGCACGAAGTTTTCGTTCGTCGCAGTCTCCGCCGCGAGCCGTTGCTGCGCTTGCACCGGCGCGTCGCTATTCCAGAATGCGGTCCAAGCCTGCTGAGCTTGAATTCCGAGTTCGCCGAAATCGAATTCCGGCAAGCCAAAGTGCGCTGCGTTGGTAATCGCGATCTCCGGCAGCCGCATCGGCGCAAACGCCCAGTGGCTGCCAAACGCCAGCACCAGCGTCGCCAGAATCGCCATCGTCCATCGCGAGCCAGCCAGCGCCGAGAAAGCGCCTGTGACCTTGGCCTTCTCTTCGCGATAGATCTGCTTGGCTTCTTCCAGGTTCTGCGGCGTTCTCGCCATGGCGCGTCTCCCCAGCGGAGCTTAACGGAGGCGGACGTTAGTCGCCAGGGAGGATTCGTGTGGCCCGTTCAGTGGGGCCGCGCGCCGAGGCGCGGTTATCCCCTGGTGGACCGCCAGGACGGCGCAGTTGAGCCGCTACCTGGACGCCAGCATCGCTCTGACGCTCGCATTCACGCGTTCGCGGGCGACGGCAGTGTCAGGTGCGACGCCCGCAGAATCCGGCATGTAGGCCCTCACGATCAAGTTCTCAAATTGCACGCGATCCAACGCCACCTGCAGCGGGCGCTCGACCATGCGCGGCGCAAATGTCGGGTACCACGACGCCAACAGTTCGCTCACTTCGGCGTCCGCGGAATTGTCGATGCTGTAGGCGATATAGGTCGTCACATCGCTCTGATTACCGAGCCTGAACAGTGCTTCGAGCCCTCGTGCGTTCGCAAGCGAGGTCATGTTCAATGCCTCAAGCGCCAGCGTTCCGAGATTGACGACTTCGCCGGCTGCAACGTCGAATGGGTCGAACCAATACTCGATCAGCGGCAGCGGGGCTGTGGCGTCCGGCGTGTAGAGTGCGCCAGCGATGATCTGATAGCGGCCAGGCGGAACGATCAGCAGGCTCGATGGCCGCATGTTCACGACATTTGTGCCGGTGTGAAACTGAAACCGGTATGTCTGGCGCGTGCTGACATTGACGATCGTCGCCGAACCCATGTGCCAGTTCAGAAATTCTCGGTACGAGAGGATCACGGCGGATTGCTGCGCCTGCTCCACCTGCTGAATAAGCTCCGGCGAAGCAGGCGTCGCGCAGCCAGCGGCGCCAAATAACAGGGCCGATGCGCCAAGCATTAGTGCGCGCCTGCGGTCGATCATTGCTTCCCCCACGTGTTGTCCGTCAGCTAACCATTGCCAGGCGGGCGCAGTCCACTGGCTCACCTGGGTGGCGGTATGATAAAACCACCACCTCCCACGGCGCCCCGCTTGCCCCTGGCCCGCCCCTCTGCTATCAGCCCCGCCTTCTTGAGCAGTCCGGCTAAAAGGCATGCCGTGGCGGCTCTTTTTGCGTGGGGTTTCGACCCCTCGCTTATCCAAACGAGGATCAAATGCCCAAAATGAAGACCAAGAGCGGCGTCAAAAAACGCTTCAAGCTCACGGCGACCGGCAAAGTGCTTGCTGGCGCCGCCGGCAAGCGTCACCGCCTGCTCGGCCACAATGGAAAGTACATCCGTCAGAACCGCGGCACCTCGGAGCTCGCAAAGCCCGACGCTGACCGCGTGAAGCTCTGGATACCGTACGGGCTGAAATAGCTCGCGATCCCCAATCCCAATCTGACGGAGAATTTCCATGGCACGCGTCAAAGGGGGCGTCACCGCGCACGCCCGCCACAAGAAAGTTTTGAAGAAAGCGAAAGGCTATTACGGCCGTCGCAAGAACACCTTCCGTGCAGCGAACGCTGCGGTCGAGAAGGCTGGCCTCTACGCCTATCGCGATCGTAAAGCCAAGAAGCGCACGTTCCGCGCGCTCTGGATCCAGCGCATCAACGCTGCGGTGCGTGAAGAGGGCCTCACGTACTCACGATTTATCAGCGGGCTCGCCAAGGCGGGCATCGAGCTGGACCGCAAGGTCATGGCCGATATCGCCATGAACGAGCCGGCGGCTTTCAAGGGTCTTGTTGCGCAAGCCCAAGCCGCTCTGAAGTAAGTTACGCGACCAGGGTCGCGCAGCTTTTTCAAAATGTTTCACCCATCCCCGGATTGCGCGCAGCGCAAGTCCGGGGCCCATAACCCCAACTAGGCGTGTTTATGGGTCCCGGGCTCTCGGCTTCGCCGAGCCCCGGGAATGAGTGAAGTGTGGGCGAGGGACCCGAGAAATGACAAACACGACTGATCTCGAAGGGCTCGAACGCGACCTGCTCGCGCGCGCGGATGCCGCCAATGACGAAGCATCGCTTGAAGCGCTGCGCGTCGAAGCGCTCGGCAAGCAGGGCTCGATCTCTGCGCTGATGCGCAATCTGGGCTCGATGAGCCCAGACGAGCGCAAGACCTTCGGCGGCGCGCTCAACGTCCTGAAGGACAAGCTGACCGAGATCATTCTCACCAAGAAGGCTGGCCTCGCCGAAGCTGAGCTTGATCGCCAGCTTCAATCTGAGGCCGTCGACGTCACGCTGCCGCCGGTGAAGCCGCGCCTCGGCACGATCCATCCGGTTAGCCAGGTGATGGAAGAGCTCGCGCAAATCTTCGGCGAGATGGGCTTCGCGCTCGAAGAAGGTCCCGACATCGAGACCGACTTCAACAACTTCACCGCGCTCAACTTCCCGCCCAAGCATCCGGCGCGCGAAACGCACGACACGTTCTTCATGAACGCCCGCGACGAGAAGGGCGAACGCAAAGTGCTGCGCACGCACACCTCGCCGGTGCAAGTGCGCACCATGCTGAAGCAGAAGCCGCCGATCCGCATGATCTGCATGGGGCGCACCTTCCGAAAAGATTCCGACGCGACGCACACGCCGATGTTCCACCAGATCGAAGGCCTCGTCATCGACGAGACTTCGACCATGGCCGATCTCAAGAGCGTGCTGATCGCTGCGATCAAAGCGTACTTCGAAGTCGATGACGTGCGCCTGCGTTTCCGCCCGCACCATTTCCCGTTCACTGAACCGAGCGCGGAGGTCGATGTCGGCTGCGATCGCTCCGGTGGTCAGATCAAGATCGGTACCGGCGAGGATTGGCTCGAGATTCTCGGCTGCGGCATGGTGCATCCGAACGTGCTGAAACAGTGCGGCCTCGATCCCGAAAAATACCAAGGCTACGCCTTCGGCATGGGCATCGATCGCTTGGCGATGCTCAAGTACGGCATGCCCGATCTGCGTGACTTCTTCGCCGCCGATACGCGCTGGCTGAAGCATTACGGGTTCAGCCCGTATTTGCTGCCCGGCTTGGCGCAGGGAGTGGGGTGATGCTCTCGCTTTCATCTTCCCCCGCACGCGGGGGAAGTCCCGAGCAAAGCGAGGGGAAGGGGGGCGTTGTTCGAACGACGTCCAACTCGCCCCTCCGTCTCGCGGCTTCGCCGCGATCCACCTCCCCCAAAAGTGGGGGAGGACACGAAGGCTTCGCACAATGAAATTTACGCTCTCCTGGCTCAAAGAGCATCTCGCGACTGATGCGAGCATCGACGCCATCGTCGAAACCATGACCATGACTGGTCTCGAAGTGGAGTCGGTCGAAAACGCCGGCGAAAAGCTGAAGGCCTTCACCGTCGCGCGCATCATCAGCGCCGCGAAGCATCCGAACGCCGACAAGCTGCAAGTCTGCCAAGTCGAGACCGCGCTCGGAAATCTTGAGATCGTCTGCGGCGCGCCGAACGCGCGCGCGGGCCTCGTCACGGCGTTTGCGCCGATCGGCACATACATTCCAGGCAGCGGCATCACGCTTGAGCCGAAGCCGGTGCGCGGCGTTGTCTCGAACGGCATGCTCTGTTCAGGCGCCGAGCTTGAACTCGATACCGATGCTGACGGCATTCTCGAACTCGACGCCGAACTCAAAGTCGGCACGCCGCTCGCCGAAGCGCTGGGCCTCAACGATCCTGTCGTCGATATCGAAGTCACGCCGAACCGCCCCGATTGGTTGGGCGTGTCCGGCATCGCGCGCGATCTCGCCGCCGCCGGCGTCGGCAAGCAAACGACGAAGCCGATCCTTCCGATCCCCGGCCGCTACAAGTCGCCGCAAAAAGTCGAGATCGACGATACGAACGCGTGCCCGATGTTCGCGAGCCGCTTCATTCGCGGCGTCAAGAACGGCCCGTCGCCCGCATGGCTGCAGCAAAAGCTGCGCGCCATCGGCCAAAAGCCGATTAGCGCGTTGGTCGATATCACCAATCTCATCACCCACGATCGCAGCCGCCCGCTGCACGTCTATGACGCGGCCAAGCTCAGCGGCCCGTTGCGCGCGCGCATGGGCCGCGAAGGCGAAAGCTTCAAAGCGCTGAACGGCAACGTCTACAACGTCACGCCCGCCATGTGCGTCATCGCTGACGATGAGCGCGTGCAAGGCTTGGGCGGCGTCATCGGCGGCGAATATTCCGGCGTCTCTGAAACGACGACCGACATCCTCGTCGAGTGCGCTTTGTTCGACGCTGAACTCATCCACCAAACCGGCCGCGCACTCACGCTCACGACCGATGCGCAATATCGCTTCGCCCGCGGCGTGGACTCGGCATTCGTCGTGCCTGGCATCGAACTCGCAACGCGCATGATCCTCGATCTCTGCGGCGGCGAGCCGAGCGAAGTCGCGGTCGCAGGTCAAGAACCGGGCCCGCCGCCTGCGATCACGTTCGATCCCGACCGCGTGCGCCAACTCGCCGGCATCGATGTGAAGCCGACGCGCGTGCGCGCGATCCTGAAAGATCTCGGCTTCGACACCAGCGCCGAGGGGCAGGGCAAAACACTCATCGTGCAGCCGCCGACCTGGCGTCGCGATGTCGAAGGCAGCGCGGATCTCGTTGAAGAGATTTCGCGCATCGAAGGCTTCGACAAACTGCCATCACTCGCGCCGCCGCGCGCGCCCGGCTTCCGTCCGCCGCCTGCGAGCGTTGGTGAAAGCCGCACGCGTCTCGCGCGCCGCGCGGTTGCGTCGCTCGGCTATTATGAGGCGATCACCTGGAGCTTCTGCTCACGCGCGCAAGCGCAGGCCTTCGGCGGCGGCGGCGAAGAGATGCTTGTCTCCAACCCGATCGCGTCCGATCTCGATTGCATGCGCCCAACCGCGCTGCCGCAATTGCTGGCTGCCGCGCAAGCCAACGCTAATCGCGGCTTCGACGACGCGCGCTTGTTCGAAGCCGGCCCCGCCTACGCCAACACCAATGAAGGCGGCCAACAGCGCACCGTTACCGCCATTTGGCACGCCAGCCCGCCGCGCCACTGGCGCGCTGCGCCGCAGCCGGACATTTTCGACATCAAGCGCGATCTGATGATCGTCCTCGAAGCGCTCGGCGCGCCTGTGGCATCGCTGCAAACCGCAAGTGACGCGCCCGCGCACTGGCGCCCGGGCCGCACTGGTGCGCTGAAGCTCGGGCCGAAAGTGATCGCCTATTATGGCGAGATCCATCCGCGCGCGCTGAAAGCCATTGGCGTCGAAGCGCCCGCACTCGCGTTCGAGATTTTCCTCGACGCCTTGCCTGCGCCGCGCGCAAAAGGCTCACGCGCCAAGCCGCCGCTCGAAAAGCTCGAACTGCAGCCGCTGACGCGCGACTTCGCCTTCGTCGTCGATGACGGAGTAAGTGCGCAAGATGTCGTCCGCGCCGCCTTCGGCGCCGATAAGCAGCTGATCACCGATGTCTCGCTCTTCGACGTCTATCGCGGCGAACGCATGAACCCCGGCAAGAAGAGCCTCGCCATCGAAGTCACGCTGCAACCGCGTGATAAAACGCTGACCGATGCCGACATCGAAGCGGCCAGCGCCAAGATCGTGACGGCGGTCGTGAAAGCGACAGGCGGGACGCTGCGGGGCTAGTCAGATGCGCCAGGTGATGGTGGTGCTCATGGTGCTGGCTGGCTGCCAAACACCGTCAGGACAAATCCCGTTGCGGGTTGCCGGTGATCAGGTTCTCGCCGAGGCCGAGTCAGCTCTGGCGCGCGAAGTCGTCGCCGAGGTGATTGCACGCTACGAACAAGATCTCACGGTGGACGATTTCGTCGTTCACTACGTCCGCGGCGAGCCAGATACGGTGTTCGCGGTCACCATACCGGATGAGGCGCTGATGGCTGGCCGCGCATACGGTGGAGTGCGTGATCCGGCGGGTGGCGTACAAGTGTTTGTCGAACCGCAGCACAGCTGCCCGCCGTTCTGTTAGCGCTGAAGCGCCGCCAGCGCTGCATTCCGCCCCACAACACCCCGCCCGGCGCGGACCAGCGCATCAACCGTTTCGCGCGGCAGAGAGACGACTGTCGGCGCGTCGTAGAGCGCTTCGTACTCTTCCGGCGTCATGTCGTGGAACGTGATCACGTCCATGCTCAGCGCGATATCGCGGCAATTCCAACCCGCCTCCGCCGCGCGCTCCGCTTGCGCGCAGCGCCAATCGCGGAGCGCTGCTTCGTACGCTGGCAACGCCGCGCGCCAGGCGTCGAGCGAGGCGCGCTTGGCGACCTCCGTCGCGACGTCGACCGGTGAAATCATCATCTCGCCCGCGCCGATCGCATCGGTGCCGCGCTGCTGGAACGTGCGCGGCCGCACATATTCGGCGTTCACCACCAGAAACAGTACGCGCCGCGCCTGCAATGCCTCGCGCGCCGTCAGCGGTGAGGGCAGGTCATCGCCCGCGCGCAACACTTGTAAGCTCAAGAGCCCAAGATTGTCCGCCACGCCGCCGTCGCTCAGATGCACGAAGCGCTGCCCCGCGCGCGTATCGCCGCGATAATTCTGAAACGCCCGCGCCGCCTGCCGCGCATTTTCGCCGGCGCCGCGATCCGCCAACACACGGGCTGTCCAAGCTGGCGGCCCCTCGCAACGCGACGCGTAACTCTCGATCAGCACCGGCCTGAACGCCACTGGCACCGCCATAGACGCCGCCACTGCATCGGCGACGCGCACTTGCCGCACATCGCTGCAGATGCCGTCGAAGAAGAATTGCGTGAACGCAAAAGGTGTCGAGTTGTAGAGATCGGTCGCGTTGATGACGACGCGCGGGCCGGCGCCAAGATTGCCCATGCGCGCGCCGCGATAGATGTTTTCATCAAGCCAATCGGCCAATTGCTCCGGTCCGTTCATGCCGCCGCGAAACGCGCCCGCTATGCCGAACGGTGAGCCCGGTCCGCGCACGCGCCAATCGCGCGCGAGATAGGCGGCGTCGAACCCATCGAGCCCCGCATCGCCGTGCAAACCGTAATATGCCGCGAGCACCGAGCCGCCGGAGACTGAGGTGATCATCGCGATGTGTTGGCTGAGCGGCCGCCCATCGCGTCCCGGCGTATCGCGTAAGCCTTGCAGTATGCCGAGATGAAACGAAGCCGCGCGCGCGCCGCCGCCGGAGAGCGCGAGCACAATGAGATCGTCGCCAACCGGCGCGCGTCCTTGCACATCGGCGCGCAAACCGCCCAACGGCGCATTGATCGGCGCCGCCGTCGCGCACGCCGTTAGAGCAAACGCCAGAATGAACGCCAGCACCCGCATGCGCCCACTTCCGCATGCGGCGTTCAGCAAGGCAAGCGCAAACGCCTAGCGCCAGCGCGCCACGCGCTCCGCTTCACGCAGCACGCGCAGAACATTGCCGCCCGCAAGGCCGGCCAGATCGCGATCGCTCCAGCCGCGGCGCATCAGTTCGGCAAACAGGATCGCGTAACCGTCGACGCCTTCCATGCCGACGGGCAGGAACGGCACGCCGTCATAATCGCCGCCGACGCCAACTGCGCCGCGTCCTGCGACGCGCGCAATGTGTTCGATGTGATCGGCGATCACGCCGGCATCGATCGTCGGTCGCGGATTGGCTGCGACCCAAGCTGCAACGCCCGTCGTCACCGCTTCTGGATTGCCGGGATTGAGCGCTTGCAGACGCGCTTGTTCGCCCGTGCGCGCAGCGCCCCATTGCCAAATTTCGTTCGAGGTAAACGCCGGAAAGAAGTTCACCATCACCACGCCGCGATTGCGCCGGATGAGCTCAAGTACATCATCAGGCACATTGCGCGGATGGCTCGTCACGCCAAATGCCGACGAGTGCGAGAAGATCACCGGCGCGCGCGTCACGCGCAACGCATCGCGCATCGCTTCTGCGGAAACGTGGCTGAGATCGACCAACATGCCGATCCGGTTCATCTCGCGGATCACGTCTTCGCCGAATGGCGTGAGCCCGCCGTGCTGAGGCGCTGCGGTGGCGCTATCGACCCACTCGATCGTCGTGGAGTGTGTCAGCGTCATGTAGAGCACGCCCTGGCGGCGGAAGTCGCGCAGGATTTCGAGATTGCTCTGGATCGCGTCGCCGCCTTCCATGCCGAGCATCGAAGCGATGCGGCCAGCGCGATGGATGCGCACGATGTCGTCAGCGCTTTGCGCGAACTCGAATGTCTCGGGATAAGCCGCAATGATCTGTCGCGTCAGCGCGATCTGCTCGTTGACCGCTTGCGTCGCTGCCGCGCCGCGCATCGAAGCGGGCACATAGACCGACCAGAACTGGCCGCCGACGCGGCCGGCGCGCAGGCGCGGAATGTCGGTTTGCAGCGGCGGCGTAAGCCGGCGCGTGTCGCTGTTGAGGTCGACGCGCGAAAGATCGCTGGCGAAGCTGTCGCGGATTTCCCACGGCAGATCGTTGTGGCCGTCAATGATCGGCGTGCGCGCCGTGATGCGGTCGAGCCGCGCGAGTTCCGCAGCGGTCGGCGGCGCGACTTGTGCGAAGGCTGGCGTGGCCACGAGACCAAACAGTGACGCGAAAAGAACTTGTCGAAGCATCAGATCACCACCCATTCCCGGATTTGCCGAAGGCAAAGTCCGGGACCCATAAACGCGACTATTCGTGGTTATGGGCCCCGGGCTCGCCGCTCGCGCGGCGCCCCGGGGATGGGTGCTAGATTTGCGGCCTCAGTTCAACACGGAAGCGACGCTTACGGCGCTTCCCAGACGTGCGAGCCGGTATTGTTGGCTTCGTTCGTCTCGTTGTTGGTGTTGGCCGGATCGACGACATAGTCGAACTGGAAGTCCACGCCCGACGGCCAATCCATCTCCGTCCAGAACGGCAGATTGTGATTGTAGACATGCCCCGGCTGGATCGCCGGCACCTGCACGACGAGCCGGTTCGGATACGCAGCACTCGTATATTGCGCTAGATACGCCGCCGGAATGTCGACGCAGCCGCCGTTCTGGCCCGGGCGATGGCAGTTCACTGTGACGACGGTCGGCACAGACGCCGCCGTTCCGGTGTTGCGCACCGAGACGACGCCATTGGCGATCCGCGACGGGATCGGGATGAGGTCGATCGTGCGCGCGACGATGACGCCAGGCCCGCGCGCAGTTGGCGCGATAGTCGGCTGATCGGCGGTGCGCGTCTGGGCGTGCGCGGCGCTTGCGCTGATCAATGCGATGGAGACCGCCGCCAATGCGGCGCGAAGCGAAGTGTTCATCTGGTCCTCCCGATGAATTGACCCTCGCGAATGATCTAGAGCGCCAGAGCGACGGCGCGCTGTGTCCGCCGTCACGCTTTCGCAAATGTCACGAAGGAACCGCGATGCCGAAGAGCTGCGGCGCGGCGATCAGCGCTGAAAGCGCAAAGTAACTTAGCGCGACAACGACGAGCATGAGAGCATGGGCCGGTTTCATGCCGAGGATGTGGGGGTGCGCGGCGCGGACGAGTGTGACGGGCGTTACGCACTGAGCCCACCCATTCCCGGATTTGCCGAAGGCAAAGTCCGGGACCCATAAACACGTTTGTCTCCGCGCGAAGCGCTCTCGTTAAAGCACGATCAGCAATCATGCGTGTTTATGGGTCCCGGACTTGCGCTGCGCGCAATCCGGGAATGGGTGAAGCTCAAAGCCCGTAAGCCGCCTTCATCTCCGGCTCTTTCGCAGCAACAAGCCGCGCGAGGTCCACAATCACCTTCGCCTGCTTCCATGTCGCGTCATCGAGCATCTTGCCGTCAACGAGCGCGACACCCGTGCCATCCGGCATCGCGTCGATCATGCGCATCGCAAGCTTTACTTCGTCCACTTCCGGCGTGAACACGCGCTTGGCGATGGCGATCTGCGAAGGGTGCAACGTCCAGGCGCCGACGCAGCCCATGAGATACGCATTGCGGAATTGCTGCTCGCATGCGGCTTCATCGGCGAAATCACCGAACGGCCCGTACATCGGCTTCAGCCCATGCATCACGCACGCATCGACCATGCGCGCGAACGTGTAATGCCAGAGATCCTGCTGCGCGCTGTCACGCGCCGCGCCGTCGGCGTTCGCATCGGAAAGCACGCGATAGCCCGGATGGCCGCCGCCGACGCGCGTCGTCTTCATCTTGCGCGACGCGGCGAGGTCGGCAGGTCCCAAACAAATGCCATGCATCCGCGGCGAAGCGCCGGCGATAGCTTCGACATTCGCGACGCCCTGCGCTGTTTCCAAGATCGCGTGCAACAGGATCGGCTCTTTCACGCCGTGCTTGGCTTCGAGCAAAGCCAAGAGCTGGTCCATGTAATGAATGTCCCAAGGTCCCTCGACCTTCGGCACCATGATGACATCGAGCCGATCGCCAAGCTCGCCAACGAGCGCATTCACGTCATCCAGATGCCAGGGCGAGTTCAGCGCATTGATGCGCGACCAAAAGCCGACGCCGGCTTTCTGAAAATCGAAGCTCTTGCCCATCGTGATCGCGCCACGGCGCGCGGCGTCTTTCGCGTCAGCGGGGATCGCGTCTTCCAAATTCGCCAGAACGACGTCGACGCTCGCCGCCATCTCCGGCACGCGCGCGACGAGCTTTTCGTTATGCCCCGGCACAAAGTGGATCATCCGCTCCAGCCGTACCGGCAGCTCGCGCAACGGCTCAGGCGCGCCGGCGGCGAGGGGAGAGAAGAATTGGCGGGGGGGTTTCATTGTCCTCCCCCGTTTACGGGGGAGGTGGCGAGCAACGCGAGCTGGAGGGGGTAAGTCTGCCGGCGACTGCGCCGTCCCCCCTCAGTCGCGCCTTGCGCGACAGCTCCCCCGCAAGCGGGGGAGCAAAACTTGGCTTCACGCCCCATGTTCACGCTCCATTCGCATCCGCAGCATGATCTGAGCCGGGCGTTGGCGCAATCCAGCTATTCCGAGGTGCTTGTTTCTGGCGCTTTACCTTGAAGCAAGACCCCGGGGAGCTATTGTCCGGCGCTTCCGGGCGGGCCGAAGGGGCATTCCAGGCGTGTTGCGCACTTATCTCGATTTCGAAAAGCCGGTCGCCGAGATCGAAGCCAAAATCGACGAACTCCAGGCGCTGGCCGAAGCCTCGGGCGCGGACGCCATCTCGCAAGGCGTCGAACTCTCGCGCCTGAAGACCAAAGCCGAGAGCCAGCTCGCGTCGATCTACGCCAAGCTCGATCCCTGGCAGAAAACGCAGGTCGCGCGTCACCCAGAACGCCCGCGCTTCCGCGACTACGTCGCAGCACTCGTCACCGATTTCATCGAACTCAGCGGCGACCGCAATTACGGCGAAGACGCAGCCATCCTCGGCGGCACCGGCAAGTTCTTGGGTCGCCCCGTCGTCGTGCTCGGCCACGAGAAGGGCCGCACCACGCAAGAGCGCTTGAAGCACAATTTCGGCATGGCGCGCCCCGAAGGCTATCGCAAAGCCGTGCGCCTCATGGATCTCGCCGATAAGTTCGGCTTGCCCGTCGTGAGCTTCGTCGACACCGCAGGCGCCTATCCCGGCATCGGCGCCGAAGAGCGCGGCCAAGGCGAAGCGATCGCGCGTTCGACCGAACGCTGCCTCACGCTCGGCGTGCCGATGGTTGCAGTGATCGCCGGCGAAGGTGGTTCTGGCGGCGCTATCGCCATCGCTGCGGCGAACAAAGTGCTGATGCTTGAGCACTCGATCTATTCGGTGATCAGCCCCGAGGGCGCTGCCACCATTCTCTACAAGAAAAAGGACGGCGACGAACCGCGGCCCGACCGCGTGAAAGAAGTCGCCATGTCGATGAAGATCACTGCGCAGGATCTGCTCGGCTTCAAAGTCATTGACGAGATCATCGACGAACCGATGGGCGGCGCGCACCGCGAACCCGCCGCGGCAATCGCCAGCGTCGGCGCGGCGATCGCCGCATCGCTCGACGGTTTTGCCGGACTTTCGCGCACCGAGTTGCGGCACCAACGCCGCGAGCGATTCCTCGCGATCGGCAGATTTGAAGACGGCGTGGCGCCGGGCGCTTAAGGCCGCTGCGTAAGCCCGCACGCGTCTGCGCTTTTCGATCCGCGTATCCCTGCTAGTCTCCCTTGAAAACACAGACGCCATAGGGAGGCGGCCATGCATGATCTGGTTATTCGCGGCGGCACGATTGTCGACGGCAGCGGCAAGCCGCGCTTCACGGGCGACATCGCCATTGATGGCGGGCTTATCTCGAAAGTCGGCGGCGACATTGGCGCGGGCGCCGAAGAGATCGATGCGAGCGGCAAGATCGTAGCCCCCGGCTGGGTCGACGTGCACACGCACTATGATGGCCAAGCGACGTGGGATCAGGAGATGGCGCCGTCGTCGTGGCACGGCGTCACCACCGTCGTGATGGGAAATTGCGGCGTCGGCTTCGCGCCGGCTAAGCCCGACAAGCACGATTGGCTGATCGGCTTGATGGAAGGCGTCGAGGACATTCCCGGCACTGCGCTTGCCGAAGGCATGACCTGGAATTGGGAGACCTTCCCCGAATATCTCGACGAACTCGAGCGCCTGCCGCGCACCGTCGATATCGGCACGCACGTCCCGCACGGCGCCGTGCGCGCTTACGTCATGGACGAACGTGGCGCGCGTTCCGATGTGCCGACCGAACACGAAATCGCGCGTATGTCGAAGATCGTGGAAGAGGGCCTGCGCGCCGGTGCGCTAGGCTTCTCCACGTCGCGCACGATCCTGCACAAATCCGTTGATGGCGAACTGGTGCCGGGCACGACGGCGACCAAGGAAGAACTCATCGGCATCGGCCGCGCCATGGGCCGCGTCGGTTACGGCGTCTTCGAAATGGCGTCGGATCTGAAGCGTGATTGGAACGAGTTCGAATGGATGGGCGAGCTTTCGCGCGAGACGAAGCTGCCCGTTACGTTCGCCGCGCTGCAATCAATCGCGAAGGAACTGCCGCTCGAGGAGCAGATCAGCGAAATGCGCGCCGAGAACGCCAAGGGCGCCAACATCGTCGCGCAGATCGCGTTGCGTGGAAACGGCATCGTCATGGCCTGGCGCGGAACGGTGCACCCTTTCCGCTTCCGCCCGGCCTGGAAAGAAATCGCCGACCTGCCGTGGGCGGAGCAATACGCGAAGCTCAAGGACCCGGCGTTCAAGCAACGTATGCTGACCGAGCCGAATGATTTCCCGCAGAGCGATCTCATCGGCTTGATGATGGTCGTCGCCGGCGGCTGGACGTTGCAATACGAGATGGGTCCGGACTTCAACTATGAGCCGACGAAGGACGAAACCATCGCCGCGCGCGCTGCGGCTGCGGGTAAGGCGCCGGAAGAGTATGCCTACGATTTGTTGATGGCGGACGAGGGCAAGGGCTTTATCTACTTTCCGATCCTCAACTACGCCGACGGCAATCTGAACTTCCTCGAAGCGCTGCAACACGCCGACGACACGGTGAACTCGCTTTCAGACGGCGGCGCCCATTGCGGCACCATCTGCGACGCCGCTTCGCCCACCTTCATGCTGCAACACTGGGTGCGCGATCGCGACGGCGCGCGCATCACGCTCGAAAACGCCGTGAAGCGCCAATGCCGCGACACAGCGATGCTCTATGGCCTAAGCGATCGCGGCCTCATCGCGCCGTGCTATCTCGCCGACATCAACGTCATTGATATCGACGCGATCAAACTCGGCAAGCCGTGGCTCGCCTTCGATCTGCCCGCCAACGGAAAGCGTTTGCTGCAGAAAGCCGACGGCTACGCCTACACCATCAAGTCCGGTCATGTGACGTTTCGCGACGGCGCCTATCAAGGCATTCATCCTGGCCGCCTCATCCGCGGCCCGCAGCAAGCGCCGTCAGCGATGGCGGCTGAATAGCTCGCATTCATCTTGCCTTCAGCTGTGTCGGCGCTCAGATACGGTCTGATGCTTCCACGGAGGGTATCCCATGTCCGATCGTGACGATTCAATTCTCTCGCGCCGCACGCTTGCGCTTGGCCTTGCAGCAAGCGCGATCGTCCCGGCAACCGCGCTCGCGCAATCCGAGCAGACCTACTCCGAAGATGAAATTCTTGCCGCGGCACAGCGTTTCTTCGGCGCCGGCGCCGAAGGTTTGGCGACGGTTGTCGATCACGTGTTCGACGATCACGGGCGCCCGAACGGCTACATCGAAGGTGAAGAAGGGTCCGGCGCCATTGGTGTCGGTCTGCGCTATGGCGATGGCCGCTTGCGCTTGAAGGGCCGCCGCGCGGTGACGCGTGTTTATTGGCAGGGTCCGTCGATCGGCTTCGATACGGGCGGCAACGCCTCGCGCGTGTTCACGCTCGTCTATGGCATGAGCAATCCGGACTCGATCTTTCAGCGTTTCCCGGGCGTCGATGGTTCGGCTTATTTCGTTGGCGGCGTCGGCGTGAACTATCAGCGGCGCGACAACATTACGCTGGCGCCGATGCGTGCTGGCGTCGGCCTCCGCCTTGGCGCCAACATCGGCTACCTCGCTTATTCGCGCCGTCGCCGGATTAATCCGTTCTAACACGCGTTTGTGTGAGCGGACGTTCTTACGAACGCCGCATTTGTCGTTAGCGTCTCCTTGTCGAGGGGAGACGTTCGCATGCGTAAGATTTGGCTCGTGGCTGCGGCCATTCTGGTTCTCACCGCGTCCGCTGCGGCGCAAACCAAACCTGAGCCGGGCGCCCCGCCGCGCATCACCGCGCCGCCGGTCTGGGATCGCCTCGAGCGCTTCGCAAGCGAAGCGGAGTTCAACCGCTATTTGACCGATCTTGCCGCACTTAGCGGCCGCAACCAGCGCCTCGATTATGGTGTTGCCGACTCAGTCGGTGCGTTCGCGCCGCCGCCATCGCCATCGCCGCCGCCGCCACCGCCACCGCCGCCGAGCGTCGTGGCGCCGAGCACTGCATCGCCGGCGCAAGAATCCAGCGTCGTGGTGACCGGTTCCGCCGCTGCCTCCGAGCCGTCCTCGATCACCAACGTGCAGACGCAAGGCGTCGACGAAGGCGGCATCGTCAAACAGATCGGCCGCTACCTCATCGTGTTGCAGGACGGACGCTTATTCGTTGCCGACACGCGTGCCGGTGACGGTTCAGAGCTCGCTTTGGTCAACCGCACCAATGTCTATCGCTCGCGTCAGCAAGACACTTGGTATGACGAGTTGCTCACCAGCGGCAATCGCGTCCTCGTCGCCGGCTATTCGTATCGCGAGAACGCGTCCGAAATCACCGTGCTGACGCTTAGCGACGACGGCCAGCTTACGCGCGAAGCGACATATTACATTTCCTCGAACGACTATTACGACATCGAAAATTACGCGACGCGCCTCGTGAACGGCAATCTCGTCATTTACACGCCGCTCGATCTTTCCTACGTCGATCCGCGCCGGCCGATGCAATATCCGCTGGTGCGCCGCTGGATCCGTGACGGCGATACGCGCGCCGTCACGACGCGTGGTCGGCCGTTGTTCGATGCGCAGGACATTTACAAGCCGATCCGTTCGTTGCGCGAACCGATGGTGCATTCGGTTAGCGTCTGCCCACTCGGCGATCTGCAATCCGGCGACGAGTTCGAGTGCCGCACCACCGCTTTCGTCGGCCCGTCGCAACGCGAATTCTTCGTCTCCACCGCCGACATCTATCTATGGACGACGCCGAACCAGTGGGATCAAAGCCTCGGCGAGTGCAGTGGCGACGCGCAAAGCCTGCCTGCTACGCTCTACCAAGTGCCGCTCGACGGTTCTTCGCCGCGCGCGCTCTTCGCCCGTGGCGTACCGCAAAGCCAGCTGGCGCTTGACGCCACAGCCACTGAATTCCGCGCGCTGCTCAATCAGAATACGCGCGCCTGTGGCTCTCGTAGCCGCGATGATCTCGACGTCAGCTATTTCCGCGCGCCCTTCACTGCGCTCAGCACCGCGCCGCGCGAAATCGCCAACAGCGCCTACACGCAAACGCCGAGTCCTGGCGGTCTCGCTTACGAAGTCCGCTTCGCCGGCAATTACGTCGTCTATGGCGCGCGCGAAAACCGGCGGTCATCGCCGCCGCGCGGCGGCGTTAGCGAGCCGCTCTCGGCGCGCGTCACAGCAGTGCCTGTCGACCGCCCGCGCGACGCAGTTACAGTGGACGCGCCGCACAACGTCATTCGGCTTGAGCGGGCTGGGCGCGATGTCATCCTTAGCGGCTATCGCACCGAGGCAGGACTCTCTATCTCTCGCCTCGCACTCGATGGCCGCCCGCGCATCACGCAAACGGAGCTGCTGCGCAATCGCTTTGAGTCCGAGAATCGCAGCCATGCCTTCAACGCGCTCGTCGGCCCAGAAGGCGATGGCGTCATGGGTCTCCCAACGGTTGAACGCGCCAAAGAGGGCAGCCGCGCGCCTTATCGCTCGCAAGCATCGGACGTGAGCTTCCTGACCATCGACCGAAGCGGTCGCCTCGCCAACGCCGGCGAACTTGCCGCAAGCCCCGATGGCCGCGATCCGAGCTATGCCTGCGAAGTTTCTTGCGTCGATTGGTACGGCAACACGCGCGCGCTCTTCATCGGCAACCGCATCTTCGCGCTCTCCGCGACAGAGCTGATCGAAGGCTCCCTGCAGAACGGTCGCGTCGCCGAGCGGCATCGTCTCAATCTCTCTCGCCCGCTGGAGACCCGCCGCTAATGCTCCGGCCACTTCGCATCGTCGCACTCGCCGCCGTCATCACGGCCAGCGTCGCCGGCATTGCGATCGCATGCTCGTGCCGCCCGATCCGCAGCGCCGAAGAGCACGTCGCGCTCGCCAGCGCCATTTTCCGTGGTCGCGTGGTGGAGACGGTGCAAGACGAGGGCTCTTCGCTTCAGATCGGCACGACGACCTTCGAACTCACAGCACCGCTTCTGATGCCGAGCCAATGGGGCGCGCCGCCCGACCGCATCGAAGTTCGTCACGATTTCACGCGGGACGGACCGCAATGCTCGATCTGGTACGCGCCGGGCGAGGAAGTTCTGGTCATCGCCAGCATGGGGCAAGGTCACCAGCTCTACACCAGCTCCTGCATGGCGCCGCGCTACAGCGAAAACGAATACCGCGCCGCACTGCATTTGACGCCGGCCGGAGAGTAGCGCTCACGCAAGCGTGAGGCGCTATCACACGCCTGTGCATCGCGCGTCCGCGCAACTCATGCGTCCATGTTGAGGGATCAGCAGCGGGGAGGGACGCATGCGCTGGCAAGCTGGCTTGATGGGAGCGGCGTTGCTCGCCGCATGCGCGACCGCGGACACGCCGCGGCTCGCGACAGAGGCGCCCTCCTGGCCGACGCTCTCGCGGTTCAGCAGCGAAGCGGAGTTTCTGCGCTATGTCGAAGACGCCCACGCTGCTGGCGATGCACGGCGCGCGCGCGTTGAGCCGAACGGCAAGCAGAGTGTGGAGGCGGAACCTGAACCGGAATGCCCGCCCGATGATCCGGCGTGCCTTGACGGCGTGGCGGAGGAAATTTCCATCACCGCGAGTCGTCGGGCGCCGTCGCCCGCAGCACCGGTCAGCGTCGGTGCGATGGCGAACACGCAGATTACCAACGTCCAAACCGCTGGCGTGGATGAGGGCGACATCGTCAAGATGATCGGGCCCTACCTGATTGTGCTGCAGGACGGACGCTTGTTTTCGATCGACACCGGCCAGTCCGTTGCTGATTTGCGCTTCACCGATCGTATGAACGTCTACCGCAACAATAACGCGGACATCTGGTACGACGAGATGCTGGTGAACGGAAACCGCATCGTCGTCACCGGGTATAGCTACGGCGAAGAAGCGACAGAGTTTTCGGTTTTCTCGCTCAATGAGGAAGGCCGCTTCACGCGCGAGAGCGTCTATTATCTCTCATCCGACGATTACTATGATGACGAGAACTACGCGACCCGTCTCGTCGGCGGCAATCTCGTTATCTACACGCCGCTCGATGTCAGAGACATCGACACAAGCGAACGCCCGCGCTGGCCGCTGGTGCGCCGCTGGTTGCGCGATGGCGATGAGCGCGCCATCGCGACGCGTGGCCGGTCGCTGTTCGACGCACGCGATATCTATCGGCCGATACAGTCGACAACGGCGCCCACCATCCACACAATTTCCGTGTGCCCGCTGGGCAGCACGCGCGCCGGCGACGAACTCGATTGCCGCAGCACCGCTATCGCCGGGCCGAGCATGCGAGAGTTCTACGTTTCCAACGACCATGTCTATCTTTGGCTGTCCGAGCGGGCAGCGTGGTACAGCTACGGTCGCCAAGGCCCAGACCGCGCACGCTGCGACGCGCGCTTGGCGAGCAGCTTCAACTATGCCGGCGAAGCGGCTCTCTTCCAGATTTCGCTGCGCGATGGCCGGCCACGCGCCATGTTTGTGCGCGGCCATCCCTACGACCAGATGAGTTTCGAAGCGACGGACGACACGCTCTACGCGCTCTCAGTCTGGACCGATCCGAGTTGCCGCGACCGTCCGTCGGATCTGCCGCTGCGCTTTCTCTCAACACCGCTCAGCGATTTCAGCACGCGCCCGCAGGCTGCGCCGCAAGCGCGCTACACGATTGTGCCGAGCCCTGGCGGTGGGGCGATGGAGAACCGGTTCGCTCAAGGCCATCTCATCTATGGCGGCCGCGAGCACTGGTCGTCCTATCCGCCGGAAAGTGAAAGTCAGCTGTCCGCGCGTATCGTCGCCGTGCCGACTGCCAATCCGCGCGCCGCAACGATCCTCGAGGCGCCGCACAATTTGATTCGTGTCGAGAGCATTGGCGTGCGCGCCGTGCTGACCGGCTATCGCAACGAAAGTGCGCTCAGCATTTCCGTGCTCGATCTGCAAGGAACGCCGCGTCTGGTCGACACAGTGCGGCTCGAAGGGCGTTACGAGTCCGAAAATCGCAGCCACGCCTTCAACGCATCAGTCGATGAACACGGCGCCGGATTGTTCGGCCTGCCCACGGTGCAGGTCGAACGTCGCGCTGGGCGCTGGTGGTGGAATAGCGAGTCCTCGGACTTGAGCTTTCTCTCGATCAGCCGTGACGGCCGCATCGCGCCGCTCGGTGAACTCACCGCCGACGCAGACGATAGCCTGCATCCAGGCTATCGATGCGAAGTCTCGTGCATCGATTGGTACGGGAATTCGCGTCCTATCTTCGTCCGTGACCGCGCCTTTGCACTCTCCGGCGTCGAACTGATCGAAGGCGCCGTTCGCGATGGCCGCATCACCGAAATCGGCCGCGTAAACTTCACCACCCCGCCGCCACGGCGGACGAAGCACTAGCTCTCGCCGCCAGGCCGCTTTTGCTTGGCGTCGTGGGCGAGCTTGGCGCGTTCGTGGCGTTCGCGGAACTCTTCCGCGAACGCTGACGCCAGAATACCTGTCGGCATCGCGACGATGCCGATGCCGGCCAAGGCAACCAGACCCGCCGCGACGCGGCCAAGCGCGGTCTCGGGATAGACGTCGCCATAGCCTACAGTCGTCAGCGTCACGATCGCCCACCAAAGCGAGCGCATAATCGAGCCGAATGCTTCCGGCTTTTGCTCGCCTTCGATGAAGTAGAGCATCATCGCAGCGATATAGAGCTGTGCAGCTGCGACGCACATCGCCGCCATCAACGGGGCCCACGCGCGCGAGACTGCAGCGCCCACGATTGCGAATGCCGGCACATAACGCGCCAGCTTGAACAGCCGGAAGAGGCGCAGAGCGCGCAAGGCTGCAAGCCACCCGCCAGCGAGTGATGGGAAGAACAGAATGACGATGAGCTCGGGCAAGAACGCCAACACGTCGGCGATCGTCACCGGCTGCAGCAGAAATTTGAGCCGGCCGACGAAGCCTTTGTGTTCCGGGTTCTCACCCTCCGACCAGAACCGCAGCGCGAACTCAGCCGCGAACACCCAAACAACGAAGAGATTGATCTGCGTCACCACCGGACGCACCCAAGGATAGAGGGCCGTGTCGCCGCGCGCCGCCTCTGTTTCGAGCGCCAGCGTAATGAGGCTGATGACCACCAAAGTGATGATCGTGCCGGAAAAGAAATTGATGCCGCCGGGCTGATCGGGCTCCAGCCAGTCGTGCACATACGCCTTCGCGGTGGCGTGCTTGCGTTTGATCAGCGGCATGCGGGCCCCTCAAGACCCGCGTGCTTACGCCCGTGCCCGTGGGCCGAGCAAGCCCGCTCAGCCCGGCGTGGAAAGCTTCAAGCCGGCCACACCCGCAACGATTAGCGCAATGCACGCCAAGCGCGCGGCGTTGGCGCTTTCGCCAAAGAGATAAAGCCCGGCCACCGCGGCGCCGACCGCGCCGATGCCGGTCCATACAGCGTAGGCCGTGCCGATTGGCAGCGTCTTCACCGCCCAGCCGAGCAGCACCATCGAGATGAGCAGCGAGATCACCGTGAAGGCGCTCCACCAGGGTTTGGAAAAGCCTTCGGAGTATTTGAGGCCGATCACCCAGCCGATTTCCGCCAGGCCCGCGAGCCCCAACAAAATCCACGCGTGCATGTTCGTGCTCCTGTTCCGCTCAGAGCTAAGACGGGAACGGGCACCTGTCGAAGAGACTTAGAGTCGCCACCTGAGCGTAGGGGAATTCGAAACAGCGCTGCTCGATCACGCGCGGTTAGCGCGGGCGTCCGTCGAGCAGCGCCAGCAAGCCGAAGAACGCTTTGATCGTGAACCAGACCATTACGAGAAAGCCGACGCCGGCGACTACCCAGAGAATCGGAAAGCCGATCAGAAGCGGCGTCAGCAGCCAGCCAATGCCGGCAGCGATCACCAGGATGACGCCCCACCAAAATGCGACGAACCAAATCCGGATCTGGTCGCCCAGATGCGAGCGCGCCAGCGGCCCTGCGCCGTCACGCGCCATGATCGCCCAAGCCACGCCAAGCAGCGCAAACAGCGCAAAGCTCGGGATGCTCAGCAAGTAGAGCACATAGACCATGAGCGCCGAGAAGCGGCCGGGTTGCGAGGGGAGAGGCGTTCCAGTCATACCAATGAAATCGCATTGCAGCGTCTTTGTTTCAAGGACAACGCGTCTAGAGGCGCCACCGCACTTCGGCGCGCAAGCCGCCAAGCGCGCTGCGGCTCAAGTTCAAGGCGCCTCCAAAACCGCGCGTCAGTTCGTCGGCAATGGCAAGTCCCAGCCCATGCCCGCCGCCGCTCTCATCGAGCCGCTTGCCGCGAGCCAACGCCGCTTCGGCATCCGCCTCGCTCATACCTGGGCCATCGTCTTCGATGACGAGCATTGTCGCATTGCCGCTTACGCAGACGCGGGTCCGCGCGTAACGCGCCGCGTTCTCCAGCAGCGGCCCGGCGATCTCCAAGATCAGCTCCGCCGGCGCCGGCGCCTCGACGTCCTCCACCTTATTGTCAAACGTCAGCGCCGCGCCGCGCTCGGTGCGCTCGATGACCTTGATCAGATCACTGATCGCCTTGCGCACACGCGCGGGCTTCGCTTCCGCCGAGGCTACGCGCGTGCGCGCCAATTCACGCTCAACGGCGGCGCCGGCCGCCGCAATCGCGCGGTCGAGCCCGTCAGCGGCATCGGCAGCGCCTGCTTCACGCGCGCGCCGGCTCTGCGCCGCGAGCGCCGCCAGCGGCGTTTTCAACGAGTGCGCCAAGTCCGCCGCGCGGCGCTTCGCCAGCTCCAGATCGCGCTCGCGCGCGTCCGCATAAGTATTGATCGCCTCGGCCAACGGTGCAGCTTCCGCTGGATACACATCCGCCGCCAGCCGCTTTCCGGCCCGCATCTCGGCCAAAGCGCTGCGTACATCTTCGAGCGGCTTCAGCCCCAGATGCACCTGCACCCACGCCGCCGCAGACAGCACGAGCCACAAAAGCGCCAGGAAGATCGCCAGATCGCGCCCGAACTCGTCGCGCGCCGCAGTGACAGCGGCGTGATCCTCCGCCAGCGTCACCACCAGCGGCGTCGCGACGCCCGTCAACTCGATGCGCCGCGAAACGAAATGCACGCGCTCTTCAAACGGCCCGGCGAGATCGCCGCCCTGCCACGCATCGCCGCGCACGTTGGCATTGATGGGCAAGTCAGCATCCCAAAGCGATCGCGAGCGCAGTACCTGCGCGCCGGTGCTGATCTGCCAGTAGAATCCACTTGCCGGCGTGGCGAAGCGCGGATCGTTCGGCTCGGTCGTTGTGCTGAGAGCGCCGTCGGGTGCAGCGATCAATCCAGCGATCAATGCGCGCCCGTGATTTTCGAGATTGGCTTCGACGTTGCGTTCGATATGCGCCTCAAACACGAAGCTCATCGCCACCCAAGAGACAGCAAGCGCTGCGAAGATCGCCGCCGCCGCGCCGGCCAGCAGGCGCACACGAAGCGAGCGCGTCTTCATTCGCGCAGCAAATAGCCGAAGCCGCGCCGCGTCTCGATCACGTCCGAGCCGAGCTTGCGGCGCACGCGTGCGACAAGCGCTTCGATCGCATTGACGTCGGCGGCGTCATCGCCATGCAAATGCTCCGCGAGTTCGCCGGCAGAGACGGCGCGGCCGCGATGATGTGCGAGATAATCAACCAGGCGATATTCCAGCGGCGAAAGCTTCACCGGCGCGCCATCGACGCTGATTTCCATCCGTCGTGTATCCAGCCGCAACGTGCTAATTTCCAAAATCGGCGCCGCATGTCCCGCCGCGCGGCGTACGAGAGCTTTCACGCGCGCGATCAATTCGCCAAGCTCAAACGGCTTGGCGAGATAATCGTCGGCCCCTGCGTCAATGCCATCGACCTTTTCGGTCCAGGCGCCGCGCGCTGAGAGAATAAGCACCGGAAAAATCCGGCCGCTCGCCCGCCAGCGTTTCAGGACGCTGAGGCCGTCCAGACGCGGCAAGCCAAGATCGAGCACGACAATGTCAAACGACTCGGTATCGCCGAGAAACCAGGCTTCTTCACCGTCGCGCGCATGCGTGACAGAATAGCCCGCGCCGGTCAGTGCGCGGGCGACGTCATCAGCGATGTCGGCTTCGTCCTCGACGACTAGCGCGCGCATTAATCCTCGTCTTCAGTCTCCAGGATGGCGCCGGTGCGCGCATCCAGGGTGACCTTACGGACGCGACCGCTCGGCGTCAGCACTTCGATTTCGTATTCCAGGCGCCCATCGTCGCGCTCGAACTCGACTTCGATCACTTCGCCGGGCTCGACACGGCGCACGATGCGCAGAATTTCGCTCAACGGGAGTGCTTCGCCGCGTTCAACCGCCTCGCGCGCCTCGTCGTGATCGCCGCCGCGGCGCTGATGCGCCAAAGCGACCCCGGGGAGGGTGGCGACCGCGACGGCGGCAATAAAGAGGGAGCGGCGCGAGAACATGAACGCCAAGCTTATGACGGTTCCCGCCTGACAACACGCTGACAAACTTCGCCAAGCGGGCGTCAGCCAGGGTCTGCGATGAATGGCGCATGAACGGCGCATCTCCCGCGCCGGCAAAAGAGGGAACTATCATGCTGATCCGCACCATCGCCGCCGTCGCCGTCTTGGCCATCGCCGCGCCCGCCTTCGCCCAAACTGCTCCGTCGAGCGGCGGCAACGCGCTGAGCCTCTCGCAGGTCGAAACCCGGCTGGCCGGCCAGGGCTATCGCGTGCTCGAAATCGAGCGCGACGACGGCGAGTTCGAAGTGAAGGCCTTCGACAGCCAAAACCGCTGCCGCGAACTGCACGTCAATCTGCGCACCGGCGAAATCCGGCGTGAAGAAGCTGACGACGATTGCTATGACGATGACCGCGGCCGCCGTGGGGACCGCCGCTAAGAGCGGCCCCTGACCCGGCGCCGCCGGGGAGGGGTAAATGAGCGTCAGAGTGTCTGCCTGGGCTTTGGCCTGCGCTGCGTTTCCATTGGCGGCGCACGCCGAACCGGGCGGCACCTCTGGCGTCTCCAGCCCAGCTGTCACGCAAGGCGACATCAAGCTCGAATGGCGCAGCACGGCTTGGGACGGCGAAGCGCTCGACGGTGATTGGTCCCACCGCGCCCAGGGCAGTTACGGCGTCACCGATTGGTGGCGCGCGCAACTCAATCTCCGTGCTTCGCAACCAGATGATGGCGATTTCGAGTTTCGCTCATTCGGCATCGAGAATGCCTTTGAGTTCACCGCGACGAGCGACTGGCCGGTCCAGTTCGGCGGCCAGGTTGAATATAAATTCGGCTTGGACGACGTGGAAGACAGTCTGGAGCTGAAGCTCCTCGCCGAACGCCGCGTTGGCGCATTTTCTATGCGCTTCAACATCGCTGCCGAGCGTGATGTGACCGGCGACAGCGATGAGTGGGAACACATTTACAGCACCCGCATCATGTGGCGCGCGAACGATACCTGGCAGTTCGGCGTCGAAGGCTTCAGCGAGCCAGAAGCGAACGCCCATTATTTCGGCCCGCGCGCAGGGCTGACGCTTGGCGATGCGACACTATCTGTCGGGTATCTTGCCGGCATCGATGAAGCGCAAGCCGACGCGCAAATCCGTCTGAGCCTCGAGTGGGCGCCCTAGCTATTTGCGCCGCTTCGCCAGCGGATGTTTGGTCTCGACCAACGTGCGCAAGCGGCTATCTGCGACATGCGTGTAAATTTGCGTCGTCGCGATATCGGCGTGTCCGAGCAGAGTCTGCACCGTGCGCAAATCCGCGCCGCCTTCGACCAAATGCGTCGCAAACGCGTGCCGCAAGACATGCGGTGATACCCGCGTCGGATCGATGCCGGCCTTCACCGCCGCCGCTTCCAGGATTTGCCCTACGCGCCGCCGCGTCAGCTTGCCATCAGCTGCGCTCGCGCTTGGAAACAGCCACCGCGCCGCCCGCTCGCGCTGCGCCTCAGCCTTCGGCAACGCACCGACGCGCGCCTCAATGTGCGCGGCCAGCGCTTCGAGAGCAGGGCCGCCGAGCGCCACTAAGCGCTCTTTGCCGCCTTTGCCCTCGATAATCATGTGCTCCTGGCCAGGTCTCGGCGCGGCGCGCAACGGCAGCGCCACAAGCTCACTGACGCGCAAGCCCGCGCCGTAAAGCAATTCCACGATCGCTTTGTCGCGCGCGCTCTCCGCTGCCGCGATCAAGTGCTCGATCTCATCAACTGAAAGCGTCTTCGGCAAGCGACGCGCGCGTTTGGGCGGGTCGAGTCGCGACGTCGGATCGTCCGCGCGTACGTTCTCCTGCAACAAAAAGCGATAGAATTGCCGCAGCGCCGAAATGCGTCGCCGCGCCGTCGCCGGGGAGAGGCCGCGGCGCGCGAGATCGGCGACATAGGCTTCCACCGCGCCGGCATCGGCGCTCTTCAGCCCGCCGCGCACACTGCCGCGCGCGTCATCCAGATCGCGTGCATAAGCGTCGAGCGTGTTCGCCCGCGCGCCGCGCTCGGCGGACAGCATTTCTAGAAACGACTCGATCAGCGCGGCATCGCTCATGGGCCGATCCTAACACTCAAGTCTTACGCGCGTACCAATTCTGCGGGTCGCGGCGCGTGATGATGTTCTGGATCAAGGCCGCCAACACCGGAGGGTCTTCCCAGGGCACGTCGTGAAAGGCGCTGTGCAAGAACGGGCTCTGCGGATCGCGCACCCATTCGGCCGGAAACAGCGCAGCGCACTCGTGTGTCGGTGGCTGTGGCGTTGGCAGCGGGGCGCCACGCATCAGCGCCAGCATCGACGCTGTGAGGTCGACGCCGAAACACGCCGAAAAATGGCTCTCGCCCACGACGCACTGATTGATCTCGATGAACCACGCGCGGTCATGCGCATCGACGATGTAGTCGAAGCCGGCGAAACCGTTGAGGCCGAAACGCGCGTAGGCCTCAGACGCGTGCTGCATGATGTCCGCGCGCGGAGCGTGCTTCAGAACGGTCACCAAGCCGTGCGGCTCTGACATTTTTACATGCTTGATGGTGGAAAACGCTGCAGCAACTCTGCCGCTGACGCCGCTGATCGCCACGCAATGCACCGCGCCCGCCACGAACTTCTGCACCGCAAACCCCGGATCGCGCGGATTGGCGCGTCCGTTGGCCAGCGCTGTGCGCAGCGCCGCGGCGTCGTCGCAGCGCGTCACGCCCACGCCGCCAGCGTAGGCGTTGCGTTTCAGCATCACCGGATAACCGATCTCGTCCGCAAAGCGCAGCGCGTCAGCCTCGTTCGGACTGGCGAGAGACGGTGGCGCCCCGCACGGTCCGTTTGCCTCTGAGGCGATAAAGGACGCGTCGTTGTCGAGGAGCATCGCTGCCGGCAGCGGCGGCAGGGAGCGCGCGATCATCGCGCGCGTGGCCTCGCTCAGTTTGGCATCGTCGGCGCGGCGCAGCAAATGCGTCCACGCGCTGAATGTAGCGGCATCGCCCATCAAAACGCTATGCGCGTGGAACTCTTCGGCCAGCATGCGCGCAATCTGCGGCATGCGCGGCACCATCTCTTCGAACGTCATCAGGATGTCGGCGTGCTTGAAGCGGGTGAGCGACGCGCAGCTTTCGGGCGGCGCCACGATGCAGACTTCGGCGCCGTGCCGCGTTAGCGCGTGAGCGATGCGCGCGCTTTCGACACTGCTTGCCGCCGCACACATGATCGCAAACCGCTCCGCCATTCGCTTCGTCACTCCGCTACCGCATCAGCACTAGCAGCGCTGCGCGCCAGGAACAAACCATGCGAGCCGCCGTTGCTGCAAGCAAAGGAGCGCGCCCCCATGACCACCGAAACCGAGATCCGTGAGAAATTCTGGAAGCACCTGAAATCCGACCGCACCATCATGGTCGGCCTCAGCAACGATCCGCACGGCCATTCTCAGCCGATGACCGCCCAGCTCGAAGGCGACGATGAGAGCGGCCCGCTCTGGATTTTCTCGGCGAAGGACACCGACTTCGTCCGCTCAATCGGCGATAGCGCGCGCGTGATGACGCAGTTCGTCTCGAAGGGCCACGATCTCTTCGCCTGCTTCGATGGCGAGATCACGCTCTCCCACGATCGCGCCATGATCGAGAAACTCTGGAACCCCTACGTCGCCGCTTGGTTCGAAGGCGGCAAGGACGATCCGAAGCTGCAGCTGCTGCGCCTCGATCCGGGCAACGCGCAAATCTGGCTGAACGAAAACAGCCTCTTCGCTGGCGTGAAGCTGTTGCTCGGCTCCGATCCGAAGAAGGACTTCAAAGATAAGGTCGCCGACGTGAACCTCGGCACAACGCGGCCGAGCTAAAATAAAAAGCCCCAGTCCAAGGACTGGGGCTTTTCATTTCAGAAGGTCGAACGACTAGCTCGGCTGCCCCGCCAAGATCGCTTCCGCCGCAACACGGCGCGCTTCATCTTCGAGCCGCAAGCCACGCAAAGCGCGGATGATGTTGGCGACGGAATCCGCATCCAACCGCGCCGGTCCGCCTTCGCCGGCGGCGACGACCGCCAGCAGCGCGCCTTCGCCGATCGCGCCGCGCTCGACGGCGCTTGAGAGCGCCAGCATTGCGCCGCTATCGGCGCGGGCGCCGCCTTGCGGTGCGTTGGCGAGCAAGAAGGCTTGCACGGTGCCGTTCACCGGCGCGCCGAGCGCGGAGAGGATTGCGACATCACGAGACGCCGCGCGGACTTGGCTGGCGCCGCTATCGATGCGGCGTTGCATCGCCATCGTGCCTTGCTCGCCGCGCGCGCCCGTGAGCGCCACCAATGCCGCTTCGAGCGGCGCGAGCGCTGCTTCGTCGGCGCCGGCTTGGCGTGCGCTGGCGACCAGACGTTGCGCCACTTGCACATCGCCGTTCGAAACGGCGGCGCGTGCGAAGAGCAGGGCCGCAGCTGCGTCAGGTGCACTGCTAAGGCGTGCAATGTCGGCCTGGAAGAAGCGCGCCGTTGCGTTGAACTCGCTCGCGTTCGGCGCAGCGCGCAAGGCGGTGGCGATCGCCGTCGCATTGCCGAGCGCCACGACGCTCACCGCTTCCGGGCCGGCCGCCGTCGGCGGCGGTAGAATTTGGCGCAGCGCAACAACAACCGGCGGCAGCGCCGAGGTGATTTCAGCCGGCGTCGCCGAAAGGATCGTGCGTGTATCCTGTGCGCTCAGCGCGCCGCGACGAAACGCCGTCCACGCCGCTTGCGCGCGTTGTGGCTGCGGCGCGTTCTCGGCGCGCGCCAAAGCGACAAGCGCCAGCGTCGACGAGTCGTTCAGCGGGTTCGGGCCGGGGCGCAATTGCCCGGCGATCGAGAGCTGCGTGAACAGTGAATTGTTGTAGCGCGCCGTTGGCGGGCGTGCGCCGGGTGCGCCGCCTGCGGCTGCAACGGCGCCCGTCACCCAAGCATCCGCCGCGTTTTGCGCGCGCGCCAATTCAAGCGCCAAATCTGCAGCGGCGCGATCGCCGGTCACCGCCGCACAATAGGCGCGGAGTTGCAGGAAGAACGCAGCCGGTGTTTCGCCGGCGTTTGCGTTGCGTCCACGCGCACACGCTTCGGCGCGGCGTCCGCGTGCGAGTTCAGCTTGCGCGGCAAACATCGCGACACCCGGATCGGTCAGCGCCGTGCCGGAACCCGCAGCCATCGTCGCCAATTCATCCGCCGCGCCCATCTTGCCGAGCGCTTCGAAGCGTCGGCGCACAGCAAGCGCGCCATCGCCGCGCGGTGCTTCGCCGCCGGAGAAGAGCACGCGACGCGCCAGCGTGTTCATCGCGTATGAATCGTACACACTCGGCAGACGATCGAAGACCACCGCCAGCACGTCCGGATCGCTGCGCGTCCACAGGTCAGCCGGCAGCGCGCCGTTAGCGCGCGACAGAGCGCTGACGCTCCAGCCGTCGAGCTGGCGCAGTTCTTCCGTCTGCACAGGGGCCGGAACATTCTGCGCATGAGCGGCCAGTGGCGTGAACGCGGTAAACGCCGCGAGCGCCAAAGTACGGTTAAGCATGAAACTCATTCCTTGAAGGCGTCTTCCAGTTCGACACGAATTTCTTGCGGCTGTGGCGCAAGCACGTCGGACTGGCGGATGAAATAGATGAAGAGGCCGATAAACACGACAACACCGGCGCCGATGGCGATCAGGCGCAGCTGCGGCGGCGTGCGCCGCGCGAAAGAAGAGCGCCGTCGTCTGCGTCGGATCATACCTGATTTGGCCCCTGCCGTTGCGAGCGGGCGAGAATGCCCCCAAAATGTGGCAATCTTCCAGTGCAGCCGCGCTGAAATTCGCCCGAGTCTATGGCATCCGCCGAGCGAATTTCAGCGCGATAAGCTGCACTGAAGTAAATATTTGCTACTAGTGTGCTTATCGGATTTGAAGTTCGTGCGGTGCTTGACCCTTGGTGCGGGCGAACTTCAAATCCGGCACACTAGGCCCCGGCCCCGCGGTTAACGCTGTTACCCGAAGGGCTCTTTTGAGGTGATTCGTGGCGACCCCGGAAAGTGGCGACATCGGCGAGCGCGTGGACGCCGCCGTAGAGCTGCGCCAAAGGGCGTCGGGGCTCACGCCGCCGCGCACCATCGCCCTGGTCGGGCTGATGGGAGCGGGCAAGACCACAATCGGCCGCCGCCTCGCTTCGGCGCTGCAACTCCCGTTCGTCGACGCTGACGACGCCATCACCCAAGCTGCCGGCCGCTCGATCGAGGATATCTTCGCCGAGCGTGGCGAGTGCGAGTTTCGCCGTGGCGAGCGCAACGTCATCGCGCGTCTGCTTGCGGGGCCAGTGCATGTGCTCGCAACGGGGGGCGGCGCGTTCATCGATCCCAATACGCGCGCGCTGATGAAGGAGCGCGCGATTTCGATTTGGCTGAAGGCGCCGCTTGATGTCCTGATGCGGCGTGTCGTGCGCCGCGATCATCGTCCGCTGCTGAAGGAGGACGATCCGGAAGCGGTGATGCAGCGCCTGATCAATGAGCGCTATCCGATCTACGCCGAGGCCGATCTCACGATCGAATCCGGCGCAGGCCCCCACAACATGGCCGTCGCTGCCATCATCGACGCGCTGCGCGCTAGGCTGGGGCAACAATGATGGTGCGGATGACACAAGCCTTCCCCCTTGCGGGGAAGGTGTCGCCCGGACGGGCGACGGATGGGGGTGCGGGCGGCAGCTTATCCGGAGACAACACCGCCGCTACCCCCACCCCCAACCCCGCCCCGCAAGGGGGCGGGGAGTCAGAGTGAGCATGACCACGAAAATCATCCCCGTCCGCCTCGCTGGGCGCAGCTACGACGTGCACGCTGGCCCCGGCCTGCTGGCGCGCGCCGGCGAACTCATTGCGCCGTTCGCGCCGAGTGGTCGGGTCTTCATCGTAACCGACCGCAACGTCGCCGAAGCGCATCTGCAAACGCTGATCGCTGGCCTCGGCGATCTCGACGTGCGCCAAACAATCGTGCTCGAACCTGGCGAGCACACCAAAAGCTTCGCTGGCCTTCAACAGGCGCTGAGCGCGCTGCTCGCCGCCAATATCGGCCGCAAGGATATTATCATCGCTTTCGGCGGCGGTGTGATCGGCGACCTTGCGGGTCTCGCAGCGGGCCTGGTTAAACGCGGCGTCGATTTCGTGCAGATCCCGACGACCTTGCTGGCGCAAGTGGACTCAAGCGTCGGCGGCAAGACAGCCATCGATACGCCGGAAGGCAAAAACCTCGTCGGCCTCATCCATCAGCCGCGTCTCGTGCTGGCCGATCAGGATGTGCTCGACACATTGCCGGAGCGCCAACGCCTCGCCGGCTATGCCGAGATCGTCAAAATCGGGCTGATCGCGGACGAAGTTTTCTTCCAGTGGTGCGAACGCGACGCGGAGTTCATCCTCGCCAACGACCCTGACGAGCTTGCGAACGCCGTCACCCAATCCATCGCTTACAAATCCCGCGTCGTCGCGCGCGACGAGACAGAGCAGGGCGAGCGCGCTTTGCTCAATCTCGGCCACACCTTCGCGCACGCGCTCGAAGCGCATGGCGGCTACGATGCCGATCTCTTGCACGGCGAAGCGGTCGCGGCCGGCCTCAGCCTCGCCTTCAAGCTCTCCGCGAATCTTGGCCTCTGCGCGCGCCATGAAGAAGCGCGCGTCACCGAACACCTCAATAAGGTCGGCTTCACGACCGATCTCCGCTATCTCCCCGGCGCGCCGTTCGATCCTGAGCAGCTCATGCAGCTCATCGCGTCGGACAAAAAGGCCCAAGCCGGCAAGCTCACCTTCATCCTCGCGCGCGCCATAGGCGCTGCGTTCATCGAGCACGACACGCCCGCCGAAGCGGTGCGCACGCTGCTAACCCAAGAAACGAAATGACCACAGCACTGATCGTCGCCGCCCTCGTGATCGCGGGGCTTATTCTTCTCAACGCGTTTTTCTCCGCCGCCGAAACCGCGCTCACCGGCGCCTCCCGCGCGCGCATGGCGACATTGGAGCGCGAGGGCGACAAGCTCGCCGCGCGCGTCAACAAGCTCAACGAAAACCGCGAGCGCATGATCGGCGCGGTGCTGCTGGGCGCGAACCTCGTGCAAGTCGCGGCCTCCGCCATCAGTTCGAGCATTTTCTCCGGCCTCTACGGCAATCTCGCGCCGCTCATCACCACTGTGGTGCTGACGCCGCTGCTGCTCATCTTCGGCGAGGTTGGCCCCAAGACTTTCGCCATCACCAGCGCCGATAAGATCGCGCGCTGGGTGGCGCTGCCGGTTCAGTGGATGGTGCGCTTCCTGGCGCCGATCGTCGCTGCCGTGCAGTGGATCGTGAACAATGGCCTGAAGCTCTTCGGCGTGCGCGTCGATGAAACCGTGGACGTGCTCGTCGCCGCGCGCGCCGAGATCGGCGGCGCCATCGAGCTGCACGCCGAAGAGGGCGGCGTCGAGACGGAGGCCAAGCATCGCTTGCTCGGCGCGCTCGATCTCTCCGAGCTCGAAGTCGCCGACGTGATGATCCACCGCAAAGGCATCCGCTCGCTCGATATCGACTTGCCGCCGCGCGAAATCATCGCCCAGGCGATGTCGTCACCGCACACGCGCCTGCCGCTCTACCAAGGCGAGCCGGACAATATCGTCGGCATCCTGCACGCGCGCGATCTCTTGCGCGCCATCGCCGAGCACGGCCGCGATCATTTCGACGTTCACGCCATCAAGCGCGATCCCTGGTTCACGCCGATGCAAACCAGCGCCGAAGATCAGCTCGCCGAATTCCTGCGCCGCCGCGAACACTTCGCCCTGGTCGTGGACGAGTACGGCGCGCTCATGGGCCTCGTCACGCTTGAAGACATCCTCGAAGAGATCGTCGGCGACATCAAAGACGAGCACGACATCGCCGTCCAAGGCGTGCGCCCGCAGCCCGACGGCAGCGTCAATGTCGACGGCACCGTGCCGATCCGCGATCTCAATCGCATGATGAACTGGGATTTGCCCGACGACGAAGCCGTCACCGTCGCCGGCCTCGTGATCCACGAAGCCCAAGCCATCCCCGACCCCGGCCAACGCTTCGCCTTCCACGGCTATCGCTTTCAGGTTTTGCGGCGCCAGCGCAATCAGCTGACGGCGTTGCGTGTGGAGCGCGAGGAAGCGGATGAGGGGATGGAGGGGGGTTAGTCTGGGGATGATTTTGAACGCTATTGGCACCGCCAGAGTTTTCGAGTAATCTCCCATCGTACGAGGGACGAAAATCGTTTGTTGCATGGTGCCCTGAGCCAATCTGGGTGCGTGCTTAGATTTTGGAACCCTCTCGATGACTTCTTTAGTTGAAGCATTCAGCGCGGCGTGTGGCGCCGTTACAGCTGTTGCTGCATTGGTCTGGCTCATCATTCAAATAAGGCGCGAGAATTCACCGGACGACCGGCGTCCAGGTGACCGTGAACACGAGAGCTAACGGTAAAATATCGAGGCCTGGCCTCGGCCCAAGCTTTGCCACCATCATCGCCCCAAGTGCGATCGCGCTACGCGTCGACCGCCGAAAAGCGGATGAGGGGTGGAGTGGCCGCTAGTGCCCAGCAATCTCGCCGAGTCTTTAGGGTGTTGGCTCGCCGATGATCTTAGCCGCCTTTACCGATGCTGCGTTGAAGATGTTTTTGTGGTTGTTCTCGTTAAAGCCCATGAGCTTAAGCGAGGACATGTACTGGCTCGCAATCATCCGCGCGCTTGGCAAATCGTCAGTTTCTTTTCGAGCGTACGGGAATAGGAGGCTTGCCGCTGCGTGTGCCGCCATGGCGTTGATGGCGAAGTCTTGCGCATTTTGTTTGTTGGGTTGCTTGGCCAAGTGGCTAAGCCTTGAATCTAGAACTTGTAGATCGCCCAGCAACGCGGAAACTTGCGTGGCGACCGCGTCCTCACTCACTTCCACAATCTTCTGAATTTGGGAGATGATGTCTGGTGGTATTCGAGGCATCGTATGTGACGCACCGTTGATCGATGCGCGCAGTGCGGCGCTGCATTCGTCAAGGTAGTCAATCAGTCCCGCCAGCGTGTGGGGCATCATTGCCCGCACAGAAGCTGAAACCCGTCTGCGCCTTTCACGCTCTAGGACAATCTGCTGGTGAACAAACCATGCTCCGATCGCCGCCGCGACCAGAGCGATTAGGCCGGTGGCTAGCGTCTGCCACGCATAGAGATTGCGAAGCCAGACCGCGTCGCCCACATAATTCCAGGCTTGTGATGCGCATTGCTGGCTGAAGAGGGGCTCACACACTCGACCCGGTGAAAATATCATTAGGAGAACTAGCCAGCCAACAAGCAGCCGGACTGTCGTCCCGAGCGGCGTCCACGCTGAGGAGGCACGGGGCGATGTTCTTTCGCCTTTCGCGGTCATTTTGGTTGGCCTCCCGGCGCTCGAATCATCGCGATCCAAAAGAATCGGTGGGGGATTCTACAACGCCGCAAGCGCACATTGGAAAGCTCCCACCTTGCTCCCCACACCCAACCACCCCACGTCACCCCCGCATGGGGTCGCGCTCACATCGGAGCAGCGACATGGCGGCTTATCAGAGTATTCAAGCAGCGCTCGATCTCGGCGCGCTTGGCGTGTTGGTGCGGTGCAGCCGGTGTTTGAACGTCGGCAAGTTTAGCGGCGCGCGCGCGTTGCGGCTCTTCGGCCCGGATATGTCCGTCTACAAGGTCTACGAACGCTGCCGCTGTAAGTGCGGCGCAAAGGCCAGCCGCTCGGTCGCCGATTGGAAATGCTATTCCCGCGGCGGCGGCCCGCCGCAACCACTCGTGCCGAAAGCATGGGGGCGGTTGCCGTGAGTGTTTATCGGTCCGGCATTCGCCGTTTACGCTCGGCGTCTGCTTCCAGCACCACAAACCAATCGCGCCCGGCATCCTGCAGCGCCGCGATCCGTCGCGCCGTCGCCTCAGCAATCGACGCCGACACGATATCGAACCGCAATAGCACGACGCCAACAGCCGCGTGTCCATCGCGAAACACCAGATCGCCGAAATCCTTGTCGCTCGTGATCAGCGCGCGGTCCCGTGCTACTGCGCCGCTCAGCACTTCGTCATCGGGCATCGCGGGCCGGCCGGCGGCAGAGACGACATCAGCGCCCAACGCCCGCAACGCTTCGGCCAGTTGCTCCGGCACACAAGCGTCGATGGCAAAGCGCATCTATTCGGCGGCGATGGTCGGCGCGTCAGAGACGCATTCAGCGGCGTAAGCCAGCGCAGCCCGCACGTCAGCTTCGCTCAGGTCCGGGAAACCCTTCAGCACCCAGCCTATGTCCGCGCCCGCCGCGAACTGGCGCACGATCGCCTCCACCGGCACGCGTGTGCCGGCGATGACGGGCTTGCCCATCATGATCTTCGGATCGCGCGCGATCCGGGGGTGAGCAGCGGCGTTCATGGATACCAGTATAGGATATTCTACGGATTTTTCCACCAACCCGTTGAGCTTGGCGCAATCGCAAAAAATCTATCCGACCGGGTAGTCACCTGATCGATACTGCACCCATCGCTCCGCTGGAGAGCAATTGGTGCTCAGAGTTCGAACCGATGCGACGAGCGATGTGATTGAGCGTGAAGGCGTTGGCTCTTTTCCAATGCCGAAGCCGGCGGGATAAAAACCGTTCGGAGTAAACCGGGGATTTCGCGCTCGAACCGCGAGACCTGCACGCGGTTGGCGATCTGTCAGAGGCGTGAAAGACCGCCTTGCTCAGAGCCAGCCGAAAACGATCACGGGGCGCGGGCTGTCCGCGTCGATAGCGCCGAACCAACGGCGCATTCTTTGGCGTGAACACTCCGCGCCCCGCTCTCCCGCCTTCGCCGAAGGCTTCGGCGGGCAAGCCTTTTTTGCCGCGCGCGAGCGCAACAAGGAGAACTCATGTCTATCCAACCGTACGATGTCGTGATGGCCGCCGCTCAAGGTCGCCGCGCTATTCCGTGGCGATCTGGCCGAAGCCGAGCGCTGGTTCAAATTGGCCGAGCGCGCGTGCGGCATCGCCGTGCGCCTGGCCGCCGTGGCGCGCGCCGACACGCGCGCCGGCTTCGACCGCAATCCGGTGTGATGTTTAGGCCGCGACGGTTTTCGCCGCAGCGCCGGCGCGGCGCACGACGTGTTCGTGCTGCACTAGGCCGTCGCACTGCTCCGGCAACACTTCGCCACCACCGAGCATCAGCACGCCGTCTGGCGTCAGCGCATCGGTGAGGCGGTTGACGATCTCGGCGCGCGTCTCGGGCGCAAACACGTTGAGCACGTGCGAGAGGATGATGATGTCGAACTGGCCGAGACCGCCCGGGTGCTTCATCAGATTGTGCGTCTCGAAGCGTACGGCGGCGCGGAGGCGATCGGAGATGCGCCACAGATCGCCGGCCTTCTCGAAATGGCCGATCAGTTTGCGGATCGGCAGCCCGCGTTGCACTTCAAACTGCGTGTAGAGCCCGCTGCGCGCTTTATCGAGAAGCTTCTCGGAGAAGTCAGCGCCGACGATCTCGATCGCAGGATTGAGCCCCGCTTCGCGCATCTCTTCAATGAGCATTGCAAGCGAATAGGGCTCCTGGCCGGTCGAGCAGCCCGCGCACAAAACGCGCACGCGCTCATGGCCGCGCTTGCGGATCGCGGCAGGCAGGAGATCGTCCCGGAGTGTCTTGTAGAGTGACTTGTCGCGGAAGAACCGCGTCTCACTCTGCGCCAGCGCTTCAGTGATCGAGTTCCACAGCGCGCCATCTGGTCTAATGCGCGCCGCGGCAATGAGTTCGTTCACAGTCGCGAAGCCTTCGCGGCGCGCCAGCGGCGTAAGCCGGATCTCAGCGGGGCCGGCCACCTCGCGCGAGAACACCGCGCCCGAACGGGAGCGCACTTCTCGAGCAACAAGCGCGAACTCGGCGTCGGTGAGCATCAGACAAGGCCCGCTTCGGCGAACTTGGAATGGAGAATGTCACCGTCGAACGGCTTCATCATGTACTCGTCGGCGCCGGCTTTAAGGGCCTCGGCGATCTTCTCGACGTCGTTCTCTGTGGTGCAGAACACGACTGTCGGCTTGTCGCCGCCGGGCTCTTGGCGGAGCTGGCGCAGGAAATCGATGCCGCTCATCACCGGCATGGTCCAATCGAGCAGGATCGCATCGGGCATCTGGCGGCGGCACGCTTGCAGCGCTTCTAGGCCGTCAGCCGCTTCCTCGATCTCGAAGCGCATGTCTTCGAGAATGCGGCGAGCCACTTTGCGGATGACGCGGCTGTCGTCGACGACAAGGCAGCGCTTCATGGGAATCAGCTCCGTCGGAATCTGTCCGACAGTGCTGAGACCCGGGTTATGATGGTGTTAACGAGTGAGGCGAACTTACAGTTTGAAGGCGGACGAGCGGGCGATGAACTCAACCTGTTCTTCCGCTTCACGCGTCGAAATCTCAACGCCGCCTTGTTGAGCGAGCAGGGCCGTGAGCGTCGGCTGGATCGTGTGGCCCGAAAGCTCGCCGCCTTCGCCGCGCAGCGCCATCGCTGTCGGCTCACGCAATTTCGCACGCGGTCCTTTCGCGGTGACAATGACTTCGCCGTTCTGAGCTGTCAGCTCAACCGTGCCGCCGCGCGGCAGGCACTCGTTGGCGATCAGCAACAAGTTGACGATCACCCGCACCGCCGGCCGCGGCATCGCAACAGAGCCCACCGACCAAACCAATTCCGGCTTTAGCACCGAGTAGAGCTTCACCGCGACAGGCTTGCCTTCCTCAATATCGCTATCGCCCTCGGCGACCGCCCCAGCCATCGCGAAACGGAAGAACTCAAGCTTCGCCCACGCCTTGCCGACGCCCGCATCGAGGAGAGACACCGCGTCCGGATCGAGTTTGCCCTCGCCGGTCTTGATCATCTCAAGACCCTGGATGATCGCGCTCATCGGCTCAACCATGTCATGGCAGATGCGCGAGGCGACGAGCGCCGTCAGCTTCGTATTCTCGATCATCGCGCGCTCCGAAACGGGGAAGCGGCCAGCATAGACGATTCGAGCCCCAGTCGAGACCGAGCCGAGGTCTTCAAAGCCGTGCATCGGGGCGCCATCTGGTGCAGAACGCGTATGTGAGGGTGAATTAATGGCGGCAGAGGCGGCGGCAGGCAGTGGTTTGGGGCTCGAGCACGCGGTTGTGCTGCTGGCGACGGCGGTTGTAGCCGCGCCGTTGTTTCGGCGCTTGGGCCTCGGCTCGGTGCTTGGCTACCTCGCGGCGGGCTTGGTGATCGGCCCGTTCGGTCCGTTCGGCGAACAACTCTTCGGCGATCCTGAGAACATCCTTCACGTCGCCGAGTTCGGCGTCGTGATGTTCTTGTTTCTGATTGGCCTCGAAATGCGCCCGCAGAAATTGTGGGCTTTGCGCAAGGAGATTTTCGGTCTCGGCGCAGCCCAAGTGATCACCTGCGCGATCCTGCTTTCGATGGTCGGCATGGCCGCCGGCATTCCGTGGGCTGCCGCGATCGTCGGCGCCAGCGGCTTCGTGCTCTCCTCGACGGCGGTCATCATGAAAATGATGGACGATGCCGGCGAGACATCGAGCGAAGCGGGTCAGCGCAACGTCTCCATTTTGCTCTTCGAAGATCTGATGATCGTGCCGCTGCTGGCGCTTGTTGCTGTGTTTGCCTCGGTGATGGGCGTGCAAGCGGAAAACGCGCGTCCGCTTTGGCAGAGCATCGCCATCGGCGCGGCTTCGATCGGCGCTGTGTTTGTTGCGGGCCGATGGCTGCTCAATCCGTTCTTCGGGCTGTTGGCGCGCTCAGGCGCACGCGAGGTGATGACGGCAGCGGCGTTGCTTGTGGTTTTGGGAACGGCGCTCTTCATGCAGTGGGGCGGGCTCTCCATGGCGATGGGTGCGTTCCTCGCCGGCGTCTTGCTCTCGGACTCGGTGTTCCGCCACCAACTCGAAGCCGACGTCGAGCCGTTCCGCGGCATTTTGTTGGCGCTTTTCTTCATCAGCGTCGGCATGTCGCTCAACGTGACGACGGTGCTGACCGAATGGCAGCTGATCGCAGCAGGCGTGCTTGCTTTCATGGTGGTGAAGGGCTTCGGCATCTACGCAATCGCCAAGTTGTTCGGCGCCAAGCAACACGAGGCGATCAATCGCGCCGCACTCTTCGCGCAAGGCGGCGAGTTCGCCTTCGTGCTCTATTCTGCCGCGTTGGCGGGCGGCGTCATGGATCAGCGCATCGCCGCGATCATGACCGCGATCGTGATTATCTCGATGGCGTTGACGCCTCTGGTTGTCCTCCTTCTGCGCCGCTTTGAAAAGCCGCCGGAAGTGTCGCGCGATGGGGTCGAGGATGCGCAAGACCTCGAAGGCCGTGTGCTCTTCATCGGCTTCGGCCGTTTCGCGCAGGTGGTCAGCCAATCGCTGTTGGCGCGTGGCGTCGATATTTCGCTGATCGAGACCGACGTTGAGATGATCCAAGTCGCCGCGACCTTCGGCTTCAAAGTTTATTACGGCGATGGCACGCGGCTCGACGTTCTCCACGCTTCGGGCGCCGGCACGGCGGAGGCGATCCTCATCTGTATCGACAAGCCCGATCAAACCGACCGCATCGTCTCACTCGTCAAGTCCGAGTTTCCGCACGCCAAGATATTTGCGCGCGCTTTCGATCGCGGCCACTCGATGCGTTTGGTGCAGGCGGGCGTGGACTATCAGATCCGCGAAATGTTCGAGTCCTCGCTCACATTCTCCGGCGCTGTGCTGCGCGAGCTTGGTTTCTCCGATATCGACATCGCCGAGACGATCGAGGAAGTCCGCGACATGGACGCTGCGCGCTTCGAGATGCAGCTCGCCGGCGGCATCGAGGCTGGTCGCCAGCTCATGCGCAACAATACGGTCACGCCGCAACCGACGCCGTTCACCGTGCCGCGCCGCGAAGCCAAGGCATTGAACGACGAAGCCGCGGAGGTGATCGGCGACGAAACCCCGGAAAACGCCTGACCGTTGACGTTGCGGCGCCAGCGCGCGCCGCGCGATAAGGCGCTAGAAGGGTCTTTGGAGGATCAGATGCGCTTCATCGCTGCCGCGCTTTTTTCGCTGGCGCTCGCTGCATGCGCGACCACCGCGCCGCAAACCGAAGCGCAGCTCAACGCGCTCGCCGAGACATACGTGCGCCTCTCGCTCGAAATCGGCACGCATGAGGATGGCTATATCGACGCCTATTACGGCCCGCCCGAGTGGAAGACGGAAGCCGAAGCCGCGCCGCGTTCGATCGATGAACTGCAACTCGCGACAGCTTCGCTGCACGGCGAGATCGATGCGGTCCAAGCTGCAGCAACGGACGACCTAACGATCCGCCGCGCGCGCACGCTTTCCGCGTACGTCGCCGCTGCGCGCTTTCGCATGGACATGATGGAAGGCGTACGCGAGCCGTTCGTGCTTGAAGCCGAACGCCTGTTTGCATTGCGCCCTGAAATCCGTCTGCTCAGCGAATATGACGAAGCGCTGGCGCGCATAGATTCATTGGTACCCGGCGAAGGGCCGCTGGCCGAGCGCGTGTCGGCCTTCGCAAGCCGCTTCGTCGTGCCGCAAGATCGCGCTGACGCGGTGATGCGTGCGGCAATCGCGGAGTGCCGCCGGCGCACTGCTGAGCATCTCGATTTGCCGGCGAACGAACGCTTCGACTTCGAGTTCGTCACGGATCGGCCGTGGGGCGCCTACAACTGGTATCAGGGCGACAATCACAGCCTCATTCAAGTCAACGCCACCAATCCGCTGCTGATCAATTCGGCCATCGGCTACGGTTGCCACGAAGGTTATCCGGGTCACCATGTGCAAGGCATCTACGCAGAGCGCATGTATCGCGATCGCGGTTGGGTCGAGTATTCGATCCTGCCGCTCTATTCGCCGATGGGGCCGCTCAACGAGGGCGCTGGCAATTACGGCGTCGAACTCGCGTTCCCGGGCGACGAGCGCACTGTGTTCGAGATGGAAGTGCTGTTTCCGCTCGCCGGCCTCGATCCCCAGGATGCGCCTGTCTACTACGAATTGAACCACGCTTTGGCTGCGACTGCGGGCGCTGCACGTACGATCCAAGCGCAATATCTCGACGGAGATATCACGCGCGAGCGCGCGATCGAATTGCTGCAGCATTATCGCTTGGCCTCGCGCGCCAGCGCCGAACAGAGCCTGCGCTTCGCCGACACGTACCGCTCCTACATCATCAATTATTCCAGCGGCCTCGATCTCGTGCGCGCCTACGCAGAGCGTGGCCGTGATACCCAGGAAGAGCGCTGGGACGCCTACCGCCGCATCTTAACTGAACCGACTTTGCCGAGGGATTTGGTCGAATGAGCCATACGTTCAAAACCATCGAAACGAACGGCATCAAAGTGCGCGCCGCCGTGCAGGGCGAGGGGCCGCTCGTTGTACTCGTGCACGGCTTCCCGGAGAGCTGGTATTCGTGGCGCCATCAAATGGCGCCACTTGCCGCTGCTGGTTTCACCGCGTGCGCGATTGATGTGCGCGGTTATGGTGGCTCGGACAAGCCGCACAATGTCGATGCGTACACGATGGCGAACATGACGGCGGATGTGGCTGGCGTGATTGATGCGCTGTCGCCGAACGCGCCTGCGGTCGTCATCGGTCACGATTGGGGCGCGCCGATTGCGTGGCACACGGCGGTGCTGCATCCGAGCAAAGTGCGCGCTGTGTCTGGCCTTTCGGTGCCGTACTACGCGCTGCCGCCCGCGCCGCTGAACCACATCTTCAAGGCGATGTGGACCGATCAGGGCAAGTTCTTCTACATGGCGTACTTCCAAGATGAAGGCGTCGCCGAGGCCGAGTTCGAAGCCGACGTGCGCGGCGGCTTGCGCAAGCTTTACTACGCCGCTTCTGCGGACTCGCACGGTCGCTGGGGCGGACAAGACAAGCCGGTCGGCGAGCCGATGTTGCACGGCTTGGTCGATCCCGACCCATTCCCGGTTTGGCTGAGCGCAGCGGACATCGACTATTATGTCGGCGAGTTCGAGCAATCGGGTTTCCGCGGGCCGATCAATCGCTACCGCAATTTTGAGCGTGACTTCGCGCACATGAGCGCCGTTGCCGATCGCGTGATCCATCAGCCCTCGCTCTTCATCGCCGGTGAGCAGGACATGGTGCTGAAAATGTTCGGCGATGGCGCGGCGTCCTCGATTGAGGAGCGGATGCGCGAGGTGTGCTCCGATCTGCGCGGCGTGAAGCTTGTTCCCAATGCCGGCCATTGGGTGCAGCAGGAAAAACCCAAAGAGACGACCGGGCTCATCATCGATTGGCTGGCGACGTTATAGGCGCGGCCAATCGCTGGCGCGGCTCATATCTATAGATGATTGAGTTGCGGCGGCGCGCTCGCCAAACCATATCAGCCGTACGGAATAAGCGAGGACGTCCCATGCCTAAGACCCGCAACGATCTCCCGGACAACACGCGTAAAGCCATGATCGCGCTGCTGAACGCGCGCTTGGTCGATACGATCGATCTGCGTCTCGCGGTGAAGCAGGCGCATTGGAACGTGAAGGGCCCGAACTTCATCGCGCTGCACGAATTGTTCGATCAGATCCAAGCTCGTGTTGATACGTTTGCTGACGATATCGCCGAACGCTCTGTTTCATTAGCCGGCGTGGTCGCGGGAACATCACAGGCTGTGTCCAAGGGCTCTCAGCTCGAACCTTATCCAACCGACGCGATCGACGAGAAGGCGCATCTGCAGGCGCTGGCGGATCGTCTGGCCGCGTACGGCAAGCTCGCGCGCGCCGCGATCGATGCGGCTGACGAAGCTGGCGATAAGAACACCGCTGACCTCTTCACCGGCGTCTCACGTCAGATCGATAAGGACCTGTGGTTCATCGAAGCGCATCTGCAATAGTCATAGGCGCGCTGAGATCTCGTTGATGACGTCGTAAGCGCTCATCACGTCGTCCTCAGTGCATTCGAACTGACCGACTTGGAAGCGGATGGCGACGGCGCCGTCTACGCGCGTTTGCGTGAGATAGATGCGGCCATCGGCGTTGATGGCTTCGACGAGCTTTAGATTGAGCTGATCGAGATCGGCACCCGGTTTGTTGTAGCGGAAGCTGAAAAGCGAATAAGCAGGCTCGGTGACAATCTCGAAGCAATGCGCTGTGCGCAATTTCTCGCAAAGCTGGCGCGACCAGGCGATGTGATTGCGGATCATCGAGCGCAGCCCTTCGAGGCCGTAGGCGCGCAGCACAAACCATAGCTTCAGCGCGCGAAATTGCCGCCCCAGCGGCACGCCCCATTCGCTGTAGTTCACGACTTCGCTCAAGCCCAGCGTATGGAGATAGTCCGGCTTCGCCGCGAGCGTGCGCGTGAGGCTGGCGGGGTCGCGAACCAAGTGGATGCTGCAATGCGTCTGCGCGCCTAGCCATTTGTGCGCATTGACGACGATGGAGTCCGCCAGCTCAGCGCCGGCCCACAGATGGCGCAGCTCCGGGCAGATCATCGCTGCGCCCGCCCACGCGGCGTCGACGTGCAGATAAAGTCCGTGCGCCTTCGCGACAGCAGCGATCTGCGCAACCGGATCAGTCGCGCCCACGCCGGTGGCGCCAACATTGGCGATGATGCCGGCCGGCACATAGCCCGCTTCGATGTCGGCGCGGATCAGATCGTCGAGCGCGTCTGCATCAGCGCCGCGCAGCGAGCCTTTGATGGGAATGCGCACCAAATTGTCTTGGCCGATGCCGGAGAACCAGACCGCGCGATCAATCGAGGAGTGCGCTTCGGCTGAGCAGTAAATGCGCAAACGCGGCGCGTCTGAGAGGCCCTTGGTGTTGCCTTCAAAGTTCAGCGCGCGTTCGCGCATCACGAGTACGGCGGCGAGTGTCGCGGTGGAGGCTGTGTCTTGGATGCAGCCTTGAAACACATCGGGCAGGCCGAACGCTTGTCGCAGCCAATCAACGGCGCGTGTTTCAAGCTCCGTCGCTGCGGGCGATGTCTGCCACAGCATGCACACGGCGCCGATGGCGTTGACGAGGTGCTCGGCGATCAGTGAGGCGGGCGCGGAGTTGGAGGGGAAGTACGCAAAGAAACGCGGATGCTGCCAATGCGTCATGCCGGGGACGATGTCGCGTTCGAAGTCAGCGAAGATCGCGTCGAACGGCTCAGCCGTTTCCGGTGGCGACGCAGCAATGCGCGCGGCGATCTCGCCAGGCTCGATCGGCGGGCGCACAGGCAGCTCGCGCAGCCGCGCGCGATAATCGACGCCCCACTCAGCGGCTTTCACCGCCCATTTTCGAAAATCTTGCATGCGCCCGCCTTAGCACGGCAGCGCGCGCGGCGCTTAGCTCTTATCGTCGATCGCAACTTCCGGCCGGTCATCGCCCGACGAAAGCTCATCGTGCCAGCGGCCGCGCTCGTCTTCCCACGAAATGCCGACGGTCTCGCCCGGCCGCATCTGTTCGAAGGCGACGCGCTTCGCGGCGTTGTAGGCATCGTCGTGGCTCTTGAAGGTTTGCGAGATGGTGCCGTCGAGCTCAAACGCCCAACCGCCATCATGCTTGATGATCTCGTAGGTGATCTTGGTCATGGGCGCGCTCCTTGCTCTGAAAGCTAGGACGCGCGCGCCAGAACTCAATAGTCGGAACGTATGATCAGAACGCCGGGTTCTCGATCTGCGTTTTGAGGTCGCGCTTTACGATCTTGCCGTTGGCGTTGCGCGGTAGCGTTTCGGGCCAGAAGATCACTTCGACCGGCACTTTGAACGCAGCGAGCTTTTGCGCGACGAAGTGACGAAGCTCGTCGCTGGTCGCGGCCATGCCGGGTTTCAAATAGACCACTGCAAGCGGCTCTTCGCCGAGCGTCAGGTGCGGCTTGCCGATGACGGCGGCGTCCATGACGGCTTGGTGATCGTAGAGCGCGTTCTCGACTTCGACGCAGTAGATGTTCTCGCCGCCGCGGATCAGCATGTCCTTGGCGCGATCGACGATATAGACGAAGCCTTCGTCATCGATCTTGGCGAGGTCGCCGGTTTTGATCCAGCCATCGACGAACGTCTCGGCGGTGGCCTTGTCGTTCTGCCAATAGCCGCGCACGACGATCGGACCCTTGTACCAAAGCTCGCCGACTTCGCCGCGCGGCAGTTCGCGATCGCCGTCGCCGACGATTTTTACTTCACCGGTTGCAGACGGCACGCCGGTTGAGGCGGGCTTGCGCTCATAGTCTTCGCCAGTGTTGGAGACGGCGGTCGCCGACGTTTCCGTCATGCCCCAGCCTTGGCTCGGCGCGGAGGCGGGGAAGCGTTCCTTCAAGCGCTTCACCAATTCGGGCGCTGCCGGCGCGCCGCCATAAGCGCAGCCTTCGACGGACGAGAGGTCGTATTCGTTGACGCGCGGATGTTCGAGCACTTGCCACGCGATCGTCGGCACGCCGCCGAAGTGCGTGACTTTCTCGCGCTGCATGATTTCGAGCGCCTGATCGACATCCCAGCGGCGCTGCATGACGACTTTGTTTCCCGCCATCAGCGACGGGATCATGATCGCGAAGCAGCCTGTGGCGTGGAAGAACGGCACGGAGATCAAAAACGCCTTTGGCGGCGCGGTCGGATCCGGCGCGGGCGGGGCTTCGCCACGGCGCAAGAACGCGCGGGCTTGCGCGGACGCCGAGTTGAACATGTTGGAGATGATGTTGCGGTGAGAAATCACCGCGCCTTTCGGCAGGCCGGTCGTGCCTGACGTGTAGAAGATCGCCGCGTCATCGTCCGGGCCGTACGAGATGTCCGGGATCGCGACGTCGCCAATGGTTTTCCAATCGGCCGTCCCGCCGAGTACGCCTTCCAAGCGCGCAACGCGCGGATCGGCGATCTCTTCTTTCGAGCGCGATACATAGACCTTGCGCAGGTCCGGGCAGTTATCGAGATGCTCGCGCACGCGCTCGTAACGCTCGACATCCATCACAGCGATGGAGCTGCCGGAATTGGTGAGGCCGTATTCGAGTTCGCTGCCCGTCCACCAGGCATTAAGCGGCGTGATGATGGCGCCGGCGAGGATCGCGCCGAAGAAGGCGACCGGCCATTCCGGCAGATTGCGCATGATGAGCGCGACGCGGTCGCCAGGCTTCACACCATCGGCGATCAGTTGGTGCGCGAACTTGGCAGCGGCGGAGCGGAATTCGGCGATGGTGGCGCGCTCGTCTTCGGAGACGAGATAGGTGCGCGGGCCGAACGCGGCGGCGAGGAGGAAAACTTCCTTCAGCGTCGGCGGCGCGTTCTTCCAGATCTTCATCTTGACGCCACGGACTTCGCCTTCGCCGACCTCAAGCATTGTCCCGGGCGCTGTGAGTAACGCGTGCGCCTGCTCGATGGACATGGCTGGAAAGGCGGGCTTCGCGGCCGCGTCAGACATTCAGAACCTCCCGCGCTCGGCGTCAAAGACGACGCCGGCGTCATTTTTTGTATTCTGCCTTTTGAAACACGGCAGCGCCCAGGCCGCAACCGGCGCAAGGCGCGCATGTCGCTAGGGCAGCGAGACTGTGCAAAAGTCGCCGCGACCTCGCTAACCGACAGAACTTTGCCGGAATTTAATGGTGGTTGTGAGGGGCGCGAAGCTCGGGCAAGCATGTGCATTCCTGAGCGGGATGGGAGACGCGCGACATGGCCTTCGATTGGAAAGCGCTCGCTGAGCGCCTCGACCCGCGCAAACTGAATTGGTCTTGGGCAAAGCCCGCCAATGACTGGATGGTCGCCAACCGCACCGCGGTTTTGGCTGGCTCCTTATCTCTGCTCGTCGGCTTGTGGAGCGGCGCCGTTCTGGGCCGCGTGTCCGCTGGCGCTCCGGCGTTTGACTTAGCTTCGCTCGGATCGATCGGCTCGCAGGAAGCGGCGCGTGGCGCCGGGGCGCCGCGTGCGGGCTTGCCGCAAGTCGACGGCATGGCGTTCGTGCGTTTGCGCACGGAGATGGATCAGGCCGAGCCGCGCGCCTGCTTGGAGTTCTCGCAAAATCTCTCGACCGAAGCCTCGGTCAACTATGCCGACTATCTCGTTCTCGATCCGGCGACGCCGATTCAGATCGATGTCTCTGGCAATCTGCTCTGCATGGACGGCTTGCCGTTCGAGCCGGAGCGCCAGCTCACCATCCGCGAAGGTCTGCCGTCAGCCAGCGGCGAACGCACCGAAGCGGACGAAACCTTCACGCTCACCTTCGGCGATCGCCCGGCTTATGTCGGCTTTGCCGGCGGCGGCATCATTCTGCCGCGCTCGGAAGCCGACGGCATCGCGATCGAGACGGTCAATGTCTCGCGCATCGAAGTCGAAGTGCTGCGCGTGCCCGATCGCATTCTCTCGCAGCAATACATCAATGAAGGCGAGACCAATTCCGAAGGCGGCTGGGATTATTGGAGCTTCGACAACGCGGGTTCTGACGTTGGCGTGCAAGTTTATGAAGGCGAGATCGACATCGATATCGGCAATCGCCGCAATACGGCGGTGACGACGGTGTTCGCGCTGGGCGCAGCACTGCGCGAATTGCGGCCGGGCGCTTACATTGTGAAGGTCCGCGATGCATCGCCGAGCGCTGGCCAGCGCGGCGATAACGAAAACGATAGCCGCGCCTCGTCCTATCGCTGGATCATGTACACCGACATGGCGCTGCAGAGCTTCTCCGGCGCTGACGGTCTCGATGTTGTTGTTCGTTCGCTGCGGACAGCGCGCCCGATGGGCAACATCACGCTGACATTGATCGCGCAGAACAATGACGAACTGGCGCGCGCCCGCACCGATAGCGAAGGCCGCATCCATTTCAGCGAAGCTCTGGTCAATGGCGACGGTCCCGCGCGGGCGCGTTACGTCATGGCCTACGGCTCGGAAGGCGACTTCGCAGCGCTCGATCTGCAACGCCCGAGTCTCGATCTTTCCGATCGCGGCGTCGATGGCCGCCGTGCGCCGGGCGATATCGATGCGTATCTTTACACCGAGCGCGGCATCTACCGCCCCGGCGAACGTGTGCGTCTCATCGGCCTGATCCGCGACCAAGTTGGCCGCGCGATTGCGAACCGTCCTTCAACGCTCGTCGTCTATCGTCCGAACGGCACCGAAGCGCGTCGGATTCGTTTGACCGAAGCCGTCGATGGCGGCGCGATTGCCAAGAACATCGAAGTCGATCGCCGCGCGCCGCGTGGCGTTTGGCGGGCTGAACTGATCGTTGACGGCCAGGAAGAGGTCGCCGGCAATGTCAGCTGGTCTGTCGAAGATTTCGTGCCGCAGCGTCTGCGCGTGCAGATCGAAGCGAGCGAAGCCGTGCTGCGTTCGGGCCAAACGCGCCCGATAAACGTGCAGGCTGACTTCCTCTATGGCGCGCCGGGCTCCGGCCTCGCCGTCGAGGCGGAAGGCCGCTTGATGATCGACCCGAACCCATTTCCGGAGTTCGAAGGCTATTCGTGGGGGCGTGCCGACGAGAGCTTCGATGAGCGCTTCTTCCAGCTCCCGGGTACGGTGACGGACGGCCAAGGCCGCGCGCAGCTTTCGCTGCAGCTGCCGGATGAGCCGAACACCACGCTGCCACTGCGCGCGCGCATGCTGGCAAGCGTCGCTGACCCAGGCGGCCGCGTCGTGCGCGAAAGCTTCACCGTGCCGGTGCGACTGAGCAACGTGTATCTCGGTCTTGCGCCGCAATTCGAAAACCGCCGCGCTGGCGCAGGTGAACGCGTCGCGTACGATCTGATTGCCGTGAACGGCGATGGCCGCCGCGTCGCGCAGCGCGGCGTGCAATGGCAATTGGTCCGCGAGGACTGGAGCTACGACTGGTATCTCGATGGCGGGTCATGGCGCTGGCGCCGGACTGGCCGCGATATCCCCGTCGATGGCGCAACCGTTGACGTCGCCGCGAACCAAGCGCTGCGCATTTCGCGCGATGGTTTGCGCGAAGGCTCATACCGCCTGATCGTGCGCGCCAATGGCACCGAGACCTCGCAGCGCTTCGGCGTTGGCTGGGGTGGCCCAGCGGATGACGATCAAACGCCGGACATGGTCAGCGTTGTGGCGCCGACCGATCCCACGCGCCCTGGTGCGCGTGCGCGCGTGCAGATCCGTCCGCCTTATGCCGGCGAAGCGCAAATTGTCGTCGCCACCGATCGCGTGATCGAGACGCGCACCGTGCGCGTTAGCGCCAACGGCACGACCATCGATCTGCCGGTGACGGCTGAGTGGGGCTCCGGCGCCTATGTGCTCGTGACCGTGATGACGCCGCGTGATCCGGTGAACCTGCCAGTGCCGCGCCGCGCCGTTGGCGTGGCGTACGTTCCGGTAGACATGGGCAATCGGACGCTCACGGTTGAAGCGGGCGAAGGCCTGCAAAACGTCAGGCCGCGTACACGCATCGAAGTGCCGGTGCGCGTCTCTGGAGCGCCGAGCGGCGAACGCGTGCGGGTTGCGATCGCGATGGTGGACGAGGGCATCCTTGGCATCACACGCTACGAAAGCCCGAACCCGGTCGATTACTTCTTCGGCCGTCGCGCTTTGGGCGTCGATATCCGCGACGATTACGGTCGCTTGCTCAATCCGAACCTCGGCGCACCCGCAAACGCCCGCCAAGGCGGTGACTCGATCGGCGGTGAGGGCCTCACTGTCGTGCCGACGCGGACGGTGGCGATTATCTCCGACATCGTTGTCGTGACCGGCGGCCGCGCCATGATCCCGGTCGACATACCGGACTTCAACGGCACGCTCAGGCTGATGGCCGTGGCGTGGAGCGATTCAGCGCTGGGTCAGGACGCTGAACAGCTCGTCGTCCGCGATCCAGTCGTGGCGGAACTCATCTTGCCGCGCTTTCTTGCGCCAAATGATGAGGCACAAGGCACGCTCAACATCGACAACGTCGAGGGCCCGAACGGCGCCTACACGGTGACGATCAGCGGCAACACCGCTGCGCGTATCCAAACGCAACCGCGCCGCTTCACGCTCAATCGCGGCCAACGTCAAACGGCGCTGATCCCGATCACGGGCGGTCCGCTTGGCGTCGGCCAGATCTCGCTGAGGCTCGAGGGCCCACAGGGCTTTACGGCGGTTGAGCGGAGTTACGACATCCAGTCGCGCGCGCCGTTCATGCCGATCACGATCACCTCGACAGCGCCGCAGAATAGCGGTGAGAGTTGGCGTGCGCCGGGGGATGCGCTCTCGCGCTTTGCGCCGGGCGCGCAGGCGCTGATCTCGTACTCGAACTTGGCGGGCATCGATCCGGCGCCGCTGTTGGATGAGCTCTATCGCTATCCGTACGGCTGCTCTGAGCAGATGACGTCGGTGGCGATGCCGCTGCTCTACTACAATGTGCTCGCGGCCGAAGCGAACCGCACCACCGATCCGCGCATTCGCCGCCGTGTCCAAGAAGCGGTGACGACATTGCTCGATCGCCAGGCGCCCGATGGCTCATTCGGCCTCTGGCGCGCGGGCGATGGTCAGGCTTCGCCTTGGCTCGGCGCGTATGTCGTTGACTTCTTGCAGCGCGCGCAGGCGCAAGGTTACGCAGTGCCGCGTCAGCCGATGCAGCAGGCTTATGCCGGCTTGCGGCGCGTTGCGCGTCTGAATGACTTTGGCGGCGTGAACTATCAGTTCGAAGTCTATCGCTGGCCGGGCTCGAACGACACGCAAGAGCTGCTGCGCTCACGCGCCGCTGCTTACGCGCTCTACGTTCTGGCGCGCGCCGGCGAGGCCGATATCGGCCAAGTGCGCTACTTCCACGACGCGCGCTTGCAGAACGAACCTTCGCCGCTCGCACGCGCTCAAATCGGCGCAGCGCTTGCGCGCTTGGGTGATCGCGCCCGCGCCCGCAACGCCTTCCGCCTGGCGGAGCAAGCGCTCGGCTATCGCAACACTGGCGACTGGTATCAGACGCCGTTGCGCGATCTCTCCGGCGTGCTGGCGCTCGCGGCGGAAGCAGGTGAGACCGAACTGGTCGATCGCTTGCGCCGTCGTCTCGAACGAGACGCGCCGGAAGCGGAGCGTCTCATGACGCAAGAGCAAGTGCGCCTGCTGCTCGCGGCAAGCGCGTTGCTTGAACGCGCGGGGCCGGTGAACGTGACACTCAACAATGAGCAACTCACTGAGCGCCGCATCATCGTCAATGCGCAGCGTCTGGCGCAGGGTCTGGTCTTCCGCAACGCCGCGCGTGGGCCCGTGTGGCGTACACTGCAAACCTCGGGCGCGCCGCTAGAAGCGCCGCCTGCGATGCAGGCGGGCTACACGATCGACAAGCGCGTCTATCGTCTCGATGGCTCGACCGCCGATCTCAACAACATCCGCCAAGGCGATCGCGTCGTCGTCGTGATTTCGGGTCAGCCGGAAGGCGCGCGGAATTATCCGACGGTGCTGGTCGATCTCTTGCCCGCGGGCCTTGAGATCGAAACGCTGCTCAATCCTGAAGATGGCGGCGGTTCGCTTTGGGATGGCCGCGTGCGCAACGGGCCGTTCGCGTGGGTTGGCGCGATCTCGTACGCGCAAGTGCAGGAGGCGCGCGACGATCGCTACGTCTCGTCGGCGGATCTGCGCGGCTCGTTCCGCTACGCCTACATCGCGCGCGCAGTTTCACCGGGTCGCTACACCATGCCGGCGGCGCAAGTCGAAGACATGTACCGCCCCGGCGTGATGGCGCGCACCGATACCGGCTCGATCCGCATCGCGCCGCGCGGAGGCTAAGGAACGCTGATGCGTCGCGGCCCGCGTGTCGCCCTGCCTTTGACCCCCAACGGCAAGCGTTGGGGGTGGGCGGTGGTCGCTGTGCTGCTGACATTGTTCAGCCTCGACGTCTTCTTCCCGCCGCCGTTGGCGCGCGTGCGCGATGTTTCGCCGGTCGTGCTCGATCGCAACGGCGAATGGCTGATGGCGTTTACGACGCGCCAGGGGACGTGGCGCTTGGAAGCGCGGCTCGATGAAATCGATCCGGAGTTCCAGCGCCGGTTGATCGCCATCGAAGACGAGCGCTTCTGGTTTCACCCCGGCGTCGATCCGATCGCGCTGACGCGCGCCACGGTTTCGTACGCGCGCTCCGGCCGCGTAACCCAAGGCGGCTCGACCATCACGATGCAGCTCGCGCGCCTGCTGGAGCCGCGTCCGCGCACCATCCAATCGAAGCTGATCGAAATCCTCCGCGCCATTCAGATCGAATGCCGCATGTCGAAGCGAGAAATTCTCGCGGCCTATCTGACGATGGCGCCTTATGGCGGCAATCTCGAAGGCGTGCGTGCCGCGAGCCGTGCGTACTTTCAGCGCGATCCGGTTTGGCTCGATGATGCCGAGATGGCGCTGCTCATTGCGTTGCCGCAAGCGCCGGAAGCGCGCCGACCGGATCGCCGCCCGCAAGCTGCTCGCGCCGCGCGTGACCGCGTGCTCGGCATGTTTGTCAGCGCTGGGCTGATCAATGAGCGCCGCGCCGCTGAAGGGCGCGAAGTCGCGATCCCGGCGCGTTCGCCTTTTCCCTATTCTGCGCCGCACGCCTCATACGCGCTGGTGCGCGCGAATCCGGGCGAAGGCGTGATCCAATCGTCGCTTGACGCCACTCTGCAACGCGATCTCGAAGCACTCGCGCGCCGCCACGTCGCTGGACTCGAACGCGACGCGCAGATCGCGATCCTTGCTGTGCGCCTGGACGACCGCACCGTTCGTGCCCGCATCGGCGGGGCTGGGATGGATCGCGCTGGCGGCTATATCGATATGACGCGCGCGATCCGCTCTCCGGGTTCAGCGCTGAAGCCGTTCCTCTATGCGATCGCGTTCGATGAAGGCATCGCTGCGCCGGAGACTTTAGTCCGCGACGCGCCGCGCCGGTTTGGCGGCTATCTGCCCGAAAATTTCGACCGCCGTTTCCACGGCGATGTCACGCTCGAAGATGCGCTGCGCCATTCGCTGAACCTGCCAGCAGTCGCCACACTCGATCGCATAGGCGCCAACCGTTTCCACGCAGCACTCCGACGCGCCGGCGCTGATGTGCGCTTGCCGCGTCGCGCGATTGCAGAGCCCGGCTTGGCGCTGGCGCTCGGCGGCGTTGGCATGACGCTGGAAGATTTGGTGCAGCTCTATGCGGCGCTCGGCGATGGCGGGCAGGCGCGGCCGCTGGTGGTGGATGCGCGGCCGGGGCTTTCCTTCTCGCGCCGCTTCGTGCGCGAGGACACAGCCGAACGCGTGCTCGATATTCTGGCATCCTCGCCACACCCGGCGGGACGCGTGCCTTCAGTTGTTGCGCAAGGCGCGCCCAGCGTCGCGTTCAAGACGGGCACGTCTTACGGCTTCCGCGATGCGTGGTCTGTTGGTGTTGCGAACGGCTACGCGATCGGCGTGTGGGTCGGCCGTCCCGACGGTGCGCCGCGTCCGGGCGCTACTGGGCGCAGCGAAGCGCTGCCGGTTCTGTTTGAAGCCTTCGATTTGCTTGGCGCGCCGGAAGAGCCGCAACAGCGCGAACGCGAACGCGAAGACGCAGCGCCCGGCATCGCGCGTCTGGAGACCGAGGAGCAGGAGGGCTTGTCCATCCTCTTCCCGCCATCCGGCGCGGAAGTGCTTGTGCTTGATTATGGCGCGCAATCGCGCGGACTCTCGCTCTCCGCGCGCGGCGGGCGTGGGCCGCTGACTTGGTACGCCGAAGGCGAACGCGTCGCGAGCGAACCGACAAGCGGGCGCTCCATCTGGCGGCCGAGCGCGCCGGGTTTCTATGACGTCACGGTCGTCGATGCGAACGGCGAGAGCCGCAGCGTGCGCGTGCGCATACGGAATAGCGGTTAGCGCTCGTCAGCGACCTCGAGTTTGCCGAAGCGAGAGAAAACCCAAAGGCCGAGCACGATCATGCCGCCAAACATCAGCGCATGCATGAACACGATCAGCGGAAACACAAGAGGAAACAGCCAGATCAACTGCGGCGGTATGTTGCCCTCGACAGGCACACCTGACGACAACATCGCAGCTGACATGAGCAAGAAGGGGATGCCGAATATTAAACCCTCGCCAAGCAGCACGCCGACAAAAATGAACTTGAACAAGGACGCGGGCTGTATCTTCCCATCGCGCACATAGAGCTTCATGCCACCCTCCAACGGGCAACCATGAAGTAAACCGAGTAAAACTTAAAGGCGCGGACCTTGGGAGGAGGGTCCGCGCCTTTGCTGATCGTGCAGTCGGGAGGGGGAGAGGACTTAAGCGACGATCAGCGCAGCTTGATAGAGCGCTGCAAACGCGAGCGGTGCAAAGAGCACGACCGCTGCGAGAAGAGCGAGTGCCTTGGACATTGTCGGCTCCTTTCTAGTGTTGGTTCGATGTTCAAAAGATGCGGGCTGGCCCGCGTTCGGATGTGAGCTTCGTCTCGTTTTCAGCGCCGCTCGTCTGGTGCTTTCGGGCAAGAAAAAGGCGCGGGCCGCAAGCAACCCGCGCCTCTCTTGGATCGTCTAGACGGGGGATCAGGAGACGATCTGAGCGGCTTGGGTCAGCACCACGGTCGCGATCGGAACGAACAGCGCGAAGGCGGCGGCAATGGCGATAATCTTGTTCATGGCTTGCTCTGGGCGTCCTCTCAAACTCGGTATTTCGTAGCGTTTGACTATGAGATGCCGCCCCCGCGCCGCTTGGATGCGGGCGTGGTGAATTTTTCTTGGTGACGTTTTGGAAGGGGTTAGACGCTGGCCTGATAGTCCGGCGGCAGCGGATGCGCGCGCACCGGCTTGTCCTTCTCTTCCAAGGCAAAGCGCAGCACCGAGCGCGCCTGCAGGCGATCCACCAGCGAAGCGCCCATCGCCGCAGCTGGCGTCCATACGCCGCCCGGCGTTTGCTCGCGCGATGTATCGGAGAGGCAGAGCGCAGCTTCCGAGATCATCTTCGAAGTTGAGCCGTAGCCTGGGTCTTTGTCGCCTTTCACACTGGCGGTGAGCTTGTCTCCCTTCGCCGTCTCGCCGACGAAGATGATGTCGTAGAATCCTGTCTCGCGTTCTTCTTTCGACGGGCCTTCGCCGGGCTTCGGCAAAGCGAAGCGGCGCAGCAGTGCGCGCGTTGGCGCAAAGCCTAGCATCGCCGCTTGCGTGCGCGATGCGCTCGCCATCGCGTTGGCGCGCTTCTTGCCGTCGGCGCCGTCGCCTGTCATTTGCATTTCGTCGTAGGTGAAGCTGCGGCCGTAGCGATAATCGAGCAGCGCGTTGGTGCGATGCACGTTCTTGGTGTTGATTGCCGCCATGACGAACGGCGTCGACCAAGACGGAATGTCGGCGTCATGCAGGACTTTATCGCCCAGCGGCTGCGGTACGAAGCTTTGCGGCGAGAGCGCGTAGGGATCGGCCATGCGCTGGCGCAGGCTCGGATCGCGGTTGGAGGCGTCGACGGTGGCGAGCAGGCTTGCGAGCGTACCGCCCGAGAAGCCGCCCTTCATCTTGCGCACTCGCCCGCGCACGGAGTCCGCTGGCGCGCCGAAGCGCTCTTGCATGCGCTGCTGCAGATAGAAGACGCCAAGATCGAACGGGATCGAGTCGAAGCCACATGAAAACACGATGCGCGCGCCGCTTTGCTTGGCTTCCGCGTCGTATTTCTCGATCATCGCGGCCATCCAGTTCGGCTCGCCGCAAAGATCGACGTAATCCGTCCCGGCACGCACGCAGGCCGCGAGCAGCGGTTCGCCGTAAAGCTGATAGGGGCCGACAGTGGTGATGATCACGCGCGCGCGGTGCGCCAGCGCCTCCAGCGCATTTGCGTCACGGGCATCGGCGGCGATCAACGTCAGGTTCATCGGCGCGCCGATTTGGCTGGAGATGGTGCGAAGCTTGGTGATATCGCGCCCGGCCATCGCCCAGCGGACTTCGCCTTCCGTGCCGTAAGTCTGCTGCAGATACTCCGCCACCAGCCGGCCGGTGAAGCCGGTCGCGCCATAGACGATGACGTCAAATTCCTGTGCGCCCACGCGATGTCCCTCCGCTCGGGGCGGTTCTTAGCATACGCGCGGCTGGCTCACACCCATTCCCGGGGCGACGCAACGCGTCGAGCCCGGGACCCATAACCACGCTTGGTTGAAGTTGACGCGCGGGGGTTCAACAGTCGTGTTTATGGGTCCCGGATTGCGCTGAGCGCAATCCGGGAATGGGTGTGGTGTTGATGGCTTCGGATCGGTAAGCCTCGCTTCGCCTCATGCCGCTCGCCGCCATCGCCGCCGCGCTGACTTCCGCGCTCATTCACGCGAGCTGGAATGCTGCCTTAAAGGGCGGGCGGGGTGATCGCATCGCGGATGCTTTCCTCATCGCCGTCGGCGGCATCCTGATGTGGGGCGTAGTGAGCGCGATCTGGGGCGCACCCTCGCCGGAAGCGTGGCCGTACCTCATCGCCTCTGTTCTGATCCATCTCGTCTATTGGTTCGCGCTCTTCAGCGCGTACGACGCCGGCGACATGAGCCACATCTACACGCTCTCGCGCGGCTCGGCGCCGTTGCTTGTGGCGATCGGAGCAGCGCTCACTGCAGCTGAGATTCCGCCGCCACTGAAAATGGCAGGCATCGCGCTTGTTTCGATCGGCGTGCTGTGTGTTGGCATCAGTCCGCGTGCGCCGGTGAAGGCGACGCTGTGGGCGCTGGGCATCGGGCTTTGCATCTCGTCTTACTCGCTTGTCGATGCGCTCGGCGCGCGGGCGGCGGGCGATGCGTTGGTGTATGTCGCTTGGACCTCCGGCATTATGGGCGTGCCGATGATCGCGTTCGCGTTCTGGCGGCGTGGACCGCGTTTGCTACAAGACGCTGCCGTTGCGCCGATCCGCGGCCTTGCGATCGGCATCATCAGCTTTCTGGGCTATGGCCTCGTGCTTTGGGCACAGACCTTCGCGCCGATCGCGCAAGTGACGGCGCTGCGCGAAACCTCCGTTGTCTTCGGCGCTCTGATTGCGTTCGTATTCTTACGCGAGCGTTTAGGATTAAGGCGCTGGATTGGCGCGTTTATCGTCGCTGCGGGCGCTGGATTGATCGCGTTTGGTTGAGTACAACACCAGGCAATGTCAGATCAGCAAATCATCCGCATCGATGACGCCAAAGCCATCGTCCGCGTCGGCGTGCCGGAGCCTGAGCGCGCGGCGCCGCAGGAAGTGCGCATCAGCGTGGCGCTGTCGCTCGAAGCTGTGCCGGATTTCGTCGAGAACGATCGCATTGGCGCGACCGTGGACTACGACCGCATTCTGCATTTCATTCGAGACGATCTGGGCTCACCGGCGCATTTGATCGAAACGCTTGCTGATCGCGTGGCGCAGCACTGCCTCTCGCTCAGCCCGCGCGCGCGATGGGTGGAAGTGACGGTGAAAAAGCCGTCCGTGCTCTCTGGCGATGGACTCGTCGCTGTAACGATCCGGCGGATGGCGCAGAGCTAATCGAACATCACATCCCGCGCGCTCGGCACGAGGTGCTGGCCGCCATCGACTGGCAAAAGCGCGCCGGTGATGTTTTCGGCGCCCGCGAGATAAGCGACCGCATCCGCGACATCCTCAACCCGCGTGCCTACGCGCGTGAGGTTGGCGTCGTGCACGCGCTTGAAGTTCTCGGCGCTCTGATCGCCGCTGATCAGCATCAGCCCGGCCGCGATGCAATTTACGCGAATGCGCGGCGCCAGCGCCATCGCGAGCGGGGCGGTCGCGTGCGCGAGGCCTGTCTTCGCCAGCGTGTAAGAGAGAAAATCCGGATTGGGGTTGAGCACCTTCTGATCGGCGATGTTCGTCACAAATCCGCGCGCGCTCGGCGCGATCGCGCCGGCGAGCTTGTGCGCGAGATAGACTGGCGCGATCAGATTGAGCTGCACTTGCGCGGTCGCTGCCGTCATTTGGAAATCGGTGATGCTGTCGTAAGCGAAACCCGCGGCGCTGTTTACAAGGCCGACCCAATCGCCGCGCGCGGCGAGTGCTGCGCACATGGCGTCGATCGAGGCCTCGTCCGAGAGATCGGCTTGCAGCACCTCCGCTGCACCGCCGCTGTTGCGGATCGCATCGGCGGTTTCATCTGCGCCCGCGCGCGAGGAATTGTAGTGCACGCCAATGATCCAGCCATCGGCGGCCAAGCGCTTGGCGATACCTGCACCCACGCGCTTGCCCGCACCGGTAACGAGAACCAGGCCCTTGCTCATGCGGCAGCCTTCAGCGGCGCGTCATCTGGATCGAACACATCAGGCCGTTCATTGACGAACGAGCGCATCATCAAAACCAAGTCCTGAATGAATTCGAGCCGCGCTGACGGGTCCCAGACGAACTCAGCTTCGATTGCACGCGTGGCGACAAATGCGAGCTCTTCACGTCCATCGGCCACGCGCACCATAGGCAGCGCATTGAAGCCATAGCCCGCTCCGCGCGCGCCGCTGATCGTGTGCTTGAAGGCCGCTTCGAACGCTGCGCCTAAGTCTTCAAGCGGCGCATTGGCAGCGAGGTTAAGGCGCTTCGCCGCGAGATCGCGCGAAAATAGCAGATTGATGTTGACCCGTTGCATGACCAACTCGATGCGCAGCCGCGCCAGTTGGGCGCGACCGTCGGCGGCGCGCGCGGTGAGGCGATAGTTCGCCCATAACTCGTCGCGATACATGCCGCATTCGACACGCGCGCGATTGGGCCGGAATTTAAGGTTCGATGGCTTGCAATCGGTATCGAGCTGGGGAGGAGGCGCTTCGAAGGTAAAGCGCAACTCGCCTGGAATTTCCGTCGCCAGCATCAGCTGCATGCGCCGCTTCAGCGCCGCCATGCCGCTTTCGGTGATGACGAGCGCTGCGATGATCGCCAGCGCCGGTACGATGGCCGCCAGCAAGGATGCGCCGGCCGCGACCCAGAAGTCGTAACGCTGATCCTGCAGTCCACGGAAGATCACATAGACGTTCAGAATGATGAGGCTGATGGCCAGCAGCGCCAGCAGCACTTTCACAAAACCGGGAACGCGCAGAATGCGCAGTTGATCGAGAAGCGTCATGCTTCGAAGTCCTCGCGCGTCACATCAAAGCGCATGCCTACGCCCTCCATTTCCTCGAAGATATCTGGCTTCAGAACCGTCACCGTCGCGCGCGCCGCCGGCGTCAGCGAGAAGCAGGCGCTCAAGATATCGCGCGCGAAGTCTTCGAGGCGGTTGATGTGATCGCGTTGCTCGAGGCTCTTCAAATAGCTGCGCAGTGGATCGTAATCGACATAGCCGCCGTTCTTGCCGAAGTAGTCGCCAAAACCGAACGCCAGTGTGAGATCGAGGTGCAGGCGCTGCGCCTCGGTCTTCTCCCATGCATGCTCGCCGATGCGCACGTGCAGCTCGACGCGCTTCATGACGATGGAAATAGTGGAAGGTGTCTCGCTCATCGCGCCGTAGCTACACGCCGCATTCACGCTTGAGCAAGGCGACGTGCGCGCCGCGTGACATCCGTCACAGCGACAGAACCAACGTCCTATTACCTTCAACTCATCGGATCGATGGACGGTCCGGGTTTGAAGGAGCCGGGAAATGTTGAAGTTGTATGCCCTCGTCGCCGCTCTGGCAGTGTTTGCCCCCGTCGCGTTCGCGACGCTGAACCAAGCCGGTCAGATCTTTGCGTAACGGACTTTAGTCCTGAACTTTCCCAGGCCGGAAACGGCGCAAGAACAGGCAGAAGTTCTTATGAAATACCCAGAATGCTGAAGGCGCCGGTTGTCCACCGGCGCCTTTTCGATTCAGGAATACCGACCGCGGAAACACTCAGGTTGGGCCATCCCCCGAGCGGTCTGACGATCCAGCCAACGCAGGGCGTCTTCCCATTCAATTACATCTGCGAGGAGGCGCCAGGTTTCTTCGTTATCGAAGGCCGCTTTCTGATCCCCGGCCCAATCAAGCCAATTTTCGATGTCGTCGCGCCAGCTCATGTCGCTCTGCGTAGCGCTCCCAGTCTCCAACCGTTGTAAGGCGATATTATACTTCCCGTACCCTGCAAATCAGCCTATCCCAAAATCCGCGTGACAGGCCGGTAGCTTAGGGAGGGGAACGGGCGTGAACCCGTTTCCCCCAGCTCCAATCCTAAACCGCGCTGAGCGCTAGGAATCTGGTCCTCGGATAGGAACGGTGTTTGGCGCGGCATTGTAGCCCCTTTCGACGGAACCAAAGGCCCGCCTATCATATTGACAGGTGGATCAAACTATCATAATGATAGGAGCATGGCCGATGAGCCGTCCAAGCCGAAGGGCGCTCTGCGCGAGTTTCGACCGCCGGTCGGAGCGCTGGAACGACGCGTCCAAGAGCTGGCGGCGGACTCTGACAATGTGCTGTTCAAGCTCCATGCGGAGGACCGCTCGGAGGAACGCGACATCTTCGATGACATGATTTTCGAAGTGCTGCGTACTGGACAGATTCGAGGAGACATCGAGCCGGGGAAATATGCGGGGGAATGGAAGTGCAAAATGGTCAAGCGAATGAAAGGTGCAAGAGAGGTGGGCGTTGTGACCATCGTGGTTAAGAACGCTCGACTGATTATCAAAACTGTAGAGTGGGAGAGAGTGCGATGACAAAACCGCGCCAAGTCTACACCTGCGGTCGTAGCGGCGAGGGTTATGCGGCGGAGCCGCTTCACTACGTCATGTGCGGGTTAGATAACGTCTGGCTTGCGAACGGTTTCACGCGAGAGGAATACGACGGCGAGGAGTACGTCAGTATCCAGAACGTGGATGGCCTGTGGCGCGCCATTGGCATCTCACTTGCCACCGAACAAAACGAACTGTCCCCACAGGAGATCAAATTCCTGCGGCGGCATATGCAGCTTACGCAAGACGAACTTGCGAAGAAGCTGAATGTGGACATGCAGACGGTTGCGCGTTGGGAAAAGGATCAGACGCAAATTCCTGGCCCGGCTGATCTCGCGATCAGGACGCTATTTCTTACGTCTCCGCGCGCGCAGCCAGACGGCGCGAGCATCATTACGCGCATGTTCCAGATCATCGAGGATCGCGCGAAACAAGGTGTTGGCGGCAGGTCTTGTCTCTCTATTGAGATGATTCAGACCCATGACGAATGGGAAGCCAATGTGACGGACGAGCGGCAATACGCGATGCGCGTCTGATTGTATCATACTTCCTACGGCATCAAGGCGAGACCTGATATGGGTCTCGCCTTTTTCTTAGCTCGGCTTCCGAAACCCGCGCTGAACCCAGCGTCCAACGATCCACGCCAACGCGACAAGAGCGGGGACGAGTAGCCAGCCTAGCAAGTTCATCGTCGCCCGATTCCAGTACAATGACACGTGACTAGGAGCGATCCTGCGAGCAAACGCGATTACTTCCTCGTCGCCCGCGCACCCGCTTCCCCAAATGCTCTCCTGACCGTAGCGCCAGCCAGTATCGCTATAGTGGTACGAGCATAAGGCTTGCGCCGAAGCGTCAGGCCCTGGCGGTGGCAGGCCAAGCGAGAGCAGTGTTTGCGCCACGCCGCAAACACACATGAGCACGGCGAACACGAGCCAAAGCCGCGTCCATCCGCTCAAGCGTTTCACTTACGATTCTCGGCCTTAGCGGGCGGGACTATCTTCCCGAAGGCGCGCTCAAACTTCTCGCCGCTCTCGCCGGCGCCGTGTTCGCGCGCGGCCTCTTTGAAGCGCTCGTGCTGCTTCTTCGGATCTTCGGGCGGGTCTTTCTTCTTCGGCATCGCTGCGATTATAGCGCGATTTGCCTCAGTCGTCTTTCGCAGCCGGAGGGATGGTGCTGGCGCTCCGTGTCGGCGGGCGCGGCACTCGTCCCTCATCCTGCGCTTGCTTCACTAAGAGCTTGAGTCCAGCGCGCAAAATCTCTGTGTGATTGTCACCGTAGTACTGCTCGATCAACGCTTGAATGAAGTACTCGTCCCGCGCCGAGAGCCGGACTGTCGTGCCTTTACGAGGCTTCCCACCAGGGTCTTTTGCCTTGCGCCCCGCCACGGCGCGCATCGTTAACCGGTCAATTACGAATTACAATGTAATACGAAATGGACTACAAGAGAGGCCAGCTCATCGCTGGCCTTTTCAGGGCTCTCACCTCCTGTGGTTTTGAAATCGCGGCTCTAGCGACGCGACCTCGAACTCTTGTCGCAGGGACTGTCTCCAGAAGGGTAAGCGCCCAAACCAACGGGCGCGCCCGACCCCACAGCGGATTTAGTGGATGCGCGTCGTTATGTGCTCGTTATGGTTAGCGAGCCCTTAAGACATTGCGGAACGCGAACCGAACCTGCGCTGAGTCTAGTGGAAGATTCGCGCGCGCAATGTTCGATGCTTGCGCTTCGTTTTCCAACGCGAGCGGCGCCGCTTTGGCTTAGAGCGCGGCTTCTGCGTGCCGATCAGTTGTTCGATACGTCAGCCGCTTGCCGCGCACGCCTTCTACAATGCGCGTGAAACGAGTGACGTCATCCACGCCGAGCTTGGCTCGGTGGCTGTAGCGGAAATCGAACTCCGCAGTGTAGCGATGCAAGTGATTGCGACCGCAGTGCTGGTAAACGCCTTTCATGCCCCGCTTGAAAACAGAGTAATAGTTTTCAACCGTGTTCGTGTGGACCCACGGCGCATCCTTGCGAACGTATTCGCCTTTGCTGTGCGTGGTCCAACCGTGAAAGGTCTGCTGCTCGCCAGGGCCTTTGTATTGCTGGGCTTCGTCGGTCAGCAAATAGGCCTCTTTCGCGACGTTTTCGTTCAGGATGCGCTGAACTTCGTCAGCGGTGAACTCAGTCATCACGAAAGAGCGCGCCGCGCCAGTGTCGCGGTCGATCAGCGTTAGAACGCGATTGAAATCCCAAGCGCTGGCGCGCACGTCATCGCCGCGCTCACGGCGGGGATCGACACCCTGCAGCGTTTCGTCAGCTTCAACGCCGCCGAAGCCAGAACCGAACATGCCGCCGCCCGTTTCTTTCATCGCGAGGCGGATTCTGTGAGACAAAAACCAGGCGCTCTTGAGCGTGATGCCGAGTGTGCGGTGAAGCTGGTTAGAGCTGATGCCCTTCTTGCTGGACGCGATCAGAAACATCGCTTGCAGCCAGATGTGCAGCTTGATGTGGCTGCTCTCGAAGATCGTCCCGACCTTCACAGTGAAAGGCTTGCGGCATTCCTTGGCGTAGCACTTGTAGACGCCGATCCGCGTGGACTTGCCCTTCAGCGGGCCGCTGTCGTCCACAGAGCCGCAATGGGGGCAGACACGACCGTTCGGCCACACGCGGGCTTCAACCCACTTGTAGGCCGCTGCTTCGTCGCGGAAGTGCTTGGCATCGAGAACGCTACCCATGCCCTAGAGATAGCGGCTTAGGCTGGGTACGTCAAGTATAATATCGCCCGTTGTAAGGCCGCTTGTCATGAGTTCTTGAAATGTTCTCACTATAGGATTACACTCCTATCCACATGTCACGCGACCCTCTGCACGGCCGCGGCGCGCGCACCAATGCGGGCGGCCGTTACGAACGCTTCGTCTCTGAAGCTTTCGACGATGGCTGGACGCCGGAAGAGGTGAGGCCGCTGGAGACGATCGTGACGCCGGAACTGGCGAAGTCGATCATCTCCACCAATTCCAGCCCTGACATCTCGTTCGATCGGTCGATCAATCCGTATCGCGGCTGCGAGCATGGCTGCATCTATTGCTATGCGCGCCCCAACCACGCCTATGTCGGCCTGTCACCGGGGCTCGACTTCGAGACCAAGCTTTTCGTGAAGGCCAACGCGGCGGAATTGCTCGAAGCGGAGTTCGCTAAGCCGTCTTATCGCGCCAAGACCATCATGCTCGGCGGCGTCACCGACATCTATCAGCCGATCGAGCGGGGCTATGGCGTCACCCGCGCGTTGCTCGAAGTGATGGAGCGGTGGCGCCATCCGGTCGCGCTGATCACCAAATCGCAGCTGGTTATGCGCGACATCGACATTCTCGCACGCTTGGCCGAGCGCGGTCTGGCGCGCGCCGCTATATCGATCACAACGCTCGATCGCCGCATCGCGCGTGTGATGGAACCGCGCGCTGCAACGCCGCAACGGCGCTTGGAAGCCGTGCGCATGCTCACGCAAGCAGGCGTGCCCACGACGGTGATGATGGCGCCGATCGTGCCGGCGATCACCGACAACGAAATCGAAGCGGTGTTGCAGGCCTGCGCCGAAGCGGGCGCGAATGCTGCGGGCTATGTCGTCCTTAGGCTGCCGCTTGAGATCAAAGATCTGTTCAAGGAATGGCTGGCCGAACATTTCCCCGATCGCGCCGCGCGTGTGATGTCGCTGGTGCGCTCGATGCGGAACGGACGCGACTACGACCCCGAATGGGGCAAGCGTCAGCGCGGCGAAGGGCCGTACGCCAAGCTGATCGCCGATCGCTTCGCTGCCGCGCGCCGGCGTTTTGGACTCGATAAGCCGGGCCTGCTGCTCGACACCACGCAGTTCCGCCGACCGCTTGAAGCCGGAGGCCAGCAAGATTTGTTTGCGGACGAGCCGGCGCCGCTGCGGGCCGTGGCCGAACCCGCTGCGAAGTTCGAGCACGACAAGTAAAGCCGCGTTGCTCCTGAGGCGTGCGGCGGGCTAAGGTCGCGTCCTTATTGGGGAGGACGCCGCATGCGTACAGATGGCCATCGCCGGTCGGACAATTTCGAAGATCGTGGCCGTGGTTTCGGCGGCGGCATGGGCGGCGGCGGTTTGCCGGGCGGCATGCTGTTCGCAATTCTGCGCCGCATCGGCATTCGCGGCATTCTGATCGTCGCCGTGCTTGGCGGCATCGTCTGGTTTGGCTTCCCGCAATTCCGCGCACCGATCATGCAGATGCTCGGCATTGGCGGCGGGGGCCAAGTGGCCGAAGGCGAAGGCTCCGTCTGCGACGGTGCAGCGGAAGCCTGCGATTTCTCGCGCACCGTTCTCGCTTCAACCGAAGACGTGTGGCGTACGCAATTCAGCCAGAACCGGTTGCCGAACTATGGCGGATCGCGTGGCGCTTACGTCGATCCGACGCTCGTCGTTTTCCAAGGCGGCGTGAACACCGAAGGCTGCGGCAGCGCCTCGTCCGACGTCGGCCCGTTCTACTGCCCGGCTGATCGCAAACTCTACATCGATCCGGGCTTCTACGCGGTGATGGAGAGCCGTCTGCGCGCGCCGGGTGATTTCGCGCAAGCGTACGTCATCGCGCACGAAGTCGGTCACCACGTTCAGAACTTGGTTGGCGCGACGCAGCGTTCGCTGCCAGGCGAAAGCCAGAACCAACAATCCGTGCGCATCGAGCTGCAAGCCGATTGCCTCGCCGGCGTCTGGGGACACTTTGCCCGCGCGACGCTTGCGATCGACGAAGCGGATCTGCGCGAAGCCCTGAATGCAGCGCATGCCATCGGCGATGACTCGCTTGGTCACAGCGATGAGCGCTCGTTCACGCACGGCTCGAGCGCCCAGCGCATGCGCTGGTTCCGCCGCGGCTTCGATAGCGGCGACGCGCGCCAATGCGATACGTTCGCTGTCGCGAACTATCAGCAACTCTAGCAGGCGCCAGGTTTCGGATGTCAGGTGTCAGAGTGAGTGACACGAGCGCCGCTGTATCAACGTCTGTTTGGGACCTGCTTGTGTTCCAGAAGGCCTATGCAGCGGCGCTTGAGACTCACAAAATCAGCCAGACATTTCCGAAGCACGAGCGTTATGAACTCGCGAGTCAGCTTCGACGTTCGAGTAAGTCAATTTGCGCAAATCTGGCCGAGGGACGTGCGCGGCAACAAGGCTCGAACGCAGACTTTCGGCGTTTCGTGCTCATTGCGTTGGGAAGCGCCGATGAGTCCGCGCTCTGGTGCCGGTTCGCCAAAGACTTGGGCTATCTCACGGACGAGCAGTACGAAATGTTAAGCGGCAGCTATTCGGAGATCGCGCGAATGCTGAACGGCCTCGCGGCAAAACTCTGACACCTGCCACCTGACACCCGGCACCTGTTATTCCTGCCAGCTGGCGGCTTGGTCGATCAGGAATTGGCGGAACGCTGCGATGCGCTTTGAGCGCTTCAGATCGCTTGGATAAATGAAATAGACCTCGAAGTTCGGACCCGGGAGATCGGGCAGAACTTTCACGAGATGCGGATTATCGCGCGCCATGTAATCGGGCACGCTGGCAATGCCGAAGCCGGACTCAACCGCGCGCAACATGCCGTAGACGTTGTTGATCTCCAAGAGCGGTGGGCGTGGCTTTGCGTCTTCGCGGCCGGCGCGTTGCGCCCAATCGAGTTCACGCATCGGCGTCGGTACGCCGGCCTGGTACGCAATGATGCGGTGATTATCGAGATCCTCGACATTCTTCGGTGTGCCGTGACGCTGCAGATAAGCAGCTGACGCATACAAGCTCACATGCACGTCGAGCAGTTTGCGCTGGATGAGATCAGCGTGCGTCGCTGCCCACAGACGGATCGCGCATTCGGCTTCGAGTTTCAGCAAATCGTATTCGCGATCATCGAGCAAAATTTGCAGACGTGTTTCCGGATACGTGTCCGCGAACGCGCCCAAGCGCGGTGAGAGCCAAGTCGAGCCGAACGCGACAGGCGCGGTCACCTTCAAATCGCCGATGACCTTCTCGCGTGCATCTTTCAGCGTGCTCTCGGCGATCACCGCAGCGCCCGCCATTTCGCGCGTGAACTCGCGCAACGCCATGCCGGGGCCGGTCAGCAACAAACCGCGCGCGTGCCGCTGGAAGAGGGGCACGCCCATGTCGTTCTCAAGCGCAGCGATCTGACGGCTGACGGAAGATTGGCTGACGCCGAGCTTCTCGGCTGCCGCTGTCAGGCTGCCGGTCTCGGCCGCGAAGTGGAAAGTCTTGAGCTTGTCCCAGTCCATGTATGCACCCGCGGGCCCCGGACTGGCCCTTTGCGATGCAATATTGCATAGCTCGATGCCTGGGTCGATAGAGAAGCGTCCGCCGGGACGAAATCGCCCGGCGGACGCTTCGATCACGCGCCGCGCCAGGTCGAGTGAAAGCCCAGAGGCGCGCGATAGGGGCTGCGCCATGTGGCGACCGGGCCGTCGCTGACGGCCGCGGCGTCGAACACGTGTAGCTCCGTGGCGTTCTCGCGCGCATTGAGCGTTGCGCCGACAAGCCAAGATTCGTGTTCGCTGCCGCGGCCGGGCTTCGGCACGAACAGATGTTCCTGCACCATCTGATCCGCACCGAAATTGAAACGGGACGCTTGCCCCGTGCGCCAGTTCATCAGCTCCAGCGTGCTCACCGCGCGGTCATTGGCGACGACGACGAGATCGCGCGACAGGCCTTGGCGACGGCGATCGGTTTGCGGGAATTCACCGAACACCGTGCTGCGCTGCAGCTCTGCTTGTCCATTGGGCCGCAGGATCGCCATGACAAGTTCAGCACTCGGCGTTTGGCCAACATCGCGGCTGATCATGCTGCGCGCATCTTGGCTGACGAACTGCGCATTCGGTGTGACGCAGAGATCGAACCGGATCGTGCCGTCCGCATCTTCCCAAGCATCGCCGGTGTGGAAGAAGAACATCGCCGGCAGCTCATAGATGCGCCGGTTCGAGTAGTCGTTCTTGTCCAGCACCATGACGCGGAACGGCTGATCGTCACGCCAGACATAACCATCGACCATCGGCGCGGTCATGCGCTCGTGAATCCAAGGCTGCAGCGGAATGACGAGATGGCGCTCTGTCACGGCCCAATCGTGAATGTATGAGCGCGATGGCAGGTTGAGGATCTGCGCATCTTCCACCGCCCCATCGGCGCTGAGGCGCCAAACGATCGCGCGTTGGCCATAGATGCCAAGATTCCAGATGCGGCCGTTCGGCTCGACCTTCGGGTGCGCCGTGAACGGCATGCCGGCGAGATCGGCGCGTAGCGGGCGAATGCCCGAAGTTGCCAGCGTGCGCGGATCCATGCGCGTCGGCGAGCCGCCTTCCCACAGGGCCCAGAGCTCATCGCCCACGATCATCACCGACGTATTGGCGGCGTTGATGTCGTCCGGCGATTGCACTGGCGCATCATCTGCGCCGCGCGTGCCAAAGCCCGGCGCGATGATGCGCTGCTCGCGCTGTTCCATGCGGCGCTTCGGCGTATCGACGAAGCGGCCAGCGTGGGTGGCGCGGCCATCGGCGACGGCGAAACGCTGCACGAAGCCGTCGCCATCGAACCAGTGGCCGGTGGCGCTATCGGCGTAGCGAAACCAGCCCGGCCCGTTGCGAAAGTGCGTGCCTTCCAGAGCGCGCGGGGCGCGGCCTTGGACCAAGCGCATAGCAGCTTCGTTGAAGCCTTCAGCGGGCGCGTTATCGAGACCTGGGCTCCAGGCGGTTTGTGGTTCGGTGGCGAGAGCGGGGCCCGCCGCGGCCAGCGCGCCAGCGGCGGCGAAGGCGGAGAGCAGGCTGCGGCGGGAGAGGCTCATTACTGGGCACCCACATTGATGGTTTGGACGTTGTCGCCGGCATTGACCGTGAACACGGCGTCGGCCCAGCTCGCGGGGCCGAAGCGGCCGCGGGCGTTGTTCGAGAAAGCGAAGGGTTCGGTCGGGATGCCGAAGGGGTTGGTATTGAGTTCGCCGTTGCCGTCGACATCGTGGAAAAGGCGGATGGCGTATTGGCCGGGGACGACGTCCTCGAAAGCAATCGTGGCGGTGTCGCTGGTGATCGGAATTTGGCGCGCCGTCAGAGCCCGGCCGCTACCGTAGCCGGCTTCCGAGTCGAACACTTGGAGCATCACTTGGCCCTGCGGGGCGAGGCCGGTGAGCTGGATGGTGACGTCGCCGGTTTCGTCGGCTTGGGCGGCGGGGCTGGCGACGAGGGCGCTGAAAGCGATCGCGGAGGCCAGGAGGGCGGTGCGCAGGAACATCGTTTGTCTCCAATCAGCGGCGTGATTGCCGTTGACCTGAGATTGACCGGACGCCCCGGCCTAAACCATTGGATCTACGCGAGTTAGCAGCTTCCATGCGCCAGTTGCGCGTGCGCGCGTTTGGCGAAGCGTGAGTGGGGGCGCTCGTTTCTTGGCGCTTCGTGGGGTGCGGGGCCCTGCGACTGTCGCCTCCACCGCCAGTGGCTGGCTTACCGTTTGACTCAAGCCGTCTTCCTCGATAAATTGTATACAGTATGCAAATAGAGCGAACCAACATCTCCGCCGACGCCGCCAACGCCATCCGCGACCTGATCGCGACGGGGCAGTTGCGCGAAGGCGAGCGGGTCAACGAGGTGCACTTGGCCGAGCGGCTGGGCGTCAGCCGGACGCCGCTGCGCGAGGCGCTGAACCGGCTGGCAGCGGAGGGGGCGCTGGTGGTTCGGCCGAAGCGCGGAATGTTTGTCCGGCCGCTGACGCTGGATGAGTTTGACCAGATCTACGCCATCAGGCCGCTGATTGAGCCCGAGGCGCTGCGTCTCGCGGGCGTGCCCAGCGAGGCGCAACTCAAGCGGATCGAAGCGCTCAACGGAAAGCTCGAATCCGCAAGGGGCGAAGCCGCCATCGCGCTCGACGACGAGTGGCATAGGGCGCTGATCGAGGCGTGCCCGAACACAGTGCTGCTCGACATTATCGCCAACATGATTGAGCGCACCCGCCGCTACGAGTTGGCGCTGATGCGTGAGGCGAAGAATGTCGCCACTGCAACCGGCGAGCATGAAGCGGTGATGACGGCACTCCGCGCCAGCGATCTCGATGCCGCCTGCGCGGCGCTCAAACAAAATCTGACGACCGGCCGCGCGCCGATCGTGAAATGGCTGCGAGAACGCACGCCGGTGAAGGGACAATAATGATGCGTTGGGTGTGGTTGATGCTCGTGAGCCTCATGCTGGGGCTCGCGCCGGCGGCGGCGCAAACGGATCCGGCCTCGGAGCTTGAGGGCTTGTGGGTGGTCGAGCGCACCTACGCGCCGGTGCTGCGCGGCGAGTTGGTCGTGACGCGGCAGGGCGATGTTTGGCGCGCGTCGATCGGCGGACAAAGCCCCCAGGCATCATCGCCGGCGTTCAGCTTCGGCAATCACGGCGCGTTTCGTGGACGGGTTGAACGTGGTGTACTGCGCGGCGTCTGGATTCAGCCAACCAGCGACGCCGAAGAGCGGGACGATCCAACAGCCACGTCGCAATCCTTCGCACAACCGATTGTGCTTCGACCTGACGGCGCCAATCGCTGGCGCGGAACGCTGACGCCGCTCGACGGACGCTTCCGCGTCTATCTCCGCGTCTTTCGCAACGACGAGGGCGCTTTCATCGCGGCGTTCCGCAACCACGAGATCAATTCCAACGGCCGCGCCTCCCACTTTCGTATCGCGACGGACGGCGACGCGATCACCTTCGCGGCGAATTTTCAGAATGGCGAAGAGATAGCGCACGAAGCCACACGCCTGCGCGATCCCGATCGCCTGCGTATCTTTTGGCCTGATGTCGGCAGTGAGCTAGAATTTGTGCGGGCTGACGTGGCGCAAGATCCCATCTATTCGCCGCGCCGCATCGGCGCGACTCCTTATGTCTATCAACGCCCCGCACAACTCGATGATGGCTGGCGCACTGCGAATGCGCGCTCAGTCGGTCTCGATGAATCAGTGCTCGCCAGTATGGTTCAGCGCATCGCGAGCAGCGATCCTTCAGCGCGGCGCCCGAGCCTCATACATTCCGTGCTCGTCGCGCATCGCGGGCGTCTGGTGCTGGAAGAATATTTCCACGGCTACACGCGCGAGACACCGCACGACATCCGCTCCGTCGGAAAAACCTTCGCCTCGATCCTACTCGGCGCAGCGATGGAGAGCGGTGCGCCGATCTCACCGGAAACGCGCGTGTATGATCTGATGGCGGGCCTCGGCCCGTTCGAAAATCCCGATCCGCGCCGCGAGCGCACTACCATCGCGCATTTGCTCACGCACACAGCGGGCCTCGCGTGCAACGATAACGATGATAATTCGCCCGGAAACGAAGGCGTTCTGTGGCGCCAATCCGATCCGAACTTGTGGCGCTACACGTTGAACCTGCCGCAGGCGCACGAGCCGGGCGAGCGTTACGCCTATTGCTCGGCCAATCTCAATCTCGTCGGCGGCGCACTCAATGCAGCGACGGGGGAGTCACTGCCGGAGCTCTTTGATCGCGTCATTGCACGCCCGCTGCAATTCGGGCCGTATTATTGGAATGTGATGCCGAACGGCGAGGGCTATCTCGGCGGCGGCGCTTTCATGCGTCCGCGCGATCTGCTGAAGGTTGGGCAGACGTTTCTCGATGGCGGCGTTTGGAACGGACGGCGCATTATCAGCCGCGATTGGGTTGAGCGTTCGACTTCTCCGCGCATCGAGATTTCACCGGCGACGACCGGCCTCAGCGAAGAAGAGTTTTCAAATTTCTACGGGCCCGGTGTCGATGGTTACGCATGGCATCGTTACGGCGTACGCGTTGGCGATCGCGTGGTGGAATCCTACGAAGCCAACGGCAATGGCGGACAATTGCTTGTCGTCGTGCCGGAATACGATCTCGTCGTCGTCTTCACCGGCGCGAACTACATGCAAGGCGGCATCTGGTCCCGCTGGCGCGACGAATACATCGGTGGCGTGATCATCCCGGCGATGCGCGACTAAGCCGCCGCGCCTTTCGCAGCGCGCGCCCGATCAAGCTCTTGCACGGCGAGATACTTCTCCGCCTCGAGTGCCGCCATGCAGCCCAAGCCCGCTGCAGTCACGGCTTGACGATAGGTGTCATCCGCCACATCGCCCGCCGCGAACACACCGGGAATGTTCGTCTCCGTCGTGCCGGGTTTCACGATGATGTAGCCGTTGTCCTTCATCGCGACTTGGCCTTTGAAGAGCTCCGTCGCGGGCGCGTGGCCGATGGCGACGAAGACGCCGTCGAGCTTGCGCTCTTCGCGCGCGCCGGTCTTGAGATTGCGGATCACGATGCCGGTGACGCCCTTGGGCTCTTCCGTGCCTTCGATGGTTTCAAGCTCGGTATCCCAAACCACCTCGATCTTCGGGTGATTGAACAGCCGCTCCTGCAGAACCTTTTCGGCGCGCAATGAATCGCGGCGGTGGATGAGCGTCACCTTGCTGGCGAGGTGAGCCAGATAGAGCGCTTCTTCGACCGCACTGTTGCCGCCGCCAATCACGGCGACTTCCTTGCCGCGATAGAAGAAGCCATCGCACGTCGCGCAGGCCGAGACGCCGAAACCTTGGAACTTATGCTCGCTCTCGAGGCCCAGCCACTTGGCTTGCGCGCCGGTGGCGATAACGAGCGCGTCGGCGAGATACACTTGGCCGCTATCGCCGGTGAGCTTGAACGGGCGCTGATCCAGCTCGGCTTTGACGATGATGTCGTCGACCATGTCCGTGCCGACATGCTTTGCCTGCGCGCGCATCTGCTCCATCAGCCACGGGCCCTGGATCGTGTCGGCGAACCCTGGATAGTTTTCGACGTCCGTCGTGATGGTGAGCTGGCCGCCCGGCTGCAGCCCCGCGATCAGCATCGGCTTGCGGAGCGCCCGCGCCGCATAGATCGCGGCCGTATAACCGGCCGGCCCCGAGCCGATGATGACGATAGGGGCGTGGCGGGCGGCGGCTTGCGTCATGGTGCGTGTGCGCTTTCTACGGGAATGAGATTCGTCTGACGCCAATATGGCGTTACGCGCGCGCGTTAAAAAGCGTCTGGCCAATGGACGTGATCACAGTTTCGCGGGCGCTAACTGCGTTTGCGTGGGTGAAGGCTGTGGCTATTCTCTGGAACCTTGGGATATCGAGCGGGCGATGACCGGGCGGAAGATTTTGATCGTTGAGGATGACGTGCTGATCGCCATGGAGCTCGAAGAGCGCCTGGGCGAACTGGGCTATGTCGTTCTGGGACCGGTCGGAAACGTGGCTGACGCCGAGAAACTGATCGACAAGGAGCGCCCGGACGCGGCGCTGCTCGACGCCAATCTCGACGGCGTCTCCAGCGTGCCGATCGGCGTGAAGCTGGCCGGCTTGGGCGTCCCGTTCGCGTTTTGCACTGGCTACGACGCGATCAAGAACGCCCCTCCGGAGGTCGCCAAGGCTCTGGTCCTAACCAAGCCCATCGGCGACGCCGACCTGAAAGCCGGGCTGAAGAAGCTGCTGCCATAAAATTCTGAGCGTCGCGTGTGGATGGGTCTTGCCGAGCCAATGATTCGATGATACTGGAAATATCGAAATGAAAAGCAGTGCAGCCATCACCGCCCTGAGCGCGCTTGCCAACGAGCATCGTCTCGCCGTGTTTCGCCTGCTGGTTCAGGCGGGGCCGGAAGGGCGGCCCGCCGGCGCGATCGCCGATGCGCTCGATCTGCCGGCATCGTCGCTCTCGTTTCATTTGGCGCATCTCAATCGCGCCGGGCTGATCACGCAAAGCCGTGACGGCCGCTCTTTGATCTACGCCGCCGACTTTGCAGCCATGAACGGCCTCGTTGGCTTCCTCACCGAGAATTGCTGCGGCGGCGCTTCGTGCGCGCCGGCCGTTGCGCCTTCGCAGAAGAAAAGGAAAGCGTCATGAAGCGCTTGCATGTGCATGTTGGGGTGAACGATCTCGATCAATCGATCCGCTTTTACTCCACGCTCTTCGCCGCCGAACCGACGGTAAAGAAGAACGACTACGCGAAATGGATGCTCGACGATCCACGCGTGAATTTTGCGATCTCGTATCGCCCGGACGCCGGCGGCGTTCGCCATCTCGGCATTCAAGTCGAGAACGGCGAAGAGTTGAGCGAAGTCTACGCGCGCCTTGCGCAAGCTGATGGGCCCGTCTTGGAAGAGGGCGCGACGACCTGCTGCTACGCCAAGTCGGAGAAGAGGTGGATCAGCGATCCGCAAGGCGTCGCGTGGGAAACCTTCCTGACCACCGGCGAAGCAACAACCTATGGCGGCGGCGCTGAAGGTGCTGCGCCTGAGTCGCACGCGTCCACCAAGCCGCCATCGCCATGCTGCACGCCGAAGGCGCTGGAGAGCGTGACGTGACCGCGCAGACGCCGCATCGGCCTTACAACGTGCTCTTTCTCTGCACAGGAAACTCCGCGCGCTCGATCATGGCCGAAGCGATCCTGTCGCGCTTCGGAGCGGGCAAGTTCAATGCCTACTCGGCGGGCTCGATGCCGAAAGGCGAAGTGCATCCCGAAGCGCTGAAACTGTTGCAGCGGATGAATTTCAAGACTGACGCGTTTCGCTCGAAGTCGTGGGACGAGTTCACGCAGCCAGGTGCGCCGCAACTCGATTTCGTGTTCACCGTTTGCGACAACGCGGCCGGCGAAGTCTGCCCGATATGGCCGGGCCAACCGATGACCGCGCATTGGGGCGTGCCCGATCCGCCAGCGGTGGAAGGGTCCGCCATCGAAGTCGCGCAAGCGTTCGCTGATGCGTACGGCAGGCTAAACAACCGCATCGCGATTTTTGTGAACCTGCCATTCGAGGGGCTCGATCGCCTCTCGCTGCAACGCAGGCTCGACGATATCGGCAAGACCAAAGACGCAAGCCGCGAGCAATGAGTCTCGCACGTCGCGTCGCCGCCGAGTTCGGCGGCGCGCTAATCCTGGCGGCTGTCGTGATCGGCTCCGGCGTGATGGGCGTGCGCTTGGCGGACGGCAACGCTGCCATCGCGCTCTTAGCCAACACGCTGGCGACGGCTGCGATTCTGTTCGTGCTGATCACCGCACTAACGCCGCTCTCTGGCGCGCATTTCAACCCTGCGGTGACGCTCGTGTTTGCGCTGAAGCGCGAGCTGGCATGGGGCAATGCGTTCGCGTTTGTCATCGCGCAGATTGCGGGCTGCGTCGCGGGCGCGGTCCTCGCGCATGCCATGTTCGAACTGCCATTGTTGCAAGTCGCGACGAACGTGCGCGAAGGCCCCTCGCAATGGCTCTCCGAGGGCGCGGCGACGTTCGCGCTCGTCGCTTGCATTCTGCTCGTCTCGCGCGCGCGGCCCAACGCTGTGGCCGCCGCTGTCGCGCTCACTATCGCCGCCGGCTATTGGTGGACGGCGTCGACGTCTTTCGCCAATCCCGCCATCACGATCGCGCGGGCCATGAGCGACACATTCGCGGGCATTCGCCCGCAGGATGCGCCAGGATTCATTGTGGCGCAGTTCATTGGCGCTTTGGCCGCGCTTGCCGCGTGCGGGTGGCTTTATTCACCTGCACGCGGCGGCGCTTCGCGTTAGCGCAGATCGGCGACCACGACGCCGAAGATGTTCTGCTTGTCCATGCTGACCGAGCGGATATTGAAGCCCGCGTCCTCAGCCCAGCGGCGCGTCTTTTCCCACGCCCGCAGACGCATCACCCACGGTTCGCCCGTATGCGATTTGAGCACGCGCGCGATGAACTCGATCTGCGGGTGACGCGGCTGGATCGTAAAGATCAGCGTCGCCGGGCGCGCCGCGATCGCTGCGATCTGGTGGAAGTGCTGCTTCACCAGCGCGTTGTCGGGAATGATCTCGTGCAGACCCGAGACGATGATCACGTTCGGCTTCGGATTGGCGCGCGCCAGATCGACATCGCTGAATGCGTCGGCTTGTTCGAAGCTGGCGCTGACGCCCAGCTCACCGGCGAGCGCCTTGGCGCTGTCGGTGTTTTCGCGGCGATAGTCGCGCAATGTCGCGCTCTTCACGCGCGCGCCGGCAGCAAGCGTTTCCAGCACATAGCGTCCGCCGCCGCAGGCGACGTCGAGCAAGTGCGCGTCACCGCCGCGCAGATCGATTTCGCGCTTCAGCTCGCGCTTTAGAATGTCGCCGCGCTCGCGGATGCCGCGCCAGCCTGGCGCGTTCAAGAAGTTGCGGTCGATGATGCGGCCGAGCAGATTCTTGCCGCTGGCTTTGTTGCGATACACATATTCCAGCATGACGCCGGAATCGTAGCCGTAGCGTTCGCCGATCGCGACGCCGCCGGCGGATTGTCCAATCGTGCGCAGCATTTTGCGCGCACTGTCATAGTACCAACGCTTCGGATTCAACGCATGAAGCGGACGCGCGTAGTCCGGAACCGGCTGTTCGCACGCATAGCTAGTCATGACTTTCCCTCACACAGGCCGCCCCGGCCCGCGCGGATTCACGGGCTGCGACATGGCGGCAACGTGGCGGCGGCGTGATTTCGAACGCGTCGATCAAGGCGTTTGGCGGGCGTGCTTAACGCGCTTTCGCGCGCGCAGCCCACGCCGTCAGCACGGACGCTGCGGCACGATCGGTTTCCAACAATGGCGGATACGACCACGTTTCCAAGCGGCCGATGAACGGCCGTGCGCAGCCGCGACGCGCGAGCGACTGATGAAAGCGCGCAAGTTTTCCTGCATTGCCATCGACGGCGAGGATGTGAATTGGCTTTGCGGTTGCGGCGGCTTCCGTCGCCATGTTGACGCTGTCTTCGGTGACGAACACATGGTCGGCCGCACCCAGCATGGCGAAGTAGGGGTTTACACCTTCGCCTTCGTAGAAGAGAGCGCAGTGCGGCGCGAGATAAGTTTGAAACTGCAAGCGCGCCGCAGCGCTGGTGCGCCGCGAGAGCGTCACCATCAACGTGCCGCCGGTCGCGCGTTGCACCTGCGCGAGCGAGTCCGCGATCGCGCGCGCGCGCTTCGCGGAGATGTCTTGCCGCTTCGACTTGCCGCCGATCAGAACGGCAAAGCGCGGGCTTGGTAGATCTTCGAGCGCTTGCGGGTAGGTCTCGACCGCTTCCGCGATCTTCTCTTGCGTCACACGATGGCACGCGCCGACGATCGGCAGCACGTTCTGACCTTCAAGACCGTCATGGATCGGCGGGATGACGACATCGAACTCGCGCGGATTCACACGCGGGTCCTGCAACACAACAACGAACGTCCGCCCGCGCGACCACTCGCGCATGCCCAGTGCAAACGGCGTCGCGGCGCGACCGCAAGCGATGAAGATGTCCGGCCACGGCGCTTCGATCGGGTCAGAGTCGATGGAGAGGGCGTTGCGCGGCGCGGGCACGAAGCCCGGCGGAAACCAGCTCCAGGGTGAGCGCAAGCTGATGCGTTTTGTGCTCAGCGCGACCGGCGTCCGCCGACCGAGCGCCTCGGCGAGCCCCAGAGCCTGGTTCTCGATGCCAGCGCGGCCGTCGCTGACGGCCCAGACCTTCAAAGCCTCGGCGGGCTGGAAACCGACGCTGCGCATCAGGCCGGCTCCACGCTCACGCTTAGAGGTACTTCACCTTGACGATTTCGTACGACTTGGCCCCACCAGGCGCCATGACCTCGATTACGTCGCCTTCTTCCTTGCCGATCAGCGCGCGCGCAATCGGGGAAGTGACCGATATCTTGCCTTGGCTCACGTCGGACTCGTCTTCGCCGACGATCTTGTACTTTGATTTCGCACCAGAATCTTCGTCGAGCAGGTTCACGGTCGCGCCGAATTTGACCTGTTTGCCCGAGAGCTTCGTGACGTCGATGATCTGCGAGCGGGCGATCTTGTCCTCGAGCTCCAGCAGGCGGCCTTCGATGAACGCCTGGCGCTCTTTCGCGGCGTGATATTCGGCGTTCTCGGAGAGGTCGCCGTGCGCACGCGCTTCGGCGATGGCTGCGATAACCGCAGGCCGCTCTTCCGTCTTCAGACGCTTCATCTCTGCGTCGAGGGCTTGATAACCCTCGGCGGTCATTGGGATTTTTTCCATGAGTGTGTTTTGTCAGTCCGTCTAGGAGCAGAAAATGTGTATCCGGTCCGGCCCGTCGTCAAGCATAGGCCTGAAGCGCCCTGACGCCTAGTGGCGTCCCTGACTTCAAGCGACGAATGGCCTGAATCGAGGCTCGGGCCCCGGATATGGTCGTATAATAGGGAATATTTTGGGTCAGCGCAGTGCGGCGAATGGAATAACTGTCCCGGTAGGACTGGGCGCCTTCGGTGGTGTTGAACACCAATTGCACTTCGCCGTTTTTCATCGCGTCTACGATGTGCGGCCGGCCCTCGGCGACCTTGTTCACTTTGACCACCTCAATGCCCTTCTTGGCGAGGTAGTCGGCAGAGCCGCCGGTCGCCATGACTTTGAAGCCGAGTTCCTGCAGGTCCTTGGCGATCTGGACGAGCGCTGGCTTGTCCAAATCTTTGACCGAGACAAAGACGCACCCTGACGTCGGCAGATTGATGCCGGACGCAATCTGGCTCTTGGCGAACGCTGCTTCGAAGTTCTGGTCAAGGCCCATCACCTCGCCGGTCGAGCGCATCTCTGGGCCAAGCACCGGATCGACGCCCGGGAAGCGCGCGAACGGGAAGACCGCTTCCTTCACCGCGACGTGACCCTTGGAGGGGCGATCGAGCTTCAGCTCTTTCAGCTTCACACCCGCCATCACTTTCGCCGCAGCTGCCGCGATCGGGCGATTGATTGCCTTGGCGACGAACGGCGCCGTGCGCGAGGCGCGCGGGTTGGCTTCGAGAATGTAGATCTCGCCGTCTTTGACCGCGAACTGAATGTTGATCAGCCCGCGCACATCGAGCGCGAGCGCCAGCTTCTTCGTCTGCGCTTCGATCTCGGCGACGATCTTCTTGTCCAGCGAATAGGGCGGCAGCGCGCACGCTGAGTCACCTGAGTGCACGCCGGCTTCTTCGATGTGCTCCATCACGCCGGCGACGAACACTTCTTCGCCGTCGCAAATCGCATCGACGTCCACTTCGATCGCGTCACGCAGATAGCGGTCCACCAGTAGCGGCCGCTTTTCGGAGACGACAAGCTCAGACGGTCCGCCGAGTGCGCGCGAGATTTGCGAAACGTAATCGCCCAGCTCTTCTTCCGTGTGCACGATGCGCATCGCGAGGCCGCCGAGTACATACGAGGGCCGCAGCATGACCGGATAGCCGATCTTCGCCGCACTCGCGCGCGCCGCATCGATCGAGCCGGCAATGGTGTTTTCAGGCTGCTTCAAGCCGATCTTGCGCAGCAACGCTTGGAAGCGATCGCGATCTTCCGCCAGATCGATTGCATCGACGCTGGTGCCGAGGATCGGCGCGCCTTCGTCGGCGAGCGGTTGCGCGAGCTTCAACGGCGTCTGACCGCCGAACTGCACGATCAGGCCTTGCACTTTGCCGCGCTGTTGCTCGGTCTCGACAATTTCGAGCACGTCTTCAGTTGTCAGCGGCTCGAAATACAAGCGATCGGACGTGTCGTAATCCGTCGACACGGTTTCCGGGTTGCAGTTGACCATGATCGACTCGACGCCGATCTCCGCGCACGCGAACGCGGCGTGGCAGCAGCAATAATCGAACTCGATGCCTTGGCCGATGCGGTTCGGCCCGCCGCCCAAGATGATGATCTTCTCGCGATCGCTCGGCTCGGACTCGCACTCAGGCTCAGCCCCGCCAAAAGGCGGGAACTCGTAAGTCGAATACATGTACGGCGTCGTCGCGCGGAATTCGGCGGCGCAGCTATCGATGCGCTTGAATTGCGGGCGCACGCCGAGTTTGCGTCTTGCTGCACGAACATCGCGTTCGCGTTGGCCGGTGAGCTTGGCCAAACGCATGTCGGAGAAGCCCATCGCCTTGATGGCGCGAAACTCAACTGCGTCTTTCGGCAAGCCGTCAGCGCGGATTTCGGCCTCTTTCTCGATGATTTCAGCGATCTGGCGCACGAACCACGGATCGTAATGCGCCGCCGCGCAAATCTCTTCGACGGTGAGGCCGCGGCGCAAAGCTTCCGCGCACACCAGCAAACGATCCGCCTTTGGCGTCACCAAGCGTGCGCGCACGGCTGCGCGGCCATTGTCTTCGTCCGCCGCGCCTTCGATGGCGATTTCATCCAAGCCGGTGAGGCCGGTGTCGAGTGAGCGCAGCGCCTTTTGCAAGCTCTCATGGAACGTGCGCCCGATCGCCATCGCTTCGCCGACGCTCTTCATGCTGGTCGTCAGCGTCGTATCGGAGCCCGCAAAGCGTTCGAAGGCGAAGCGCGGAATTTTGGTGACGACGTAGTCGATCGTCGGCTCGAACGACGCCGGCATCGCGCCGCCAGTGATGTCGTTGGCGATTTCGTCGAGCGTGTAACCAACGGCGCACTTTGCCGCGACTTTCGCGATCGGGAAGCCTGTCGCCTTCGAAGCCAATGCCGAAGAGCGCGACACGCGCGGGTTCATCTCGATGACGACCATGCGCCCGTCGCGCGGGTTCACTGCGAACTGCACGTTCGAACCGCCGGTTTCCACGCCAATCTCGCGTAGCACCGCGATGCTTGCATTGCGCATGATTTGATATTCGCGGTCGGTCAGCGTCAGCGCGGGGGCGACGGTGATGCTGTCGCCCGTGTGGACGCCCATCGGATCGATGTTCTCGATCGAGCAGATGATGATGCAGTTGTCCGCTTTGTCGCGGACGACCTCCATCTCGTACTCTTTCCAGCCGATGATCGACTCCTCGACCAGAATTTCGCTGATCGGCGAGGCGGTCAGTCCGCGCTCAACGATCTCTTTGAACTCTTCGACGTTGTAAGCGACGCCGCCGCCCAAACCGCCCAGCGTCAGCGACGGGCGAATGATCGACGGCAGTTGCACATGGTCGAGCGCTGCCAGCGCTTCTTCCATCGTGTTGCATAGACGCGAGCGCGGGCTTTCGAGGCCGATCTTGTCCATAGCATCGCGGAACTTCATCCGGTGCTCGGCCTTCTCGATGACGTCGGCGTTGGCGCCGATCATCTCAACGCCGTGCTTCTTCAGAACGCCGGTGCGCTCCAAAGTCAGTGCGCAGTTCAATGCCGTTTGCCCGCCCATCGTCGGCAGGATCGCGTCCGGCCTTTCGACTTCAATGATTTTCTCGACCATCTCCGGCGTGATCGGCTCGATGTAAGTCGCGTCCGCCAAGCCCGGATCGGTCATGATCGTAGCTGGGTTCGAGTTCACCAGGATGACGCGATAGCCCTCGGCCTTCAGCGCCTTCACCGCTTGCACGCCGGAATAATCGAACTCGCACGCCTGGCCGATAATGATCGGCCCGGCCCCAATGATCAGGATCGAGTTGATGTCTGTACGTTTCGGCATGCTTCTCCGCCCGCCCCAAACTTCTTTTCGAAGTCTTGCGGCTAGAATCGACCCATTTGACGGATCGCGCGTGCTTAACGGCAACGGGCCCAGTCAGCAACCCTAACGGCTGAGAACCACGCCACTTAACGGGGCGGAAAAGGAGGGTGTGGCAAGTTGGCAGGCTTGGTGCGGGAGAAGACCGTGGCGCGCGTGCTTGCTGGTTTCATCGCGATCCTTATTGGCGTCGTCGCGACGCTGTTCGGCATCTGGATAGTGCTGGGCGGCAGCGAAGCTGGTGAGCAATCCGTTGGCTGGACCGCCATCATGGCCCTCTTCATGATCCCGATCTTCGTCATGGCGATGTCGATGGGCATTCTCTTCCTTGAGGGCCTCGCGAACTGGACGAAGCGCCCGCGCGTGCAGGTGCTCATCTGGGGCAGTATCCTCATTCCGCTTGGTTTGGCCGTCCTTATTGGCGGGCCGTATATGATCGGCGCGCTCGCTGGCTTCGACGGGGCGCGGCATGCGATCGCCCCCGCCTTGATTATCGCGGCAGGGGCGATCGCGCCGTGTTTTATAACGTGCTGCGTCTACGCACTGTTGTCACGCCGCACCCGCGACGCTTGAAGGCGCGTCACGCTGCCCACGCTGCAGCAGCACCACCAATACGACGCCAATCGCCAGCGCCGCAAAGCCGCCGATGCCGACGATCCCGTTCCATGGGAAGACCGCGCCGCCGACGAGCAGGATGGTCAGACCGCCGAGTGCGTTGATGGTGCCGTGGAAAATGCCTGCGGCCCACACCGATTTGCCGCGGTCTCGCACCAGCGTCATGATCGGCGAGAGCAACATGCAAAAGAGCGTGAAAAGGCCGATGCCGAGCACGCGATCGTCAGGGTAGTTGTGGCCGTAGAGATAAATCATCGGCGCATGCCAGACGCCCCAGATCGCACCGGTCGCCACTGAGTAACGCCAAAAGCCAGCGCCGCGCCACAGATCATAGAGATAACCCCGCCAGCCCAATTCTTCGCTGACGGTCAGGATCACGCTGTTGATCAGCGCTCCGAGCACCAACGCTTGCACCATGATGATGGCGCCGAGATAGGGGACGTCTTGCAGCTGGTCCGCCGCCTCCGGCGCCATCGCTCGCGTTAGTGCGATCACGCCGGTCGCTGGATCGACATAAGGGTACTGTGAGAAGGCGACCGTCACGCCGACTGACGTTGCGGCGAGCAGAACGGGTATGAGCCACGCGAACAGCCACCACCAATTCGGCTTGAAGTGTAAACCGAGGGCCGCGACGCGGCGACCCTTCTCGAAAGCGAACGTGCACACTAGTGCGCCGATCGCCGGTCCGAACATGGAGAGAGCTAGAACATAGGGCGCGATTTGTGGGTTCTCATGCAGGCCCATGCTCCAGCCCGTGATCACGATGGCCCACGTCACGGCGAAGGCGAGCGCCAGATAGCGTATCGATTTCGTGGTCGTAGACATCATTCACCCCCTTGTTGGTCTTCTGTTTGCGTTTTCGCTTCGAGCTTCACGCCGCGGGCCCGAAGCGCTTCGCGCAGCAGGAACTCGATCTCGGCGTTGACGCTGCGCAGTTCGATGTTCGCCAAGCGGGCGACGGCGTCGTGCAGCGCTGGATCGAGCCTGAGCGCGAAAGCTTTGCGTTCGGTCGGCATGACCTCAGGCCCTACTGATAGAGCGAGCCGGTATTGACGACTGGCTGGGCGTCGCGGTCGCCGCAGAGCACGACCAAGAGGTTTGACACCATCGCCGCGCGACGCTCGTCGTCCAGCTGAACGATATCGCGTTCGCTGAGCTGTTCGAGTGCGTGGTGCACCATCTCAACGGCGCCCTGCACGATGTAGCGGCGCGCGGCGAGGACGGCCTCGGCTTGTTGGCGGCGCAACATGGCGCTGGCGATTTCCGGCGCGTAGGCGAGGTGGCTGAGCTTGGTCTCATCGACGACGACGCCGGCGACCACCACGCGCTCCTGCAATTTTTCGCGGAGCAGTGCAGAGACTTGGTCAGCATCGCCGCGCAAAGTCGGCTCGTCGTGCTCGGCGTGATCGTAGGAGAAGTGCGAGGCGATCTCGCGCACGGCGGTTTCGATCTGGATGTCGACGAAGGTTTGATAGTCATCGACATCGAAGAGCGCCTGTCCGGTATCGGTGACGCGCCAGACAACGACGGCGGCGATCTCGATCGGGTTGCCGCGCTTATCGTTCACCTTCAGCTTTTCGCCGGTGACGTTGCGCACGCGCAGGCTGATCTTTTTCTTCGTGTACCAGGGCAAAACCCAGCGCAGGCCAGGCGTGCGGTCAGTGCCCTTATAGTTACCGAAGAGTGTGATCGCCGCGGCCTCGTTCGGCTGCAGCGAATAGAAGCCAATCAGCTGGGCGGTGAAGACCACCGAGAGCGTGATGAGGAGGATCACTTGCTCCGCTTGCTCGTAGCGAATGATCTCGATGAACGACCAAACCATCAGCCCCAGGACCACCAGGGTGAGGAGGAGCATCAGCCCCCCGTTGGACGTATTGGCTTTGCGTTCTTGTGTGTGATTAAGCGCTGCTGCGGTCATGACATACCCTCTCATGCCATCAAAGTGATATCACTATAATACTACTTCGATAGATACCGCAACCGAAATCGGCGCCATTTACCAAGCTCCCAAATCGGAAATTAAGCGCATTGGCGTACCACTGGGTCGCTTAAGGGTCGGATTTTGAGGCGGAAAATGGTTACCCCGGCATTTGCCAAGGCGCGCTCCGAGCGCTCGTTCCTGCGGAACGAACGCGGAAACGTGGCCATGATGTGGGGCCTGATGGGCGCGGTCCTGGTCGGCCTCGTCGGCATCACGGTCGACTTCACGCGCGCTCAGGCCTTGCAGAACCAGATGCAAAACGCCGCCGACGGCGCGGCTCTGGTTGCTGAGCGCAGCTCGAACTTGTCCATCGCCCAACGCACGGCCGCGGCGCGCGCCTTTTTCGACGCCGAAATGGGCAGTGCCGGCCAGGGCGTCACCTTCACCGTTACGCAGCTCGACACAGGCGGTCACTTGGTCACCGCCGATATGCCGATGCCGCTGAGCTTGGCGCGCATCATCAATGGCGACGATTGGGACCTGCACGTCGAATCCACCGCCGAAGCCAACGCCAGCCCGCCGATCGAAGTCGCGCTCGTGCTCGACAACACCGGCTCGATGGCCAACGACATGGCCGCACTCCGCAGCGCCGCATCGCAACTCGCGGCCGATCTGCTTTCGCTTGACGGCGACACTGTGCGGGTCGCGCTCGTGCCGTTCGTGGCGCAAGTGAACATCGGCACCAACGGCTCGCAAATGTCGTGGATGGATACGACCGGCGTTGCGCCGCTGAACGGCGAACTGCTCGAAGACCGCATGATCGGCTATGTCGCGCGCAACACGTCAACGAGCAGCGCCGCTTACACGGGCAACAATTGCGAAGCGCTGAGCGACCGTCCGTACTTCGACAACACCAGCACCGCCGGTGTCAACGAAGGCTATCCTGGCCCGTATCGTGTGCGCTGGCAGCGTGGCTCGCTGCTGTCGACGGGCTATTGCTTTGCCTTCACGCCCGCCGATGGTATCAATTATTTCACGCTCTTCGATCTTATTCCGAACGATTCTTGGAAGGGCTGTGTCGAAGCGCGTCCCGAGCCGTTCGATATCAACGATGCCGCACCGACCATCTCCGATCCGCGCACGTTGTTCGTGCCGTTCTTTTGGCTCGACACTGGCGGCACTGCCAACCAGTCGAACTCAAGCTCTTCCTCGGCGGCGAACTATCGCAACAACAATCAATCCTATATTGATGACGGCACCAGCACGGGATCAGGCAATCTACGCAGCGCGCGCGCGTCTGTGGTCAATGCGGCGGGCGCCATCTCGGGCACCGGCAACGCCGTGACAATGTCGACCGGCCAGCCGACTTCGGCGACCGCGCAACAGCAACGCGAAGCGCGCTTCTTCAACGTGTTCAAGTATCGCGGCTCCACCGCCTCGATCGACTCCTCGGCGCCGGATACGCGCGGCCCCAACCGCGGTTGCCCGACGCCGATCGTGCCGCTCACCTCGAACGAGACGATCGTCCAAAGCAACATCTCGGCGATGCGCGACTGGATGGGCGGCGGCACCAACCAAGCTGAAGGCCTGGCCTGGGGCTGGCGCGTGCTTTCGCCGACTGCGCCGTTCACGGAAGGCGCGCCGTATGGCGATGACGTTCGCAAGGTCATCGTGCTGATGTCGGACGGTGAAAACACCAATGTCGGCACCGACGCGGTCATGGCGACGGATTACTCGGCCTACAATTACATGGGCTTCTGGCGCGACTATGCTGGCGGCAGTTCGCTGACGCAGCTCTTGTTCGGGATTCTGCACGGCGTCTTGCCGAGCATCTTCCGTCGCGACATCGATTCCTCGAACGAGTACGTCGACTATGTCGATGATCGCCAGGCGGCGCTTTGCACCGCGATCAAGAACGCCGGCATCGAGATCTATGTCGTGCGCTTCCGCAATGGCAACGAAGATATGATGCGCGATTGCGCGTCGAGCGATCAACACTTCTTCAACGCCGACAACGCCACGGAGCTGTCGCAAGCGTTCGATGCAATCGGCACCGGCATCGGCTCGCTGCGCCTCACGCACTAACGGGCCAACACAAAGCAGAATCGAAACGGCGGATGCGAAAGCGCCCGCCGTTTTCGTTTATGGCCGGATGATGTCGTTGTTCTCGTCGAGCAGCACGACTGTCGGCGCATAGTTACGCGCTTCTTCGGCAGGCATTTGACAATAGGCGATCACGATGATCGGATCGCCCAGCTGGGCCATGCGCGCGGCCGCGCCATTAATGCCGAACATCTTCGAGCCGCGTGGCGCCTCGATCGCGTACGTCGTGAAGCGCGCGCCATTGTTGATGTTCAGCACATCGACTTGCTCGTTCGGCAGGATACCGGAGCGCTCCAACAGATCGGCGTCGATCGAGATCGAGCCCTCATAGTGGAGATCACACTGCGTCACGCGTGCGCGATGCAGCTTGGCCTTCAGCAGCGTCAGAATCATTCGGCCGGCGCTTGGAATTGAACGACGATCCGCGTCGATTGCCCAACCGCACTCGAACCATCGCTGCGCTGCGGGTTGGCGCGATAGGAATTCGACGCCGACATAGCCGCTTGGCCGAAGCCCAAGCCTGCCGGCGTTTCACTCGCCACCGAGCAATTCAGCGTCAGCCCCGAAGCGACCGTGCAATCGAGCACGGCGCGTCCGCCTACGCCATCGCGCAGCGCGCGGGAGGGATAAAGGTCAGCGATGCGCCGCGCCGATGGGCGCGATGAGAACGATACCGTCGCTGCGCGGGTTGGCGTAGTCGGGCGCGTTGTTGCTGGCGCCGGATCGCTCGACACTGGCGAAGCGGTTGGGCCAAGCGGAACGGGACTTGGCGAGCTGCTTGGCGAAGTCGGCTGCGACGCGCCCGGTTGCAGCGAAACTGGGCCACCGCTTGTCGTGCTGCCACTGTTGGCGGCCCACGATGTCGTCGGCGCGGCCGCGCGATCGGCGGCTTCGTCTTGCTGACGCGTTGGTTCGCGCGCTGGCGTTGGCGCCGGTTCGCGGCGCGGCGGTTCGGTTCGGCGCGGCGCGGGATCGAGGGCTTCGTCGAGCGAGAGCGCATCGGAGCCGGCCGGATCGTCGCTATAGCTTTCCGGTTCGCCGGTCGCCGGCGCTTCCGCGACTTGCTGATCTTCTTGGCCGGGGTTGCCGGCAACGTCGTTCATGCCGCCGCCAAAATAGAGGCCGCCGGCGAGAGCCGCGCCGCCAAGCAGTGCGATCAAAATGAGGGCGCGCAGCGGGCCGCCGCCACTGCTCGGCGGCTCACGCAGATCGTTGCGATCATACCGATCAGGCGGCGGGCGTCGCGCCGGTTCCGGACGGCGCGCCGGAGCGGGTGGCGCTTCGTAGCGGCGTGCTGGAGTTGGTTCCGAACGTGTCGGCGGCATCGCCACCCGCGACTGGATTGGCGCGCGCGGCGGTGGCGGAGGCGGAGCGGCTGGGCGCGGCGCCGGAGCGGGCGCGCGGACTTCCGGCGCTTGCGCAGCGGTGAGTTGCTTCAAGCGGAGTTCCGCGACTTCAGCGAAGGCGCCTTCCGGGCCAAAGCGCGCGAGGTGGTCCATGAAGTCCGACGGGTTGCGGCTGTCGCGGATGGCGCGCCAGTGTTCGGCTTCGGAATTAAGCGGGTCGGCGCCGGGGCGCGTGTAGGTCGGCGGCTTTGGCGCTGCCGGCGGCGGCGGTGGCGCAGCGACGCGGCGTGGCGGCGGTTCGTAGGCCGGTTCAGCGGCGGGAGCAGCGCTCGCGCCAACACTGGCGCGGGCCGAATTCACCATCCGGTCGACGGCGAAGAACAGCGGATCGAGTTGCGGGTCGTTCGGATCGCCGTCCCAGCGGGTGAGATCGAACACCGGGGAGTCGCCAATGCTCGACGGCGGCGGCGGTTCGATGAGGCTCGCGACCACGGCCTTGTCGGCGTTAATCACACGCTGTGCCGCATCGAGAAATGGGCGCGACCGGATCGAGGCCTGCGACCAGACGACGAGGCCAGCGCCGGACGAGCGCAAAGCGCCATCGCTCGATGGCGCGCCACCGATCGAAAAGCCCGCCGCTTCGAACATTTCCGCAAGCGCTTTGGCCTGCGGTTCGTCCTCGCGCACACAAACAATATGGACGTCCGCCATGACGAGTCCTTTGGGTCCCCACCAGTCCCCATGCGTCTTTCAGGCCATAGCACGGACCATTTCGGCACAACACCGTCTGTCACGCTTGCCGTGATGAAAACGCATCCAGCTCCCGGAAATGGCCTTTACTCTACGGGGTTAAATGCGCCGGTTTCGTGGTCGAGCACTTCCAAACCGCCATCGGCGACGCCGTAGCGGGCGCCCTCCAATTTCAGACCGCGCGCTTTGATGGCTTCCTGAATGAATGGAAAGGTCGCCAGGTTTTCCAGCGTGACGCGAATGGACTCGTGCTCGAGGTCGGTTTGCTCGTCATGGCTGTGGCTCTCCCGAACGCGGCCCTTGGCGCGGTCCAAGAGACTGATCCAGGAATCCAGGAACGAACTCGGATTGCGCGGCCGGTCGGCCAAGGCGGCGCTTACGCCGCCACATTGGGCGTGACCCAGGACGAGTATGGTTTCCACCTTGAGCTGCGTGACCGCGAACTCGATTGCTGCACTCACGCCGTGAAAGCCGGGCGCTTCCTCAAACGGCGGCGCCAGGTTGGCGACGTTGCGGACGACGAAAAGCTCGCCGGGGCCGGCGTTGAAAATGGTGGCGGGGTCCACCCGGCTATCGGCGCAGGCGATCACCAGCGTCCGCGGTGATTGTCCGCGGTCGGCCAGGTAGCGGTGCAGGGCCTGTAGCTCGGGCCAGTATTTTTCGCGATAGACGCGATAGCCTTCGATCAGCTTGTCCATAAGGCGTCCTTCAAGCTTGAGACGCGCCCGGACGCAAGACGATTGTAGTTGGGGAACTGGCTTGAGAGCCGGCTTGCGGCGGCGGAATCTCCGGGTGGGAGAATGACGCCATGCCGTTCCGGACGTTGATAATCGCCGCCAGCGCGCTCTTGAGCGCATGCGCCACGGGCGGAGCGCCGGCTCAGCGCGGTAATCTCGCGCGCCAGATCGCCGACGATGCGGCCTCGTTCAACGACGCCTACGCGCAAGCGGTGCAGGCGCAGATCCTGCTGAACATCATGCGCTCGCGCGATCGCCTGCCGCGGCACTATCTCTCGATGACCGGCATCTCCGACGCGCCGTCTTGGCGGTATGCACAAAGCGCCGGCATCGGCTCGATCCCGCTCGGCGAAGGCGGCGCGCCCTGGGGCTTTGGCAATGTCGGCGTCGAGCGTGAAACCGAAACGCGCCCAACGTACGCGGTGCAACCGTTCAGCGCCGAAACGCTGACGCAAACCGTGTTTGAATCGACCGAGCCCTACATTTTTGCGCGCTACTGGCGCGGTGGCTGGCCGCGCGATCTGCTGACGATGGTGATGGTCGAGCGCATTACGCTCATCCGCGCCGATGGCCATACGAGCCAACTCTACAACGAAGCCAACGAGATTTTCCGCAACTGCGCACAAGACGTCGATACGAACGGCTGCGACTTCGTCCGCGAAATGCGCGGTTTCCTGGCTCAAGTGGACGCGCATGGTCAAATCTCCACGGATGCCAATGCGCGTGCGGTTTGCGGACTCGTCGATGCCTATGCCCCCGCGCGACCTGTTCGTGCTGCGCCGCCTTCGGAAGACGAACGCTGTGATCCAACCTTCATCGTAGGCGACCTGACCTATGTGTTTCGCCTGCGATCGCTCGATGAGATTATCTATTATGTCGGCGAACTTCTGCGCGCCGGCAGCATGGTGGCGGGCCCAGGCGAGGCGATCGAAGCGCAACTCACGGTGAGCGCGGCAGGTTTGCGCGGCGGCGGTGAAGGCGTGCCGCTCTTCCGCGTCGTGCCACATCAAGCGTCCCTGCATGGCCGCATCTACGGCGCCGAAGTCGCGTATGGCGGCGAGCGTTTCTATGCCGGCCCCGCAATCTCGCGCTCGTGTGCGGAAGCTGCAAACGAAGGGCCCTGCCGTGACATCGCTGAAGAGGGCGATCGCTCGTCTTCGGTGTTGTCGCTGATCGCGGAACTCTTGGCGCTCAACCAATCGCCGGACGCGATCCGCGCACCGAACCGGCTGATCGCCGAGTAGCCATTGCGATGAGCGCTCGGGCCGCTTAAGTCGAGCGTCATGCGTGGTACAATTCTCGGCGTTCATGGCGGACGCGGCGTTCTCATCGGCCCCAACCAAGAGCGGCTGGAATTTCCGCTGAGCGAATGGCGCTCGCCGGGGACGCCTGCGCCGGGGCAAATTGTCGATTTCGTCGAAGCCAATGGTGAAGCGCAGGGCGTCTTCGCCGTGCCGGGCGCTGCGTCCGCCAGTGGCGGCTCAGCGACTTCGAATGCGACGGTGATGGGCGCGATCGGCTGCGTCTGCTTGGTGCTGAGCTTCATCATCCCGTTCATCCCGACGATCGCGGCCTTCGTGCTCGGCGTGATCGGCGCAGGGCAGGCGAAGGCGGCTGGCAATGACGAGACCGGCCTCGTGCTCTCGCGCATCTCATGGATCGGCGCGCTAGTGCTTCTGATCATTGGGATACTGACGATCGTCGCCGTGTTTGCGCTGATCGGCACGCTGGGCTTCTCAGCGATCTGGCACGAATTCGGCAACGAGATTTATCGCTAAAGCGCAAGCTCGATTGCATCGCTTTGAACGAAGGCGCGGATCGCGCTTTGGTGCGCCAGAAACAACTGCGGCCAATCGCGTTCGAGCACGCACAGCACATCGAAAAGATCGAACGGGCCGAGTGAGGTTTTGTAATCGCCGTAGCGCGCTTGCAGATCGCGCCACGCCTCTGCGCCGCTATCACTCTTCACCAGCGCGAAGGCGGCGCCCTCGCGGATGACGAGGTGAAGGTTGTTCGCTGCCGGCGCCGCATCGATGCGCCACGGCGGGTAACGGCGGTTCTCGGCGGCGTTGTAGATGCAGATGTGATTGCCGGCCGGATCGCGCAGCCAGGCTTCATACCAGAGCCAGGTTTGTGCTTTCGGTTCTTGCTCAACGGCGTAGCCGGCATGGCGCATGCGATTCACTTCGAAATCGACGTCGAGCGCTTCGAAGTAGAGCTGCGGCGCGTGCTCGCGCGGGACGGCGCCGTCTGTGACGTGCAGCGAGAACGTGGCTTCGCCATCCGGCAATTCGAAGCGCGCATAGTGCGGACCCTTGACGATGAGCCGAAGGCCGAGCGCTGCGTAGAACGCGATAGAGGCGTCGAGATCGGTTGCGGCGGCGGTGATCTGGTTGAGGCGCATTGTGCTGGAGGGTCCGAAAGCGGCGAGCGTGAGGGCGCAGTCTAGTTCAGGTTTGCGCCTGTAGGAGAGATTTCATGAGCTTCCGCGTCACCGGCCTCAACCCCGCGCAGTTTGCGGATTTGCACGCGCGCTCTGATGCGGAGCTCGCCATGCGCGGCGCCAGGCGTGTGCGCGTGGAAAGCAAGCCCGCCGCGCCTTGCCGGATCAGCCTCGATGATGCGGAGATCGGCGAGCACGTTATTCTGCTGAACTACGATCACCAGCCGGCCGATACGCCCTATCGCCAACAAGGCCCGATCTTTGTGCGTGAAACCAATGCGCGCTTTGAAGCCGTCGATGCGATCCCGCCGGCTTTGGCGCGGCGGACTCTATCGCTGCGCGCTTTCGGCGCCGATCACATGATGGAAGCAGCAGTTCTGAGCGAAGGCGCGGAAGCGGTGGCTGCGATCGAGAAGCTCTTCGCCAATCCGGCGGTGGCATACATTCACGCGCACTATGCTACGCGCGGTTGCTATGCGGCTTTGATCGAACGGGTTTAGTTCGGCAGCATCGTCGCCGCGAGTGCTTTGATCGCCCGGCAAGCGTTCTTATGTGGCGCATCGCTGCGCTGCGCTTTCGAAATCACGAACGCGCCTTCCATCGCGGTCAGCATCGCTGATGCAAAAATGCCGGCGTGGGATTTGGTCATGCCGCGCGCTTCGACGGCGACGCGGATCTCCGTTTCCCACGAGGTGAACGCCAAGCGCACGGCTTCGGCGAGGACCACGTCATTGCTGCCGAAGCCGGTGGCGATCGCGGCCATCGGGCACGAGGCGCAATATTCGCGCTCTTTGCTTTCCTTCGCCGTGGCTTTGAACACCTGGTCGATAAAACTATCCAGGCTGGCGCCGCTTTCGTGCAGCGCACGAAAACGTGAAGCCACCTCAGCGCCCACGCGGGCGACGACTTCAGCGCCGATCTGCTGTTTGCCGCCGGGGAAATGGAAATAGAGCGAACCGCGTGGCGCGCCTGATTTTTCAAGCAGTTCAGCGATGCCAATGCCCTCATAGCCGCGTGCGCCAAAGAGTTGCGTCGCCACAACCAGCATGTCTTCGCGAGCCGATGAAACTTTTGCCATAGCGTCAATTTAGCACTTGTATGACGACCGGTCTAGTGATAATCAAACCAATAGACCGGTCATCATAGTCCGGCGTCTCTTCTCCCCGGAGGGTTATCCTTATGAAAAAGCTTCTCATTGCAGCGCTCGCGCTGACCGCATTCGGCATCCCCGGCGTCGCCTCGGCCGACACCGCCCGCGATCGCCAAGCCGCCATCTCGCTCTGCCGCGCCGACATCGCCACCCAGGCCAATGTCGATCCGGCTTCGATCGAACTCGACAACATTCGCGTTCGCGCCAGCCTGATCCGCGTCGATTTCGACCTCTGGCACAATGGCAGCCTGCAGAACATCCGTTGCGAAGTTTCGCGCGGCGCTGAACTGACGGTCGCCTCGATCACGCCGACGCTGACCGCCTCGGCCCGTTAATCGCGTTGCCCGCACAACCGTCGCCTCCCGCGCGGCTGTGTTGATCGCCTGAAGCGCTCCCGTTCGCGGGAGCGCTTTTTTGCTGGGGCGAATGCGATTGCGCATCGCGCGCGCGCGGGGTCTAAGCTCGGCGCATGGCCGATATCGCGTCTCTCTTCGTCACCAAACTCTATCGCGCAACGCTTGACGGCGTGGACGTGCGCGAACTCGCGAAATCCTGCCGCTCGATCGCGTCCGATGACGAAGCGGGGCAGGTTTGGAGCAGAGAGAAGAATTATCGCGGCTACACCTCCTATGCCTCGCTCGACGATCTGCCGAAGCGTGACCCCAGTATAGCTGCACTGGTGAAGGTGTTGGATAAGCATGCCGCTGCTTTCGCGCGCGCGCTTCATCTGGAGCTCGGCGGCCGCAAGCTGAAGCTCGATTCCATCTGGATCAATGTGCTGGAGCCCGGCGGTGTTCACACCGGGCACATCCATCCGCACTCGGTGCTGAGCGGGACGTTTTACGTCGAGACGCCGCCCGGATCGTCCGCCCTGAAGCTCGAAGACCCGCGTCATCCGATGATGATGGCAGCGCCCATGCGCGCCGAAGATGCGCCGGAGAGCGAACGGACTTTTGTGTATGTGACTCCCAAAGCCGGCGAAGTGCTGATGTGGGAAAGCTTCGTGCGTCACGAAGTGCCGGCGAACGGCGCGAAGAAGGCGCGGATTTCGATCAGCTTCAACTACGCATGAGTGAGCGACCCCGCGCGCGCTGCGCTGCGAGTTCAGCGACGCCAGGAGCGAACGCTCGCGTCAGCTTGAATCTCGTCGTTGTGACCAAGCGCGCTTGGCCTGCGTCGTGAACTCGTCCGCGTGATCGACGCGGTGACCGTACTCGGCGGGCGCTGCGAGCACGGCGTCGAGGAGGTGCGGGCGCGCGTGCAGGCGGCAGCTCAAGCGGCGCGCGTAGGGGAGCGGATTATTGAAGACGCGGATGAGCGCCTCGAAGCGTTCGGCGAGCGGCCAGGCATTGTGGAAGATCGGCGAACCGGGGACGCGTTGGGGCGGTTTGCGTGGGGCGCGTGGGCCGGCGCGATGTGTGGTGATGGTGGTGCGGAAGCTGACGCGCCACTCATCGGGTTTCTCGGGCCAGAATTCCATCATGTGGCGCGCGCGTTTGCGCTGCGCGTAGAGCAGCGGGCGCGTGTTGGGTTTGGGAAAGCTCGCCGCTTCGATGGCGATCAGCCGCCGCATCATCGCTTCGCCAACGCGGATCCAAGAGAGCAGGATTTTGTACGCTGCGTGCGTCAGCGCATGTGCGCGAGCGATGTCCTCCGGGGCGCCGAAGAGATCGTGCAGCACGCAGATGAAAGCGCGCGCGATGCGATAAAGCGCGGGCGGTGCTGTGGTGGGGATGGCGGCGGGAGGCATTGTTGCGCTGAGTGTAAGCGCAGTGTGGGGGGCGGTCGGATTAGCGGCGATCTATCCTCGTTCCTAATCTGATGTTCTCCACCATTGACTGTGGAACAAATATGGAACAAGGTCTATTAGTGGAGTGTTTAGGGCGGGTAGGCTCAACTTGCAGAAGTTGATTCTGACGGAGGATGTAATGAGGCTAACGGCTCGCAGGATCGGTGTTGGCTGGCATCCCAATCAAGTTCTCATCGCGATTCAGACTGCCGATGGGTCTGAAGAGTTTGTTTCTGTCGACAGCAATAGCTGGGATGGTGAGACGCTCCGAGTAAGTCGAATAGTGGATCAGCGGGATGATAACGCCCTTCTGATTGAACTTCCTCGTGAAGCAGAAAGCGGAGCATGGCGCATTTGGATTGGAGATGACCAATTGAAAAGCGCTGAAGCTGCATGATCCTCACCGATCGTGAGATCCGAATTTCGATTGAGCGCGGCTTGATCGACGTTGAGCCACAGCCAGACCAAACGGCCTACAGTTCAACCGCGCTTGATCTTACGCTCGACGAAAACATTTCCTTGTTCAAAGATACACCCCAAGGTGTTGAGATCATTGATCCTGGGGCTAAGGGGTACAGCTTCAACAGTGTAAAAGAGCAAATCTCAGAAGCGCGCATGATCGGTGCCGAAGGATTTGCCTTGAATTCCGGAAAGCTGATCCTTGCGTGGACCAAAGAACGAGTTTCGCTGAAGCCTGAGGCGCGTCTGGGTGCTCGAGTCGAAGGAAAGAGCTCTCTCGCCCGCCTTGGCTTGGCAGTTCACGTCACGGCTCCAACGATACACTCAGGTTTCGAAGGGCAAATTCAACTCGAAATCATCAATCACGGTCCAGCCCCAATTCGGTTGCGGCCGGGAATGCGCATTTGTCAGCTCATTTTCGAGCAGACATCCGGTGTGCCAGACGCTGCTTATCAAGGTCAGTTCACCAAGCAAGGCGCCAAGCCAAAAGTCAAAAAGCTGACTTCCTAGTTATCCAAGAAGCTCCGCAGCTTCCGGCTACGGCTCGGATGCTTCAGCTTGCGGAGCGCCTTCGCTTCGATCTGGCGGATGCGTTCGCGGGTGACCGAGAACTGCTGGCCGACTTCTTCGAGCGTGTGGTCGGTGTTCATGCCGATGCCGAAGCGCATGCGGAGGACGCGTTCTTCGCGCGGGGTGAGCGAGGCCAGCACGCGGGTGGTGGTTTCGCGCAGATTGGATTGGATCGCTGCGTCGACGGGCAGGATGGCGTTCTTGTCTTCGATGAAGTCGCCGAGGTGTGAATCTTCTTCGTCGCCGATCGGTGTTTCGAGCGAGATCGGCTCCTTGGCGATCTTCATCACCTTGCGGACCTTCTCGAGCGGGAGGCCCAGCTTTTCGGCGAGCTCTTCCGGCGTCGGCTCGCGGCCGATTTCGTGCAGCATCTGACGGCTGGTGCGCACGAGCTTGTTGATCGTCTCGATCATGTGCACCGGAATGCGGATGGTGCGCGCTTGGTCTGCAATGCTTCGCGTGATCGCTTGGCGGATCCACCACGTGGCGTACGTGCTGAACTTGTAGCCGCGGCGATACTCGAACTTATCGACGGCCTTCATCAGGCCGATGTTTCCTTCCTGGATGAGATCCAGGAATTGCAGGCCGCGGTTGGTATACTTTTTCGCGATGGAGATGACGAGGCGGAGGTTCGCTTCGACCATTTCCTTCTTGGCTTGACGCGCTTCGCGTTCGCCTTTTTGCACGGCGTGAACGATGCGGCGGTATTCGTCGATCGGCACGCCGGTCTCTTGGGCGAGCACGCCGATTTCGCCGCGAATGTCGGCGATGTCGTCAACTTCGGCGGCGACGAACTTGGCCCAGTTCTTCGATTTGGCGGCGACCTTCTCGGTCCATTTCGGATCGAGTTCGCTGCCTTGGTAGGCTTCGAGGAATTGGCCGCGCGGCACGCCGTTTGAATCGGCGAGGCGCATCAGCTTGCCTTCAAGCTGAATGAGCTTGCGGTTGATGGCGTAGAGCTGCTCGACCAGGCTCTCGATACGCGCATTGTTGAGCTTCAGCTTCTTCAGCTCTTCGATGATCGTGTTTTGCGCGGTCTCGTAGGATTCGTTCTTGGCGCCCGGCAGCGATTTGCCTTGCAGGCGCAGTTCGATGCGCTTTTCCTGCAGCTTGCGGAATTGACCGAAGGCTTCGGCGATGGTGTCGAGCGTCGACATCACGCCTTCTTTGAGTTCGGCTTCCATCGCCGACATCGAGATGGCTTGTTCGTCGTCGAACTCGCTGTCGCTATCGGCTTCAGCGGCGGCTTCGCCGGGGTCTTTCTCTTCGCCGTCCTCGCCGTCTTCGCCGCGCGGGGCGGGCGCTGGCTTGGGAGCTGCGCGTGCGGCGAGCGCTTCGGCCTTCTTGCGCTCCATTTCGGCGATTTCGATTTTGGCTTGCTCGGGATCGACGAGGCCGTCGGCGTTCACCCCGGGCGCCGATTGCGGGACGATGCCCATCTCGGCGCCGTACGTGGCTTCAAGATCGATGATGTCGCGCAGCAGAATCTTCTGCTCACGCAATTCGTCGCGCCACACCATGATGGCTTCGAACGTCAGCGGGCTTTCGCAGAGGCCGCGGATCATCGCGTCGCGGCCGGCTTCGATGCGCTTGGCGATGGCGATTTCGCCTTCGCGGCTGAGCAGTTCGACGCTGCCCATTTCGCGCAGATACATGCGCACCGGATCGTCGGTGCGGTCAGCGTCTTCGCGTGTGTTGGTGACGGCGACTTTGGTGGAGGCCTCTTCGCGCGTGGCGACGGCTTTGGAACCTTCGTCCTCGGCGGCTTCACCTTCTTCTTCATTGTCGACGACGTTGATGCCCATCTCGTTGAGCTGGCTCATCACGTCTTCGATCTGCTCGGACGAGAACTCTTCCGACGGCAGCACTTTGTTGAGCTCTTCGTGCGTGACGAAGCCGCGCGCCTTCGCGGCTTTGATCATCTTCTTCACGGCAGCGTCCGAGAGGTCGAGGATCGGGCCTTCCGGCGCGTCCTTCTCCTCAGAAGCGGACTCTTCGCTCTTGCTCATCGAAACTTTGCTCTTAGCCATCGAGATAGGTGTCTTTCCCTTGGCGACTAGGTCGCCGGTGTTTTGGCCTTAGGCGACTAAGCCGCCACTATTGTCTTCCTGCACGTCGTCCAATTTTGCCTCACGAGCGCGCGCCTCGATCTTCTGGGCTTCACGGCTCAAGCCTTGGAAGCGGGCGAACGCGGCCTCGTCTCCCTCAGCAGCGGCCATGCGCAACTCGGACAATTCCTCCCTGATCGCCGGCAGCACCACCTCCCGCGTCACCAACGCCAGCCATTCGGCCTCGACGTCGGCTCCCTCTGCCGCGGAAACTGGCTTGGGCCATGCGGAAATGCGCGCTGCAGCGCGTTCCCGACCCGATCGGGTCAAATGGAGGCTCAGAGCCTCCCGGTCAATGGCCCCATGCGAGTCAGGGTCATCGGCAAGCTCAGTGAGGGCTGAGCGGATGGCGTCGAGGTCGGCGTCGGCGATTTCGAGGCGGTCCAGCCAGTCCGCGTAGCGGGCCATGATGCGCGGGAAATCGGCGGCGGCGCGGAGGAAGTTCTCGGCGGCAGGGCGGGCGCTGGCGGCGGCTTGGGCCTTGAGTTCTTGGGTCGGCGGCAAGATTTGCGGGCCTTTTTTCCAGCCGCCTTTGCCTTGTTGTGACTGGCCTTGGCCTTGCGGCTGCTGCGGGCGCGGCTCGAACGCCGGGCGCTGGGCGCGCATGGCGGCGTTGGCCTTGGCGAGCAGGTCGTAGAAATAGGCCTTCGACGTATCCTTATCGGTGATCAGATTGGCGGCGGCTTTGACCGACGCTTGCAGCGCCGCGCGGGCTTCCGGCGTCGCCAGCCCATGGCGGCCAAGCTCGCGCTCGAAAATGGCGACTGAAAAGGGCGCTGCGGCATCGAGCAGGGCGGTCAGCGCTTCGGCGCCGCCGGCGCGGTAGATGTCGTCCGGGTCCTGTTTGTCGGGCGCGTAGGCAATCTTGAGCGTGCGGCCGGGCGCTAAGTGCGGCAGCGCCAAGTCCATGGCGCGGTCGGCGGCGCGCTTGCCGGCGTCGTCGCCATCGAAGCAGAGCGTCGGCTCGCCGCCCGAGCGCCAGAGCAATTGCAGCTGGTCTTCCGTCAGCGCCGTGCCGCAGGGCGCGACGGCAGCGATGCCTGCGCGCTCGAACGCGATCACATCGAGATAGCCTTCGCCGACGACAAAGCCCGGCGCTTTCGTGCGCGCCAAAATCTCGCGCGCTTGCTTGATGCGGTAAAGCACGCGGCCTTTGGAGTAGAGCGCCGTCTCAGGGCTGTTGATGTATTTGGCCTTGGCGTCTTTCGCGAGTGCGCGGCCGCCGAAGCCGATGATCTTGCCGCTCGTGTCGGTGATCTCGAAGGTGATGCGCCCACGGAAGGTGTCGATCGGCGGCTTGCCTTCGAAGCCTTCGCGCGCGACGCCTGCGTCGATGATTTCGTCGATGCTGTAGCCTTCGGCTTTCAGCTTATCGAGCGCCCAAGTCCATTCGTCCGGCGCGAGGCCGATACCAAAGCGCTCCCAATCGTCGGGCGTCAGGCCGCGGCCTTGCAGATATTTGCGCGCGTCCGCGCCGCCCGAAGAGCGCAGCGCGTCGGCGTAGAGCTTCGCGGTACGGGCGGTGATGGCGAAGAGCCGCTTGCGGCGATCGTCCTGGCCGCGATCTTCGTAATCGTCCTTCGGCAGCGGGAAGCCGGCGTACTCGGCGATCTTCTCGACCGCTTCCGGGAAGTTAAGGCCCTCGAGCTTCATGGCGAGCGTAAAGACGTCGCCTTTCTCGCCGCAGCCGAAGCAATTGAAGATGCCCTTCTGATCGAGGACGTGGAAAGACGAGCTTTTTTCCTGGTGGAACGGGCAGCACGCCCAATAATCTCCGGCCGAGGGACGGGTCTTGCGCTTGTCCCAGGTCAGTCTCTTGCCGGCATAATCGGCAATCGAGACCCGGTCGCGCACCTGTCGGAGCAAGGTGTCGGAGAAACGCATCAGAACCTGGGTTGTGAGGTGATGCCCCTATTATACAGCGATTCGCCGAAACGATTCTGGGATGGGGCCGTTTTCGGCAGTCAAATGGCTCCTTCCAGCCTAAACTCGGGCGGGGAGCACGACCATGATCAGACGCAGTTTCGCAGCCGTTTGCGCGGCGTTTGCCCTTTCTCTTCTTTTGGGCGCGTGCGCCAGCACGAGTGCCGCGCCGGATGCGCAGACGGCGGCGTGGTGGACGACGACGGCAGCACTTGCTGGCGATGAGATGGAAGGGCGTGACACGGGTTCGCCTGGTTACGATCGCGCCGCAGCTTATGTCGCCGATCGCTTTCAACGCGCGGGTCTTCAACCGGCGGGCGATGGCGGTACGTATTTTCAAGCGATCCAGTTCGACGATATCGAAGTCGTCAGCGAAGGCACGACGATTAGCGTTGGCACGCGCAACTTGCGCTTCCTGCATGAAGTCTCGGTGACGCCGACTTGGGGCATGGCGGAGCGCATCGACGCGCCGCTTGTTTTCCGCGGCTATTGCTCGCCGCAAGACATGGCCAACGTGCGCGGCGCTGTCGTGCTGTGCTTCGGCACGCGCCGCACTGGGCAAACATTGATCGCCGCACAGCTCGATGCGGCGACGGCGGCGGGCGCGGTTGGCTTAGTGCGCGTCGACGATATGGGCTTCACCATCGAACCGCCGCGCTGGCCGCTCGCTTACGCGCGAACAGTCGCGCCCGCTGATGGTTCGCCGCGCATGCGCTCGATCCCGTCGATCCGCTTGAGTGCGCCGGCATTCATCGAGATTGCTAACACCGCCGGCCAAAACGGCACCGATATTCTCGCGCGTGGCGGGCGTGGTGAAGCCATGGCGGCGTTTGATTTTGGCGTGCGTTTCCAGGCGCGTTTCGCCACGCGTGAACGCAGCTACACGTCAGCCAACGTGCTCGCCGTGTTGCCCGGCACGGATCCAGCGCTTGCGGATGAGCCGGTGCTGCTGATCGCGCACCTTGATGGCTACGGCTACGGCACGCCGGTGAATGGCGATAATCTCTATAATGGCGCGCTCGATGATGCCGCTTATGTCGCGACGCTCATCACATTTGCCGATGAACGCAACGGGCGCGGCTTTCGCCGTCCGATCATTTTTGCGGCGGTGACGGCGGAGGAGAAGGGCTTGTGGGGCTCGCGCTGGCTCGCCGCGCATCCGACTCCGGCAGCGCCTACGCCGATCGCCGTGCTCAATCTCGATCAGTTGCGCCCGCTCTATCCGCTGCGCGTGCTGACAACTTTGGGGCTTGAGGATTCAACGCTCGGCCAAAGCGTGCGCGACATTGCGGGCCCGATGGGCATTGAGGTGCGCGGCGATCTTGAGCCTGAGCGCAATCTTCTGCGCCGCACCGATCATTGGCCGTTCATGCAGCGCGGCGTGCCGGCTGTGAGCTTTCTCTTCGGCTTCGATGAGAGCGATGCGGACGCGCGGGCGCGTTACCGCGAGTGGTACGAACAGCGCTACCACGCGCCGCAGGACGACATGAGCACGCCGATCGACTTCCAGGCGCAGGCGGATTTCCACCGCTTCTATTTCGCGCTGACTGAAGCCGTCGCCAACGCAGACGCGCCGCCGCAATGGCTGCCGGAGAGCCCGAACCGTCCGCGCGATTAAGTTAGACAATGGCGCTTGCGATGGGCATTGCGTGCGCCTCAAGGAGTAGTGTGGCTGATGTCGAACATTGGTGAGGCCGGGCGTCCTTGGGGCGAAGCGGAGCGTGCCGCGTGGCGCGCGCGGCAGGTGCGGCGGCGCAGCTATCAGGATGACGTCGTCACGCAGATCGAGAAGCTGAGCGATCGGTTTGAGCGCATCGCTTATGGCGAGCTTCGCTACGGGGAAGACGTTTATCCGCTTTACGCTTTGCGCAGTCGCGTGATCGATGCGGCGTTGCCGAACGTGTTGGTGACGGGCGGCGTGCATGGCTATGAGACGAGCGGCGTGCTCGGTGCGCTTGCGTTTCTCGATGGCGCCGCAGCCGATTATGCGGGCCGCGCCAATGTGCTGGTCGCGCCGTGCATCAGCCCATGGGCCTACGAGCGCATCCAGCGTTGGAACTACGACGCCATCGATCCCAATCGCAATTTTCGCGCCGACGGCCCGCTGGAAACGACAAGCTTGATCGCTCTCGTTCGCTCATTTGCCAGCGACTACCTCGTGCATGTCGATTTGCACGAGACGACGGATTCCGATCGCACCGAGTTTCGGCCAGCGCTGAGCGCGCGCGATGGCAAGCCGTTCGAGGACGAGGAAATTCCGGATGGATTTTATCTCGTCGCCGATAGCGCCGATCAGCAGCTGGAATTTCAGCAAGCCATCATCGCCGAAGTCGAGAAGGTGACGCACATCGCGCCGGCGGATGCGAAGGGCGAGATCATCGGGTCGAAAGTCCTTGTCCACGGCGTCATCGAGTATCCGTTCGCGGAGCTTTCGCTTTCGCCGTCGATCACCAACGCGCGGTTCAAGACCACGACCGAGGTCTATCCCGACAGCCCACGAGCGACGCAAGAAATCTGCATCCGTGCGCAGGTGACCGCAGTCCGCGCCGCGCTAGATTTCGCGCTCGAACGGCGCTGATCCGCGTTAGTATTTCGCCGGCGGGTCGCTCGCCGGGAAGCTCTCGTCGCTGGCTTCGTCGACCTCGTTCCACTTCTTTGGCGGGTTCTCCATGGCGTCGGGGCCGGCGTCTCGGACTTTCTTGGGCTTCGCGTTTGGAGTGTCGTCGCTTGGGCTGTCGTGGACGGGTTTGTTCATGGCGTTTGCTCCTGTGTCCCGGATTCAACGCTTTCGCCGGAACAAAGTTGCCACCGCTCACATTTGCGATAGTGGGGCGGAAAAGCCTTTCGCCGCCGTAATTTGGGCGCCCTGGCCGTGAGGCTTGGGCGTGCAAGGGCCATCGTGGTTTCTTTGGGAGCTAAACATTATGCGTTTGTTGAAAGCCGCAGCGGCGTTCGCCGTTATGGCGACGTTTGTAGCGCCGCCGATTGCGGTCGCGCAGGAGCCGCAATTGACCACATCTGCCGTCGAAGGAACGCTGCTCACCGTGAATGCGGAAGGCTCTGTCGAGGGCCGTCCCGACATGGCGACGATTAGCGTTGGCGTAACCACTGAAGGCCAGACGGCTGCCGCAGCGCTCGCCGAAAACGCGCGCCGCTCGCAGTCCTTGATTCAGGCGCTCCGCCGCGCCGGTATTGCTGAGCGCGATATTCAAACAGCGAACGTCTCGGTCTATCCGCAGCAAGTATACGGCGAAGGCCAGCCGCCGCGCATCACCGGCTATCAAGCCAACAACACGGTGACGGCGAAGGTGCGCAACATCGATAACACTGGCCGCGTCATCGATGCGGCTGTCGGCGCGGGTGGCAACAACGTCAACGGCGTCTCGTTCTCGTACCAAGATCCGGACGCGCAATTGAACGCGGCGCGTCGCGACGCGATCGCCAACGCGCGTGAGCGGGCGGCGTTGTATGCCGATGCGCTTGGGCTTCGTGTGCATCGCGTTGTGGCGGTCAGCGAAGGCGGCGGCTTCCGTCCGCCGATCGTGCCAATGGCTATGGAGCGCATGCAAGCTGCCGATGCGTCGACGCCGATTGCGCCAGGCGAAATCGAAACGCAGGTCAGCGTCAGCGTGACCTTCGAGCTGCGCTAAGCGCGCAAGCTCGAGAAAAGCGAAGAGGCGGCGGAGCGATCCGTCGCCTCTTTTGTTATGGGTTGGCTGGCGCAGGCGCCGGTGTTTCTGCGCTTGGCGGCACAATAGTCGGCGGTTCGGGTAGATCGACGTCCGGCACGTTGATCTCCAAGTCCGCGACATTGCGGTTCTGGTCGGCGGTGAAGCCGTAAATGCCGGCGCCGATGACAGCGACCAGCGCGATCGCTGCGATGATGCCTATCCATCCGCCGCCGCCGCTTTCACGTTCTGCCATGATTGTTCTCCTGTCTGCGGAGAACGGCCCCAGGTTGCGGCGGTTCCTTGAAACTAGGATTGGACCGGCGTCAGCAGTGGCTCGCCGGCGTAGAAGCGGCGCAGATTTTCGAGCACGTTTTGCGATCCTTCATAGAGCGCTTCGCGCGTGCCGCCGCCGAGGTGCGGCGTCAGCGTGCAGTTTGGCACATCGGCCCAGCGCTCACGCGGTGTCGGCTCTTCGGTGAAGACATCGAGCCCGGCGCCTGCGAGCTCACCCGACTTGAGCGCAGCGATCAGGGCATCTTCATCAACGAGTGTGCCGCGTGAGATGTTGACGAGAATGCCGTCGCTGCCGAGCGCCTTGATGATGTCGGCGCTGATAATGCCGGCTTGATCGCCGCGCGCGGCGACGGCGAGAATGTCGGCCCATTCGGCAAGCGCCTTGAGATCGGGCTGATAGGGATACGCCACGCCGGCTTTCGCGCGCGGGCCGTTCCACTGAATCTCCATGCCGAAGGCTTGTGCGCGGTGCGCGATCGCTTGGCCGATGGCGCCCATGCCGACAATGCCGAGTTTGCGCCCGCGCAAGCGGCGTTGCGGCGGCACCGCGAGCGGCGGCGTCCATGTGCCTTCACGCAACACGCGCTCGCCGCGCGAGAAATCGCGTGCGACGGAGATGATGAGGCCGAGTGCAACGTCGGCGACGTCCTCATGATTGATCTCGCGGCCGTGGGTGACGGTGATGCCGCGCTTCTTCGCATAGTCGAGATCGATGCCGTCCACGCCGACGCCGAAGCAAACGATGCAACGCAACTCCGGCAGCGCATCAATCATCGCATTGGAAATGCCGACATGGCCGATGGTGACGGCAGCGCGCATATCTTTACGGTCCGTCGGCCAATGCACCACCTCGTAATCCGCCAGGCGCATTTCAAAGAGGCCGAGGGGTGGGTGGATGAGCAGCGCGGGTTTGGTCATGTGCGCATGATAGCGGCCATCGCAGCGTAAAGAGCAACCCCCGGCATTTTCCAACGCCGGGGGCGCCCTTCGTTCGTTCAGGCGATGACGTCAGTCACCAGACCCGCGCCGACGGTTCTGCCGCCCTCACGGATGGCGAAGCGCATGCCTTTTTCGATGCCGACCGGCTTGCGAAGGTCGAAGCTGACTTCCGCTTGGTCGCCGGGCGACACGATGGTTTCGTCAGCGACGCTGATCACGCCGGTGACATCGGTGACGCCGAAGAAGAATTGCGGTTGGTAGCCGCTGGCGAACGGCGTGTGCCGGCCGCCTTCTTCTTTGGTCAGGACAAAGATTTGCGCTTTGCCCTTGGTGCGCGCCTTGATCGCGCCGGGCGCGGACAGAACTTGCCCACGCTCGACATCGTCACGCTTCAAGCCGCGCAACAGCAAGCCGACATTCATGCCCGCACGCGCTTCCGGAATGTCTTTCCGGAAAGCCTGCGTGCCGGTGACGACGACTTCGGCGCCTTCGTTGTCGAGGCCAACGATCTCGACCTTGTCGCCGACCTTCAGCACGCCACGCTCGACACGGCCGGACACGACAGTGCCGCGGCCTTCGATCGTGTGCACGCCTTCGATCGGCATCAGGAACGGGGCTGCGAAGTCCCGCACCGGGTCGGGGATGTGCGCGTCCAAAGCCGCGACGAGATCGGCGATGTTCTGCACATCCGCGTCGGCCAGATCGCCGCGCGCCACCGCTTCGAGCGCCTTCAGAGCGCTGCCGAACACGAACGGCGTTTGCTCGTAGCCTTGCGCTTCGAGCAGCGCGTTGGTTTCGAGCTGGATCAACGCCTTAATGTCGTCGCGCTCATCGGCGGCGAGAGCGTCCATCTTGTTGACGAACACGACCATGTGGCGAACGCCGACCTGACGCGCGAGCAGGATGTGCTCGATCGTTTGCTTGGCGGCGCCTTTGGTGGCGTCGACGAGCAGGATCGCGCCGTCCATTTGCGACGCGCCAGTGATCATGTTCTTCACATAGTCGGCGTGGCCGGGGCAGTCGATGTGCGCGTAGTGGCGCGCTTGCGACTCGTACTCGACGTGCGTGGTGTTGATGGTGATGCCGCGGGCCTTTTCTTCGGGCGCGCGGTCGATCTCATCGAACGCAAGGCCTTTGCCGCCAAGACGCTTGGCCTGAACCTGCGTTATCGCAGCGGTCAGGGTCGTTTTGCCGTGGTCGACGTGGCCGATAGTGCCGACATTGACGTGTACTTTGCTCATTTCATCACGCTTACTTCCTTCAAGAGCGCCGCTGAGCTGGAGTGATCAGATCCAACCCAGCGGCCATTGGCATTGGCGCGCCAAATCTTTTGCGAGCGCGCGTTTTCGCGCGGCCCAAAACGAAAAATCCCGCTGGCGGACCAGCGGGGTTGAAGAGATCAAACCCGAAGTCCGTCGAACGGCTCCGGGCGAATGCGCGGAGCTTTTAGGTTGCGTTTGCCCATGCGGCCTCAGCCGCGCGCAGCATCGCTATGCGCACGTCGGCTGGGGCGGTGAGGCTGGTTAGCCTTGGCATTCTTCTTCCTCTGCATGCGCGGTATGAGCCGCGCGCAAACACGCAATAAAAAACCCTGGAGGGCGGGGCCATCCAGGGTTCGAACGAACACAAGAGAGGCCGCGCCTCTCAAACGAGAGACGTTATGCGTTGCCGCTATACGATTCTGGTGTGATTGGGTTTTGCATCGTGACCGGAGATAACATCGGAGGCTCAGGGATTCAAGGAGTCTTAGCCGAGCACTTCGCGCCGCAGCCACGCTTCCATCGTTTCGTAGTATCCCGCACATGCACGACGATCCTGCATCTCGATCATTTCGCGCAAGCCGCCGGTCTGAGCCTGCTGGATATTGTGATTGCCGTCCGCGAACGTGCGGATGGTGAGGCGGGCGCGGGGATTGGCGCCAATGGTCCGCGCGTAGAGGGCGGCGGTGCTGCGCCAGTTGACGCTTGTGTCGCGCTCGCCGAAAAGCGCGAGCACTGGCGTGTGTAGGCGCGCAAGCATCGCGTCGAAATCGGATACGTAGATCATAAGGCCGGTTGCTTCATCGAATTGAACCGCGCCGCTGCGGTAGCGTGCTTGGTCCGCCAAGTACGCGGCTTCGCCATAGGTTGAGCCGAGGAAGAGCATGAAGGGATCGTGGCGCAGGCTTTCCGTGGCTGAGAGATAGTCTGCATAGCTTCCGCCGCTGCGGCTGATCTCCAAGCCATGGCGCCACTGGCCGAGCAGCATGTCGATCTCCGCCTCCGTCCTGCCTTCGATGCGCAAGTTGGATTCCAACAAATAGCCAAAGCTTTCTTTGTCATCGACGCCGCTCACCGAAATCCAGAAGCCGATGCCGGGCTCCTGCGCCATCGCGATGGGCGCGATCCATCCGGCGCGGCTAATGCCCCACAGCCCGGGCTTGTGCGCGCCGGGCGCGTTGCGCAGGCGCGCGTGGCTGACGGCGTCTAGAACTTCTTGCGCGCTGTTCTCGACGGGCTGATTGGCGTCAAACACGCCTTCGCTTTCACCGCAGCCGGGCTTGTCCCAAATCAGCGTGGCGGCGCCGAGCGCAGTGAAGCGGCTGCGCAGATCGTAGTATGAGGTGCGTCCGCGCACGTCGGTTTGGCCGTATCCATGGACAATGACGATTAGGGCTTCTGCCGAGCCGCTTGCGGGCGCGTCGAGGAGACCCACGAGGCGACGCCCGCTTGAGACAAATTCGAAGCGCTGCGTTTGCATGGCGCGCGCGGGCGGCGTGGCGCACGCGGCAAGCGCTACGGCGCCACCCAAGGCGGTCCGGCGAGATATCTGGTTCATGTTCAGGTGGATGCAAGGCGCGGCAAGGTTGGATGCAGTTGCGCCCTAAGCCGCGCTCTTGGCCTTCTTCGCCATCAGCTTCGCAAAGCGCTCGAACAGATAGTGGCTATCCTGCGGGCCGGGGCTGGCTTCCGGGTGGTACTGGACCGAGAACACTGGCTTGCCTTCGACTTCGATGCCGCAATTGGAGCCGTCGAAGAGCGAGACGTGGGTTTCTTTGACGCCTTTCGGCAGCGTCGCCGTATCGATCGCGAAGCCGTGGTTCATCGAGACGATCTCGACCTTGCCGGTCGATTGATCTTTCACCGGATGGTTCGCGCCGTGGTGGCCTTGCGGCATTTTCAACGTCTTTGCGCCGAGTGCGAGGCCAAGCATTTGGTGGCCGAGGCAGACGCCCATCGTGGGCAGGCCGCTATCGACGAGCTTCTTGATTTCGGGCGCTGCGTAGACGCCGGTGGCCGCCGGATCGCCGGGGCCGTTCGAGAGCAGCACGCCGTCAGGCTTGTGCGCGAGCACGTCTTCGGCGGTGGCGGTCGCGGGCAACACGATGGTGCGCGCGCCGATGTCGCCGAGGGCGCGCAGGATGTTGCGCTTCACGCCGTAGTCGATGACGACGACGGTGAACTTCGGCTTGCTGATTTCCGGCACGCCAAGCGGCCACTGCCAGCGGCCTTCATTGACGACGTAGCTTTGCGCCGTCGTCACTTCCTTCGCGAGATCGAGACCGAGAAGGCCCGGCCATGCGGCGGCGCGCTTCTTCAGTTTTTCGAGATCGAATTTGCCGTTCGGCGCGTGCGCGATAACGGCGTTCGGCATGCCTTGTTCGCGAATGCGGCGGGTGAGGGCGCGCGTGTCGAGACCGGCGAGGCCGATGACGTTGCGCTTCTTCATCCACGTCGAGAGATCGTCTTCGCTGCGCCAGTTCGACGGCATCGTCGGCGTCGTGCGGAAGATTGCGCCGCGCGCGGCGGCGGCAGCGGCAGGCGATGAGGTTTCGATGTCGGCGTTGTTCGTGCCGACATTGCCGACATGCGGGAATGTGAAGGCGACGATCTGGGCGGCGTAGGAGGGATCGGTGAGGATCTCCTGATAGCCGGTCATCGAGGTGTTGAAGCAGACCTCGCCGTCCGCTTCCCCGATAGCCCCCAGGCCCTCGCCCAAAAAGACGGTTCCATCGGCGAGAACAAGCGCGCCGGTGGCGGCGGGAGGGGTGCGAGTCGATTTGGCCAAAGCGCAGGGGAGATAAGGCGCGCCGGGCGGGGTGTCAAAACGGCTGCGTCAGCCAATCCGCCGCCCCACCCATGCCGTAAAGGTGAACTCCCTGTCAGCCATACGAGTTGGCCGGGGGATGACGGCCCAGTAAGGTTCACCCCGTGGGGACGAGAACGAGGACATTCTGGGCCGGAGCGGCCATCGCTCTGGGCCTCTTGGGCGCCGTTGCGGGGTGCGGCCCGCGGCAGGACGCGGCTGCGCCGGCGGCGGCGACCCCCCTGATTGCTCGCGCCGATCTCTTCGGCGAGGCCGTCCGCCACGGCGCCCAGCTCTCGCCGCGTGGCGATCGGGTGGCGTTCCTGGCGGCGCGGGATGGGGTCGCGAACCTCTGGGTGCTGCCTGTTGGCGCCATGGATGAAGCGCGCGCGGTGACCGACGATCGCGGCCGCGGCGTGCGCTCGTTCGCCTGGGGACCGGACAGCTCGACCTTGCTCTACGCCGTCGATGCGGCGGGCGATGGCAACACGCAGCTCTTTGCCGTCAGCGCCGATGGCGGCGAACCGCGGCCGCTGACGCCGGCCGGCGCGCGCGCCGAGATCGTTGGCGTCAGTCTCGCCGATCCGGATGGCGTGGTGATCACATTGAATCAACGCGACGCGGCGTGGCCGGATTTGGTGCGCGTCGATCTGGCGACAGGCTCGCGCACTTTGGTTCAGCGCAATGGCGCGACCGCAGCGACGCGCTTCACGCGCTTTGTGCTCGATCGCGAGAACCGCTTGCGGCTGGCGTTGCGCACGCAGGCGAATGGCAGCGTCGACGTGCTGACGCGCTCGGCCGAGGGCGGCTGGTCGATATTGTTCACGACGCCGTTTGATGATGTGCCGCTGTCGGCGCCGCTGGCGTTTGAAGCCAATGGCAATTCGTTTCTGATGCTGGACTCCGCTGGTCGCGACCGCGCGGTGCTGATGCGCGTCGATGCGACAAGCGGCGTGAAAGCGGTGCTTGGCGAAAGCGCGCGCGCTGATGTCGCCGATGTCTGGCTCGATCCGGCGACCAATGCGCCGGAAGCGTTCGCGGCGAACTATCTGCGCTCCGAGTGGCGGGCGCTTGATCTCGACGCGCAGTCTGATCTTGAGTTTCTCGACGCGCAGCTGACAGGTGATTTCCGCGTCACCTCGCGCAGCGCCGATGATGGTCGCTGGATCGTCGTTGAAGAAGGGCCGCAGACGGCGACGCGCACGCATGTCTATGACCGCGTCGATCGCAATAATCGCCGTATTTCGCTGCTTTTCCGCCATCGGCCAGGCTTGGACTCCGCGCCGCTGCAGCCGATGACGCCGATCGAGATCGAGGCGCGCGATGGCTTGACCTTGGTCTCGTATCTGACGCTGCCCATCGGCGCCGACACCAATGGCGACGGGCGTCCGGAGACGCCGGTGCCGCTTGTGCTCGTGCCGCACGATGGCCCCTGGGCGCGCGACTCGTACGGCTTCAACCCCATGCACCAATGGCTCGCCAATCGTGGCTATGCGGTGCTCAGCGTGAATTTCCGCGGCTCGACAGGCTTCGGTGAAGCGTTCGTCACCGCGGGCAATCGCGAATGGGGCGGGCGCATTCAAGAAGACCTGCAAGACGCGCTGCAATGGGCGATCGACAATGGCGTCGCGCAATCGGATCGGATCGCGATCATTGGCGCCGGCTTCGGCGGCTATACTGCAATCGCAGGCCTGACGTTTACGCCTGAACTCTTCCGCTGCGCGGTGGCCTACGGCGCACCGACGAATTTGAGCCGACTGGTGGAAGCCGCGCCGCCATCGTTGCGCGACACCTGGTATCTGCGCGTTGGCGACACGCGCACGGTTGAGGGCCGTCAGGCTTTGCGCGGACGTTCACCGGCGCCGCGCGTCGGACAAATCCGCAAGCCCTTGCTGATTGGCGTTGGTTCTCTGGACCGGGTTGGATCGCGCGCGGAGTTCGATCAGATCGCGCTCTCGCTGCGGAGGCGGTCGATACCGCTGACGTCGATCGTGTTTCCCGATGAGGGCGGCGACTTCGTTCGTCCGCAAAACCGCCTCGCCTTTGCGGCGGTCGCGGAGCAATTCTTGAGCGATTGTCTTGGCGGTCGTGTCGAGCCAGTCGGCGCGGCGTTTGAGGGCGCGAATATGCAGGTGTTCGATGGCGCGACGACGGCGCCTGGCCTGCAAGCCTTTCAGCGTCGTCCAGCGAGTGTGCAGCCGACGTCGGATGTGCGCACGCCGGTATCGGCAGATGGCGTTGCCGTCGCGCCGCACATGAGCGATGCCGAGGATGACGATCCGCGGCCTGCCGCCGCGCCGCCGTCGAACTAAGCCAAAGTCAGCAAATCCGCGCAAATGGCTTCAAGGCCGGCGCGGTCGGTCTCGTCGAAAGCGTTGAACTGCGTCGAGTCGATGTCGAGAACAGCAGCGAGCGCGCCACTGGCGTCGAAGACGGGCGCAACGATTTCCGAGTTGGATCGGCTATCGCAGGCGATGTGGCCCGGGAAGGCGTGCACGTCTGGCACGATGATGGTCTGGCGTTGTGCCGCCGCTGCGCCGCAGACGCCTTTGCCGATTGGAATACGCAGGCAGCCGAGTGTGCCCTGGTAGGGGCCAACGACCAGTTCGTTCGGCTTGGTTGCATCGACAACGTAAAAGCCGGTCCAGAAAAACCGCTCGGGAAACGCTTGCGCGAGTAGCGATGCAGCAGTGGCGTAGCGCGCGGTGACGTTCTGCTCTCCAGCGATCACCGCGCCGATCTCGGCGCGCAAGGCGGCGTAACGCTCTGCCTTGTCCTCGGGCAGTTCAGCGCGTCGCGCTTCGGCCATGTTAGTCGCGGTTCGATTTGCGGTGGCGAAGCGCGCCGGAGGCTTTCAGCGCGGACACTTGTTCATCACGTGTCGTCGGGGCGCGGCGCGACGGCCCAGACAGCATCCGGCCAACCAGCACCGATGCGCCAACAACGATCAGGACCGTGATCGTAATGCCAATCCAAAAACCAGTCATTCCGGCCTCCAGCATTGAATCTAGTGGTCGGCGGTGCGCTTGGCTAGGCCGGTACGGCTGCTGCGGCGTTAAACTCGGCGCGCCAGCCTTCTACCAGCGCGCGGTTGTCGTGATCCCAAGGATGGAAGCCGGGACGGTACCAGGCGAAATAGGTCTTCCAGCCGCGCGAAAAGAGGCCGGGCTTGCTCCACACGAAGCGGCTCACGGCCTTCTTCGCTTGCTTGTAGGTATAGCCGTCCGCCGTGAGCAGTAGCGCTGCGTAGTGGATGATGTTTCGGGTGAAGAAAAAGCTGATCAGCGCCATGGCGAGCGTGCGGCGGAAGTAACGCTGCAGCGGCGACCAGTGGCGCGTAACGTGAAGGAACACGTCATACGCAACGGCCTTGTGTTCCGTTTCTTCCATCGCATGCCAGCGCCACATGCGCTCGACGCCCGGCGGTGTGTTGTCGAACAGATCCTGATGGCGCGCATGCGCGTCGGCCATCATGGCGGTGAAGTGTTCGAGCGCGATTGTGGAAATGAGAATGCGCATCGGCCCTCCCGAGCGCGCGTAAGCAACGCGTTCGCGCACGGCGGCTTCGATCTCTTCAGCCGGATAGCGCGCGCGATCGATCAATTGGTTCAGTGTGTGATGTTCGCGCGAATGGATCGCTTCTTGCGCGATGAAGCCGCGGACATCCTCGGCGAGCTTGCCGGGTAAGTCTTTGCGATAATGGCGCACGGCATCCATGAACATGCGCTCGCCATCCGGAAACGTGAGCGAAAGCGCGTTGAAAACGGCAGTGCCGACGGGATCGCCGCCGAGCCAATGGCCGTTTTCGGCGCCGGACACATCGAAGTGGATGTCGCGGGGCGGAATATGGACGTCTGCGGGCGTGGATTTGGCGGTCATTGCGTGTCTGAGCCTTTGTCCGTTCTGGGGGAGGTGAGAAAAGACTTGCGCTTAAGTCTGAGATTTGGCGTTATCGACAAAAATGTCAATAAGAAAAACTCGTAAGATTCGCGTGCGCCGCACGCCTGAGGCGGCGCGGGAACACATCCTCACGGCGGCGGAGAAGCTGTTGGTCGAGGATGGCCCGCTGGCGCTCAAGCTGGCGGAGGTCGCCATTGCGGCTGAGGTCTCGAACGGGACGGTGCTGCACCATTTCGAGTCGATTGATGGCCTGCACGCGGCGCTGATGGAGCGCATGACCGAACAACTTGTCTCCAACGTCTTCGCTGCTGCGATGCGTGAACACGATCCGGACGCGCAGCACGAGGCGGTCATGGAGGCGCTGTTCGATACCTTCGAGACGCGCGGTGCAGCACGGCTCGCAGCGTGGCTGGAGTTGACCGGCCAATGGCGCAGGCTGACCAATGTGCGCGAAGCTGTGCGCGTCGTCGCCGCCAAGCGCGCCGAGCGTGGCGATGTGAAGGCGGCGGATGTCGAGGACCTGGTGCTGCTCGCAGTCGTTATGGCGATGGGCGCTGGCCTTTTCGGCCGCTCGCTCGGGCAGCTGATCGGCAAGCCTGCAGGGCGGGCGCGCAAGCTCGCAGTCGCGGTGCTGCGCGAGCGCGCCTCGAAGTTAGGGGATTAGTCTGCCGTAGCTTCGCTCGTTGCGCTAACGGCTCGCTGCGCTAAGGTGCCCTCAAAATATAAACACTCGGGGGGCTCTGGTGTCGGTATTTCGTGGTGCTTTTGTCGTCGCCGCCTGCGCGCTTTTCGCAACTCTCGGCGCGCCATCGTCGTCGCAAGCGCAGCCCGCGCAATGTGCTGGCGAAGCGGCGCCGACTGCGTTCGGCCAACTCTGTCTCGTGAACGCGCCGCTCCCGGCTCTGACCCAATATGATTATGGCGCGGTGCGCGTGAACTTCAGGCCGCCGCCGAGCCTGAACGATGTCATTCCAACGGCCGAGTTGCGCGGCACTTGGCTGCAAGCGCTGGCGCGGCGCACCGTGGCCCAACGTGTGCGCTCCGTCGTGATGTTCTTGGAATTGCGCGCCTCCGGGCCGGGCATTCCATCCACCATCGACGAGAATGGCCGGGAAATTGGCGTAGCGATCGGCATGCTGCCGCTCGCCGTCTATCGCTATAGCAGCGAGGGCCGACTCCAGTTTGACCAGGCGCAGCACTTCATTGATCGCACCATCGGTCCGCGGCTTCTCGTGAACGACAATATGCTTGTTCACGCGCGCGTTCGCACGGTGTTTTCGCAGCAGGATCCCTCGCAAGTGATCGCGGCGGTCGCGCCATTGGTGCAGACAGTCACCGCTCTTGGCGTGGAAGGCGCGTTGCTTGATGCGTTAGCGACGCGAGAGCTGATCGCAAGCGCGACGGCAGTGGAGGGTTGGCTCCGGTCCGCCAACAATTTGGAGGGCGCGGCGGATGATTTTGTCGACATGCGCTTCGGTGGCGTCACCCAGCTTGATTTTTCGTTCCAGTTGAACCCGCGTACGCGACGGGGCCAGGCGCCGCCGCCGCGCGGCATGCTGCGTGTCGCGCTGGAGCGACGGCCTTCATTGTTTACGAGCGACTTGCTGCCCGGTGAGCCGGGCCGGCAGCTCCCCGACTACGGCACGCGCGGCCAACTGGACTCCGTCGCCACTGGGCGGATCATGCAGTTCGGCACCTCAGCGCTGATCGGGCGTGATCCCGAAGTGCGCCGCCAAGTCGATGCGATGCAAGACGTCGACGTGACGCGCGCTGCGTTTGATGAAATGTGCCAGACCTTACGCACGCGGCTTCAGAACTCTGGCCTTTCGCTTCACGACGCGACGGCCGTGGCGTGGGCGGTATTCGTCACCGGAGAAAGTGCTGCGCGCAGCGAAATTCAAAGCATCAACTGCGTCAGCCGCGATCTCGCGCTGTGGCGGACCTACAATTTCGCGGTGCCGGCGACGCAGCCGCCACCGCCGGCTTTGCCAAGCGAAGCGGCGCTGCAGCGTTGGCTGACACGCGATGTACGCATAGCGCTTCTGGATCGCCGCGCGGCTGACGGGCTGGCCTCGGTGCGGGCGCTGTTCGCGGACCGCGTGCAGATCGCCATCGCGCCGGGCACATTATATGCCGTAGGCGACGAGCCGACGGATTCGTACCTGAGTGGTGACGGCGCAGCGCGCGTGGTGCGTGGTTTGCGCGTCGGCTGCCGCTTTGTGCGGCCGGGCGCGAATACACCGAACCTGCCGCGCTTTAGCGTGCTGGCGCGGCGCGAGGACAATGATGCGCTTCTCACGCTGACGATCGATTATGCCGGACGCGCCGATGGCGGTATCGAGATTGTGGGCCTTGCGGCGGAACCGACGCCGGAGTCCGATTTCGCAATTCTGTCGGCGGCGACGGGAACTGATGCGCGCTGCCTGGTGCGTGAGACAACACCGCCGTCGCGCTAAGCACAGCGCAGTCGATTTAAGGACAATCCCCATAGCGGGCCTGCGCGGGCTTGCGTGGCGCAAACGCGCCCGCCACACTCGGTGCTTGTCGTTTTGAAGCGCGCGCGCGGGCAAGGTGAAGCGCAGTGTCGGCGAGAAGGTCGCCCGCGAAACGGTGCGGGTTGGAGCCAGTGTACGCAGTGCGCTGCGTGACGGCGCGGACGCGATGAAGGGTGTGCACTGGCGGCGGATTGAGTTTGCGGGTGAGCGCAAGGCGTGAGCCATCCGTAGCGCGCGAGTGGAGAGCGCAGCCCTCCTACGCCAAGGCTACGGAGGGCACCCTACGCGCGGGCCTCAGCGCGGCCCAATCTCGACGGCCTCGGCGCCGGTTGAGTGCTGGCTCTGCGAGCGGGTCTGTTTTTGGAACGCCATAACGCTCACGGGAAAGCGGAACCCCACGCCGCGACTCGAAAGTCCAGCGAGCGCAGAGTCAAAATCGGAGAGGCCGACCTGCTCGACCCGCGCGCCAACATGTGCGCCAAAAGCAGAAGGTGCGCCGCCGTCCCAGAGATGGCGTTCGCTGAACGCCTGGAACAGCTCGAAGCGCGCATTGGGCCCCCAAAGTTGGGCGACGGTTTCCGGCGCATAGGCGCGTGACTGCGCGCGCATCGAGTCCAGATGGTCGAGCACGCGCTTGGTGCCGGTCTCGTTAAATTTGAGCGGAAATAGCATGTAGGAGAAGCGCTCAGTACGGATAGGCTGCAGGACAAATGGTGCGCTGCTGCTTGCGGCGGCGGTCCATTCGGTGAGTTCTTCTTCGCTTGAAAAGAAGCGGTTCTCGACTTCGTGGATGTTCTCGTTCGCCCAGTCTTTGACCATGACCCATAGGTTTGCAAACAGGCCATAGTCTTCGTCATTCGCGGCAAACTTCAACTCTTCGAGCAGCAGTCGGCGCAGCGCTTCTAGTTCGGGCAAGGCTGCATGCGAAGTGCGGGCTGCTGACATCGCGGCGTGGGCTTTCAAGAGGGCGTCGCGCACTTCATCCAGACGCAGCACGTTGTGAGGCCCCATTGCTGGCGGCGCATCGGCGTAGATGATGAAATCTCCCCCTACCTTCAAGACCTCGGCGCATTCCCTGATCAGCTCCGGCTGCACCAAACGCTTCATCTCGTGAAACGCCTTTTTCGATACAATGATGTCTATCTCTGTGGGGGCAGGGCCGATGAATGATCGTGCGAGGATTGTCTGGAAGTCGATGCTGTCGATCAGCTCCTTTTGGTAAGCGAGCAAGCGCCGCTCGCCCGATTGCATCTCAAACCGCTGCTTAAATTCATGGAGTTGCGACGTGTCGCGATCAATCGCGAGCACGTTCAAGGGCCCGGCTGCGACCTCGGTCAGGACGCGGCGCAGTTGTGGGTTGCTCCCGCCCGCCATTACGTCCGCCAACAGGATCGGGGCGCCGCCCCGGCGGCGCAGCGCGTCTTCGATCAGACTTGCGTAGAAGTCAGTTGCTTTTTCTGTGTCGCCCTGGGTCAGGGCGGCGGTCTTGTCGCTGAACAAGAGCGAAAACGCGCCGCGATAGCGCGTGGAGTAGCGGTGCGCGCCCGCGTCGACGAATGACTGAATTGAGTATTCGCCGCTGTCGCGCAGGTCTGTTCCCTCGACGAGCATCTGGTGTACCGGCGATATTGCGCCCGGACGCGTGGTGAAGTTGAACGCGCATCGGCTGAAACTCGCGCCAGTGGCGTCGGCGTTGATGAACTCAGCGTCGCTGAAATCGCAATTCTCGAATCGGGTATTTCTGAGTTTGGTGCGAACCAGCCGGCTGGAACTAAACTGACAATCGTTGAACTGTAGCGAGCTCAGGTCCGCGCCAGAAAGATCGAGACGTGACAAGTCGCGCCATCCGGCTGCGCCCACAAACACGAGGTCTTCGCCGTTCAGACGCTTCCAACGGGCGGCGACCTGGAGGAGATTTGCCCCGTGCGACGCTTCCGGAGCGTTCAACAATGACTGCTGCTGCGGGGACAAACGAAACTTGTCAAAGAGTGGAAGCAAAAGATCTTCGGCGCGAGCGCCGCGCGTGGTGTCGGCGAGTTTGGCCGTGACGTAATCGAGGAGACTCTGGCTCCACTTGAAATGATAAGCGGCTTCAAATCCGCGTCGCTCGCGGATGTGCTTCACGATCGGTGCGACCAGAAAGAAATCAAGAAAGTTGGGATTTACAAAGGAGGCCGCCAGCCGGCCAACGCGCGGTGTGTCGCCGACCTCAGATATCGGCCGCAATACGATGAAATCGTCGGCACGCCTCAACACTTGCATCATGGGCTCGGAGGCGTCGACCTCCATAACCCCGTGCAGGGAGCACACGCGCGCCATTTCCTCAAGATAAGCCTCAAGAACCGAGTTGTTGAGCGCCAGCTCATTCAAGAACGGCTCGAGGCGGAAATAGGCGTAACCGACGAGTCGTTCGAGCAACTCGTACTCGCCAACGGCCACCTCGCCGAAGAGTTCACGCGCCTTAGCCTCGTCTCGCTCTGCGAGCTGGACTAGCATGCTGAGACTTCGCGGGGTGCGCAGCCACGACGCTTGGGGTTGGCGCGCAAGAAATTTCTCGAGTTCCCCCATCTTGCCCGGTCCGCCGGGCTTCATGTCCGCGGTGGCCGACCGCGCGCGCAGTTGGATGTATTTGGTGGCGGCGTTCAAATCCCAGCTGGACGCCAGCTGGATTATCTTCTCGCCGAGGGCCGGTTCGTTTTCTGCAACCTCCGGCCGGGACGCAATGAGGTAGCGAATTGGGGCGTTCTTCGCCCAGGTGCGCAACGCACTCACGATTTTCGCCTGCAGACGAAGGCGGGCTAGTTCGTCGTAGCCGTCGAGCAACACGATCACGCGCCCCTGGAGGATCAGCTCTTCCAAGGCCGTTGCGCTCGCTTCTGAACCGATGCCACGGTGCTCAAGCCAAAGCTCGAGGACGAGGTGAAAGAGGCGTAGCGGGTCGCTTTCCTCTCGCAGCCTTGAAGCGGCTTTAGAACTCTCAAGGTTGCGCGGTTCAATCAGAATTGGGATTGGCGCGGCCTTGTCGTCGAAGCATCGCGCGATCAGCTCGAAATAGATGCGGTGCATTAGGGTGGTCTTGCCACAACCGGCCGCCCCGACCAGCCACACGCCGGTCTGCTCGTCACCGCGATTGTCGGCTTTTGTGGCTCGCGGGAACAATGCGGTTAGCGCGCGTATGCGCGCCGCTTGTGCATCGCCTTCCTCCAGCACGTCGACGAAGTCCGCCTGGGCGCGCCAGTGGAAATCCAAGAAGCGTCTAGTTTCTTCCTGGCGGCCCCAAGTCGTTTTCATCTTGAATCGGCGCAAATGCCTGGCGAAAGTTCGCGCAAGCGCATCGCGCGTGGGATCGACACGCGCCTGATAGGCCTCTGCTTGCGCGAGATTGTAGGCTTCTAAAATGCGCTCGGTATTGGCTCGCGAAGACTTAATCGGCTCGGCGCGCGCGCTGCGCGCCCGTTCAAAGTCCAGGACGAATACCGAGGACACAACCAGCAGCCCAAGCACGAGCAGAAGCGCCCACGGCGTCGACAGATCAATGACGCCGCCTAAGGCGTCAAGTCCAAGCAGAGTGACCCACACACCGACGAAACCCGTCCCGTAGAAGACCGTCAGGCGGCGGTTTTCGACAAAGTCGACGATGGCACTGATGATTTGTCGTACCGATCGTCGGAGGGCAAAGCTCAACGCGATCGCCGACAGGACGACCAAGCCGACGCTTAACAGTGGTTGTGAAGCCAGAATGTCGACCGCGTGCGCCGTCCAGCCGACCGCGCTGCGTGTGTCACCGACAGCGGTCGCCGCAAAACCCATCTCAATCCATCCCCGCTCACCGTCTCTGTCATCCTAGAGCCCATGCGGAGGGCGCGCCAAGCGCCACAAGAAGATCGTCGGCTGACTGCAGCGAGCCCTCCACCCAGGCCTGGTCTCGCGAATAGGCCTCTCCGATAATGTGTACAGGAACGCCGCTGACCGGTCCGCGCAGCGTCGTCATCATCTCTTCCGCATCGACGCCCGCGCGCCATGTATGCCAGCCGCCTCCAAATGCGCCCTCCGCCCAGTCGACGAACCAGGCGTGGGACGGTGCGGGCGCCTCGTCAGCTACGGCCAGAGCTTCGACGATTTGACGGTGTGCTTCCGTGACGAGGGCTGATGCGGGGTCTAGCGCGTAATCGGCCACGCTCGGAGACATCTCTCTCAGCATCGACCAGAAATGCGGATAGCGGACGTCATTGAAGCTGCACAGCACGTACTCGGGCCCGCCTGAGCCGGCCGTTCCCAGCAGGTCAAACGTAACCTGGCGGACGGGAAGATCAGTGGCGAGGCGCTTCAGGTGGATCCTGCGGTCGCCGAGCAGCGCCTTTTCGTAACGCAGGATAAGTCGCATTAAGCCCTGTGCAGTCGCTGCGTTGACCGCAGCTCGGGTCGCTGGGGTTATGGCAGGCGACGCGGCAAGGATTGGGCGCAGCGCCGCAGGCGCCAGTGCAAGCACGACCCGGTTGGCCTTGAGTTCAACGGGCCCGCGAGAGGCTCGAGCCATCACTGCCACACTTGGAGCGCCCGGATCATCACCCCGTCGAAGGGCTTCCACGGACGTGCTTAGAGCTACTCGTCCCCCAGCGCCGGCGAAAGCAACCGCCAACGCGCTCGTGAGCTGGTCAAAGCCTCCGCGCACTGTTTTGTAGGTGACGTCAGACCGGAACTCTTCGAGAAACCAAGGTACGGCCGCTGCTGCGTTCCACCGGCCGACCACGCCGTTGCCGATGCCGGCTCCGTCGAGCGCGCACGCAAAGGCCTCCGTGCCCGCCACGGCATGTACCAACCGCCAAAAATCCCAGTTCTTCAGCGACCGGCCGTTCCAATGGGCCGACTGGAGCGTGCGCCGTGCCTCTGCAATACTCAGGTGTTCGAGTGGACGCCCCAACACTTTTTCGATCACGCCTTGCACGATCTGTCCGGGGGTCATCCCGCTCCACGAGGGCGCCAGAACGTATGGGATCACGCGTTGATCGCCACTTTGAAAATCCGCATCCGTCAACCGTCGACCGCGCAGATGAAAGAGCCGCTCGTTGCCCCCGAGAGGCAGCGGATCCACGTTGAGATTAAAAACGTCTTCAATCAGGGTGCGCGTGCGGGTCTGCGTGGTGCGATAGCGCATCGCGCCGAGGTCGAGGCGAAATCCGTCAGGCGGCGCCTCGATGGACAGGAGCCGTCCGCCTAGGCGGGCTTCCTGCTCCAAGAGCAACACCTCTCCTGGAGGATGAAGCTTCGCGAGCTGCAACGCCGTGAAGCAACCCGCGACGCCGCCGCCGACGACGATCGCGGCGTATCGGCGATCGCTCAGATCCACCGGATCGGTCATCAGGAGGCGGCCACGAGGCGGTGCAGGGCGCTGCAATATTCGAGCGAGCTTGCAAGCCGCATGAGCACGCCTTCGCACAAGGCGGGCAGCGCCTCGGGACGTTCATCCAAAGTGGGCTTGACCACTTCTGTGAGCCAGCCCGTCGTGTGTTCAGCATCCACGCGCACATGCACGCGGTGATATTCGAGTGCGTCCTCATCGAGGCCGAGCCGACTCCAGCCTTCGATCACGCGATGAAATCGGAATGGCGCGAGGGCCTCAGTCACGCCGAGGGCCCCAATCGCATGGTCAAAAAACGTCCGATACGACGCGAACAACAATAGCAACGAGCCGCAGGCCTGAGCTTCAGGGCTAGGAACGCGCATGCGTGCGGAATCGAGATCGAGAGCAGCGCACATCCTGGCGAACATCGTCGTATGCACCCGCCAGGGTGCGCCTTCGCCCATCTCGTCCCAAAAATTGCGCGCAATCTCCATCTTCGCTCGGCCCGACGCGCCAAGCTGGGTGAGCGCGAGCAGATCGTCGAAGCGGGCATCGACGGTGCTCTCAGCCTCTACAAACATTCGGAACGCGGCCAAATCAGCGTTGTGGGCGATGTGGTCATAGACAGCGTGGCGCGCCGCCGGGTGTGTCTCCACCAGCTCAAGAAACCACGTCTCAAAAAGCGACGGGTCTGAGGGCGTGGCCTGCCCATGAATCCGTCGGCGCTCGTCGGCGATCCAGGCAGTTTCCAGTCCTCGACGCACTGCGAACAAAAGTGCGGAACGCTCTCCGGCATGGGGGATCGGAGCGATCCGCCAGCTCAGCAATTCATAAAGCGCTGCGTGAATGTCGGCAAAGGCGTCCGTCCCGCGTTGAGTCAAGGCCAGCGCCGCCCGCCGTTGCGCTTCAGCGACAAGTGCGGCGGCGTCCACATCGAGCGGCGCGTCAGCGAACCGTTCGGCCTCTAGCCGTATGAACTGTGCGAGGGAGAGATTCCCAGAAAGAAATCTCATTCGATGTTCAGCTGTCATGCGCTCTCCCCACACACAAGGCGTCAAATGCGGCGCATACTATCCCGTCATGTCCCGGCCAACGCACCGAATATTGTTTGGCTTGCTAGCGCCATAACTATTGTAAGCCCATCGCTGAGCACAAACCGAGTTCGCGAAGTGTCAAACTTGGAAAAGTCATCCACCATAACGCATAATGGCAAAGATGGTGGGCCCGGCAGGACTCGAACCTGCAACCAGACCGTTATGAGCGGCCGGCTCTAACCATTGAGCTACAGGCCCGTAGCTTCGCGCGCTGGATGTGCTGGCGCGGGCGGACGCCGTCAAGTCTCGCCGCCTTTAAGTTTGGCCGTCGCCACGCGCGTAGCCGACTATGGCTGCGCGGACGAAATCGTCGAAGTTTATCGAATCCAGTTCGGGCGGGTGCTTTGCCCAGGGTGGGCCGTCGAGCATTTGCACGGTGATGTCAGGCTTGCCGCTATTGCGGCGGCGGCGCGTGATGGCGTGCTCGGTTTCCTTTTTCACCCACTCGGATTCTGCAGCGTTCTTCGACCAGCAGACGTGGAAAAGATCGGCGCGATCGATCTCGCGGCGCAAACGCGGGTGCCATTCTTCGCCGGATTTGAGCGATGTGCGGTCCCAGAAATGCTCAACGCCAGCCGAGGCGTAAGCGGTGGCGATCGCCGAGACAGTTTCGCGGTCCTTGCTCGAATAGGAGAGGAAGACGCGCTTGTGGCGCTTCAGGCGCACGCGATCGCCGTCCGAGTGCGGCTTCTTGTTCGGGCCGCTGACATTGCGCGTGAAGGCAAGCACGCCGATTTGCGCGTCGTTGATGAGCACGCGCGCAAGGAACACGACTTGCTTGACGGTTTCGTCGGCCTCGACGGAGAAACTGAAATCGATCGGCTCGCCTTGCCATGCGCGCCGCTGCACCGCGCCATCGCAAGCCGCGCCGCGCACTTCGAGCGACACGCCAATGGTTGCGCCGAGCGCTACATCGCCGAGCGGCATGCCTTGCGGCGCCGCATCAGTGCGCGGATCGATCTTCTTCGCCGCTTTGATGACGGCGTTCAGATCTTTCGGTTGGTGGACGACGATGCGCACGAGTTCGGGCGTGCCACGGCGGAGTTTTTTTGGTGCGAAGGCCGTGGCGTCGGCTGGCGCGCTTGGCGCGGCTGCACTTGCTGGTGCGGCGCCGGGTGCGGAGCGTTTGCGCGGCGGTTCGGCGCCGACACGCGCGCCTTCATCATCATCGCGCGCCTGCGGCGCGGGCGCTGCGGCTGGCGGCGCTGCCGGTTCGGAGACTTGCGGCGGCTCGATGGGATCGACTTTCGGCGGCAGTGCGACTTGCGGCGGTGGCGGTTCAGCGGCGACGGGTGGCGGCGCTGCGTCTTCCTGCGGGGCTGCGCCGCCGGCGCCGAAATTCTCTTCGCGCTCCGGCTCGAGCGTGATCGCGCGCTCGTGCGTATCTTCTTCTTCTGCCGGTGCTTCTTCAGCAGGCGCCTCTTCACCAATGCCGCCGAGCAGCTCACCGCCACTATCGGCGAGAGGCGCTTCCTCGTCTTGCGGCGCGGATTCGTCGGCCGGCAGCGGCGGTTCCTCCGCCGTCGCGTCTTGCTCGACCGGTGGCTCAACTGGCGGCGGTAGCGGTTCGGCGCGCGTTGGCGCTTCGGTTTGTGGCTGGCGCTGTTGTGCGAGCGCTGCAGCCCGTGTGCGCGCGTCGTCGATCGTCATCACCGGCCACGAGGCGGGGAGGAAGGTGAAGCGTGCGCGTGCTTCGGCGTCGACGAGGATCAGCTGCGCGCGCGGCAGACGGGCAGCGAGCGTGTGCATCAAGGTGACGAAAACGGTGTCGTCGGCGGCCGCGCTGCTGAGCACCAGACCAACATTCGCCGCTTGGGAGAGGGCTGTGCCAACAGCTTCGCGATCGGCGATCGTATCGGTCGCGATCACTTCCAGGCCGAAGCCGTCGCCAATCTCGCGCGCTGCCGCCGCATCGGCGGGCGCCGCAACCAGATAGCCGTTCGACATGGCCGTCCCCTAAACACAACAGGCCGCGCTTTTAGGGCGCAGCGCGCGGCTACCGCAAGCAAAAGCCGCTTCGCGCCTGTTTCAACTGACGCCGAAATGAGCCAAAAAGAAGGGCTCGTTGAGGAGAATCCCATGCGTCTCGCCGCTGCTTTGCTCGCCGCCGTTGCTCTCGCGGCCTGCCAGACGCCGTGTCCATCGCCGACCACCGAGACGACGAATGCGACCTACGAGTGCGAAGACGGTTCTGAGTTACGCGTCGCTTACACGTTCAACAGCGCTACGGTTGTCCAAGAGGGATACACCACCGTCGTATTGCCTTCACGCATCACTGGCGCTGCGTTTCGCTATGCCGAAGGCGGCGCTGCGCTGCGCGGGCGGATGAACGAAATCCAGTGGACGCGTCCGGGCGCAGAAGAAACCGTTTGTTCGCAGACGAGCTGACGCTTCCCGCGACGCGCGCGAGTGCTACAATGATCGAGAGCCGGGGATGATAATGCGCGCGCGCGAGGGCGGTGAGCGCATGAACGGAGTGTCATGATGAAAACCAAACTTTTTCTTTGCGCCGCCTTTGCCGGCGCGCTCGCGCTGAGCGCGTGCGAAACTACGGGCGGATATGGCGGCGGTTATGGCGGCGGGCGCACGCAGCTCTCGCAATGCACGCGCAACGCGTTGATCGGCGCAGGCGTCGGCGCCGTGGCTGGCGCTGTGATCGGCGATGAAGACAATCGCGGTGAGAACGCGGCCATCGGCGCGGTCGTCGGCGGTGCGGCGACCTATGGCGTGTGCCGTTGGCTGTCGGCGCGCGAGCAGCAGCGTGTTGAGAACGCCTACTATCAATCGCTGAATTCCGGCGGGCCGGTGCGCGATACGTGGCAGAGCGATTCAGGCTCGACGCGTTCGCTCGCGGTCTCGTCGCCGGTGGAAACCAGCCCGCAATGCCGGCGCGTGAGCGCGACGATCGACGATCCGCAATATGGCCGTCAGCAGCTGCCGCCGGAAACCTTCTGCCGCAACTCGAGCGGACAATGGGTGCCTGCGTAAGCGTGGCGTGATCCGAATACGGGAAGGGCGGCTCGCCAGAGCCGCCCTTTGTGTTTTTTAGCGCTTAGTTTCGGCGCTTGGCTTCTTTCATCAGCTCGTCTTTGCGTGTCTGCATCTCTTCGCCGAGCGCATCGAGATCGAGATCCGCCTTCTTGGCCTTGGCAAACATGCCGTCGCGTTGCTCTTCTTCTTTGACGTGATGTTCGATCATCTCTGAGAGCACTTTGACTTTCGCGTCCCAGTGATCGTCGCCCGGCTTACCGGCTTCGATTTCTTCGATGAGCTTTTTGGCGCCGTCGTGCTCGACGTCAGCTTCGTCCATCATGTCGAGTTCGAGGCCCGCGTCGCGGCATGCCGGGTAGAAAATCTCTTCTTCGATCTGGGTGTGGACGCGCAGCGCCAAGCAGATTTGGTTCGCGAGCTTTTGCTTCTTCGGGCCGCTCTTGGTGCTCTCGAACTCTTCGAACCAGCCTTCGACTTCGCGATGGTCGTCTTTCAAGAGCTTAATCGCGTCGGGTGCGGTTTTGCTTTTCGCTGGTTTGCGCTTGGTCTCGGATTGGGTCGTGGCCATGAAATCCTCCTGTTCTCACAAGAACGGAGGCCATTCGGCTTTGTTCCGTTTAGTGCGGCGGCGCGTGTGTTGAGAGCCATTCCGTGCGGATGGCGCTGGCGGCGCGCATGGTTTCTGCCGGCAAACCGCGGCCTTGCTGGTTCATCACATTGATGGCCATTTCGTCGCCGCCTTCAGCCGCGAGCAGAATGTACGCCCAGCCGCGAGTCTCATCAGTTGGGCCACCTTCGCCGGTGAGCAGCATGTAACCCAAGCCGCGCAGCGCGTGCGCGCTGCTTTGATCGGCGGCGCGCGTGTACCAGGCGCGTGCCTCGACATCGTTTTCCGCGACGCCTTCGCCGGTGGCGAGCATGACAGCTGTGCTGATCATGCCGTCGATGAAACCGGCCTCGCCGGAGCGGCGTACCCATTCGTACGCTTGCGGCACGTCGGCCGGCCCGCCTTGGCCTTGGCGCAGCATCATGGCGTAGTGCCATTGTCCGAGCGCAGAGCCGCGCTCGGCGGAGAGGCGCAAGAGCTCACGCACGCGCGTGGGCGTCGCGTGCCTCGTGCCCGAATAGTCGAGCGCCATGTTTGCGATGGTGTCGCCGGCGTTCACATGTTCGAAGCTTGAGATCAGTTCGAAGCCTTGCGTCCACGCGGCTTCGCTACCGTCCTCATAGATCAGCCGGCCTCCGCGATTGAGCCGTGCGCCTTGAGAGCCAGCGGTGAAGGCGCGCTCCTCCCAGCGGCCGGATTCAGCGCGATCAGCCTCGTTTTCGCTGTGTCGCAGAATGACAGCGTAGCCGTTCATCGCTTCGACATTACCGGCTTCGGCCGCACGCCGCGTCCATTCGCGTCCGGCCGCTTCATCCTCGCCGAGTAGCATGATGCCCAGCTCGAACATCGCGTCGGTATTGCCGCCCTCGGCCAGTGCGGTCAGTTCTTCGCGTGTCTGCGGCAATTGCGCGAAAGCCACGTCCAGCGGTGCGAAGATGAGCGTGAGGGCGAGGATAAGTGTGCGCATGGCGAACCATCCCACCGGAACTTCGGTGCGCCAACCAAAAAACGCCGCGGCTTTTAAGGGCCGCGGCGTCCAGTCATTCCACGAGGGGTAATGAGAATTCGCGCTTACATCGCAAAGCGCAGCATGCGGCGCAGTTCGTCCGGCTGACCGGTGGCGCGACGCTTCTTGGCCTGGCTCGGCTGATAGGCGAGACGGGCGTGATCGGCGCAGTACGGACCGCCGCTCGAGCCGCGGCCGCAGAAGGCAAAGCCCGGGTCGGTCGGATCGCCGATCGGGTACTTGCACATGGAATCCGAGAGTGTGAGCACGGAGGCGGCCTTGCCGTCCTCGAACTTCACCGGCTCCAGATCCGGAATGACCACCAACGGACGGTCCGAGATCGGGCGCAGCGCGCGCGGGGCGCTCGGACCCATAATGCGCGGACGGGCCGTACGGACCGGGCGCTTGGCCGGACGTGACGGTGTCGCTCTACCGGCAAGTCCAAGCCTGTGGACTTTTCCGATAACGGCGTTGCGGGTGACCCCGCCAAGTTGTTTAGCGATCTGACTGGCGGAGAGCCCTTCGGCCCATAGCTTACGCAGCAGCGTTACACGCTCTTCAGTCCAACCCATTGCAAGCCCCTTTGCCCTGGCCCCGCCCATTTCTGACGGGGTGATAGGGATCATAACTCTCCCGAAAGGTGAGGAAGTCAACTAATAGGTATGTCAGATTTGTGGATACACCATATACGGTGGTTTTATCCCCAAAACGATCGGCGGTCATAAACACGTTCTCCACCGGATGCCCTGGGCCGCGAACGCCATTATCTGTAAGCGGGACCACGGCTTAGCTCCGTTGTTCATGGTTAATGGGCGCTAAGAAGCGTTAAGGAATTGTGAAAGGCCTGCAGACCGCATGGACACCGTGACCACCACGACACCGCTGACATCACGCCGGTATGGGGCGGTGAACTGGCTAGGTTTGCAGACGCTGATCCAGCGCGAAGTGCAGCGCTTCTTGAAGGTCGGGGCGCAGACGGTGTTCGCGCCGCTGATCCAGACCTTGCTGTTCATGATGGTGTTTGGGCTGGTGCTCCGGGACGGCAACTGGCCGGGCACGGAGCGCGCTTACGCTGACGGCTTGGCGGCGGGCCTGGTCATGATGTCGATCATCTCGAACGCGTTTCAGAACTCGTCGTCGTCGATGGTGATCGCGAAGGTTCAGGGCAATTCAGTCGATTTTCTGATGCCGCCTTTGAGCGCGTTGGAGTTGACGATCGCCTTCATCGTTGGCGCCGCAGCGCGCGGGATTTTGGTGGGCGCTGCATCGCTGATCGCTGTTGCGTGGCTGGCGAACATCGTGCCGGCGGAGCCGTTGTGGGCGATCTATTTCGCGATCGTCGCGTCGGTGATTTTCGGCGCCATCGGTTTGCTCGGCGGCGTGTGGGCCGACAAGTTCGATCACCTCGCGGCCGTGACCAACTTCATCATCGTGCCGCTGACGTTTCTCTCCGGAACATTCTACTCGACCGACGCATTGCCCGAACCCTTCCGCACCTTCTCGCACTACAATCCGGTGTTCTTCCTGATCGACGGCTTCCGCCACGGCTTCATCGGCACGCACGATGCGCCGCTTGTTGTGAGTGCGCTTGTGTCGTTGGGCTTGGCGCTTGCGCTTTGCTGGGCGTGCTGGGCGATGTTGAAGAGCGGGTACCGGTTGCGGAGCTAGGCTTGGAAGCGCTCATCAGCCTTATCCCTGCGGCCCTAGCGTTCATCGCGGGCGTTCGCTTCGGCGCCAAATGGTCGCGCATTGCATTGCGCATCGCGCTCGCCGGAACCTTTGTGCTCGCGTTGCTGGCCCGCTACGTGGCCAGCATGCCAGATCACAGTTGGTATGCCATCGCCTGGATTGCGATTGGCGCAGGCGTGTCGCTGATGTGTGCGGTTGCGCTAGTCGGCCCGAGTATCTTCAAGCGCTGGCTCTACGCGTTAGCGCTATCAGTCAGCATACTGACGTTCATTCGTCTCGCAGTTCCACAAGACGTGATGATTTGGATCCTGACGGGCATTAGTCCGCCCTAGCTCAACACCTGCGCCAGCTTCGGCAGGAAGATATCCATCCGATAGTCAACATCCGTGTGATCGTCGTCGAACTCTTCATACGTGTACGCGATGCCCGCCGCGTCGAGTTTCTTCGCAAATCTCCGCATGCCGAAATGGATGCGGAATTGGTCGGACCAGCCGCAATCCATGTAGATGAGCTTCAGTTTGCGCAGATTTTCGCCGAGCGTATCGAACATCACGACGGGGTCGTGCTTCATCCAATTATTCCAGCGCTCGGGAATGAGTTCGCCGGTGCGCGGATCGAGGGGCAGGCGCATGTTGCGGAATTGCGTGGGATCGGGATCGTAGAAGGCGCTCATGGCGAGATCCATGAGGATCATGCGATCTTTGTCTTTCATCTTCGGCTTGGCTTCGACGTGCTTGACCCATTTCTCGATCGAGTAATCGAAGGGCCTGAGTGCATCGACGTCATCGTAGAGCGTTGGGATGAAGAGCGCGTCGAAGCCCATGTCGCCGGAATTGATGGCGATGGCGCTCCAGAAATCGCTGCGGTGAAGCCCATGCCAAGCAGCGCCATAGCCGCCCGAGCTTTTGCCGAAGACACCGCGCTTGCCTGCGCCGCCGCATGAGAATTGCGCTTCGACAGTCGGGACGATTTCATCGCAGACATAGTCGGCGTAGCGGCCGGATCCGGCGCTGTTCAGATATTGGTTGCCGTAGAGCTTGGTGAAGCAATCGGGGAAGGCGACGATGGCGCGCGGCATGCCTTCGCTGGCGAGACGATCGAGCCGCTCCGGCACGTTCTCTGCGCCGGGCTTCCAATTGGTGTGGTTCATCCCGCAACCCCAATAGCCGGTGAGGTCCACAAGCAGCGGCAAGCGCTCAGCGGCGCTCCAGCCCGGCGGGGTCCAGACATGCAACTCACGCTCAGTCGGATCGCCGAGCGGATTGCCTTCGAGAACGACGGATTTGTGTACGATGCGGTGCAGCACGCCGCGCGGCAGGGTGTGGTCTTTTCTCATGGAAACGGTGATTATACGCGCCGCTTGACCTGACAAGCGGCGCGGCTCAGAACCGCGCCTTTCTTTTTCCAGAGAGCCCAAAAATGTCCGCCGCACAAAGCCACATCCTCCCGGTCTATGGTCCGCCGGAGCAGAACTTTGTACGCGGCGAGGGCTGCTGGATCTGGGACGATAAGGGCGACAAATATCTCGACTGTATCGCCGGCATCGCGGTGAACGCTCTGGGCCACGCGCCGCCGGTTTTGGTGAAGGCGCTGACCGAGCAAGCCGGCAAGCTCTGGCACACGTCGAACATGTTCAAGATTGCAGGCCAAGAGGAGCTCGCGGCGAAGTACACGCGCGATAGCTTCGCCGACGTGGTGTTCTTCACCAACTCAGGCACCGAAGCGATCGAAGGCGCGCTGAAGACGGCGCGCAAGTATCACACCGCGAACGGCAATCCCGAGCGCATCGATGTGATCGGCTTCCAAGGCTCGTTCCACGGTCGCTCGTATGCGGCGATCAATGCGTCGGGCAACGCGACTTATCTCGAAGGCTTCGGTCCGCGTCTGCCGGGTTTCCATCAAGCGCAGTTCGGCGATCTTGAATCGGTGAAGGCGCTGGTTGGTCCGACGACGGCGGCGGTGATCCTTGAGCCGGTGCAAGGCGAAGGCGGCGTGCGCGCAGCGACCGATGAATTCTTGCGCGGCCTGCGCAAGCTCGCTGACGACAACGGTTTCCTGATCATCTTCGACGAAGTGCAATCGGGCGCTGGCCGCACCGGCAAGATGTGGGCGCACCAATGGTCGGGCATCACGCCGGACATCATGGCTGTCGCGAAGGGCGTTGGCGGTGGCTTCCCGATGGGCGCGTTCTTGGCGACGAAGGAAGCTGCGAAGGGCATGGTCAAAGGCGTGCACGGCACGACCTTCGGCGGCAATCCGCTGGCGATGGCTGTCGGCAATGCTTGCTATGACGAATTGTCGAAGCCGGAATTTCTGGAGCGCGTGAACGCTGTGGCGAACCAGCTTGGCCAGGCGCTCGAAGGCTTGAAGGATCGTCATCCGAACTTGGTGGTCGATGTGCGCGGCAAAGGCTTGCTGCGCGGCTTGAAGCTGAAGATCGATCCGAAGCTCATCCAAGAGAAGCTGCGCGACCGCAAAGTGCTGGTTGGCGTGGCTGGCGATAACGTGCTGCGCTTGGCGCCGCCTTTGGTGATCAACGAAGCTGAGATCAGCGAAGCCATCAACGCGATCGACGCGGTGCTCGCGGCGCAGATGGCAGAGGCTGGCGCTTGAGCAGCGCGCCGCGTCATTTCCTCGATCTGAGTGCGCTCTCGAAAGCGGACGTGCGCGCGATTCTAGACGAGGGGCATCGCCGCAAAGCAGCGCGCGCCGGCTGGCCAAAAGCGAAGCGCGATGAAGATGCGCCGCTCGATGGCTATGCGCTGGCGATGATCTTCCAGAAGAACTCGACGCGCACGCGCGTCTCGTTCGAGATCGGCTTTCAGCAGCTCGGCGGCGTGCCGATTGTGCTGAACGCGGCGGATACGCAGCTTGGGCGCGGCGAGACGGTTGAGGATACGGCGCGGGTGCTGTCGCGCATGGTCGATGCGGTGATGATCCGCGCCAACAATCACCAGGATGTGGTGAACTACGCGGCGGCGTCCGAAATTCCCGTCGTCAACGGCCTTACCGATCTCTCGCACCCGTGCCAGATTCTTGCCGACATCATGACGATCGAAGAGCGGCTCGGAAACGTCTCGGGCAAAACGATCGCGTGGCTGGGCGATGGCAACAATGTCTGCGCCTCGTTCGTGCATGCAGCCGAAAAGCTCGATTTCACGCTGCGGATCGCGACGCCGAAAGAGTACGCGCTGCGCTCGCAAGAGGTAGCTGCAGCGAAGGCGGCGGGCGCGAAGATTGATGTTTCGAACGATCCGGAGCGCGCGATTGCGGGCGCGGATGTGGTTGTCACCGACACGTGGGTGTCGATGGGTGATACCGACAAAGCCGAACGCATGGCGGCGTTCCCGCCGTTCGCTGTGACGGAAGACCGGATGACGCGCGCTGCGAAGGACGCGCTCTTCCTGCATTGCTTGCCCGCGCATCGCGGTGAGGAAGTCACCGACGCGGTGATGGATGGCCCGCAATCGGGCGTGTGGGACGAAGCGGAAAACCGCATCCATGCACAGAAGGCCGTGCTGCTCTGGTGCTTGGGCAAGCTCTAAGCGGTTGCCATTCGCGCCTGCACAGCCCATCTCTCGCGCTTCCATGACCGCCGCCGACGACATCATCGCACCGTTCAGCCTCGACAATTCGCCCGTGCGTGGGCGCGTTGTGCGTTTGGGCGCGGGCGCGCTCGATCCGATTTTGCGGCGGCACGATTATCCGTGGCCGGTGGCGTTGTTGTTGGGCGAGGCCTTGGCGCTGGCGGCTTTGGTCGGCTCGCTGCTGAAGGCGGATGGGCGCTTGGTTGTGCAGGCGCAGGGCGAGGGGCCGGTGACGCTGCTGGTTGCTGAGCATGGCGCGGGCGGTTTGCGTGGCTATGCGCGGCTGGCGGAGGGCGCTGCAGAGCAACTTGCGAATGTCACGTCGCGCATGCCGCCGTCGGCGCTGCTGGGCGCGGGCCACATGGTGCTGACTCTCGATCTTGGGCCAGGGCATGAGCCGTATCAGGGCATCGTGGCGCTTGAAGGCGAAACGCTGTCGCAATGTGCGGAGCGCTTCTTTGCGGTGAGCGAACAGACGGACACGGCCATTCGTTTGGCCGTCGGCGAAGTGTTCACGGCTCACGCGCCGCCATCATGGCGCGCTGGCGGCGTGTTGCTGCAGCGTATCGCTGGCGATGCTGCGCGCGGCGACACGGCGGAAGATTGGAGTCGTGCGACGATCCTGTTTGCGACTGTGCGTGATGAAGAGCTGCTCGATCCCGCCATCCCGTGCGATCGCTTGCTCTACATGCTCTTCCACGAAGAAGGCGCGCGCATGGGCGAGGCTTCGGTGCTGGACGATCGCTGTTCGTGCAATGCCGAGCGGCTAACGGCGCTGATGAAGCAATTTCCGCGCGATCAGCTTGAAGAATTGGTGGAGCCGGATGGCGCGCTGCACGCGCGCTGCCAGTTCTGCTCGCGCGAATACGCGCTTTCGCCGGAGAGCGTCGGGCTTTCTTCGTCTTCCCCCCTTGTGGGGGAAGACAGGCGCGCAGCGCCAGATGAGGGGTGACGGCGCTGTAGCTTGAAGCGACTGCGCTAGTACCCCTCACCTGCGTTTGCTCACGCAAACGCTGTCCTCTCCCACAAGGGGAGAGGACCTAGCGCCGGTCGATCAGCACAGCGAGAAACAATGCCGGCCCGCCGTGCGCTGTCCACCCGTGGCTCGTGCCGCGCTGGATGACGATTTGGCCCGGTTTGATGCGGGTTTCGGTGTTGTCGAGCACGAGCGAGGCGTCGCCTGAGATCAGGCAGATAATGTCGAGCGTGGGCGTTTGGTGCATCGCCGGGTGACGGTTCTGATCGCGCAACTCGTGCTCGGCGCCAAAGTCGGCAAAGCGTTGACGCGCGGCGGCGCGGATCATTTCGGGCGGTGCGCCTTCTGGCGTCGGTTGGATCATGAACCAGCGCACTTTCACTTTGCCGCCGGCGGGCGAAAGGATTGATGTCGCTTCGCCGCGCTCAGCGTGATCCTTCGGGTCAATCGCGCCGCTGACGGCTTCGTGCCAAATCTCTGCGAGCCCGCCCAAGTTCGGATCGCCGATGCCGCCGGAGGGCGGGCCGTCAATGATGATGGTGGAGCGGCCGTCTTTATCGTCGCCGGTGATGATGCGGCGCATTTGGTCTTCGAAGCCGGAAAAAATCATCAGTTCGCCAATCGTGAAACGTGTGGGCTGTCGAGCGCGAAGAGCGGCACGGCGATGGCGAACGCTTCGCCGTTTTCGCGTTGCATAGAGTATGCGCCGGACATGACGCCGGAAGGCGCTGCGAGTGGCGCTGCGCTCGTATATCGGAAGCTCTCGCCGGGCGGGATCTTAGGCTGTTGGCCGATGACGCCGGCGCCGCGCACTTCCTGCGTCAGGCCGTTTTCGTCGGTGATTTTCCAGAAGCGGGATAGGAGCTGAACAGAGTCCGGCGAACGGTTCTCGATTTCGATCGTGTAGGCCCAAACATAGCGGCCTTCGTCCGGAGAACTCTCCTCCGGCAGAAATTGCGGCTCGACGCGCACCATGACGCCGGATGTTTCTTGTTCGTACATGGCGCCATTCTAGGCGGTCGGCAGGGTCAAACGCCAGCCGGGTAATGCTATGAAGCGAATCATGACGAGCCACGGCGTCCTGCCCGATACCGAACTGAAGCGCGCGATCGCACAACGCTGGATCGTTGCGGATGAGGCATTTCTGCCTGATCAGCTGCAACCGGCGAGCCTCGATCTGCGCTTGGGCGAGACTGCTTATCGCTTGCGCGCGAGCTTTCTGCCAGGCGCCGGCGCGAAGGTGCTTGATCGGTTGGACGATGAACTGGTCATGCACAAGATCGATCTGCGCGGCGGCGCCGTTCTTGAGACGGGCTGTGTGTATCTCGTGCAAGTGCAGGAAGAGCTGGCGTTGCCGAGCCACATTCATGGCGCTGCCAATCCGAAAAGTTCGACGGGACGCGTGGATGTCTTCACGCGTCTAATTCTCGATGGCGCGACATCGTTCGACTACATCCCACCTGGCTATCACGGTCCGATGTGGGCGGAGATTTCTCCGTGCACGTTCTCGGTGCTGGTGAAAACCGGCACGCGCTTGAGCCAGGTGCGCTTGCGCCGCGGTGAACCGAAGGTGAAGCGCGAGATCGACTTCACTATGGATCTGGCGATGAAGGGACCGGTTGGCTTCCGCGCCAAGCGGCACTCTGGCGTCATCGATGTGGATCGCATCGCTGCTTACGATCCGCGCGATTTCTGGGAGCCGATGGAGGCCCGCAAAGGACGCGTTGTGTTGGAGCCCGGGCAATTCTACATTTTTGCGTCAAAAGAAAACGTCATCATCCCCGCGGATGAAGCAGCCGAGATGGCGCCGATCCGTCCGGAGTTGGGCGAATTTCGCGCCCACTATGCAGGCTTTTTCGATCCAGGCTTCGGCATAGCGCCGAACGAGGGGCGTGCTGTGCTTGAAGTGCGCTCGCGCGACGTGCCGTTTTTCGTTGAGGATGGGCAACCTGTCGGCAAGCTCGTGTTCGAGCCGTTGTGTGGCAGTGTTGAGCGCCTTTATGGCGAGTCCGGCTCCTCGTATCAGGGGCAAGGACTCAAGCTTTCTAAGAATTTCGCGCCCTGGCGCTGATCGCCGCCTTTGACAACTCAGCGCTGCACCGTGCAAAGGCATAAGCCTTAGAGTGCAGGATGCGCTGGGAGAGATCATCGATGTTGAAACAGGCTTTTGTAGCGTTCGCCGCGTTGGCGATGGTCTCCAACGCGTCGGCGCAAACGCAGCCGATCAATCCGGCGCTGTTCGTCGTTCGCGATGCGGATTCTACGCTCTACATTTATGGTACCGTCCACGTGCGCCCGACCGGCGCTGATTGGGCCGACGACGACGTACGCGCGGCGCTCGCGGAGTCGCAGGAAATCTGGACCGAGGTCGTGATGACCCCGGAAACCGAAGCGCAATCGCAGCGGTTGGCGATGCAGTACGGCAGCGCGCCGGCGGGGCGTCCGCTCTCGAGCTGGCTCTCGGCGGAAGAGAATACGCGCCTCAACGCGTTGACAACGCGCCTTGGCATTCCGACGGGCGCGCTGGAGCAGCTGCAGCCGTGGCTCGCTTCGCTCACGCTTTCGATCATCCCGATCTTGCAGGCAGGCTACAGCCCCACCTCTGGCGTCGATCGTCAGATTGACGCTTTCGGCGATGCGAACGGCAAGACGATGCGCGGCTTCGAAACGGTGGAACAGCAGCTCGGCTTCTTCGCCGGTATGTCGGAAGATTTGCAGCGCCAGTTCTTGGTGGAAACGATCAATGAAACCGAGGACGGCGTCGCGATGATCAACGCGATGACGTCGGCTTGGGAGCGTGGCGATTTGGAGAGCCTCGAGGCCGCAGTCATCAACGATACGCGCACCGAGTATCCGGAACTCTACAACGTCATCTTCGTGCAGCGTAACAACGCTTGGATGGAAGTCTTGGTGCAAGAAATGAACGGCGCGGGCGTCGATTTCGTCGCTGTCGGCGCTGGTCACTTGCTGGGCGAAGATGGCTTGGTCGAGCAATTCCGCGCCCGTGGCTACACGGTTGAGCGCGTCGAATAGGCGAAAGCACAACGAAGCTTGGAAGGGACCGCTCGCGAGGGCCGCCCTTTTTGTTAGCCAGGTAGCACAAGTTTCGCGCTGAAGCCGCGCGGCGTGCGGTTGGCGAATTCGAGGCGACCGCCGTGCGCTTCAGCAATGGCTTGCGCGATGGCGAGGCCGAGGCCTGCGCCGCCGGCTTCGCTGTTGCGCGCTTCGTCAGCGCGGAAGAATGGCTCAGCGAGGCGATTGAGCTGATCGGCTGCGACGCCGGGGCCTTCGTCCGTGACCTCGACCACCGCTTCGCCACCGGCGCCGCGATAGACGCGCATCGTTCCGCCGCCGCCATACTTGGCGGCGTTTTCTGCGAGGTTGCGCAATGCGCGCGCGATTTCGCTTGGGCGGCACTCGGCTGTCACTCGCGTTGGCGCATCCGCGGTCGCGGCTACCCCCATGTCTTGCAGCTCGCCGCAGAGCGTGCGTGCGATTTCGGCGAGATCGACCTGCGTGCGCGCTTCTTCGCTGGCGCCGGCGCGGGCGAGCGCCAGCGCTTGTTCGGTCAGGCGTTCCATTTCATCGACGGACGCCAGCAGACGTTGGCGCGTCGCGTCGTCATCGATCAATTCGGCGCGCAGGCGAATGGCGGTGATTGGCGTGCGCAAATCGTGGCTGAGCGCCCAAAGCATTTGGCGCTGGCGGTTAAGCTGGCGTCCGAGACGCTGGGCCATCGCATTGAACGCGGTGGAGGCGCGGCGCACGTCGGCCGGGCCGCTGACTGGCGCCTCGACCTGCGTTTGGCCTGAACCTAAAGCTTGCGCGGCGCTGGCCAGATCAGCAAGCGGGCGCCCGATCTGGCGCGACACCAAAGCCGCGCCGATGCCAACCATGACAAGTGAAACCAACGCGCCGGCGAGCGCGCCAATGGGTGCGGGGCGCGGGCCCGGAAGGCGTGCACGCGCATTGAGCCAGCTGCCGCCGCCGAGATCGACGGCGATCAGAACTTCTGTCGACTGAACCTTTGGCACGTCTTCACGCGGACCGCGCTCGCGGCTCTCGGGCGGCGGCTCTGGAGGCGGGCCGTCAAGCGCGCCGCGTTCGCGCCGCCAGCGTCGTGACGGGCCTTCCACGGTGCGTGCGGTGGCGAAGACTTGCGCATCGTCTAGCTGCGTGGCGATGGCGCGTGCGATGCGTCCGCCCGCGCCAGGGCCGTTTGCACTGACGATGGGTTCGGATTCGACTTGGTAGCGAATGGAATAGTCGCGGATGCGCTCGGCGAGCGCTGGGCGCTGTCCGGGCGGAGTGGCGCGCAAGCGTTCGGCCGAGTAGGCGACGCGTTCGATCACGCCGGTTTCCGCCACGCGCCGGAGCGCTGATCCGCGCTCGTTCGTGTAAATAAGAAATGCGGCCGCGTACGAGATCAAAACCGCCACGACGGTGACGAGTACGAGCCTTCCGGTCAGCGTATTGAGCGGGTTGAGGTTCACGCTTTTTCGACCGGTGCAGTGAAGACGTAGCCGCCGCCCCAAACTGTCTTGATCAGTTTTGGCGCGCGCGCGTCGACTTCGATCTTGCGGCGCAGGCGGCTGACTTGCGTATCGACGGCGCGGTCGAACACGTCGGTGCCGCGTTCGAAGGCGAGATCGAGCAGTTGGTCGCGCGTGAGCACGATCTTGGGCCGCTGTAGGAAGGTGAGCAGCAGGCGATACTCGCCCGTGCTGAGCTCGTGCGCAACGCCCTCGTCATCGACGAGTTCGCGCTCAGCGAGTTTCAGCGTCCAGCGATCAAAGCGCAGCGCGTCGCCTGTGGGCGCCTCGACGTCGGGCGGCAGCGCATGGGTGCGGCGCAGCACCGCATCGATGCGCGCCATCAGTTCGCGCGGGTTGAAGGGCTTGACGACGTAATCGTCGGCGCCGACTTCGAGGCCGATGATGCGGTCCAACTCTTCGGCGCGGGCCGAGAGCAGGATCACCGGAATGTGGTTGGCTTCGCGGATGTGACGGCACAGCGAAAGCCCATCTTCGCCCGGCATCATGATGTCGAGGATGACGAGATCGACGCGGTTTTCCTTGATCGCCTTGCGCGCCGCTTCGGCGCTATCGACAGCGGTGGCGCGTCGGCCGTTCTTTTTCAGGAACTGGGCCAGGGATTCGCGGATCTCGCGATGATCGTCAACGACGAGAATATGGGGGTCTTCCGGCGTCATAGGGCTTGATGTGCGGCGCCGTTTGGCAAAAATCTACAGAGCGAACGCGCCAGCTTTGTGCCAAAGCTTGGCAGGGCGGGGCCGGGGACACATTTTGGCGAGAACGCGGCCTTGTGCCGCCACAAGACCGCCCAGGTCGCCCCGCTTGGTGGCCGGGTATTTACGGGGACGATTCATGCAAGTGAAGACATTGGCGCTGGCGAGTTTCGCCGCTCTGGCTGTGACAGCGTGCGCCTCGGGCGGACGCGAAGGCCCGACGCGCGACCCGATCCGGGCGCTGCTCTCGGGCGACGCCATGATGTTCGTGAGCTTCGATACAAACGGCGATCTCAATGTCAGCCGCGACGAATTGGAAGCGGGCATCACGCGCGAGTACGCGCGCATCGATACAAATGGCGATACCAATGTCTCGCCAATCGAGTTTCAGAACTGGGCGAACGCCGTGTTTGGCGGCGGCCAGATGGGTCCGTATCGGCTCGACTTCGACCGCAACGTCGACAACACGATCACACGCGAAGAGTTCGAGACCGAAATCCGCGCCCGCTTCTCCGATTATGACGAGAACGGGGACAGTCAGATCGCGCGCGGGGAAATGGTGCGTCTGGTTGGCGCAGCGCGTCCGCCGGCGCGTGCGCGCGAGCCGCTGCAGCCAATGCGGTGAGCCAATCGCGGTGAAAATCGGGCGCTGACAAAGCTTGGCGCCAAAACGCCGCGCAGCGAGAAACCTTGGACACACCTCGCGCGTACTTATCTATGCATCGGACGCGAGCTACTCCCCCAGGCTCGCGGACCCGGCGGCGCCCTAACCCTCCCTCCCTGGGCGCCGCGCAAACAAGGCGGCCAGCGCAACCTCCCCCCGCGCTGGCCGCTCTTTTTTGTCCTGAGCCCAAGCCCACTGAACCCCGACAAACTTTGGCGCAACCGCGACCAACCGGCGAAACAGCCGCGTTCTATCCAGGGACCATGAGGGAATACGGCCGCACGTCCCCCGGCGGCCATGAGGAGTAGGTTCATGCGCAAATTCTTGTTCGCCGCTGCTGGTTTCGCGGCGCTCGCCGGTGCAGCTGGTTTGGCTTTGGCTCAAGACGCCGGAGCGCCCCGCGAACGCGGCGCCGGTTTTTTCCAAGCCGACGCCAATAGCGATGGTGCGGTGACACGCGCCGAATTCGATGCGTCCCGCACGGTGCGTTTCGCGCAGCTCGACGCTAACAGTGACGGCCAACTGACGCGCGAGGAACGTCGCGCTGAACGTGGCGATCGTGGCCGTCATGGCCGACGTGGCGGTGGTCCGCACATGTTGGGCCGCGCCGATGCCAACAATGACGGCAACATCACGCGCGAAGAATTCCTGGCGCGACCGACCGAAATGTTCGCGCGTCTCGATGCCAACAGCGATGGCGTGATTTCGGCAGCCGAACGTCCGCAACGCCCCGAGCGTGGCGAACGCCCAGATCGCGGCGAACGTCGCGAACGCGCCAACCCGGACACGAATGGCGATAACCAGCTCTCGCAGGCCGAGTTCGTCGCCATGGGCGCGGGCATGTTCCAACGCCTCGACGCCAACAGTGACGGGCGCGTGACACGCGAGGAAGCCGCCGCCGCGCATCCGCAACGCCGCGGGCGCGACTAAGCGGTGAGGCGCGGCCGGGATGTTGGCTCACCCGGCCGCGCCGCTCGCGCGTATATGGAGAAGGGGCTTGCCGCCGCGCCTGCGCCGGCCATGTGAGGATGGATGATGTTCGCCGGACTGAAGCAGAAAGCTCAGGAACTTTGGGAAAAGCGCCCAGGGCTTTTGCGCGGCCGTAGCCTGTTCATTACGGGCGGCGCGGCTTTGCTCGTGCTGATCGTGGGCATGAATATGTTCGGCGGCGATAGCGATGCGGAACCGTATCGTACTGCGCCCGTCGATCGTGGCGCGATTACGCGCGTTGTGAGCGCCACGGGTACGTTGCAGCCGTTGGTCTCGTCCAATGTCGGCTCGACGGTGTCGGGTCCGGTTGTTGAAGTTCTGGTCGATTTCAATTCGCAGGTGCGCGCTGGCCAAGTGTTGGCGCGGCTCGATCCGACGCCGTTTCAGCAACGCATCGTCCAGGCGCAAGCTTCGTTGGCTCAAGCTCAGGCGCAAGCGGCAGTCGCGAACGCCGACTATCAGCGTTATGTGCTGTTGCAACAGCGCGGCTTCGCTTCTGAGCAATTGATGACGCAGCAACGCGCCGCGCGCGATACCGCGCGCGCTGCGGTGGCGCAAGCGTCGGCGCAGGTAGCGACAGCGCGTACGGATCTGGAACGCAGCGTCATCCGCTCGCCGATCGATGGCGTGGTCGTCGATCGCCAAGTGAACGTCGGCCAGTCGGTCGCCGCCAGCCTGCAAGCGCCAACGCTCTTCATCATCGCGCAAGATCTTTCGCGCCTGCAGGCCAACATCACGGTCGATGAAGCCGATATCGGGTTCGTCGATGAGGGCCAGTCGGTGCGCTTTACCGTCGATGCGTTTCCGGATCGTGAGTTTGAAGGCCGCGTCAGCCAGGTGCGCCAACAGGGCGCGTCGGAGCAGGGCGTGGTGAGCTACACCGTGGTTGTTGAAGCAGACAATCCGGGTCGTGCTTTGCTGCCCGGCATGACCGCCAATGCTGAGATCATCCTCGAACAACGCGAAGACGTACTGCGCCTGCCCAATACCGCGCTGCGCTTCCGCCCGGCTGATCCAGAGATCGCTGCGCAAGGCCAAGCCATGGCGGCGGAAACCTCCAACCGTGGCGGCGGTGAGCGTCAACAAGGCGCGCGCGGCGAGGGCCGTCAGCGTGGCGATGGCCAACAGGGCGGCGGCGGTGGCCGTGGCGGACGCGGCGTGGCGCAACTGACCGAACAGCTCGAACTCAACGAACAGCAGCAAGCGCAAGCGCGCACCGCATTTCAGAACGCAATGGCCGGCGCGCAATCTGGCGGTGGCGGCGACCGCCGCGCAGCGATGCGGCGCGTGCGCGATCAAGTGATCCGCGAGCTTGAGCCCAGCTTCACTGAGCGTCAGCGCGAACTGCTCGCACAATTGCGCCAAGGCGGCGGCGCGCAGCGTGAGGTTCGTCAAGCGGCCGTCGTTTGGGTGTTGCGGAACAATCGCCCGGCGCCGGTGCAAGTCGAGATCGGTGTTGCCGACAACGGCTACACGCTGATTCACAGCGGTCTGAACGAAGGCGATGAAGTGATTGTCGGCGGCGGCCCGCGTGATGAGAGCCAGCAGCAAGGCAGTCCGTTCGGCGGCAGCGGCGGGCGTGGCGGCCCCGGCGGCGCACGCATCCGGGGCGCGTGATGACAGCCCTGATCGAGGCCAACAATCTCGTAAAGCTCTATCAAATGGGCGACGAGACTGTGCACGCGCTGGACGGCGTTTCATTCAGCGTGCCGCGCGGCGACTATTGCGCCATCGTCGGCCCGTCCGGTTCGGGCAAGTCGACGATGATGAACATTCTCGGAGGGCTCGATACGCCGACGAGCGGACGCATTGTCATTGACGGCTCGGACATCGCAGCGCTCAGCGATGAACAGCTTGCCGGTTTTCGCAACAAGACGATCGGCTTCATCTTCCAAAGCTTCAATCTGCTGCCGCGCTTGAGCGCGCTGGAGAATGTCGAATTGCCGATGATCTATGGCGGGGTGCTGCCGAAGGAGCGGCGCGAGCGCGCGGCGGAGTTGCTGCATCGCGTTGGCCTGGGCGAGCGCATGGGCCACCGGCCGACGCAGCTCTCCGGCGGTCAGCAACAGCGTGTGGCGATCGCGCGCGCGTTGGCGGGTAAGCCGGCGCTTGTGCTGGCCGACGAGCCTACAGGTGCGCTCGATACCAATACGGGCAAGGAAATCCTGGCGCTCTTCCGGCAGCTGAACAGCGAAGGTGCGACGATCGTCATCGTTACGCACGACCACGAAGTCGCCGCCGCCACCAAGCGCACGATCGAAATGCGCGATGGGCACATTGTTTCCGACAAGCAAAACGGGAGCCGTGCAGCATGATGCGCACAGCCGATCTCGTCTCCAGCGCCGGCCGGGCGCTACGGTCCAATCCGCTGCGTTCGGCGCTGACCGCGCTGGGCGTGATTATCGGGGTTGCCTCCGTTGTTGCGATGGTGGCGCTGGGCTCGGGCGCGCAGGCGATGGTCGAGCGCTCTATTGCCAGCCTTGGCTCGAATTTGCTCATCGTGGTGCCAGGCGCCCAGCAGGCGGGTGGCGTGCGCATGGCGCAAGGCGGCGGCGGTCGCGATACGCTTACACTGGATGACGCCGAAGCGATCGCGCAGCTCGAGGGCGTGCTCGCAGTGGCGCCTTCGCAGCGCAGTGGCGCACAGATCGTCGCCAATGGCCTCAACTGGAACACGCGTATCGAAGGTGTAACGCCGAGCTATCTGCTGGCGCGTGACTGGGATGTGTCGCAAGGGCGCTTCTTTGATGAGAGCGAAGAGCGCCAAGCCCGTCGCGTTGTCGTGCTGGGTGCGACTGTTGCGCGCGAACTCTTCGCCAATGTTGATCCCATCGGTCAGATGATGCGGATCAATGGCGGAAGCTATGAAGTCATTGGCGTGCTGACCTCGAAGGGCCAATCGGGTTTCGGCATGGACCAGGACGATATCGTCTTGGCCCCCTTGACCACAGTGAAGCGCCGCATCTCGGGCAGGCAGCGTCGTGCTGATACGGTGAGCCAGATCTCGGTCAAAGCCGTCGGGGAGAGCGAACTCAACCGGCTTCAAGAGGACGTCGAAAACCTGCTGCGCGAGCGCCATCGTATCCGTGACGGCGAGGACGATTTCACCGTCCAGAACCTATCGTCCATCACTGAAACCGCGGCGCAGACGACACAGGTCTTCACCTATTTGCTGGGTGGCATTTCGGCCGTCTCGCTCTTGGTCGGCGGCATCGGCATCATGAACATCATGCTGGTCAGCGTAACTGAACGGACCCGCGAAATAGGGCTGCGCAAGGCTCTGGGCGCGCGTCAGTCCGATATTTTGCATCAGTTTAGCCTGGAGGCTGTGACGCTTTCCCTAGCGGGGGGAATGATCGGGCTGGCGCTCGGTGTCGCAGGGGCCTGGGCGATGACGTCATTGTTTAACTTGCCCCTAGTAATCTCGCCGCAGAACGCCCTTATGGCGATTGGGTTTTCGGGGCTCGTTGGGGTGTTGTTCGGGGCTTACCCGGCATGGCGGGCTGCTAAACTCGACCCAATCGAGGCCCTAAGACGTGAATAGGGCGACGTGACTAGGTCGGCGGGACTGAGGAAGAAGTTCTCATGCGTTTCTTAATGGTTTCCTTGCTGGCTTTGTCGGTGGCGATGCCCGCCAACGCCGACACGCTGGCCGATGCGATGTCAGACGCGATCCAGTCCAATCCATCGCTCGCCGCCGCGCGCCAGCGCGTAAACGCGACGCGCGAGTCGCTGCCGCAAGCCTGGGCCGAAGCGTTGCCGCAAGTCTCCGTTAGCGGCTCTGCGAGCGCCAGCGATCGCGACGCCGACTTCGCTCCGCTGGATGGCGATCGTGAAGAAAACTGGTCCGCCAACGCCAGCGCGACGCAGCTCTTGTTCGCCGGCGGCCGTGTGCTTGGCACGACGCGCGCTGCACGCGCGCAAATCCGCGGCGCCATCGCCGACTACGCGCAGGCCGAACAGACGCTGCTGCTCGACGTGGCCCGCGCTTACGCTGATGTGCGCCAAGCCATGGCGATCGTGGAAGCGCGCCAGACCACCGTCTCCAATCTCTCGCGCCTCGTCGAATACGCGCAGGCCCAGTTCGATGCAGGCGTGGTGACGCGCACCGATGTCGCGCAAAGCCAAGCGCGCTTGGCGCAGGCGCGCACGTTGCTGGTGCAAGGGCAGGGTTCGCTCGCCGCGGCGACACAGGCGTATCTACGTCTTGTCGGCAATCCGCCGTCCAATCTCGAAGCGCCGGCTTCGGTGCAGGGTTTGCCAGGCGATCTTGAAACGGCGCTTGAGCAAGCGGTGCGTACAAGCCCGGTACTCGCAGGCGCTATCGCCGATACCGAACTCGCCGACGCAAACGTCGCGGTCGCCGACTCCGCCGGCCGTCCGCGCGTCAGCTTGGAGGCTGGCTACGGCACAGGCGCCGATTTCAACGACGATCTCTCCGAGACGAGCACCGATTCAGTCGGCGTGCGTGTCTCGGTGCCGCTCTTCCAAGGCGGCGCCATCCGTTCTCGTTCGCGCCAACAGCGGGCTTTGCGCGCGGCCTCCAATCTCGATCTCGCCGCTGTTCAGCGTAGCGTGCAGGAAGCCGTCACCAACGCCTGGACAGGCCTCGCCAGCGCCCGCGCCGCCGTCGATAGCGCGCGTGAGCAGGTGGAAGCAGCAGAGCTTGCATACGAAGGTGTGCGCTTAGAGCAGGAGACGGGCCTGCGCTCGACGGTCGAAGTGCTCGACCAGGAGCAAGATTTGCTCAACGCCCGCATCGCGCTGGCGCAGGCGGAACGCGAACTGGTTGTCGCCGAGCGCCAGATGCTTGCCGTGACCGGCACGCTGCGCGTGCCCGATGGCGCAGGCACCTTGCCCGAGCCGAACGACGATCTACGCGGCCGCTAAGCCGGCTCTCTTTGCCTCGCAACGAAGATGCGTTATCGCTCGGGCTAGTGCGGGCGTAGTTCAGAGGTAGAACGTCAGCTTCCCAAGCTGAATGTCGGGGGTTCGATTCCCCCCGCCCGCTCCATCCCACGCTCGCGAGCTACGAATGGCTACGCTGGCCAGGCTTGACATCACTCACGTCACGCGTTCGACAAACGCGGCGTAGGGAGCGTTCATGGCGGCTTGGTCGAATTGGTCGGGGAGTGTGCGGGCTGCGCCGCGTGCGTTCGCGCAACCGCGGACTGAGGCGGAGTTAACAGCTCTCGTGGCGCGCGCGCAGAAGGTGCGCGTCGTGGGCGCCGGGCACTCGTTCATGCCGCTCTGCGAGACGGACGGCACGTTGCTGAATCTGGCTGAGCTTGAGGGCGATATCGCGTTCAACGCCGATCGCTCGCGCGTCTGGGCGCCGGCGGGTTGGAGTCTGGCGAAGCTGACCGCCAAGCTTTGGGAGCAGGGCGTTTCTCTCATCAATCAAGGCGATGTGAATCCGCAAGCTCTGGCCGGCGCGATCGCGACCGGCACGCATGGAACCGGCGCTGCATTGGGTTCTCTCTCTACTTCCGCGCGCGCGTTTCGGCTCATGCTCGCAGATGGTTCGGTGGTGACGTGCAGCGAAAACGATAACGCCGAGTTGTTTCAGGCGCAGCGTTTATCGCTCGGGCTCTTGGGTGTGGCGACCCGCATCGAGATCGACGTGCTGCCGGCTTATCACCTCGAAGAGAAAGTGGAGTCGCATCCCATTGATGCCGTCGCCGAGCGCTGGGACGAGATGGTGGCGAACAATCGCCACGCTGAGTTTTTCGTGTTTCCCTATGGCGATCAGGCGATCGTCAAGACGCTGAACCCCGCGCCCAGCGAGGGGCCGCTGCAACACATGAACGACATGGACGATCGCGCGTTTCGCGTGATCTGCGATATCTGCGCGGCGATGCCTTTCCTGACGCCGTCGCTGCAGAAGCTGATCGTGCGGCCCGGCATTCGTCAGAGGCGTGTTGGGCCGGCCTATCAAATTTTTCCGTCCGACCGCACGGTGCGGTTCGAGGAAATGGAGTACGAGATGCCGCGCGAAGCGGGCTGGGCGGCGCTGCGCGAAGCCATCGCGTGGATCAAGAAGCGCAATGCACCGGTGACGTTTCCGTTCGAATTCCGCACGATCGCGCAGGACGACATCTGGCTGTCGCCGATGCATGCGGGGCCGCGCCTGTCGATCTCTGTGCATCAATACGCGAAGATGCGTTGGCAAGAATTCTTCGCTGGCGTCGAACCGATTTTCCGCGCGCACGGCGGGCGTCCGCACTGGGCTAAGCGTCATACGCTGACGGCCGCGGATGTGGATGGGCTTTATCCGAACGCAGGGCGCTTCAAGGCTGTGCGCGCCGCGCATGATCCAAGCGCGAAGTTCGCCAACGCACATCTGGCGTCGCTATTTGTGGAGGGGACGTGAGCGATATCGATCTGCACAAGCATCTGATCGGCCAGCAAGGCTCGCGTCGTGCGTTAAATACGCCTGCGCTCGTGATCGACCGCGACGCGCTTCAGCGCAACGTCGACAAGATGGCGGCGTTTGCCAAGGAGAACGGTCTGGCGCTGCGTCCGCACGCGAAGACGCACAAAAGCGTCGATATCGCACGGCTTCAAATGGCGGCGGGTGCGGTCGGTGTTTGTTGTGCGAAAATCGGCGAAGCGGAGGCGTTGGCGGCTGGCGGGATCGGCGCAATCCTGATCACGTCGCCGGTGGTGACGCCGCAGGCGATTGCGCGTTTGTTTGCGCTGCACGAGCGCATCGGCGATCTGCGTGTTGTTGCCGACAATCCCGACAATGTGAGCGCATTGGCGGCGGCGGCGAAAGAGTCGAGCCGACCGCTGCCTGTGTTTGTCGATATCGACCCGGGCATTCGCCGCACTGGCGTTGCTTCACCGGAGGCGGCGGTCGCGCTGGCAGAACAGATCGTCAGGGCGGGATCGCTCACCTTCGCTGGCGTGCAATTCTATTGCGGGGCGCAGCAGCACATTGAGAAGTACGAGGACCGGCGTTCCGCCATTGAAGAACGCACCGATTATCTGAAGCAAGTTATCGCGGCACTCGATGCGGTAGGTCTAAAGCCAGCGGTCGTCACCGGCGGCGGCACCGGCACGCATCATATCGATGCAGCCCTTGGCGTGCTGACTGAGCTGCAAACCGGCTCATACGTCTTCATGGACAAGCAATATGTCGACTGCGATCTCGTGGGTGATGGCAAGCCGCCATTTGAGAATGCGCTGTTCATCGATACGCATGTCATCAGCGCCAACGCGCCGGGCATGGGCACGCTCGACGCTGGCTTCAAAGCGCTCTCAACCGATGGCGGCAATCCGCAGATCGTCGAAGGGGCGCCGGCGAGTGCGGCCTTCTTCTTCATGGGCGACGAGCACAGCGCGCTGATCGCTATGGGCCACGAGTTCCGCGTCGGCGATGCGGTGACGCTGACGGCGCCGCACTGCGACCCCACCGTGAACCTCTACGACGCCTACCACATCGTCCGCGGCGGCGATCTGATCGACATTTGGCCGGTCAGCGCGCGCGGGAGATCGCGCTAGAAACGGTGCGGGCGAGGGACTAAGTTGCGCTTCAAAGGAGCCGCTTCATGGCCGAGATCGCCCAAGCTCAGTTGCGCAAGTTCACCGATCAAATCTGGAACGATGAGATCGTCCCTGCGCTGACGGATTATATCCGCATTCCGAACAAGTCGCCGTCCTTCGATCCCGATTGGGAAGAGCACGGCTACATGGAAGAAGCGCTGCAGCTTTTGGTGAAATATGCGGAGACGAAGCTCGAAGCATTGGGCGCGACGCTGAGCATCGAGCGCTTGCCGGGCCGCACGCCGCTCATCTTCATCGACGTTCCGGGTTCGAAGAGCGGCGACACAGTGATGCTCTACGGTCACCTCGATAAGCAGCCTGAAATGACCGGCTGGGCGGAGGGCAAGGGGCCGTGGGTTCCGGTGCTTGAAGGCGACAAGCTTTACGGCCGCGGCGGCGCTGATGATGGCTATGCGCTGTTCGGGTCGCTGGCGGCGTTGCTCGCGCTGAAGGATCAGGGCGTGCCGCACGCGCGCGCGGTGATCGTGATCGAAGCGTCGGAAGAGAGCGGCTCGCCGGATTTGCCGTTCTATATGGACGCGTTGGCGGAGCGCATTGGCGAGGTTTCGCTCGTTGTTTGCCTCGATAGCGGCTGTGGCGATTATGATCGCTTGTGGCTGACGACGTCGCTGCGCGGCATGGTTGGCGGCACGCTGCGTGTCGATGTGCTGGAAGAGGGCGTACACTCAGGCGACGCGTCCGGCGTTGTGCCGTCTAGTTTCCGCGTGATGCGGCAATTGCTTGCGCGCGTGGAAGATATTGAGACGGGCGCGATCAAGGGCGACGCGTTCAATGTCGCGATCCCGGCGGAGCGGCAGAAACAAGCCAAGGTCGCGGCGCAAGCGCTCGGCGATCAGGTCTATGCTAAGTTTCCGTTCGTAGATGGCATGAAGCCGAACGGCACGGAATTGTCGGAGCTTGTGCTCAACCGCACTTGGCGGCCGGCGCTCTCGATCACCGGCTTTGCCGGCGCGCCTGAGCCGGTGAATGCCGGCAATGTGCTGCGTCCGTTCACTGAGGCAAAGATCTCGCTGCGTGTGCCGCCGACGGCCGATGCGAAGAAGGCCAGCGTTGAGCTGAAGAAGATCCTTGAGACTGATCCGCCGTATGGCGCGAAGGTCTCCTATGCTGGTGAGAAGGATGGCTCCGGCTGGAATGCGCCAGCGACTGCGCCTTGGCTTGAAGCAGCGCTTGAAGACGCGTCACATCAAGCCTGGGGTCAGCCGATGGCGATGATGGGCGAGGGCGGCTCGATCCCGTTCATGGGCATGCTTGGCGAGAAATTTCCGAAGGCGCAGTTTGTCGTGACCGGCGTGCTCGGGCCGCATTCGAACGCGCACGGGCCGAACGAGTTTCTGCACATCCCGACGGGCAAGCGCGTGACCGAGACTGTCGCGCGCGTGTTGGCCGCGCACTACGAGCGCTAGTTAGCCGGCGGCTTTCTGCTGAGCGGACGGTGAAACCGTCGCGGCGATATCCGGACGCTTTCGTGCAAAGCGCATGACGGTGGCCGCTAGCATGTCGCGATCGGCGGGCTTCACGATGTGTTCGGCGGCGCCAAGCGAAAGCGCGTGTGCGCGATCTTCGTTCACCGAGAGCACGACGACCGGCACGTCCTGCGTCTTCGGATCTTGCTTCAGGCTTTGCAGCACGCGCCAACCGGAGCGATCTGGCAGGAAAATGTCGAGCAGAACGAGCGCCGGTTTCTTGGCGCGCACGAGCGCTAGGCCCGCCTCACCGCCGCCGACGCCTTGCACGGCAAAGCCAGCTCGCGTCAGCGCGCGCGCTGCAAGCTCGCGCGCATCGGGCTCGTCTTCGATGACGATGACGAGCGGTGCATCCTCTGCGCCCTGAACGTCATCAATCTTCGCGGCGGCGCCGAGCGCTGCGGAAGCGTCTTTGAAATCCATCGGAACATGCAACGTGAACGCCGCGCCTTCGCCAAGCGTGCTCGTCACCGTGACGTCGCCGCCCAGAAGCTGAGCGAACCGGCGTGTGATGGTGAGACCGAGGCCGGTGCCGCCATATTGTTGCGTGATCGACGGATCGGCTTGCACGAAGGGCTGGAACAGCCGGCTCATGTGTTCTTTCGACATCCCGATGCCGTTGTCACGCACGGTGATGAAGAGCTGATCGACGCCATTGTATGTGCGTCGATCCGCTTCGATCTCGATGCGGCCGTTTCTGGTGAACTTGGCCGAGTTGGAGAGCAAGTTGAGCACGCACTGGCTCAGCTTCATCGCGTCGGTGTTGGCTTCGCCAGCCGGGACGTCGCCGATGATGGCAATGACGTTGCCGTTCTGCTCGGCGATCGGACGAATGGTCTCGATCAGCTCGTCCAGCATTGCGTGCGCATCGAAGGGCGCTGCGGCGACATCCATGCGCCCGGATTCGATCTTCGAGAGATCGAGAATCTCGTTGATTAGGCTGAGCAGGTGCTTGGCGGCCGTCAGAATGCGGTTGAGATCCTGTACGGCAGTTGTGTCGCCGTTGTCTTCGGCGTCTTCCTGCAACATTTCCGCATAACCAATAATGGCGTTGAGCGGCGTACGCAGTTCGTGGCTCATATTGGCGAGGAATTGCGACTTGGCGAGATTGGCGCCTTCCGCTTCCTGACGCGCATGCGCGAGATCATCGACGCCGCGCTCGATGGCGCCGGCCTGTGCGGCGAGCGTGGCGACGAGATCGGCAAGGCGGGCCGAAGCGGGCGCAATGATCTCATCCTGGAACGCCGCCGCCAGCTCATTGCGCAGCGTCTCGAGCGCAGCACCTTGCGCGGTGACGGCGGAGACGGCCAGTGGCTCGAGGCCGGTCGCGGGTGCAGCGGCGACCGCGTCGGCGCGGCGCGTGACGCAAGTGATGCGGACTGGCGCGCCGTCTGGCGTCGTGCGCACGAAGCCTTGGTGGCGAACACGCGTGCGGGCGCCGTCAGCGCCGATAACGTCGTGCTCCAACGCAATGCGGCGTATGGCGCCGTGTGCTGGCGCGAAGGCGGCGTTGACCAAAGCGCGATCCGCGGCGGGCGCGAACATTGCGTCGTTGATGACATCGTCATAGCTGACGGTGCGGCCGAGCAAGGCCGAAAGACGCGGCGCGCCAACCAGGCGTTCGCGCGTGAAGTCGATCTCCCAAGCGGCGGACGCTGCGTCGCCAAAGCTCATATTGAGCTGGCGCACCCATTCTGCGTCCTGCATGCGGGCGTGCGAGGCGGCGTGCACATGATAAAGTGTGGCGGCGAAGATGTAGCCAAGCGCGACGGCGCAGGTGAGCGCCGCGGCGATACCGGCGGCTTCCGTGAGAAAGAGCAGCCCCAGCAGCGCGTAGGGCGCGCAGGATGCGAAAGCATGCAGCCGGCCACGCTGAGCAGTGAAGGCGCCATGGACGAGCAATGTCGCAAGCAAGACAGCAGCAACCGCGCCGCCCATGCCCGATTGCGCGTACCACGCCAAGGCGGGCGCCAAGGCGAGACTCGCAGTGGCGACGATATCCAGAGCAAGATGGCCCGCGCGCGCCTCGACCGGCGAAAAACCGGCGAGCCTCTCGGCAAAAGCTTTACGCGCTTCGTCGACCAGCAGCGCGAGGCCCAACCAGATGGCGGCGGCGGCGATGCCGGCAGTTGTCGCAACGCCAAGGGCGAGCACGGCGAAGAGATAGAGACGCGCATGCTTACCGGCGAAAGCATTCGCCGCTGCGCGTTCGATCGCCGCATGGTTGATGAAGTCTTGCACCGCCCACCCCGATGGCTAATTTCACGGTAAGACTATCGTGCGTCCGTAAAACAACCGTTCGTCAAACTGCATTGCGTGCTGTTTTGATACGAAAGTTTGTACAAGACCGGGGCGCTTCGTGAAGAAAAGCCGCTGCGTTGGTGACGAAGGATAATCGCAGATGAATTTTCGCTCCGACAATACCGCGCCAGCAGCGCCGGAGATTCTTGCCGCGTTAAGCGCCGTCAACGAAGCACCGGCTGCGCCCTACGGCGAAGATCCATGGTCACGCAAATTGGATGAAGCGTTCGGTGCGCTGTTCGAGCGTGAAGTGCGCGTCTTCACTGTTGCTTCAGGAACGGCGGCGAACTCGATCGCGCTCGCGAGCGCCGTCCCGCCGTGGGGCGCGATCGTTTGTAACGGGGACGCGCACATTGCGTGCGATGAATGCGGCGCGCCGGAGTTTTTCAGCGGCGGCGCAAAACTCGTACTGGTCGACGGCGCGGCGGCGAAGGTGACGCCGCAGGCGGTGCGTGAAGCTGTTGCGCGCAATGAGCGCGGCATCCATTCGGTGAAACCTGCAGCAGTTTCGATCTCGCAGGCGACCGAAAGGGGGGCGATCTACACGCCCGCCGAAATCGCCGCGCTGGGCAAGGAAGCGAAGGCCGCGAAGCTCGCTTTTCATGTTGATGGCGCGCGGTTTGCCAATGCCCTCGCCGCGCTCGGCTGCGCGCCTGCCGACATCACATGGCGCGGGGGCGTCGATCTCTTATCGTTCGGTGCAACCAAGAACGGCGCGTTGGCGGCGGAAGCGATCGTTTGCTTCGATCTCGACCGCGCCGAAGAGATCGCAAGGCGGCGCAAGCGCGGCGGCCATTTGCTCTGCAAGGGCCGGTTCGCGGCGGCGCAGCTGCTGGCGTATCTTGAGAACGGACTTTGGCTGAAGCTCGCGGCGCGCGCCAATGAGATGGCGTGCACACTCGGTGAAGCGGCGGCGCCGTATCTTGCGTTGCCGGTTGAGAGCAATCAGCTCTTCATCAAGCCGGGCGCGGAGGCGTTGGCGAAGCTGCGCGCGGCGGGCGCTGACTTTTATGATTGGGGTCCGCCCGGTTCAGGCGAGGCGCGGCTGGTTGTCTCGTGGAGTCAGCGCGCTGAAGAAGTGGAAGCGATGCGAGTGTTGCTCGCATCGCTTCGCTAGTAGTTCTACTGCCAGGTCGTGAACTGAATCGTCAGCACGCGCGGTGAGCTCGGCGAGATCGCCGCCAGACGGAACTGCGAGATGCGGTTATCGCTTGTGCGGACGCAGACGAAAGAGCCGACAGGGATGCTGCTCAACGCGATGCGCGAAGTGGAATAGCTCGCCGAGGAGCAGCCGCCAAAACCGCGCTCGGAGCGATCGCCCAGCGCCAAACGCGCGCCATTCTGCGGCGCTATGTAGAGTTCAGTATTGGTAACAGCCTGGAACCACAAATCTGCGCCAGCGGCAGCTTCTGCGCCGGTGTCGAGATCGAACATGTAGGTCTGACGGATCACGCCGCCGCCTTGTGCGTGTAACTCCGCGACAGGTGTTGGACGCGGCAACGGAATCGGACGCGGTATCGGCACAGGACGGAGTGTTGGCGTACAGTCGAAGCCTCCGGTTCGCGCCGTGCAGGTGTGGTTCTCAGGCGCATTGCGCTGAACCGAGCCTGACTCGCCATAGATGCACATCAGAGCGGGCGTGCCGCCGATGTTTTGCACGCGCGTCGATGTGAGGTTGCTGACAATTGGCGTCGTCCACCAACCGCTCGGCAGATCGTTGGTCACGGTGCGTCTCGCTTGGCTCAGCGGACAGTTCACCGCTTCTGCGGATGCCGTGGGTGCGGTGGCAAGGCTGATGAAGAAGAACGCGAAGAGGGCGGCAAAGCCGCCTAGTAGTTTGCGCATTGATACAGTCCCCGAACTGTTAGGCGCCTCGCGCCGGGAGATTGGGCGCTGAAACGTGGCGTTTCGGTGGCGCGGGCACAGAATATCGACGCCGCACCGAAATGCCATGCTCGGTTTTGGCCCAACGATGCGGGCGAAAGATCAATGCGAACAGGGCTCTATAGGCAGCGAGCGAAGAGAGCGGCCAATAAAATGGCATCGAAAGCGCCGCGCGTGCGTGGCTGAGTGAGTTCGAGAGTGCGCACGCAGTGAGCGCGGCAAAAATCGAGACGCAATAGCCTGAAAGGGCGAGCACGAAGTCCGCGGTCGTGAGTAAGTCGTATGGCAGTACCGCCGCTGCGATGAGAAGTAGCGCGAGTGGGCCGTGGACGAAGGCCGCAATGAGCCCGCCTGTCAGCATCAGATGCATCGCCGCGAATGCCGGCAGGCCCATGTCGCGCGCGGTGCGGAATGGGTTACGCATGAGGACGAGCCATGTTTGCATGTGGCCTTTGATCCAGCGCGTGCGCTGATCGAGCCAAGATGTGAGCGTGATCGGCGCTTCTTCCCAGGTCGGCGGCGCGATGACGCCGCTGGTGTAGCCGTCGCGCGCGAGGCGGTAGCCAAGGTCAGCATCTTCCGTGACGTTGAACGCGTCCCATCCGCCGCTCTCACGCAGCGCATCAGCGCGGAAGTGGTTGCTTGTGCCGCCGAGCGGCAGCGGCAAACGGAGCTTTGCCAGAAGCGGCAAGAGTTCGCGGAACTGGATAGCGTACTCGGCAGCGAACTGGCGCGAGATCCAAGATGCCTCGTGATTGTCGACCACGAGCGGCGCCTGCACGCAGGCAAGGCTTTCGTCGCCATTTTCAAACGCTGCCAGCGCGGCGCGGAGTTGTTGCGGGTGCGGCCGATCCTCGGCGTCGTAGACGGTAACGAAGGCGCCCCGTGCGCGGGCGAGCCCGATATTGAGCGCCTTGGGTTTGGTTCGTGGCGCGGCAGCGGGGATGATCACGACTTCAATGTACGGCGCGCCGGCGACCGCGAGCGCTGCGGCGATGGTGTCTGGATCGTCGGACTCGACGAGGATCTTAACGTCGAGCGATTCCTTCGGATAATCGATCGCGTTGATCGCAGCGATCAGATCGGGTGCGACGTTGGCTTCGCGATAGAGCGGGCAGAGGATCGTGTAGATTGGCCAGTGCGACGGCGTTGCAAGACGGTGGAGGATCGGCTGCAAATTCGCCGCGGCGATCAGTCGAAAGCCAATAACAACCGCGAAGAGGGACAGCGCTGCGATGTGCAGTGCGCCGAATGTCAGCGCCGGATTGGTCCAGACGGCCCAGCCGCACGCGCCCGCCAAAGCCAGAAACGCCGTTGCCTGGGTCACGAAGAACACGCGCTTGGCGGAGCGTTGCGGGAAGCGCCGGTGAAAGCCGAAGCGCGCGGCGTCGAGTTCGTCGGCGCTGACGGAGACGCTTGCCTCCACCAGTCGGTCCGCGCGTGGCTCCGCCCCGTCCATCGCCATGAGCGCGACAAAGAATGGAAGGCGCTATTTACTCACAAGCACGCCAAGGTTGAGTATATAACTATTTTAAGTGGTGGTTGCGTTTTCCGCCGGCAGCGGCGTCGGTTTGGGGCCGTCCATGCGCGCTTAGTCCTCGCGCTGTCGGGGTGGGGTGGCGGGCCCCTCTGTCGAGGAAGTGTTATCGGACGTTGGCAACGCGCCACGGCATGCGTTCATCACGTTCGAGTCAAATCTGCAGATCGTCACGCCGTGAGAAACTCGCCTGCGAGACCGCGACGCAAAAGTTCCGCCGTCTGACGCACGCCGAAGATCGCAGCGAATGCGCCGAAGCGCGGGCCGCTATCGACGCCGAAGAGAACTTCGTAGAGCGCCTTGAACCAATCGCGCAGCGGCTCGAAGCCGTGCTCTTTGCCGACGGCGAAGACGTCGGCCTGGATCGTCTCGCTGTCGGTGAGATCAGCGGGCATTGCATCGAGGCGCTTGATCAAGTCTTCGAAGGCGGCGCGCTCCTTATCGGTGGCGGCGCGGAATTGCTTTGTCGGCTTCACGAAATCGTTGAAGTAGGCGAGCGCGTAGCCGGTCAACGTATCGAGGAAGGGGTGGGTCTGCGGCGTGGCATCAGGCGCGTACTTGCGGATGAAGCCCCAGATTTGCTCCTTCGTTTCCGCGTTGGCGGCGGAGACGAGGTTCATCAGCAGCGCAAACGATATCGGCGAGGCGTTCACCGGCGGATTGCCGGCATGGATGTGCCAAGCCGGGTTTTCCAAACGCTCAGCGTCGTTCTGCTTTTGATAGTTATCGACGAACGAGAGATACTCATCGACCGCCTTCGGGATGACGTCGAAATAGAGCTTCTTGGCTGTGCGCGGCTTCTGAAAATTGTAGAGTGCGAGGCTCTCGGGCGCGGCGTACTTCAGCCAATCCTCGATCGAAATGCCGTTGCCCTTGGTCTTTGAAATCTTCTCGCCCTTTTGGTCGAGGAAGAGTTCGTAGACGTAGTTCACCGGCGGCTCGACTCCGAGCGCTTGGCAGATTTTCGCATAGACCGGCTGGTTCGGCTGGTGGTCCTTGCCGAACATTTCGAAATCGACGCCGAGTGCGGCCCAGCGCATGCCGAAGTCCGGCTTCCATTGCATCTTGGCGTGACCGCCAGTGACGGTCTGCGTGATCTCTTCGCCGTCTTCGTCGTCGAACGTCACGGTGCCGTTGGCGGCGTCGATTTTTTTCATCGGCACATAAAGCACGCGGCCGCTCTTCGGCGAGATCGGCAGGAACGGGCTATAGGTCTGGCGGCGCTCTTCGCCGAGCGTCGGCAGCATGATCGCCATCAGTGCATCGTAACGCTCGAGCGCGCGGATCAGCATCGCGTCGAAGGCGCCGGACTTGTAGAGCGCGGTCGCTGACTTGAACTCGTACTCGAAGCCGAAGCTATCGAGGAAGGCGCACAGGCGCGCATTGTTGTGCGCGCCAAAGCTTTCATGCGTGCCGAAAGGATCGGGCACGCTGGTCAGCGGCTGCTGCAGATACGGTTCGAGCTTCTCGCGGTTCGGGACGTTGTCCGGGATCTTGCGCATGCCGTCCATGTCGTCGGACACGCAGATGATCTTGGTGGCGATCTTGTCGTCGGTCAGCACGCGGAAGGCGTGGCGCACCATTGAGGTGCGCACGACTTCGCCGAACGTGCCGATATGCGGCAGGCCGGAGGGGCCGTAGCCGGTCTCGAAGATCACCGTGTCCTTCGGATTGCGCTTGTAGTGCTCGAGCACCAAGCGGGCTTGTTCGAAGGGCCAGGCCTTTGCGCCGGCGGCGAGGGTTGCGAGATCGGTCATTGCAGCGAATCCAGATGGGAAGCCTGCTTAAACCGTCAAACCGCGCCGCTGCAAACGCTCCGGCTTATTCCGCCGGTGTTTGGCGCCGCCCGAACAGGCGATCGCGGAAACGCCCGAGTGCGGCGCGCCGTTTGGCAAGGAAACCCCAGCCGAACACGCCGGCGGACACCCAAAGCAGGCCTTCGAGCGAGAAAGCCGCCACCGTCACCATCACGGTCCATACCGCCAAGCTGGGTTCAAAGAAGAAATAGGCGATAGCCAATGCCGCCCACGCCGCGACCACAATCGCAATCGCCAGGCTCAAAATGATCCACCGCACTTTCATGACATTCTCCTCAAAACCCGTTTGGCCTTGAGCAGCCGCCAGTCGCGCCATCGGATGCGGGCGGTTGCGCTTTTTTACCGGCGAGGCACGATCCGCCGACTCATGCGCACCCTGATCCTGCTCCGCCACGCCAAAGCCGTCCGCGCCAACGAGGCCGATAGCGACGAAGCGCGTGGCCTCACCGGACGCGGCCGCCGCGAAGCGGCGCTGGCCGGTGCGGCGATGGAGGATGCGGGGCTGAAGCCTTCGCTTGCGCTCGTCTCAACGGCGGAGCGCACGCGGCAAACGGCTGAGCACGGCCTGCAGAATTTCGCGCTGACGACGGAATTCGATGACGCACTTTATCATGCCTCGCTCGAAAGCATCTGGGATGCGTTCACGTCGAGCGATGCGGAAAGTGTCGTTGTCGTCGGCCACAATCCGGGCATTGGCGAACTGGTGTCGATGCTCGTGCATCAAGCGCATGACGGCTCGAAACTCGCGCGCGAGTTCAGCGGGCATTTCCCGACGGCTGCGTTCGCGGCGTTCGAGATCAAAGGCGACCTGCTGCGCGCGGCGGGTCCGCGTTTGATCACGGCGTGGAAGCCGGATCGCGAATAGAGGCGGGCCTTTCGACCCGCCTCCGCCAATCGCTATCCCTCGATCGGCTCTTCCTCCCGCAGCGCGGGTGCGCGTGAGGCGCTGCGTGCGAGCTGGAGGAATTCGGCGCGCCAGCCATCTTCGTCGCGGCCGCGTGCGGATTGCGCGAGGGAGATAACGTCGTCCCAAGCAAAGCCGCGTCCGAGATAGGGATCGCCGCGTAGAAGTTGGCCATAGCCTGCGACGGCTGCGGCCCAGCGCGTGGATTCCGGCGCTTGAGCAAGTGTGCTGACGGCATCGGCATCGGTGATCGGGCGTTCGATCAGGCGTGATTGATCTTCGCCCGGCAATTTGTAGCGGATGCGGACGAAGGCGAGTTCGCCGGTGCCGGTGGTTTGCGTTTGCGCGTCGCGTTGATAGCGCAGCGGTTCAGTGAAGGTGGGGCCGCCGACGGGCGTGATCTCGTAGATTGCCGTTACCGAGTGTCCCGCGCCGATTTCGCCAGCGTCGACTTGGTCATTGTTGAAATCCTCGCGGCGGAGTGCGCGGGTTTCGTAGCCGATCAGGCGATACTCGGCGACGCGTTCAGGATTAAACTCGACTTGGATCTTCACGTCGTCGGCGATCGGGAAAAAGGATTCGCCGATCTCATCGACGAGCACGCGGCGCGCTTCGTCGCGGTTGTCGATGTAAGCGGCGATGCCGTTTCCGTTCTGCGCCAGGCGCTGCATGATCACGTCATTGTAGTTGCCGCCGCCGAAGCCGAGCACGGACAGGTATATGCCCTGATCGCGCTTGCGCTCGATGAAGTCTTGCAGCTGGTTCGGATCGGTGATGCCTACGTTGAAATCGCCATCCGTCGCCAGAATGACGCGGTTTACCGCGTTCGGATCGAAATTGCGTTCGGCCAATTCGTACGCGCGCTGCAGGCCCGCTGCGCCGGCAGTCGAACCGCCTGAGCGCAGATCGTCCAAGGCGCGCATGATTTCGCGGCGTTCATCGCCGCGCGTTGGTTCGAGCACGGTGCCGGCATTGCCGGCGTAGGTGACGATGGCGATATGATCGTCTTCGGTGAGTTGCTCCGCCAGCATGCGGAAGCCATCGACGGCGAGGCCGAGCTTGTTGCTGTCGCTCATCGAGCCGGAAACATCGACGAGCAGAACAAGATTGAGCGGCGGCCGTTCCGTCAGTTCGATGTCGTAGCCTTGCAGGCCGATGTGCACGAGCTGACGGCCTTCGGCCCAAGGTGAGGGCGTGACGGAAATCGTTGTAGAAAACGGCGCTTCGCGCGTGCGCGGGAGCGCGTAATCGTAATCGAAATAGTTGATCAGTTCTTCGATGCGCACTGCGTCTTGTGGCGGCAGGCGGCCTTCATTCAAGAAGCGCCGCACGTTGGAATAGGAGGCTGTGTCAACATCGATCGAAAACATCGACACTGGCTCAACGGCTGCAATCCGCACCGGACTTGGCGGTGTTGCTTCGTATCGCTCGCGATCTTCGGGCGAGAGATTTTCGACGTGAACCGCAGCAGCATCTTCTGCCGCCGGACCGTAGTACGCACCTTCCTCTGCACCGCATGCTGCAAGAGCAAGCAGTGCGGCGGCGCAAGCCGCACGCAAGATTTTCATGACGTTCCTCTCCGCGAAGCCGGGGGGCTCAATGGCTTCGACGCAAGGACGCTCTCACGAGTTTGTGAGTTCGTCCTCGCAAACCTTCGCAGAGCGTCGAGTCAAAAATTCATAGCGCGTTGCGCGCGCGCCACGATGCGTGTGACGCGTTTGCTATTGGCTCGCCCAAACGATCCGCGCGATCCAATCGATCTCTGCTGTGCTTAGCTCTCGTGGCGCATGCGCGGTGTTGAGCGATAGCAGTTCAATCGTTTGATCGTTTCTGCGTCCGAGAATTTTCGCCAGCACTTCGCCGGCCGTAGTGCGCACAACGACGCGATCGCCACGCCGCACGGCCGCGCCCGGTTGCACGATGACGACGTCGCCGGCGCGGTACATCGGCTCCATCGAGTCGCCGGCGATCTCGAGCGCATAGACGCGCTCGTCGCCGAGATCAGGAAAGCGCACGGTTTCATCGGCGCCGACAGGAAAGCCTTGTTCGTCGAAGAAGCCATCAGCGCCCGCGCGCGCCATGCCGACGATCGGGATCGCGCGGCCAGCGCTGCCGGATTTGCCGGCAAGCAACGCCGCGAATTCGTCCCAGCTGGTCTCTGCCGCTGCGAGCGCGCGAGCCACACTTTCAGTGGAGGGCCAGCGCGGTTTGCCGTCGGGCGCTTGGCGCTTGGATTTGTTGAAGGTGGTGGCGTCGAGCCCGGCGGCGCGCGCGAGGCCCGAGGCGGAAAGCCCCCGCCGCTCGGCCACCGCATCAATCGCCCGCCAGATTTGGCTGTGCTGCATGGGGGGAGCATACGGCCTGGATTTGGACTTTCAACCTAGTAATAGGATAAAAGTCCGTTTCGAGGTGGCAAATATGGTCCGAGGGCCGCTTTCAGCGCTGATCGCGAAAGTGATGCTATGCGCGGGCCGTCAGAATCGTCCACGGAACAAGCGTGAGCGGCTTGCACGACATTTCCACGCGCGCCTTGCGCCTGATCGATGCCGAGACGGCGCACCACGCGGCGCTGTTGGGTTTGCGCGCGGGGCTCGGTCCGCGTGCGCAAGCCGATCGCTGGCCGCGTTTGCATACGACGCTGGCGGGGCTCGATTTGCCCAATCCGATCGGCATGGCCGCAGGCTTCGACAAGAATTGCGAAGCGCCGGATGGCTTGCTTGCGGCGGGCTTTGGTTTTGTCGAATGCGGCACTGTCACGCCGCTGCCGCAAGAGGGCAATCCGCGCCCGCGCGTGTTTCGCTTGAGCGAGGACCGCGCTGTCATCAACCGGCTTGGCTTCAACAATAAAGGCCTGACCGCCTTCGCTGATCGGCTCGCGGCGCGCGCGACGCGGCCGGGCATTGTCGGCGCCAATGTCGGCGCCAACAAAGAGAGCGCAGACCGTGCTGCCGATTATGTGCTCGGCATGGGTAAGGTTTGGCAGCACGCGCGCTATGTGACGGCGAACATCTCATCGCCGAACACGCCAGGTTTGCGCGGGCTTCAGGAACGCGGCGCGCTGGAGGATTTGCTCGGGCGGATGCGCGAGGCGCGGACAACGCTTGAAGCGACGCACGGCACGCGGCCGCTTTTCCTGAAGGTCGCGCCTGATTTAGACGATGTGGCGATCGGCGATATCGCCGAACTGGCGCTGACCTACGGGCTCGATGCGTTGATTGTCTCCAACACCACCATCCAGCGGCCGGAGCATCTGACGTCCGACAATCGCGATGAACAGGGTGGGCTTTCCGGTCAGCCGCTTTTCCAGATTTCGACCCATGTTTTGCGCCTTTTTGCGCAGGCGCTGAATGGGCGTTTGCCGTTGATTGGCGCGGGCGGTGTGGAGAGCGGGCTGACAGCGCTGGCGAAACTGCGCGCCGGCGCGAGCGCGGTGCAGCTCTATTCGTCGCTCGTTTATCACGGGCCGGGCTTGGTTGCGCGCATCCTCTACGAGCTCGACGGCCTGTTGGCCGCCGAGGGGGTAGATCATGTTTCCGAAATCGTCGGCGACGCGGTTCGTTAGCTGCGCGCCGTGATGCGCTCGCGCATCGAGGCGGTGACCGTACGCAACTCAGTGATGAGCGCGCGGATGTTGCCGTTGTTGCGGTCGAGCTGGGCGAGGAAGTCGCGCTGCTGCTGTTGCGCCAACCAGATCTGGTTGCCGTCGAGAATGAGTGAAACGTCGACAACCTTCCACGCATTGCCCGAACGCAGCAGGCGCCATTGCACCGTTTGCGCGCGGCCGTTGCGCGGCGTGAGTGTGGTGTTCACGATCACATCGCGGCCGGCGACGCGCTCTGTCGAGCCCGTCACGCGAATGCTGCTGCCGTTGAAGGCTTCGAGGCGATCCTCATAAACGGCGATTGAATAATCTTGGAACGCACGCGTCCATTCAGTGCGCAGCGCCGGATCGGAGCGCAGCTGAGAGCTGTAACGGCCGAGCACGAAGTTCGCGATGCGCGGCATGTCGGCGAAGTTCGACATCAAGCGATCGAATGTCTGGCGCCGTTGCGACGCCGACAGCGAACGATCGCCAAGCGTGCCGAGCGCGCTGGTCGCGTTCTCTTGAACATAACGCTCTGCATCGGCGTTGCGCGTTTGAGCGAGAGCCTCCGGCGCGCCTGCGATGAGCCCAAGCGCCACGAATCCTGCGAGGAACGTGGAGCGGGAGATGGGGAGGGCAGGCACGGTAGAGGTCTCCTTTACTTGTCCGCCGATGTGGGAGCGCCCTTGGGTGTCGCCAAGGTTACGGTGGGATCGAGAGCTTGGATTGACTTCGACTGTTGCGAAATCTCCCCACCCACGCCGCCATCAGCCGTCGGCGTATCTTCTATCTCTTCGAAGTCCGGCAAATCTTGGACATCGGTCGGACCATTTTGGATCGCGCTTTCGCGCAGCAATTCGTACGACGAACGGATCGTTACATACGGATCGAGTGAATCGCGGCGAATATCATCAACGGTTTCAAGCACGGCTTCGCGCGCGGACAGCGCACTCAAAGTCGAACGGATCATGCGCGCTTCGTTGATGCGCTCATATTCGATCCAGCTCAGCGGATCGAATGCGATGTCGACCACCTTACCAAACGCATCGCGCACTGTGGTGGGTCCCATCAGCGGTACGAAAATGTACGGGCCCGCATCGACGCCCCAAACAGCAAGCGTCTGGCCGAAATCTTCGTCGTGGCGTTCAAGCCCCATCGGCGATGCAGGATCGAAGATGCCGCCGATGCCGATCGTTGTGTTGATGGCGAAGCGTCCGGCAGTGATGCTGCCGCGTGTAAACTCGCCTTGCAGAATGTCGTTCGCGAAGATCACCGGTCCGCGCAGATTGCGCAGCACGTTGCGCACGCCGGTGCGGAAGACGCGAGGTGTGGCGGCGCGATAGCCGCGCGCGATCGGTTCGACGATAGCGCCATCGACGCCCTCGTGGACTGCAAACATATCGCGGTTGAAGCCTTCCCACGGATCGCCTTCATCCGACGCTTCCACGTTCGATGCTTGGGCCTCAGCCGCCGGCTGAGCCTCTTGGGCGGACGCAAGCCCCGGCGCGGCCAGGCAGGCCGCCAGCGTCAAAACAGCAATTCCCCGCATCTTAGCCACCCCGCAGGTCCACGGGATAATCGTGGACGATGGTTAACCAACCTTGCCTTTATGGCGCCTGAACGGCGCGCGCCCTCGCGAAATGGCCCCTGATTGCTCTGGCGCAACGGGGATTGTTCCGTGCCGCGGCTCTGAGGCCACAGTTTGCCCGCCTGCGCGCAGGCCCTTAGCGGCGGCCGGGCTTGCGGAGCGGCGACTCCTCTGCTGATATAAAGATATGTTTATATCTCCAACTCAGCCCGTGCCGGAGCGGCGGGACGCCAGCCGGGTGGTTTTGGCGCTGAAGGCGGCAGGTGAGCAGACGCGGTTGCGGGCGTTGGCGCTGCTGACCGAGGGCGAACTGGCTGTTGGCGAACTGGCGCAAGCGTTGGATCAAAGCCAGCCGCGCGTCAGCCGGCATTTGAAGCTGCTGACGGAAGCGGGATTGGTTGAGCGCGCGCCAGAGGGCGCTTGGGTGTTCTATCGCTTGCCGCGCGCGCACACGACGGAGCGTCATCTCGCGGAAGCGGCGCTGACGATGCTTGATCCCAGCGATCCGATGATTGCACGCGATGCGGAGCGTCTCGAAGCGATCCGCGCGTCGCGCGATGAAGCGGCGGCCGAATATTTTGAACGCAATGCGGCTGATTGGGATCGTGTGCGTGCGCTGCATTTGCCGGAAGCGGATATCGACAGCGCCATTCTCACAGCCGCCGGCGACGGGCCGTTTGAGTTGATGGTCGATGTCGGCGTTGGCCAAGGGCGGATGATTCAGCTCTTCGCCGATCGCGTGAAGCGCGCCGAAGGTTTCGATACGTCTCGGCAGATGCTGGCGATTGCGCGTGCGTCGCTGGATGACCTGAAAACCAAAGCTGCGCTGCGCTTTGGCGATGCGTATGCGCCGCCGATCGAAGCGGGGAGCGCGGACCTGGTGACGATCCACCAGGTATTGCACTTTCTTTCCGATCCAAGCCGCGCCGTGAAAGAAGCCGCGCGCTTGTTGAAGCCGGGCGGGCGTTTGCTGATCGTCGACTTCGCCCCGCATGGCTTGGAGTTCTTGCGTGAAGAGCATGCGCATCGCCGCTTGGGTTTCGCGGATCGCGAAATCGCTGAGTGGTGCGAGGCGGCAGGCGTGCGTAAGCCGAAGGTCACGACGCTTGCGCCGCAGAAGCGCGAGGCGCTGACCGTGAAGATTTGGGCCGGGGAAAAGGCATGAGCTACGCGCATAATCTTATCGCGGAAGCAGCGGAGCGCTTAGGTGCGCCGCGCGTTTCGTTCGAGTTTTTTCCGCCGAAGACCGAAGCGCTCGAGGTTCAGCTTTGGGAGAGCATCCGCAAGCTCGAGCAATTGCAGCCGAGTTTTGTCTCGGTGACGTATGGCGCTGGCGGCTCGACGCGCGATCGCACACACCGCACGGTGTCGCGCATCGTCAACGAAACGTCGATGCAGCCTGCGGCGCACTTAACGGTCGTGGGCGCAAGCTGTGCAGAAGTGGATTCTGTTTTGCGGGATTATTGGAATGCAGGCGTACGCCATATCGTGGCGCTGCGCGGCGATCCGCCTGCTGGCGTGAATGCGCAATTCGAGCCGCATCCTGAAGGGTATGCGAACGCGGCGGCGTTGGTTGAAGGCGCGCGCAAGATTGGCGCATTCGATATCTCCGTCGCCGTGCACCCGGAGAAACATCCTGCGAGCGCTACATGGGCGCATGACATCGAGAACTTCAAACAGAAGCTCGATGCGGGCGCCACGCGCGGCATTTCGCAATTCTTTTTCGATGGCGACGCGTTTTTGCGCTTCCGCGATCGCCTGGCGGCGGCGGGCGTCACGGCGCCGATCGTGCCCGGCATCATGCCGGTGACGAACGTGAAGGGCTTGAAGAAGATGGCGGATGGCTGTGGCGCCAGCATTCCGGGCTGGATGATCCGCTTGTTCGAAGGCCTGGATGACGATCCGGACACGCGCCGTCTTGTGGCGGCGGCGACGACTGCCCAACTCTGCGCCCAACTGGCCGCTGAGGGCGTGGAGGATTTCCACTTCTACACATTGAACCGCGCCGATCTCACGCTCGCAATCTGCCGCATCATCGGCGTGCGCGCCAAGGAGGCGGTGCAATGAATCGCGAGCAACGCCTGAAGGCGGTCAACGCAGAACTGAAGAAACGCATCCTGATCCTCGACGGATCGATGGGCGCGTATCTGCAGGGCTTTGGCTTGGGCGCCAACGATTATCATGGCACTCGCTTTACCGAGCATCCGATGTCGCTGAAGGGCAACGCGGATTTGCTGGTGCTGACGCGGCCTGATGTGATCAAGAAAGTCCACGAGGGCTATCTCGCTGCCGGCGCCGATATCGTCAGCACCGATACGTTCACGGCGAACCCGGTGAGCCAAGCCGAGTACGCGCTCGATGAGATCACGCGTGAGCTGAACGTCGAAGGCGCGCGGCTGGCGCGTGAGGCATGCGATGCGTTCGAGACGAAGGATAGGAAGCCGCGCTTGGTTGCGGGCGCTATCGGTCCGACGACAAAACTGCTCTCGATGTCGCCGGAAGTCGGCGATCCCGGTCGCCGCGACGCGGACTTCGACGGCATGGCTGCGGGCTACAAAGAACAAATCCTCGGCCTCATCGAAGGCGGCGCGGACATTCTGCTGATCGAGACGATCACTGATACGCTGAATGCAAAGTCCGCGCTTTGGGCGGCGTGGGAAGCGTTCGATGAGACGGGCGTTGAACTGCCGCTCTGGATTTCCGGCACCATCACCGATCGCTCTGGCCGTACGCTTTCGGGACAGACGGTGGAGGCGTTCTACAATTCCGTGCGTCACGCCAAGCCTTGGGCTGTTGGCCTGAACTGCGCGCTCGGCCCTGCCGATATGCGTGCGTTTCTTGCCGATCTCTCGCGTGTCGCGGAGTGCCCGGTGAGCGCCTATCCGAACGCCGGCTTGCCGAACGCGATGGGCGGTTACGACGAGACGCCGCATTCGATGGAAGAACATTACGGCGAATGGGCGCGCGCTGGGCTGCTCAACATCGCCGGCGGCTGCTGCGGCACAACGCCGGAGCACATCACGCACATGAAGCATGTGGTTGAAGGCGTGAAGCCGCGTGCATCTGCGGCGCTTGATGCGCGCTTGCGTCTCGCCGGGCTCGAACCGTTCACGGCGGCAGCATAGGGAGGAAGCGATGTTGGGGCGTGCATTCAATCCGACACCAATCGTCGTCGCGATCGTGGTCGCGCAAGGCTTGGCAATTTACGTCCTCGTATCGACACTCCCGCGTTACCTCGCTGAAGATCCGACCCGTGTTGACACCTCGTCGACGATTATCTCCGCGATTGGCCTGATCGCGGCGGCCGGCGCCGCAGTCGCTGCATTTGCGACTATCTACCAGCAGCACCTCGAAAACAGACGGCAGCGCGAAGTTCAGACATTGCATCTGCTGAATGAGCAGTATGACAAGATCTTCGCCGATATCTACGCGTTGCGCCGTGAGGCTGTAGGTTCGTGCACGAAGTGCGGAGCCCAAAACAAAATCTCAGATGATGCAATTCGGGGGATCTACACGCGATATTTCACGGCGCTCGCAACAGGCGTGCGGTATTTCCAAACCGGATTAATTCCGCGCGATGACTTTGTCGATTGGACGGCGAACCTGATCGCCCGCCTCGGTAGCGAGCGCTGCCTTGTCCAGTTCGATGGCGCTTGCGAAGAAGGTGAGATACGACGTCGTTGGGATGCATTTGACCGCCGCATCTTCGGGCCGCGGACAAAGTTTCGTGCATACATGACCGCGGTTTGGGCTGCCGCCTCTACGCTGCCGAAAGAGCGAAGCCCGGAACGCGACAGCGCTTTGACTGCGACGGCGGAGAAGATTTCCGATGCACTGTCGGAGCGATGATGACGACGTCGAGTGCCTTCAACTTTCCAGTCAGCACAGAGTGGCTCGCTTTGATCGTGGCCGTGTTCGGCGCGGGCATCGCGATTCAGACTGTGCGCGAAGCGACGCGCAACAGTCGGCTTGAGAAGATCGCGGACGTACTGATGGAGTGCACGCGCCGTTATGGCGATCTCATCGAGATGCGCCATGCCCTAAAGAAAGACGTGCAGTGCGGTGACACGACGGCGCAATCGGCGTCGAACCGTTACTATCACGCCTACTGGAACCTTCAGTGGGACCAATGGACGTTCTTTCTGCTTGGCCTCATCCCGCACGAAATTTACGGCGACTGGTTCTTGGAGCGTCTCGGCGCTCTCAGCCACGACAACGATAGTTTCGGCGGCACGTTCGAGCGCGGCTGGACCGAAATCGGCCGCCGCTCGATGATGACGTATCCAGATTTTGCCGCGTTTGTTGACGCGGTGTGGGCGCTAAAGGGTCAACCGCCGCACCTCGCGCGCCGCGAGATCGATCACCTCATTTCAGATGCATTCAAGAAGGGTCGCCGCTTGCGTATTGGCTTCGTTCGCAAATCGCTATCGAGATCGTCGTGAGCGAGACGTCCAACCCCTTCGCGAACTTCGTCATTGTCGGCGAGCGCACGAACGTCACGGGCTCGGCGAAGTTTCGTAAGCTGATCGAGGCGGACGATTACGCCGGCGCGCTGGTGGTTGCGCGTCAGCAAGTCGAGAGCGGCGCCAATGTGCTTGATGTGAACGTCGATGCGGCGATGATCGACGGGCCGGCGGCGATGCGGCGGTTCTTGAACCTGATCGCGTCGGAGCCGGATATCGCGCGCATTCCGCTGATGATCGATAGCTCCAAATGGGAGGTGATCGAGGCGGGGCTGAAGTGCGCGCAGGGAAAGTCGATCGTCAATTCGATCTCGCTGAAGGAAGGCGAAGCGCAGTTTCTCGACCACGCCAAACGCGTGCGCCGCTTCGGCGCGGCCGCGGTGGTGATGGCGTTTGACGAGCAGGGCCAGGCCGATACGGCCAAGCGCAAGATCGAGATTTGCACGCGCGCCTACAACACGCTGGTCGACACCGGCTTCCCGCCCGAAGACATTATCTTCGATCCGAACATTTTCGCGGTCGCCACTGGCATCGAAGAACACGCGGATTACGCGAAGGCGTTCTTCGAAGCGACGGCCTATATCCGAAGCGAACTGAAAGGCGCGCATGTCTCGGGCGGCGTCTCCAACGTCTCGTTCTCGTTCCGCGGCAATGAGACGGTGCGCGAAGCCATGCACGCGGTGTTCCTCTATCACGCCATCCGCGCCGGCATGAATATGGGCATCGTCAATGCCGGTTCGCTGACGTTGTACGATGATGTCGAGCCGGAATTGCGCGAGCGCGTCGAAGACGTGCTGCTCAATCGCCGCGACGACGCGACCGAGCGTTTGCTCGAACATGCTGAGCGGGTGAAAGGCGGCGGCAAAAAGCGCGATACGGCGAAGGATCTGGCTTGGCGCGAGAAGCCAGTGAATGAGCGGCTTTCGCACGCGCTGGTGCACGGCATCAACGAATTTATTGTCGAGGACACCGAAGAAGCGCGCCTTGCGGCCGAGCGTCCGCTGCACGTGATCGAGGGGCCGTTGATGGACGGCATGTCGGTCGTTGGCGATCTCTTCGGCGCGGGCAAAATGTTCCTGCCGCAAGTGGTGAAGTCCGCGCGCGTGATGAAGCAGGCGGTGGCGCATCTCATTCCGTACATGGAAGAGGAAAAGCAGCGCACCGGCATGGCCGGCAAATCGAACGGCAAGATCGTCATGGCGACCGTGAAGGGCGATGTGCACGATATCGGCAAGAATATCGTCGGCGTCGTGCTGCAATGTAATGGCTACGAGATCGACGATCTCGGCGTGATGGTCCCGTGCGACAAGATTCTCGCGCGCGCCAAGGAGATCGGCGCCGATGCGATCGGCTTGTCTGGCCTGATCACGCCGTCGCTCGATGAAATGGTGTTCGTCGCCAGCGAAATGCAACGCACTGGCATGACGCTGCCGCTGCTGATCGGCGGCGCGACAACGTCGCGTACACATACGGCGGTGAAGATCGCGCCCGCTTATGCTGGGCCGACGCTTTATGTTTCGGATGCTTCGCGCGCGGTGCCGGTGGTGCAGAAGCTACTCGGCGCCGAGCGCGATGCTTTGGTGTCGGAGACAAAAGCGGATCAGGTCGCCGCGCGCGAAAGCTATCTTGCGGGCCAAGACAAGCGCCCGCGCATGCCGATCGCGAAGGCGCGCGAACGCGCGCCGCAATTGGAGTTCGCGCCGGTTAAGCCGAGCTTTCTTGGTGTGAAGAGCTATGCGGAATATCCGCTTGAAGAGCTTGTGCCATATATTGATTGGACGCCGTTCTTTGCGTCGTGGGATTTGATCGGGCGCTATCCGGATATCTTGCAGGATGACATTGTCGGCGAGCCGGCGCGGGCGCTCTATAAGGATGCGCGCGCGATGCTGGACCAGCTGGTTGCTGAAAAGTGGGTGCGCGCGTCGGGCGTCATCGGCTTTTGGCCCGCGAACCGCGATGGCGATGACATCGTGCTCTGGGCTGATGAGAAGCGCGCGAAGGAAAAAGCACGCTTCTTCACACTGCGCCAGCAGATGGACAAAGGCCCGTCGAGCGCAGGCAAAGGCAATTTCGCGCTCGCGGATTTCGTCGCGCCGAACGGCACGCCGGATTATGTCGGCGCGTTCGCGGTGACGGCGGGGATTGGCGAAGAGGATGTCGCCATCCGTTTCAAGCGCGCGAATGACGATTACTCCGCCATCATGGCGCAAGCGTTGTGCGATCGCCTGGCGGAAGCGTTCGCCGAAGCGATGCACGCGAAGGTGCGGCGTGAGTTGTGGGGCTATGCGGCGGAAGAGACGCTCGGGTATGGCGATCTGATCGCGGAAAAATATCGCGGCATTCGCCCTGCTCCCGGTTATCCGGCGCAGCCCGATCACACCGAGAAGCGCACCATCTTCGATTTGCTCGACGCCACGAAGAATACCGGCATCGATCTCACCGAAAGCATGGCGATGACGCCGCCATCATCCGTCTCCGGCCTCTACTTCGCGCATCCACGCGCGGAGTATTTCGGCGTAGGCAAAATCGATCGCGATCAGGTCGAGGATTATGCGCGCCGCAAGGGCTGGGATTTGGCGACAGCGGAGCGCTGGCTCTCACCGATCCTGGCGTACGATCCGCTGATCGCGAAGGCGGGCTAGGGAACTCAGGCATTTCGTCCGGCCTGGAGCCCGACCGGTCGCAATTTTCTGGCTCCGCGCGCGCGCGCGGCCTAGGAAAGCCGCCTAATCTCGGGGACCTCCATGAAACGTATGATCACTTTGATCGCGGCCGCTTTTGCGCTCGTCGCGTGTGCGACCTCGTCGGCGCCGAACGGCGGCTCGGGCGCGCTTGAAGTCGCGCCGCTCAACTATTCGATGCGCACGCTCTCGAATGGTCTGCGCGTCTATTCGATGCCGGATTCCAACACGGCGAATGTTTCGGTTCAGGTCTGGTACGATGTGGGTTCCGTTGATGACCCGGCTGGCCGATCAGGCTTCGCGCACCTCTTCGAACACATCATGTTCAAGTCGACGCGCAACATGCCGAGTGAAACTTTCGATCGCCTGACCGAAGATGTCGGCGGCTACAACAACGCCTCCACCTACGATGACTTCACCAACTATTACGAAGTCGTCCCCGCCAATCATCTCCGCCGCGTGCTGTGGGCCGAGGCCGACCGCATGGGCTCGCTCGTCGTCAATGAAGCGACGTTCGATTCAGAACGCGATGTTGTGAAGGAAGAATTGCGCCAGCGCGTGCTCGCCTCGCCCTATGGCCGCTTGTTCTATCTCTTCCTCAATCAAGTGAACTACACGGTTCACCCGTATGGCCGCCCCGGCATTGGCTCGATCGAAGATCTCGACGCGGCGACGGTTGATGACGTCCGCCAATTCCACGAAATGTATTATCGCCCGGACAACGCCATCTTGGTCGTCTCCGGCAATTTCAACCAAGCCGAACTCGACGCTTGGGTGGATGAGTATTTCGGCGACATTGAGCGTCCGACGCGCGAAATTCCGCGCGATTATCCGGATGAGCCGGTGCGCACGCAGCCGCGTGAGTACACCGTCTATGCGCCGAACGTGCCGCTGCCGGCTGTGATGATCTCCTATCCGCAACCGGAATCGACGCACCCCGATATTCCGGTGCTGATGGTCATCGACGCGATCCTGTCGCGCGGTGAGTCTTCGCGGCTCTATCAGTCGATGGTCTATGACCAGCAAGTCGCCAGCGCTGTCTTCACCAATCTTGAAGCCACGCAAGACCCCGGCGCGTACTCGCTCTTCGCCATCCTCTCGGGCGGCCAAACGCCCGAGGCGGGCCTGGCGAGCTTGAGCGCTGAAATCGCGCGGATGCGCGATGGCTCGGTGACGCAAGCTGAGCTTGACGAAGCCAAGAACGAAATCGTCACCGGCACCATCCAAGCGCGCGAAACCGCTGAAGGCCGCGCCAGCGAACTGGCTGACTCGGTCACGCGTTACGGCGATCCGGCTTACGCTGATCGCTTGCTCGCCGCGATCCAGCGCACGACAGCCGCTGATATTCAGCGCGTGGCGCGTTCGATCTTCAACGAGAACCGCCGCGCCGTTGTGCGCTACCTGCCAGAGCAAGAAGGCGTCACGGGCGACACGATCGTCACCTCGCCGACGATCCAGGCGCGCGCGCTCAACATCCCGGCATCGGAAATCACGATCTACACGCTGGCTGAGGAAGGCCAACGCGAGCGGCCACCGGCTGCCGGCACGCCGGTCAACGCGCGCATCCCGACCGCGTCGCAGCGTACGCTGTCGAACGGTCTGCGCGTCATCGTTGCGCCGAACCGCGCGCTGCCGCTGATCAGTGCAGACCTTCGCGTCGCCACTGGCAGCGCCTCTGATCCGCAAGGCCGTGCTGGTCTTGCCGGCATGACTGCCGATCTGTTGACTCGCGGCACCACCTCGCGCAGCGCCACGCAGATCGCCAGCGAAATTGAATCGCTTGGGGCCGATATCGGCTCCGGCGCGGGCGTCGATTCCTCCTCGGTCTCGATGCAGACGCGCTCGGATCGTCAGGCTGAAGCGTTCACGGTGTTCGCCGATGTCGTCCGTAATCCCGCGTTTGCGGCGGAAGAATTCGACCGCGCCCGCTCGGAAGCGCTCGACAACTTGCAAGTGGCGCTCTCCACACCTGGCTCGATCTCGGGCTTTGCAATGACGCGCGCGCTCTATGGTGAAACGCCGTATGGCGGCATCGCTTCGCCGACCTCGCTCGCCGCCATCAGCACTGAGGGCATGAGCGAATTCCATCGCACGTACTGGCGCCCGGACAACGCCGTGCTCGTCATCACTGGCGACGTTTCGGCGGAAGAGGGCTTTGCGATTGCGGAGCGTCACTTCGGCAACTGGGCGCGTCCTGCGGCGGCGATGCCGGCGCGTCCGGATGCGAGTGCGTGGGCGCAAAGCGCGCGCACCATCGTCGTCGACCTGCCCGACACCGGCCAAGCCGCTGTCGCGATGGGTCTGCGCGGCGTGGCCCGCACCGATGCGGATTACTTTCCGCTGCTCGTCGCCAACAACGTGCTCGGCGGCGGCTATTCGGCGCGCCTCAACACTGAGATCCGCATTCGCCGCGGCCTCTCATACGGCGCAGGCTCGTCGCTCGCGTCGCGCGCCGCGCCCGGGCCGATCATCGCCTCAGCGCAAACGCGCAACGATGCGGCGGTGCAGGTGTTCGAACTGATGTCGCTCGAAATCGATCGCATCGGGGACGACTTGGTGCCGGAATCCGAACTCAGCGCCCGCAAGGCGGTGATCATCGGCAGTTTCGGCCGCTCGGTGGAGACGACAGCAGGGCTTGCCGGACAGATCTCGGCGCTGGCGCTCTATGGTTTGCCGCCGGAACGTCTTGGCACTTATGTCTCCGACATTACCGCCGTGACCCCAGAGCAAGCACGAGCCGCAGCTCAGCGTTACTTCGATCCGGCGCGGGCTGACCTCGTCATCGTCGGCGATGCGCAGCACTTCTACGATGGCATCCGCCGCGCTCGGCCCAATGCGGAGCGCATCCCGGCGGATCAGCTCAACCTCGATCGCGAGTCGTTGCGCTAATCGAACATCGCGCCGCGGCGTCAGGTGACGCTGCGGCGCGACTCGGCTACAGATTCGGGTGTGGTTCTGCGCAATTTCATCCGCGTCGTGGCTGTGGCCGTTGGTTTGAGCACCCTGTCGTTCGCGGCGGGTGTGGCGGGCGATCTCTCGCTAACGGAAACGCCGAACTACGGTGAGCGCGTGGTGATCCGCATTCCGCCGGCGCTGCCGGAGGATGCAGAGCGGGCCGCGCCGCTGTTATCCACAGTCTCGGCAGAAGCCGCTGAGCCGCAGCGTCAGCAGCGCGCGCGATTCGCGTCGATCAGGGCCCGGACCGCCGATGCGAGGCTAATTGTTAACGACGACGACGCGCTCGTTCTGGCGCAGTTGCCGAAACTGCGCACGTTTGAGGCCGCAAAACCGGCCGAACGCCTCGTGGCTGCCTAACAAAGTGCGGCTTTGCCGCAACACTGGCGCCCGGCGCCTGCAACACCGCCAAAAAAGCGCCTGCTTCGGAGCGCTCTCCTTAGCGCCCATGAGCCATTCCTTTGCGCCGAGTCTGACCGGGTGCGCGGCGTTAGCCGCGCTCGCGCTCGTCGGCGCGCCGGCAGAGGCCCAAGCACAAGAGGAAACGCGCCCGGTTCCGGTTGGCAACTTCCGCGAGGCCACCTCCGGCGCCACCCGCTACGCCACGCCCGATGGGCAGATCCGATTTATCTTTGAGCGCTCCGGCCGCTCGGTCGCCTTGCTGCGGCTCGAGGACGATCCCGAAGTGCACGTGCTGCATCCTCAGCCCGCCGCTGGCGGCGGCGCGATCTATCGCAGCGAGGACGGCAGCATCATGCTACGTGTCACCGCCACCGGCGGCATCACGCTCTACACGCGCGCGCTGCAAACCGGCGCGCCTGCGTCGGAAGAAGGCCGTGTCGGGCGACTGACGCCGGAAGCGATCGCCGTCGCCGACATGCAGCAGCGCTTCCGCAATCTGCAAGCGCGGGCGCGCCAGCGCATTGGCCAGACAGTGACGTTCTCGGTGCCGGCGCAATTGCCGCCCGAAGTCGCCGGCTTGGTTGTCGATGCGGCGGAGCGCGCGGCGGAAGGTTTGGCGGCTGCGCCGATGACCAGCGTCCGCCGTGTCATCATCACGCTTGGCCGCCAGCCGGCCGTAGCGCTTCGGGGCGACACGCTCTTCATCCAGGTCGCGCCGCAATATGGCTATGCCGGGCGCCCGTCCTCCATGACGATCCGCAACATCGTCACCGGATCGGTCCAAGGCCCAGAACAATAACCACCGCACAGCCGCCGAAGGGCGGCTTTTTCATTTGAAGCTATCTTTGCGCGCGCGCAGATCCGCGAAGGCTTCGACGTCTGTCGCGTCGGGCTTCATGATCGAGTGCTTCAAGAGCGGCGCGCGCAGGAACGGGTTGGTGCGCAGCTCGATGTCGAGCGTCATTGGCACTGTCGGTCTGCCCTCGGCGCGGAGCTTCTTCACTTCGGCTACGCGCGCCTGAAGGTCGGGATTGATCGGATCGTAGTAGATGGCGAAGCGGGCGTTCGCTTCGGTGTATTCGTGGGCGCAATAGAGCGTGGTCTCGCGCGGCAATGCAGCGATCTTGGATAGGCTCGTCCACATCTGCTCTGGCGTGCCCTCGAACAAGCGCCCGCAGCCCATGGCGAAGATCGCATCGCCGACGAACGCTACGCGTTCATCGTCAAACACGAACGCGATGTGGCCTAGCGTATGGCCGCCGACATTCAGCACGCGCGCCGTCAATCCGCCGAGCGAAGCCGTGTCGCCCTGATCGACGATGCGATCGGGCGCTGCGCCGATGCGCTCAACTTCCGCGGGGCCGGTAACGATAGCGTCGGTCTTTGCCTTGATCGCGGCATTGCCGCCGGCGTGATCGGGGTGCCAGTGCGTGTTCCAGATATCGGTGATGCGCCAGCCCTTCGCGTCGGCTTGGCGCATGATCTCATCGGCGTCGGGCGTGTCGATTGTCGCTGTGGCGCCGGTGGCTTCATCATGAATGAGGAAGCCGTAATTGTCGGAGAGGCAGGGGAATTGATGGATTTGAAGCATATCCTAGCCTAGCTCTCTCAGACATGCGCGTCGACGTGCTCGCCCTCCAACGCTTCTACGCCTCGCCGCTCGGCGAAGCGGTGAAGCGCGCGGCCTCGCGGCGGCTCTCGGCGTTGTGGCCCAATGTCAGCGGCCTCGACGTGCTGGGCCTGGGCTATCCCGTGCCGTATCTCGGCGGCGTACGGCACACCGCACGGCGCGCCGTCGCTCTGATGCCCGCCGAACAGGGCGCTGAGCCTTGGCCGTCGGACGGAACCGTGCTTTCGGCGCTTTCCGAAGATGCGCGGCTTCCCTTCATGGACGCTGTGTTCGACCGCGTACTCGTCGTGCACGGGCTCGAAGAAGCGACGGCCCCGCACGCAATGTTGCGTGAGATTTGGCGTGTGATGGCGCCGGAGGGGCGGCTTGTCGTCATAGCCGCCAATCGCTGGAGCTGGTGGGCGCAATCGGGCGCAACACCGTTCGGTCACGGCCGGCCGTATTCACGCACCCAACTCGCCATGCTGCTCGGCGATTCCATGTTCGAGCCGGTAGTCTCCGCGCGCGCGCTTTACGCACCGCCGCTTACTTGGTCGACGCTCGTGCGCGCTGCCGACGCGTTCGAGCGCGTTGGCGAGATCGTCTGGCCGGCGCAGGGCGGGCTCGTGCTCATGGAGGCGGTGAAGCGGCTCTATGCCAGCACGGCGCGCTCATCTGGGCGTGTCCTTTTGGCCAAAGCGCCTGAGCGAAAACGCGAAGAGGCGCCTGGCGGCTTGCCCAAGCGCGAGCGCTGGCGCTAAACGCAAAGTGCGTGCGGGGGCTCGCTTTTGCCATGAAACTCATCACAGCTATCATCAAGCCAAGCCGTCTCGATCCAGTGCTGGATGCGCTGAAGGATGCAGGCGTCGGCGGCCTCACGGTCTCCGAAGTGCGTGGTTTCGGTCGTCAAAAGGGCAAGACGGAAGTTTATCGCGGCGCCGAGTATGAGGTGAAACTGCTCCCCAAGGTGAAGATCGAAATCGTCGCCTCGCCCGAGACCGTGGATAAGATCGTCGATGCAGTCGGCGCTGCCGCTAAGACAGGCAAAATCGGCGACGGTAAAATCTGGATCGTCGATCTGGACGCCGTCAGCCGCATTCGCACCGGCGAAACCGGCCAGGCGGCTGTCGAAGGCTAGGCCCCGTTCGTCGCATCGCTGGGCAGAGGTGGGCATGATCGGCTAAATTCCGGGCGATCAACCTCGGAAGGGACCATCCATGCACATCACGCGACGCCTTCTTTTGGGCGCAACCGCCGCGGGCATCGCGCTGCACTCGACGGCGCTCGGGCAACAAACCGGCGGCGCCTCGCAGCAGCTCTCCGACTTCCTCGATCAGCTCTCGACTGAAGCGCTGCGCGAAGGCCCTGAATACGCGACCATGCTCGGTGTCAGCGAAGAGCAAGCCGGTGGCCGCTACATCGACCGCATGAGCGATCGCTCGCGCGCGGGCTTTATCCGCATTCGCGCCATGACCGAACAAGCGCTGGCCGATCTTCAGCGCATCAATCGCAACGACCTCACCGGCCAAGACGCCGTCAGCTACGACATCGCGCGCACGTCGCTGCAAAACCAAGTCGACGCTTCACGCTTCGAGTTCGGCAACGGCGCGACGCAGCCTTACGCCGTCACCCAGCTCACTGGCTCCTACCGCGACGTTCCCGACTTCCTCGATACCCGCCACCCGATCACTAATCGCGATCAGACCGATGCGTACTTGACCCGCATGTCGCTATTCGCGCGAGGGCTCGACGAAGAAACCGACGGCATCAACCGAGACGCCGGCGCCGGCATGATCCCGCCGGACTTCGCCATCAATGGCGGCATTGAAGGCCTGCGCGCGTTCATGAGCTTGCCGCCTGCGGAGAACCCGTTGGTGACATCGCTCGCCACGCGTCTGCCGCGCGCGACGGACGTGCCGGAATCGGAACACGCCGCCTTAGTTGCGCGCGCCGATGCAATCCTGCGCACCGAAATCTTGCCTGCCTATCAGCGTCAGGTCGAAGCGCTGCAAGCATTGCTGCCGCGCGCGTCGCATCAAGCCGGTGTCGGCCGTCGTCCGCGCGGCCGTGAAATGTACGAAGTGGCGCTGCGTAGCTACACCACGACGAACATGAGCGCCGACGAGATTCACGATCTCGGCGTCGGCTTGATCCGCGAACTCAATGCCGAGTCCAATGCGATCCTACGCGCGCAGGGCCTGACGCGCGGCACCATTGCTGAGCGTGTCGCCTCCGTCGCCGATCGTCCCGATCAGCTCTACGCCAACACCGACGAAGGCCGTCAGCAGTTGCTGGGCGATCTCAACACGCAGGTGCAGGCGATCCAAGCGCGCATGGGCGAGCAATTCACCCGCCTCGCGCGTGCGCCGCTCGAAATCCGCCGCGTGCCGCCGACGATCGAAGCGGGCTCGCCCGGCGGTTATTATCAGCCGCCGGCGCTCGATGGTTCGCGCCCCGGCGCCTACTACATCAATCTGCGCGATACGGCTGAATGGCCGCGCTTTAAACTGCCGACGCTCTCGTATCACGAAGGCGTACCGGGCCATCACTGGCAGATTGCGATTCAACAAGAAGCCGGCGAATTGCCGTTCTTCCGTACCGCACTGAGCTTCTTTGGCGCTTTCATGGAAGGTTGGGGCCTCTACGCCGAACAGCTTGCCGATGAGATGGGCGTGTACGCCAGCGATCCGTGGGGCCGCTTGGGCTATCTGCAATCGATGACGTTCCGCGCCTCGCGTCTCGTCGTTGACACCGGCATGCATGCGAAAGGCTGGAGCCGTGAACGCGCCATCCGTTCGATGATGCAAGCCACCGGCGATTCCGAGACCGCGGTGACGACGGAAATCGAGCGCTACGCGGTGTGGCCGGGCCAGGCCTGCAGCTACATGGTTGGCCGCCAAGCCATCAACCGCATGCGCACCGCTGCGCGCACAGCGCTCGGCGCGCGCTACGATCAGCGCGGCTTCCACGACACGCTGCTCACCAATGGCGCAACGCCGCTCTCAGTCACTGAGACGCTGGTGAACGAATGGGTAGCGCGCGTGCAACGCGGCTAGACGTTCCGCCGAGGGACGAAACGGACGGCGGCGTGAGCGATCACGCCGCCGTTTGCTTTGGGGATTGTTCCATCGCCGCTAAGCGATAGGGTGTCGGACGACCGTTGGGGCGGTGAGGCGGCGATGGCGGACGTCTTTCTCAGTTACAAACGCGAAGATCAGCAGAAGGCGCGTGAAGTCGCCGCCGATCTGGAGGCCGAAGGGTTTTCCGTTTTCTTCGATGTGCGTATCGAAGTGGGCGACGCTTGGGACGAAGTCATTGAGCGAGAACTCAACAACTCGCGCGCCGTCGTGGTGTTGTGGAGCACGCGCTCGCGCGAGAGCCCGTGGGTGCGCCGCGAAGCGCGCGAGGCGCTGGAACGGCGGATCCTATGTCCCGCTTCTGTTGACCGCTGCAAAGTCCCGCTTGAGTTTTCCGACGTTCAAGCGGCGGACCTTATCAACCGCGCTCCCGGCGATTTCGCGCACACTGAATGGCGGCGTTTGTGCGAGCGCGTTGGAAAATGCGTCGGGCGCGCGCCGCTGCACCGTGGGGCTCAGCCCCAGCGCGCGCCTGCGCCGCCGCAACCAGAGCAGCGCGCGGGTCAAGACGCCGGCGCGGTCAGTGGATTGTTCTCCAACGTCTCGCGCCGCGCATTAATTGTTGGAGGCGTGACTGTTGCCGGCGCGGGTGCGGCAGTCGCGGGTTATATGACTTGGACGAATGCTGCGGCGCCGGGCAACGCCTCCGCCGAGCTCTCCGCGTTTCTCGATCGGCTGACGACCGAAGCGCTACGCGAGTCGCCTGAATATGCGACCACACTCGCTGTCACCGAACAGCAAGCGGGCGGCCGATATATCGACCGCCTTGGCGATCGTTCGCGCGAAGGCTTTACCCGCGTTCGCGACGCGAACGAGCGCGCGCTCACGGGATTACAGCGCGTCAACCGCAATCGGCTTACCGGCCAAGACGCCGTGACCTATGACGTGGCGTTGACGTCGCTGCAGAGCCAGATTGATGCCTCCCGCTTTACATTCGGCTATGGCGCGATGCAGCCTTATGCTGTCACGCAGCTAACCGGATCGTATCGAGACATTCCGGGCTTTTTGGATTCTCAACATCCGCTGACCAACCGCGATCAAGCAGACGCCTATCTTTTGCGTCTCACTGGTTTTGCACGCGCTCTGGATCAAGAGACAGCCGTGATCAACGAGGATGCATTCGCCGGTATGATTCCGCCGGACTTCGCCATTGACGGCGCCAGCCAAGGACTGCGCGGCTTCACGTCTGTTTCGCCCGCGCAGAGTGTCTTGGTTGGCTCGTTGCATCGTCGGCTGCCGGAGATTGCTGAAGTTGCCGAAGCCGATCGAAGCACGTTCGTGACCCGTGCCGAGGCGATCGTGCGCGATGAAGTTTTTCCGGCTTATCAGCGGCAGCTCGCTGCACTCATGACGATCCGTCCCCGTGCCAGTCATGCAGCTGGAATTGGAGAGAGACCGCAAGGGGCTGAAATTTACGAGTCGGCGTTGCGCTATCACACTACAACGATGTTGAACGCCGACGAGATTCACGCGCTCGGCGTCGAGCTGGTTGGCCAGTACAACGCCCAAGCCGACTTAGCTCTGCGCACACAAGGATTGACTGCTGGAACAGTCGTCGAGCGAATGGCGTCACTTAGCAGCTGGCCGGGTCAGTTCTATGCCGACACGGACTTTGGCCGCACGCAGGCGCTGAACGATCTCAATAGACTCGTGCAGACGGTGCAAGCGCGCATGAGTGAGCAATTCTCGCGCGCGCCGCGGGCGTCGCTCGAAATTCGCCGCGTGCCGCCCTCAATCGAAGCCACGGCGCCAGGCGGTTATTACCAGCCCGCCGCGCTCGATGGGTCGCGCCCTGGCGTCTATTACATCAATCTGCGCAGCATGGCGGATTGGCCGCGGTTCACGCTGCCCACGCTTGTGTTTCACGAGACTGTGCCGGGCCATCACACGCAGGTCTCTGTTCAACAAGAGGCTGGCGAATTGCCGCTCTACAGAAGCGCGCTCTCATACTTTAATGCCTATAGCGAAGGCTGGGCGCTTTACGCTGAGCAACTCGCGGATGAGATGGGATTCTATGCCGACGATCCGCTCGGGCGGCTTGGCTATCTGAAATCCATGACCTTCCGCGCCGCGCGGCTCGTGGTCGATACCGGCATCCATGCGAAGGGATGGACGCGCGAGCAAGCCATTCAGTATCTGAGCTCCGTTACCGGCGATCCGCCGGAGCGTTCAGCGACCGAAGTCGAGCGCTATGCAGTGTGGCCGGGGCAAGCCTGCAGCTACATGGTCGGTCATCAGACGATCAACCGGATGCGGGATCGCGCCCGGCAAACGCTGGGTAGTCGTTTCGATCTACGCACATTCCATGATGCGTTGCTAACGAACGGCTCCGTGCCATTGTCCGTGGCCGAGACACTGATCGACAACTGGATCGCCTCAGTGCGTTCGTCTGCCTAAGCGGGCGTGTGGTTCGCCGGCGCCGCGCCGTGTACCCCGCGGCGGCCGATGAACGGCACGCCCTTCGTGAGCATTTTCAGCGCTTCCCAGTGAATGCCGGCGATGACCATGAAGGTCATCAGCGGATTGCCGGCCCAGACGCGGAGAATGTTGGCGTCGGTGAGGTCCCGCCGCTCGCCGGCGAAGGATGCTGTCAGCGCTACGTCTTCTCCGCGCCAGACCACCATGGCAACGCCGGCGCGATCGCCGGGCGGTGTGACGCGGAAGGTGTAGCGCAGGTCCATTTCCAGAAACGGCGACACGAAGAAGGCTTTGTCGCACGCTTGCGAAATTTCTCCGCCCTCGCGGGCGCGCGGCGGCAGGACATAGAAATGGCTCTCACCGAACGTGTTTGCGACTTCGTGGACAAGTGCGGCAAGCGTGCCGTCGCGGCGCGTGCAGAAATAGACGCTGAGCGGATTGAAGACGTAGTTCAAGAGCCGCGGCATCGTCAGCAGCACGATCTTGCCGCCCTCCCAGCCAATGCCCGCTTCGCGCAGCTTGGCTTCGATCTGCGGCTTCACCGCGCCATCGACGCGGTTCGCGTGATCGCGGTTGAAGAAGGAGAGCAGACTGAAGCGATTGTGCGCGAAGAGCTTCAGTCGCCGGCCGATCGCGGGAATATCGTCGAGATCGAGCGCCAGCATGAAGACGCGGTAGCGCAGCCGGTGTTTGCCGGGGCGATTGTGGGCGACCAGGCCAGGATAGATGGCCGAACTGCTCACGCGGCGATGACTTCGCGCGCTGGCGGCGGCAGATGAATGCGGCCGGACTCATCGTCGACGCTCCACGGTCGGCGCACGCCGCCGAGCTGCTCGGCGACAGCAAGGCCGGCCTGCAGACCGTCCTCGTGAAAGCCCGAACCAAAGTGTGCGCCGCAGAACCAGGTGTTGCGAGCGCCCTGCAGCGACCAGAGCTGTTGCTGCGCGCGGATCGCGGCGGCGTCGAACAGCGGGTGATCGTAGCTTGTCTCGTAATGGATCGTCTCAGCGCGGGGCATGGTGCGCGGATTGAGCGTAAGGAAGAGTTGCTCTTTGGACTGGATGCCCTGCAGCTTGTTCATCCAATACGAAACAACGCAGCCGCCGTCTGGATTGTCGCCGACATAATTCCAGCTCGCCCACAAACCTTCGCGACGCGGCATTAGCGACGTATCGCTGTGCAGCACCGCGTGGTTCTTGGCATAACGGAAGGCGCCCAGCAGGCGTTGTTCTTCGCTGCTTGGATCGTCCAGCATGGCGAGCGCTTCGTCGCCATGAGCGGCGATGACGATGTGATCGAAGCGTTCGCTGGCGCCGTTCGCATCGCGCACCCAAACACCGCCCGCTTCCCGCCGTACGTTCACGGCGCCGGCATTGAGCCGAACGCGATCGGCGTATGGCGCGGTGAGCTTCTCAACATAAGCCTGGCTACCGCCGGTCACTGTCCGCCACTTCGGACGACCCTTCAGCTTCAGCAGTCCGTGGTTCTCAAAGAAGCGCACGAAAGCGCAGGCTGGATAGTGTTGGATATCACCCATCGACGCCGACCAGATCGCCGCCGCTTGCGGCAGCAAGTGGTCGCGCTGAAACGCTTCGCCGTAGCCGCTCTGATCGAGGTAATCGCCGAGCGAGATCAATGTGTCGCGCGTCGCCATCAGCTCAAGCGGCGCGTTCTTGTAGAAGCGCAGCAGGTCGAGCGTCATCGACCAGAAGCGCGGGCTGAGCAGGTTGCGTCCGCCGCACAGAAAAGCGGAGGCGCCGACCGAGGAGTATTCCGTGCGCCCGCCGTTCAACGAAACGCCGAACGACATGTCCGACGCCTTCGTGTCCACGCCCAGATGTCGGAACAGTGCGATCAGATTGGGGTAGGTGGCGTCGTTGAAGACGATGAAGCCGGTATCAACAGGCGTGGGTCCGAGATCGGTATCGACCGTTACTGTATTCGAGTGCCCGCCGATGCGGCCGTTCTTCTCGAACACCGTGACTTCGTGGCGCTGACTGAGTAGCCAAGCAGCGGACATGCCCGCGATGCCTGAACCGATCACCGCGATATTGAGCCGCTTGCCCGGCTCGTGGATAGTAAACGCCATGGTCGCCTTTCGCGCCGGCGTTGGCCGCCGGACTGTGAGCGATTACGCGCCAGCCGGGGCGGCGGTTCACACTGATCCAGGTTCCGGGGCGGCGCGTATCAGCGACAATGCGTGTGCTGGAACTCTCGGCTGGCGGTCTGAGGGCGCCTCCGCCCCGGCGGCGGCGCGTGGAGGTCCGAGCTTTGGATAGCAACGCCGACGATACGGACGAGGCTCTGCTCGTACGCGTCGCGGCGGGCGATCGGACCGCGTTCGCTGCTCTGTTCGCCAAATATGCGCCGAAGGTGAAGGGCTATCTGATCCGGCTGGGCGCGGCTGGCGCGATCGCGGAAGATTTGGCGCAGGACGCGATGGTGTCGGTCTGGCGGCGCGCCGCGTCGTTTGACCGGGCAAAGGCGAAAGGCTCAACCTGGATTTTCGTGATCGCGCGCAATGCCTGGATCGATCGGCTGCGGCGCGAGAAGGTGGAGTTGGCGTACCGCGCCGGTATGGACGATCCGGAGGAGAGCCACGACGAGGCGCCGGATGACGCCGCGGTTCGCCTGCAGACGGAAGAACTCATGTCGGCGGCTTTGGAGACACTCTCGGAGGAGCAGCGGCAAGTGGTGCGGCTTTCCTTTTTTGAGGAACGGCCACACTCGGAAATCGCCGAGCGGCTCGATCTGCCGTTGGGCACGGTGAAATCAAGATTGCGGCTCGCGCTGATGAAGCTGCGTGCGCATTGGGAGAAACAGCAGTGAATCCGCGTCATCACCCTTCGGCTGATGTTTTGGCGGCCTACGCCGCCGGTACGCATGAGCCGGGCTTTGGCTTGGTTGTGGGCGCGCACGTCGAGGCGTGTGCTGAATGCCGCGCGCGCGTGCGGGCGTTCGAGGCGACGTCGGGTGCTGCGTTGGAGCAGCTGCCGCAAGCCGATGTCGGCGTCGATGCGTTGGCGAAAGTGATGGCGCGCTTGGATCAACCGTTGGCGGAAGCGCAGCCCGATACGCGCCCGCTGCTCGAGCGCCTGCCCCTGGGTCGCCGCAAGTGGATCGCGCCCGGCGTTTGGGTCGCGGCGGTGAAGACGCCGCATGCGCGCGACAATCGCGTTTATCTCCTCTCTGTCGCGCCCGGCATGCCGACGGCGCGGCATGAGCACACGGGCGCCGAGTTCTGCACCGTGCTCAAAGGCGCGTTTCGCGACGATTCCGGCCTCTATGCCGCCGGCGATTTCGCCGCCACGGATGAGCATGTGAATCACCTCCCGGTGGTGGAGGGCGATGAGGATTGCGTTTGCCTCTTCGCCACCGAAGGCCGTCTGAAGCCGCAGGGATTGCTTGGCCGCTTGGCGTTCGCTTACGCCGACGTCTGATCTCATCGCTTTGCACTAACGCCTGCTTGTGACGTGAGGCATAGTCGTGGCCTCACGTCTCGGGCGGGATTAGGCCATGACAAGTGTAAGCAACGGCCAGCTGCAAGCTGGCCAGCGCGTCAGCGAAATCGACATGCTGCGTGGGCTCGTCATCATCCTGATGGCGCTCGACCATGTCCGCGACTTTTTCATCACCGGCGGCTCGTTCGCCGTGAACCCGCTCGATCCGGAGCAAACCACGCCGCTGCTCTATACGACGCGCTGGATCACCCATCTCTGTGCGCCGACGTTTGTGTTTCTCACCGGCGTCTCGGCCTATCTGCAGTTCGTCAAAGGAAAAACAACGCCGAATCTCGCGCTCTTCCTGCTGACGCGTGGTCTTTGGCTCATCTTTCTCGAACTCACGCTGATCAGTTTCGGATGGTCGTTCGGCTTTCCGTATGCGCTCTTTATGCAGGTGATCTGGGCGATCGGCTGGTCGATAGTCGCACTCGCGGCGCTCGTGTGGCTGCCGCGTTTGGTTGTGCTCGGCATCGGCGTTGCGATTATCGCAGGTCACAATCTCCTCGATCCAATCAGCGCGTCGGCGCTGAGCGAGCAGAACGGCGCTCTTGGCCTCCTGTGGACCTTCTTGCACGACGGCGGTCTGGTGTTCATCGGTGAGCAGCCAATTGGCCTTGCCGCCTATCCGATCCTGCCGTGGATCGGCGTCGCTGCATTCGGCTATGGGCTCGGCGCCATCTTCCTCAGCGAGAAGCGCAATCGGATTGTGCCGATGCTTGGCCTCGCAATGCTCGCGCTTTTCGTCGTGCTGCGTTGGTTCAATGCGTACGGCGATCCGCAATTCGCGGCGGGCCCGGAGGCGGTGGCGCGGGTGTGGAATGACCAGCCGACTTTCATGGCCCAGGTGATGGTCTTCCTCGACGTGCAGAAGTATCCGCCGTCCTTGCAATTCGTGCTGGTGACGCTGGGTGTCGTGTTCGTGCTCTGGCCGCTGCTGTCGCGCTTGCCGCGCGCGGTAAAATCGGTGCTCAACACGTTCGGTGCGGTGCCGTTCTTCTTCTATGTGCTGCACATCTATCTGGTTCACATCCTGGCGATCGCCGCGAACCTCACATTCGGGCGCGATGCGCGCGGCCTGTTCAATTGGCTGATCAACGGCTTTTTGCACCCAGAATACTCGACCAATACCGGCTTTGCGCTCTGGCCTTGGACGTATGTCGCGTGGATTGTCGTACTGGCGCTGCTCTATCCGCTCTGTCGCTACTGGCAGGCGCTGAAGGCGCGGCGGCGCGATTGGTGGCTGTCTTATCTCTAAACGCAGACGCCGCCCTCGGGGTAGAGCGAGGGCGGCGTCCTTACCGGCGGCTCTCGGGGCGACCTAGCCTGCCGGCATGAGCACGGTGTCGATGACGTGGATCAGGCCGTTCGATGCGGCGACATCCGTCGCGGTGACAGTCGATGTCCCGCCAGCGGCGTCGGTGAGAACCACGTTTGATCCTTGCAGACGCGCGGTGAGCGCAGCGCCTTGCACCGTCGTTATCGTCGCGGCGCCGCCGCCAGCTTGGATTTGGGCGACCAGATCCGCAGCGGTCACGCGTCCGGAGACGACGTGATAGGTCAGAATGCCGGTGAGCGTTTCGCGTTGAGCAGGCTGCGTCAGATTTTCAACTGTGCCGGCCGGCAGCTTGGCGAAAGCGGCGTTGGTCGGCGCAAACACCGTGAACGGTCCGGGGCTGGAGAGTGTCTCCGCAAGGCCGGCGGCTTGCACGGCTGCGACGAGCGTCGAGAAATCCGGGTTGGCCACGGCTGCATCGACGATCGTGCCGCTCGGCGCTGTTTGTTCCGCCGCTGGTTCGGCGGTCTCCGCTTCCGGTTCCGCAGCGCCGCCACACGCGGCGAGCGCGATCGACATCGCCGCAACCACGGCGGTGAGAGTAAGCTTTCGCATTTCTGTCTCCTCTTGGTGTGACGATGCACACTGCGAGGACTTACGCTTGCGTGGCCGACGCGGATCATCTGCGCGCCGAATTAAGCAGCGCGCATTTGTTCGACGGAACTTTGAATGTCGTGTTCGTAAGGCGCCAGCGGTTCCGGTCGATAAAGAGCGTTTGCCGCCCAGCGCAAACGCGCTGTCTCATGCACGTCGGCGAAGCTCTTGATGCCTGACCGCCAGCGTGCGCCGACGACATTCATCAGCGATGGCCGCGTGCTCGACTTGACCGGCGTATTGATCGGCTCGATCTCGGCGAGGCAGTTGGAGATCACGGAACCCGGCTCACGCGATAGGTAGAGGCCTGCGCCTTCGGCGCCTTCCAGAACCCAAAGCAGAGCGCAGTTTGAAAGACCGCGGTTGTCGCAGCCGCCAACGCCGCCATGATCGCCGGGAAACCATGATTGCATCACGCGTGGCTGTGCGAACGGCGAGTTGAACGCCTCGACATTGCTCCACAGCGTCGGCTTGAACGGCGCGCGGCGCTCATCGATCGCCACTGCGTGGCGCGCATACTCAACCGAGCGCGAGAGCGCGGTGTCGTGAAATTCGTATTGCTTGTTGAGGCCGAGCGAGATCGGCAGCAGCCTTGGAATGCCGAGCGCGCCGACCGTGTCCCAAACGCCGAGATAACGGATGCGCAGATCAACAGGCGGCGCAGTGAATGGCGTCGTCAGGCGCGGCCAGGCAATCGCGTGCGCATTGCGGAAGCGCTCCGTCTCCGCGCTATCGGCGCCGATCTCCTTCGAGCGATAGAGTTCGATGCCGTCATTGGCCTTATCGACATGCGCGCGGCGCAGGATGCCGATCTTGCGCAGGAGGCCAGCCAAGCTGCGCACCGTGTAGGCGCCGCGCGAGAAGCCGAAGAGATAAAGCTCGTCGCCCGGTTCGTAGTTGAGATTGATGAAGAGCCAGGCGTCCAAGAGGTTGTCGTCGAGATCGGCGCCGGTCATGCCTTGCCAGAGGCTGACGCCGCTGAGCGATGCGCCGACACCGGCGGAATAATAGACAATCTGCGCATTGCCTTGCGCATCGCGGTTTGCCACCGCCCGCGCTGTCAAAGCGACATTGGTCAGCGTGCCGGCATAGAGCCGCTGCCATGTGCCGTCGCAGCAAATGATCAGCCGCTTCATCGCGTCCTCACGGATTGAGCAAGAAGACCGCTTCCTCGGCGAAATAGTTCGCGCGCCAGAGCGTCTTGGCGAACGGGGCGCCGGGGCGGCCATTGGTGAGCGGCACCGCTGTCTCGATGTTGAAGCGCATGTCGCGCGCAAGGTCGGCAAAATCGCGGATGCTGGCGCGACGCACGAGATCGCCATCGGCCCAGGCGGCATTCTTCGACGCGACTGTGCGGCCAGTGTTGGCGAGCGTGTAGCGTTTGCGCCAATAGGCGGCGTTGCGCACCGAGACGATGACGCGTTCACCGATGCGGCCGGCTTGCTTCAGCGCATCGCGCGGGTCCGGCAATTGCAGCAGCGTGTGCGAGAGGACGACGTATTCGAACGCGCCGGATGGGAACTCCGCCAGGTCCGTCACCGCGTCGCCCTGCACGACAGCCAGTCCGCGCGCCACGCATGCCCGCACCGCGACGCGATCGCGCTCAAGCCCGCGCGCCCGCGCTTTGCACTCGCGGATCAGCAGCGAGATCAGCGCCCCGTCGCCGCAGCCAATGTCGAGCACGCGCGCGCCGTCATCGACCATGCGCGCGATGACAGCGTGATCGCCACGCGGTCCACGCTCTTCAAAGTCGAGTGGCGCGGCGTGAACCAGTTCGAGCTGAGCCGCCATTATGCGCCCCCGTTGAGCGAAAGCCCGCGCGTCGCGGCGGTCGCGTCGATGAAGCCGGTGAGTGCGGCTTCGAATTGCGGCTCCTCGCCGAGATAGGCGTCGTGGCCGTTCTCGCTTTCGATCTCGACAAATCCCGCATCGGCGCCCGCCGCGATCAAAGCGCGCGCTACGGTGCGGCTTTCGCTCGGCGGAAAGCGCCAATCGCTGGTGAAGGCGAACACGCAATGGCGGGTCGAGCCGCCTTGGAAGGCGTTGGCTAAACGCCCGCCGAAATCGCCGGCAAGATCGAAGCTGTCCATCGCTCGTGAGAGGTAAAGATATGAATTGGCGTCGAAGCGATCGACGAAAGTCGACGCCGCGCCAGGGCTGTAGTCGGCGTTGAACGCAAACCGTTCGCGCTCATGGGCGGCGCCGAGGCGCGCGCGGACGTTGGCCTCCGAGAAGCTCGCCACTTGCGTCGCCACACGCGCCACTGCCAAGCCCTTCGCCGGGCGCACGCCGTGTGAATAGTACGCGCCGCCGCGCCAGTCGGGATCGGCCATGACGGCTTGGCGGCCAAGCTCAGAGAGCGCGATGTTCTGCGCTGACTGCCGCGCGGCCGCGGCGATAGTGACGCACGCAAACACACGCTTCGGATAAGCGCTCGCCCAGTTGAGCGCCTGCATGCCGCCCATGCCTGCGCCGATCACGAGGAAGAGGCTCTGAATGCCCAGCGCTTCCACCAGCATCGACTGCGCGCGGACCATGTCGGAGATGCCGATCGGCGGAAACCGCAAACCATGCGGTTGGCCGTCGCGCGCCGGCGTCGCAGGGCTCGTAGTGCCCATCGAGCCGCCAAGCACGTTGGCGCAAATGACGAAGAAGCGGTTGGTGTCGATCGGACGGCCGGGGCCCACGATGCGCGGCCACCAAGCGGGACGGCCCGTCACCGGATTGGGTCCGGCGACGAATTGGTCAGTCGTTAGCGCATGGCAGATCAGCACCGCATTGGTGCGATCGGCGTTGAGCGCGCCATAGGTCTCGAACGCAATGGTTAGCGGCGCGAGCAATTCGCCATTGGCCAATTGCAGCGGCGCTGACGCGTCGAAGGCGAGGGAGCGTACGCCCCCCGCCGCTTGCACTCTCGCTGCAGCATGAATCATGTGGGCGAGACTAGGCGTTCGCCTGAGTCCATGCATCCCCCAGGAGAAGGGCTGCTGTTGGCAGCAGCTTGCCAAGCGCAGCCGTTGGCGGTTGTGAGGAAAGTCCGTAAGGTCGCTCCCGTATGAACGATCAGGCCCCCCCAACCGATCCGATCGACTCGATTCGCAGCGAGATCGACGCTGTCGATAAGTCGTTGCTGTCGCTGTTCGCCCAGCGTTTGCAGCTGGCTGAAAAGCTCGCTGTCAGCAAAGGCGAGAGCGGCTTGCCCATTCGATCCGGACGCGAAGTGGCCCTTCTGCGCCGCCTGATTGCCGAGGCGCCCGCACCCCTCGAGAAAGAACTGGTCGTGGAACTTTGGCGCGCGGTGATTGGCGCGAGCCTTCGCCGCCAGAAGATTATCGACGTTGTCGTTGGCGGCGGTCGCAGCGATCCGACGCGGCTTTACGATATTGCGCGCCGTCATTTCGGCGCCAGAACGCGGATCAGCCATGTCGGTGAGCCGCAAGCCGCGCTGCAGAAGGCTGCGGAAAATCCACAAACGGTTGTCGCAGTGACGCCGTGGCCTGCGGCGCCCGGCGTTGGGGCTTGGTGGCCGGCTTTGTCGGAGCGCCGCTTTCATGATCTGCACCTGATTGCCGGCCTGCCGCTGATCGGCGCCGGAACGGACGATCCCGAGGCTTGCGTCTTCGCAGCCGGCCAGACCGATCCAGCCGGCCGCGACTACACGCTCATCCTTGCGTTCGACCAACACCACAAAGCCCAGCGCGCGCTCAACGAGGCAGGGCTCACCGGCAAGGAAGTGGCGCGCTCGGAGCCGCGCGTTCTGTTGCGTATCGAAGAGTTCGTCGCGCTCAACGATCCGCGCGCGGCGGCGCTGAACAGCTACGGGCTGGAGTCGGTGCGCGTGCTCGGCTCTTACGCGCGCATCTGAGCATGGCTGTCGTGTTTGAACGCATCGCCATTATTGGCATTGGCCTGATCGGCTCGTCGATCGCGCATGCGGCGCGTGAAAGCGGTGCTGCGCGCGCGGTGGCGCTCTACGATGCCGATGCCGCGGTGCGCACGCGGGCGCGTGAGCTGGCGCTGGGCGATGTGTTCAATGACGCGGCCGAAGCCGTGAAGAACGCCGATCTCGTCGTGCTGTGCGTGCCGGTCGGCGCGATGGCTGCAGCGGCCGAAGCGTGCAAGCCGGGGCTGAAGATCGGCGCGATCATCACCGACGTTGGATCCGTGAAGCAGGCGGTGGCCAATAGCCTTGCGGCGACGCTCCCGACTTACGTCTATCTCATTCCCGGTCATCCGATCGCCGGTACGGAACGCTCGGGTCCCGACGCTGGCTTTGCCGCGCTTTTTCATAATCGCTGGCACATTCTCACACCGACGCCGGGCGATGAGCGCGAGGCTTACGCCGCCGCCATCGCGCAGCTTGAAGAATTTTGGCGCATGCTCGGCGCGCAAGTCGAACGCATGGCGCCGGATCGCCATGACGTCGTGCTCGCCGTGACCAGCCACCTGCCGCACTTGATCGCGTTTAACATCGTCGCGATGGCCGAAGATTTGGAGAGCGTCACCGAGAGCGAAGTGGTGAAGTACTCCGCTTCAGGCTTTCGCGACTTCACCCGCATCGCCGCCTCCGATCCGACGATGTGGCGCGATGTTTTCTTGAACAACAAGGAAGCCGTGCTCGAAGTGCTGGGCCGTTTCTCGGAAGATCTGGCCGCGCTACAGCGCGCGATCCGCTGGGGCGAGGGCGATGCGCTCTATGCGCTGTTCGATCGCGCCCGCCGCATGCGCCGCGAAGTCATCGAAGCTGGCCAAGATACGCCCGCGCCGAACTGGGGCCGGGAGAACTAAATGATGCAGCAGCGGATGACATGTGCCCAGAAGATGGGCGTCATCCTGATCTTGCTGCTGATTTGCTTCGCTATGGCCGTGCTGGACGAACTCTCGGGCTCATTTCAATAAACCGGCGGCAGCGTCCGCACCGGCAATCCTTCAATCCGCAACACGCCGTCATGCGCGCCAATGTCGAGCGTGATCTCATCGCCGCTCACAACATAGCTCGCCGCCAGCAGTCCCAATGCGCGTCGCGCGCTATCGTCGATGTTTGGTCCTTGCGCGATGGCGTTGATGACGGGCGCAGGCCGCTCCACCGGCAGCACCAAGCGGCCTTCAAGACGGTTCGCGTCATCCAATCCGCCATCGCCCGAACCTTGCGTTTGCAGCGGTCCCCACTGAAGCGCCAAAGCCTCGAAGCGGAGTTGCCCGCCAGCTTCGCGCCACGCAGCGAGCGGATCGCCGGGCGTCCGGCGCAACAGAGCCGCCCCTTCGCTGACGACAATCGCCGCGCGTATGCTCGGCACGTCGAGGCCAAATGTTTCGAAGCTTCGCACTTCGCGCGGCAGTGTCAGCGCCTGCGCTTCAAATGCGAGCTGATACTCGCCCGCCTGCCGCGGATCGGGACGTGCGTTGGCGACGATCTTTGTCGCGCGCAGCACGCCTTCTTCAGCGGGATCGTCGAGCACCAGATTGTCCGCCTCGATGCCGGCGACCGCCAAGCGGCCGCGGTTCATGCGAACGCTGGCGATGAGCGCGTCGGCGGTGATGTTCGTCACCTTGCCTTCGCCGTGCGAAAGCTGAATCGGCGCGTCGGCTTCGAAGATGACGTGCTGCGGATTGGTCAGCGTGATGTGCAAGTCGGCGCGATCTGTTGTCAGACCCCAACCGCCATTTGCCGGCCGGTAGCTGACACCCTGCAACTCAAGACGCATCAGAACTGGAAAGCCGTGGCGAATGATCCGTTCGATCGAAGCCGTCGAGCCTCCGGTGTTTTGCGCCGCCACCCACGCATTGATCCGGCTTTCAGCGGCGTTGGCGACGATGTGCCAATACGCAACCCAGCCGAGTGCAGCGAGGATGAACAGTGTCCAGGGAACAACAAGCCAAAGTGTGCGCGCTTTCATTGCGCTACGCTGCGACGCTTCTCTGGCGGCAACAAGGCCTGACTTTCGCTTTCGAGAATGCGCTCAAGTTCCCGCATGAATTCATCGCGCGGCAAGCCCGCCGGAATCGGCGGCAACACTTTGAACGTCACATGCCCCGGCGAACGCATGATGCCTTTGGGCTTCCAGATGAGGCCGGTGTTGAGCGCAACCGGCGTCACCGGGATATTGAGATCTTTGTACATCGCCGCGATACCCGGCTTGTAGTCGGGCGGCGCATCGAGCTCTTGGCGCGTCCCTTCCGGGAAGATCAGCACTTGGCCGCCGCGCGCCACCGCTGCGCGTGCGCCGCGCATCAAGCTCTTCAGCGCCTTCGCGTGGCCGCTGCGATCGACGCCGATCTGGTTCTTCTTCAGATAGGCACCCATGACCGGCGTATTGCCGAGCTCTTGTTTGAACACATAAGTCGCGCGCGGCAGGAAGAGCGACGGCACGATCGTATCGAGCGTCGATTGGTGCTTCATCGCGATCAGCGCACCGCCTTTCGGTACGTGCTCCAAGCCTTCGAAGCTCACCGTCGCGCCGATGATCCAGCGCAAACCCCAGAGCGTCGCGCGGCCCCATGAGCGCAGCGCCACCCAGACGTAGCGATCATCGAAGATCACGAACGGCCACAGGCTCAAACCAACCACCGCCATCGAGCCATAGAGCCAGATGACGAAGATAATCGAACGGATCAGTCTCATGCGGGGTCGGCCGCCTCGTCCTCGGATTTGCCGAGGTTCAATACAGCCTCGCGCCCGCGGATGACGAGATATTTCACATACTCAGCGCCGATCCGCGATGCCGCGCCGAGATCGGTGCGCCAGAGTGCGGGGTCGGTCCAGCGCGTGCGCACCGGATAGGGCACGATCTCGACTTCCGGCAGCGCCAGAGAAAGCTCCGCGTGCGAGCGCGGCATGTGATAATCGTCGGTGACGAGGATGAGGCGGCGATAATTGTGCTCGCGCGCCCAGGCTGCGGTTTCGGCGGCGTTGCCGAGCGTATCTTCCGCGCCGCGGCCGAGATCGATGCAGCAATCGGCGAGCCGCGGATCGACGTTCAACGCGGCGTCGAGCAGTTCTTCATCGGTGACGATGCGGTTCACACCCGAGATCAGCAACCGGTCGCCCTTGTGCTCTTCAAGCAAGCGGACGCCGGTTGTGAGCCGCTCCAGCGAACCGCCAGTGAGGGCGACGATGCCGTCCGCACGCTCCGGTTCTTGCGCCGGCACACGCACGCGTTCCGCGAAACTCCAGAAGCCAAGCACAAAAGCGATCGCGCCGATGATGATCGCCCAAGTGATCAGCCTGCCCATCAGCCGAGCCTCGCCGCCTGTGCGTGGAAGTAACTCGCCGCCGCACGCGCGCCAGCGCCGGCTGCAATCGCACACCCAAGCGGCGCTGCCGCGATCGGCACAAGATCAACCGGAAGAATCATACGTGGCAGAGCATCGAAGCTGACGCCGGGAATGAACAGTAGGAGCACGATTAAGGCTGCGACACCTGCCAGCACGCCGCCAATCAGGCCGGCATACAATCCCATCACCGCGGCTTCGTCGGCGACGCGTCCGGCGGCTTGGCCTTGCGTGGCGCCCAGATCGCACATCACCGTCACCATCTCGCGCCGCCGCGCCGCCAAACCGCGCGCCGCCAGCGAGACGATGATCGCCATGACCAGCGCGAACGCGATCGAGCCCCAGAACGCCGCGTTGCGAACTCGCGAGGCGAGTCCCGCGCCCGCGCCGTCATTCGGCGCTTCAATGACTTCCGCCGTGACGCCGCCTTGCGCCAAGGCCGACACCAGATCGCCCGCCACGTCCACTTGCGGCCCAGCAGGCGCGAGCTCCACTTCGATCAGTCTGATTTCCGGCAAATCCTCCGCGCGCACCTCGCCGCCAAGCAAAGCTGCCGCCCGGCCGGCAGTCATGGGCGCGGCCGAGATGACCTGTTGCGCCTGGGACAGCGCCAGTTCGGCGGCGGCGATCCCGGAAGCGCCTTCCGGCGCCACGACACGGACGATGGCGTAGTTGGAGCGCTCCGCCTCATAGCGCGCCGCAACCCGGTCGACGCCCCGCGCCCCCAGGCCAGCCGCCACCGCGGCGAAGGCGGCGAACGCAAGCGTCCAGAACAGGGCGCGTTCTACGCCCGCGAGCGCGTTCCTCATTCGTAAGCCTCCGCCTCTTCGGAGGCCGTCTGCGAGACGAGCGAGAGCCGCCCGCGCTCCATGCGCCAATGCGAGAGCGGGGCGCAGTCGGCGAGCGAGTCGTCCTGGCTGGCAACCACGACGCCGGCGCCGACGCGGCGCATCTCGGCGAGCAAGCGCACGATGCGGCGTCCATCAGCGGGAGACATGCCAGCGGTGGGATCGTCAGCGAGGATGAGCGCGGGTTTTGAAGCGAGCGCGCGGGCTATGGCAGCCCGGTGCCGTTCCGCACCCGAAAGTTTTTCGATGGTGAGATCGGCGGCGTCGGTGAGGCCGACGAATTCCACAAGTTCGCGCACATCGTCGACGTAATCGCGCGGCTTCAAACCGGCCAAACGCAACGGCATCGCGATGTTGTCGAACGCCGTCCATGTCTCAATGAATGTTGGATTTTCAGCGACATAGCCGATGCGCTTCTTCAACTCAGCGCGTGTGCGCGCACTTGCGCGCGCGATGTCGGCGCCCAGAATTACACATCGTCCAGAACGCGGCTGCAGCGCTAGGCGCAGCAAGTGCATGAACGTAGTCTTGCCTGCAGCGGCGGGACCAGTAACGAGCGCGACTTCTCCGGCGCGCGCTTCGAACTCGATCCCAAACAATACAGTCGCGGTCTTGTAACCCGCGTCCACGCCAGAAAGGCGGGCGAGCACACCTCGCTCCAGCAGATCCTGTTCGGGGGTATTTGCACGAGCCATGACTGGACAAGCCGAATAGAATCAATGCACCGGATGGTACTGGGCTAATGGGCGTATCGTTAACATGATCCTGACCTGCACGTCTTGTTCGACAAGATACTACGCAGATGACGCAGCGGTCGGTCCGACGGGCCGTACTGTTCGCTGCGCCGCATGCGGGTTCTCCTGGTTTGCCGAACCGCAGCTTGAGCTGCGGACCCAAGCCGTTGCCGCCCCTACGGAAACCCGCGCTGAAGCGCCGCCGGCCCAAGAACCTTTGACACGTGAACGTGTCGAAAGATTGCGTCGGGCCGCCGAGCAACCTGGCCCGGCCCCGTCCGCCGCCGCGAAATTCCGCGCCCAGCAGGCCGAGCGCATGCGCCGCGAGCGCACCCGCGCCGCCATCGTCGTCTGGGGCGCCACCGGCGCTGCCCTGGCCGCTTCGGCCACTGGCATGGTCGCCTTCCGTCAGGACGTCGCCGAATTGTGGCCGCGTTCGGCCAGCGCGTTCGCCGCGCTCGGCTTGGACGTGAACGTCTACGGCCTCGAATTCTACGAGCTCTCGGTCGAGCGCGATTTCGACGGCGCGACGCCGATCCTTCTGGTCAGCGGCGAAGTTCGCAACATCGGCCGTGACGACAAGCTCGTCCCACCAGTTCGCATCTCGCTGCGCGACACCGCTTCGGCTGAGATTTTCGAGATCGTCAACATTATCACCGAGCAACCGGTGGCAGCTGGCGCCTCGATCCCGTTCCAAATTCGCGTTGAGAACCCGCCGGCTGAAGCCGTCGATCTCGAAGCGACGTTCGCTGCCTTCTCCGAAGCGCAATTTGCCGACACTGCGCCGCGCGTGTCGCCGGCCGCGCCGCAGGTGGAAGAGCCTCTGATGCTCGATCAAGCTGTCGGCGACGAACTCATCCTCGACGAGCCGATCACGTCGAGCGATGCGGGCCCGGTCGAAGGCCTCGCGCTGCGCTTCCGTCAAAGCTAGAGCGCGCGCGTTGCGCGTTCTACTGAGCGCCGAAGACATAGCCCTCCGCGTCGATAAGATGGCGGAGGGCTTTGCACATCAGATGGACGATAGCTGGACGGTCGTAGCACTACTGCAAGGCGCGATCCCGTTCGCGGCTGATCTGATGCGCGCGCTCGAGAAGCGCGGCGTCCATCCGATCTACGATTCACTTTGGCTCGAAAGCTATCGCGATGCGCGCGAGAGCAGCGGCAAAGTCATGGTCCGCGCCGATATCTCGCGGCCCATCGATGGACGGCCCGCGCTCATCGTCGATGACGTGTTCGATAGCGGCCGCACCATCGCCTACGCCCGCGCGCACCTGATGGCGAAGGGGGCGACGCGTACGCTCGCCTGCGCCTTCGTGCGCAAGCCACAAGCGCTGAACGAGCCGATCGACGCCATCGGCTGGGACGCCGGCGCTGATTTCCTCATCGGCTACGGCATGGACGACAAAGGCCGCTATCGGGGCCTGCCATACATCGCGGCGCTCGATGACGCCGGCGCCTAGCTGACTCCGCACCCGCGCCCGCTATAGTTGTCCCCGGAGGGGGCAATGGCTGAAGTCTTCATCTCGTACAAACAAGAAGAGCGCGAGCGCATGCGCCCGATCGCGGAAGGGCTGCGCGCGCTTGGCGTCGATGTTTGGTTCGATGAGCGTTTGCAGCCGGGCGACTCCTTCACCAAAGAAATTGATGGCCTAATCGCGACCTGCAAAGCGCAGATCGTATGTTGGTCGCCTGCGGCGGTAAAATCAGAATGGGTGCTGGGCGAAGCCGATAAAGGGCGCCGGCGCGGCGTTTTGATCTCGGTGATTATCGAGGCTTGTGATCTGCCGACACCGTTCAACATGTTGCACTCGGAAAATCTGTCGGGATGGGAAGGGGGCAGCGATGAGCGCGCATGGAAGAAAATAGTCGAAGCCGTCGGTCACAAAATCGGCAGACCGATCTCCGCAGGCGAGCACGCGGCGCCTGGTATCAGTCAGGACGCGGGCCGACGCCTGCCGCCCGACCGGCAGCAACCTACAAGTCCTAAGGCTGACAAGCGTTTGTTGATTGGAGCGGCGGTCGCTGTTGTAGCCGTGCTTATTGTCATCGTGGCGATGAGAGAGTTTATTCCTCCTCCATTGGATGCGCCTCAATCAGAGTCGACCAACGCGAACGCGCGCGCTGCACTAGATGTCATTAACCAGATCAGCCCGCATGAGTGGTCAACGGTCCCTGGTGATGAACTGGTTTATCGAGTGTTGGACGCCGTCCCCGTCGCAGCGCTTGCCGAGGCGGCCGAGCGAGACGCCCGAGCGCAAGCGCTGCTCGGCCTTGCTTATGACTATGGGACAGATCAGGTTGAGCAGGACGCCGCGCGGGCAGTGCGCCTATCCAGGCAATCCGCGGACCAGGGATTTGTACGCGGCCAACTCAGTCTAGGCTCTATGTATAGAGAATGCCGTGGTGTGGCGTGCGACAACGCTGAAGCACTGCGCCTCTATCGTCTTGCCGCGGGGCAAGGGAATGCAATCGCACAGTACAATCTGGCAGAACTGTATATGGAGGGCGACGTCGTATCGGCGGACGAGCCGGAGGCGGTTCGCTATCTAACGCTCTCCGCCGAACAAGGCTATGCTCCCGCCGAAGTCGCACTCGGTCTCCTGCACGAGTTAGGTCGCGGAGGTCTCGTGGCAGACCGTGCCGCTGCGGTCCGATTGTATAGGCGCGCAGCCAATCGCGGGAACGCACTCGCAGAGCAGCAGCTCTTTCGCTTGCAGCAATAATCGCAACTTAGCGCCGCACGAAATCCAGCAGCAGCGAGCCGTTCGCGCCGTCTGGCACACGCAGTTGCAGCGCGTTGCCGCTGGCGGTGAAGTCCGGTTCGACATCGCCCATGCGGCCGCAGGTGAAGCGCAGGCGCGGGCGGGGTGTGTCGGTGAAGCTCGCGGTCCAGCGATCGACTTCGCCGCTCGCCGGCGCGCCGGCCCATTGGAAGATCACGCTGCTCGGCGCTTCGCTGACTTCGAGCGCGACCGCGCGCGTATCTTGCCAGCCGGTGGCTTCGCCGATGCGCACGGCGCGCGTGAGATCGTAGAGCCCGGGCGTGATTGGCCCGCCGGGCAAATCGCTCGCTGCGGCTGCAACCGCTTGCGCTTCTTCAACGCGCACCATGCGCGCATTGTCCGGCGTGATCGTGTTGCAGGCTTGGACTTGCGGGCCAGGTGTGTCGGGCGCTTCGGATTGCTCTGCGGGCGGGGTGCATGCGGCGAGCAAAGCGGCGAGGGCGGCTGTAGCGAGCAAGCGGCGCATCATGATCTCCCATGTTTCGCCGGCAGAGTGTGGAGCGCCGCGCGCTGTCGCGCAACGCGGAACCTGATCAGCTATCGCCGAAGCGATCCATCAAGCGGCGCAAATACTCGCGCTCTGCTTCGGGGCGGTTCGGGTCTTGGGCGCGGCGGCGGATCTCATCGTAGATTTCGCGCGCGCGCACCGGATCGGCGGTGTTTGGCACGGTGCCTTCGCTATCTGTGCCGCCCGTGGCGGAGCGGCCGAGCGGGTCGCGGCCTTCTTCACCCTCTTCGCCGGCGCGATCGCCTTCGCGTTCACGGTCGCGCATTTCAGCCGCCAGCGCTTCAGCGCCTTCGCGGAGATTTTCGAGTGCTGCGTCCTGCGCAGCTTCCGCGCCTTCAAGATCGCCGCGGCGCAGCGCGTTTTCCGCGCGTCCCATGGCTTCACCCGCGGCGTTGAGATCGGGATTGGGTGCGGCGCCCGCTTCGCCGGCCATACGCTGCGCTTCGCCGAGGCCTTGACGGATTTGTGCCTGGCGGTCGGCGAGCTGGCCGGCGCTTTGTCCGCCTTCGCCGCTCTGGCCTTGCTGTGTCTCGTCACGTAGAGCGCGCTGTTCGCCCATCGCGTCGCTCAGCTCATCCATGCTCTCCTGCAGCGCCTGATCGCCTTCGCCGCCTTCACCCCCTTCGCCGCCCTCGGCGAGATTGACCTGCATGTTGGCGAGGATGCCGGCGAGCATGGCCAATAATTGCTGCGCTTCGGCGTTACGGCCTTCGCGCGACAGACGTTCGACTTCGCGCAGCAATTCCTCGATGTCTTGGCCGCTGATCGATGCTTGCTCTTCTGTGTCTTCCATATTGGCGCGTTCGCCATTGCGCAGCGCCTCATTGATTAGCGCTTGCATGTAATTTTCGGTGGCGCGGCGCAAAGCTTCGAGCAACTGGTTGATGCGCTCCTGCGGCGCGCCGCTCGCGAGCGCTTCGGCGAGCTGACGCTGTGCTTCCTCGAGCGCGCGCCGCGCATCGCCAGCGCCGCCATACTCAGCGCGCAGCGCGGTACGCCAGAGCGTGTCGGCGGCAAGATCGGTGTCGCCAATCTCAGAGGCGACATCGAGTTCGGCGCGGGCCGTGCGGAAACCCAGATAGACGGCGAGATCACGGAAATAGCCGTCCTCCGGCATCATCGTCAGCGCGTCGAGCAGCCGCGCGCCGTGACGCACGCCTTCAGGCGCACGCTGCAAGTTGGGGCGGCGATCGTAATTGCGCACCTGGATGCGTTCGCCTTCGATGAAAAGGCTCGGGTCCTCCATGGTTTCCACGCGCATGGGAAGCGCCCGCTCGTAAGCGCGGCGCTCTGCGAGGATGTGCCGGCGGATCTCGATCGCCGCCTGGGCCAAGGGTTGGAGAAAGACCTTCTCCGGCAGCGTCAGCCGAAGCGGATCGCTGACACCCTCCTGGCCAAGCGCATCGAAGGCGACGATGTAGGCCTCGACCTCCATGCCAGCGTAAGGATGCGCGGCGACGTCGACTTGGATCTCTTCTTCCGCTTCGCGTGGATCGCCGGCCGGAAACTCAAGCGGAATGTCCACAGGATCGGCTTGCAGCAAACCTTCAGGCGGATTGAGCGGGCGCACGCGCAGCGCCAAGCTGCGCACGCCGAAATCGTCGCTGGCGCGATAGCTCAGCGAGAGATGCTCTTCCGGCAGCACGTCGATCGGCGCAACGAAGGCAGCGCTTGGCCGCGCATCGCGCGCAGGCGCAACGCGCCAGAACGCGCGGGTGTGGAAGCGCACGATCTTGAGTTGACCCGGCCCCGGCAAAGCCAGCTGCGCTTCCCAAGCGCCGTCCGCGGCTTGGGTAAAGCGCACTTCGCGCCGTCCGCTCAAGCCTTCGAACACCAGAAGCGGCGCGCCGGCGGGGCCAGTGACGCGCACCATCGCTGTGACTGACGGCGGCGTCTCGATGCGTTGGCCGATGATGTCGCTCAGCGAGACGGGCGCAGCGTGCGTGTAGTCTGCTGGTGTGAGCCAAGCTTCCACCGCTAATTCTTGGTCGCCGAGCAAGGGGCCGGGATCGGGCACGAAGGCGCGCGCCAAGCGGTCCGGCGCCTGCGCGCCTGCGTAGAGAACGCCGAGCAGGAGCGCGAGACCCAGGACGAAGCGCAGCTTGAAGGGATCGTAGTCGTCGAGCCGCGCCTGCACGGGCGCGACGCGGACTTTTTGCGCACGCTCGACCGCGCGTTCGCGCTCCCGCGTCCAGAGCGCGATCGAGAACGCGTCGTACTTTGTCGGCTGATCGCGCAGCGCGTCGAAGGCGCCGGGATCGACGTTCGAGTCCGCCGCCAGCCGCGCGCGCGCTTCTGCTTCAGTCGGCGCCCGCCAGGCGAGGTAGGCGCGCCAGCCGAGCCAGCCGAACACGCCAAGCGCGCCTAAGCTCGCCAAACTCTGCGCCAGCATGGGCAGCCGCTCGAGCGCGCCGGCCACCGCCAGCACCGCCCAGACACCCACCACGACGGCGAACGCAAAGCCCGCCCGCAACGCGCGTTCGCGTGCGATGCGGCCGCGCGCCCGCGCGGTTTCGCGCGCAAGCAGGTCAAGGGCGTCCTGGTGCTTCATGAACCTCCGCAGGCCCCAGCAAAACGCGAGCCTAACCCTTTGGTTCAGGCCAAACCATGACGGTCACCCCCGGGGCGCAGCTCTTCGTCGCTAACCTTACTGCTCCGCACCCCAGGGTGCGGGCGGCGCCGGAACCGGCCGGGTCAGATCGAACTCGACACGGAAGTGCCGGTTTGGCCGGCGGAGTTCGTAAACATAGGTCTGGCCGGGATGCACCTCGACCGCCCAAACATTGGTGACCGATTGCGGGATGTTGTTGGCGACGAAGAGATCGCGGGAGTGCTGGTCGGCGGGGAATTCTTGGCGCTCGGCTGTGCCAGCATTGGCGGTGTCGCCGCCATATTGGGTCAGCACGTCTTCTGAACCGTCCTCGTGGCGGTGATCATGCTTAAGACGCAGGCCCTGGCCCGTTCGCGTGATCACCCAAGTCCGCGAGCGATCCTCGCCAACATGAAACGGCACGCGGATTTCGTCAGCGCTGCACTCGCGCACTTGCATGACCAGGCGCTGGCCCGCGAACGCGGAGTCCGCTGCTTCCTGCGTCACCACGCGGCCCTCAAAGCTCTGCCCGCACAGCGCCGAGAGATTGGCGAAGAACTGATCTTGCGGTGTGGTTGGCGCCGGCGCCGAAGCGCAGGCGCTCAATGCTAAGGCTGCGGCTGCGATCAGTGCTCTCATCAAGTTCCCCAATCTGGAATGCTCTCTAATTTGAGCTGATCTTCGAGCGTCCAGCGGCGGCGCACAACCTCGAACTTGTCACCACGCACGAGAACCTCGGGCACGAGATCGCGGGCGTTATAGGTCGAGGCCATCACCGCGCCATACGCGCCAGCCGTCATGAACGCGACGAGATCGCCGGGCTTCAGTGACTTCAGTTCGCGATTGCGCGTGAACGTATCGCCCGTCTCGCAGATCGGGCCGACGACATCGTAGGGCACGCGCGCATTACTCGTGTCCGCGAGCGGCTTGATCTCGTGATAGGCTTCGTAGATCGCGGGCCGGATGAGGTCATTCATCGCCGCGTCGAGCACGACGATTTCCTTGTCCGGTCGCTCCTGCAGACGGATTACGCGCGAAAGCAATACGCCGGCATTGGCCGCGATCAGGCGGCCCGGTTCAAATGCGAGCGCAACATCAAATCCGTCGAACACGCGCTTGGTCATGTCGGCGTAGGCTTGCGGCGAGGGCGGTTCTGGTTCGTTGAAATACGGCACGCCGAGGCCGCCGCCCAAATCCATGCGCTCAATCAAAAGGCCATCTGCGCGCAGTTTTTCGCCGAGGCCGCGCATGACTTTGAACGCGTCTTCGAGCGGCTTCAGATCCTTGATCTGGCTGCCGATGTGAACCGCGAGTCCCTTTGCCAAAAGATGCGGATCAGCGCTGGCGCGGGCGTAGAGCGCGAGCGCTTGCTGGTTCGAGACGCCGAACTTGGTGTCGCCTTTGCCGGTGGAGATTTTCTCGTGACCGCCTGCGCCGACATCCGGGTTCACGCGGATCGCGATCGCGGGCGCTGCTTTCAACGAAGCGGAGATACGCGAAAGCGTCTCCAATTCAGCGATGCTCTCTACATTGATCTGGTGCACGCCCGCTTTCACCGCGAACGCGAGCTCAGCTTCCGTCTTGCCGACGCCGGAGAACACGATGCGCTCAGCCGGCACGCCCGCGCGCAAAGCGCGTTCGATCTCGCCCTGGCTCACCGTATCGGCGCCGGCGCCTCGTCTGGCGAGCGTGGAGAGCACGGCGATGTTGGCGTTGGCTTTGACAGCAAACGCGACCAGCACGTCGCGCGGCGCGAACGCGGCTTTGAACACGTCATAGTGCCGCTCAAGCGTGGCGCTGGAATAGACGTAAACCGGCGTGCCGACGGCTTCTGCGATGTCCGCGAGGCGCACGCCTTCGCAGAACAACGCGCCGTCACGATACTCAAAGTGGTTCATCAGCCCGGACGAGCGCCGGTCTGATACTGCGCGCAGCGCGGCGATTGTTCTTCGTTGTTCTCAGCTTGGCGCTGACATTCGCGGCGGATCGCGTCGTCGCTGTTCCACATCGGATCGGGACGATCGAGATCGCCTTTGACACCGCAGGCCGACAGCATCGTCAGCGCCAGCAAACCCAGAATAACGCGGCTCATGCGAACATCTCCTTCCAGCGCTCGATCTGCTCGCGCACGCGCTGCGGGGCGGTCCCGCCATAGCTATCCCGGCTCTCGACCGATTTTTCAACCGTCAACAGCGCCCGCGCGGCTTCGGTTATGCGGGCATCGACGGCCTGATATTCGCTCAACGGGAGCAAACCCAGTTCAGCGACGCCCATTTCCTCGGCCCGGCGCACGATCCGGCCCGTGATCTCGTGCGCCTCGCGAAACGGTGTCTTGAGTTCGCGCACCAGCCAATCGGCCAGATCGGTGGCAGTGGAATAGCCGCGCGCGGCGGCGGCGCGCATGGCTTCGCGGTTGAACCGCATCGTCTCGATCATGCCGATCATGGCGGTGACGGAGAGCGAGAAGGCGTCGAAGGCGGAGAAAGTGAGCGTCTTATCCTCTTGCAGATCCTTGGCGTAAGCGAGCGGCAGCTTCTGCACGATGGCGTTGAGCGCGGCGAAGTCCGCGCCGACACGCGCCGCTTTCGCACGGATCAACTCCGCCGCATCCGGGTTGCGCTTTTGCGGCATGATCGACGAACCCGTCGACCACGCGTCCGACATCGAAGCGAACGCAAATTGCGGTGACGTCCAGAGGACGATCTCTTCTGCGAGACGCGAGAGATGTGTCGCGGCGATTGCGAGGCTTGAGAGCGCTGCGAGCGCAAAGTCACGCGAGCCGACAGCGTCGACGGAGTTCGAAGCCGGCGCATGGAAACCCAACGCTGTCGCCGTCATCTCGCGATTGATCGGGTAGCCCGTTCCTGCGAGCGCCGCTGAGCCGAGCGGACATTCCCACGCCGCTTCCAGAGCGCCGCCGATGAGCCGCACGCGGTCGCGTTCGAACATCGAGACGTACGCCAGCAGATGATGCCCGAGCGTGATGGGCTGCGCTGTCTGCAAGTGCGTGAAGCCGGGCATGATCCAGTCCGCGCCGCCCTCAGCGCGCTTGACCAGAGCCTGCTGCAGAACGCGCAAACCATCGGCCGCCTCGCGCGAAGCCCGCATCGTCCAGAGCTTGAAATCGGTGGCGACCTGATCGTTGCGCGAGCGGCCGGTATGGAGGCGTTTTCCGGCCTCGCCGATGCGCTCGGTCAGCCGCGCTTCGATATTGAGGTGAATGTCTTCCAGTTCCGCCGAGAATGGAAACGTCCCTTCAGCGATCTCTGCGGCAATCTGGTCTAATCCCGCTTGTATCGCGGCGTTATCTTCGCTCGTAATAATACCTTGCGCGGCGAGCATGTCGGCGTGCGCTTTCGAGCCTTCGATGTCCTCGCGCCACAAGCGCTTGTCCACATCGATCGAAGCGTTGATCGCCTGCATCGCGTCAGCGGGCTGCGCCGCGAAACGGCCGCCCCACATTTTCTGGCCGCCGGGAGGAGTGGAAGTGGACACTAAGACGGACTCCAGCGGAGGTCAGAAGAATTGGGCGATGTGGGCGGCGATGGCTTTGCTCGCCGCCGGCGCTGTGGCGCTTCTCTACGTCCTTTTCGTCGCTTCTTCAAAGCCCGAGGAGAGCGCAGGCGTGGGCCGTTTCGCCACTGGCGACATGACGCGGCTGGTCGCACTCGATGCGCCGCCGCCGATGCCTATGCGCAGCTTACGCGACGCCAACAACGCCGAAACGACTTTGGCTGCGTATCAAGGCGAAGTAATCGTTCTGAACCTCTGGGCGACATGGTGTGCGCCATGCCTCGAAGAGATGCCGACGCTCGGCGCCGTGCAGCGCCGCTTCGGCGATCGCCTGCGCGTCATTCCGATCAGCGTCGATGCCGAAGGTCAACGCGCTCGCGCGCAAGCGCAGCTCGCCGAACTCAGCGGCGGTTCGCTGCCGTTTCTGATCGACATGACGCGCGGCGTCCCGTTCGACGTGCAAGCGCCCGGCCTGCCGGTCACCATCATCTATGACCGCGAAGGCCGCGAAATCGCGCGCCTGGCCGGCGGCGCCGACTGGGATAGCCCAGAAGCCGTCGCCATGCTCGAAGCCGCCATCGCGGGCACGCTATGAGCGCTGCGCCGACGATCGAGACCGAACGCCTGCGTCTGCGTGCGCACACGTTCGCCGATTTCGATAAGTCCGCGGCGTTGTGGGCCGAGGAGAGCGTCACGCGCTTTATCGGCGGCAAGCCATCGACGCGTGAGGAAAGCTGGCGGCGCTTTCTTTCGTTCGCGGGCCATTGGCACTTCATGGGTCACGGCTATTGGCTGATCGAAGAGAAGGCGACCGGCGTCTATGTAGGCGACGGCGGCTTCGGCTCGTTCAAGCGCGCTTTGGGCGACATTCCGTTCGACGCGCCCGAGCAAGGCTGGGCGCTTTCGCCGGCCGTGCAAGGCAAAGGCTACGCGACTGAGGCCGCGTCAGCGCAGATCGCGTGGGCCGAAAAGCACTTCGGCCGCACCGATTTCATCTGCATGATCGCGCCGGAAAACACGCCCTCACTGCGCGTCGCCGAAAAGCTCGGCTACCGCGAGTTCACGCGCACGCTCTATCACGGCTCGCCCAGCGTACTCTTCCGCCGCGCTTAGAAGTACGGGTAGAGCGCCAGCCGGATGCGCGACGATGACGCGAGCATGTCGCGGTACGGGGTCGGCGCCTCGGGTGCACTGACTTGCGGCCAGAGCGCGACATAGCTGGTCATCTGCTCATTGGCGGCGGTGTACGCTGCGGCGTCTTCTGCGCTCAGCTGCGCTTGGCTCGCTTGCAGTACGCTCTGCGCGGCCAAAGCTGCGCCCATGCTGTGCTGGTATTCGATCGGATCAACGAAGTCGCAATTGATGACGTGCTGATAAAGCCCGGTCGAAATATCGGTCAGGCGCGCGACGATGTCTGCTGGTCTAACTCCAGAGAGTGCGCCCATGGCGCGGTCAATTTCAGCTTCGGCGGCGTCGATGTTCGCCGGTGCGCCGTCCGCCGCCGCGCGGACGATCTCGACATTGAGCGAGCCGAACTCGGTGGCGGCGACGTCGTACACTTCGAGCAGACCTTGGCTCACCAGCACGCCAGCTTCCGGTTGTTGTCCCGCCGCCGCGACGCGATCCGCCGCCAGCACGAAGCCCTTCAAGTGCTGCAAGCGCAGCGCCGTGCGCTGATCGCCCGAGAGTCCCGCGTACGCCGTTTGGGCGCCGGCCTCGCCAGCTTCGCCGCCAGCGGCGGTCGGGGCAGTCGCTGTAGCCGGCGCCGGGGCTTCGGCCTCGACCGCCGGTTCACACGCCTCGTTAGCTGCGGTGTCCGACTGGTCGCCCGCGCCTTCGCCACCACAGGCGGCCACGCTCAGAGCCGCCGCGACGCCGACGCTGCGCCAGTATTTGAATTTGATGCCGCTCATGAGCGCCCCTCCGGAATTTGAAGGGCTCCTTTGCCTCATGTGCGAACGGTTCGCAAGAAGCTTCCGGTGCGGTCAGCCGCCGCGCTCGCCGCGTTCTCCGCGTTCTCCACGCTCGCCGCGCTCACCTCTTTCGCCGCGCTCACCGCGTTCGCCGTACTCGCCGCGCTCGCCATAGTAGCCGCCGCCATAACCGGTCGAGCCGTGCGCGTAGCAACCGCCGAGGCTCACGAGCGCGACAGCTGCGCCGACCGTGCGCCAGGTTTTCAGTTTGAGATTGATCATGCCTATCCTCGTGTAGGCGCGCAGGGCGCCCTAGATACAAAGCTGGCTCAGCATCAAAGGTTGCACATGACGATCATCCTTCAAGGGGTTTTGGCGCCTGAGGATGTTGCGCGTGTGCGCGCGGAACTTTCATCGCTCACATTCAGTGACGGTAAGCGCACCGCCGGCGCTGCCGCACGGGGCGTGAAGCACAATCTGCAAGCCGATGGTTCCGATCCGAAGGTGCAGGCGCTTGAGAAGTTTGTCGTCGACGCATTGCGTCGCCACCCGCTGTTCGAGATATCGGCGCGACCGGCGCGTCTGACGCGCTTGCTCTTCTCGCGCTACGAACCGGGCATGACCTATGGCGCGCACACTGACGACGCGCTGATGGGCGCGGGCGATGACAAGCTTCGCACCGATCTTGCGTTCACGCTCTTCCTCGAGGAGTCGAGTGCTTACGAAGGCGGCGCGCTCACCATCGAAAGCGCGCTGGGTGAGCAGGAGATCAAACTCGAAGCAGGAGATGCGATCCTCTACCCGGCAGGCTCAATCCATTACGTCGCGCCGGTGACGAGCGGCGCGCGGTTGGCTGCTGTTGGCTGGCTGGAAAGCTACATCGCAGATGCTGGCAAGCGCGAGATTTTGTTCGATCTCTCGGTCGCGCGCCATCGCTTGGGCGAAGGCGGTGCGCCGCGCGAGGAATTGCTGCGGCTGGATAAGAGCATTTCGAACTTGCTGCGCATGTGGGCGCGGTAGGCTCAGCGGAACGGCTGAACGTCGAAGCGATCGTCGGCGACGAGATCGCTTGCGTCCGGATCGCCGCGCTTCAGCGCGACCCAGGCAAACACGATCGCCGCTACGAGTGACACCGGCAATCCGATCACCAATGCCAACGGCGCCATCGCAAACGACATGGCGGGGGTGAAGCCGTCGCCGGCGCCAGCGCGTTCGTAGTCCGCAACAAGCGCCAAGAGTTCGATCAGCACGAACGGTGTGAGAAGCGCCACGATCGCGCCCGCCATCACGACATGCAGCACGACAGTGCGCCGTGTGCGCGGCGCGCGGCCGAGCGCCCAGCTTGCGCCAAGCGTGGTCAGCGCCAACGCGAACACCGCTGCCCCCATCACGCCGGCCAAGCGCTGCATGGGTGGGTCGCCGAGAAACGCCGCCACTGGCCCACCGATCGCCAAGGCGAGCGCGAGCGGCGTCCAGATGAACGCCGGCTTGCGCCAGGTGAGCGGCGCGATGCGTTGGGGGATCGGTCCCATGGCGCGGATCGTAATGGCGTCAAACGCGGCGTCACTGAGGCGCAACCGTGGAGGCGTGCGCTTTCCCCAGAAGCATGATTGATGTCCTGTCATGGACGCCCGCCAGCACTCGCCCTCCACCGCCCGTAACCGCGACGCCATCCTGGCGGTGCTCCAGCGCGTGCTGCCGCGCGCGGGGCGTGTGTTGGAACTGGCGGCAGGCAGCGGCGAGCACGCTGTGTTCTTCGCTGCCGCCATGCCGGCTCTGCGCTGGCAGCCGAGCGATCCCGATGCCGCGGCGCGTGAGAGCATCGCGGCTTGGATCGCGGCGGAGGGCGCCAGCAACGTCGTGCCGCCGCTCGATATCGATGTCTGCGCCGACAATTGGCGCGCGGGCGAGGGCTATGACGCCGTGCTCGCCATCAACATGATTCACATCTCGCCGTGGGAGGCGGCGCTTGGATTGATGGCCGGCGCGGCGCGTGTGTTGAAGCCGGGCGGTGTGCTCTTCACCTACGGCGCCTACAAGCGCGATGGCGCACACACCGCGCCGTCAAACGAAGCGTTCGAGCAATGGTTGAAAGCGCGCGATCCACGGTTTGGCGTGCGCGATATGGCTGATGTCGAAGCGGCAGCGAACGCGCAGGGACTAAAGCTGCGCGAGGTCATCGAGATGCCCGCCAACAATTTCGCGCTGGTGTTTGTCTTAGCCTAGCTGCTGCAGCATCTCAGCGTTGGAGCCGGGCGGCGCATCTTCCGCGCCATTTGCTTGCCGGAGCTTCTCTTCGATCAGCTCGCGAATCTTATCCTCCATCGCGCGCTTCTCTTCAGGCGGCAGTTGCGCGAGTTCTCCTTCAGTTATCCCAAGTTGCTCGAGGATTTGCTCGCGCAAGCGCTCCATCGGATGCTTCCGCGCTTCTTCGAGGAAGAGTTCTTCCGCAGTCGGCGGCTTCAGCGCTTCGGGCTCCGGTTCATCCAAACGCTGCAGTTCGAGAATGCTCTCGAACGAGATCGGCGGTGCAGAGCTGATAGGCAAAATTGACAAGGGCGCGGCAGAATTTGCCTGCAGGTTTTGCCCAATTTCGAAATTCGTTTGCGCGTCGCCGCGCGTTTTCTGTGCGAAACCCAGCATTAGCAGTGAGTTTGCGCTCAATGCGCCAATCGTCATTGTCCGTGTCCCCTCGAACACGTGATGTAAATGCAAGTCTTGCGCCGCGATGCGCGCACTTCACAGAAGTTTAAGCCAAGCGCCACATTCGCGCGTTCGATCGCGCCTATATGCGCCGCGCGGACACCTCCTCGTCCGCGCAACTGATGAGACACACATGCGAACTGCACTCACCGCGCTCGAATACTTCATCGGCGCGGCGCTTCTTCTGGGGCTTCTGGCCTATTCGATGGAGGGCGTCGCAGCGATGATCGAGATGGTCATGTGATGCTGGCATGAGAAGGGGCGCGGGAGTTATCTCCCGCGCCCCGATTGTCTTTTGAAGATGCGAAAAAGCCGACGGCTCTTAGCGCGTCGGCGTGGGTGGATCGGTGCGATAGTCGTAGAAGCCGCGTTGAGTTTTGCGGCCAAGCCAGCCGGCTTCGACGTACTTTACGAGCAGCGGGCACGGTCGATACTTCGAATCCGCGAGGCCCTCGTAAAGCACCTGCATAATCGAAAGGCAGGTATCGAGGCCGATGAAGTCCGCAAGCTCAAGCGGGCCCATCGGATGGTGGGCGCCGAGCTTCATCGATTTGTCGATCGCTTCAACCGAACCGACGCCTTCATAGAGCGTGTAGATCGCCTCGTTGATCATCGGCACCAGCACGCGGTTGACGATGAAGGCGGGGAAATCCTCGGCATTGGCGATGGTCTTGCCGAGACTGTCCACGAACTTGGTCGACGTGTCGTACGTCTCTTGGCTCGTCGCTAACCCACGAATAACTTCGACCAGTTCCATCACCGGCGCCGGGTTCATGAAGTGAAGCCCGATGAACTTGTCCGGACGATCCGTCGTTGCTGCCAAGCGCGTGATCGAGATCGACGAGGTGTTCGAGGCGAGGATGGTTTCCGGCTTCAACGCCGAGCGCAGGTCCGCGAATACTTTCTTCTTGGCGTCGTCCTGTTCGACGATCGACTCGATGATGAGATCGCAGGCGCTGAACGCGTCGACCTTCGGCGCGCCTTTGATGCGCTTCAGCGCGGCATCCATGTCGGCCTGTTTGATCACCGCTCGCGACACTTGGCGGGTCATGTTCTTGGCGATGGTCTGCACCGCTGTATCGATGCGCGATGCGTCCGCGTCGCCCAACAACACGTCATAGCCAGCGAGCGCGCATACATGCGCGATGCCATTGCCCATTTGTCCGGCGCCAATAACGCCGACAGTTTTGATTGTAGTCATGCTGCCCGACATAGGCGCTTACGCGCCTCTGAAATGCAATAATTGTTGCATTGCAGCATAGGCGCTGATGAACAGCGCGCAAGGGGTCTAGGCGATTGCTGGAGCAGTGCGGAGGGCAAGCAGTTCGGCTTCCGGGAGCGCCGCGAGTTTGTAGGTGCGGCCTTGATCGTCGTCGAACTCGACCTCCCAGGCGTCGCCGTTCAGTGCCAGGACAGCCGTTCCAAGCTGGCCTCGCACCAGGCCGAGGTCAGGCCGGTCGGTGAGCAATGCAACCGCATCCAATTCCTTGATGCGCGCCATGACCTACTCCACGAACACCGTCACGAGACGAGGGAAATCTTCTCCTGCGCGGATCATCCAGGCGCTGCGGACCAGCGCTCTCCGATCAATATAGCGCATTTCGGCGACGATTTCGAATGCCTGACCGTATTCAGTTGCGGGGCCGGCAATAACGCGTTGTCGGCGCTGGCCGCGGTTTGCAGCAGCCAATCCCGGAGCGCCCGAGCGTCAGCACGCTCCAAGTTGAGAGCCGCGGCAAACACCCGCGCCTTATTGCGTCCGCGCGGATGCTGCGGGTTCAGCACATAGTCCGTGAGCTTACGAAGATCGACCTGCGCGCCTGATCCGTTGGGAAGGCGCATCGTCGTTCCCTAGACGCCAGCTTTCGTCAGTTCGTCCATCAGTTCCGGCACGGCGGTCTTGTAGTCGGCGACCAGGCCGTAGTCGGCGATTTGGAAGATCGGCGCTTCCTCGTCCTTGTTGATGGCGACAATGACTTTGGAGTCCTTCATGCCAGCCAAATGCTGAATGGCGCCGGAGATGCCGACGGCGACATAGAGTTCAGGCGCGACAACCTTGCCGGTCTGGCCGACTTGGTAATCGTTCGGCGCGTAGCCCGCGTCGACCGCGGCGCGCGAAGCGCCGACAGCAGCGCCGAGCTTATCGGCCAACGGATCGAGCACTTTCTGGAACTCTTCGCTTGAGCCCAAAGCACGGCCACCCGAGACGACGCGCTTTGCAGCGGTCAGTTCTGGACGATCCGACTTCGCCATCTCTTCCGAGACGAACGCTGACTTGAACGGGCCACTCGGTGCGGCAACCGTTTCAACCGAAGCGCTGCCGCCGCTGCCCGCGGCTTTGAAGGCCGTCGGCTGCACGGTGAGCACTTTTTTCGCTTGGCCGTCTTGCACGGTGACGATCGCGTTGCCCGCATAGATCGGGCGCACGAACGTATCGGCGCCTTCAACGCCGATAACGCCGGAGAGCTGGTTCACGTCGAGCTTCGCAGCCACGCGCGGCGCTGCGTTCTTGCCCGTCGTCGAAGCCGGGAAGAGCACAGCGTCATAGCCGCTCATCAGCGGCACGATCAGCGCTTCCAGCGGCTCGGCCATTTGCTTGGCGAGCGTTGCGCCGTCGGCATGCAGAACTTTGCGCACGCCTTCGATCTTCGCGGCTTCCGCGGCAGCAGCGCCGGCGTTCGAGCCCGCGACCAGCACGTCAACATCGCCGCCCATCGCCTTGGCGGCGGTGACGACCTTGTTGGTTGCGTCTTTGACCGAGGCGTTGTCGTGCTCGGCGATAACCAGAACAGCCATTAGAGCACTCCCGCTTCTTTGAGCTTGCCGACCAATTCAGCGGCGGACTTCACTTTGATGCCGCCCGAGCGCTTCGCGGGCTCGGCGGTTTTCAGCACTTTGATGCGTGGCGCGGTGTCGACGCCCAGGTCAGCCGGCGTCTTCACGTCGATCGGCTTTTTCTTCGCCTTCATGATGTTCGGCAGCGAAGCGTAGCGCGGTTCGTTCAAGCGCAGATCGGTGGTGATGATCGCCGGCAGTTCGACATCGAGCGTCTGCAGGCCGCCATCGACTTCGCGCGTCACCGTCGCCTTGTTGCCGGCGAGCACGATCTTCGAGGCGAAGGTTGCTTGCGGCCAATCGAGGAGGGCCGCGAGCATTTGGCCCGTCGCGTTGCTGTCATCGTCGATGGCTTGCTTGCCAAGGATGACGAGATCGGGCTTCTCGGCCTCGATCACGGCCTTGAGCAGTTTCGCGACTGCCAGCGGCTCAACATCGCCGTCGGCTTTCACCAGGATGCCGCGATCGGCGCCAATGGCGAGCGCGTTGCGCAGAGTCTCTTGCGCCTGCTCGGGGCCGATCGAGACAGCGACGACTTCCTTCGCTGCGTCCTTGGCGTGCCCGCCGCCGCCTTCCTTCATCCGCACCGCTTCTTCGACAGCGATTTCGCAGAACGGGTTGATCGACATCTTCAGGTTGGAGAGGTCGACGCCCGACCCGTCCGGCTTCACGCGGACCTTGAGATTGTAATCAAGCACCCGCTTGACCGGGACGAGGACCTTCATCGTTGAATCCTTGAGATATTCTGGAGCGAGCCGTGGGAGCAGCGCCCGAGCGCCTAGTAATCGCGTAAGATTTGCCCCGTCAATGCGACTATCGGGACATCGCATCCATTGATCGGCCCTGCGGCATCCACTGAACGCGGGTCTCGGAGGAACTTCATGATCATTTCACGCCGCCCTTTGCTGATGGGCGCCGCTGCGGCAGGCTTCGCCGCCACCAACGCTTTCGCGCAATCCGCCGCCGACTTCATGGGCGAATGGAACGGCGTCTTAAATCTAGGCTCGCAGCACCTACGCCTGCGCCTAGTCGTCGCCGAAGGGCCGACATCGACGCTTTTCAGCGTCGATCAGGGCAATAACGAAATCCCGGTTGCCGCCACCCGCATCGAGGGCGATCAGCTTGCGCTCGACATCCCGGTGGTCCGCGCCAGTTTCCGCGGGCGGCTTACCAGCGGGCGCATCGAAGGCACGTTCACCCAGGGCGGCTCGCTGCCGCTTGTCTTTCAACGCGGCGAAGCAAACGCCGCCGCGACCGAGGTGCTGACCCAAGCGCGGCTGGCCGCGCTGCGAGCGCGGGCGGGCTCGCCAGGCATGGGCGCCGCCGCGCTCAATCGCGATGGGCGCAATGTTGCGTTCGCTGACGGCTTGCGCGCCATCGGCCAGCCGCAAGCGATCACGACGTCAGACAAATGGCACCTGGGTTCGATCTGCAAGTCGATGACGTCGACGCTTGTCGCGCGCGCGGTCGAAGCGGGCGCTGTGTCGTGGAACGATACGGTCGGCGGCGTGCTTGGTTCGGCCATTCCCGACATGCGCGCCGAGTATCGCGACATCACCTTCCGGCATCTGCTCAGCCATCGCAGCGGCATGCAGGGCAATATCGACATGGCCGATTTGCTTGCGTTCCCGCGTGAGAGCGCTGACTCCCGCGCAGACCGTGTGCGCTATGCGCGCATCGGTTTGCTGCAATCGCCGGTCGGCCCGCGCGAACAGACGTTCACCTATTCCAACACCGGTTACATCGTCGCCGGCGCCATGCTGGAAGCGAAGATGGGCGCGCCGTGGGAGACGTTGATCCAACAGCATCTGTTCGCGCCGCTCGGCATGACGAGCGCTGGCCAAGGTGCACCAGGAACGCCAGGCGCCTACGATCAGCCGGTCGGCCACACGCCAGGGCCGACGACCTCGAACGGCGGCGTCGTCACCATTCCGATGATCCCGCACCCGGTTGGCGGCAGCGCCGTCACAGACAATCCAGCGGCGCTTGGCCCAGCAGGCCGCGTGCACGCGACCTTCGAAGACGTGTTCAAATATCTCGCCGCCCACCGCGACCGCACGTCGTTCCTCAGCGAGGCAAGCTGGCAAATGCTGCAGACAGCGCCGTTTGGCGGGCCGTACGCGATGGGCTGGCAAGTCGATGGCGGCCGCCTCTGGCACAACGGTTCGAACACGATGTGGTACGCCGAAGTCATGGTCGACCGCACGCGCGGCATCGTTGCGGCGGCGACCGTGAACGACGGTCGCGCGGGTGATGTCCGCCCCGTGGTGGGTGATGCGTTGGTCAGCGCCGCACAGGCGGTGGCTTAGAGCGGCGCAGAGTTTCGCCACATTTTGTGCGCCGGGCGGGATTCGACACCGGGGCTTGGGATAATTAGCGTGCCTGCGGCCTCGCCAATTCGAGGTCGCAGGAGAAGCCCCAATGTTGCTTCGAACCAAAGTCAAAAGCGTGTTGTTGATCGACTACGACAACGTCACGCCCTTCTTCAAACAAGAAAAACTAGCAGGCCGCGTCGGCAATTGGCTGAGCTGGTTGGAAGACGGACAATTCGATCCCAGCGGCCGCAAGCGTGAGTTTCTGCTCAAGAAAGTTTTTTGGCACAAACGCTACGCCGAAGAGCAGCCCGCATTCGAACACTACGCCTTCAAAACTGAAACGTGCGTCTACGCCGCCGGCGGCAAGAAAGGCCAAAGCGCAGTCGATCTTCATCTCGCGATGGACGCCATTGAGGCCACGCGTGACCTCAAAGGCGTGCAGGAGATGATCATCCTCGCGTCCGATAGTGACTACATGCCTTTGATCGAAAAGTTGAAGGCAAGAGGCTTGAAGAGCGCGATCATCGTCTCGCAACGCGATGCGTCGCGTCTCTATAATGGCAAAGCCGACTTCACGATCAGCGAAGACGATTTGCGCGCAGCGCTCTCTTATGTGCGCTCGAAGGGCAATCAAAAGCCGCCGGTAGCGGCGAAACCCGCCAAAGCGGCGTCTGTATCGAAGGCAACGCAGCAGCTCGTTCCGGGTGGTCCGTTCGATCTCAATCGTGCGGCCGAGCTCGTGGCGAACGTGCTCGTCCATCGCGGCGGCAAGCCGCTTGGCTTGCGTGACGTCGGCGCTGCTCTCCAATCCGAGCCCGCTTTCGCGGGCGACAGAACTTGGCTTGGCCTGACGACCTTCGAAGCCTTCGCCACCGAGATCGCCAAACGCGATCAGCGCGTGGCCGTGGGTAAAACGCCAACTGGAGCGATTACAATCGAACTGGCGGCGACACACGCCTCCTGAGCGCACACTCCAGTGAGCACCAAACGGCCCCGCACAAGCGGGGCCGTTTTATTTTGTCAGCGGCTTAGCACGCTCGGCCAGTTCGCGTTGGCCTCGCGGATGCGGGCCGGAATGTCTTGCTCCCAGCGGCGCTGAATTTCGTCGTTATAGTTGAGGTAGAGCCGGCCATCGACGATGCGCCAGTTCGTCGGATCGGCTGACGCGGTGTAGCCTTGGCTCACAGCCCAAGCGCAATAGCCGCCATATTGCGGGAGGTAGCGCGTCGGGTTGGCGCGGAAGGCGTCGCGGTGCGCGGCGGAGGCGAAGCGATATTCGTAGCCTTGATACGTCGTGCGGAATTGCTGCGTGCCGCGCACGGGGCGGCCATCGGTGAAGTACGCGACGGGATCGTAGCCGCTGACAGCGACGCGCGAGAGCAAGCCGGTGTAGACTGGCGCTTGATCGGCATAGGCGGGCGCGGCGACGAGTGATGCAAAGGCGAGCGCGAGGGTGGCGATAAGTTTGCGCATGAGCCTGGTCCTTAAGCGGCGACGCGCAGTGGCGCGGGTTTGATCTGAGCAGAGGTCGGTACGAAAGCGCGTTGCAGATCGCGCGCGAGGCCGATGAGGTCGTTGCGGCGGATGACGAACAGCACGAGTGATGTGATCCAGATCGTCACCGCTGCTGCGAATAGTCCGCCGCCATCATTGTTCGGATCGATGCCGAGCGGCGTGAACAGATGGAAGCTCACCGCGCCGGTCATTACGGCGAATCCGATCAACGCGCCGAGCGCATTCAGCCGCGTCAGGCCGGGGAGGAGACCGACGAGGAGGAGCGTTGAGGCTGCAAGTTCGGCCGAGCCGATGACGTATTGGCTGAACAGACCGGTGTGGCCGAAGAGGCCTGGCGCGCCGAGCGTAGCGGCCCATGAGTCCAGGCGACCGAAGATTTCCTGCGTGTTCGGATGATCGGTGAATTTGTAGCGCAGCGAATCCAGGAATACGGCTGCCGCAAATAGGGAAATGCCGATCGGCGCGTAGCGCTTGATTTTGTCGAGCATGATTGACCTCGTTGGACCTTAAGTCGCGCGAGGCCAGCGGGCGGTTACGTCACCAGCGCAGAATTTTTGAACCGAGTAACGCCCCAAGGGCGGCGCAGACGGCGATCGCGATAGCGTACCAGGTGGTCACGAACGCGACCGAGTCCGTCGGGCAGTACATCGCGTACGCCATCGCCGCGATGCCGCCCGATATGGCGCCGATGGCGGCGCCGGTGAGCGTGAGCCGTGTCGGCGTGAAGGCGCGCATGAGCCACGTCAGTAGCGCAGCGCATGGCGCGGCGAGCACGGGTATCAGCACGACGCACCACGGAATTGAGCCGCGGCCGCCCATCCAGGCCTCCCAGCGCCGCTCCGGCATTTCGCCCATAAGCGCAACGATCGTCGCGAGCGCGCAGATGCCTGCGAACACGAGTACCGCGCCGATGCGCCAGCCGAGCGGGCGCCCAGGCTTCATCAATTGCACCACGAGCGGCAGCATCACAGCGGCGGCGAAAGCGGCGAACATCGCTTTCATCATCACCGGCATGCGCGCTGCGCCTATGTCAGGGCGCACGCCTAGGCCGATGGCGACGAGGAGTGCCGCAACCACCAGGCCCGCGGCGATCGTGATCGCGAGTTTGCCGGCCAAGCGCGGTTTTTCCGCCGGTTCGACGTTGCGCGCGAGCGCGTCGATGAGATCATCGGTCTTCACGTCGTCTGCTCCTGGCCCATGAGCTTCATCAGCGTTTTGAGGCCGCGATGGATCGAGATTTTGATGTCGGATTCCGTATAGCCGGTCTCTTGTGCTGCTTCGCGCACGCTCTTTTCTTCAAGCTTTACGAGCTGAATCGCGCGGCGTTGTTTCTCCGGAAGCTTATCAAGCAATGTCGCGACATCGCGGCGCGCGTCGCTGGCTTCGTAGTCCGGATCGGCTTCACCGACTTCGATGCCATCGAGATCGGCGTGGTTGCGATGTTTGGCGCGGCGGAGGAAGTCGATCAGGCGATAGCGCGCGATCGCGTACATCCACGCGGTCAGCGGATAGTTCGGATCGTAGCTGTCGCGTCGCGTATGCAGCGCCACCAGTGTTTCCTGCACCAGATCCTCCGCGTCATCGCGGGCGCCGCGCAGCCGGTTGCGAAAATAGGCGCGCAACAGCGCCGCCGCTTCCGTGAGGAACGCGCGGTGCGCCGCCTCATCGCCGGCGAGCCCCCTTAGCAGCAGGGCCTTGAGATGGGCTTCGTCGGCCATTCTCCCCTTAGATCTGCGTACGCGCGGGATGCGCTAACGGTTACGAGCGCCGGAACGGATCGGCTGGATAGACGCCGAGGATTTTCAGCGAGGTCGAAAAGAAGGCGAGTTCTTCCAGCGCCAGGCGCACTCTCGTCTCGCTTGGATGGCCTTCGATTTCGGCGAAGAACATGGCCGCGGCGAAGGCGCCGCCTTCGATATAGCTTTCAAGCTTGGTCATGTTGACGCCGTTGGTGGCCATGCCGCCGAGCGATTTGTAGAGCGCTGCGGGCACGTTGCGGACGCGGAAGACGAAGCTCGTCATGCACGGGCCGGAGTCCGGCGCTGCGTTCTGCTCTTCGCGTGAGAAGACGAGGAAGCGCGTGGTGTTGTGCGGCGCGTCGGCGATGTCGGCTTTCAGGACTTTGAGGCCGTAGATTTCGGCGGCGAGCGATGAGGCGAGTGCGCCGATCTTTGCGTCGCCGAGTTCCGCGATCTCGCGTGCGGCGCCGGCAGTGTCTGCAGTCTTCACGGCTTGCACGTTCAGTGCGCGCAGCGCTTTGCGGCATTGTCCGAGTGCTTGCGGATGCGAGCGGACATGTGTGAGGCCCTCAAGCGTCGCGGTGTTCAGACCTAGCAGCTGGTGCTTAATCGGCACGAAGCGTTCGCCGATAATGTAGAGCCCGCTGTCGGGTATCAGATAGTGCACATCGGCAACGCGGCCGGCGACCGAGTTTTCAATCGGGATCATCGCATAGCGCGCTTGACCCTCGCTGACCGCCGCGAATGCGTCGTCAAAGCTCGGGCACGGCATTGGTTCGAACGCCGGAAAGGCTTCGCGCGCCGCTATATGCGAGTTGGCGCCAGGTTCGCCTTGAAATGAGATACGGTCGGTCATAGGTGCGGACGGTTAGCGTGTTTGACACGCGGCGGGTAGAGGCGACGCCCTTTGAGTATGGTGCAAACCGTCGAGAGCGCGATTTTGGCGCAGACGCGGCGCAGTTTGCGCACATTGTTGGCCGTGCCGGCGGCGCGCGCGAAGGGCTTGGCGCGCGTTGAGGATATCGAGATTGCAGGGCCGGCTGGGCCGTTGCGCGCGCGGTATTATGAGGCCGAAGGCGCGGGCGATCAGCCGCTGCTGGTTTACTTTCATGGCGGCGGCTTTGTGTGCTGCGATATCGACACGCATGACTCTGTTTGCTCCTGGCTTGCGCAATCGTCGCGAGGCCGCGTGTTGACGGTTGGTTATCGCTTGGCGCCCGAAGCGCGCTTTCCAGCACAGCTTGAAGATACGCGCGCCGCGATCGCGTGGGCGTTCGACAATGCAGAGCGCTTGGGCGCAACGCCGGGCAAGCTCGCGATCGGCGGCGATAGCGCAGGCGCTTATCTCGCGTCGACGATGGCGATGGAGATCAATCGCGCACGGCCTGGCGCGATTGCGCTGCAAGTTTTGCTCTATCCGTTGATCCACGTTCAGGACTCGCTCTGGGCTGACGAGGAGTTGCGCAATTTCCGTTTTCTCGGGCGCGTGGCTTGTTTGTACATCGCGCGCAGCTTGGGTGCGGAGGCTTTGCCTTCTTTGCTCGATGTTGACGTGAGCGCTGCGCCGCCCACGATTGTTGCGGGCGGCGGCGCAATGGATCCGGTGCGCAATGATGTGAAGGCGTTCGTTGAGCATTTGCGGAAAGCTGGCGTGCGCGTCAGTGAGCGCAAGTATCCGGTGCTGATGCATGGCGGCCTGAATTTCACGGCGTACTCCAAGACGGCGACCTCGGCGCTGCAGGAGGTTGGGGCGCTGGTGCGGAGCGAGTTGGCGGGCTAAGGTCGGGCTTGAGTTCCGGGGAGTTTCATCATGCGTCTGGTTTTGCTCGCGGCTTTTGCCGCTCTCGCTGTTGCCTGCTCGCCAGCTGAGGAAGTGGACGTGATGTCGGAGGGTTGCGACGCGCGTGCTTTCTCCGAATGGACTGTCAATGAACAATTGTTCTCGATCGAGGCGACGACGGAGGGCCCCGACTGCGCCCGCGCGGTGGCGACGCTGACGGTGCGCAACACGTCGGGTGAGCCGATCTATACGCAGTCTCACATCACGAGCGAACTCATGACCTTGGCGCCGGCGCAAAATCCGGCGGCGATGAACACGGCTTTGGCCGAGTGGGTCGCGCCGAATGCGACGATGAACTCGACCAGCACCTTGCCGGAATGGGCCGCAAATTCGGAGACGCCGGGCGGCGAGTTTCCGTTCTATCCGGTAGAGGGCCACACGCGCGAAAGCTATGCAGCGATGCGCGCAGCGAACGATCCAATGTTCTGCTATGTGCAGGGCATGGAGAGCCTGTCGTGCATCATCTATGGCGACGGCGGCATTGAGCACATCGGCGTGCAGGCGTTTCCTGGTTGATTTTCCGGGCTGATTTTCTGGGTTGACGCGCCTTTATCCGCACAGCGCTTCGGCGCTTGCGGAGATGGGAGAGCAAAGGCGCGCTTCGACTGAAGCTTCTGAAGTTTGGTAGCGAGGGGTTGTGCCGAAGCGCGCCCTTGCGCGGTCTGTTGAGCAATCGGCGGATGCACGAGGCGTTCGCGGACATCCGGGGGCCATACGTGTTAGAGCGGACAGATCGTTGAGTGAGCTGCAGCTTCACTCAACGCAAGGATCGACGCGGCCCGTTCCCGCCACAGCTGCTGTTACACAAATCGATCACCTGCGACGCTGGGTATCCGGCGAGCCTTAGCGCCTTGCATCGCGTTCCCGATTGACGTGCTCTGCGTGCGTCCAAAACCACGCGCAAGGTTCTCCGCTTCCTTTCATCTCACGGAGCAGCGGCGGGCCTTCTCGCGAACTTCCACCGCATCACGTTCAAACCGCATCTCTAACGCTTCAGGCTTTGGTACCGGAGCCTCCCGTGTTCGAGATGAGGCGATGATCGCATGGCGTAAGGCCGGTCGGATTGATTTTGCGGAGACCGAGATATTTCAGCGTCTTGCGGCAGAATTGCCATGGATAGCCTCATTCGGACCCGCATTTCACGCGCGCGCGTCACAAATTGAGCGCGGCGGATATGCTTGACATTCGGTGCCGAAGGCACGACCAAGCGCGCCCTCTTGCGCGCGGATATTTGTGATGACCCTGTCGATCGGTCTCGATTTCGGCACGACGAACACTGTCGCCACGATGATCAACGCGGCGGGGCAGGCTGAGGCCGTGCACTTCGCGCACGAGGCCGAGGCGTTTGATGCGTTCCGCTCGGTGTTGTGCTTTTGGCGCGATGAAGCGGTGGACCCGCCGCTGACGCATGCGGAAGCGGGGCCGTGGGCGATCGAGCGGTTTGTCGAATTGGGCGGCGATTGCCGGTTCATTCAGTCGTTCAAGACCTTCGCTGCGAGCCCGCTGTTCAGTGACACGCTAATCTATTCACGACGCTTCAAGTTCGAAGACTTGCTGGCGAGCTTTCTGCGCCAGGTGCGCGGCCATGCAGGCATGGAGTTTCCGAAACGCGTTGTGATTGGCCGGCCGGTGAAGTTCGCGGGCGGTGCGCCGGATGAGGAGTTGGCGCGCACGCGCTATGAGGCGGCGTTGCGCGCGGTTGGGTTTGAGGACATCCACTATGTCTATGAGCCCGTGGCGGCGGCGTACTTCTTTGCGCAGCGGCTGAAGGCGGATGCAACGATCCTGGTTGCGGACTTCGGCGGCGGCACGAGCGACTTTTCGGTGGTGCGCTTTTCAGTGACGCCGGATGGATTGGATTACACGCCGCTCGCGCATGCAGGCGTTGGCGTGGCGGGCGATGCGTTTGACTATCGCATCATCGATAACGTCGTGGCGCGCGCATTTGGGAAGGGCTCGGAGTATACGAGCTGGGGCAAGATCCTGCCGGTGCCTAATGGCTATTTTTCGAAGTTCAGCCGCTGGAACGAACTCTCGATCATGCGGCACTCGAAAGATTATCGCGATCTGCAGCAGCTTGTGCGCACGAGTTTGGATCCGGAGCGGATCGAGGCGTTTATCGCATTTCTCGATGCGGATGCGGGCTATGCGATGAACAAGGCGGTGTCGGTCGCCAAGGCGCAGCTTTCGGCGGCGGATGAGGGCGTGCTCTCGCTGCATGTCGCGGGCGTAGACATTGAGCGCAAGATCAAGCGCGCCGAGTTCGAGAAATGGATCGCGCCGGAGCTTGAGGAGATCGGCGCTTGCGTTGATCGGGCGCTGGCGGAGGCGGGGTTGCAGGAGAGCGAGGTTGATCGCGTGTTCTTGACCGGCGGATCATCGTTTGTGCCGGCGGTGCGGGCGCAGTTTGAGCAGCGGTTTGGTGCAGAGAAGATCGAGACGGGCGATCAGCTCGTGTCGATCGCGTATGGGCTGTCGCTGATTGCGCGTGAGCGGGATATCGCGCGCTGGGCAGTTTAGCCCGGCCGCCATCGAGATCGCACTGGCGTACTTCCGATGAGTGTCGGGTAGAGATCGTCCCAGTCGGGGTTCTCTCGCTCGATGAGGTTTATCTTCCACTCACGGCGCCATTTCTTCATTTCGTATTCGCGGTCTCGCGCTTCGGAGACGAGCATGAAGGGCTCGAACCAGACGAGGCGGTTGAGCTTGTACTTGGAGGTGAAGGCTGAGCCGTCACCGGATAAGTGATCGCTGATGCGAACAATGAGATCGAGCGCGGAGCCGAGATAGAGTGTGCCATGCTTGCGGTTGGCGAGCATGTAAGTCGCGGTCAGCCGATCTTGATCGACACGCATTGGGGGACTCTAAGCTCTCGCGCAGAACTCACAACACCCATTCCCGGATTGGCCGAAGGCCAAGTCCGGGACCCATAAACACGCTTGGTTCGAGGCTCGCGCGAGCGGTTCAAACAAGCGGGGTTATGGGTCCCGGGCTCTCGGCTTCGCCGAGCCCGGGAATGGGTGGTGGGGTGCGCGCGTTAGAGGAACCGCAAACAAAAAGGGCGGCGCCTTGCGACGCCGCCCGGAGAGTCACTGCGTAGTTCTAAGTTTAGTGCGCGCCCGTTGACGGCGGCGCTTTCAGATCGAAGCGGTCGAGCTCCATGACTTTGGCCCACGCGGCGACGAAGTCCTTCACGAACTTCTCGTTCGCGTCGGCCGCGCCATAGACTTCCGCCAGTGCGCGCAGTTGCGAGTGCGAGCCGAAGATGAGATCGGCGCGGGTGCCGGTCCATTTCACTTGGCCCGTCTTGCGGTCGCGGGCTTCGAACTCTTCTTGAGAGCCGCCGATGCCCTTCCACTGCACGCTCATGTCGAGCAGGTTGACGAAGAAGTCGTTCGAAAGAACGCCAGGCTTCGTGGTCAGCACGCCCTTCTTGTCGTCGCCGACTTGCAGCACGCGCAGGCCACCGATGAGGGCGGTCAGTTCCGGCGCCGAGAGCTCGAGCAACTGAGCGCGATCAACGAGGTGATCTTCGATCGGCATGATCGGCTTGCGGACGTAATTGCGGAAACCGTCGGCCTTCGGGTTGAGATACTCGAAGGAGTGAACTTCGGTTTCTTCTTGCGTCGCGTCGGCGCGGCCTGGGGTGAACGGGACCTTCACAGTCACGCCGCCGTCCTTCGCCGCTTTCTCGATGGCTGCTGCGCCGCCGAGCACGATCAAGTCGGCCAGCGAAACTTTACCGCCGGCTTCTTTTTGGATCGCTTCCAGTTTCGCGATCACCTTCGAAAGCTGGGCCGGCTTGTTGACCTCCCAATCCTTCATCGGCGCCAAGCGAATGCGTGCGCCATTGGCGCCGCCGCGACGGTCCGAACCGCGATACGACGAAGCCGAAGCCCACGCCGTTTCGATCAGTTCGCGCGTCGACAAACCGGAAGCGAGAATCTTCGCCTTGAGGCCGTCAACGTCTGCGGCGGTGATGCTGCTCGGCTTGCCCGAGATCGGGTCTTGCCAGATCAGCGTCTCTTTCGGGACGTACTTGCCGCGATAGAGGACCTTCGGGCCCATGTCGCGGTGCGTGAGCTTGAACCACGCGCGCGCGAACGCGTCAGCGAACTCGGCCGGGTTTTTGTGGAAGCGGCGCGCGATCTTTTCGTATTCGGGATCGAGGCGCAGCGCCAAGTCAGCCGTGGTCATCATCGGCTGGTGCTTCTTGTTCTTATCGAACGCGTCTTCGACTTCGCGGCCCGCATCGCCCTTCGGTTTCCACTGGTGCGCGCCGGCCGGAGACTTGGTCAGCTCCCATTCGAAACCGAACAGCGTGTCGAGATAACCCATGTCCCACTTGGTCGGGTTCTTCTTCCACGCGCCCTCGATGCCGGACGTGATGGTGTGACCGGCCATGCCGCTCTCGAAGGTCGAGAGCCAGCCGAGGCCTTGGTGCTCGATGTCGTTGCCTTCCGGGTCCTTGCCGACATGGCTTTCGGGACCGGCGCCGTGGGCTTTGCCGAAGGTGTGACCACCGGCGACGAGGGCGACGGTCTCTTCGTCGTTCATCGCCATGCGGCCGAAGGTTTCGCGAATGTCGCGTGCGGAGGCGACCGGATCGGGATTGCCGTCCGGGCCCTGCGGGTTGACGTAGATAAGGCCCATCTGCACGGCGCCGAGATTGCCGGAGAGTTCGCGATCCCCTGAGTAGCGCGCGTTCGGCGCTTTCGAATCGGCGAGCCACGCTTCTTCAGCGCCCCAGTTCACATGGTTCTCCGGCTCCCAGGTGTCTGCGCGGCCGCCGCCGAAGCCGAACACCGGACCGCCCATCGATTCAATCGCGACGTTGCCGGTGAGGATCAGCAAATCGGCCCATGAAAGCTTCGCGCCGTACTTTTGCTTGATCGGCCAGAGCAGACGGCGCGCTTTGTCGAGGTTGCCGTTATCCGGCCACGAGTTCAGCGGCGCGAAACGCTGCTGACCACGGCCGCCGCCGCCGCGACCATCGCCGACGCGATAGGTGCCGGCCGCGTGCCAAGCCATGCGAATGAAGAACGGGCCGTAGTGGCCGTAGTCCGCCGGCCACCAATCTTGGCTGTCGGTCATCAGCGCGCGGAGGTCTTTAATGACGGCGTCGAGATCGAGGCTGTCGAATTCCTTGGCGTAATTGAACGCCGGACCCATGGGGTCTGACGCGGGCGCGTTTTGGTGCAGTACGCCTACATTGACTTGGTTCGGCCACCAGTCGCGGTTGGTGCGCGCGCGTCTGTGCGGCACCGGGCACTTAGAGTCATTTCCGTCGGCCATTGAGATAGTCCTCCTGGGTGCGCTGATAGCGCCTCAGAGGCGAGTGGCCCAATTGGAAGTTCGCCCGCGATCTATAGGAAACGCCACTGGAACAGGTGAACTCCATAGAAGAGAGCAGAGTCGCGGGCGGGCTGTGGATAAGTCCGTCCGCGACCAGTGCTTACGGTGCGCGTGTGAACGGCAGGTCCTGTCCGCCTTGGCGGATGATGGCGGTGGCGGCAGGGCCGTCGCCTTCCGGGAAGATGACCTGCGCGGGCACTTCTTCGACTTCGAACACCGTCGCTGAAAGTGCGCGCAGCGTGACGGGCCGTTGGCCGGTGAGTTGGGCGCGAAGGCGACCGTTATCGTCGATGAAGATGTTCATCGCCGGGCCGCCACTCGTGTAATTGCCGGTGACGCGTTCGAGTGCGGCGCGCGGCAGCTCGATCGCGACCGGCAGCGGCGCGAGCGGATCGCCGGTGAGCGTGCCCACGTCGCCTTCGCCTTCGCCCTCGTTGAAGAAGCGTACGCCGGTGACGGCGCCGTTGGCGTCGCGGACGATGGTGAGGCGCGTCAAGCTGCCTTCATAAACGAAATCATCCGGTGCAATCGGGATGAGTGCGAGGCGCGGATTGGCGCCGCGCTGCGCGGTGAGGCGGCCGTCAACGACACGCAGCGTGCGCGTGACATCGCCATTGAAGCGATAGACGCCCTGCAGCGCTTCGAGCGTCGCGACATCAACTTGGATCGGCGTCGGATCGGGATAGGGGTTGCCGAGCGCGATCGCTGTGAGCCGCCGCCCGGTGGAGCCGGCGTCGCCATTGCTGCCGCTATCGTCGTTTTCGAGCACGACGATGGTGAGGTCGGGACCGGGCACATAAACCAGCGAGGTGATGAAGCCGAAAATGCCGCCGCCGTGCTGGATCGTTTGCACGCCGCGCACATCGCGCGTGCCGACGCCGAAGCCGTAGCTGTTTTGCGGCTCGGCGGCGGCGCCCGTCGGCGTGATCATTTGAATATAGATCGGATTGGAAAGAATGCGGCCTTCGTGCAGCGCGCGATTCCAGATCAGCAAATCATCGACATTGGAGACGAGCGCGCCGGCGGCGTGCGGTTGCGTCATCGAGAGCGTCATCATTGGAGTGATTACGCCGTCATCGACCGAATAGCCGCCCACCTGCATCGCGGCGAAGCGCGGATCGTGACCGTAGCCGGTATGCTCCATGCCGAGCGGTTGGAAGAAAGTGCGATCGAGATAGTCGTGCCACGATGTACCGCTGACCGCTTCGATCACGGCGCCGACGAGGACGTAGCCGGAATTGCTGTAATTCCATTGTGTGCCGGGTTCGAAGTCGAGCGGCAGATTTTCGAACACGTCGATCATCTGCTCGGTCGTCACGTCGGCGCCAATCGGGCCGCCGGGGACCATGTAGCCTTCGATGTCGGTGTAGTTGCGGATACCCGACGTGTGATTGAGGATCATGCGGATGGTGATCTCATTGCCGCGCGGATAATCCGGCAGGAAGCGCGAGATCGGATCGTCGATACCGACCCGGCCTTCTTCAACGAGACGCAGCAAACCTGCCGCTGCGAATTGCTTGGTGACGGAGCCGAGGCGGAAAACGTCATTTGGCCGCAACGCGACGTTGGCGTCGACATCGGCTTCGCCGCGCGCGCCGCGATAGATGATCTCATCGCCGCGCGCGACCAGCACGGCGGCGCCCGGACCATCGGCGGAGTAAGTGCGTTCGACAAGCGCTGCGGCTTGCGCTGCGATCGCTGCGTCAGCGGACGAGGATGGCGCTGCGCCATTGGTGGCGCAAGCCGAGAGCAAGGGCGCAAGGCAAAGGGCTGCCGAAGTGGCAAGTGTCCGCAGATTGATCATGGGCTCAGAATCCTCCAACCGCCGCTGACGCCGGCGCGCGTGCTCCCACTTGGAGGATGGCGCCAGCTGTCCCTTTAGACGCAGCCAATACGAGTTTCTTACCGATTACCAAACTTGGCGCGCGCGTAAGCGCGCAAGCGAAAGGCCGCAGAGGGGGAGCTACCTCTGCGGCCTTGCTTTGAAGCCGCTCAGATTGGGCGGGTCGTCGGTTTGTTTGGGGGTTAGGCGACGATCTGAGCGGCTTAGGTCAGGAAACTCAACAAGAGCGGCGAGAAGACAGCGACGGCGGCGATCAAGCCGTATAGCGCGGTCACAAGTCGATCGCTCGACAGCGCCAGAGTGGGGACGATCAAGCGACGATCTGCGCGGCTTGGTTCATCACGGAGAACGCGACGGGGGCCATCACTGCCAATGCGGCGATCAGGGCGTAAAACTTGGTCATCTCGTTTGCTCCTCGTCTCGAAGCGGCGTCGCTTCGATGAGGAGAAGGTAGCGAACGCTTAGCCCTGTCGCTGTGACGGCGGTCACGAGAGAGGCAGCGCTCGCACTTTGATCTTCAGTGCGCTCTCTTTCAGTGCTGACGATGAGCGCGCGTTTCAGTTCGCAACGCTGGCTCTTCGGTTGAATGCTCTCAGTGAGAGCAACCTCGCGCTGCATTGCGAGCGCGTAGTTCAAGCTACGTTAGGGTGACGAAATAATCCGTGGCATGATCTTACCGTAAGCGTGCGCCTCGCGCTTGCTTCTATATGCTTCGTCCTATAGATCTATAGGACGAAGCATATAGAGTGGCGCATGTCGCTTGAGCACATCATTCTGGGCGCGCTGGAAGAGCCGCGCTCAGGCTATGACCTGAAACAGTGGTTCGACGAGGTGTTCGCGTTCTTCTGGAACGCGGACCAGAGCCAGATTTACAGGACGGTAAATCGGCTGGCCGAGCAGGGGCTGGTGAGCGGCAAGGACGCGAGTTCGGCGATCGGGCCGACTAAGCGCATCTATCGCACAACGGCCAAGGGCCGCGCCGAATTGAAGCGCTGGCTGCGCGAAGGGCCGGTCTCGCCGTCGCAGCGCACGGCGATCTATGCGCAGCTCATTTTCCTGGCCGATCTTCCGGATGCGGAGGCAGCGCGCTTTCTCGGTGCGATGAAAGCGCAGGCTGACGGCATGGTCGCCGCGCTCGCGCAAGTGCCGGACGACGAGCCGAGCGCGCGTGGCGAGGACGAGACGCGCGCGGATTTCTTCAACCGCGCATCGCTGGGCCTGGGCTTGGCGCGCGCCAAGGCGACGCAGGCGTTCGTCGACGCGCTTGTGAAAGAGCACGCGGCTCGCTTCGGCAAGGAGGATCGCGATGGACATGCTGCATGAGATCCTGCGCTGGACGCATATCGGCGTTGGCGCAATCGCGTTTGCATCGCTGTGGACAGCGGGCTTCTCGCGCAAAGGCGGGCGGCTGCACAGGCGCGCCGGCATGATCTATGTCTGGACGTTGAGTTTTGTCTTGCTGACGGCGGCTGGCTTGACGGCGACGACATTGGTGCGCGGTCAATGGATCGGCGCGGTGTTTCTGTTCTATCTGCTGACCATCACCGCGACGGCGCTGTGGATGGGCAAACGCGCGCTCAGCTTCAAGAACGATGCGCGCGGCTACACGCGCGGGCCGTTCCTGGTGGTCGGCGTGCTCAACATTGTAGCCGCGGCCGGCGCTGTCGTGGTCGGGCTCATCGCTGAGCAGATGTTCATCGCGGGCATTTCGGTGATTGGGTTTCTTATCGGCTTCGGCGCGATCGCGATGTGGCGCAAGCCGCCGGATCATCCGCGCTTTTGGCTGAAGGAGCACATTGGCGGCATGATCGGCGCGGGCATCGCGACGCACGTTGCGTTTGCGAGCGTTGGCTTGCGGCAGCTGTTTCCGGAAATGGATACGACGGTGATCACGATCTGGCCGTGGCTTGCGCCGGTGATTATCGGCTTCGTCGCGGCCGGCCTGGCGGAACAGCGCTACGTCAATCGCGGCGCGCCCTTGCCGTGATTTAGTCCGTTGGCGTCAACTGCGAGAAGCGGCGCTTGGCGTTTGGCAAGTCGACGCCCATTGCGATGCCGGCAATGAGGCCGGCGCTGATGCTTGCGGTGAGTGCGATCGGCTTCAAAGCGGAAAGCGACGGCGTTGGTGCGGACGCGAGGAGCGTAAAGCAAACCCCCGTCAGCGCCTGCGCCAGTGCGAGCCATTGATAGAGCTTCAAGCCGCGCCACACAGGCGTCTGCGGTTCGCCGCGATAAGCCTCTTCGATGAAGCGCAATGCGCCGGAGGCCAGGAGATAAACGCCGATCAGCTGCGTTTGCGGCGCGCTGGCGGCGAGCATGCGCGCGAGCAACAGCATGACGATGGCGTTGGCGTAGATGGAATAGAGCGGCGTTGGGTGGAGCGGCTGATCGCCGAGCTTGGCGATACGGAGCACGCGGCTTTGTGTGCGGCGATAGGTGATGCCGCGCTGTGCGGCGCAACGTCCGCCGTGACAGCAGCCTTGAACCAGACAGCGCAAGCGTCCGAGCGCTTGTGCTGCGGGCGCGGCAAACACGAGTCCGGCGCCGAGCAGCCATGGTGAAATGTCGAGCAGCACGCTTGCGAGGCCGACACCGATGAACGCGCCGATCAGCGCGCCGTAATAGCCGAACGGCCGCGCAAGTTTTCCCGAGAACTCGACCAACTGGCCCCAAAGCGCCGCGCTGACGACGATGCACAGCGTGATGATCGCCGAAGCGAGCACGCCGCGTTCGCCGACGATGGCGAGGAAGAGTGCTGCGCCGGCCGCTGCGCCAGCGAAAGCGTAGAAGGCGTAGTTGATGACGCGCACAGGGCCGATACGGAACGCGCTCCAAGAATTGGCGATGGTTTCGGTAAGGCGCAGCAGCAACGCGTGCATCGGTGCGATGAGAAGCGCGACGCCAGCCCATGCGAGTGGGCTCCATGCGGTGCTCGCCGCGAAAAGTGCGAGCGCTAAGGCAAGGCCGATGAATGCGCGAAGCTGGGTCGCAGAGAGGTGCGCGCCCACCAACGCGCCGATCAGCAAGCTGCTATAGTCGAGCGGCGGCGCGAGAAGCGATGGCGTAGGGCCGGCACGCAAAGTCAGCGCAACTAAACCCGTCGCCCATAGACCGAGCACAAAGCGGCGCAGCGTCCAACGCGATGTCAGCGAGATCGCGACGAGCGGGAATGCGATTCCCGTGAGGGCAAGCCGAAGCGGTGCGGCAGGTTCGATGATCACTTGCTCGGCGAACATGATGAAGGCAGCGCCATGTAACACCGCGCCGAGCCGTTCGCGCCATGTTGGCGACGTGTCCGCGCCATCCGGCAATGAGAGCAGCGAGAGCCGTGATGCGTCGTGCAAAGGCGGACGCATCAGCGCTTCGCGTCCGAACACGAGCGCAGTCGCGCCGAGCGAGAGGGCGGGCGCAACGAGCCAGAAACCTGCGCCGCTGCCGATCCAGGCGAACGCGCCGAAGGCAAAGAGTGCGGCGCCGATATAGATGGGATCGCTAAAGAGGCGGTATGGTCCTGCAATCACGCGGCGATCCGGTGGATTGGCGTTGCTGGGCGCGCGGCCGGTCGAGAGCATGAAGACGGCGATGGACCAGAGCATGAGCGCAGCGCCGCCGATCGCGAGTGGCGCGCCGATGTAAGCAGGCGGCGGCGCTATGCTCACCAACGCGTCGACGCGCTGCGCCCAGAGCGCGAGCAGCACGGGCAGTGCGGCGACGAAAAACAGATTGTAGAGCCAAACCCCCATCGGGTCGCATGCTCCTTTGGCTTTGACCGCGCCGCGTGACATCGCCAAACACCAGACCATGCTGCTGCACAAGCGATACTTTGATGTCGTCTCGGCCGAGGGTGCGTATCTGATCGGCTATGACGCGCGCGTGCAGCTGGGGCCCGCGCCGCTGCGCTATCGCGCGCTGCAGAGTTCTGAGCCGGCGTTTGTGCGCAGCCGTTACGCTTTGGGCGAGGCGAGCGCTGGCTTTCCGTTCGATCTGACGTTTGGCGATGAAGTGCGATGGAGCGCGCCGTCAGCTGCGGCGTGTGATGTGAGCGCGGAGTCCGGGCCGATTAGCTGGCGGCTCGATCACATCGGTTTTCCCGTTGAGACATCATGCGGTGACATCAACATCGGCGGACTTGGCTATGTCGAAACCGTGCGGCTGTGCGCGCCGCCGTGGACGCTGGGCATGCGCACGATCCGCTGGGGGCGCTTTGTCGGTGAACGCGTTTGGGCGTGCTGGAATATTGTCGAGGGCGATTGGCCCATTCAGCTTGTGGCTGTGAACGGCCTCAGCGCCGAACCGCGCGTGGTGCGCGACGATCGCGTTGAAAGCGCGCATGGTGCGGTCGAGCTCGGCGCGGTTGTCACGCCGGTTCGCGACGGCGACGTGATGCAACAGGAATTGTCCGCTCTCGCGCCGCTCGCGCGCTTGCTCGCCGGCCGTCCGCTTTCCATTCATCAAACCAAAGCCGTCCGCCGCGCGCGGATCACGACAAGTACGGGCGAGACTGAAGAAGGTCTCGCCATGGATGAGATCGTGCGGATCGCTTAGCGCGCCGACAGCACCTTGCGCGCCGCTTCCAGATCCGGCGGGCTATCGACGCCTTTGGGAAAATCTTCGATCGCGTCGGCGCGGATCACCATGCCCATCTCCAGCGCACGGAGTTGTTCGAGTTTTTCGCGCAGTTCGAGCGGCGATGGCGGGGCGGCAATGAAACGGGCGAGGGCGTTGCGCGTGTAGGCGTAGATGCCGACGTGGCGCTCGATTGGGCCGTCGCCATGTGGCGCGGGCGCGCGCGTGAAGTAGAGGCAGCGGCCATCGGCGGCGCGGATGGCTTTTACGAGATTGGGATTGTTGCGCTCTTCCTCGTCGGTTGAGGGTGAGACGAGCGTCGCGATGTCGGCGCCGTCGCGAAGCGCTGCGACCGCGCGCGCGACATCGGCGGCGCGCATCGTCGGCATGTCGCCTTGCAGGTTTACAGCGACATCGAAGCGGCCTTCCGGATCGAAGGCTTGCAGCGCGGCGTAGACGCGGTCGGAGCCGCTGGGGAGATCAGGGTCAGTCAAGGTGACGTTGGCGCCTGCTTTGAGCGCTGCCTCCGCCACCTCTTCCTCGGCAGCCGCGACCAAAACGGGGCCCGCATTGGCCGCGCGCGCGATGTCCACCATCCAGGCGATCATCGGGCGGCCGTGGATATCGGCCAGCGGCTTGTTGGGCAGGCGGGTCGAGGCCATGCGGGCCGGGATGACGACGACAGACTTCATGGCGTGAGCCTATGCCCGTGCGGCGGTTCGACGCGCAAGGCCACACTCGGCGTCATGACGCATCAGGTCCGGCTTGGCGGGAGGCGCAACGCAGGCCATAAACCGCCGCGAAACGTGCTCCTTTTCAGGGCGGACCATGAGCAATCTCCGGAACAATTCGATCATCGGCGCGGTGCTTGGCGCGGTGCTGGGCGTGATGGGCGTCGGCGTGCTGGCCGATAGCCTCGTTCACCCGAACTATCCGGCCACGCCGGGTTGGGTCCCGGAAGTTGATCTGTCCCCCACGGGCGGTGGTCCGGCTGAACCTGCTGGCCCGCCCGACTTTGGCCGTCTGTTCGCGGACCCTGCCGTGCTGGCCGAAGCCGTCGCGCGCGGTGAGCGCGTCGTGGCGCAGTGCCGCTCGTGCCACACGTTTGAGGCGGGCGGCGCCAATGGCATAGGCCCGAACCTGCATGACGTGTTCGGCCGCGCTGTCGCGAGCCACGCCGGCTACGAATATTCGCCGGCGATGGGCGAGCATGGCGGGTCTTGGGATTATTTGGCCCTCGATGCGTTCTTGTTGTCGCCTGCGGCCAACGTGCGCGGCACCAAGATGGCGTTTGCTGGTCTGCGCAACGAGCAGGATCGCGTGGGCATGATCGCGTATTTGAGCTCGATTTCGCCGAATAGCGTGCCGCTGCCAGCGCCATTGCCGGAAGCCGCGCCTGCGGAAGCTGCGCCCGCTGAAGGCGAGGCCGCGGCGCCGGAAGCTGCGCCGGACTGACCGCGCTTTGCATCGCAAGCAAAATAAAACGGCGTCTCTTGCGAGACGCCGTTTCTATTTCTGCCGCTAGGCGCTGCGCTGCCTTACGACACTGCCGCCAGCTGCGGGCGCGCTTGAACCGGAGCTTCGTCGCCCAGGATTGTCGTGCCCAAGAGGTCGAGGAACGCGTCGCCCTTTTCGGTCGGCTCAACGAACACGTTGCGGCCGTCCTTGGGGTCGCGGCGACGCTGGACGAAGCCCAGGCGCGACAGAGTGTCGAGCGCGCGGGTGATCGCCGGCTTGCCGACATTGAGGGTGGCCGCCAGGCCGCGCACAGTGTGCGGCGCCGGTTGCAGGCGCACCGTCATCAGCACCGCCAGTTGGCGGGCGGTCAGGTCCGGGGCGTCCGAACGTACGGTGGTGACGGTAACCCGACGCCACAAATCCAATGCTTCCACTTGTTCACGAACGAGGTCCATGCCGCTCCCTCCAGATTGAATCGCAAGTGAGAGGATTCGCCGATTTGGTAGTCGGTGCAAGCTCGAAACCACAAGATGTTGTGGGGAAGGCGAAATGATTAACCAAATCTTGACGGAACAAGCCGAAACGATCCGGACGCGACAAGGCTTTGCGGGCGACTCAAAAATCGTCAGTCAGAGCTGAACCGAAACGCGGTTGGCCGCGACTTAGAGGCTGGGAAGGGCGAGAAACCGTTGCGTCGCAGACTAGACCAAGCGCTCGACGATTATCTCGTCCTCCTGGCTCAGGGCGGATCGCGTGAGGCGTTTGCCCGTCTGGCCGCACGATGGACGCCGAAACTGTTGGCGTTCGCGTCGCGCAGCCTGAGTTCGACGGAGGCGGCCAAAGATGTGGTGCAAGAGACTTGGGAAAGTGCGGCGCGCGGACTTGCGCGGCTCGACGATCCAGCGCGTTTCCGCGCTTGGCTCTACGCGATCGCAGCGCGCAAGTGCGCTGACGCGCTGCGCGGAAAGTATCGCGGCGCGCGCCTTGCCGAGAAAGCGCAAGCGATCGTTGATGAGCCACCGGACGCTGAGCGCGAGAACAACGATCGCCTCGATGTCGCCGCCGCTTTGAAGTGTTTGCCTGCGGAGCAGCGCGTCGCGATCAGCCTCTATTTCGGCGAGGAGATGAACGTCGCTGAAATTGCGGCAGCGACCGGCGTACCGGAAGGCACTGTGAAATCTCGTTTGTTCGCGGCGCGCAAAGCGCTGCGTGAAAGTCTTGGAGAGAAACGATGACCAATCTCGATAACGCCATTCGCGATGCGCTTTCGAAAGAAGACGCAGAATTTCTCGCGCGCTTTGAGGACGAAGGTCCGATCAATGAGGCGCTCGGCACGTTCAAGGGCTCGTGGGGCCTGATGAACATGTTCGCGGCGCTGATCACGTTCGCGTCGTTCGGTTTCTTCGTTTACGCGATGGTGCAGATCATGGGCACGGACGATGTGCGCCTGACTGTGCTTTGGACGGCCGCCGCCATCGTCAGCGCGCTGTTCGTCGCCATGCTGAAAATGTATTTCTGGATGGAGATGAACAAGAACGTCGTGTTGCGCGAAGTGAAGCGGCTTGAGTTGCAAGTCGCACGCTTGGCGGCGCGTGAACGCTCTTAGTTCGGCTACTTCGGCTTTGGCGCAGCGTCCGCTGCGCCAAAGCGCGCTTTGATCACCTTCAAGCATGCGCGCAGGGCCTGCGCTTCGCCACCTTGCGGACGCGACGGTTTTTCGCGCGGCGCCCAGGCATAGACGTCGAAGTGCACCCAGCTCGGCACGTTGACGAAGCGCCGTAGGAAGAGCGCGCCGAAGATTGCGCCCGCAAAAGCGCCGTCGCCGGTGTTCTTCATGTCGGCGATGCTGGAATCCATATCGCCTTCGTACGCATCCCAGAGCGGCATGCGCCAAATCGGATCCGCGGTTTCGAGCGACGCTTGCGCGAGTTCGGCAGCAAGTGCGTCGTCGCCGGTGAAGAAGGGCGGCAGATCGGGGCCGAGGGCTGTGCGCGCAGCGCCGGTGAGCGTGGCGAAATCCAACAGCAGCGCTGGTTCATCTTCGCAGGCGCGTGTGAGCGCGTCGGCGAGAATGAGGCGGCCTTCGGCGTCGGTGTTGTCGATCTCGACGGTCGGGCCCTTGCGGCTCGCGATAACGTCGCCGGGACGGAAGGCGTCAGCCGAGATCGCGTTCTCGACGACGGCGAGATAGACGTCGAGCTTTACCTTTAGGCCCGATTGCATCACCGCTTGCGCCAGCGCCAGCGCATGCGCTGCGCCGCCCATGTCCTTCTTCATCAGCCGCATGCCGGCGGACGGTTTGATATCGAGCCCGCCCGTATCGAACGTGACGCCTTTGCCGACGAGCGCCAGACGCGGCGCGCTGGCGTCGCCCCAGGAGAGGTGCAGCAAGCGCGGCGGTTGCGCGGCGGCGCGGCCGACGGCGTGGATCAGCGGGTAGTTTTGCGCGAGCAGGTCATTGCCGACGATGGCTTCGAAGCTTGCGCCGTTCTCGTTCGCAACTCTCTCCGCTGCCGCGTGCAGCGCGTCGGGTCCCATATCGTTGGTGGGCGTGTTGATGAGATCGCGGGCGATCCAGGCTGCGCTGACGATACGCTGCGCTTCAGCCATGTCTGCGCCTTCGGGCGGCGCGAGTTTCGGAGCGGGGCGCTTGCGCTTCTTGTAACGCTCGAACGCGTAAGCCCCGAGACCCCAGGCGATGGCGACGAGCGTGGCCGTGAATTCACGCGGCGCCGCGGCGAGGCGGTAGTCGCCGGAGGGCAGGTTCTGCGCCAGTGAGCCCATCGCCATCGCGTTGGCCTTGTCGCCGACGCCGAAGAGGACCCGCTCGATCGAGCCGTCCGTCGCGGGCACGAGCAGGATGCGGCCAGGCTGGGCTTTGAAATCGTGCGCGGTGGCGAGGCGTTTCAACGCTTCCGGACGGCTCTCGGACCACTGGCTCCATTCAGATGTGCGCAGTGCGTGGATCGGGACCGCTTGTGCGGCAGAGTCTGTCAGGAACGGGAGATTGGTCATCGGGTCTATCTAGTCCGTCATTAGCGCTTTGTTGAGCACTCATCGCGCACCGTTAGGGCCTTATTAGGATTCGTCCCATGTCCATGACAGCCCGTCTGCCCCTGGCGCTGCTTGCCGTTTCGGCCCTATCCGCGTGTGCGTTGACCGATGAAGGCGCAACGCCTGCGTCCGCTGCACTCGACGGCAGCGTGCAGCCCGATGCGCCTGCGCGTGGCGTCGACCGGCAGGCGCGCGAGCGCATCGCGCGTGAAGACATGCTGACGCAAATGGCGTTCTGGGCGGGCGAGTATCAGACCTTCCCGAATGATCTTGAGGCGGCGCAGCGTTTCTCGGAAGCATTGCGTAGGGGTGGGCGCGCCGATCGCTCAGTGCAGATCGCAGCCGAAGCCCTGAGCCGCTTCCCCGACGATCGCCAGCTGCTCACCACTTACGCTTACGCGCAGATCGCCACTGGCAACCCGCACCAAGCGTTGCGGCCGTTGGCGATTGTAGCGCAAGCGGAGCCGGACAATTGGCGCGTGCGCTCTGGCTTGGGCGCAGCACTCGATCAGCTCGGCCGTTACGACGAAGCGCGGCGCGCTTACGCTGAAGCTCTGGCGCTCGAGCCCGAGAATGCGCGCGTGCTGACCAATATGGGCGTCTCGCACATCATGTCGGGCGAGCCGACAGAGGCAGAGCGCTTCTTGCGCCAAGCCGCCGCCATTCGCGGCGCGCCGCCGGAAGCGCGTCAGAACTTGGCGATCGCGCTGGCGCTTCAGGGACGCTTCGACGAAGCCGAACAAATCGAACGCACCGACCTGCCGCCGCAAGTCGCAGCCCAGAACATCGCGTATCTGCGTGGCCTGCTGCGCGATGAGCGCCGCTGGAGCGACATGGGGCGCCCTAGCCGCTAAGGCGCTCGCCTCAACGACACACAGTTATTCCTGATCACGCATGCGCCGTCGCTCGTTGAGCTTCGGCGGATGACTCGCGTGTCTGGAATGGCTCAGAGCATGTGAGACGAAAGCGCCGCTTAGCGCGAGCCGAGGATCTCGTTCACTTGGATGATGGCCGGGCCGATGATGACGGCGAAGAGCACCGGCAGGAAGAAGACGATCATCGGCACCGTCAGTTTCGGCGGCAGCGACGCGGCTTTCTTTTCCGCTTCCGACAAACGGAGATCGCGGTTTTCCTTGGCCATAACGCGCAGCGCCTGGCCGACGGGCGTGCCGTACTTTTCGGCTTGCGTCAGCGCCATGGCGACGGCTTTCACGCCCGGGTGCGCGGTGCGGCGGGCGAGGTTTTCGTACGCCATGCGGCGCTCGGGCAGGTAGGAGAGCTCGGCCGTGGTGAGCGCGAACTCTTCGGCGAGTTCGACGGAAGCCGGCGCGATTTCCGTGCCGACGCGTTGCAGCGCCATTTCGATCGACATGCCGGACTCAACGCAGATCAGCATCATATCGAGGCTGTCCGGGAAGGCCTGCATGATCTTGGTGCGGCGATTGTCGGCGCGGTTTTTCAGATAGAGGTTCGGTGCATAGAAACCGACTGCGACGCCGCCGACGACTGCTGCGAGCTTCATGTGCAGCTCAAGGTGCGAGCCGAACATCATCACATAGAAGAACGCTATGACGCCGAACGCGATCGGCAGTGCTGCGCGATAGAAGTAGAACATCGTCTGCGCGGCATGGCCGCGGAGACCGGCGCGGATCAGTTTCTCAGCGAGCGTATCGTCAGCCAGCGCCTTCTGCAGGTTGAGGCGATCGACGAGGCCTTTGGCGAACGAGTTGGCGTTCTTGTGCTGCAGCGAGCCGACGCCTTTAGCCAGTTCCGCGCGTGATTTCTTGCGCAGCTCTTCGCGTTTCTTCGCGACCTCTTTCAAGCGCGAGCCGAGCTTGTCTTCCGACATAGCAGGTGCGGCGAGCGTGACGATCGTGGCGAAGCAGGCGATGGCCGCGAGTGCGGCGGCGATCGTGATCGGATCGGTGAGGGTTTGGACGAGGTCGTTCATCGCGCTCCCCTCAGAACTTGAAGTTGACCATCTTGTGCATCACGAAGACGCCGGCCGACATCAGAACCGCGCAACCCATCAGAATGAGGTTGCCGACGGGGTCGGTGAACAAGACGGAGATGTACGCAGGACGCGTGAAATAGACGAGCGCGCCGACGATCACAGGCAGCGAGCCGATGATCATCGCGGAGGCCTTGGCTTCGGCGGACAGCGCCTTGACCTTCTCGTGCATCAGTTTGCGCTGACGCAGCACGGTGGAGAGGTTGCCGAGCGATTCAGAGAGGTTGCCGCCAGTCTTTTGCTGAATGACGAGCACGATCGAGAAGAAGTTCACTTCCGGCAACGGCATGTGATCGTACATGCGTTGCATGCCGATTTCGAGCGGCACGCCCATCGCCTGTGAATCGCAGAGAGCTTGGAATTCGGAGCGCAACGGCTCGGGGCTCTCCGCCGCGATGATGCGCAAGCACTGGTTCAGCGGCAGACCGGACTTCACACCGCGGACGATGACGTCGATGCCGTCGGCGAGTTGATTGGCGAACTTCTTTTGGCGCCCGCCGACGAGGAAGCTCAAGAACCAGCGGGGCAGGCCGAGAAAACCGATGAAGAAGCCCATCGCTGCGCCGATGGGGCCTTGAATGATGAGGCCGGCGAGCGCCAGCACGAGGCCGGCGACAGCAGAGAACACCCAGAACATGGTGGGCGTGAGCTTGATGCCTGCTTGTGCAATCTGGCCTTTTACCGAGTAGCGGCGCTTGCGCGCGCTTTTCTCGTTGGCCGACATTTCCTTCAGCGCTTCTTGCGTCGATTGCTTGCGCTTCAGCGCGGCCATGTCGACGGCTTGCTTGCGGCGATCGACCTTGTTGTCGCCCGCCACAGCTTTCACGCGCTTCGATGCGGTCGCCGGCTGCGCGTTGCCGGACGCGAATACGAAGCCGACGCCGCCGATCGCGACGAACGCCAAAGCCGCAACCATCAAAGCGGGATCCATTACGCCTGCTCCGCTTCGTCCAGCGCTTGTGCGAGTTCTTTTTCGAGGCCGAAATAGCGCGCGCGCTCCCAGAAGCGGGGACGGCCGACGCCGGTGCCCTTGTGACGGCCGGTGATGCGGCCGTTCTGGTCTTCGCCTTGGATTTCGTAGACGAGAAGATCCTGCGTGATGATCGTATCGCCTTCGAGGCCAAGCACTTCGGTGATTTGCGTGATGCGGCGCGAACCGTCGCGCAGACGCGCGGCTTGGATGACGACGTCGACGGCGGCGACGATGATTTCGCGGATCGTCTTCGGCGGCAGTGAGAAGCCGCCCATCGTGATCATCGATTCAAGACGCGAGAGCGCTTCGCGCGGCGTGTTGGCGTGCAGCGTGCCCATCGAGCCGTCGTGGCCCGTGTTCATGGCTTGCAGCAAGTCGAACGACTCGCTGCCGCGGACTTCGCCGACGATAATCCGCTCAGGACGCATACGCAGGCAGTTCTTGACGAGATCACGCATCGTGACCTGGCCGGTGCCTTCAAGGTTAGGCGGGCGCGTTTCGAGACGCACGACGTGCGGCTGTTGCAGCTGCAATTCGGCCGCGTCTTCGCAGGTGATGACGCGCTCAGTCGGATCGATGAAGGCGGTCAGCGTGTTGAGCAGTGTCGTCTTGCCCGAGCCGGTACCGCCGGAGATCAGCACGTTACAGCGGCAAGCGCCGATGATCTGCAGGATTTTCGCGCCGGCAGGTGAGATCGAGCCGAACTCAACCAGGTTGCTGAGCTTCAGCTTGTCCTTTTTGAACTTACGAATGGTGAGCGTTGGGCCATCGATGGCCAGCGGTGGCACGATGACGTTGACGCGCGACCCGTCAGGCAAGCGCGCGTCGCAGATCGGTGAGCTTTCATCAACGCGGCGGCCGACTTGGCTGACGATGCGTTGGCAGATGTTCATCAGCTGGCCGTTGTCACGGAAGCGGATGCCGGTTTTGGAAATCTTGCCGCTGACTTCGATGAACACGGCATTGGCGCCGTTGACCATGATGTCGGCGATGTCGTCGCGCGCGAGCAGCGGCTCGAGCGGGCCGTAACCCAGAACGTCGTTGCAGATATCGTCGAGCAGGGCTTCCTGCTCAGCGATCGACATCACGACATTCTTGATCGAGATGATCTCAGCGACGATGTCGCGGATTTCGTCGCGCGCGCTTTCGCTATCGAGCTGCGCGAGTTGCGTCAGGTCGATGGTTTCGATGAGCGCGTTGAAGATCGTCGATTTGACGCGGTAGTACGCTTCCGAGCGGTACTCCGGCTGATCGGCGGGCTCCGCCGACGCTTGCATGCGCGGATTGGGTGCGTTGACCGAAGGCGCTGCAGGGCGCGGTGCAGGGGCTGCGGGCGCGGCGGGACGCGGCGCAGGGGCAGACGCGGGCTTTACGCCAACGGCCGATTGCACGCGCGCCGCCGGCGGCGGCGCAGCGGTGGGCGCAGCTGGTGCTAGTGGCTGCCCATCGAGGCTGCGCTTGCCGAACATCTAGGCCCCTATCGCTTCAAGAACGGAATCTTGTCGGCGATGGACGCTTTCTTCGTCTCCACCGGCTTGCGGCCCGTCAGCGATGCAGAGAGGGCATCGAGCGCCAGCGCTGTCTTCGACTGCGCGGCCACTTCACCGATCATCTGGCCGTTGTTCGCGGCCATACCGAACAGTTGCGGGTCGAACGGAATGGAAGCGACGGGCTCGGCGCCCAAAGCTTCGGCGAAATCCTTCAGCGGAATTTCCGGCCGCTTCGGCACGCCTACCATCGAGAGTACGACAGTTGGCGGCGCATCGTAGGGGCGCATCGCTTTCAAGAGGTCGATAATGTTCTTGGTGTTGCGCAAGCTCGCGAGATCGGGGCCGGCGACGATGATGGCGTCGTCCGCTGCGAGCAGCGTGTGCTTCACCCAGGAGGTCCAGACGTGCGGCAGATCGAGCACGACGAACGGGCTCGTGCGGCGCACGCGCTCGATCACCATCTCATAGGATTGCGGATCGAGTTCGAATTCGCGCTCAAGCGTCGCCGGCGCGGTCAGCATTTGCAGGCGCTGGGTTTGCTTGGTGGTGACGCGCTCCAAGAAGACGTCGTCAACGCGATCCGGCGCCATCAGCGCATCAGCGATCGATTGCGGCGGGTCCTGGTTGAAGTCCAGAGCGGCAGTGCCGAACGAAAGATCGAGATCGAGCAGGGTTGCGCTCGATTCCTGACGCTCAGCGATCGACCAGGCGATGTTGTGCGCGATGGTGGAGGCGCCGATGCCGCCGCGCGCGCCAATGACGGCGATGACGCGGCCGGCGAACGGCTTGTCCGGATTGACGTAGAGCCCGCAGACGGTGCGGATCATGTCGAGCGGCTGCAGCGGCGGCACGATGTACTCGCTGACGCCGCGGCTCATCAGTTCGCGGAAGAGTGCGATGTCGTTGACCGCGCCGATAATGACGACCTTGGTGCCTTCTTCGATCACCTGCGCGAGGCGATCGAGCGCCTGCAGCATCATCGGGCCCTGCAACATCGTGTCGAGGATGAGCAGGTTGGGGCTGGCTTGTCCTGCGAAGCGCGTGATGGCGGCTTCGATGCCGCCTTGTTCGACGCTGATCTCGGCGCGCGCCATGCGGCGATCGGCGCCGATGCCTGAGACGATGTCAGCGATTTCGTGACGATCGCAGCAAGCGTGAATGGTGATGCGCGGCACCGGCTGTTCGGTGCTGCGTGTATCGTCGATCGGCAGCGCCGTGACGGCGGCCATTGCGGCGACGGGCGCTGCAAGTCCAAACGGATCGTCCACGTCGAGCGCCGTCGGCGCCGATTGATTGGAGGGCGGTGGCGGCGGTTCGCCATCGAACGGCGGCAGGTCGACGCCTTCGAGGTCGCCAAGGCCGAAGTTCTCGTCCTCTTCGAGGACGAATTCGTCCTCATTGCCGAGGCTCCAGGCTGGATCAGGTTTGCTCATGGCGTACTGGCCTATTGGACCGCGTTGCTGATTTGAATGCGTTCGTCGTTCGTGCGTTCGGCGTGCGTGGTTTCACCGGCGCGGTAGTGATCCATGACCTCGTCACGACGGCCGGAGTCGCGCGGATCGTGCGCGCGCGGACGCATCAGATCGGCAGGATCTTCAACCATCGCCGCGAGATTGGCTTGCGTGGCGCAGCCGAAGCTTTCCCACGATTGGTTGTTGCTCTGGTGCGCGAGATCTTGCTCCCAAAGCGGAGCGCATTCCGGCGCTTGCGCTTCGTAGCGCGAGAAGCTGACGATGATCGGCGCGTTCGGATTGGCCGAAGCGTCGTAGGTCGAGCCTGCGACAGCGGCGTAGGAAACGCCGGCCTCAACAAGCGCGTTACGCGTTTCGTTGGCGAGCAGCGAAGCCGCATCGGAGTTCGGCGAACCCGACGGCGTGCTCAGCACCAGCGCGCCGTGGCCGTAGCGGAGATAGCCGCCGGCAAAGGCGCGGAGCTGCGCGCGTGCGGCTGGCGAAAGTGCGCCTGCCGTCACCGGAACTTCGATCCGCTCGGCAGTCTGCGTGACTTCGATGCGGTGATAATCAGCCGTGGTCGGCGTCGGCCGCATGTCGGCGGGCGGCGCGGGCACGCTTGCGCAAGCGCCGAGCGCGCTCAAGCCGAGTGCAAGAAGGGGCAGGCGGGCTTTCATGTGTGTACGCCTCACTCGATCACGTGGCCGTGCGACCCTTGCAGGCCGCCTTGGTTGCTCTCATCGCGTCCCTCGGCACTTGAGGGGCGATAAAGGGAATTGAGCCGTCCGGTCAGCAGGCTCTCGCCTTCGCTCGGATTGCGGAAGCCGTCGGCCGGCGTACGCAGACGATCCGGGCTCGTCGGCCGCACCAGGTAGGGCGTGACGATGATGACCAACTCAGTTTCGTTGTTGATGAAGTCGCGCGAGCGGAAGAGCGAGCCGATCACCGGCGTGTTCATAACACCTGGGATGCCTTCGACCGCGTGACGCGTGCGCTCTTGAATGAGCCCGGCAAGCACGATCGAACTGCCGGACGACATTTCCAGCGTCGTCTCCGCGCGGCGGACTTGCAGCGCCGGGATGTTGATGCCGCGAATAACGGTCGTGGTGCCATCGTCGTTGCGGATCGGCGTGTCGCCGGTGGAGATCGCGCCCTCTGACGTGAGCTCCGACACTTCGGTGGCGATGCGCAGCGAGATGTTGCCGCCCGACATAACCACCGGCGTAAAGGCGAGACCGACACCGAACGGTTTGAACTCGACGGAGATTTGGCCGTCGTCGCTGTTGACCGGCACCGGGAATTCACCGCCGGCGAGGAAGCGCGCGGCTTCGCCCGATATGGCGGTCAGGTTTGGCTCGGCGAGCACGCGCAGCAGGCCGGCGCGTTCGAATGCCTCGATGGTCGCATCTGTGCGGCTCGATTGTTCAACGCGCGCAGGACCCCAGACTTCCGGGTTTGTGCCGTTGGCCGGTTGATAGCCGCCGACGCCGGCTTGGCCAGGCGTGATGCTGCCATCGACGACGGCGCCGGGATAAGCGTAGCTGGCCGGGCGCAGGATGTTTTCGGCGATGCCGCCAGTGGCCGCGAGGCCGCCGAGGATTTGTCCGTTGATCGAGAAGCCGTTGCGCGTTGCGATATCGAGGAAATTATCCTCGCCGACGAGTTGATTGATCATCTCGTCATAGTTCGCGTTGATGCCGAGTTGGCGCACCAAGGTGCGGCTCATCTCGACGACGCGCACCCGCAGCATGACTTGCTCGCTGCCTTGCACCTGGATGAGGTTGACGATGCGGTCTTCCGGCGCGCCTGCGCCGCCGCCGCCCGTCGTGGCGAGGAATTGCAGGGCGAGTTGGCGTGCGCGATCAGCTTCGCCGGCGCTGCGGGCGCTGCCGGAAAGAACGATCGAACCGTTGAGCGCTTCCGCCGTAATCTGCGCATCCGGTGAATGACGCGCGAGAATATCGTTGAGCGGCGCGACGTCAGGCTCGACGCGGATTTCGACGTTGGCGATCTGACGGCCTTGAGCGTCGAAGAAGAAGATGTTGGTCTGACCCAGCTGACGGCCGATGACGTAAGCGCGGCGCGCCGTGCGCACGGTCGCGTCTGCGATGGCCGGATTTGAGATCAAAATGTCGCGCGCATCGGCCGGCAGATCGATGATCGCCGATTTGCCGAAGGGGAGGACCAGAGACGCCGACTGCGAACCGCCGCCATTGGTGATGCGCACATTGGGCGCGCTCGCCGGCTCGACTTGCGCGACCGCGTAAGTCGGCGCAAGCGCGATCGCCGTGGAGAGCGCCGTCGCGAGCGACAGACGAAGAGATTTACCAGCCTTCATCGGCTGCCCCCGCTAACTGTACCGAATGCGTGAACACGCACGCTGCCTGAACCTTGGCCGGGGCGACGACCGTTGCTGGTCTGCATGCCCACGGTGTCGACTTGCACGCCGCGCAGCGCCAGATCGATCTCGCCCATCTCGTCGGCGAGCGCGAGCACGCGCGCGTCTTCCTGACTGAGCTCGAGTACGGCGTAGCCGGCTTGAACCACTGTCGGATTTTCACCCGAAGTTTGCGGCTGTGTGGTTTCGCCGAGCGCCAGCACGCGCACGTCTTGCAAGACGATGTCGCTATTGATCTGGTCGCCGCCGCCTTCTCTGTTCTCGACAGTATAGGTGACGATGATGTCGACGCGGTCGTTGACCTGGATGTAGCCGCCGGCGGCAGTCTGGCTCTCGATTTCGATCGAGACGGCGCGGAAGCCCGGTGCGAGCTGAGCCGCCATGAAGCCGCGGCCATCTGGTTGCACAACCGAACCAACCGTGATCGGCTCGCCTTGCGCGAACGGACGGCGGGTCACGGCGCCAACAAGGTCAGCCTGCGCGGAAGGTTGATTCGAAAGCCGAATGAAGCTTGGGGCGATTGAATCGTTCGGAAAAAGAACGACGGCGAGGTCGCTCGGCGTCAGCGCCGCGCCTTGCGGCACGTCGCGCGCGACGACGAGCACTTGCTCGCCCGCAATAGTCGCCGCTTCCGCTTCGGACGGCGCGTCGTTGCGGGCGCCCATGCCGCGAATAAGGAAGAGCGCGCCGATCGCCGCGATCGCAGCGATGACAAGAACGATCAGCTGACGCGCTGACATGCGATTACTCCCCGCGCGTTAAGTCTCAAGCCCCAGCCGTGAACAGACCACGGTGCGGCTAAGGCATGGTTAACGAGATTGACAGGTGCGGAATCGCTGGCATCGCCATCAACCCGCCGAACATGATCGCGACGCCGTAAGGAATGCCGCTCTTCCCCGTGAGCAGGCGGTTTACGAACGCCGGATTGGTCTCTGCTTGTGGAACGAACTGGCGCGCAGCCAAAAGTGCGAGCGCCATGACGCCGCCCGCGACTGCGGTCCAGAAGATAAAAGGAGCAAACGCGGTGATGCCGGTCCAAACGGCGGCTGCCGCCAAGAGCTTTGCGTCGCCGCCGCCGATAATTTTTGCGGCGAACAAGAAGAAGCCGACACCAAGAACGCAGAAGCCGAGCAGGGCATGCAAGCCAATCTCGCCCCATGTCGCGCCGGCGACTAAAGCGGCGGGAAAGAAGAGCGCCGCCATTGCGATCGAGACCCAGTTGGGAATGATCAGGCGCGCGATATCGGAGGCCGCCGCGTAGATCAGCAGGCCGGCAAACGCACATGCCGCCAGGAGTTCAATCATGCTCTTAAGGTGTCGGTGTTCCGCGCTAAGAAAGATTAAAGATGAGCGGCGTTGCTGCGGAGAAACAAAGAAAAACGCCGCCCCGAGGGGGGGCGGCGTTTTGGAGGAGGGGAAATGTAAGGGCGCTAAAGGAGCGCGGCCGAGGGCCGCGCTCCCAAGCTAGTCAGGCGCTTAGTTGGCGCCCGAGAGGTCCGTCGCGACTTGCGTGAAGACTTCGTCGAGGCTGTCGCCGACGAGGCCAACGGCCGTGATGATGGCGACGCCGATCAGAGCGGCGATCAGGCCGTATTCGATTGCAGTGGCGCCGTCTTCGTTGTTCAGAAATTGCTTCAACATATTCATAGCTCCGTTTGTCGAGTGCTTTTTTCACCGGCCCGGTGGTGGAGCGTCGCACCCGACACCCAATCCCAGACGCAAGGATGAAGCTACACGACAACGGTAAACGGAGCGCCTCACAAGGAAGGTAAGGATAAAGTTAACTGCCTTGCGGATTCTTGCGCGCTCTCCGCTTTGTCATTCTTCTTATACGCGCGCGCTTCTTAGCGATCCCGAAACCATTGGCGCGTAGCTCATATAAAGAGAGTAGAAGGATTTCGCCGATGCGCCTTTCGCGTTTCGTCGTGGCTGCGGTTGCAGCTGCTTCCATGTTCGTCACTGCAGGCGTTGCGCACGCACGCGATATTCGCGTCGCGCTCGACCAGGCGTTTCCGATCCGGCTCTCTGAACCGGCTGAAGGCGTTGCAATCGGCAATCCGACCATCGCCGGCGTTTCGGTTCAGAACGATCGCTTCCTCTTCGTCACCGGGCGCTCTTACGGCTCGACCAATCTGGTTGTCGTCGGTGAAAATGGCCGCGTGCTTTATTCCGGCCGCATCGTGGTGACGCCGGACGAGACTGATGTCGTCATGGTCACGCGCGGCAATGAAACGGCGCGTCTTGAGTGCACGCCGCTTTGCCGTCCGCGTCCGGATATCGGCGACGGCGATGCTTCGACTGCCGTGCAGCAGCAGATCCAAGGCCGCGGCGGCGTCCGTTAAGCGGCGTTTACGCTCTCTTTTGACGGAAAATAATCCCTTCGGCGCCTAGTATCGGCGTTCGGAGAGAGCATGCTCGCGCGCTTTACATCATTGCTGCGGACGTTTCGCCGCTTCGGCCGCGCGCGTCGCGGCTCGGCGACGATCGAGTTCGGTCTCGTCGTCGTGCCGTTTTTTCTGCTGACCTTTGGTCTGGCTGAAATTTCGATGATCGGCTTCGCGCAGACGACGCTCGATAGCGCAGTCAACGATACCGCGCGCTCGATCCGCACCGGGCAGGCTCAGATGGGCGGCATCGGCGCCTCGCAGATCAAAGACCAGCTCTGCAACCGCATGATGCGCATCCTGGCCGTGAACTGCAACGAGAACCTCTATATCGACGTCCGTACCTTCAACTCGTTCGTCGCAGCCAATGCCGCCGCGCTGAACCCGATTGAAGATGGTGAGTTCGACGATAGCGGCTTCGGCTATCAGCCCGGCCAGCCCTCGAGCATCGTGGTCGTGCGCGCCTATTATCGTTGGCATGTGATGACGCCGATGTTCCAACCAGTTTTCCAGAACATCAATGGTGGTGAGCGCGTGCTCATTTCTACGATGATGTTCCGCAACGAGCCCTATCAATGACGCTGCGCCAGATCTTTCGCCGCTTTGGCGCGTCCGAGAAGGGCATCGCCGCCGTCGAGTTCGCGATCATCGCGCCGATGATGATCTTTCTGCTGTTTGGCGCGGTCGAGCTGATCGACGTGATGAACACCAACAAGCGCGCGCAAAACGCCGCCGCTTCGCTCGCCGACGTCGTCGCCCGCGACACCGAGGTGACCAATGACGAGGTCACAAACCTCTGGGCCGCCATCGATGTGCTGATGTTCCCGGACGAAGGCGCCGATATGCAGATGCGCATCACCAGCGTGACGATCGTCAATGCGACGACGGCGCGGGTGGTATGGAGCGAAGGCCGGGGCATGACGGCGCGCACCGTGAACTCAACCGTCACCTTGCCGCCGCAAATGATGCAGGCGGGGACGAGCGTCATTATGGCCGAGTCGATCTATCCGTATGCGTCGCCGCTTGGTTTCGTCATCGACGGCGACATGAACCTGAGCCACCAGGCCTATCGCCGTTCGCGCCTGGTTGATCCGATCCCGCGCCGCACCACTTGACGCACGCGCCGATCGCGGGACACTCCCGCGATGGAAGATCCCAAAACACCGGTTGAAGCCGTCGATCGGCTTGAATTCCTGCACAAACGCGCCGTCGACGCGCTGATCGAATCGATCAAGCGCTTCGCTGAAACCGGCGTTCCGCCGACAGGCGAAGAGCGCGCGCTGTTTCGTTATCCCGAACTGCGCGTCACATATCTGCCGAATTCGCCCGCGCCACGGCTGGCGCGCGCGTTCGGTCAGCTGACATGGCCGGGCGAATACGCGGTCTCGATTACGCAGCCGCATTATTTTCGCGACTATCTGATCGAGCAGCTCACTTATCTGGTCGACGATTACGGCGCTGAGCTCAGCGTGCGCGTCAGCGGGGCGGAAATTCCGTACTCGTTCGTGCTTGATGCCGCCGGCGCGAAGGCGTTCGACACCGTGCCGGCGGAAGAATTGGCGCGTTACTACCCGAACCCGCGGCTTACGTCGGTCGGCGATGCAGTTGTCGATGGCTTGCGCATCGAGCAGATCGACGGCACGCGGCCGCTGGCGCTCTTCGATGCGCCGCGCACTGACTATTCGCTGAAGCGCATCGAACACTATACCGGCGCGCCATGGCAGGACGTGCAGCCGTGGATCCTGTTCACGAACTACCAGCGTTACGTCGAAGAGTTCGTGCGCTGGGCGGCGGAGGGCGTGAAGAACGGGCCGAAAGGCTGGGCGCTCTCGTGCCCTGGGCGCCTGCGCATCGAAGCAGGCGATCCTGATGCGGAAGCGAAAGCGCTCGATGCGCCGTGGCGCAAATATCAGATGCCCGCGTACCATTTGACGACGCCGGATGGCGATGGCGTCACGCTGGTGAACATTGGCGTCGGCCCGTCGAACGCGAAGACGATCACCGATCACCTGGCGGTGCTGCGCCCGCATTGCTGGCTGATGATCGGACACTGCGGCGGCCTGCGTCACACGCAGCGCATCGGCGATTATGTGCTCGCGCACGCTTATCTGCGCCGCGACCACATTCTCGATGATCGCGTGCCGCTCGAAGTGCCTATCCCGGCGATCGCGGAAGTGCAGATCGCGCTGCAGCAAGCGGCGACTGCCGTTGCAGGCGGCGACAAAGAAGATCTACGCCGGCGTTTGCGCACCGGCACGGTCGTCTCGTACGCCGACCGCAACTGGGAGCTCAATTACAATCAGGAGCGCCAGCTGCTCTCACAATCGCGCGCGATCGCGGTTGATATGGAAAGCGCGTGCGTGGCGACGCAAGGCTTTCGCATGCGCGTGCCGTATGGCGTGTTGCTCTGCATCTCGGATAAGCCCGCGCATGGCGAGATCAAACTGCCGGGCGTATCGGACCGCTTCTACGATAGCGCTATCGGCGCGCATCTGCGCATCGGCTTGGAGACGGTGGCGTTGCTGAAGAAAAACCGTGACCGGTTGCATTCGCGCAAACTGCGCGCCTTCGATGAGCCGCCGTTCCGATGAGCAGACGGATCATTTCTTCCGGCTCGCCGTTCGAGCGTGAGATCGGGTTTTCGCGCGCGGTGCGCGTGGGCGACATTATAGAAGTGGCTGGCACTGCGCCGATCGGCGCAAATGCTCCAGGCGATTGCTACCAGCAAACCAAGCGATGCTTTGAGATCATCGCCGCGGCGTTGGCCGACGCTGGCGGAAGCCTGAACCACGTCGTGCGCACGCGTGTGATGTTGACGGACATGGCGATATGGAAGGAGGCGGCCCGAGCGCACGGGGAAGTGTTCGCCGACGTGCGCCCGGCTTGCACGTTCGTAGAGGTCAGCGGCTTCATCGACCCGGAATGGCTGGTTGAGATCGAAGCGACCGCGATCGTGAGCGACTAGGCGCGCAGGAACGACACGATTGCCGCGCCAAGCTCTGCATTCACGGCGCTCAGGTGGTTTCCGGTGATGCGCAGGGCTTGCGCGTTGGGAAAGAACTTAGCGAGTCCTTCAGCGCTGCCATTGTCGTGATCGTCAACGCCGCTGACGCAGAGGATCGGTGTGTCGATCGCCGCCAGCGGCGCTTGTTCGGTTTGGATTTGTGAGCGCAGCACGTGGAGCGCAACTTGTGGGTCCATTTGCGCGCGCGCGATCAGGGCTTGCACGACCTTTGCCGCTTGCGGGAACGCGCCGGCCTCGCCGTTGTTGATCGCGTCCTCGAAGAAGGCGACGCGCGCGGTTGAGCCGATGACGCCCGTGTCGCCCATGCCGCCCAGCACGCACCGGCGTGGCCGAGCGCCGCGCAGCAGCATGCGCACCGCGGTACGCGCGCCCAGAGAATAGCCGACGAGGTCGTAGTCGCTAAGACCGAGATGCGCGATCAAGCCTTCCGCGTCCTGCGCGAGAATGTCCGCGGGGTAGAGGCGCGGATCGAGCGGCGCCTCCGAGCCGCCGTGGCCGCGAAAATCGAGCATGATGGCTTGAAAACCGGCATTGACGATTTGCGCGGTGATGCCGGGCTCGATGAAGTTGAAGCGCGCGTTCGCCAAGAAGCCGTGCAGCATGACGACGGGCTGGCCTTCGCCTTCAGTGCGATAGGAGAGTTTGACGCCATCCGCGCTGGTGAAGCTCTCCCGCGTCATGGCGTGTCGCTTTGCGGTTCGCTTGGCGCTTCATCGGCTGCGGGCCTTGCGCTGTCAGCAGCCTCTACAGCTTCGACCTCTGTCGGCGTGGCGCCGAGTGCTGTGAGCGCGGCCTCGATACGCGCCACTGCGTATTCCTCGGCGACGACAATGTCTGCCAGGTGCAAGCGTAACGACATCAGCGCGCCGCGCGCGTCCGTGCCGCCCGTGAGCTCGCCGGGGAGCTGGGCGAGAACCGCGTAAAACGACTCATGCAGATTCTTGATGCGATCTTGCGCTTCGTACGCATCATTCAGCGCAAAGATTTGCTCGGGCGCCATGTGCGCGAGAAGATCGTCATTCGAAAACGTGCTCCAGGCCACATCGCGCAGTGCTGACGTGTGGATGCCGGTGGCGAAGACGACCGAGAGTGTCGGCATCGCCGCTTCGCGCGTCAGCGGCCGATCCATCGGCGCAGCCGATAGGGCTGCGTGCAATCGCCGGTGATGGGGAAGGATGGAGTCGGAAAGAAGCTGCGCGCGGTTGGCTTGCAGTTCTTCGATGAAATACGCGCGCGCTTCGCGTACGCGGGCGGCGGCTTGCTGATCGTTGATCCAGGCGTTGATCGCGAGCGCCAGCGAGATCGAGAAAATGATCAAGAGGGATTCGAAGAGCGCGCGCGGCCCCCAGCGTCGGAGGAGGTTGCGGCGGGGGCGTTGCGGTGCGGTTTCGCTCATCGGGGCTGAGTTTGGCGCGGCGCTGCGTGCGCTGCAATCGCCGCTTTGACGGCGCGGGCCGGATCGGCCATCACGTCGCCCATGAGCTTCGACCGCCTTGTCCCTTTCGACCGCGTCCTCAATTTCCGCGATTTCGGCGGCTGGGAGACGAAAGACGGCGCGAAGGTGACGCGCGGGAAGCTGTTTCGCTCCGCCTCGTTCCATGACGCGTCTGATGCCGACATCGAAAAGCTCAATGCGATGGAGTTGCGCTTTCTGGTCGATCTGCGACGTCCCGAAGAGCGCAAGCACGAGCCGACGCGATGGGAGAGTGAAGCCACGCGCATTATCTTCAACGATGAAGGCGCGGGCGGGCATGCGCTGCCGCCGCATCTGGTCGCGTTGATGCAGAGTGATCTGACGCCGCAATCGACGTACGGCTACATGGTCAGCCTCTACCGCGAGATCCCGTTCGATCCGCGGCTCATCAGCCTCTATCGCGATTGGTTCAGCGAATTGAACGCGGGCGGCGCGGGCGTCATCCATTGTGCGGCCGGCAAAGACCGCACCGGCATTGCGTGTGCGCTGACCTTGTTTGCGCTTGGCGTGGACGAAGACGCGGTGTTCGCGGACTACGAGTTCACCAACCAAGCCGTCGATTTGGAAAAGCGCATGCCGCGCATCCAAGAGCGGATGGAGGAGCGCTTAGGGCGCAAGCTTCAAGCCGAAGCACTGCGGCCTATGCTCGGCGTGCACGTCGATTACCTCCGCGCCGCGCTCGATGTGATCGAAGCGAAGCACGGTAACGTGTTCAGCTACATGGAAAGCACGCTCGGCGTTGGCGCAGCGGAGCGAGAAAAGTTGCGCTCACTCTTGAATAGCTAACCGCCTATTCCCGGGGCGCGTCGAAGTCGCGAGCCCGGGACCCATAAACACTTCTGTTTGCTGAACGCGTCGCGCCGATCGTGCGTACTTGCCCTCAGGCGTGTTTATGGGTCCCGGACTTGCGCTACGCGCAATCCGGGAATGGGTGAGGCGCCTTATGTCTTTGTACTCAGCTCGCGGCCTTCCGCTTTTCCATCATCGCGTCGAAGTTTGACCACACGCCTTCGCCGCCGTGCCATTCGCCTTTGGTGGCGGCCTTCGAATATTCGGTGGCGCGCGCTTCAAAGAAGTTGGCGTGCTCGACGCCGTTCAGGATCGCCGTCAGCCACGGGATCGGGTGTTCGGTGACGCCATAGATTTTCGGCAGGCCGAGCTGACCCAAGCGCCAATCGGCGATGTAGCGGATGTATTGCTTGATATCGTCCGCTGTCATGCCTTGGACCGGGCCCATCTCGAAGGCGAGGTCGATGAACTTGTCTTCCATGCCAACAACCGTGCGGCAGCATTCGGTGATGTCGTCCTTCACCTCTTGCGTCAGCGCGTTGGTTTCTTTTGCGTAGGCGTGGAAGAGCTTGATCATGCCTTCGCAGTGCAAGCTCTCGTCGCGCACTGACCACGTCACGATTTGTCCCATGCCCTTCATCTTGTTGAAGCGCGGGAAGTTCATCAGCATCGCGAACGATGCAAAGAGCTGCAGACCTTCCGTGAAGGCGCCGAACATCGCGACAGTGCGCAAGATGTCCGCATCGGTCTCGACGCCGAACTTGCCCATATAATCGTGCTTATCGCGCATCGCCTGGTAGTCGTAGAAGGCGGCAAATTCGCTGTCGGGCATGCCAATGGTTTCGAGCAGCAGCGCGTAAGCGGCGACGTGGATCGTCTCGATGTTCGAGAACGAGGCCAGCATCATCTTCACTTCGGTCGGTTTGAAGACGCGCGAATAGCGCTCCATGTAATTGTCGTTCACCTCGATGTCCGACTGGGTGAAGAAGCGGAAAATCTGCGTCAGCAGATTGCGCTCCTGGTCGTTGAGCTTCGAGGCCCAATCCTTCACGTCTTCGCCGAGCGGGACTTCTTCCGGCATCCAGTGAACTTGTTGCTGGCGGCGCCAGAATTCGTACGCCCACGGGTAGCGGAACGGCTTGTAACCAACCGAAGGTGTGCGAAGGCCCGTCAAAGCTTTGCCCCCGTTATCGCCAGCCATCCGCAAAACTCCCAATTCGAAGCCGAAACGCACCCTATATGTAGGGATTGGCGGCATGTCAGGCCACCATTAGTGGCGTATTGGGCGCGAGTCGTCTTTAAGAAAAGTTACCAGCCGCCCAGCCGCAGACCATGCAGCGATTCAGCCGCCCGGAAAGCGGGATAAGGGCGACTGGTTGTGGAGAAGAGGCCGGGCTCAGTATCGGGGATAGGGCTCGCAGCCGATCCCGTCATCGTCGCCGTCGAGGTGAGGGCCGTAGCCCGGCTCGTTGGCGTAGACCGGGGCGGCGCCAGCGGCGCGGGCTTCGGTGCAATTCCGGTAGGCGCCTTGGTGGACGACCGGTTCGCGACGGGAAGTGACGGCGCGGCGAGCATCGGCCGGGGCAGGCGCTGCGGCGCGAACGCGCTCGATCGGCGGCGCGGTGCTTTCAATCGCGGGCGTGGTGGCAGCGCTTTCCACAAGGAAGAAGCCGCCGGCTCCCAGCGTTAGACCAAGCGTGACCGGAAGCGCGAACGCTCGGACGCTGCGAAGCATACGTTTGCGGGACATTTCTTGGCGCAGGCTGGTCATGCGCCTGGCAATGCAAAAAGCGTGACTGCCGTCTTAACGGCGCATCGTCACCGTGACGCCAGTGAAGCTGGTGTCTTGGCTGAAGTGACGGCCGCCGACGCGGGTGGATTCCTCGCGCTCGACATAGGCCAGCGAGGCTTGCACGCCATTGCGTTCATAGGTGACGCCAGCGGCCATGTCGCCGATCTCGACTTGCTCTTGCATCGAGAGCGAAGAGCCTTGGCCGCCAAAATCGCTACGCGAACCAGGTTGCCAGGTGAGGGCTTCGTCGTCGGACGCGACAAAGGCGTAAACCGCCGAGCCGCCATTTTGCGTGCGCGCGCCTTCGCTGTCGCTCACGAGGCCACGACCGACGCGGACTTCAGAGCCGGAGCCACGGCGGGAAATGTTGCCGTTTTCGTCAGCGCCCAGCGAGGCGCGTTGCGAAACGGAGATATCGAGTGGTGAATCGCCGCCGCCGGCAGCGACTTCAAGTTCAAGGCGGCGTCGCGGCTCGCCATCTGGGCTGGGTGTAGCGATCGGCGCAAAGCGGGGATTGGAGTCGCGGACCGAGACATCCACGATCGGGGCGGATGCTCCAGCGAGACGTGCTGCCGGGTCCTCAAAGTTCACCGGCGCTGGAGGGCCTTCTTGGGCGAAAGCCGCACCCGCAAGTCCAGCGGCAAGCGCGCAGCCCGCCGCCAAAGCTCCCCGCATTGAACCAAAGCCACCCATTACAGCCTCGTTTCAGTTACTTCCGAAGCGGCAATGCATATTGGCTGCCACATGTTCCGTGAGCTGTTAAGTCTTTTGCGACTCTCGTGGCCCGCTTTGCCTTCGGTTGCGGCTTTTTCCCCTCAGTGGCGCATGGTTACCGTCAGGCCGACGAAGCGTTCGTCCTGGTTGTGGGTGCGACCGCCGTTTCGGGCGCTGATCTCGCGTTCAACGTAGGCGAGAGAAGTCTGCCAGCCGTTCGCCTCGTAGGTGACGCCTGCCTGCAAGTCGCCAATCTCGACACGCTCCTGCACCGCAAAGCCTGAACTGGCGACGCCAAGCTCGTTCTGGAAGCCTGGGTGCCAGACAACGGCCTCGTCTTCCGACGCGGCGAAGAGATACCAGCGCGAGCCGGATGCCGGCTCATCTTCGCGCATCCGCAGGCCGCGACCGACGCGGACTTCCGAAGCGCGGGACTGGCGCTCGACGTCGCCTTGCTCGTTGAAGCCGACGCCGCCGCGCTGTGCGAACGAGACGTCAACGCCGTTGCCGGCGGGGGCGATGACTGAAACTTCGTAGTCGCGACTGCCGCCGCGGCTGCGCTCGCGTGCTTGCTCTGGCGTAAAGGCGCTAAAGCGCGCTTCGCGGCCTGGGCCCACGCTCAGGCCAAATCTGTCAGAGAAAGATTGTGCAGGATCGGCGAGGTTGACGCCGTCGACGAAAGAAGCGCTGGGCCCGTCCGCATCTTCGGCGGTGGCGATGCTCGCAGCGAGAGTTACAAACCCGACCAAACCAACGACCACGAGCTTGCGTAAGAGCATCGCGATCTCCTCCCAAAACACATGAACAGTGTGTTGGGTATGGTTACTCAAACGCTAAGATTGGTGACGACTTTACGCAGTCGAATTGCATTGAGCAGATGCAGCATGTGCGCAGAGCGCTTGTGCCCGTGGTGTTCGCTCAGGTTTTCAGCGGCGGCAGTGTGCGCTGCATGATGACGACATCAAGCAAGCCGCCAAACTTCTCGCCGACATTTTCGAGCTTGCCGACGACCTTGAAACCCAACTTCGCATGCAAACCGACCGAAGCAGCGTTGTAGCTGTCGCCGATGAAGGCGAGCACTTCGCGCACGCTGTCGTTGCGCAAGCTCGTTAACACTTCGCTCATCAGCAACGCGCCTGCGCCTTGGCGTTGCGTTGTCGGGCCGACATAGACCGAAGACTCGAAGGTCTTCGCGTAGGCGGCGCGGTCGCGATACTGCACGGCGTAAGCAAAACCCAAGATCCGGCTCAAGTCGCTGACAGGTGAGGCGACGAAGAACGGCCAGCCTTTGTCGACGATCCGGGTCCAGCGCTCGGTCATCTCCTCCAGCGAAGGCGGCTCGATTTCGAAGGTGCCGGCCCCTGACAGCACATGGTGGGCGTAGATCAGCTGCACGAATTCCAGGTCCTGCTGGAAGCAGGGGCGGACGATCATGGCGGGGCGGTCGGCGGGCATGGCGCCTCGGGGTGACCCCGTTTCCGCTGCCTGGTCAAGCCTGCGACGGCTGGTCTCGCGGCGGATGGGCGCATTCACCGGATACCAACACGTCCGGTTTATACTGCCTCCGAAATGTCGATTCTGTTGGGAAGTGGGCCGGCCCGGGCCCTGATGCTTGGGCTGATGCTGGCGGTTGTGACTGCCTGCGCCTCGACGCCTGCGCCGATTTCGGGCGGGCTGCGGGGCCGCGCGCCCGCCTCAGCGCCGGTTTTGCCGCAGTGGAATGGGGGCGATGAGCCCCGCGTTGCCGACGCTCGCGCCCGCCTCCAGTGCGTGCCGTTTGCTCGCCAAGCCTCCGGCGTGGAGATTTTTGGCGACGCCAATACCTGGTGGGCGCAAGCCGCCGGCCGGTATCCGCGCTCGAGCCGGCCTGCGCCGGGCTCGGTTTTTGTCATGCGCGGCTACAATAATCCGGGCCGCGGCCACGTCGCCGTGGTGACGCGGATCGATTCCAGCCGGCTTATCCGTGTCGATCAGGCCAACTGGTTGAACAATGGCGAGATCAGCACCGGCGTGCCGATCCTCGATGTCTCACCCAACAACGATTGGTCCGAAGTCCGCGTCTGGCATATCCCCGGCGGGCATTGGGGTGGGCGGGTTTATAACGCTGATGGCTTCATCCATCCGTTCAGCTTGAGCGCCGCGCTCAGCTAAAAGTTCCCGCCGTTAAGACTTGTGGCGCAGTCCTTAAGACTAGCGTTAACCAGTATTACTCGAAGACCAGCAACATCTTGTGACTTACGATTCTCTTTACCATAGAGAACCGCACCTTTCCTGAAGTTCAGCTGGCGAATTAAGTGTTCTTTTACTCCGCTGGCGGCTTTGTGTGTCTCAGTTTGGGGCAATAGCTCGCCTGGGCACCAGGGCATGGTCGATTCCCGCGCGCTTCTTCTCGCTGCTGCAGCCGCTGCAGGCCTTTCGGGTCTGCCGTCGGAGGCAGAGGCGCTGACACCATTGTCGATGGATCTTGCCGTCGACCCGTCAGTTACGGAGGGGCCATCACAACACGCCACTATGGCGCCCGCCGAATTCGAGCGGTTGCCGGATGAGGCATACGAGCCGACGGCTCGCGTAACGAACTGGCGTTCGCGCTTGCAGTGCGTGCCGTTTGCGCGCCGCGAGTCCGGCGTCGAGATTTATGGCAACGCCAATACGTGGTGGCAGCAAGCGCGCGATCGCTATGAAACCTCCGCTGATCCGGAAGAAGGTTCGGTGATGGTTCTGCGCGGCTACAACACCAACACGCGCGGCCACGTTGCTGTCGTGCGTGAAGTGGTGTCGGAGCGCTTGATCATCGTCGATCACTCGAACTGGCTGAACACCGGCGAGATCACGCGTGACGTGCCGATTCGCGATGTTTCGGAAGCTGGCGATTGGAGCCAAGTGCAAGTTTGGAATGTGCCTGGCCGTCATTGGGGCGGGCGCACCTACCAAGTCCAAGGCTTCATCCAGAACATGCTGACGGAAGCTGAACAGCAACGCCAAGCCGAAGCTGCGGCGCGGGCGCAGATGGTGTCAGCCGAGGCAATCCCGGTCGGCTGATCATCCGCCGCTGGCTTCGCCATCGGGCTTCGGCGCTTTGCGGTGCGCGCCATTGGTGACGCCATATTCCTTTGAGTGTTTCGCGTCGCTTGTCGGCGCGTAGCCCTCTGCGGCAAGCCCCCGCTTCAGAAGCTCGCGAACCGCCGCTGCCCGGCTCGGCATGCGGTTGGCAAAACGCCAATCGTCGAGTGCGGCGAGTTCTTCCTGTGTCAGCATGATCTGCAGACGTTCGGCGCGGGTCAGATCGTTCATGTCGCTTTCCATTGGTTCTAAAGTTCCAATGGAGAAAGTGAGTAAGCGACGCATAAGTTCCATTTTTTGCGGTATCCATATAATCACAACAATAATCACAGGGCCGTGATTAGCCTTCATCCCCACAATCTGAGTTGTTGTAAGTATTTATCTCTCGGCAGGATCATTTTTACATGGACTCGTTGCGGGTGTGGTCTAGGGTCGTTTGGTGAATGCTTGCCGGAGTGGTCGCCGACTGTGGCCTCACAGGCATTTGCGACGCGTCGAAGGACGCGAATTCGAATGACCGAACAACCGTTCTCGGCGCGACCAAGGTTTGCAGCCTGGCTTCGGGCGCTGTTTTTCAGAGCGCCCACGCAGCCCGTTACTGGCAACCAGCGCCGCAAGCTGCCTCGCATCGCAGACGTGTTGGCCAACATTGGCCGAGACCCTCGCTAGTGGCCCTTATGAAGGGCTTTTCCGTCCCGCGACTCACGCGATAGGTTCGCCGCGCCGAGAGCGGGGGCTCTCCGGCGGAGGGGATCGATCATGGCGAATGGCGCGGCAGCCGCCGCGGGTGCTGGCGCGCCTGCTCAAGGGAAGTTGAAGCTCAAGAGAAAGCAGCAGGGCGGCATTCCGCTGTTCCGCTGGCTCACCCAGAACATTGTCTGGGAGCTTTTCATCATCGCGTGCATCGTCGCGAACGCAGCGATCCTGGGCTACGACGCGCACTATGGCGGCAACAGTCCGTACAGCGCGCAGATCGAGCAGTGGAACGCGATCTTCCTCTACATCTTCACCGCTGAACTCGCGCTCGAATTCCTCGCGCAAGGTCCGCGCCGTTATTTCAGCCGCGGCTGGAATTGGTTCGACATCTTCGTCGTCGGCATCAGTTATCTGTCGTTCTCTTCGCTCTCGGCGCTGCGCACGCTGCGCGTGGTGCGGATCTTCCGCTTGGTCGGCGCTGTGCCGCAGATGCGGCGCGTGGTCGAGGCATTATTCAGCGCGCTGCCGGGCATTCTCGCTGCGTTCGCGATCCTGGCCGTGGTGTTCTACATCGCCGCCGTCATGGGCACGACGCTCTTCCATGACGACGCCGCCTTCAGTGATCTCGGCACGGCCTTCTTGTCGCTATTTGCGCTTTCGCAGTTCGATGGCTGGGGCGAAACCGTTGCGCGTTTGCAGGGGCAAAACCCGTACGCGTGGATTTATGTGCTGGGCTTTACGCTGCTTGCGGTGTTCGCCGTCTTGAACCTCTTCATCGGCGTCATCGTCGAGGCGGTGCAGGCCGCGCCGCAGGAAGAGATCAAAGAGGAGCTCGACGAACTCGAAGAGGAAGTCGAAGGCATCGCCGAAGCGCAGGAAGACGCAGCCGTCGTACAGAAACGCATCCTCGAAGAGGTGCGCGCTCTACGAGCAGAGATCGCTGCGCTGCGCGACGCTAGTCCGCCTGCGCCACCATCACCGGCGGGCTGAGTACGCTGTTAATGCCCTGGATGACGCCGTTTCGCGCGGCAACGTCCGGCATGACAACGAGCTGATCGTTGACGCGCAGGCCATCGCGGCCGTCGATCGTGAGCGTGTAGCCGTTCGAGGCTTCCTCGCGCGATAAGCCGCCGGCTGCGCTCTCGCTCGTCACGCGCTCATAGACGACGTGATAGGCGAGCAACGCCAGCAACTCGTCGCGGTTCTCCGGCGCGAAGAGGCGTGCACGTTCGCGCTCGCTCATGGAGCGGAAGGCTTCGTCTGTCGGCGCGAAGATCGTGAACGGTCCTGCGCCACGCAGCGTCTCGGCGTAGCCGGTCTGCTCAACCGCATCGAGGAAATAGGTGAACTGACCCGTCGCGGCGGCGACGTCGATAACATCGCCGGCGGGATCGGGCGTGTTAGTCTCGGTGTCGGAAATCGCGATGAAGAAGCGCTCGCCGGTTTGGGCGAACGCGACTGGCGCTGCGGTGAGGGCCAATGCCAGCAGAACGGCGCGGGTGATGGAACCTGTCATCATGGGCGGTGAACGCGCCGAATGGCGCGACGGTTTCACAGCGTCGTCACTTGGCATGACCGGCTACCATCGGCGACAATGGGGCCATGTCCGTTTGGTCCCGCATCGTTGAACTGGCCGCGCGCGCCTTCGATCCGGAGGCCGATCCGCCCGAATTTGGCGAAGAATGCGCGCCACGGCCGAATGATGTGGGTTTTACCGCCGCCGTTATCGGGCTGGCGGCAAAGATGGCGCGCGCCGACGGCGTAACAACTGAGAGCGAATTGGCGGCGGCAGCCCAAGTGTTCCGCCCGCCGCCCGGTGAAGAAGAGCATTTTCGCCGCGCTTTCTTGCTGGCGAACCAGACGGTTTTGGGATTTGAATCCTACGCCAAGCAGATCGGCCGCAAGTATCGCGCGCGCCCGTGCTTGCTCGAAGACGTTCTCGACGGCCTTTTCCACATCGCCGGCGCCGACGGCACGCTGACCCAAAGCGAACTCGACTATCTGGCTGATGTCGCGACCTATTTCGGTTTCAGCGAGATGGAGTTCCGCCGCATCAAGGCGACCAATCTCGGCCCCGAAGCGGGCGATCCTTACGCTGTGCTCGGCCTTCTGCCGGGCGCGAGCATGGAGGAAGTGCGCCAAGCTTGGCGTCGGATCGCAGCCGAAAACCATCCCGATCGCATGCTCCAGCGCGGTGCGCCGCCCGAGTTTGTGGAAATCGCACGCGAGAAAACCGCTGCGATCAACGCCGCCTACGCGAAAATCCGCGAAGATCTGAGCGTTCCGGCGAAGTAACCAATCCACATGTGCGCCCTAAGCGCGCCGCATTGATCGCGGAGCGTAGCTCTCCATATTGAACCGCGAAGGAGTGCGCCGACGATGACCGCTAACGCCGCCGACTGGGGTTCCAACGCGCTGAGCGCTTTTCTGCGCGCGGCTGGCCTCGTCGTTCTGGCAATCGGCGTGGGTCTCGCTCTGGTGTTTGCTTTCGCGGCCGCGATGGTTGTCGGCCTGATGGTTGCCGGCGCTGCTGTCGCGATGCGCTTGCGTCCGCGCCGTAAGCCGACGCAACGCGCTGACGGCGTGCTCGAAGCGCGCCAAACGCCGACCGGCTGGGTCGTCGAAACCTCCGCGCACCGCAAGTCGTAAAGCCATAAGCAGTAAGACTGGCGCGAGAGTCGCTCTATAAGGGCGGCGTGACCGACGCTTACATCAAACGCCCATCGCCCAATTTCGACGCGCGCACGCGCCCCATCGATTTGGTCGTGCTGCATTACACCGGCATGCAGGGCGCTGAGATCGCGCTCGCGCGTCTCACTGATCCCGCGCCGGTCGCGGGAAACTATCCTGGGCCTTGGCAAAGCGAAGACGTGTTGCCGGATACGCCGCTCTCGCGCGTGTCGGCGCACTATGTCGTCGACGAAGCGGGTGTTGTTTACGCGCTTGTGCCTGAAGAGCATCGCGCTTGGCATGCCGGCGCGGGAAGCTGGGAGGGCGAGGGCGATTTGAATGCGCGCGCCATCGGCATCGAGATCGTCAATGGCGGCCACGATTTCGGTCTGCCGGATTTTACCGATGCGCAGATCGCCGCTGTCATTCAGTTGCTCAATGATATTTTCGAACGCTGGCCCGAACTGAACGCCAAACGCGTTGTCGGCCATTCCGACATCGCGCCCGAACGCAAAGCCGATCCGGGCGAAAAGTTTCCCTGGGCGAAGCTCGCGGAGGCCGGCGTTACGGTGTGGCCGAAAGATCTGCCAACCCAAATCGATAACGACGACGTCGCCTCCGACGTGCAAACCCAACTCGGCTCGATCGGCTACGACGTGAAGCAAACCGGCGCGATGGACAACGCCACCCGCGCCGCACTCGTCGCCTTCCAGCGCCGCTTCCGGCCAAGCGATATCACCGGCGCAGCCGACGACGAGACGCGGCGGCTGCTCGTCGCTGTGGCGCGCGCGCTTTCATAGGCGTGCGGTCTATCCCTGGGCGTGCGCCCAGCCAGGCGGCCAGAACGACGAGGGCGGCTGTGAACAGGCTGACCAAGCCGTTGACGTCCAAAGCGCCTTCCATTGGGACCCTCCCTGTTCAACTGAACCTCAACGTAGATGGCCGTTAACGACATGTCAATTTGACATGTGTAAATTGACAGCCTACCGTAGCGACATGCATGGTTCGCGCTACCGGGATGGTGGACGCTGCAGTGATGGCGAAGACTCCGCAATCGGCTCCGATGAGTGGCGATGAAACCGAACGCGCGCGGCGATTTCTTGATGCGACGCTGCGCATCGAGAACGTGTACCGGGCGAACTTGGAATACATCGCGCCGAAGGGTGGCGGTGCGATCGAGCGCACACATCTGCGCAGGCTCTGTTCGCCGGAGGCTATGCACACGCTCGCGAAGATCTGGACCAGCTCGGCATTTGTTCGACCAGAGTCCGAGCCGGATCCACAGATCACCGTGTATACGTTGGCCCTGGATCAATGGCAGCTTAGCGGCGACGGCGGGCGATTGAACTCTTCAAACACCCACGTCTTGAGGACCACGCGCATTGTCGATGCAGCGGTCGCCTTCGGTCTCGTAGAGCGGGACGAGGTGCGCAAGAACAAGCGCGTGCTTTTAGGTACTGAGGCGCTTCACCGATTGATGGTCTCGACATTCGCGCAGAAGCTCGATCCGGACGTTTGAGGCTCGCCGCAAAGTGTTGGTGCAAACAGCGCGGCGCGGTATAATCCGCGCGCCAGTCGGCCGGACGGCCGCGGGCGCAAACTGGAAACGGTGCGTTCGAGGAAAGTCCGGGCTCCACGCGGATACGGCGGCGGGTAACGCCCGCCGAGAGAGATCTTAGGGATAGCGCCACAGAGATTAGACCGCCGATGGCTCGCGCAAGTGAGCACAGGCAAGGCTGAAACGGTGGGGTAAGAGCCCACCGCGCCGACCGTAAGGAAGGCGGCACGGCAAGCCCCGCCGGGAGCAAGACCGAATAGGGATGCAATGGCGCGCAAGCGTACAGCTCGTCCGTGAGCGTGCATCCGGGTTGGTCGCGAGAACCGCGCAGCAATGCGCGGTCCAGAGGAATGGTCGTCACCTCGAAAGAGGAACAGAACCCGGCTTACAGGCCGACTGGCATTTTTCCTCAAGCCGATCCAGTCTCCGCGCATGTTCAAGTGGGCAGCATTCTTCTGCGTTCTGTTGTTCGCGCCAATCGCGCGCGCGGATTCATGGGCGCTGCCAACGCCGACCACCTATGAAGCCGCTGACGCCAGCGCGCGCCTGAGCGTGACGCCGCGCGATGTTGGAAGTCAGCTCTCTTATTTCGAAGGCCGTGCGCAGGGCGTCCCGCCACGCGGTGTTCTGGAGGTCAGCGATGGCGCAGGTGGCTGGAGGGCGGCCTGGGACGTTGCGCTGATAAACGAGGTAGCGCCGGTAAGCGCGCTCGTTGCGAGCGGTGGACGCTACGTCGTTACGTTCGATAACTGGCATTCGGTCGGACGCGGCGAAAACGTCGTCGTGATTTACGACGCAAGCGGGCGTGTCGTACGTTCGCTCACGCTGTCTGATCTGCTCCCCGCTGCCTACATCGAGGCACTGCCGCATTCCGTTAGCTCGACCGCGTGGGGCGGTGAGCATCGCTTCGACGGCGATGGTATCTTGCTCTTGCAAATCCTCGTGCCAACGGAAGACCAGCGCACGAGAACGTATGTTGATCTGCCAATAGAGTTGGCCACTGGACGTGTTCTCACGCCGGAGAATGCAGCGTGGACAGACGCAGTGGCGCAGGCCGAACGCGTCACCGCAGCCCGGCGCGCGTCGCGCCAACGCGCGGACGCGGCCTTCCGCGCGCCGCTGGTCGCGCCGGTCTCAAGCGACGAGGGTGACTGGTACGCTTATCTGCGCGAAGTCTTCGCGCGACTCGATCGTGCACCCGAGTTTCGTCATCCGGCCACGAGTGTTCTCAGGGCGCCGGATCATCCCGACTATTCTCAGAGCGAGCGCAATCTCTGCGCCAAATTTCACCGGGGCTTCGGCACGCTACTCGTGATGGCGTCGATGGGGCCGCCTGAAGCATTCATTCAAGCCATTGGCCGCTGTTTCGAAGAGCCGGTGAATGCTGACTACGGAGAAATCTATGTGGTCATCCCGCCTCAGCACAACGCCGCAATCATCGCGGCGCTAGAGCCGTCAGGCGCTCGCATCATCACGATCGATCCCAGCGTCCCCGTCGCACAGCGCCCTGAACGCATCGCGAGGCGGGAGGGCCGCGAGTAGGCGGCTGGCATTTACGCCTCGCTTACCTTTCGCGCCTTGCGTGTAGGTATTCAATTAAGGGTAGCGCCGTACGATCCCTCCAAACGGGAGGATGATCATGCGGGCGCTCTTGACACTGACCTTGCTTGGCGCGGTTGCGGCCACGGGCTGCGCGTCGCGCGATACGATGCGAGCGCTACAGGCGCCGCCTAACGCTCCGCAAGGCGTCATTGCGTTCGATAGCGGTCACCAATATCGCGATGCGATCGTAATCGATTGGGTCGGCGGCGTGTCACGCCGTTCGTATCTTTTCTCTGAACCAAACCAGCGCGTGATCCGCCCGATCGTGCAAGCGGCGCTCGATGACGCCGGCTTGGGCGCGGGCACCAATGTGCGCGCGCGCTACGGCCTCCGCGTGATGGTCGATGAAGCAGTTGGCCCCGGAGTCGGCGCCGACTTCGAGTCGACGATGGCGGCGACCTATGTGCTCGTCGATCGCGAAACCGGCGCTGAAGTGTGGCGCCGCGAGATCGTCACGCCGGGCGCCAGCCACTTCCTGGCATTCAACGAGTCCGACTGGCATACGGCCTGGTTCGTCGATCCGGTGCTCGCGGTTTATACCGTGGTCAATCCGTTCAATTATTTGCCCATCGCCAGCGATAGCGCCGCCGATCGCGCGCGCGATAACGCCGAAGGCGTGCAAAGCGCAATGCGTCAGCAGCTTGTCAGCGGCGTCACTTATGGCGGCGTCGACCGCATGGGCCATTCGCGCGCCGCGCGCGCCAACTACGAGGCGACGCGCATGAACACGTCCGCGTTCCTTGTCGCGTTCGCTGCGGATCAACAGGTTGAGATGACCCCGGTTCTGCCGTGCTGGGGGTCGCCCGAAGAAGAGGCGCGCAAGGTCGAACTCATGGCGTCCGGCCGTAACTTCCGCACCGACGATTGCCGCGTTCGCCGCTAGGCGCGCCTAAATCACCCCAGCCATCCACGCGATCGCCATCGCCGCCGGCACGAGTGCGGCTTGCGCGAGCAGTGTGCCAACGACGCGGCTGGCCGCGAGCCATACGACTGCGCGGCGGAAGCTGGCTTCGGAGGTGCGGCCGCTGATGACGTCGTCAGTCATCACCGAGAGATGCGGGTCGATGAAGACGAAGAGCAGGATCGTCGCGACGCCGTTGATGACGGACGAGAGGCTGACTGCCGTCACGCGGAATTCTGGATTGAGATAGCCGGCGTAAAGCGCGGCGAAGACTCCTACTGTGAGAAACGCCTGCGCGAAAATGTTGAGCGCGATGACGTGCCACGGCACGGCGGCCTCACGACGGAGGCCGGCGATGTGGTCGACTGAAGGCGCGGTGGCGGCGAGGCGCAAGTATGAGATTCCGCCGCGCGCGAAGACGTGCAGCAGCAGTTTCGGTACAGAGCGATTTTCGTGGAAGTGCTCGATCGCGCGGGTGAAGAGGCGCTGCACGGTTGGCACGGCGAGCGCGCCAAGGATTGCGGCGAGGCTGGCTGACATCAGCAGCAGTTGAAAGTCCCAGAAGAGATTGCCGGCGCCGTTGAGAAGGTTGAGCTCAATGCGCTTGGAGAGAAACGGTCCCTGAAACGAGTTCGACGCGCGCGAGACAAGCACCAGGATGTTGAAGAGCGCGAACGACACGGCGATCCGCCCGGTCCGCACGCCCGCGATCCGCGCGGCATAGGCCAGCGCGCCGATGAAATGGATGACAAACGTCAGGACGCAGAGAACGAAAAGCTGAAGGTCCACGTTTGCGTCTCCTCAGCTAGTCCGCGCTTAACCTGCGGCGCGGCGCGTCAAGCTAACTTCCACGTCTGTAATCTCCCGCGTCGTTTCCAGCGTTGCGGTGAAGCCTTCGGTGCGTTGGCCTTGTAATTCTGCGACAGGCGGCGCGAAGACGGCTTCGCCGCAGACATCGCCGTTTTCGTCGCGCAGGCAGATGGCGATGTTCGGGACGGCGCGCATCGAGGGCGAGCGGCAGCGTATGTCGGCGACGATCTCTATGCTCTTTGCATCGGCGCTGAGTTCCGCGCGGATGTTGTCGAGTGAGAAGGCGCTGCGCTCTTCGTCGGTGATCGGATCGCTGGCCAAGAACTCAGTCGCGGCGAGGGCGCGGGTGAGTTGGGCGTAGCGCGGCGTTTCCTTGGCGGCGGCGCTGCGTTGGCGGCAGCCGCGGAGGAGATCGCGCCAATGGCGGGCGTCGGCGGCGATATAGTTGGAGACTTCGCCGACATCGGTTTCGCGCCTGAAAAGTTGTGCGGAGAGGCCGTCGAAGAAGGCGAGCACTTGCGCGAGTTGGGCTTCGCCGGGCGCAGGCTGATCGCCGGCGGCGAGGGCGTAGCCGTTGAGCAGGGTCTGCTCGGCCGGAATGCGTGCTTCGGCGAGTTGCAGCCAGGCCTGGTAGATTTCTTCCGGCTTGGCCGCCTTGGCGCGGCCGCTCTGGATGACGATCGCCGCTGGCTGGCCACCGCCCGAACCCAACCCGAACCCTGTCCCGTCGCTCGCCATGTCCTCCCCACCGTTTCCGAGCCGGGACGATTAACTGATTCTTTGCAGAACGGCGCAGCGGACTCGCTGTAACGTCGGCCGAAATGAGCAATTCAGGGCACGCCCCCGTCCTCCTCGCAGAAGCGATGGAAGCGCTCGCCCTCAAACCGGGCGGGACCTATATCGACGCGACCTTCGGCGGCGGCGGCTACTCCCGCGAAATGCTCGCCCGGGCGGACTGCCAAGTCATTGCTTTTGATCGCGATCCTGACGCGATCACGCGTGGGTCCGAGCTAACAGAGTCTGCGAAAGGTAAATTCACGCTTCATCAAGCCCGGTTTGGCGATCTTGCCGCCCCGGAACTGGTGGATGGCGTCGTCTTCGATCTGGGCGTGTCGTCGTTCCAGCTCGACGAGGGCCACCGCGGTTTCTCGTTCCAGGCCGATGCGGATTTGGACATGCGCATGGAGAAGGAAGGCTTGAGCGCCGCTGACGCCGTGAACCGGCTGAGCGAAACCGCGCTCGCCGATCTGATCTATCATTATGGCGAGGACGACGAGAGTCGCCGCATCGCGCGCGCCATCGTGCAAGCCCGCGCCGCTGCGCCGATCACGCGCACGCTGCACTTTGCCAAACTGGTCGAAGATTCCGTCGGCGGCCGCAAAGGCGCGCGCACGCATCCGGCGACGAAGACGTTTCAAGCTTTGCGCATGCTGGTGAACGATGAGCTTGGCGAACTGGCGCGCGGGCTTTCAGCCGCCGAGCGCGTGCTGAAGCCTGGCGGGCGCTTGGTGGTGGTGTCGTTCCATTCGCTCGAAGACCGCATGGTGAAGCAGTTCATCACAGCGCGCGCCGACGCCAACGGTCGCGGTTCGCGCTTCATGCCGGACTTGCCGCCCGAGCGCGCGCCGAGTTTTGTGTTGGAGCGCCGCCGCGCCACGGCGCCGAGCGATGACGAGACTTTGGTCAATCCGCGCGCACGTTCAGCAAGCTTGCGTTGGGCGGTGCGGACGGATGCGCCGGCGTGGGACGATCTCGATGCGCCAGAACTCGCGCCGAAAGCGGAGGCCGAATGGCAAAAGCTCAACTAACGCGCACGTTGCAGGCTTTGGCGCTGGTGCTCATCATCGCGCTTGCGATTGGCTTGTATAAAGCCAAGACCGATGCCGCCGCGACTGAAGCGCATGTGCGCGCGTTGCAGAACGATATCGCCGAAGGCGAAGCGGATATGCGCGCGTTGCGGGCCGAGATCGCGGAACTCGAGAGCCCGGAACGGATCGAGCGCCTGGCGCAGGATCGTTTGGGCTCCGTGACCGGCAGCGAGAGTGCAGCTTTGCCTGAGGCGGAGATTGCCGCGCGTCTGCCTGCGCCGAAGCAGCGGCCACCGTCCGAGTGAAGGCGTTTGATTTTTCATCGATCGCGAAAGAGCCGGTCGTGGGCGAAGCGGCGCCGGCGCGCAATCGCGTGCGCATTCTGGCGCTCAGCATTTTCGCGGTGCTGTTGCTGCTCGGGGGACGCGCAATCCAGCTTGCGTTTTCCGGCGACCCGCTCGCCGATCCGCGCGGCGTCGCTGCTGTTGGCGGCATCGAGCGCGCCGACATCGTCGATCGCAATGGCGAATTGCTCGCCACCACGGTGCGCTCGTTCGCGCTAACCGCCGAGCCGCATCGGGTGTGGGACGCGAACGAAACGGCCGACGTGCTGCGCGGGATGTTTCCGGATCTCGATCGCGCAACGCTGGTGCGGCGCCTGACAGACACCTCGCGCCGCCTCATCTATCTGCGCCGTAGTCTCTCGCCCGAGCAGCGCGAACAGGTGTTGGCGCTCGGGCTCGCTGGCGTCGGCTTTGAGCGCGAAGACCGCCGCGTCTATCCACACGATGAACTCGCCGCGCATACGCTGGGCTTCACCGACGTTGATCTCAATCCGTTGGCGGGCATTGAGCTTGGGTTGAACGACGAGATCCGCGCAGCCGCCGCTGAGGGGCGTCCGGTCCGGCTCTCGATTGATGTGCGCATTCAGTATGCGCTGGAGACGGAGCTCGCGGCGGCGGCGCGTGCGTCGAATGCATCGGCGGCGTCAGCGATTTTGCTCGATGGGCGCACGGGCGAGGTCTACGCGCTCGCCTCTTGGCCGACTTACAACGCCAATGCTGCGGGGCAATCAAGCGAAGCTGCGCGCACCGATCGCATCGCCGGCGATGTGCATGAGCTTGGCTCGACGGTGAAGCCGTTCACCGTCGCCATGGCGATGCAGGAAGATTTGACCAATTCCGGCGAACTATTTGATCTCAACCAGGCGTTCGACGTCGATGGCTCGGTGATTGAAGATCATGAACCGGCGCCGGGTCTGGCCAGCTTGCGCGATATCATCGCGCATTCTTCAAACATCGGCGCGGCGCGCTTGGCGTTGCGTGTGGGTGGTGCGCGCCAGCGTTCTTACCTGGAGCGCCTGGGGCTGATGTCGCCGCCGACCTTGGAGTTGGCGCGCCGGCAAGGGCCGATCTACCCAGGTGCGCGCAGCCGCCGTGATGTTGCGGGCCTGGGCTTCGGCTATGGCTTGGCGACAACGCCCGCCGCGCTCGCCGGGGCCTATACGGTGTTCACAAACCAGGGCGCGCGCGTTGCGCCGACGTTGCTGGCGCGCGGGCCGGATGTGGAGATCGAGCGCACGACCGTGTTCTCGCCGGAAGTGACGCGCCAAGTGCTCGCTTACATGCGCGCAACCGTTACGAGCGGCACCGGCCGGGCGGCGGATGTTCCCGGTCTTGCGGTTGCTGGCAAGACCGGCACGGCGGAAGTTTTCGAAAACACGAGCGGCTATGACGAAAGCCGCAATTTTTCCTCTTTCGCGGGCGTATTTCCGGCGCAAGAGCCGCGTTATGTGATCGTCGTGTCGTTGGACGGCGTTGGCGAGGGCGCTGTCGGCGGGGCAATCGCGGCGCCCGTCGTGGCGCGCACGCTCCGGCGGATAGCCCCCATGCTCGGTTTGCGAGTGGAGCCTTCTCCGCCGACGCGCTAGGGAGAGGGAATGAGACTCGGCGATCTGTTTTTCGACGGCGTCCCGGCTGACGCCGAGGACTTAGAGATTGCCGGCCTCACCGCCGACTCCCGCAAAGTAAAGCCAGGCTTCCTGTTTGCCGCCGTGCAAGGCGTTGCCGCGCACGGACGCGATTTCGTTGCGCAAGCAAAAGCGAATGGCGCGGTCGCCGTGATGAGCGCGGGCGATCTTTCGGAAGATCCGGAGATGCCGCACGTCATCGTCGATGATGCGCGTAGCGAGTTCGCATACGCGGCGGCGGCGTTCTATAAAGGCCAGCGCCCACATGTTTTGGTGGGTGTCACCGGCACCAACGGCAAAAGCTCGACGGTCGATTTCCTCCGCCAGATTTGGGCGCATGGCGGCAAGCGCGCGGCGAGCCTCGGTACGCTCGGCGCGATTTGGGATGGCGGCGTGATCGATCTCGGTCACACGACGGCTGATCCGGTGGCGTTGCACAGCACGCTCGCGCTGCTCGCCGACGGCGGCGTTACGCACGCGGCGATGGAAGTTTCGAGCCATGGGCTTGAGCAAGGGCGCGTTGCCGGTTTGGGCTTTGATGCCGGGGCGTTCACGAACCTCACGCAAGATCACCTCGACTATCACAAGTCGATGGACGCTTATCGCGACGCCAAGCTGAAGCTTTGGGATTACGTCAAACGCCCAGGCATCGCCGTGATCAATGCGGATTCGCCGCAAGCGCCGGTGTTTGAGATACGCGCACTGCGCGGCATTGATAGCGAGCCGCTGAAAGTTGTGACAGCCGGTTGGCGCGCCGACGCGGATGGCTTGAAGATCATCGAAATCCTGCCGCGGCCGAACGCGCAGACGATGATCCTGCGTTGGGCGGGTAAAGAGCACAAAGTCGAGCTGCCGCTGATCGGTGAGTTTCAGGCGATCAATGCGGTGACGTCAGCGGCACTCGCTTTGGCATTAGGCGATGCGCCGGAGGCTGTGTTCGCTGGCATGGCGGCGCTGAAGCCGGTGAAGGGCCGCATGGAGCATATCGGCCAAAGTACCAGCGGCGGCCACGTGTTCGTCGATTATGCGCACACGCCGGATGGTTTGGACGTGTTGTTGCGCGCCGCGCGTCCGCATGCGCCGGGACGGATCATTGCGGTGTTCGGCTGCGGCGGCGATCGCGATACCGATAAGCGCCCGAAGATGGGCGCGATTGCAAAGCGCCACGCCGACGTTGTGATCGTCACCGACGATAATCCGCGCAGCGAAGAACCTGCCGCGATCCGCGCGCAGATTTTGGCCGCGACGCCGGGCGCGATGGAGATCGGCGATCGCGCTCAAGCGATCCGCGAAGCGATTGCGATGATGAAGCCCGGCGATGCAGTGCTGATCGCCGGCAAGGGTCACGAAACCGGACAAATCATCAAGGGCGTCACGCATCCGTTCTCGGATCAGGATGTGGCGCGTGATGTGTTGGAGAAGCAGGCATGATCAACGCACTCCACCCATTCCCGGGACGGCGCGCAGCGACGAGCCCGGGACCCATAAACACCTTCTGGTTTGGGACAAGCCGCGATGTCGGCGCGAACCTTCGCACAAGCGGGTTTATGGGTCCCGGACTTGGCCTGACGGCCAATCCGGGAATGGGTGAGTTGGCGGACGGAGAGATAAAGTGACGTCTGAGCTTTGGTCCGCTGAAGAAGCGCAAGCAGCAACCGGTGGGCGGCTGATCAATGGTAGCGATTGGCGCGTCGATGGCGTGTCGATTGATACGCGCACCAGCGAGCCTGGCGATTTGTTCGTTGCGCTGAAAGATGTGCGCGATGGGCATGACTTTTTGGCCCAAGCGTTTGTCTCCGGCGCAGCTGCCGCGCTAATTTCGGATGCGCGCGCAGCGGAAGGCTTGGGGCCAGCGCTTTGTGTGCCGGATGTACTCGAAGGTTTGCGCAAACTCGGCGAGGCGGCGCGCGATCGGTGCGCTGCGAAGCGCATTGCGGTGACGGGCTCGGTGGGCAAGACGTCCACGAAAGAAGCGCTCGCGGTTTGCCTCTCCGCCAGCGGGCGCACGCATCGGAGCGTGAAGAGCTATAACAATCACTGGGGCGTGCCGCTCACGCTGTCGCGCATGCCGCGCGAAAGCCGGTTTGCCGTGTTCGAGATCGGCATGAACCATCGCGGCGAAATCCTGCCGCTGACGCAACTGGTGAAGCCGCACGCAGCATTGGTCACAACGATTGCGCCGGCGCACGTCGAAAATCTCGGCTCCCTCGAAACCGTCGCCGATGAGAAGGGCGACATCTATGCTGGTCTCGAACCCGGCGGCGCTGCGATCGTGCCAAACGATGCGCCGCATGCGGATCGGCTCATCGCTGCCGCCGAGCGCAATGGCGCGACGCTCATTCGCTTTGGCCGCGGCGCAGAATGCGAAGCGCGGCTGCTGAAGTTCGACATGGATGAAACCGGCTCGAGCGCCGAAGCCGAAATCCTTGGCCGCTTGATCAAGTATCGTGTAGGTGTCGAGGGCGCACATTGGGCGCTGAACTCGATCGCGGCGTTGGCAGCGACTGATGTGGTGGGCGGCGACATTGAAGCCGCCGCGCACGCGCTCGAACATCTCCGCGCGTTCGACGGTCGCGGCGTCGCCACGCGCATTGAAGCAGCGTTCGGCGCCTTCATGCTTGTGGATGACGCCTACAACGCCAACCCCGCTTCTATGGCCGCCGCGTTTTCCACACTTGCGGCGCGTAAGCCCGCCGATGGCGGCCGCCGCATCGTGGCGCTTGGGGATATGTTGGAGCTTGGCCCTGACGAGCGCGCGTATCATGCAGGGCTTGCTCAACCTTTGGAACAAGCCGGCGTCGATCTCGTGTTTGCGGCTGGCCCGCGCATGGCGGCACTCATGGAGGCGCTTCCCGCTTCGCGTCGCGGCGGCTATGCCGAGAGTGCGGACGCGCTGATTCCGGTCATTGCGCCTGCGTTACGGGCAGGCGACATCGTGCTCGTAAAGGGATCGAACGGCTCGAAGATGAGCCGCGTGGTTGCAGCGCTGAATGCGCTCGCAGTCACGAACGGGGGAAACGTGAATGCTTGAGCTCTTGGCGCAGTTCGTAGAGCGCTCGCAATTCTTCAACCTCTTCAACTACATCACATTCCGCACGGGCGGCGCGATGTTCACCGCGATGATCATCGCGTTCGCATTCGGCGCGCCGTTCATTGCCTGGCTGCGCAAGAAGCAGGGCAAAGGTCAGCCGATCCGCGAAGACGGCCCGCAAGGCCACCTGCTGACCAAGAAGGGCACGCCGACGATGGGCGGGCTCATCATTCTTATTCCGCTGACGATCTCATCGCTGCTCTGGTCGGATTTGGACAATCCGTATGTGTGGGCGGTGTTGGTCGTGACGCTCGGCTTCGGCGCCATCGGCTTCGTTGACGACTACGCCAAGGTCACCAAGCAGCACCACGGCGGCCTCTCCGCGAAGCTGCGTCTGTTGTTCGAGTTCAGCATCGCATTGGTGGCGGCTGTCGCCATGCTCGTCGCCGAGTGGGTCGCGACCACGCCGGGCCAAACGCACGACATTATGGGCTTCTGGAACGCACTCATGGCGGGCGATGCGCTGACGGCAGTGGCGCTGCCGTTCGTGAATGGCTGGGGCCTGCAGCTGCTGGCGTTCTATGTGCTGTTCGCGATGATCGTGATCGTTGGCTTCGGCAATGCCGTGAACCTCACGGACGGTCTCGATGGCCTCGCGATCGTGCCGGTGATGATCGCGGCGGGTACGTTCGGCGTGATCTGCTATCTCGTCGGCCGCGTCGACTATTCGGATTATCTCGGCATTCCGCACGTTTCCGGCGTTGCGGAGTTGGCGACGATCCTCGGCGCGTTGCTCGGCGCCTCGCTCGGCTTCCTTTGGTACAATGCGCCGCCCGCGCGCGTGTTCATGGGCGATACCGGTTCGCTGGCGATGGGCGGTTTGCTCGGCGCAGTTGCGGTGGCGTCGAAGCACGAGATCGTGCTGGCGATCGTCGGTGGTCTGTTCGTTCTCGAAACGCTGTCAGTAATGCTGCAAGTCGCTGTATATAAGCGCACGGGCAAGCGTCTCTTCCTGATGGCGCCGATCCACCACCATTTCGAGAAGCTCGGCTGGCAAGAGCCGACAATCGTCATCCGCTTCTGGATTATTGCGGTGATTTTCGCGCTCGCGGGTCTCGCGACGTTGAAGTTGCGTTAACGCCCCGAAGCAGCGCACACCCGCTGGCTCACGGGTTGGAGGCGATCGGATGATTCCGATCACGGAATTCAAAGGCCGCGACGTTGCTGTGTTCGGGCTCGCCCGCACTGGGTTAGCGGCTGCGCGTGCGCTCACCGCCGGCGGCGCGCGCGTGCATGCGTGGGACGATAACGACGCGACGCGTGCAGCCGCTGAAGCGGCGGGCGTGCCGACGTCGGACATCAATAGCCGTGACTGGCGCTCGTTTGCTGCACTGGTGCTCTCGCCTGGCGTGCCGCTCACGTTTCCTGAGCCGCATCGCGTCGTGACGCTCGCCGAAGCTGTCGGCGTGCCGATCATGAGCGACATTGAGCTCTTCGCCCGTGCCGTGAACGCGCTGCCGGCGACGCAGCGGCCGAAGCTGATCGGCATCACCGGCACAAACGGCAAGAGCACGACGTCAGCGCTGATCGCGCACATTCTGAATGAAGCCGGCAAAGACGTCCGCCTCGGCGGCAATATCGGCAATGCGATCCTCGAACTGCCCGATCTGCACGCCGGCGCATACTATGTGATCGAACTTAGTTCGTATCAGCTCGATATAACTTCGAGCCTGCGCCTCGATGTGGCCGTGTGGCTAAACACGACACCGGATCATCTCGATCGTCACGGCGACATGGCCAACTATGTCGAAGCCAAGAAGCGCATCTTCCTCAACCAAGGCGCGGCCGATTGGGCGGTGATCGGCGTGGACGATAGTTATTGCGCGCGAATTTGCACTGAACTGACGCGCGCTGGCGTTCAGCACGTTGCGCCGATTTCCTCTGGGCAATCGCTGGGACGCGGCGTCTCCGCGATTGGCGGCAGGTTGGTGGATGCGCTCTCGGGGCGCTCCGAAGTCGTCGCCGATCTCGCGCAAGCGCCGGCGCTGGCGGGCAAGCACAACGCGCAGAACGCGGCGGCGGCCTATGCCGCCACGCGCGCTCTTGGCGTTGATCATCGCATCGTCGCATCGGCGCTGAAGACGTTCGGCGGCTTGCCGCATCGCTTGGAGCGCGCCGGTACGATCGAAGGCGTGCGCTTCATCAATGACAGCAAAGCCACCAACGCCAATGCCGCCGCGCAAGCGCTGGCGGTTTATCCGCGCGTCTATTGGATTGCGGGCGGCGTTGCTAAGGACGGCGGCATCGCCGAACTGGCGGAGTTTTTCCCGCGCATCGCCAAGGCCTATCTGATCGGCCAGAGCGCGGGCGATTTTGCTGACACCCTGCGCGGCAAGGTTGCGACGGTGATGGCTGGCAATCTGCAAGCAGCGGTGATGCTGGCGTTCAATGATGCACGCGCTTCGGGCGAGCCGCATCCGGTCGTGCTGCTCTCGCCGGCATGCGCGTCGTTCGATCAGTTCCGGTCGTATGAAGAGCGCGGTGATAAGTTCAAGGCGAGTGTCGCGGCTTTGGCTGGTCAGCCGAAGACGAACGGCGCCAAAGCATGAGCGCAATCGCCGAACGCTTCGGCGCGGCGTACGATCGGCTGCGCACCTATGATCGCCCGCTGCTGATCATTGCGGGGCTGCTGTTCGCGCTGGGCATTCTGTTTTCAATGGCGGCCTCGCCCGCTGCAACGGCGCGCATCCGGATTGAAGAGGCGTTCTACTTCGCCGGCCGGCAAGCCGCGTATGCGATGCTTGGCGTTATCGTGATGTTTGCCGCCGCCGCGCTTTCGCCGCGCCAGGTGCGACGTGGGGCGGTGATCCTCGTTGGTTTGTTCCTTCCGCTCTGCGCTCTGGCCGCCCTGCTCGGGCCGGAGGTGAAGGGCGCGCAGCGTTGGTTCGATTTTGGCGCGTTTTCTTTGCAGCCATCGGAAATCCTCAAGCCGGCGCTGATCGTAGTGTGGGCATGGATGCTTGGTGAGAGCGTGCGTGCGCCGAAGTTCCCCGGGCGCTGGGTTGCGATCGGCTTGTTCGCGCTGACCGCGTGCGTGTTGCTCACGCAGCCCGATATCGGTCAGACCGCGCTGCTGGCCATTTGCTTGGGGCCGATGCTCATATTGTCGGGCCTCGCGCTGCGCTATGTGATCGGCGGAACCGTGTTGGCGGGTTTTGCGGCCTGGGCGATCTATTCGTTCTATCCCCATGCGCGCGAGCGCGTTGACGCGTTCCTCAATCCCGAAGGTGACGCTGCGTATCAAGTCAATCGCGCGCTCGATGCCATCGCGGCGGGCGGTGTGTTCGGGCGCGGGCCGGGCGAGGGTATCATAAAACGATCATTGCCCGACGCGCACGCCGACTTTGTGTTTGCGGTTGCAGCCGAGGAGTTCGGTCTGCTTGCCTCGCTTGGATTGATTGCACTTTTCGGCGCGTTTGCGTTTCGCGGTTTGTCGCGCGCCAGCCGGCTCGTGGAACCTTTCGAGCAAATCGCCGCTGCAGGATTGGTGACGCTTCTCGTCGCACAGGCTTCGATTCATATCGCCGTGAACTTGAGTTTGCTGCCGGCCAAGGGCATGACGCTCCCGTTCATATCGTTTGGCGGTTCTTCGATGATCGGCTCGGCGCTGGCGTTGGGGTTCTGTCTTTCCCTTCTTCGTGATCGGCCCGGCGCCTTCGTTTTTGCTGGTCCGCTGCGCACATGAATTCAACGATGAGCAAAAAAGTCGTCGTCATTGCTGCAGGTGGAACCGGCGGACACTTGTTCCCGGCGGCAGCGTTTGCGGAAGAAATGTTCCGCCGTGGCTGGCGTGTCGTCCTGATGACGGACGCGCGTGGGCGCAGATACGCCGAAGGCTTTCCGGCCGAGCGCGTTGAAGATGTGCCGGCAGCGTCGCTCTCGGCCAATCCATTCACCGCGATTCCAGCGCTCTTCAAGATTTGGCGCGGCATCAACGAAGCAAAGAAGCGCTTCGACGAGTTGCCGCCTTCGCTCGTCGCGGGCTTCGGCGGTTATCCGTCGTTTCCGGCTTTGATGGCGGCGCGGGCGCGCAAAGTGCCGATCCTCATCCATGAGCAGAACTCCGTTCTCGGCCGCGTGAACCGTGCGATGGCTGGGAGCGCTGCTATCGTCGCGTGCGGCTTCGACCGTTTGGACCGCCTGCCGGCCAGCGCGGAAAGCCGAAAGCATGTCGTCGGCAATCCCGTGCGCCTGCCGATCCTGGCGGTGCGCGAGCGGCCGTATCCGGAAGCGCCTGCGGGCGGGCGGCTCAATCTGCTGATCATTGGCGGCAGCCAAGGCGCGCGCTTGTTCGGTGATGTGATCCCCGAAGCGATCGCGCGCTTGCCTCAAACGCTGCGCCAGCGTCTCGATGTCGTTCACCAAGTGCGTGAAGAGCAGGTCGCGGCGGCGAAGAAGGTTTACGCGAAGGCAAAGGTCAACGCCGATGTGTCGCCCTTCTTCACCGACATGGGCCAGCGCCTGGGCGCGGCGCACTTTGTGATCTCGCGCGCGGGCGCTTCGTCGGTGACTGAACTGCAAGTCGCGGGGCGGCCCGCGATTTTGGTGCCTTTCGCGGCGGCGGCGGACGATCACCAGACCGCAAACGCTGAGGGCCTGACTGCCGTCGGCGCCGCCGACGTGTTCACTGAAGAGGAGTTTGAGCCGGCGACGCTCGCTGCCTGTCTAGAGCGCCGGTTCGCCGATCCCCATGGCCTCGCCGTTCGCGCCGCCGCCGCCCGCTCCGCCGCTAAGCCTGAAGCGGCCAAATCCCTGGCCGATCTGGCCGAGAGCGTCGCTCTCTAAGAAATCTCCGGCCCGGCTGCATCCAGGCTCGCCGCCAGCGGCGGTAGAGGGGCAAAGACGCCTGGAGGGTTCGATGTCTGAAGAATTATTCCGCGATTTCTGGTGGCTCATCTTCCCCGTGTTCGGGATGGTGATGGCGCTGATCGGCATGCTGCGGGAAGATCGCCGCATCAGCGATATTCATGAGCGCGCACGCCGCGACCTTGGGGGCAAATGAGATGACCGCGACACAACTTTTCGTCGGCTATTGGTGGCTGATCTTCCCGATCTTCGGAATGCTCATGGGCTTCGTCGGCATGTTTCTGTCTGATCGCCGCGCGTCCAAGACAATGGACTTGATCAAGTCATACGTCGATCAGGGCAAAGAGGTGCCGCCGGAATTGCTGAAGCTTGCGTCGTACGAGATGAACGACGGTATGAGCAGCGGCATGGGCCGCACGCCGACCGAGAACCGGTTGTGGACGTTCGTGACGTTCGCCGCGCTCGGCGCGGGGTTCGCCGTGGGCTATTGGTTCGTCCGCACTGAGAGCTGGGCGTTTGCCTTCGCAATCGTCGCGATCGTCATGGGCATCATGGCGTTCGGCGCGCTGCTGCTCTTGATCTTCGGGCGCAAGAGCTGACGCGATGGACGCCGCCGAGGAGGCGCGTTTGGTGCAAGCTGCCCGCAATGGCGACATGACCGCCTTTGGCCGTCTCGTCGATGCGAACCAGCCCGCCGTGCGCGCCTTCCTGCGCCGTTTTGTCGGCTCTTACGCCGACGCCGACGATCTCGCGCAGGAAGCCTTCGCTAGAACCTGGGAAGTGCTGGAGCGCTTCGATGGTTCGTCGCGTCTGCGCACTTTCATCTGTGGCGTCGCGTTTCAGTATTGGCGCCGCGCCCGGCGGGCCGACAACCGGCGCATGGCGCGTGACGACGCGTACGCCCAGTTGGAAGACCAAGAGACGGGCGGAGACGCCCGCATGGCGCAAAGACTAGCGTTGCGCCGCGCAATGGAAGAGCTTCCCGACGATCAGCGCGCGGCATTGGCGCTGTGTTTGGGCCAGGACTTTACGCATGCCGAGGCGGCGGAGATCTTGAAACTGCCGCTTGGCACGGTGAAATCTCATGTGACGCGCGGGCGCGCGCGTTTGCAGGCCGCATTGGGCGTACCTGCGGGAGCAGAGCAATGAGCGAACGCGACGACGATCTCCTGATGGCGGACCTGCTGGGCGAAGCGCCCGCAACGCCCGATCCGGGCTTCCGCTATGACGTGCTCTTCCGCACCAGCATCCGCGCCCGCCGCCGTGCCGCGATGAGCAAGGCGCTCAACCAAATCGCGCTGTTCAGCGCCATCGGTTTGATCTTCCCAATCGCCGGCGCGCTAGGCCTGACTTGGGACACCGCGCAGCCGCTGATAATGGCCGCGGGGCTGCTGGCGCTTGGTCTGGCGGCTGCAAGCGTCTCAATCCTCGGCCCCCGCGCTGTTCTGGCCCGTTCGCGCGCAATTCTTACGCGCGCTTAAAGATCGCCTTTCAGCCGACACGATGCGCGGCCTATACTAGGGTCACGTTTCGTTTGGGGAATTCATGATCCGCCGCGCCATTCCGTTCGACACCGGGACCATTCATTTCGTCGGCATTGGCGGCATCGGCATGTCCGGCATCGCCGCCGTGATGAAAAACCTTGGCTATGACGTCTCCGGCTCCGACGCCAAGGACGGCGCCAATATCGAACGCCTGCGCGCGCAGGGCATCCCAATTTCCATCGGCCACAAGGCCGAGAACGCCGCGAATGCGGGCGTCGTGGTGATCTCCTCGGCAATCAAGGACGGCAATCCGGAAGTCGATGCCGCCCGTCAGCGCGGCGCGCCGATCGTGCGGCGCGCGGAGATGTTGGCCGAGATCATGCGGCTGAAATGGACCGTCGCGATCGGCGGCACGCACGGCAAGACGACGACGACCTCGATGGTCGCGGCGTTGCTGGATGCGGGCCAGAAAGACCCGACCGTCATCAATGGCGGCATCATCAACGCCTACGGCGCTAACGCCCGCATGGGCGAAGGCGAGTGGATGGTGGTCGAGGCCGACGAAAGCGACGGCACGTTTACGCGTCTGCGCGCGACGGCTGTTGTCGTCACCAACATGGATGCCGAGCACCTGGATCATTACGGCTCGGTCGATGCCATGAACGCGGCGTTCCAGACGTTCGTGGAGAACATTCCGTTCTACGGCTTCGCCGTCATGTGTCTCGATCACCCGCAAGTGCAGGCGCTCGCAGCGCAAGTGCGCGATCGGCGGATCATCTCGTACGGTTTCAATCCGCAAGCAGACGTGTGCGCCGTGAATGTGCGCCCATCGCGCGATGGTTCGACGTTTGATGTTGTCGCGCGCAAGAAGGGCGAAGGGCCGGGTGTTACGATGCACGATCTCTTCTTGCCAGTGGCAGGTCGTCACAACGTCCAGAACGCGGTGGCCGCGATTGCTGTGGCGCGCGAGCTCGGCGTGACCGATGCGGGCATTCGCGCAGGTTTGAAGAAATTCTCCGGCGTGAAGCGGCGCTTCACGACGACCGGCTATTGGAACGAAGTCCGCATCGTCGACGATTACGGGCACCACCCGGTCGAAATCGCCGCCGTGCTTTCCGCCGCGCGCGAAATGACGGAAGGCCGCGTCATCGCGGTTGTGCAGCCGCACCGCTACACGCGCCTGCGCGATCTCTTCCAGGAATTCTCCACCTGCTTCAACGACGCGGATATTGTCGCGGTTGCGGATGTGTACTCGGCAGGCGAAGCGCCGATTGATGATGTGAACGCCGATGCGCTGGCGATCAGCTTGAAGAGCCACGGCCACCGCGATGCACGCCGTATCGCGAGCCTGGACAATCTGCCGGAACTGGTGCGCGCTGAGGCGAAGCCGGGCGATATCATCGTGTGCCTGGGCGCGGGCGATATCACGGCGTACGCAAACGCGCTCCCCGCCAAGCTTGGCGCGGCCGCAGCGTAAGCTCACGCCGTTGTGAGTGCGCGTTCATCGTGCGCTTAACTGGGCGCGGCGAGGATCGCCGTCCCGCAAACGAGAGACCACACATGCGTACGTTGAAGTTGCTGTCCCTGAGCGCCCTGACGCTGGCGTTGGCCGCGTGCGCCAGTGCCGCCGCGCCGCAGCAAGCGAACGTCACGCGTGTGGTTTCCACCACGTCGTTCGGCATGTGCGTCGGCTATTGCACGACCGAACTCGAAATCACTGAAGGTCAAGCCGTGCTGACGCGTCTCGCGCGCGGCGGCCGTGGCGCGCCAGACTCGCTGCCGCCGCAGCGTTATTCGATGCCGCTGACAGCGAGCGAGTGGCAGGAAATCCAACGTCTCGCCGCGCTGGCGGATTTCGATGCGCTGCCTGACGTCGTCGGCTGTCCCGACTGTGCCGACGGTGGCGCCGAAGGCCTGACAGTCGAAGGCGCGAGTGGCGCCGAGAGCGTGTCGATCGAGTTTCGCGCTGATGTGCGGGAAGTTCAGCCGCTGCTGGAGCGCGTTCGCGCCATCCGCGATCGGCTGATGCCGGAGGGCTAGCGGGGCCGCTGCGCGCATGCGAGTGTCCTCGTCTCGGAGAGGCTCGCATGTCCGAACGCCCGCTGCCGTCGCTTCTGCAGACAACCGCGCTGAGCGACGAAGGCCGCGCCGATCCGTATCCGATCCTGAAAGAGATGCGCGAGCGTTGTCCGGTGCATCGCGACCCGATGATCGGATCGACTGTGATCGTGCGCTACGACGATGTGCGCGAAACGCTGGCCGACCGCACGTTGTGGCGCGATCCGTTGAAGGCCGAAGAGGGCGCGATACTGGCGCGGCGGCTGCGCGCGCCTTCGCCGGGGACTGAAGGCATCAAGGATCGCCACGGCAATCCGCTGACGTCGATCCTTCTGCTCGACGATCCCGATCACGCCCGCATTCGCCAACCACTGACGCAAGCGTTTTATGCGCGCGCCGCGCGCTGCAAGACGCAAGTCGAGGCGATCGTGGATGCAACGCTCGATGCGATCGATCCGCGCGAGCCGTTTGATCTGATGGCGCGCTTTTGCGTGCCGGTGCCGATTGACGTCATCGCCACCATCCTTGGCGTCGATCACGCGCGCCTACCGGAGTTTCGCCGCTGGTCGGAAGGGATCATCCTCTTTTTCGATCCGATACGCTCGCCGGAAGAGACCGAGATGATGATCGCCAGCCAGACGGCGCTGCGCGCTTATCTGATGGGCGAGATCGCCGACCGCCGCCGCGCGCCGAAGGACGATCTGATCTCGGACATGGTGGAAGCCACAGCGAATGGCGTCGATATCGATGATGAAGAGCTGACGATTAATCTGAGTGCGCTGCTCGTCGGCGGCAATCTCACCACCACTGATCTGATCGGCAACGCCGTCTACAACATGATGCTCAATCGCGATCAGTGGGAGGCGTTCGTCGCCGATCCTGGGCTGATCAAAGGCGTGGTCGAGGAGACGTTGCGGTTCGAGCCGCCGATCGATATCACCGCGCGCGTCGCGTCTCGCGATATGGAAGTCGGCGGCTGCCCGATCAAGCAAAGCGAAGCGATGACGTTCTCACTGCGCGGCGCCAATCGCGATCCCGAGACGTTCGAGAACCCCAACAGGTTCGACATTACCCGCAAGCATGTGCCGAACATGGCCTTCGGCGGCGGCGCGCACATCTGCATCGGCGCGCCGCTGGCGCGTCTGGAGGCGCAGGTGGCGCTGGTGAAGCTGGCCGAGCGGTTCCCGAACCTCCGCATCGCAGAACCAGACGCGGCGCCACAATGGCGGCGGCTGCCGTTCTTCCGCGGCCTGCAAACGCTGAACATGACGCCAGAGTAGGCATCGTTATCGAAACGATTTGACTCCCTCGCCCGACTCCCAGCAGCCGGGTTGAATGCCTGATACCGCTCACCGCGCTCCGAAGCCGCTGCGCGCGGCCGTCATCTACGATTTCGACGGCACGCTGGCGCGCGGCAATCTGCAGGAGCACTCGTTCATTCCCGATCTCGGGATCGATCACGACGTGTTCTGGAAGGACGTGAAGCGTCTGGCGAAGACATCCGACGCCGATGAAATTCTCGTCTACATGCAGCAGATGATCGAGCGCTCGCGCAAGCTCGGCAAGTCGGTCACCCGCGATCACTTGCGCCAGCACGGCTCTGAACCTTCGTTCTTTGACGGCGTTGAGAGCTGGTTTGCGCGTATCGATTCATTTGCGGCGGATCAGAATCTCGAACTCGATCACTACATCGTCTCGTCGTGCATTGAAGAGATGATCGAGGGCTGTTCGATTTACCCGCACTTCCGGCGCGTGTTCGCGTCGCGCTTTATCTACAATGAGAAGGGCGAGGCGGTGTGGCCGGCGGTTGCGGTCAACTACACCAACAAGACGCAGTTTCTCTTCCGCATCAACAAAGGCATCGAGAATGTCTGGGATACGCAAGCGATCAATCGCTGGATGCGCCCGGAAGAGCGTCCGCTGCCGTTCGAGCGCATGATTTTCATCGGCGACGGCGACACCGACATTCCGTCGATGAAGATGGTGACCGATCAAGGCGGCACGGCTGTCGCGGTGCTCGATCCGGATCGCTGGAACGATCCGCTGAAGGTGAGCCACATTCACTTGCTGATCGCGGAAGATCGCGTGAATTACGTCGCGCCGGCTGACTACCTTCCAGGTAGCCAGCTCGACGTCATCGTCAAAGGCGCGCTGCAGCGCATTGCGCTGCGCGCGGGTTTGCCGATCGCTTCCTAGTTAGCTGCCTTGCACCCGCTCCGGTGCGCGGGTGATCGAAGAGATCGGATACGTCCGGCGCGGTTCGCCGCCGATGATCTCGACGCCATTGCCGTTGCCCGTGCAGATTGAGCCAGTGGCCGAGCGGATCGCGATATCTTGCGTCCAATCCAGATCGCGAGCGTTCCAGAGCGTCGACAGGCGATAGCGGTCACTGCCGGCGCGCACTTCGACAGTATTGTCGTCGATCACGCTGTAGCCGCTGATGGTGCTGGAGAAGAAGCAATCGCGCGCGGCGGTGTCTTGTGTCGCTGTGCCTTCAGTGGCGCAGGCGGATAGCGCCAGAGCGGCGGCGAGTACGAAAAATGTCGTTCGCATGTGAACTCCTTACGAGCCGGACGCTGCGGCTTCCGGCGCCGCGCGCGTGATCGAGTTGACGCCGAAGCTGCGACCGTCTGGGCCGCCATAAATCTCCACGCCCGCGCCGCTGCCGGTGCAGACAAGATTGCCCGGCGCGCGGATGGCGATGCGTGACGACCAGTTCAACGCGTTCTCGATTGGGCCGATCGTCGTGAGCAGATAGCGCTCTTGGTCATTGATGCGCACCAGCACAGTGCGGCTGTCGACGACCTCGTAGCCACGGACGGCGCGCGTGTAGAAGCAGTCGCGGTCTTCGGTGCTTTGAGCGGCGCTGGCGCAGGCGGTCAGTGCAAGTGCTGCGGCCAGGGCGAGCAATCCATTGCGGATCATGGGTGAATTCTCCATGTGAGCTTTGGCCAGTATGGCGCAGAGCCTATTGGGTTACGAGCGCGGGCGGCTTTCTCATCCGCTGGAAGCATGACATAGCCATTCAACAATGAGTGATCTCGATCTGCCGCCGGTGCGCGGCCAACTTCTCAAAGGCGAAAGCCTGGCGCCCTTCACTTGGTTCCGGGTCGGCGGGCCAGCGGATGTGCTTTTCCTGCCGGCCGATGCCGACGACCTCGCCCAGTTTTTGGCGGCGCTGCCAAATGACATTCCGATCCTGCCGATCGGCGTCGGCTCGAACATGATCATTCGCGACGGCGGCGTGGCGGGCGTGGTGATCCGCTTGGCTGGCCGTGCGTTCGCGCAGATCGAGCCGCTCGGCGACGCGCGCATTAAGGCAGGCGCAGGCGCGTTGGACTCGATGGTCGCCAAGGGCGCTGCGAAAGCGGGCATTGCGGGGCTGGAGTTTTACGTCGGCGTGCCGGGCACGATCGGCGGGGCGCTGACGATGAACGCCGGCTGCTACGGGCGCGAGACGACGGACGTGCTGGTGGAGGCGACGGCGCTCAACCGCAAAGGCGAACGCGTCACGCTCACCCACGCGGACTTCGGCTTCACTTATCGCCACAACGCGCTGACTGAAGAACTCATCTTCCTCGATGCGACGTTCCAGGGAACGCCTGGCGAGCCGGAAGCGATCACAGCGCGCATGGCCGAGATCACGGCCAAGCGTGAAGGTTCGCAGCCGATCCGCGAGAAGACGGGCGGCTCGACATTCAAGAATCCGCTCGCCCCGGATGGCACAAAGCTCTCGGCCTGGATGCTCAATGACGAAGCCGGTATGCGCGGTTATCGGCGCGGCGGCGCACAGGTGAGCGAGAAGCACGCGAACTTCCTGATCAACACAGGCGATGCGACGGCGGCGGATATTGAAGGCCTCGGCGAGGACGTCCGTGCTGCGGTGAAAGCCAAGCACGGCATTGAGCTTGAGTGGGAAATCAAGCGGATCGGGCGTTCGCAGTAGCGAAACCCAGCTATGCGGCATTTCGGGGCCGTTATGTCCCGTGTTTGCGTGGAAACGCGGCGCGCCGCTGTGGCTTTTCGGCCCGCGTGGCTCTAAACCCGCGCCAAACAACGGATCGGGTCAATGAATCTCAAACCGAACATTCTCGCCGCGATTGGCAAGACGCCGCTCGTGAAGCTCAACAAGATTGTGCCGAAGGACTCGGCCGAGATCTGGGTGAAGTGCGAGTATCTGAATCCGGCGGGCTCGATCAAAGACCGGATGGCGAATTACATCATCGAGCGCGCCGAAGAAGCGGGCATCTTGAAGCCTGGCGGGCTCATCGTTGAGAACACGTCCGGCAATACCGGCCAGGGCCTGGCGATGGCCGCGGCGGTGAAGGGCTATCGCTGCATCTTCACGATGCCCGACAAGATGAGCAAGGAGAAGCAAGACTCGCTCCGCGCTTACGGGGCCGAAGTCATCATCACGCCGACAGACGTGCCGGGGGATTCACCGGAGCACTATGTCAATGTCGCCAAGCGCATCGCCGAAGAGAAGGGCGCGTTCTACGTCGATCAGTATCACTCACAGTGGAACATCGACGCGCACTACCATTCAACCGGCCGCGAAATTTTCGAAGATACGGATGGCGGCAAGTTCGACGCCTTCGTTGGCGGCACCGGCACCGGCGGCACTGTCTCCGGCGTTGGCCGCTTCTTCAAGGAGCATGCGCCGCACGTGAAGATCATCGGCGCCGACCCGTTGGGTTCGGTGCATTACCATCTCTTCCACACCAAGACGCTGCCGACCGCGCACGTCTACATGGTCGAAGGCATCGGCGAAGACATTGAGTGCCGTGCCATGGATTTCTCCGTCGTCGACGACATGCGCCAGGTGAATGATCGCGATAGCTTCGTGCTGGCGCGGCGTTTGGTGAAGGAAGAAGGCCTCTTCTGCGGCGGTTCGTCGGGCTCGAACATGGCCGTGGCGCTTGAGATCGCCAAGGAGCTCGGGCCTGGCAAAGTCGTCGTCACCGTGCTGCCGGATCATGGCAATCGCTACATTTCGAAATTCCTCTCCGACGAATGGATGAAGCTGCACGGATTCAGCGAGACGGCGCGCGAACTGGGCTTCGTCGAAGAATTGCTCAAAGGCCGCACCGCCAAGCCGATCACCGCGGACGCCGAAGCGCCGCTGCGTACGGTGGTCAATCTGATGCGCGAACATGGCGTCAGCCAGATTCCGCTGATCGAGCGCGGCAAGCTGAACGCCATCGTGCATGAGAGTGACATTCTGGCGAAGATGAAGACCAACGAACTCAGTCTTGATGCGCCAGCTAAGTCCATCGCTTCGCCGATCGCTGGCCTCATCTATCCGAAAGCGCGCATCGAAGAGCTCTTCCACATTTTCGCGACCGATCACGTCGCGGTTGTTGTCGATGCGTCAAACGTCGTCGGCGTCATTTCCAAGATCGATCTCATCGAGCATCTCGCAGGCAAGGGCCGCTAAGCCATGCATCACAACAAACGCTTCGCCACCCGCGCCATCCACGCCGGCCAGCGCCCTGATCCGACGACGGGCGCGATCATGACGCCGGTCTATCAGACCTCGACCTACGTCCAGCAAAGCCCGGGCGTGATCATCGAGGATTATGATTACGCGCGCTCCGCCAATCCGACGCGCAAAGCGCTGGAAGAGAATATCGCCTCGCTCGAAGGCGGGCGGCATGGCTTGATGTTTGCCTCAGGTCTCGCGGCGCTTGCGGCGTGCGTACACCTGCTGCAATCGGGCGACCACGTTGTGCTCTGCGACGACGTCTATGGCGGGACGTTCCGCACGCTTGATAAGGTCTTCAAGCAGTTCGGCATCACTTACACGCGCGTCGACATGACTGATCTCGACGCCACCGAAAAGGCGTTCACTGCTAAGACCAAGCTTTGCTGGATCGAAACGCCAACCAACCCGCTGCTGAAGATCGTCGATATCGAAGCCGTCGCGCGCATCGCCAAGGCAAAGGGCGCGATCACTGGCGTCGACAACACGTTCGCGTCGCCCGTGCTGCAAAACCCGCTCTCGCTGGGCGCGGATATCGTTCTGCACTCGTGCACGAAGTATATTGGCGGCCATTCCGACGTGATCGGCGGCGTGCTGGTTGTGAACGATGACGACCTCGCTCAGCGCCTGAAATTCACCCAGAACGCGGTTGGCGCCGTCATGGCGCCGTGGGATGCGTTTCTCTTGCTGCGTTCGACCAAGACGCTGCAAGTCCGCGTGCAGCGCCATTGCCAGAATGCCGCGAAGATCGCCGATTTCCTCGCGAGCCAGCCGCAGATCGAGCGCGTCATTTATCCCGGCCGCGCCGATCACCCGCAGCATGCGATCGCCAAGAGGCAGATGATCGGCGGCTTCGGCGGCATGATCACCGCGACCTTGCATGGTGGCTTGCCGGCATCGCGCGCGTTCCTTGAACGCGTAAAGCTCTTCTCGCTGGCGGAATCGCTGGGCGGTGTTGAGTCGCTGATCGAACACCCGGCGATCATGACACACGCTTCGATCGACAAGCCGTTGCGCGAAGCGCTGGGCATCACCGATGGTCTCGTGCGCCTCTCGGTTGGCATCGAAGATGTCGAAGATCTGATCGAAGACCTCCGCGAAGCGCTGGGCTAAGGCGCGCGCGTATGACGGACGTGTTCATCTCGTACAAACGGGAGGACCACGTCCGCGTCGATCGGCTGGCCGGCCTGCTCAAGGAATTTCACCTCTCCGTCTGGCATGACGCAGCGCTCGGCGCTGGCGAGAAATGGCACGAGCGGATCATGGGCGTGGCCGAGAAAGCCAAGTGCATCGTCGTGTGCTGGACGGATGAAGCGGCGCAATCGCGCTGGGTGCGCGAAGAGATGGAGATCGGGCTGCGCCGCGAGGTGCTCGTGCCCGCGACGTGGGCGCCATGCGCGCCGCCGGATGAACTCGCGCATCTGCACATGGCGAACATGACCGATTGGGCCGGCGGCACTGAGCACAAAGGCTTGCTGCAACTCGCAGAAGGCGTTGAGCGCCATGTCGGCCGCAAGCTCACCGCGAAGCTCAAGGAGCGTGCGGGTGGCGAGAATCCGGAAGTGGTGGCGCGGCTGCGGGCGCTGCTCGTGCGCATTGCACGCAAGGGCGGGGCGCCGATCAGTTATCGCAAGGCGTTCGGCAGTGTCGCCAACGCATGGGCGCGCGGCACCAAGACGTCGTTCGAGTCTCTCTATGGTGCGCTTGATGTGATCGCCGATCAGAACCGCGCACGCCGCGAGCCGCCGCTTTTTGCGCTGGTGGTGAGTAAGGAAGGCCTCCCCGGGCGGGGCTATTTCCAGAAGCACTGTTTCCTCGAAGGCGCCGAGAGCAGCGAGGCGCGCGCTATACACGCTGCGCATCTGCAACGTGTCTACGCCTATGACTGGCCGAACGATCCGTGAGCTATGGCGCGAGCGCGGCGAGCTTGCTGGCTTCAGTGTAGAAGCTGTTGGCGGCGCGATCGATCGGCGCGGCGACACGCGCATCGTTCTGGTAGGCGTAGCCCGTCGCGGCGACGGCGATGAGTGCAAGCGTCAGCGCTATGGCGAAGCCGCGGCTGTTGGGTTCTCTCATCGATGCGGACTCCTCGTTCGCTTGCGCGCGTGTTGGCTGTGCGATCGCCGTGCGCTGTGGGCGTTTTGAACGCGGTGCAGAGATGTGCGCTGTCGCGGGCTTGGACGCGATCGTTGCGGTGCGCGCTTTCGGATGAAGCAAACGCCGCCAGGCGCCTTGATCAGCGCGGCCGCGCGGAAGGCCCGCGAGTTTGACGCCGCGAACGGGCGGCGGCGCAGCGTCCAAGCGAATGCAGACGAGCTTGCCCGCCGCATGCGCCCGCCGCGCCGCCGCCCTGAGCGCAGGCGTCCCCCACGCCGCGCGAGACCACAGCATCACAACTTTGTCGCCGCGCGCTTGCGAGCGCTCGCCAAGCACGCCGACCTCGTAGCCGAGTGCGCCGAGCTTTGAGGCGATGCGTTGCGCATGCGGGGCAGCACTTTGATCGAAAGCGAGCAGGACGCGTGATGTCATGCTATCTTTGCTGGCGCGGCGCGGCGGGGCCGCCAAGCCGTTGGCGCTAGTGCGCCTTGGGATAGCGGTGCGGCGCCCAAAACGTGAGCCGATCGCCCAAATTTCAAACGCTTCCGGGTCGTTGGTGACAGGCAACAACCTCCGCGATAGGCTGACGCCATCAGGGGGAAGTCATGAAGATCACCAACGACCGCATCGAGGAGTGCGCCTACGAGGAAAGCCCAAACGTGGGCGGCGCGATCAATCCACGCGTCATCGTCATGCACTACACCGCAACCTGGGACGCGGCGTCGGCGATTAGAACACTCAAGAATGCCGCGTCGGAAAATCGTGTCTCGGCGCACATCGTCGTCGCAACGGACGGCGTGATCACGCAGATGGTGCCGTTTCGCACCAAAGCCTGGCACGCAGGGCAATCCCACCTCGATCTGGCGTCTGGCCGCGTTGTCGGATTGAACTCACACTCGATTGGCATCGAGATCGTCAATCCCGGCTGGATGCAGCGCAACGAGAACGGCGAATATTTCGACGCCTATGGCCGCAACGCTATGGCGCGCCTCAATGGCGCGTCGCCGATCCTCGCGCCGTGGGATCGCGTGCGTCCCGGTCCGCTCTATTGGGCGCCGTACCCTGAAGCGCAGCTGGACGCGATCGAAGAGCTGACGCGCTCATTGTTGCAGACCTATCCAAGTATCGAAGCGATTGTCGGCCATAGCGACATCACCACGCGCAAGATCGATCCAGGACCCGCTTTCCCGATCGGACGCTATCAACGTCTGCTCGCCAATCGGTCGAGCGATGACGACGATGTCGTGTTCGTGCCTGTGCCGGCGCCGCCGATCGTCGTTGCGCCTGGTTCCAACACTCAGATGGAGCCTGCGCCGCAAGCGCCAACCGCACCGCAACCTCAGCCGCCAGTGTCGCGCAGCCGTACGATCTGGGGCGCCATCGTTGCGTTCTTTGTGGGTCTGGCCGCGTTCGCGCGCGAGTTGTTCACAGACCCTGCCAATTGGTGGGCGAACATGAAGCGCGATTTCATCGCCGCTTACGGTTTCAATCCGGCTTGGATCTTGTTCGGCATCTTCGTGTTGGCGATCGCCTTCATCATCTATGCGCGGCTTGACGATCGCGCGAAGCGAAAGCGTTAGCAGGGCGCTAAGCCGCCGGTCGCGCTTTCTTAGTTTTGCAACGCGAAAATACTGACGCGCTCAGCCGCGCGCTCACGTTTTGCTCATCATGGTGAATCCGGCGCTCATGCAGCTTAGCGCAAATTTACCATAAAAATCAGCAACTAATGCCTCCGCCCTCATGATGCCTTAACCGCAAGGCGTTTCATTATGACACTCTGGATGAGCGCAGAAAAAGCGTCCGCCAGAGACGGTTGGTTGGTGTTGGTGAGGCGCGAATGGCCCGGGTGGCGGTGCTTCTTGGGGGCTTAAGCCCCGAGCGTCCTGTGAGCTTAAGCTCGGGCGCTGGTTGCGCGGCTGCGCTGCGCAGACTTGGTCACGACGTGATCGAGATCGATCCGCAGAATCCAAACTGGATCGCGGAACTTCAAGACGCGCGCGTTGATAAAGTTTTCAACGCTCTGCACGGCGAGTGGGGCGAGGATGGACGCACGCAAGGCGTGCTCGACTATCTGAAGCTCCCGTACACGCACTCCGGCTGCCTAGCGTCCGCGCTGGCGATGGATAAGGACAAGTCGAAGGCCGTGTTCGCGCAGGCGGGTCTGCCGCTCGCGAACGGCAAGCTGATGCATCGCTTGGAAGCCGCCAAGGCGCATCCGATGCCGGCGCCGTATGTTGTTAAGCCGAACGCGCAGGGCTCGTCGGTCGGCATTTTCATCGTCCGCGAAGGCGCCAATCGTCCGCCCGAGCAATTGCTCGATCCGGATTGGACGTTCGGCGAGGAAGTGCTCGTCGAGGAGTTTATCGACGGCAAGGAATTGACGGTCGCCGTGATGCACGAGCGCGGCGCGCTTGCCGTCACGGAGATTTTCGTCACCAGCGACGGTGATTGGTACGACTTCGACGCCAAGTACGCCGAAGGCGGGTCGCGCCACGTTGTCCCTGCCGACATTCCCGCTGGCGTTGCCGAGCAATGCATGCGGGCGGCAGAAGCAGCGCACCACGCGCTCGGCTGCCGCGGCGTGACGCGCAGCGATTTCCGTTACGACCCGAAGCGCGATCGCCTGGCGCTGCTTGAGGTGAACACCCAGCCTGGCATGACGCCGACTTCGCTCACGCCTGAGCAAGCCGCTCATGTCGGCATGTCTTACGACCAACTCGTCTCCTGGATTCTGGAGGACGCATCATGGCCGCGGTGAAAGCTCGCCGCGGCGGACGCGGCCAAGAACCACAACGCGGCGGCAAGCGCCGTGCGCCTTCGCGTCAAGCTGCGATGGCGCCAGATGAATCGCTGCCGCGCATCGCGCGCATCCGTCTTTCCGGCGGGCTGCAGTCCGAAGACGTGCCGGTCACGCCGAAAAGCTTGGTCATGGCGATGACCAGCGCCGTGTTTTTTCTCGGCGCCGGCATTGCGGGCGCGGCTTGGCTGGGTTCGTCGCTGTTCGATGTCGGCGAAGCGTTTTCGCGCAGTGCCGACGGCTTGGCTGCCAACGCCGGTTTTGAGATCGGCGACATCGAAGTCGCCGCGATGGAAGGTGGCCCGGAGATCACGCCGCAGCGCGCTGCCGAAGTGCGCGCGCTGATCGTGCCGGAGGGGCGCCACTCCGTGCTCGCGCTCGATCCGCAGGATGTGCAAGCGCGCGTGCAGAGCCTGGATTGGGTTGCATCGGCGCGCGTGCGCCGCCTGTGGCCATCGACTTTGGTTGTCGAAGTCGAGCGCCGTCAGGAATACGCGATCTGGCAGGAAGACGGCGAGATCTCCGTCATCGACATGAACGGCGAGCGCTTGCTGGCCGAACGCGCTGCCGATCACCCGGATTTGCCGCTTGTTGTTGGCGCGGGCGCCGGTCCCGCCGCCGAGCCGCTGTTGATTGCACTCGAAGGCTTGCCGCAAGTGCGTGAGCGTTTGCAATCGATCACCCGCATCAACGATCGCCGCTGGAATATTGAGCTCATGTCCGGCGCCATCGTCGCATTGCCTGAGCATGGCGCCGCCGATGCGCTCGTGCGGTTGGAGCGCCTGCAGACGCAGCACGCCTTGCTTGATCGTCCGCTCAGCCAGATTGATATGCGCGTGCCGCACCGTATGGCGGTGCGCGTGCATCCGACGCTGGCCGGTGGCCCGCGCATGTTGCTGGGAGGCGCGTGATGGCGGCTCTCGCAAAGCATCTCGACGATGACGTCCTCGAACTGACGACGCCCGCGCCGCTTGTCGCAGCACTCGACGTCGGCGTTTCAAAAACCGTTTGCCTCGCCGCCCGCCGCGACCCGGTGCTTGATATGCACCCGGACCGTCCGCTGCGCGTACTCGGCGTAGGCCACCAGACCGCGCCCGCCATCGCCAGCGGCAAACCTGCGGATTTCGACGCCTGTGCGCGCGCAATCGAGGTTGCTTTGGCCGAGGCCGCCGCCATGGCGGGCGCGTCCATTTCTCGGGTCGTTGCATCTTATGCAGGGCCGGGGATTTCTTCGCAGATCGTGCGTGGCGCTGTGCGCGTGAAAGGTCAGGTGATCACCGGCCGCGATGTTGAGAACGCGCTGAATGCGGCGATGGCTGCGGTGCCGACGCCGCAGCTCACGTTCTTGCACGTCGAGCCGCTCGCATACTCGATCGATGACGGCGAAAACATCGCCGATCCGCATGGTCACGCCGGCAAGATGTTGGCGGTGGAGGCGTGCGTGGTCACCGCGCCGACCGACGCGGTGAATGCGTTGAAGGCGTGCGTGCGCTCGGCTGGCGCTGAAGTCGAGGAGATTATCGCTGCGCCGAAAGCGGCTGCGCTGGCCGCGCTGACGGCCGAAGAGCGCGAAGAAGGCGCGGTGCTCATTGATCTGGGCGCCGGCACGACGGGCATTGCTGCATTCGTCGACGATACGCTCGTGCATTGCGAGACGGTTGCTGTCGGCGGCGTGCGTTTGACGCGCGACCTGGCGGCGAAGCTGCAAACGACGTTCGCGGCTGCTGAGCGTGTGAAGCTGCATTTCGGCGCTGTCGCCAATGCTTGCGATCCGCGTGAAGCGGTGGCTGCTCCGCGTCTCGGCGCTGATGGCCGCCTTGAAGCATCAACTGCGCTGCGTGGCGCGATCGCCGATACGATGACGCCGCGTCTCTATGAGACTTTGCTGATGGTGCGTGAGCGCCTGGCGCGTGCCGGACTTTCCGGCGCCGATGGCCCGCAACGCGCCGTGCTGGTTGGCGGCGGCGCGACCATTCCCGGCGTGCGCGATCTGGCGGTCGAAGCGCTCGGCATGCCGGTGCGTTTGGGCCGTCCATTCGAGCTCTGTGGTTTCGACCACAGCGATGTCGGCCCTGCTTATGCGACGAGCGCCGGTCTGCTGCGCCATCGCATGGATGGGCCTGAACTCGAGGTCGTCGAGGACGGCTTCGCGCCGTCGCTCGGCCAAGCTGCCGCCATGGTCAAGAACGCCGTCCACGATATGTGGAACTGGCTGCGCGTGAACTTCTAAGCACAGCGCACAAAGAAAAACGCCGGCGTTTCCGCCGGCGTCCAATGGTCCAGGGCAAGACCAAACCTTTTAAGCTTCAGCGTCCGCCATCAGGCCGCGCGAGACGGCTTGCTTGCGCATGGCCTTCTGCAGCTTTTCGAACGCGCGCACTTCGATCTGACGCACGCGCTCGCGGCTGACATTGTACTCCACTGACAGCTCTTCCAGCGTCGCCGGCTCATCCTTCAAGCGGCGCTCTTGGATGATGTGGCGTTCGCGCTCGTTCAGTTCGCTCATGGCTTCTTGCAGAAGCGTCATGCGCTCGCTGAACTCTTCGCTTTCAGCGAGGCGGGTTTCCTGGGTGCCTTCGACCTTATCGTCGGCCAGCCAGTCCATCCATTCGCTTTCGCCTTCGCCCCCGGCGCCGCCGATCGGTGCGTTGAGCGAAGCGTCGCCGCCGCCGCTCATGCGACGGTTCATCGAGACGACTTCCTCTTCCGTCACCGCGAGTTTGTGCGCGATGGAGGCGACGGTTTCCGGACGCAGATCGCCTTCCTCAAGCGCCTGCATCTCGCCCTTCAGGCGGCGCAGGTTGAAGAAGAGCTTCTTCTGCGCGGCGGTGGTGCCCATTTTTACCAGCGACCATGAGCGCAGGATGTATTCTTGGATCGAGGCGCGGATCCACCACATCGCGTAGGTTGCGAGGCGGAAGCCCTTATCCGGGTCAAACTTTTTGACCGCCTGCATGAGGCCGACATTGCCTTCGGAGATGACTTCGCCGATCGGCAGGCCATAGCCGCGGTAGCCCATCGCGATCTTCGCGACGAGGCGCAGGTGGGACGTAACGAGTTTATGTGCGCTCTCGGTGTCGCCGTGTTCCTGCCAGCGCTTGGCCAGCATGAATTCGTCTTCCTTCGTGAGCATTGGGAACTTGCGGATCTCCGAGAGATACCGTTGCAAGCCTTGCTCAGGCGACAGAGCGAGCGTCAGCGCAGTAGATGCCATGTTCTTTAGAACCCCTCCTAGGGTCACCGAGGTCGGCTCTGAACATACGTTCGAGCGCAGGGTTCGGTTGCCCGTGGACCCTCATATAGGGAGCCTTTCGCGGCGTTGCAGTGGCCGCGCTTAGACCTTGTTAAGGTAGCTCGAGACCGAGAACAAAGCAAGAACTAGATCGTTCGCGTGATGAAACGAAATCAACCAATAGAATCAAAGGCGGAACGCCTTGGCATTGGCCTATAGGTCTTGTGGTTCGGCCCGTTTGCCGAGCGGCAGCGTCTCGGCGATCGCCCAGATGCAGGCGGCCACGGTGAGGCCCGCGAGGCCCCAGCGGATCGCCAGATCCCAGGCCGACGCATAGGCCATCTCGCCCGCGCCCATGAGCTGCAGCGACACGCCGTGGATGCGCCCGTCGCCTGGGTCCGCGACGCGAGGCAGGCCGTAGAACATGCGGATGTCGTTCAGCGCAAACAGCGCCAGCGCGATGACAGACGCGAGCACGCGCTCAGCGTTGACGAAGAGATTTTGCATTGGGGTCGCCCGACTAACCTAACAGCCGCGCGAAGCTACGTTGCATCGCCCCCACGCGGGAGTCGGGTTTTACATGTTCCGCGCAGGAACTGCTCAGTTGGAGCGGCGGCGTACCACATCTTCTTCGCGGAACGGCGGCGCCTCGCAGGGGCCACCCATATTGGCGTCGCGGCAGATCTGTTCGGCTGAGCGCGATGGGGGTGGTGGTGTCGTTCCGAACGGCATGCACGCGCCGCTGCCGTCGCGCACGCAGCTGGGCATCACCAGCGTTTCGCGCTCGGCCTGCGTGTAGATCTGATTGAGATCGGGTGGCGGCGGTTCGTAGAAATCGCCGCCGACGGGGAGCTGCCCGCGCGGATCGTCAGGCGTCGGCGTTGGCTCGCTTGGGCAATGCGCGGGGCGCTGCCGGCGCGGGCGAAAACAAGCAAGCATGTTCGAGAGCTGTTGCTGATCGGCGCTCGTCGGCGCGTTCGGTTGCGTTGATGTGGAGGCCGGCGCGTTCTGGCGCTGTTGCGGCTGGCGTTGCTGTGGACGCTCGGGATCGGGGCGATCGGGATTTTCTGTAATCACCACGTCGATCGCGTTGGGACCGAGGCCTTCGAAGATCGCCGTGCGCGACGAGAGCACGAGCAGCACGCACGCGACGGCCACGACAAGCGTGCTCGCCGCCACGCTCAGCGCGCGCTGACGCAGCCGAATCTGATCCCCCTCGCTCATCGCCAGGCGTCGGTCGCGGGCAAATGCGGCGAAATTTGCGTTACAAGCGCCGGAGGACGTCGAGTAACGCGGAAATGTCGGCGGGCAGCGGGCTTTCGAAGCGGAGCTCTTCGCCTGAGATCGGATGTTTGAAGCCCAGTACGGCCGCATGCAGCGCCTGGCGCGGGAAAGCGGCGACGGCTTCGGCGGCTTCGTCCGCGTGCGGGCCTTCGGCTTTGAACGCGCGTTGCTTGCCGTAGAGCTGATCGCCGATCAGCGGCGCGCCCAGGTTTGTGAGATGTGCGCGGATTTGGTGCGTGCGGCCGGTGTGCAGCCGACATTCCAGCAATGCCGCTGCAGGGCGACCCACCGATGCGCCGGCTTGTTGGCCGAAACTTTCGACGGTCCAGTAATCGGTCACGGCGCGCTTGCCCGCTTCGCTCTCGGGATTACGCGCGACGATGTATTTGCGGCGATCTTCGCCTGAGCGCACCAGCACGTTTTCGATCCGCGCGCTGCGATCTTTCGGCGCGCCGCGTGTGACGGCGTAATAGACGCGCTCGAGATCGTGCTTGGCGAAAAGTTTGGCCAAGCCTTGGTGCGCCGCGTCGTGCTTGGCGACGACAACTAGCCCGGTCGTATCCTTATCGATGCGATGGACGATGCCGGGGCGGGCGACGCCGCCAATGCCGGAGAGGCTATCGCCGCAATGCGCGAGCAGCGCGTTGACGAGCGTGCCGCGCATCGAGCCGGGTGCAGGATGCATCGCCATGCCGGAGGCTTTGTCGATGACGATGAGATCGGCGTCTTCATAGACGACGTTGATCGGCAGCTTTTCCGGCTGCGGCGCTGCGGGCTCGGGCGGTGGTAGCGTGATTTCGTATGTCGCGCCGGCGCGTGGCTTATCCTTCGCGTGCGTCACGAGCGCGCCGTCGACGGTGAGCTTGCCGGCGCCGATCAGGCCTTGCACGCGCGAGCGCGAGAGATCGGGCCAAAGCTTCGCCAGCCACGCATCGACGCGATCGCCCGCATCGGCAGGGGCGATTGTCTGGCGTGTTTCGCCGGGCGCTTGATAGTCTTCGTCTTCGCTCACGGGCGCGCTTCTATCGGTCCAATCACACCTCGTCATCCCGGGGCTCGCAGAATGCGAGAACCCGGGACCCAGGGGCGGCTGATGTGCTGGTCGCCCCTGGGTCCCGGATCGCGCTTCGCGCGTCCGGGATGACGACTTGTGCGCGGTGCGGGTGTGTTGATAGTGGCGCGATGAAGCGCTTTCTCATCACGCTCGCCGTCATCGCCGCAGCACTCGCGATTTACGTCACGGCGTTCTTGACGGTGAACCATCAGGTCGCCTCGACGGCGGCTGACATCGAGCGTGAGGCGGCGGCGGAGCTGCCGGAGGCGGGCGATACGCTGACGCTGCTGAACTGGAATGTCGGCTATGGCGGCTTGGGGCGCGGCAGCGATTTCGTTGCTGACGGCGGCACGCACATGTTTCCGCCGTCACGCGAAGCGGTGCGCGCGAACGTGTCGGGCATCGAGGCGTTCCTAGCGCAGCACAGCGGCAATGCCGATGTCGTGGTGATGCAAGAACTCGCGCGTGCGGGGCCGGTGAATTACTGGATCAATCTGCGCGACCGCGTCGAGCATGCGCTGCGCGATCGCGACAACACGTTCTATCCGGATTTCCGTACGCGGCTAATGCCGTGGCCGCTGCGGCTAGATCACGGGCAGGCGCTCTATTCGACATACGGCGTCGCTGAGACGGGATTGGTTTCGCTGCCGGTGGAAGATAGCGGCATCTTCGGCGTGCGCCGCCGTTATGGCTCGCCGTTCGTGCGGCTTGCGGGTGATGCCAACTGGACGATTGCGAGCGTACACCTCGCGGCGTTCGATGAAGATGCCACCGTGCGTACACGTCAGCTGCGCGAACTGATGGCGTGGGCGCAGGCCGAGTATGAGAGCGGGCGGCGCGTCGTGATTGCTGGCGATTGGAATTTCCAGATCGCGGAAACAGACTTTCCGCACACGACCGACGAGCGCTTTCTCTTCTGGCTCTTCCCGTTCCCGCAAGACGCGCTGCCGGAGGGCTGGCGGATCGCGGCGGATGCGTCGATCCCGAGCGTGCGCACCAATCACCAGGCGTATGTGCCGGGCGAGAATTACGTCACGACAATCGACGGCTACATCGTTTCGCCGAACGTCGAGGTGCTTGAGGTCAATGGCTACGACCTTGGGTTTGAGTACACCGACCACCAGCCGGTGCGGTTAATGGTGCGCGCGCGAAGGTAGCAGGTTGGAGCGCGCGGCTCCTGCCGCGCATGCGTCGCGGAGCGACGCGCTCCCTATTTGCGACCGCCGGAGATTTGCGCTCTAAACGGCGCGGGAGGACGACGCATGACGAAACCGGGATGGACGCGCCGCGGCGCGATGCTCGCGACAACGGGCGCAGTGGCGGCATGTGGCGTTCAAAGCGTCGAAACGCCGGCCTATGAGGGCGAAGTCGCGTTCGTGCACGGTGTCGCCTCGGGCGATCCGAAGCAGGATCGGGTGATCATCTGGACGCGCGTGTCGCCGGTGAATTCGGGCACGGTGCCGGTGCGCTGGATCGTGTCGCGTAATCGCGAGCTCACTGACGTCGTGAAGACGGGCGTGTTCGAGACGAACGAAGGCCGCGACTACACGGTGAAAGTCGATGTCACCGGTTTGCGCGCGGGCGCGCCGTACTTTTACGGCTTCCGCGCTGGTGTCGCTGAGAGTGCTGTTGGCAAAACGCGCACGCTGCCGCGTGGACGGACCGAAGAGCTGAAGATTGGCGTCGCGTCTTGCGCCTCGTATCCGCACGGCTTCTTCAACGCTTACAAAGCACTCTCCGAACGCGACGACCTCGCAGCGATCGTGCACTTGGGCGATTACATCTACGAATACGGGCTTTCCGGCTATGGCGGTGAAAACGCCATTCAGTTGGGACGCGTGCCGTCGCCTGAAGTGGAGTGCACGCGGCTTGAAGATTATCGCCAGCGTCACGCGCAATACAAAACCCAGGCTGAGTTGCAGGCCGCGCACGCGGTAGCGCCTTGGATTGTCGTTTGGGACGATCACGAGGTCGCCAATGACTCGTTCACCAACGGCGCTGAGAACCACGGCCAGAATGAAGGCCAATGGGCGACGCGCAAACAAGCCGCGCTGCAGGCTTATTACGAATGGATGCCGATCCGCGAACCTGAAGCGGGCCGTGCGTTCGAAGCGATCAATCGCAGCTTTCAGTTCGGTGATCTCTTTACGCTGATCATGCTGGAATCGCGTTTGCTGGCGCGGACCCAGCCGCTCGACTACGCGACCAACCTGCCGATCCAAACGCAGCGTTGGAATTTCACTGATCCGCAAGCGCCCGTCGCGTTGCGTGAGCATGAGGCCGATGTCGCGCAAATGCAGCGTCTGCCGGCGATTTATGAGCAGGTCGGCGAAGAATTGCGCCCGGTGCTCGATTGGCGGCGCGCGCAAGGCTTGGTGCAACAGGCACGCGATCTGCCGGCCGGTTTTTTCCTCGCGCCGGATGTGGCGGCGATCAATGAAGCGCTGAACGCGCCGGATCGTCAGCTGATCGGCGAAGCGCAGGAGGAATGGCTGGCGCAGGAGTTGGCGCGTTCGAAGAATGCCAACACGCCGTGGCAGATCATCGGCAACCAAGTGCTGATGGCGCGCGTCGATGCGCCTGATTTGTCCGCCACACCGCCGCAACTGGCGGCCGCGCTGGAGCGTCTGCGTCCGGGTGTGACACAACTCTTGAAGCTCACGCGCTTCCCGTTTCCGCTCAACACCGATGCGTGGGATGGCTATCCAGCGTCACGCGCGCGCGTGCTTGAAGCGATCCGCGCTGCGGGCGGCAACACCATTATCGTCACCGGCGATACGCACACGGCGTGGGCGAACGAGATCGAGGACGGGCAGGGGCGCGTTGCCGTCGAATTCGGCGCGACATCCATCACGTCACCAAGCGATGCGAGTTTCTTCCAGCCGTTCGGCATCGATTTCGCCGCGAGCACGCTCGCGCGCAATCCGCACGTCAAATGGAATGACCCGATCCTGCACGGCTTTCTGGTGCTGACGCTCACGCCGGCGCAAGCGCTCGCCGAGTTCTTCACCGTGTCGACGATCACCGAGGCGCAATACGAAGTCGCGCGCGAGGCGGCGTTTACGGTAGCAGCGGATGCGGGCGCGGGAGTCGGCGCGATTACGGAAGCGACTTAGGAGAAGCGCTCTTCTTCTTGCTCTTCGTCCTGCTCGCGCTGAATGGCGCGCATGAGCATGTCGTGCACGAAGAGATTGGACGCGTTTAGGTCGCGGCCTGAATGCTGCGCGAAGCTGCGCAGCGTGTCGGCGAGGGCGAGGAATTGCTCTGCGTTCATGGGCCGCTATATCGCGTGATTCCGCGACGCGTTCGTGACTCGGATGCGACGGGAATGTGGCGCAGGCGTTTCCGTGCGTTAACTTTTGGCTGCGCCGAGGCGGTTCACATCGCCGCGTTTTGCAAGCCCGAACGCCTCCAATTCGCGCGATGGCTCGCCTTTCAGCCATTCTTCCGCGAGTTCGCCGAACACTGGCGCGTATTTGAAGCCGTGGCCTGAGCAAGCGGAGAAGAGCAGCACGCGTTCGTGCGATTTGCTTGGTGTGATGAGGAAGTTCTCATCCGGCGTCACGGTGTAGAGGCAACGCGAGAGACGCACTGGGTTTGGATCGTGCTTAGGCAGAATTTGCCCGACGTATTGGCTGAGCGCTTCTGCATCGTCGTCGTCAGCTTCGCGGACATTGTCTGGATCGGCAGTTTCCCCAATCGAGTGCAGTCCGAGTTTGTAAAGGCCGCGCGGCGTCGGCATGCCGAACACGCCGGCTTCGTTGTCGATGCAGATCACTGGCAGCGCGCGCGGTTCTTCGGTTTTGAACCAGCCGACGACGCGGCGCTTCGTAACGAGACGTCCAGCGAACTCCGGCAACAGTTTCGCGGCCCATCCGCCTGCTGCAACGATCACAGCATCGAAGTCGCGCGTTGCGCCGTCGATGGTGAGTTTCGTCGAGGTGATCGGCGCGTCGACTTTGCGGCCGTGATAGAGCTTGGCGCCGAAGCGCGGCACTTGGCGGAGCAGGAATTGCCGCGTCGCGTCGGCGGCGATGACGCCGCAATCTTCTTGGCGAAAGGCGTCCCAATCGTAGGGCAGCGCGATGTAGCCGCGTGTGAGTGGATGGATGGCGTCACCGCGAATGGCGGCGGCGGGGCGTTTGCTGAGGCGCACGCAGGCGTCGACGAAAGGCGAGCCGTGCGGGCCGGCCATCAGTCCGCCGGTCCAATCGATCAAAGCGCGGCCGGCTAAGCCTTCCCATGCGCGCCACATGTCGGCGCTGCGGCGGGCGAGGCGGACATAGGTTTCGCCTTCGCCGGGGGTGAGGCGCATGATGCGCGTGTCGCCGTGCGAGGAGCCTTCGGTGTGCATCGGCTCGAACTGGTCGAAGCCCATCACCTCATGCCCCGCGAGCGCCAAGCGCGCGCAGATGCTGAGGCCGGCAATGCCAAGTCCGACGACGGCCACCTTCATGGGGGCGATGTACTAGAGGGAGTCGCTAAGCTCCACCCATTCCCGGATTGGCCGACAGGCCAAGTCCGGGACCCATAAACATCGCTGTGAAAAACGTGGACGCAATCCGCCTCAATTGCCGGCAATCGTGTTTATGGGTCCCGGGCTCACGGCTTCGCCGTGCCCCGGGAATGGGTGGTGGTTTCTAGTTTGATCGTGTGATGTTGCTGGGCACATGAGTCTCAAAGACAAGATCAAGGCCCAGGTCACCGCGTTTGACGCTTGGGCGCGTCCGTGGGCGGAACGATCGCGGCTGCATGGCTGGGCGTACGAGTTCCTTCTATTCGGTCTGAAGCAGGCGTGGGCGTGCCTGTTCGGCGGACTGATGATCGCGTTGCTGGTCGGCACGCACTTGTTTTGGCCCGACAGCGCGGCGGTGAACCGCTACGATTTTCTGGTCGTGGCGGCGGTCGCCATTCAGGGCGCATTGCTGGCGACGAAGCTGGAGCGCTGGGACGAGGCGATCGTCATTCTGATTTTCCACGTCGTCGGCACGATCATGGAAATCTTCAAGACGGCGCAGGGTTCATGGATCTATCCTGAAGAGAGCATCCTGCGCATCGGCGGCGTGCCGCTTTTCTCTGGCTTTATGTATGCGTGCGTTGGTTCGTACATTGCGCGCGCCATTCGGCTGTTCGAAATTCGCTACATCAACTATCCGCCGCTTTGGACGACGTGGGCGTTGGCGTTGTTGGCCTATGTCAACTTCTTCACGCATCACTACACGATCGACATTCGCCTCGGCCTGTTCGCGTTCTCCGCGATCATCTTCGGCCGCGCCTGGTTTGAGTTCACGCCGGATCAGAAGCCGCGGCGCATGCCGATGTTGCTTGGTTTTCTGTTGGTCTCGTTCTTCATCTGGATCGCGGAAAACTTCGGTACATTCGCGGCGGCTTGGGTTTATCCGAGCCAGCGCGACGGTTGGCACATGGTGTCGCTGGAGAAGATGGGCGCCTGGTATTTGCTGATGCTGCTGAGCTTTGTGCTGGTGACATTGGTGCATAAGCCGGAGCGCGCGCTGGCGCCGGCTACGGAAGGCGCGGCGATTGCGCCGGAGCGGTCCGCGCTTTAGCGTTGCCCGAAAGGGAGGACGCGATGCGGAACTTGATTTTGGCCTGTGCGATTGGGCTTGCCGGCTGCGCCAGCGCACCCGCCGATCCAGCGCCCGCGCCGCAGCCATCGAATGAGTTGCGCCGGCTCTCGGCGCTCGAACTGGTGAGCGCGCTTAGCGGCAATGTCGTTTGCTCCGTGCCTGGCGACGATAATTCCTGCGAAGGCATATCGACTCCGCAAAGCGTGACCGCGTCGGAAGTGCGCATGCGTGAGGTTGGCGCGTTCGATCTCGCCAGCTTGCTCAACAATGATGATGGCTTTGTCGATTTCATCACGTCGCAACCGAGCGCGCAGGCGAACAGCGAGCTCTTCGCCGAGTTGGGCGCGCAGCGCGCGGCGCAGAACTACGCCTATGTGAAAATCGTAGAGCCGGCGCACCTGATCTATGACGCGGCGCGCGGTATGTGGTGCCATCCGCCGCGTACGGCCGATGGCTTGGACGGGCTTGAGTTCTGGTTCTCGAACACGCTGAGCGGCGCCACCAATTCCGATCAGCGCTTCACGCCCGATACAGAGCGCCGCTTTCGCGCCTTTCTGCGCGCGCTTTTGAACGATCCGCAAATGCGGGAGATCACGGCGGCGGATCAGGAATTGCAGGCGGCGACCGCGGCGCTGCTCGGTGCGCAGCGTTTGTGCTATGCCTATCTGGGTTCGGTGCGCGATGGACGCCCGGTGCTGCGCGGCTTGACGATGTTCACCTATGAGGGCGCTGGCATGGAGTTTTTGAACGAAGACGCCCGTGCTTATCCGTCGAACGCGGCCCTCACATTGCGGCCGGAGTGAGTGCCCATATCAGCCGCGCTACTAGCGCAGCGTCAGGGTTTCCGTTCGCGTTTGCACGACGCGACCATCGCGCAGTAACGCAGCTTCGCCGCGATACTCGCCGAGCGCCCAGCCGATGCCGGGCGTGCGGCGGCCTGTGAAGAGCCAGGCTTGCGCCTGGTCGCGCGGTTGCGTGCGGGTGTTTTCACCGACGAGCGAGCCGTTCGGCGCATAGAGCCGCTCGCGCAGCACGTCGCCTTCGCGCGGGCCGACAGCGAGCGCCCAGAATACCAGAGCATCCGCGTCATAAGCGGCGTTGGCTGGGAGTTCTTCGGCATTGGCGTTTTCGCCGGGCGGCGTGCCGGTGAAGCCGGCGGCAAACCATTGTGCCCCGCGATAATCCAAAGCCGTACGCGCCTCCGCTGACCAGATCGCGCCAGCGCGAATGGTATCGCCGCAGCGCACGCCGCCGGATTGGCCGGTGAGCGGATCGACGAGATTGTCATTCAATCTAAGCGAGATGTGGACGTGCGGGAATTGTGTGTGGCCTGAGAGGCCGACGAGCCCGAGTGCTTGGCCGGCCTCGACGCGCTCGCCTTGGCGCACGCGCACTGAACCTTGGCGCATGTGGCAGAGTTGGCTCGACCAGCCGCCTTCATGATCGATGCGCACACCATTGCCGCATTCGCGATTGTTGATCGCCGCCATGCCGCCTTGCAGGAACGCGCCGTCAGGTTCGCCGTCGCGCACTGCGGCGATCACGCCCGCGGCAGGCGCCAGAACGGCGACGCCGCGATCTGCCAGCGCTTGTGGCGCGCGGAAGTCGAGTCCGTCATGGCCATCATAAGTAAGCGGCCCGCAGCGCGGATCGCTGGCTGTGCCGTTCGCTGGGTCGAGATCGGCGTAGTTTTGAACGACGCAAACCTCACCGACGGCGCAATCGATCGGCAGTCGGAAGTTTTGCGCGCTGGCTTGCTCCGGCGCGCAGGAGAGGACGAGCGGGAAGAGCAGGAGGGCGAGGCGCATGCAGGGATAGTGCATGGCGCTGATCGTGGCGCAATAAAGGAGCGCGGGTCTTCAGACCCGCATTCTTGTAACGCCCACCAGCGTCAGCCCAAGGTGACGCTTCCGACGCCAGCGCCGAGTTGCGGGTCTGAAGACCCGCGCTCCTCTAGCGCTCAGCCGTAACCGGCCAGCTTCAAAAACCGATTGCGCAGCTCGGCGTCGTCCTTAAACGCGCCGGTGAATTGCGTGGTCACGGTGGTGACGTCCTTGTGGTGGACGCCGCGTGTGCTCATGCACTGGTGCTCGGCGTCGATCAGGACGGCGACGCCGCGCGGCTTCAGCGTTTCCTCGATCGCTTGAGCGATCTGGCTGGTCATCGTCTCTTGCGTCTGCAGACGCTTGGCGAAGATTTCGACGACGCGCGCGATCTTGGAAATGCCGACCACCGCATCAGTCGGCAGGTAGGCGACATAAGCCTTGCCCAAGAATGGCGCGATGTGGTGCTCGCAATGGCTCTCCACATCGATCTTCTTCAGCATGACAATGTCGTCATAGCCGCTGACTTCTTCGAAGACGCGCTTCAGCTCATCGGCAGGGCACTCGTCGTAGCCGCGAAACCACTCGCGGTACGCGTCGACGACGCGCTTGGGCGTATCCTTCAAGCCTTCGCGCTCGGGATCGTCACCGGCCCAGGCGATCAAGGTCTTGACCGCTTCCATCGCCGCTTCGCGCGACGGACGCTTTGCCTCGGCCTCGCTGGGCGAGCGCCACTTCAGAATCTCACTCATAGGGGAAGTTCAGTCCTTAGTCTGAGGGACGGAGGTCGAGCCGGGAGGGTTCTCCGGGGCTTATACGGCCCACAGCGACACCCGGACTTAACGCCCGCCCGAAAAACACCCTCAGGCGAATGAGCCCCAAATGCGGCCCACGACGGATATGGAGTGTACCACACCTCTCCGCTAGAACCCACCCCGCATGACAATCCAGCTCACGAACACTTTGACGCGGCGGAAAGAGCCGTTCGTCCCCGCCGATCCGAGCCGGGTGACGATGTATGTGTGCGGACCGACGGTTTATAATTACGCGCACATCGGCAACATGCGCCCGCCTGTGGTGTTCGACGTGCTGTTCCGGCTGTTGCGCCATACCTATGGCGAGAACGCCGTGCTCTATGCGCGCAACTACACTGACATCGACGACCGCATCATCAAGCTCGCCATCGAGAGCGGTCAGCCGATGAGCGCGATCACCGAGAAGTTCGCGAAGATCTATGACGAAGACACCGGCGCGCTTGGCGTGCTGACGCCAACGCATCAGCCGCGCGCGACTGAGAATGTCGATGGAATGATCAAGCTGATTGAAAAACTCATCGAGAATGGCTCAGCCTATAAGGTCTCGACCGGGGTTTATTTCTCCGTCGCCAGCGATGCCGATTACGGCAAGCTCTCGAACCGCGAGCAGGAAGATTTGCAGGCCGGCGCGCGTGTCGAAGGTGAGGATGACAAGCGCCATCCCTCCGACTTCGCGCTTTGGAAAACGACGTCGCCGGGCGAACCTTCATGGGAGGCGCCGTTCGGAGCAGGGCGTCCGGGTTGGCACATCGAGTGCTCGGCCATGATTGATGCAGAACTCGGCTCGCCGATCGACATTCACGGCGGCGGCTTGGATTTGATCTTCCCGCACCACGAAAACGAAATCGCCCAGAGCGAGTCCGCGCACAATCATCCGCTGGCGCGCGTTTGGATGCACAATGGCTTCCTCACGATGGACACGACGAAGATGTCCAAATCGCTCGGCAACGTGATCACACCGCGCGAGCTGCTGGATGATGGGTGGCAAGGGGAAGTGCTGCGCTGGGCTTTGCTCAGCACGCACTATCGCGCGCCGTTGGACTGGACCGAAGAGCTGATGAAGCAGGCGCAAGCTTCGCTGGATCGGCTCTATGGCGCTGTGCTGCGGCTGAAGGATGTTGAGGCGGCGGACGTTGAAGCGCCGGCGGCGTTTGTGGCGGCGTTGCAGGACGATTTGAACACGGCTGTTGCGATCGCCGAACTCTCCGCGCTGGCGACGGCCGCGAACATTGCCAAGAAGCCAGCAGAGATGGCGAAGGCGAAGGGCGAGCTGCTTGCAGCCGCAAAATTGTTCGGCGTGTTGCAAGATGATCCGGAGCAATGGTTCCGCGCCAGTTTCGGTGAGCAGGCGGCGGAGATCGACAGGCTCGTCGCCGAACGTGTCGCGGCGCGGGTCGCAAAAAACTATGCGGAGAGCGATCGCCTGCGCGATGAGCTTGCGGCGCGTGGCGTTGAAGTGATGGACAGCGCCGCTGGCAGTACTTGGCGACGCAAAAGCTAAAGAAAAACGGCGGAGCTTTGCGCTCCGCCGTTTCGCCCCGGCTTAGCTCAGCGTGTTAGCGCGAGCCTTGCGTTGGCGATTGCAGGGCCGCGAGTTGAGCGCGGTTGAGATCGTCGGTCGAGTAGCTGCCGTCGTTCACGGCTTGCTGAACAGGCGCCGGCATATCCGCGGCCGCCTCGGCAGCTGTTTCCGTGCTGGCGCTTGCGCCGCGTGTCCCAGCGCTGGCGGTGACTGCCGTGTCGGCTTCGGCGCTCATGGCCGGTGCTGCGTCTGTAGCGGTATCGACCGCCGCATCGGCCGTATCGACGGCGTCGTCAGCCGTTTGCGTGGCGGCGTCCGTCGATGGCGGGGCGATTTGCGCGGAGACTTGGCCTTCACCAGTCACGCCGGGCACTTCCGCCGCGCCTTCGGCAGTAATGCTGGCGTCGGGCTGTTGCGGTAGCGCGTCTTGTGCTTCATCGACTTGGCCGCGCACCGCGTTTTGCGTGTCTTCCCGCGTTTGCGCGAGCGGATCAGTCACGTCTTGCGGATCGACTTGACCTTGCACTTGCGCTTGGCCTTGTACGGTTCCGGTCACGTCATTCACGACTTGCGCGAATGCTGGAGCAGCGAATGCGAGCGCCGCGACGGCGACGGTAGTGGCTAGAATCTTTTTCATAGGGAACATCTCTCCGAGCATGCCGGCACTGCCGGCCCAGCGCGGAGAACGCGCGAACGACGGATGAGATGCATTGAAAGTACGTCAGAGAGGAACTGTGTCTCGTTTGCGGCGCGCGCCTGTCCAAGCCACGCCGGGGAAACCTTTCAGCGGTCCGAGTTTCTCGCCGAGATATGTCCACTCTTGCAGCTGGTCGATCGCGAGATGATAGCGCGGTTCGCGGCCAACGCCGCTCGTGAACAGCGCCCGTGGGATGTTGACGTTGTTGGTGGCGCGTTTGCGCTCGTGGAGCACTGGTGTTCCGCAGCGCGAACAGAACGAACGCGTAGCGCCAGTGTCGGGCTCTTCGTAACGCGTCAGACAATCCTCACCACGCACGAACGCAAAGCGACTCTTCCATGAACCAACGTATGTCGCATACGCGGCGCCGTGCGCGCGGCGGCTGGCAGCGGAGTGGTCATGCCACGCCCATTGCGCCGGCACGGTGATCTCGACGGCAACATCGCCGCAAGCACATTGCGCTTGCGCCTTCACCGGCGCCCGCTTGGGTTTTGGTTCGGTCATGGCGTCATGATACGCGGCCTTCGGGCAGGCGTCCCGCCTTGCTCCCGCCGCGCGTGGCGACTAAGCCAAATCTTGGGGACAAGAGGACACGGCGTATGCGGTTTGGGATTTTGCTGGTGATTGCGGCTCTGGCTGCGTGCTCGACGGCGGGTGGCGATAGCGCCGATGCGCCTTTGCCGTTCCCGGTTGAGCGCGGTTCCGCCTTGGCGCCGCCGGCTGCGAATGCTGGCTCGACGGCCGCGCCGCCTGAGGGTGCGGGGCCGGGCGGCATCGATTTCGGCCAATGGCGCAACGCCGATCCGGCGGTTTATGCGCCGGCGTTCCAAAGCCAGATCCGCACGCGCTTTGCTGGGCAAGACGCCTCGGCCATCCGCGCCGATCTTGAGCTCAACGGCTTTGCCTGCAGCCAGAGCGGCCGCTTGGATTGCCGCATCGAAATCATGGAACGCCAATGTGCGGTGGATTGGTATGTTGTGGTTGAGCGCGGCCAGCCGGTCGCAGGGTTCGACCGCATGTGCCTTGGCGCGCGCTAAGGAAAACGCGATGAAACGCTTTGCTGCTCTCGCTTCGCTGGTTTTGCTGGCCGCCTGCGCGACCGCCGAAGTGAGCGCGCCGCCGCCCGCCTCAAGCGGCGCGTCGATCCCATCGGCGCCGCTTGACCTTGGCGATTGGCGCAATGCGAGTGCGCCTGTGACGTTGGCGGCGTTCGAGAGCAATGTTGCTAGGCGTTATGGCGCGGGGCTCGCGGTCAGCGCGGTCGCGGGCGATCTCAGGGCGCAGCAATTTACATGCGGCGCAGCGCCTCGCGCCGAAGGCGGGCGCGGCGCGCCGCCGGCGCAAGTCTGCCGCCGCACGGTGACGGCGAATAATTGCACGCACACTTGGCAGGTGCATCTCTTCGAAGAAGCAGGGCGCCTGTCGCGTACGCGCGGTCTCTACGATCGGCGCTGCGGCAATGACGGCTTACTCGGTGGGCCCGGCTGAGGCGGGCGGCGCGTCGACGAGATAGCGTGCGACGTCGGCAGGCTCGAGCGTCAGCATCGGCACCAAGCGATAATTGATCACGACATTCTTGCCGGCGACGCGCTCGAATGCAGCGCGGCCATTGATGACGATGCGCGGTGCGTTGGCGCCGAGCACCTGATCGACGCGCTGATCGCTGGTGAAGATGGCGGCGGCGCGGAAATCCGGGCGCACGTCGATCTCAAGCGGCGCTGAATTTTGATCTTCGCCCGAAAGCGCCAGCACGACGTGCGTGTTGACCAGATACTGGCGGAAGATCGGGCGCATGCGCTCATCTGTCAGCGCTGCAACGAACGCGTATTCGAGTGCGTTCACCGGATCGATCGGGCCTTGCGGCTGCGGACGCGCGGCGGCGGCGGCGGCTGGCGGCGGCGTTGCACCGGGCGCCGGCGTGGCGGTCGTCTGCGCGAAAGCCGGGGCGGTGCTCGCGGCAAGACCCGCGGCCAGGAAAAAACGTCTGCGCATGGAAGCCTCTTATCCCCGGTATTCTGCCCGTTGCTTGGCTGGCAAGGAAGGCCACATAAAGGCGGATGGACGACCTCTACCACCCACGCATCCTCGAACTCGCCGCCGACATGCCGCATGTCGGGCGGCTCGATGCGCCCGATGGCGCCGCGACCAAGGTGAGCCGGATCTGCGGCTCGGTAGTGACGGTGGAGTTGAAGCTCGCCGACGGCAAAGTGAGCGATATCGCGGTGCACCCGAAAGCCTGCGCACTGGGACAGGCCGCGACCGGCGTGCTGGCCATGCACGCCATCGGCGCAACGCCCGCTGAAATTCGCGCCGCGCGCGATGGTCTGAGCGCGATGCTGAGAGCGGGCGCCGCGCCGCCTAGCGGCCGCTTCTGGGAGCTGCGCCATCTCGAAGGGGTGAAAGATTATCCGGCGCGGCATGCCTCGACGATGCTGGCGTTTGATGCGGCGGTTGAGGCGCTCGATCAGGCGGGCGCGAAGTGATGAAGCATCGGCGCCTCGCGCTCGTTGCGGTCCTTGCACTTGCCGCCTGCGCCAGCGCCCCGCGTGAAGCGTTTTCGGTGCAAGCCTTTGTTGCGGATGCGCCCGCTTATGTCGCCGCGCGTTATGAGGCGCGCGATTTACCGCAAGCGTTGATCGCGGATCTCGAAGCCAACGACTTCACATGCCGTCACGGCGCGAACTTCAGCGAGTGTGGAAGCAGCCGCCACGCGTTCTCGACGTGCTTCGACGTCATTACAGTTCGCATCGAAACCGAGCGCGTTCAGGCGGCGCAGAACCGGCGTTGCATGGGAGTGGTGCAATGAAGTGGACGCATGCGGCGCACCCTCTCGCGAAAGCGCTGCGCAGCGCGGCGATGACGTATCCAGAGACGGTGGAAGACATGCCTTGGGGCCATCCCGCTTATAAGGTCGCGGGCAAGAAGGCGTTCATGTTTGTCGGTGGCGACGAGGAGTCCGGGCTTACCGTATCGATGAAGCTTCCGTTCCGCGCCGAGGAAGCACTCAGTCACAAATTCGCAGCGCCGACAGGGTACGGCTTGGGCAAGTCTGGCTGGGTGACGTTCACGTTCGGGCCAAGGGCGAAGCCGCCAGTGGCGAAGCTTGTCGATTATCTCGACGAGAGCTGGCGCGCCGTTGCGCCGAAGAAACTCTCCGCCGCATTCGCGCCGCCGAAAGCGAGCGCGCGCAAGAAAGCGACCTGAGGCGCTTTGCGCGGGGCGGGGCGCTGGGCTAGGTTCGCGGCAGGGGAACCAGGGAGATACCTATGATCAGGCTGATTGTGCTGCTTTTGATCGTCGCTGGCGTGGCCGGCTACTTCACGCGTCCGGATGAAGCGGCAATGCGCTCTGCAGCCGACGCCGTGCTCGGCGATCCGCAAAGCATTGGCGAAGGCCTCGAAGGCGTCGCCACCGCCATCGCGGGCGATCGCACCTATAGCAATTACTATGTCGGCGCGAAGTACGACGTGACGCTCGACGGCACGCCGGTCGTGTCGTGCATCGGCGCGTTCACGCAAGTGCAGTGCACCCGTCAAGAAGACACGCGCACGGGCGGCTAAGCGCGATGCGCTTATTGTTGCTTCTCATTCTGGCGGGCGTCGGGGCGTATTTTACCGTCCCGACGCAAGCGCAGCACGAAGAGGCCGCGCAGGCTTATCTGCGTGAACAAGCCGGCGCACCTGCGAGCGAGGGCGGCGGCGAGCGGAGCGGGTTCTCGCTAGACTCGGTTGTCGACTTCGTCACCGGCATGGTGGCGGGCGCGGGGCGCTACGAGAGCTTCTACCTCGTCTCGAAATACACGCTCGATCTGCCGGGCGCGAACTATCTCGAATGCTATGGCGCGTACACGCTGGTGCGCTGCTCGGAAGCTTCGCCGCCGACTTGAGCGCCGCTCTTAGTTTGGCTGATACGGGGTGCAGCCCGCCCGGCCTTCGCGGCAGCCCATATTGTAGCTGGACGTCATTTGGGCGATCTGCGCGCCGCTGGCGTCGTAGCCCAAGCCCTGGATCGTGCCGTTCGGGACGCCGGCCACAAACGCGCCGCTCATCGTCACCTGGCGTCCGTCACGCAGAAAGATGCGCAGCGTGCCGACGTTATTGATCGGAACGCCGGGGGTGCACTCGCTCTCCCAGGCGACGGTCATGCCGTCCTCGAACGGTGCGTCGATCATCATGATGCATCCGTTTGGCAGCGCGAAGGGCTGCCAGTTGCTCGGGGGTGGCGTCTGAGCGGCGGCGGACGCCGCCATTGCCAGGGTGATCAGGAGTGAGGCGCAGAGCGTTTTCATGCGAGGGAGGTTAGCCGCGCTTGGCGCCAACGGTCTAGCTCCCGGAGCCCTAGCTATCAGCGGCGAACATTGTTATGTAGCGGCCCATGTTCCGCGCTCGCACCACGACGACTACCAGCTAGAGCCGGCGGCGCGAGATCGGGCGCGCCGCAGCGGCGGCAGTTTTGCGTCCCGGTCGATCACCAACACAAATTGTCGTCGTATGTCCGTAAGCCTTCCCGCGCGGGCTCTTTTGGGCCTGATCCAGCTCTACAAGTGGACGCTCTCGCCGCTCATAGGTCAGGGCTGCCGCTACCGGCCGACGTGTTCGTCCTATTCCGCCGATGCGATCCGTATGCATGGCGCGTGGGCGGGCTCGTGGATGACGGGCGCGCGTATCTGCCGGTGTGCGCCCTGGGGCGGGCACGGCTGGGATCCGGCGCCACGCGAGATCAAGAAGAACTCGTGGTGGCGGCCTTGGCGATATGGCGACTGGAAGGGCGGCTTTCGCGCGCCGCCGGCGGATATTGAACTCAACGAGAAGAAGTCATGAGCATTGCACTCAAATTTCCCGACGGCGCCGAGCGATCGTATGACGATGGCGTAACGCCGCTCGCAGTTGCCGAAGGCATTTCAAAGTCGCTCGCCAAGAAGGTCGTCGCCGCGAAGATCGACGGCGCCTGGTGGGACTTGACGCGTCCGCTCGAAGGCGGCGGCAAGTTTGAGCTCGTCATGCGCGATAGCGCGGATGGTCTCGAAGTGTTGCGTCACGATGCGGCGCACGTTCTTGCGCAAGCGGTGCAGGAGCTTTTCCCCGGTACGCAGGTCACGTTCGGCCCGGTAACGGAAGACGGCTTCTATTACGACTTCGCGCGCGACGAGCCGTTCTCGACGGACGATTTCGAGAAGATCGAAAAGCGCATGAAGGAGATCGTCGACGCCGATCTGCCGATCATCCGCAAGGTCTGGGACAAGCAGGAAGCAATCGCGCACTTCAAGTCGATCGGCGAAATCTACAAGGCCGAGACGATCGACGAAGTGATCAAGCCGGGCGATGCGATCACGGTCTATTCGCACGGCGACAAGTGGGGCGATCTCTGCCGCGGGCCGCATTTGCCCTCGACGGGCAAACTCGGCAAAGCCTTCAAGCTGATGAAGCTGGCGGGCGCCTATTGGCGCGGCGATCAGAACAATCAGCAGCTGCAGCGTATCTACGGCACGGCCTGGGCCGATGAGAAACAGCTTGAGGAGCATCTGCGTCGTCTCGAAGAAGCCGAGAAGCGCGATCACCGTAAGCTTGGCCGTCAGATGGATCTCTTCCACATGCAGGAAGAGGGACGCGGCATGGTGTTCTGGCACGAAAAGGGCCTGACGCTGTGGCGCACGATCGAGGCGTATATGCGCCGCCGTTTGGATGCTGCGGGCTATGTTGAAGTGCGCACGCCGCAAGTGCTCGACCGCGTGTTCTGGGAAAAATCAGGACACTGGGACAAGTACCGCCCGAACATGTTCGTATGCGAGACGGTGGAAGGCGAAACGCTTTCGCTGAAGCCGATGAACTGCCCGGGTCACGTGCAGATATTCAAGTTTGGCCAGAAAAGCTATCGCGATCTGCCGCTGCGTATGGCCGAGTTCGGCGCATGCCACCGCTACGAACCGTCAGGCTCGCTGCACGGTCTGATGCGCGTGCGCGCCTTCACGCAGGACGATGCGCACATCTTCTGCCGCGAAGACCAGATCGAAGAAGAGACGACGCGCTTCATCCAGCTCGCCGCCTCGATCCATGCCGATTTCGGCATGGCGAGCGAGAAGATCGCGTTGGCGACGCGGCCCGAGATGCGTGTCGGCTCCGATGAGTTCTGGGACAAAGCTGAAACGCAAATGCTGAACGCAGCGCGTGCGGCTGGCGTTGAGCCGGTCATCGCGGAAGGCGATGGCGCCTTCTATGCGCCGAAGCTCGACTTCTCGGTGAAGGATGCGATTGGTCGCGAATGGACGATCGGCACGATCCAGCTCGACTATCAGCTGCCAGATCGTCTCGATGCGGAATATGTCGGCGAAGACGGCGCTAAGCATCGCCCGGTGATGTTGCACCGCGCGATCCTCGGTTCGCTAGAACGCTTCATCGGCATTCTGATCGAGAACGTCGCCGGCGCATTCCCGTTGTGGCTTGCGCCGACGCAAATCGTTGTCGCGACGATAACGCAAGACGCTGACGGCTACGCGCAAGAAGTCGCGCAGCAGTTGAAGGCGGCTGGGCTTCGCGTCGAACTCGATCTTCGCAATGAGAAGGTCGGCTACAAAATCCGTGAGCACTCCTTGCAGAAGGTCCCGGTCATCGCCGTGGTCGGTCGCAAAGAGGCGGAAGAGCGCAAACTGGCGCTCCGCCGCTTCGGCAGCGATGCGCAGGACGTGGTGGGCCTCGATGCGGCTCTCAGCACGCTTGTCAGCGAAGCGACGCCGCCCGATCTCAAGCGCTAGAGCGTTGGCGCCGGGTTCGCGTAAGCGGCCCGGCGCATTTCGCCAGCGAGCCACTGATACGCGCTGATCCACGCCGCGCGCGTGTCCTCGGTGAAGTCCGACCCGAGTTCGTGCTTCAGCGCACGGAGCAGAGCCTTGCCAACAAGGTCGTAGTGTCGCTCTTCGACGCCGTAACCGACATGACGCGTCGCCAAGGCGCGCACCTCCGGCAGCAGCGTTTCCGGTTGATCTAGCCCCTCGACGACCTGCTTCAGCATCCCCGCCAGCTTCCGGCGTTGCACTTCCATGTCGCCCTTGAACAGCAGCTTCAGGCTCGGTTCGAGAGCGAAAAGTTCGGTGTAGAAGGTGATGACGAGATGCGGGCGAAATCGTTCCGTTCGCGCGAACGATTGTCGAACGAGTTCGATTTGGCGCTTTTCCATTTTTCCGTCCTTGACACCCTTCTGTCAGGATTCGGAGTTTCCGGTGCGGCGCCCTTGCCGGAAAATACAGTCGTACCGATCTGAATGGCATGTAATGCGGTTTCAACCGCGTTGGGCCGCGCGCCGCCTAGACGGGCAGCGCCGTGCGCGACAGGATGACAAACGCAAAAACCAGGGCGCTGGGCGGAGAGAGACTGGGTGGACAAGTTCCCCTCACGAGAACGTACGTCTGCGACGGCGCTTGCGCCGCGTGTTTCTGCGGTCGTCGTGGTGCGCGATGTCCGTCCGCATCAGCCGAACTTTACACCGCTCGACTTGTGCTTGCGCAGTGCGCTGGCTGAACCTTGGATTGACGATCTGGTGATTGTCGATCACGGCAATGCGCCGGAAGTCTCCGCCGCTTTGCGCGCGCTGCAGGCGGATCGGCGCGATGTGAAGCTGCTCACTATCACCGGCGATCAATCTGCGGCGGCCGCTGCGAACCTTGGCGCGCAATACGCGCTTGGCCGTTGGATCTTGTTTTTGGCGCCGGACATTGTGCTGCAGCGCGGCGCAGTTGCGCGTTTGGCGGCCGCTGGCGGCGGCGCGAAGACGCCGTGGATTGTTGGCGGGCGTCTCACCGATAGCGAAGGCCGTGAGCAGCGCGCCGCTCGCGTGCGTTCGCTCAATGCCTGGTCGGCGATCGCGATTGCGCTCGATTGGGCCGATGCGCCGCGCAAGCGCAAGCCGACGGGCGGCGAGGTGGAAGCTTCACTGGTTTCGGCGGTGTCGGGCGCATTCATGATGATCCCGCGCAGCGATTTCCAAGCGCTCGGCGGCTTTGACGAAGGCTTCGCGACCTACGCGGCCGATCTCGATCTTTGCCGCCGCGCCGCGGACGCTGGCGGCAGCGTGCTGTTTCAGCCTGACGCATCCGGCGTGCAACTCTCGCGCCCGACGCGCGGCAAGAAGCATGTGCAGGGTCTGGCGCGGTTCGTAGCGAAGAGCGCGAAGACGCCGTTTCAGAAAGCCTTTGCCGCTATCGCAACGCCGGCCCTTGGCGTGTTGGTTGGCTTCAAGGATTTTGTGGCGGGACGTCCGCCGCAACAGCGGCGTTAGGCGCAACCCGCCCGATAAACAGCGCAACACGTTCGCCGCGTCCAAGTGCGTAACCACGCACGGGCGGCTCGCTGGGCTTGAACACATAATTGCGCACGGCGAGTTCGGCGGCGAGATCCTGCATTGCGCGCCCCTCGACGATCAGCGCATCGCCAGGTTCGGCCAGAGCGCCGGCTTCGCGTACGCCTGTCATGCGGATGTCGGTGCGGGTGAGGAAGATGAGGCTCGTCTCGGTATAGCCGACCACCCAGAGCGGGCGGTTTGCGCGCGGTGTCAGGCGCGCGCGTGTGAGGGCATCCAGCGCTTGTGTCGAGACGTTGAGCGCGCGTGCTTCCGGCAGAATGCGCTCGCGCAGCATGAACGATAAGCTGAGCGCGCAAACAACAAGCACCGCGACGCGCGCAGCGGGGCGGCGCAGCATGATGAGACCGGCGACTGCGGCGCCAACAACGACGACCCCGATCAGCGCAGTTGAAATGGCGCGACGGAGATCGGCGTTGAAATCGCCGAACATGAAGGTAGCACTCACCGCCATGATGGCGACGATCACAGCGCCGGCGACGGCAAAGAGCGCCACGCCAACTGGATGCGCCGTACGCCATGGCCGGCCGAGCATCGCCGCTAATCCGGCGCCGCAGAGCAGCGCAACAGCCGGATAAGCCGGCAGCGCGTAGTGTACGAGTTTCGTCGGCGCCAATTCGAAGAAGAGAATGATCGGCAGCGCCCAGGCGATAAGCATGCGATAGGGCGCGTGCTCTTCGTCATTGCGCGGCGCGCGAACGCTTTCCCACACAATACGCGCTGCGGCGGGCAACGCGTAGGTCGCGGGGAAGATCATGATCGGCAACAGGAAGAGGTGATAGCCGGGCAGTGCGAAATGGCCTTCCTGGCCGCTAAACAGTTTTGGTGCGACATCGCCGAAGAGCATGTCGAAGAAGAACCGCCCGTTCGTCTCTGTTGCGATTGCAATCGACCACGGCGCCACGATCGCGATCGCGAGCAACAGGCCCGGCCACCAAAGCAGCGTCTTCATCCATGCGGCGCTCCGCTCCCAAAGCGCGAGCGCGCCGAGGCTCAGAGCAACGACGAGCGGCGACACCGGCCCTTTGATGAGCACGCCGCAGCCGACCGCGAACCAGAAGAGAAGATTCAGCAGCTTCGGCCGCGTCGCGCCCATGCGCAGATGTACGACCGCCGCCATTGCTAATGTGGTGAAGCCGAGCAGCAGTGCGTCGGTCTTCGCGGTCATGCCCTCGAAGCCGGCGAGGATGCCGGCAGAGAAAAGTGCGGCGCCAAAAAACGCCACGCGTGATCCGAGCAAGCGCGATCCGGCCCAGTAGGTCGCCAGCGCCGCCAGCATCAAGCCGAGCGCCGAGGGCAATCGGTAAGGCCATATCGTGTTGCGCTTGTGCGTGAGCGGTTCGGTCAGCTGCACCGCTGCGGCTTGCAGCCAGTGCACGCCGACCGGCTTTCTGTTGCGCGCCTCGTCCTGGATGCGGATCTGAATGTAATCGCCGCTCTCGACCATCTGGCGCGTCGCTTGAGCAAAGCGCGCCTCATCGGCGTCCATGACCTGCACCCGTCCAGCTCCGAACTGAGCCGAGAGCAGTGCAATGAGCGCGATCAGCACATAGCCGCGCCAGCCGCTGGCGAACTGGTCATAGAGGGCAGGGGTAACGGGCGATCGCACGGACGGGGTGATAACGGGATTTGGGGCCCAAGAGGCAATCGCCTTGCAGGATGGGCGCCCTCGCTTCCGCCCCGGCAAACCGCTAAGAGAGCCCGCCCGCGAGCGAGAAGAGACCAGGAACTTGGCCGAAAGCATTGAATTCAGTGTCGTTGTGCCGGTGCATGACGAGCAGGGAAACGCCGCCAACCTCGCCCGCGAGATCGCCGGCGTGCTCGATGGCCGCTCCTACGAAATGATCTTCGTCGATGACGCCAGCCGCGACGACACGCGGGCTGAACTTGCGGCGCTCAAGGCCGAACTGCCAGCTTTGCGGATTGTCGGGCATCGCAAGAACTCAGGCCAAAGCCGGGCTGTGCGCACCGGCGTGATCGCGGCTCGCGCCCCGATTGTTGGCACGCTCGATGGCGACGGCCAGAACGACCCGGCCGATCTGCCGAAGCTGCTGGCCCGGATCACGAGCCCGGAAGCGCCGTCGGACCTCGGCATGGTCGCGGGCAAGCGAACCAAGCGGCAGGACAATTGGAGCAAGCGCACCGCCTCCCGGATCGCCAACAACATCCGCAAAGCCGCCCTGAAGGACGGCGCCGATGATAGCGGATCAGGCATCAAGGTCTTCAAACGTGAAGCTTTTTTGCGCATCCCGTATTTCGACCACATGCACCGTTTCATGGCCGCACTGATGCTGCGCGAAGGCTATGCAGTCGAGTTTTTGGAGGTTAATCATCGCCAGCGCAGTGTTGGGCGCTCGAAATACACAAACCTCGGACGGTTGGCCGCGAACATGACCGACCTCTGGGGCGTTATGTGGCTTCGGAGCCGAGCGCGATTGCCGGGAGGGACGGACGAACTATGACGAATTCCAGAAGCAATGCGGGCCGTGGCGGCATTTTCGATGGCACGGGCGCGCTGGGAAACATCCTCAATGTGTTTCCGCTGCTGCTGATCCCGGTCCTCATCTACAATTTTTGGGCGTTCGGCGCTTCAGTGGGCGCGGGCGATAATCCTCAAGGCGTGATCGACCAGCTCGGCGCGGTCTGGTTCAGCATGCCCATGGCCTCGGGCGCGACGTGGACGATCACGTTCGGCGACTTCATGGTTCTCTTGGCGCTGATGTTCCTCTTCGTGGAGTTGTTGAAGTCAACCTCAACGGGCACATCGGCGATCTTCAACCACGCGCTCTCGATGCTGGTGTTCATCATCTGCCTGGTCGAGTTTCTGCTTCACCCGGCGTTCGCGACCACCGGGTTCTTCTTCATCATGATCATGACGCTGCTGGACGTCTTGGCCGGTGTCGTCGTCACCATCATCTCCGCACGCCGCGACGTCGAGTTCGCATCGTAACGATAGTTGCGTTAGCGATGTGACAGGGAGCGGACGTCTCGTCAGGCGGGACGTCCGCTCTCCTGTACAACTTTTCCATTGTGATCAGGTGCGTGGGCTAGGCCGCTTGACAGAAGGGGCAAACGCCAGACCATGCGCGCATGCTGGCGATTTTTAACGTCTTCCCGCTCGTCCTTATCCCGGTGCTCATCTACAACATTTGGGCATTCGGCGCGACCGCTGGCGGCGACAGTGGCGCGGCCGTTCGTGAGCACTTGTACAATCGGACAGAGCCGATGTTTCAGGTGTCGATGGCTTCTGGCGCCGACTGGGTCGTCACGTTCGGCGACGCGCTGATTTTCCTGTCGATCCTGCTTTTGTTCATCGAGATGGTGAAATCCAGCTCGACGCACTCAGCTATGATCTTCAATCACGCGCTCTCGATGCTGGTGTTCATTGTTTGCCTGATCGAGTTTCTGCTCGTACCGGCGTTTTCCACCAGCGTGTTCTTTATTATCATGGCAATGGCGCTTCTGGACGTGCTCGCCGGCGTGGTGGTTACGATTATCTCGGCGCGACGGGATGTCGGCTACGCGCAATCCTAAAAGCTCGCGCCGGCGCCTAGAGGCACCATAATCCGAGCCCCAACGCGATTGCGAAGTCGAGCCAGCGGCCGAATCGGGGAAAGATGCCGTCCATGATCGGCGCGGTTCTGCACGAACGGCGCCGGTTGTTCAGCGGGCGTGGGGGCTCGTGATGACGTGGGTGATGGAATGTCGCTTTTCTTCGACGCCGACTGGTTCGACGCCAAACTTGCTGAGCGCGGACTAGACCGCGCCGCATTAGCCATAGCGGTCGGGATCGAACGCGCCGACCTGCACGGCGTTTTCACCAACGAACGCGCGCCGACGCAGAGCGAGTTGGAAACTTTCGCCAACGTGCTCCACGCCGACATCCTGGAAGTGATGCTGCGTAGCGGCGTCGCCGCGCGCGAAGCGCCGCCGCCCGATGCGCCGCCAAGTGATCGCATCGAGAGCATCGAAGCGCGGTTGGACGCGATCGATAGCTGGCTGGCTGAATTCGAGGCGCAGTCGAGGAAGAAGGCGGCGGGTTAAGCCTTCAAGTCGAACGCGATGCCCGCGCGGACGCGCTTGGGCTGGTCTGTATAGCCCTGAACGAAACTGGCTTCCGGCGTCGCGATTTGGTTGACGAGCGTCGCTGCAAACAGCGGATCGAGGAAGCGGCGGGGGGCGCGGCGGTCTGCGCTGCGCCGGTCACCGCGGCGGCTATCGCCGGGTTCCTCAACGTAACGAAGGTGACGCACGCCATCGTCCATGCCTTCGCCGCTGCATCGGACGTGCCAAACGGAATTTAACCGCTTAACCTTCCGCCAAAGACCAAGAGCGGGAGCGTGCGATGAGCTTTGCGGACTATGCGTCGTATGACGGGCTTGGGCTGGCGGAGCTGGTGCGTAAGAAAGACGCGACGCCGCTCGAACTGCTGGACGCCGCGATCGAGCGGATCGAGCGCCATAACGGCGTGCTCAACGCCGTTGTTTACAAAGCTTACGACGAAGCGCGCGACACAGCGAAGAGCGCGCTGCCGGACGGCCCGTTCAAAGGCGTGCCGTTTTTGATCAAGGATCTGGGCGTCAGGGTTAAGGGCTGGCCGCGCACGTCGGGCAGCCGCTTCGCGTTTGTCGACGCAGATACGGAAGATACCGAGATCGCAAAGCGCTATCGCGACAGTGGCGTTGTGCTCGCCGGCAAAACTAACACGCCGGAGTTTGGCATTCCGGGGGTCACCACATCGGCGCGCTTGGGCGCGTGCCGAAATCCTTGGAATCCCGATCACATTAGCGGCGGCTCCTCTGGCGGCGCGGCGTCCGCTGTTGCGAGCGGCATGGTCCCGCTGGCGCATGCAAGCGATGGTTTGGGCTCGATCCGCATTCCGGCGGCATGCTGCGGGCTGGTCGGCATGAAGACGACGCGCGACCGCAATCCTAACGGACAATTCGATACCGATCGCGCAATCGGCTTGAGCGTCGATCACGTCGTCTCGCGCACGGTGCGCGATAGCGCTGCGATGCTGGATGTGACGGGCTACCCAGAAGCCAACAGTCCGTTCGCGTATCCGGCCAAGGAGCGGCCTTATCTCGAAGAGGTGACGCGTTCGCCCGGCAAATTGCGCATTGCGTTCTCAAGCGAGACGCCGAGCGGCAGGCCAGTTGACCCGGAAATCCGCGCGGCGCTCGAGCGCACGGCGGAAACGCTGAAGGCGCTTGGCCACGACGTGCGCGAAGAGGGGCTCGGTATCGACTATCGCCTGATGTACCGCGCGCAGGGTTTCGTCTCCGCCGCCAATCTCTCGGCGACGATGAAACGCTGGATCGAAATTCGTGGCCACGAGCCGGGCGATGACGAACTCGAAGGCCTGGCGCGCCGTGGCTACGAGGCAGGCAAGAAGCTCACGGCGCAGGATGCAATGTGGGGCTGGCAGCAGCTCAGGTTGATGAACCGGCAGATATTGTCGAAGTTCGAGACCTGGGATGTGTGGCTGACGCCTGTGTTGAACACGAATGTGCCGCGCGTCGATTGGCTCGATCCGCTGATGGACGATCTCAAAGAGTTCGATCGCCGCCAAGCGCAGACGTTTGGCTTCACGCCGCCGTTCAACCTCACGGGTCAACCCTCGCTCTCGTTGCCGCTGTGGCAAAGCCAAAGCAATCTGCCGATCGGCATGATGTTCACCGGCCGCTACGCCGACGAAGCGGCGCTCTTCCGGTTGGCTGGGCAACTGGAAAAAGAGCTGCCTTGGGCTGGGCGCAAACCGGCGGTGTGGAACTAGGCGTGACTGCGGGCACAGCGGCTTGTGTAGCTGGCCGCTAGGTGGTGCGTATTCGCAAAGGAATGCCAATATGAATCCGAACAAAGCGCTCTGGGAAAAGGGCGACTTCACCCGTCTGGCTGCGACGATGCGTGAGAGTGGTGATGCGCTCGTTGAGAGCATCGGCGTCAAGGCCGGCCAAAAAGTGCTCGATCTTGGATGCGGCGACGGCACCACCGCGCTGCCGTCCGCGCAACGCGGCGCGGACGTGCTGGGCGTCGATATCGCCGCAAACCTGGTCGCTGCCGGTAATAAGCGCGCTCAGGACGCTGGTTTGAAAAACCTGCGCTTCCAGGAAGGCGATGCCTGCAATCTGGAGGGCATCGGCGATCAGCAATTCGATCTCGTCGTGACCATTTTCGGCGCGATGTTTGCGCCGAGGCCGAATGATGTGGCCAAGGAGATGGTGCGCGTCACCAGGCCTGGCGGCCGCATCGTGATGGGCAATTGGATCCCGAATGATCCGACGCTTGTCGCTTCGATCCTTAAGATCAGCGCCGCTTACACGCCGCCGCCGCCGGAGGGTTTCATCAGCCCGATGTTGTGGGGTTCGGAGGATCACGTCGCCGAACGCTTCGCCGGCGCCGGCGTGCCGCGCGACAACATCGCCTTCAAGCGCGACACCTACACGTTCAACTTCCCCGGCACGCCGAGCGAGTTCGTGGACACTTTCGCCCGCTTCTACGGCCCAACCATGAACGCGTTCGCAGCTGCCGAAGCCAACGGCAAACAGGACGCTCTGCGCGCCGAACTGGAGGCGCTGTTCGCGGCGCAGAACAAGAGCGGCCGTCCGGACTTCACGTCCTGCCCGGCGACGTTCTTGCGCGTGACGGTGCAGTGCTAAAACAAACGGACCGCCAGCTTACACTGGCGGTCCGCATGTTTCATCTTCGCGAGGCGTCTTAGCGCTTGGTCATCGCGTCGAGCTGCTTTTGCATCGCTTCCATTTGCTGACGCAGGAGGGCGAGTTGCTCGTCCTTGTCTTCGTCATCGGAAGAAGCGGCGCGCGGCGCAGCAGCCCCCGGCATGCCGGGCATGGGGAAAGCGCCGCCGCCCGTGAGCGGCGCCCACGCTTGCAGTGCTTGCTGGAACATCGCCATGTTGCGCTGGGCTTGTTCTTCGAATGCAGCCATCGGCGTTGAAGCGCCGAACGCGCGCGACATGTTCTCGCGCATTTTGTCTTGCGCCTTGGAGAAGCTCTCCATGCTCATCTCGAGATACGGCGGCAGGAAGCCTTGCATCTGATCGCCATAGAAGCGGATGAGGCGGCGCAGGAATTGAACCGGGAGCAGGTTCTGACCCTTGCTCTCTTGTTCGAAGATGATCTGCGTCAGCACCGAGCGGGTGATGTCGTCGCCGCTCTTGGCGTCGAGGACGATAAAGTCCGTCCCTTCGCGCACCATCTCTGAGAGATTGTCGAGCGTGACGTAGGTCGACGCCGCCGTGTTGTAGAGCCGCCGATTGGCGTATTTTTTGATGATGACGGTCTCGCCGTCGCCTTCAGCGCCGCCAGCGTCCCCCGCTGCCTGGCCATTCGCGTCCGCCACGATGTTTGTCCTTATGAAATTTGGTGCGCCCGCGAAGGCGGGCTTTGACGGGAGAATCCCGCGTCCTTGGGTGCAATGCAAGACAAGACAGCCGTTTTGGCCTGCTCAAAGCGACGGCCAACCTTGGATTCCGTACGCGCCTCGTGCGATAGGAGGCTCCAAGACCTGTTTTTCTCCAACGCCTTGCAGCTTTGGGAGCATAGCCCATGACCGACATCGTGATCGTTTCCGCCGCCCGCACCCCGGTCGGCTCGTTCAACGGCAGCTTTGCTGCAGTGCCCGCCCATACGCTCGGGGCGACAGCGATCACAGCCGCGCTGCAGCGCGCAAAGGTCGATCCGAAAGAGGTGTCGGAAGTGGTGCTCGGTCAGGTGCTGACCGCCAACCAAGGCATGAACCCGGCGCGGCAAGCCTCGCGCGCGGCGGGTGTGTCTGATGACAGCCCGGCTTGGTCGCTGAACCAAGTCTGCGGCTCAGGGCTTCGCGCTGTCGTGGTCGGCTACCAGCAGCTGAAGTCGGGCGATGCGAAGATCATCGTCGCGGGCGGGCAGGAGAGCATGAGCCTATCGCCACACGCCGCACATCTGCGCGCGGGTCAGAAGATGGGCGATCTCTCGTTCACCGACACGATGATCAAGGACGGCCTGACCGACGTCTTCAATCAATATCACATGGGCATCACGGCCGAGAACGTCGCCGAGAAGTGGCAGATCACGCGTCAGCAGCAGGACGAGTTCGCGACGCTCTCGCAGAACAAGGCCAGCGCTGCGCAGAAGGCCGGCAAGTTCAAGGACGAGATCGTCGCCGTCACCGTGAAGGGCCGCAAGGGCGACACCGTGGTTGAGAACGACGAATACATCAAACACGATGCCACCGTCGAAGGCGCAGCGGGTTTGCGCGCTGCATTCAAGAAGGACGGCACGGTCACGGCTGCCAACGCGTCGGGCATCAATGACGGCGCGGCAGCACTCGTGCTGATGACGGCGGATGAAGCTAAAGCGCGTGGCCTGACGCCGCTCGCACGCATCGCCTCATGGGCCTCGCGCGGTGTGGATCCGAGCGTGATGGGCACGGGCCCGATCCCGTCGTCGAAGGCAGCACTTGAGCGCGCCGGCTGGAAGGTCTCCGATCTCGATCTGGTCGAGTCCAACGAAGCGTTCGCGGCGCAAGCCTGCGCGGTGAACAAGGACATGGGCTGGGATACGGATCTCGTGAACGTCAATGGCGGCGCCATCGCCATCGGCCACCCGATCGGCGCCAGCGGCGCGCGCGTGCTGACGACGCTGCTCTACGAACTGCAACGCCGCGGCAAGAGCAAAGGCTTGGCCACGCTCTGCATCGGCGGCGGCATGGGTATCGCGGTGTGCGTGGAGCGGTAGACTGAGCGCGGCGAAAGTTGCGAAGAAAAAGTCGGCGTCTCCGAAGAAGGCGGCGCCAGCGAAGAAGGCCGCGGAGCCTAAGAAGCACCGCATCTATGCGATGAGCGTATGCATCTGACGAAGAAAACCACGTTTGAGGATTTTTTCGCGCAAGCGCCGAAGCTCAACCCGGCGCGCTCGCTGATCACCGGCGTCATCTGCGGCGTCCGCATCGAAGAGATCGAAGAGCCGCTGATGCGAGAGCTGCGTTATCTCGATAAGCTGATCGACGAACTCGCCAAAGGCCGGCCAATGGAAAAGATTCTGCGCGTCGCCTAGTTCTGGCGGTCTTGCCCGCACCGCGTTAGGCTTGCCCGCACTAAGTATGGGTGAGAGCTGATGCAGCGCAGCAATTCAGTCCTGATCGCTTTGGCTTGCATCGCCGCATCGCTACTTTTATCGCAAGCGAATGCGCAGCCTTTGCGCGCCCGCGATCTAGATGGTGACGACCTCGCCTGGTTCTACAACAAGCCAGGCGTTTCGCTGCAGCAGTACCGAGACGATGAAACGCTCTGCGCGAATCTGACAAGCCGCGCGGCGCCCAGCGCTGGTGCTTACGGCGGGGGATTGGTCACTGGCGTGTTTCGTGCCGCAATGGCGCCGGGACAAGACGCGGCGCGCCGCAACAATTGCATGATCGTTCTAGGATATCGGCGCTTTGAAATCCGGCCGGGTGATCAGCGGGCGTTCATGCGACGCATTGCTGATGGCGGAGATGGTCTGCTTGAAGCGTACATCTCGGCCGAACAACCGCCAGAGGGTGTGTTGGCGTCGCAATGGCGCAACGAATTGCTAAGCCCAGGCGCCACGTTGCAAGCGGCGGAAGACCTAAACGCGACGCTGCCCACTCAACGCTTTCCGTATCTGCAGGCGTGGGAGGCGCCACAATTTTTTGTGCAGCATGGCCTACGCGAGGTCGAAGCAGGCGGCGTACTTGATCCGACCCTCGCGACGATCGTCGTCCGCACATCCGACGCGAACGGCCAAGAGCGAAGTTCTGGCGTCGGAGCGTTGGCGTTCATGCAAATTGATCCGGAGACTGGCAATGCGCCGTTGATCCGCGACGTACCGGTCTTCATGCATCTTGGCGAACGCAGACGCGGTGTTGCCGCGCGCACTCAGGTGTTTCAGGCGCCGCCCGGCAGGTATGTGCTTTGGCGGTATCTGGATTTTCCGCGCGAATTTGATTTCTGCATTGGCGCTCCCGCGTTTGATGTGGCCGCCGGCGATGTTGTCTACGCAGGCTCATGGGAAATGTCGCGCGGCGGGCCGATCAGTGTCTCGATGGCGGACGAGGAGAGCGTTCGCGCCCACCTGGCGTCGCTGGCGCCTGCCGCCGGTCCCGCCATGCGGCAAGCCGTGTTCAGAAACGGCGCGCGCTTTCCATGCTCGGGGACGGACACTTGGACTAGCCTTTATGGGATTCGGCTCCCTGTGGCGGCTTCCGAATAAGAGCGCCGCGCGCTAAGCCCAGACGCGATGTCCCAAGTCCAACGCAAGCTCACCACCATCCTCGCCGCCGACGCCGCCGGCTATAGCGGCAGCATGGAGTCTGACGAGGTGCGAACGCTGGAGGCGTTGCGTGCGTCGCGGGCGGTGTTTCAGCAATTCATCGCGCGCCATCACGGCCGTATCGCCAACACGGCGGGCGACGGGCTGATTGCGGAATTTCCGTCTGTCGTCGAAGCGGTGCAGTGCGCGATCGAGGTGCAGCGCGAACTTGGCGCGGACGCTCATAGCGCTTTGCGTTTCCGCATCGGCGTGCATCTGGGCGATGTCATCGTCGATGGCGATGATCTCTTGGGCGAGGGCGTCAATCTCGCCGCGCGCTTGCAAAGCATGGCCGAGCCCGGCGGCATCCTGATTTCGCAGCAGGTGTACGATCAGGTGCAGAAGAAGCTCTCAGTCGGCTTTGCGTATTTGGGCGAGAAGACGCCGAAGAATTTCAGTGAAAGTGTAGCCGTTTATAGCGTCGGCGGCGCGGAAGCCGACGCCGGCAAAGCGCGCGCCGTGCGAGCCGCGCCGAGCGAAGGCAAAGCGCAGTTCTTTGCGCGCGCTGGTCGCCTGGGCTTAATTCTCGCCGCGTTGTTCGCGATCGACTGGATGACGGGCGCAGGCTGGTGGGTGCAATGGCCAGCGATTGGCATGGCGCTGTGGCTCGCGTTCAAATCAGGGCCGCTGTTTGAGCGCTCCTAAGCGATCCCCAATTCCCGCAGCACCGCGCTCTGATCGAAGTACGGCCGTTCGCACTTGATCTTGTCGCTGCCGGGCACGAACTCGAAGCTCGCGGCCATGCGCATGCGAAAGCTCTTGCCGGTGGGCTCAATCGTGCGGTTGCCGATCTTAAGCGGGCCCAAGTGCGTGCCAGTGAGCCAGAACTCGACCAGCACGGTGTCATCCGTATGCGAGATGGCGATGATCTCGTTGCCCTGGTCGGGGAAGGGCGTGCGCGAGGCGGCGAAATAGGCGCGCACGGCGGCCTCGCCATCGAACACCTGGCCGCCGCCATACATTTCGTAGCGCGGATGCTCGAAGGTCGCGAGCACGGCGTCCCATTCGTGGGTGATTTCGAGCCGCATGTGGTCGCGGACAGTTTGCAGGCGGCGTTCGGCGAGATCAGTCATGCGCGCATTGTGAGCATGTGCGAGCGCCCGGCGCCAGCCCAACGGTCGCGGAAAGCTGGCCTGCGCGGATTTTCGAGGCCATCCCGTTGCACTCGCAGACAAGTCTTGCGAGGGTCCGCCCAACATTCGCATCAGACGAATTCGGGAGGAAGAGCATGACGCGCGTCGCATTTGTAACCGGTGGCACTCGCGGGATCGGTAAGGCGATCTCGGCTCGGCTGAAGGCCGATGGCATGAAGGTCGCCGCTGGCTATTCCGGCAATGACGCCGCCGCCGCCGAGACCGCCAAGGAACTCGGCATCATGGTGGTGAAGGGCAATGTGGGCAGCTTCGACGATTGCGTGAAAGCCGCTCAAGCCGTGGAAGCGGAACTTGGGCCCATCGACGTGCTGGTGAACAATGCCGGCATCACGCGCGACGGCTTCTTCCACAAGATGAGCCATGAGCAATGGTCGGAAGTGATCCGCGTGAACATGGATTCTTGTTTCAACATGACGCGCCAAGTCATCGAAGGCATGCGCGCGCGTCAGTGGGGCCGGATCATCAACATCAGCTCGATCAACGGTCAAAAAGGCCAAGCTGGTCAGGTGAATTATTCCGCCGCGAAAGCCGGCATGATCGGCTTCACCAAAGCGCTCGCACAAGAAGGCGCGAGCAAGGGCATCACGGTTAACTGCGTCTGTCCGGGCTACATCGACACCGACATGGTCGCGGCAGTGCCGGAAGAAGTGCTGAAGAAGATTATCGCGACGATCCCTGTTGGCCGTCTCGGCAAGGCTGAGGAAATCGCCAGCACTGTGTCGTTCCTCGCGTCGGAAGGTTCCGGCTTCATGACCGGTTCCACGCTAACAATGAACGGCGCCCAATACATCGCTTGATGGAACGGCGGTGGCGGTAAGCGTGTTCTTTCTCCATTCCAAGGAGAGAGAACTCATGGACAAAGAGCACATCAAGAGCGCGGCTGACAAAGCGTCGGGCGCGGTCAAGGAAGCTGCTGGCAAAGTGACCGGCAACGAGAAGCTGCAAGCCGAAGGCAAGCTCGACAAGGCCAAAGGCGAAGCACGCGAATTCGTCGGCGACGTCAAAGACGCCGCGAAGAAAGCGGAACGTCCGAGCTAAGTTCGGAAGCGCAAGACGAACGGCCCGCGTGAAAGCGCGGGCCGTTTGCTTATGTCAGCGGCTTGAACACGTATTCGAGCTTCAGCCCGTCGGGATCGGCGAAGAACACAGCGTAATAGCCCGCGCCATAGCGCGGATAATCCGCCGGCGGATCTAGGATTGTTGCGCCGATGCTCTGCAAATGCGCGTGCATTGCGTCGACATCCTCGCGGCTCTCCGCCATCCAAGCGATGTGGTGCAAGCCGGGGCTGTAGCGATCGTGCGCACGGTTGGTGTTGTCGCCGTGTGCGCTCAAGATGCCGATGGAGCAGAAGTCGTCACCATCGCGCAGATCGAAGTCGAATCCAGTTTCATCGGGCGCGAAAGGGTTACCCTTCGCGAGCTTGTATCCCATGAATCCAAGCACGCTCTCATAGAAGGCGCGCGACGCGTTCGCGTCTTTGACGGTGAGATCGATATGATGGATGCCGCCGCGCATTAGCGGTTGGCGCCCGGTTTCCACAAGAGATCGGCGCGGCCTTCGTCATTGGCGTAGCGCGCCGCGACAAAGAGCAGATCCGAGAGCCGGTTTGCGTACTTCACGGTTTCTTCGGAAACGCTGGCGTCGACCTCGCGCAACGCCACAATGGCGCGTTCAGCCCGTCGCGCCGTGGCGCGCGCCAGATGCAAATGCGCTGCGGCTGGCGTTCCGCCCGGTAAGATGAAGGACGTGAGCGGCGTAAGTTTCTCATTGAGCTGATCGACTTCGCGCTCAAGCCGGTCGGTTTGGCTTGCTTGGATACGCAGCGGCTCGAACTTGAGATCGTCCGCGTGCGGGGTGGCCAGATCGGCGCCGAGATCGAAGAGGTCGTTTTGCGCGCGATCGAGGATCGGATCGAGGAGCGGATCGGCGCTGGTGTGAAGGCGCGCAACGCCGATGGCGGAATTCGCTTCGTCCACAGCGCCATACGCTTCGACGCGCGCGCTGGCTTTTGAAACGGGCTCGCCGGTCGCGAGCCGGGTTTTGCCGCCGTCGCCGGCCTTGGTGACGATTTTATCCAGTCTGACCATTGGCGCGCTTTCTAAGCTTAGCCGTAGGTCTGCTTCCACCACAGCGCGCCGACCAGAACAAGGATCGCCACGAATTGCGCGATGACCCGGAAGCGCATTGCCTTGTTAGACCACGAGCGCCCAAAATCGCCGCCGCGGAATAGCGTGTAGATGCCAAAGCAAAGCGCCAGGAAGACGACGGCCAGCACCACCGGGATCAGATAGTCGAACGGGTTCATGGGAACCGAATCTACGCCTGCCGCGCCGCTTTGAACATGCGCCAAATCAAGCCTATAACAGCCGGGCATGGGGTCGGGTCCGGCAGACTGCTAGGCTCCCGACATGACCGAATCGATTCTCATCTTGGCCGCCCTGGGGGCGATGGCCGTCGCCGCTTGGTTCGCCTACCGCTCCGCCGGCGTCGATCCAATCCGCGCCGACCGCGACCGCCTGCGCGGCGAGGTTGAGGCGCTGCGCAAGCAAAACACTGAACTTACCGGCGAACTCGCCGCCGCGAAGGCAGCGCGCGCGGAGCGTTCAGAGAGCGAGGAGGCGCGCTTCCTGGCGCTGGCCGCCAAGGCGCTGGAGACGTCACAGGCGAACTTCATGACGCTCGCGAACGAGACGTTCGAGAAGCACAAGCAAGCCGCAACAGGCGGCGTGAAAGAAGTGCTCGCACCCGCCCAAGAGCAATTGGCGAAGCTGGCGACTTCGGTTGAAGCGCTCGACAAGGCGCGCCTCGCGGACAAGTCGGCGATAACCGAACAAGTCCGTCATATCGTCGATGCTGTCGGCTCCACTAACAAGACGACCACGCAGTTGCTCTCAGCGCTCAAAGCTTCGCCCAAGATGCGCGGCCGTTGGGGCGAGCAGACGCTGCGCAACGTGCTCGAACTCTCCGGTCTCGCGCCCAACGTGGATTTCACGGAGCAGGTGAGCACGACCGATGGCGAGGGCTCGCGCCTGCGCCCCGACGTGGTGATCAATCTACCGGGCGGGCGCTGCATCGTCGTCGACTCGAAGGTCGCGCTGACGGGCTATCTCGAAGCGCTCGAAGCCGTGGATGACGCAGGCCGCGAAGCGAGCATGAAGAAACACGCAGCTGAATTGCGCGGGCATGTGAAGAATTTGGCGTCGAAGGATTATTGGAAGCACGTTCCGGCGACGGCGGATTTCGTAGTTCTTTTCGTCCCCGGCGAGAACTTCCTCGCCGCCGCTGCGGAGCGCGATCCAAACCTATTCGACGATGCGTTTGCCTCGAAAGTGATCATCACCACGCCGTCGACGATGGTGGCGCTGGCGAAATCCGTCGCATACGGCTGGCGCCAGGAGCAGAGCAGCAAGAACGCGCAGGAAATCGCGAATCTCGGCCGCGAACTCTATCGCCGCATGGCGGTGATGGCCGATCGGCTGAGCAAGGTGGGCGATTCAATCGAGAAATCCGTAAAGTCGTACAACGAGCTTGTTGGCTCGGTGGAGAGCCGCGTCATGCCGCAAGCGCGCAAGTTCAAGGAGCTTGGCGCGGGCGATGCCGGCATCGATATCGCCGCAGCGCCGCAGATCGAGGCTGCGCCGCGTCTGCCCGCGCCGCCGGAGCAATTGGAGCTCACGCCGCCGCCGCCTAGCGTCAAACGCGGGCGCTAAGCCGTTCGTCGCGTTTGTGATGCTGCGCCTTCTCCCGCCCGCTAGAACGCGCGCGGGAGGATCGCACATGAGACATTTCCTTTACGCCGCTGCTCTTTTCGCGCTCGCCGCTTGCGGACCGACGAGCCAAACGCCGGCTGAGCCAACGGTCGCCGAAGTCAGCGCCGACGCGCCGCAGATCGTGGCTGCGTTGGCGGACTCGCGCCGTTCTGATGAGGATCGCGGGCGCGACGCCGATCGCCACGCCGCCGATACGCTGGCATTCGCGCGGATCGAACCGGGTGACAAAGTCGCCGACATCTTCCCAGGCGGCGGCTACTGGACGCGCTTGTTTGCGGTCGCCGTCGGCGATGAGGGCCGCGTCTATCCGACCATCCGTGCCGATGGCATTGCTGGCCAATACGAAACACCGGTGCTCGAAGTCGCCGCGCAATACCCAAACGCCGTCATGGCGCGCGTGCCGTATGACGCGCTTGCCTATCCCGAACCGCTGGACGTGATCTTCACCGCGCAGAATTATCACGACATGGCGCTGACGGCGTACAGTCTCGGCGATCGCATGGCGATGAACCGCGCCGCGTTCGCAGCGCTTCGCCCAGGCGGCATCTACGTGATCATCGATCACTCCGCTGTCGCGGGTTCAGCTGTTGAAACCGACGCTGAAACCACGCTCCATCGCATCGACGCCGCCACCGTGCGCCGCGAAGTGGAAGCGGCGGGGTTTGTGTTTGATGGCGAAGCAACGTTCCTGGCCAACCCCGCCGACACGCGTACGGTCAGCGTCTTCGACGAGTCCATCCGTGGCCGCACGGATCAATTCGTGATGCGTTTCCGCCGTCCGGAATGATCAATCGTGATCGCGGACTTTTCCGCGATTGGCTTTGATGTCGCCGCGGCGTGACTTGTGCTCAAGGCGCTTTTGCTTTTGCGCCTTGGGCACTTTCGTTTTGTGACGCGGTTTCGGCCGGATCGTCGCTTGCTTCACCAGCGCCACCAGCCGCGCCTGCGCTTCGGCGCGGTTGCGCTCCTGCGTGCGGTGTTCGTCGGCGCGGATGACGATTTCGCCGTCAAGCGTGAGGCGCCGGCCGGCGAGCGTCTCAAGCCGCGCGCGCACGTCGTCCGGCAACTCGGTGAAGCCGCCCAGGCGGAAGCGGAGTTCCACTGCTGTGGAGACCTTATTGACGTTTTGCCCGCCTGGGCCGGACGCGCGAATGAAGCGCTCTTCGAGGTCGCGTTCGTCGATCGAAAGGGAGGCGGTCACGGGGATCATTCAGGTGTCGGGTGTTGGCTTGTCAGGTTTCGGGTCGGGCTGAGTATCGCATGGCCCTCGCAGGCAAAGCGTAAACTTGGTACCTGACACCCGATATCTGACACCGGGAGGACGCAATGAAGAAGATGCTGGCAGGCGCTGGATTGGCGCTTTTCATCGGGGCGTGCGCCGGGGGCGCCATTCCGGGGATCATGATGACGGCGCCGGCCGAGCCGATCGAAGTCACGGCCGAGTCGCCCTACATCGTAGCGGCCGTGGCGGATGAACGCCGTCCGCAGGCTGATCGTGATCGCGATGCGCTGCGCCATCCGGCTGAGGTGCTCGCCTTCACCGGCGTGCAGCCAGGCTGGCGCGTGGGCGATATCGGACCAGGCGGCGGCTATTATTCGCGGCTCTTCGCGGTGGCTGCTGGAGACGGTGGGCGCCTCTACGCGATTGATCGTCCAGGCACGGCGGAACGCCCGCGTCCGATGGCGGCGGTGGCGCCAACCTATTCCAACATCACCCATCTGATGGACGGTTATGCGGGCTGGAATACCGGCGAGCCGCTCGACGCGATCTTCATTTCGCAAATCTATCACGACTTCTATTTGCCTCAGCTCTCGATCGATGTACCGGCGCTGAACCGTCAAATGTTCAATGCGCTGAAGCCGGGCGGCGTGCTTATCATCATTGATCACGCTGCGGCTGAAGGCAGCCCGATCTCGGTGACAAGCGATCTTCACCGCATCTCGCGCGCTCAAGTGGTCAGCGATCTGACGGCGGCGGGTTTCGTTCTGGATGGCGAAAGCGACGTGCTGCGCAATCCGGAAGACAATCACGCACTGCGCGTCTTCGAAGGCGACATCCGCGGCCGCACCGATCAGTTCGTGCTGCGTTTCCGCCGGCCTTAGGGATTGGGTTGTCGGGATTGGGGATTGGGACGCAGCGTCACCGTTGCGCCGCCAATCCCCAACCCCTAATCCCTAACCCCCATGCCGCTGAAGCCTGACAACCCAAACGCGTTCACCCGCTCGCCGCTCGATCGCGCGGGTTTGAAGCGGCGTGATTCCGATTGGTTGGAAAGCGCGCTGAACGCAGCGGACTCGCGGCTGCTGCCGTTTTTTCAGCATCGACCGTTCGTGATGGAAGAGGGCGACGCTGTCGCGCCCGGTTGGCTCAATGGCGGCGCGCATAAGCATTTTGGCGCGAAGAAGACACTGTTTCTTGGGCTAGATGCGCAGAACGTCGCGCACTTCGCGTTTGAAGTGTCGGACGAAGCGCAGTTCGAAGGCTTAGGCCGCTTCGATGATCTGCGCGCCTTGGGTCCGCGACTTTCGCGCGACGACCTTGCCAATATTGGCCCGGCAAAAAGCGTGTTCGAGTGGCATGCCAAGAGCGGGTTTTGCGCGAATTGCGGAACGGAGAGCGTGATCGCGGAAGCTGGGTGGCGGCGTGATTGTCCGTCCTGTAAGGCCGAGCATTATCCGCGCGTCGATCCTGTTTGCATCATGGCGCCGACATTCGGCGACAAGGTTCTGCTCGGCCGGCAAAAGATGTGGCCGCGCGGCATGCATTCGGCACTCGCAGGCTTCATCGAGCCAGGTGAGGCGATCGAAGAAGCGGTGGCGCGCGAGACATTGGAGGAAGCGGGGCTTGTCGTGCGCGAGGTGCGCATGCACTCGACGCAACCCTGGCCGTTTCCACATTCGCTGATGATCGGCGTGCTCTGCGAAGTCGAGAACGATCGCGAGACGGTCGATACCACAGAGTTGGAAAGCGCGCGCTGGTTTACGCGCGAGGAAGCGCGCCAGCTCATTGCCGGCAAGCATGCTGAATGCTGGGCGCCGCCGCCGTTCGCCATCGCGCATCAGCTTTTGAAGACCTGGGCGGCGGAGTAATCAGCAGTCCACGCAATCGTCGCGCTGCGCGCGTTCGATCTGGATGGTGACGTGGCTGATGCCAAAGCGCTGCGATATCGCCTCGGAGAGCGCCGCCAAAAACGCATCGTCGCTGCCTTCCGGGCGCACCAGGTGCGCGGTGAGCGCCGGCTTCGTCGCGCCCATCGCCCAGATGTGTAGATCGTGTACGGCTGTCACGCCTGGCTGAGCGGCGAGGAAAGCGCGCACATCGGCGACCGCAATGCCGCGAGGGGCGGCGTCGAGTGCCAGATCCAAGGATTCGCGCAGCAGGCCCCATGTGCCCCACAGGATCAGCAGCACAACGGCAACCGAAATCGCCGGGTCGATCCATTGCCATGAGGTCAGCCAAATCGCCGCGCCCGCCACAATGACCGCAGCGGAAACGCCGGCGTCGGCGAGCATGTGCAGATAAGCGCCGCGCACATTCACGTCTTCCTTGCGCCCAGCAAGGAAGAGCATCGCGGTGGCGCCATTGATCAGCACGCCGACCGCCGCGACGGCCATCACAAAAAACGGCTGCGTCTCTTCCGGACGGAAGAAGCGCGACGTTGCCTCCCAGAGGATGCCGCCGCAGGCGATCACCAGCACAAGCGCGTTCGCGAGCGCAGCGAGCACCGTCGCTTTCGAATAGCCGTAAGTGCGCTGCTCGCCGCTCTGTTGCTTGGCAAGCCACGCCGCGCCGCCTGCGAGCGCTAGGCCGAGGACGTCCGAAAGGTTGTGCGCCGCATCGGAGAGCAGCGCCGTCGAGTTCGCGAAAAAACCAGCCGCAGCCTCAACCAGCACGAAGCCCAGATTGAGCGCGATGGCGATGGTATAACGTCTGTCGGAAGGCGCGGGGTGGTGGTGCGCGTGACCATGATGATGGTCGGGGCCGTGATCGTGGCCCGCGTGCGCATGCCCGTGCATGGGCGTTGATGTGGGCGAGAATCGCGCGGAAGGCAAGGGAGCGTTGACACGCAAGCATCCGCGCCTCTGATGAGCCCATGACGACTCGTCGTTCTCTCATGGCGCTCGGCGCCGCTGGCCTGGTTTCGTCCTGCGCCGCCGCGCGCGGGTTTAGCGATGGCCTCGCTCACGATTTTGGGCGTCGCCCCGATCAGCGGCCACGGCTTGCGCCAGTCCGTGTCTCGCCGGAGCGGATCATCCGCATCGATGTAGGCTTGCGGCCATTTCGGCCGAGCGGCTTTCGCGTCGCGCGCGAAGCGCTCGGCGATAAGACGCTGGTTCACAATTACGGCCACGGCGGCGGCGGCATCACGCTCTCTTGGGGCACTGCCAAGCTTGCGGTTGATCTGGGCTACGATGCATCGAAGCCAGATTGCGCTGTGCTCGGCTGCGGCGCTGTTGGTTTAGCGACAGCGCGGCTGCTGCAAGAACGCGGCGCGCGCGTGCGCATTTATGCGAAGGACTTGCCGCCGAACACGACGTCGAATGTCGCCGGCGCGCAATGGTGGCCGGCCTCCACGTTTGATCGCGACAGCGTGACGCCGGAATTCATCTCGCAGCACTTTGAAGCGGCGCGGTTTGCGTTCCGGCGCTATCAGAGCCTCGTCGGCGACGCCTACGGCGTGAGTTGGGAGACGAACTATTCGCTCTCCAATCGCCCAAACAGCTCTTACCCAGCGGCGGAAGACGATCCGATGCGCACATTGGTCGTGAACCAGCGCGATCTGACGCCGCTCGAACACAACTTCCCACGACCCTTCGTGCGCCGCTTCGACACGATGATGATCGAGACGCCGCTCTATCTGCGCCGCATGGAACTGGATGTCCGCCAACACGGGGCGGAGATCGTGGTGCGTGAGTTCGCTGATGTGTCCCAAGTGCAAACGCTGCCGGAGCGTACGATTTTCAACTGTACCGGCTTAGGCGCGGGGCGTTTGTTCGGCGATACGGAAATCATGCCCGTGCGTGGGCAACTCGCCATCCTGTTGCCGCAGCCGGAAGTCGACTACAACGTCATCGCGCGTGAAGGCTACATGTTCGGCCGTCGCGACGGCATCGTGCTCGGCGGCACGTTTGAGCGCGGTGAATGGTCATTGGAGCATGATCCCGCTGACATTAACGGCATCATCGAAGGGCATCGCTCGATATATGAGGCGATGACTTAGAGCGGCATGTAGATGACGCGGCCACCACGTGCATTTGCCAACCGGCGTGCCGTGCGACAATCGCCTTCAGCTGGCTGTGCGTTCGCGTCCACGTCATTCAGCCAAGCGCGGCAATAGCCGGCGCGCGGCAGTTCGCTTGCGGGCACGTTGGTGAAATCGTTGCGGCCTTCATAAGTGGCGCGCTCAACGACACCGTTGGCGCTGCCTTCAAGCACACGACCGCCCCAGCGTTGCGCAATCCACTCAGCGTGTTCGCATTCCATTTGCGCAGGTTGGTTCGCGGCAGGGAGTGCGTCGTACTGAATGCGGCATTGGCCTGGTTGGAGTTCCGGCACGGTGCGTTCGACCGTCATCACAGCTTGCGGCGCGGCTTCAGCGCTTTGGCTGCGGATGAGGGCCATGCTCGATCCGCCAAGCGCCAGCACCGCGAGGGCGGTAGCAAAACTGGAGGCGAATACGCGTGTCATGCTCCCCAAACTCCCAGACCTCAGGCGATGTTTCCTGAAGCCTGGATGAATATGGGTTCCATTTCAGGTGCGGCATGTGCCGTGGGTCACGCTGCAAAACGGGTTCAATCACAAAGGCTTGACCGAGCGCGGCGGGGAGGGGCCGCGCTCGCTCAATGGGCGCGTCAGGCGCGCGCCGGTTCGTGTTTGAGGGCGATGATCTGCAACTCGGCGAACACGCCGACCGCCACTGCCTGGGCAATGACGAAGGCGTATCCAAGTGCGCTGGGGTTCGTGAGCAGGAGCACCGCGATCGAGCCTGCGACCCAGAGCAAGTTAATCGCAATCACGAACCGCACGCCGTCGCGCGGTACGCGATCAGCGCGCGCCATCCACAGGAGCACCAGAAACCAGGGAAAGAGCGTGACGCCTGCAATTTGTAAGAGCGGCTGCGGAAGATTGGTCAGCGGCGCGAGCAAGCCTGCGCCAAACACCATCAGGACGCCGGCAGCGCCCGAGATGATCGCATCGGCCAGCAGCGTGCGGCGGATGAGTTGAGAGTTCATGTCGTCCTCCTTCGTTGATGGCGGGAGGATGCCGGGCGGCAGCGGGTTCGGCGATTACGCGAGAGGTAATGGCGCGGCTTATGCCTGCGGTTATGCTTCGCCCATGTCAGAGACCCATACGTTCGGCGATCATCTCCGCACCTGGCGTCAGCGCCGCCGCATGAGCCAGCTCGATCTCGCCAGCGAGGCGGGGATATCGACGCGCCATCTGAGCTTTGTCGAAACCGGCCGCGCTGCACCCTCACGAGAGATGGTGCTGCAGCTGGCGGAGCACTTGCAGCTGCCGCTGCGCGAGCAGAACGCACTGTTGGTGTCCGCTGGATTCGCGCCGCGTTTCCGCGAGCGCACGCTTGATGATCCCGATCTCGCCGCTGTTCGCGCCGCGGTCGAGACGGTGCTGAAGGGGCACGAGCCGAATGTGGCGCTGGCGATCGACCGGCGCTGGACATTGATCTCTGCCAACAACGCTGCGCTGAAACTAATGACCGGCATCGCGCCGCAGCTCTTGGCGCCGCCGGCCAACATGCTGCGCGCGAGTTTACACCAGGAGGGCCTAGCGCCGCGCATTCTCAATCTCAACGAATGGCGCGTGCACATTTTCGCACGGCTTGAGCGCCAGATCGAGATGACCGCGGATGCTGCGCTGATCGCTTTGCTTGAAGAATTGCGCGCTTATCCGAGTTCAGGCGCGCACGCGCCGCCGCTGCGCGACGCAGCGCCCGTTATCACGCCGCTGAAGCTGAAAACCGATGACGGTGTACTTTCGCTCTTTGGCGTCACCACGCTCTTCGGCATGCCGCAGGACGTGACGCTGGACGAAATGGCGATCGAGACGTTCTTTCCGGCCGATGCGGAGAGTGCGGCGTTGCTGGCGCGACTCTAACGCTGGCGTGTCCACACCTGCGCTCCGCCGTCTTGCAGCGTGAGCGTCAACTGGTCGCCGTCGCGATTATAGCCGCGGACGCCGCGCAGCGCCTGAGCGATGCGCGTGTCGAGCGAAGCTTCGCCGCAGAACGCGCGTGTAACAGCAAGCGGCGTAATGCTGAGTTCGCCGTCATTCTCTGAGGTCCATGTGCCCGTTCCGCGATTGCAGTCGAGCTGCATCGCGACGCTGCCGTCGCCACCGAAGGTCAGCGTGTAGCGCGCCGGATCGGCGGGGCGGGTGACGGCCGCGTCGGCGGCGCGAAGTTCCGCCAACTGCCAGGTCGTGCCGGCGAGCGGGCTGGTGTAAGCGCCGCCAACGGTGCCGCAGGCGGCTAGCAAAAGTGCGGTCGCAGCGAAAAGTAAGCGCATCTACGCCTCCAGGGTCCCCGCGCTACTAAGCGACAAGTCCAACGGCTGCGCAAAGAAAAAGCGCGGAGGTCGCCCCTCCGCGCTTCAGTCATTCCAACCCGAACCAGCGTGCTATTGGCACGCCAAGCATTCTTCGTAGTCGGTCTTTTCCGTCGTCGTCATCGTCGGCGCTTCGACCTCGCCATCAGCCTTGCCTTCGTCACCGGCAAAGCCCGCGCGTTGCACTGACTTGGAGCGGCAGTAATAGAGGCTCTTCACGCCGCGCTCCCACGCCATCCAGTGCAGCATGTGCAGATCCCACTTATCGACATCGCCGGGGATGAAGATGTTGAGCGACTGCGCTTGGCAGATGAGCGGCGTGCGATCGGCGGCGAGTTCGATGATCCAGCGTTGATCGATTTCGAATGCGGTCTTGAAGATCGACTTCTCATCGTCGCTCAAGCAATCGAGATGCTGCACCGAGCCTTCGTTCTTCAGGATCGAAGACCAGACACTCTCGGTGTTCTTGCCCTTCGCTTCGAGGACTTCCTCGAGATAGGGGTTCTTCACTGCGAACGAGCCTGACAGCGTCTTGTGCGTGTAGATGTTGGCCGGGATCGGCTCGATGCCGGCTGACGTGCCGCCGCAAATGATCGAGATCGACGCGGTCGGCGCAATCGCGAGCTTGTGCGAGAAGCGGGCCATCACGCCTGCGTCTTGAGCATCCGGGCAAGCGCCGCGCTCTTGCGCGAGCTTCACCGATGCAGCGTCTGCGCCGCGACGGATGTGGCGGAAGAGGCGGTTGTTCCACACCTTCGCCATCGCCGATTCCATCGACACGCCTTGCTTCTGCAGAAAGGAGTGGAAGCCCATCAGGCCCAGACCAACGCTGCGCTCACGCATGGCGGCATAGACGGCGCGTTCCATTTCCGGCGGCGCGCGCTGGATGAAGTCTTCGAGCACGTTGTCGAGGAAGCGGAAAACGTCGTTGAGGAATTCCGGCTCTTTTTCCCATTCCATGAACGTCTCGGCGTTCAGCGACGAGAGGCAGCACACAGCGGTGCGCTCGCGGCCGTTATGATCCATGCCGGTGTGCAGCATGATTTCCGAGCACAGGTTCGATTGGCGAACCTTGAGGCCGAGCTTCTTTTGGTGGCTCGGCATCGCCTTGTTCACGGTGTCGGAGAAGACGATGTAGGGCTCGCCGGTTTGCAGGCGGAGCTCGAGAATCTTCTGCCAGATCTTGCGTGCGTTGACGTGCTTCAACGGCTCTTGGTTTTTCGGCGAGCGCAGCGCGAACGGAAGATCGTCGCGCACGGCGATCATGAATTCGTCGGTGAGGTTGAGCCCGTGGTGCAGGTTCAAGCTCTTGCGATTGAAGTCGCCGGCGGGCTTACGAATTTCGAGGAATTCCTCGATCTCCGGGTGGTGCACGTCGAGATAGACGGCAGCCGAACCACGGCGCAGCGAACCTTGGCTGATTGCAAGCGTCAGCGAGTCCATCACGCGGATGAAGGGAATGATGCCCGACGTCTGACCGTTCTGACCGACCTTTTCGCCGATGGAACGAACGCCGCCCCAATAGGTGCCGATGCCGCCGCCGTTCGAAGCGAGCCAGACGTTCTCGTTCCAGGTGTCCATGATGCCGTCGAGTGAATCGCCGACAGCGTTCAAGAAACACGAGATCGGCAGGCCGCGTTCAGCGCCGCCATTCGAGAGCACCGGCGTCGCCGGCATGAACCAGAGCTTGGAGATGTAATCGTAGATGCGCTGCGCGTGACCGATGTCGTCAGCGAATGCGGTAGCGACCCGCGCGAACATGTCTTGATAGCTTTCGCCGGGCAGCAAATAGCGATCGGTGAGGGTTGTCTTGCCGAACTCCGTCAGCAGTGCATCGCGGCTCGGATCCGTAACGACCTTCTCGACCACCTTCAGCGGGCGCAGCGGCTTTGGTTTGCCGCGGTGGACTTCACCCATACGGTGAACCCCTGCTTTTTCCGCCCGTGCCTGCATGTCGTAGCCCCCGAATTTAGCTCGTTGTTAATCCGACTCGGCTCCGGCCCAAAACACATAACCTTGGGGCCAGGAACGAACCGTACCGCTATATATAGTGATGCCATCGGTTAATTCAGGGTCAATGGGAGAACCCCCGTGCGCGCAATTTTTTGGTGTGCAAGCTGTTGATAATCGCCTCGCTGGCGAACCTCGTTAACCATGTTTATCGACCCGCAGCCGCACGGACCCGTGAGAGATTTGGGTTTTTTCGGGGCCGTCAGAGTAGGGGAATTAACGGTGGCCGTTTCGAAGCCGGTCCGTGAATGCTCCCTAACCAGACCCACAAGACCCTGAGTCGGTCGTTTCGGACGAATCGAGTCGCAGAATCGTCATCTGGGTTCGCCCGGAATGACTAGGTGGCGGTTATGGGCCAGAAGGCCGCCACAGGAGAGTGAGCGTGCGGGGCGGGGGCGTTTTAGCGGTGGCGCTGGGTGGGGCGCTGATCGGGCTTGCGCCGATCGCCGTCAGGCTCTCCGAGGTCGGCCCGTTCGCCACCAATCTCTGGCGCTTCCTGTTTGCGCTGCCGATCCTGGCGCTCTGGGCGCGCAGGGGCGGCAGAACTGGGCAGCGCGACATTGGCTGGCTTTTGCTCGCTGGCGTGCTCTTTGGCATCGAACTCAATCTCTGGGCCGTCGCACTTCTCAAGACCACGATCGCCAACGCGACGTTGCTCACCAACACGACGCCCGTTTTTGCCGCGGCGTTCGGATATTTCGTGTTCAAGGAACGCTTGGGCTCAGGTGTTCTGCTCGGCGGCATCACAGCTATGGCCGGCGCGGTATTGCTCGCGCTTGGCCGAGCGCATGGCGCTGCAGGGCCGGCGAGCGTCGAAGAAGGCTGGCTTGGTGACGGCATGGCGCTGACAGCAGCGCTTGGCTACGCCGGCTATCTGCTCATCGTGCGTTCGCTCGGCAGCCGCGTCAGCGTCGGCGCGGTGATGTTCTGGGCCGGCGTCACCAGCGCGCTCTTCACGCTCGTTCTGTGCTTGATCACGCGCGAACCACTCTTGCCGCAGTCGTGGCAAGGCTGGGCGATTTTGTTAGCGCTTGGCGTGCTCGTTCAAGCGGGCGGGCAGGGACTGATCGCTTACGGCGTCGCGCGCTTGCCGATCGTCGTTTCAACGGTGTTGCTCTGGACGCAGCCGCTTGCTGCGGCGGCGCTGTCGTGGGTGATGTTCAATGAACGCCTCGGTCCGATGGCGCTTGTCGGCGCGATGCTTGTGCTTGCTGGACTCTACGTCGTGCAGCGCGCGCGTCAGTGATGCAGCGGGCGCATCCAACGCGGCATCGGGCAGGCGACGGTTGGATCCTGGCGGCACGTCGCGGTCGCATACACAAGCTCTGCGCGGCCGATGAGGTTCTCCATCGGCACCGGCCCCATGCCGTCCCAGCGGCTGTCGAGCGAGTTGTCGCGATTGTCGCCCATGAAGAAGAGTTGGCCTTCCGGCACGGTGTAGGGACCGAACGTATCGAAGTGGCCGGCGTCGCTCAGATTGTGAATGCTGTGCGTGACGCCATCCGGCAGCGTCTCTTCCATGCGTTCCGCGAATTCGCGGCCTTCAGGATCGACGCGCCGCAGCAGCGTCACCGGCTCGGACAACTCTGCGGCTTCGCCATTGATGTAGAGCTCGCCTTGCACAACTGTGATGATGTCGCCCGGCAAACCGATGAGGCGCTTGATCATAGTGTCGCCAGTGCGCGGATGAATGAACACTGCAACATCGCCACGGCGCGGCATGCTGCCGAACAAGCGCTGGTTCGAAGCGGGCAGGAGATTGCCTAGATTGAACGGCAGCGAATAGCGGCTGTAGCCATAGGCGAATTTCGACACGGTCACGCGGTCGCCGACTTCGAGGTGCGGCACCATGCTTTCCGACGGAATGCGGAACTGCGCGAACGCGACCGTGGTGAAGGCCAAATAGGCCAGGAACGCCCCCGCGAGCGTCTTTGCCCATTCAATCGCTTCCGTGCGCCAACGACGCTCGGTCATAGTGAAACTCCCCTGGTTTAAGGGTGGGAAGCGATTTATCTCGCGTCAAGCCGGAAGCGGCGGAGGCGCAAGTATGACGCGGGCTGTAGCTGCAATTCTGGGCGGCTTGAAGGATGTCATCTTCGGGCGGCTGACGCTCTTCGCCATCGCCAACCTCGTTGTCGCCCTTACGATCACAGTTTTCGCGGCGCGTGCCGGGCTCACCTATCTCGTTCCGCTCATCCCTGACGGAGAGGGCTGGTTTGGCTATGCGTCGATGGCTGGCTCGATGGTGGCGAGCATCGCTGTCATTGTTCTGGCGATTGCGCTGTCGCCAGCAGTCTCGATGGTGGTTGGCGGCATGCTGTTCGACTTCGCTGCGGAGCGTGTCGAGAAAAAGCTTGGCGTACCGCCAGGGCGGATGGTGCCGATTCAAGAAGGCCTGTGGAACGGCGTCCGCATTGCGCTGCCCGCACTGCTGCTCAATCTTTTGGTGATCCCGCTCTACTTCATTCCCGTCGTCAACGCGGTGACGTTCTATACGTTGAACGGCTTTCTGATGGGCCGCGAATACGCGACCATTACGGCTGCGCGGCACATGAGCTTTCGTGATGCCGTCGCGTTTCGCAAGCGGCATGGCGCGAGCGTGTTTCTCGTCGGGCTCGCGTGCTCGTTGGTGCCGTTCGTTGCGCCCTTGGTCGGCGCCAGTGCGATGACGCGCTTGATCCAGGGCCTCAAAGCCGAAGCCCGACCGCAAGGTCTCTAAGCCCGCCGGGAAGATTGCGCTTGCACCGCGAGGCCGTTCGATCTAAATGTAACCACATGGTTACAAATGCTCGAGCCCGGACGGAAAGTGCGTTTAGCGCCATCGCCGATCCGACGCGGCGGGCAATCCTCGACCTGGTGCGCCAGCGCGAACTGAGCGCGGGCGATATCGCGCGGCGCTTTCCGGTGAGCCGGCCCGCCATCGCCAAGCATGTGCGCGTGCTGCGCCAAGCAGGGCTGCTGCGTGAGCGACGCGCTTCGACGCAGCGTTTCTATTCGCTTGATCCGGCCGCGTTGCAGGCGGTCGATCAGTGGCTTGCGCCGTACCGCTTGTTTTGGGCCGCGAGGCTCGTCGATCTCAAACGCGTCGTTGAAGAAGAAGCGAAAACGACGCGCAAAAAGAAGGGTGATTCATGAGCGCGCTAAAGCACGAATGGACCTGGAAGCTGCCAGCGCGCCCGGCGCGCGTGTTCGCGGCGCTCACAGACCAAGCCGAACTCTCGCAATGGTTCGCCGAGCATGCCGAGATCGAGCCGCAAGTCGGCGGCGCGTATCGCTTTTGGGGCAAATACAGCTACGGCACGCCGTCAAAAGCAGATGCCACGCAGCGCATCACTAAGTTCGCACCAAGCCAGGCGCTCTCTTACACTTGGCGCATCCATGATCGCGACAGCGAAGTCGCGTTTGTGATTGAAGCCGATCCGGAGAATGCTGAAGCCTCAGTCGTGAAAGGCGCGCATACCTTCGCCGAAGCGCCCGCCATCAATCGCGCCAAGGAAATGGTCGACGATCTGTGGCGTTTCAACTGGGGCAACATCTCCGCTCACATCGCTGGCGGGCAGGGCAAGATGCTTGTCGATTACAGCGACGCTGATCCGAACGTCTCACTCTCCATCTTCATCGATGCGCCGCCGTCGGCCGTGTTTCGCACGCTCATTGATCCGGAGAAGATCCAGCAATGGTTCGGTGTCGCAGCTGCGGTTGATCCGCGTCTTGGCGGCGATTGGCAGCTGAAGATGGAGTTCGAAAGGGACGGGAAGAAGCAGACCGCGCCGCCCATGAAAATTCTCGAGTTCGTTGAGGACCAAAGGCTCTCGATCTCCTGGCCCGACTGGCGTGGTGATAAGAGTTTGCCGGATCAACGCGTGACGTGGATGCTGAAGCCGGAAGGCGCGGGGACGCGCGTGGAATTCAAGCATGACGGCTTCGTGCGCGCGGTCGACATCAGCGATTATCCGTTCGGTTGGGGCTGGTTCCTGTCGCGCATTGATACGGTGGCGCAGGGCAAGGCGCTCGAACCGCCGCCGCCCGAGCATCAGTGTTAGGAGGGGCCATGAAGGGCTTGGATTATCTCAAGGCGTCGGGCGTTGCGCTGTTGCTTATGGTGCTGAACGTCGCGGCTTCGTTCGGCGTGGTTGCGGTCTATGCCTATCTCATCGAGCCTGGGCACGAGGCGGCGTATTACGAGGCTGCCGCCCAGCGCATCGCGCCGTGGTCGAGCGTGTTTGTCGGCGCTTTGTTGTTCTTTCTGGCAGCGTGGTTTTTCGGCGTACGCAAGCCAGCGCGCTCGGCGATCTTCTTCGCGCTCACGTTCGCTGCGATCTACACTGCGATCGACTTTGCCATCATCGCTGCCGTTGGCGGGCTGCCGCATCTTGGTTTGGTCGTCTGGATTTCCGTCGCGGCGAAATTCAGCGCCGCAGCGCTCGGCGCGCAGCTCTCGCGGCGGCGCTAACCGCCTTCGGCAACGACTGCCAAGAGCGGCGCGCCAGCCACGCTCTTGGCAGCGATTGATGTGCACGCGAACAGCGGCGACATTCGCTCTTGCAGAATGTTGGCGATCTTCGTGCGCTGCGCGGTGCTCGGCGGTTCATAGACTTGGACGAAGAGGCTGCCGCGGCGCGTGAGGCGCCAGACGCCCTTCATGGCTTCGCCGTCATCGGTCCAGAAGGCGTTGCAGTTCACGGCGAGCACGCGATTGAAGATCGCCGGTTCGTGATTGTCCGCATCGAAGGCGCCCTTGCGAATGATGGCGCGGCCGGGGTGTTGGGGATCATGAATGCGTTTGAACGCAGCCTTCACGGCGGCGTCGGATTTGTCGACGCCGTAGTACCAGCCTTTGCCGGTGAGCTTTTCGAGGATGTGTTGCGCGGCGATGCCGCTGCCGCAACCAATTTCGAGCACGCTGTCGTTCGGCTGCACGTCGAGCAGCTCAAGCGCCCACTTAATTCGCGCCGGCGCCAGCGCTTTCAGTTCAGACACGCGCCGCGACCAGTTTCACCACGTCGCTCATAATGCCGGTGATCTTGAAATCCTTCGGCGTGTAAACGCCCGCGACGCCCATTTGCTTGAGCGCCAGCGCGTCCACCGGCGGAATGATGCCGCCGACGATGAGCGGCACATGCTCCAAGCCTTCGGCGCGCATCAGGCGCACAACTTCTTGCACGAGATCGAGATGCGAGCCGGAGAGGATGGAGAGGCCTACAGCGTGCGCCTTCTTCTCTTTCGCAGCGGAGACGATTTCGGCGGGCGTCAGGCGAATGCCTTCATAGATCGCGTCCATGCCGACAGCACGCGCGCGCGCGGCGATTTGTTCTGCGCCGTTGGAGTGGCCGTCGAGGCCAGGCTTACCGACGAGGAAGGTAAGTTGGCGGCCCAGCTTCTCGTTCAGCGCCGCAACATCGCGCTTTACTGCGTCAATGTCTTCGCCGCCGGACTCGATGACGAGGGCCACGCCCGTGGGGCCGCGATACTCGCCATAGACTGTGCGCAAGCACGCCGCCCATTCGCCGGTGGTGACGCCAGCTTTTGCAGCCGCGATCGAGGCGGGCATGACATTCTTATCGGCGCGCGCGTCCGCTTCGAGTGCTGCGAGTGCCGCTTCGACACCAGCGGCGTTGCGAGCGCTGCGCCAAGCTTTCAGTCGCGCGATCTGTTCGCCTTCGACGGAGAGATCGACGGTATGGATATTCTTGTCGCCAGCTTCGAGCGGTGAGGGCTCGCCTTCGGTGAAGGCGTTTACGCCGATGACCTTCTGGCCGCCGGCTTCAATCTGCTCAATGCGGCGGCGGTTGGACTCCACCAGCGAAGCCTTCATGTACTCGACATTCGCCACTGCGCCGCCGCAGGCTTCGATCTTCGCCAATTCAGCGCGCGCGCCTTCAACGAGTTGCGCGACTTTCGCTTCGATCACCTTCGATCCATCGAAGATGTCTTCGAACTCCAGCAAGTCCGTCTCGTACGCCAGCACCTGCTGCATCCGCAGCGACCATTGCTGATCCCACGGCCGCGGTAAGCCTAACGCCTCGTTCCATGCTGGCAGCTGCACTGCGCGCGCGCGCGCGCCTTTGGAGAGCGTCACCGCGAGCGTCTCCAACAAAATACGATAGACGTTGTTCTCAGCCTGTTGCTCAGTCAGGCCCAGCGAGTTGACTTGCACGCCATAACGGAAGCGCCGCGCTTTCTCGTCTTCGACGCCATAACGCTCGCGGCCGATCTCATCCCAGAGCGTCACGAAGGCGCGCATCTTGCAGAGCTCGGTCACAAAGCGCATGCCGGCGTTCACGAAGAACGAGATGCGGCTGAACACGTCGGCAAAGCGCTCCGGCGCGATTTCGCCGCGTGCTTTCACTTCGTCGAGAATGGCGATGGCCGCTGCGAGCGCGAAGGCGAGCTCTTGCTCTGGCGTGGCGCCGGCTTCTTGCAAATGATACGAGCACACGTTCATCGCGTTCCATTTCGGAATCGCGTCGAGGCTCCAGGCGATTGTGTCGGCGGTCAGTTTCAGACTTGGCGCGGGCGGGAAGATGTAAGTGCCGCGCGAGAGATATTCTTTGAGGATGTCGTTCTGCGTCGTGCCGGTCAGCTTCTTCGGATCAGCGCCTTGCTCTTCGGCGAGCGACACATAAAGCGCGAGCAACCACGCCGCCGGCGCGTTGATCGTCATCGACGTGTTCATCTGTTCGAGCGGAATGCCGTCGAAGAGCGCACGCATGTCGCCCAAGTGGCCGACCGGCACGCCGACTTTGCCGACTTCCCCGCGCGCCAGGATGTGATCGCTGTCGTAGCCCGTCTGCGTCGGCAGATCGAACGCTACGGAAAGTCCGGTTTGACCCTTCGCCAAATTGGCGCGGTAGAGCTTGTTCGACTCAGCCGGCGTCGAGTGGCCCGCATAGGTGCGGAAAATCCACGGGCTATCGGGGGCGTGCTGGAAGGGCGGCATACTTAACGCGGAACCCCTGATGTGAGCCGTGCATTGTGCGACGCGGCAGGCAATTGACGCAGTGCAGCAAAAAGCGTTTCTTGTCGATGTGCAAGGGAGCGAACCAATGGCGCAGTCAGCTTTGAAGTCCGTCAAAGAGATTTACGCCATCGGCGAGATTCCGCCGCAATATCACGTCCCGGAAAAGATGTGGGCGTGGGCTATTCGCAAGGAGCGGCATGGCCGGCCGCTGAGCGCGATGCAGCTTGAGCAAGTCCCGGTGCCAACGATCGGCGAGGACGAAGTGCTCGTGCTCGTGATGGCGGCGGGTGTTAACTACAACGGCGTGTGGGCTGCTCTCGGTGAGCCGATGAGCGTGCTCGATGTGCACAAGCAGCCGTATCACGTAGCGGGTTCGGATGCCTCGGGCATCGTCTGGGCTGTCGGCGCCAAGGTGAAGCGTTGGAAGCCGGGCGACGAGGTCGTCATCCACTGCAACCAAGACGACGGCGACGACGAAGAGTGCAATGGCGGCGACCCGATGTTCTCGCCGACGCAAAAAATCTGGGGCTACGAAACGACCGACGGCTCGTTCGCGCAATTCTGCAAAGTGCAAGCGCGCCAGCTGATGCCGCGTCCGCAACACCTCACGTGGGAAGAGGCGGCTTGCTACACGCTGACGCTTGCCACTGCCTATCGCATGCTGTTCGGCTGGCGTCCGAACGTGTTGCGTCCGGGTCAGAACGTGCTGGTGTGGGGCGCTTCGGGTGGCCTCGGCGTGTTCGCGGTGCAGCTTTGCGCAGTGAGCGGCGCGCACGCGATCGGCGTCGTTTCTGATGAGAGCAAAAAGGATTACGTGCTCTCGATGGGCGCGAAAGCGGTGTTGAACCGCAAGGATTTCGATTGCTGGGGCCAGTTGCCGAAAGTGAACGGCGAGGGCTTCGCCGAGTACATGAAAGAAGTCGGCAAGTTCGGCAAAGCCGTGCGCGCCATCACTGGCGGCAAAGATCCAGACATTGTCTTCGAACACCCGGGCGAAGCGACGTTCCCGGTTTCGGTGCGCGTCGTAAAGCGCGGCGGCATGGTCGTCATCTGCGCCGGCACCACCGGCTACAATCTCACCATGGACGCGCGTTATCTCTGGATGCACCAAAAGCGCGTGCAGGGCTCACACTTCGCCCACCTCTATCACGCATCCCAAGCCAACCAGCTCGTCATCGACCGCCGCATCGATCCGGCCATGGGCGAAGTCTTCCCCTGGGACAAAATCCCGGACGCGCACGAGAAGATGCTCGATAACAAGCATACGCCGGGGAATATGGCTGTGCTCGTGAACGCACAGCGCGGTGGGTTGCGGACGTGGGAAGATGTGCTGGAGTTGAGCGGGGGCTAGGCTTTCGTCCGGTCTCCGATAGGTATGAAACCGGCAAGCGATGCGATCGAAGCGGAGATTTGGTACGCTTCGATGTAGCTTAGCAGGCCGGCGCCCTGGATTAGGAACGCGTACGACAGAGCTAAGGACATCCCGCCCAAGAATGCAGCTGCCAGTGACACCATAATGGTGGTGCGGATGGATGGGCGCCGTAGGTTGGCGGCGGACCAGAATAAAAGTGCTGCCGCGATACAAACAATCGGGGCTGCGAAAAACATCAGATCGAAAACGATAAGTGGAAACGGCATCTCAAGTGCGTAGAAGCCGCCAACCATCATGACTGACAGCAACATCGCGCCTAGTCCAAAGCTAACCAAGGTTAGGCGGCCAGGCGAGTTGCTTGAAGAAGCAGATGCCCTTTGTGGCGTCGTTGGATTGCCTTGGCCGGTTATTCTAATGAGCGCGTGATCTCCTTGGTTCAGGTAGTCGATCCATTGTGTGTTGCGCAGGTAGTACGCCACTCCTGCAACGGGCTCTGTTCGGTCAATTCGGATGGGGATGAATGGTTTGTCGAGGTGGCTCGCGAGTTCGAGCTCACGCTTTACTGCTTTCGATATGCTCGAGGCTGAACTCACAATGACGACACAAGCCGAACAATTGTCCATCCCCTCGGCAATGGCGTCAGCGTATATCGATCTTGGAGGGATATCGCGCGAGGAAATCCAGCACGGTACGCCGTTGGCTTCCAGAAACTGGACGATGCGGTTTACCACCGCTTCATCCTCACTTGCGTGGCTGATGAAGAGACGTTGAGTGCTCATGGCTCCCCCTGAGAGGAGAACTAGCAGGCGTCGACTACAGCGCAAAGCCACTCCGACGTTGACCTCCGTCGTGGCGGGGTCCCTAATTGCGCCTTCAGGCGCGCGGGGAACGCGCCGGGGGAGATGGGATGGTTCGGCTTATTCTGGCGGCTTTGGCGCTCGGGCTTGCGGCGGGCGCCGCCTTCATTGGCTATCGCACCTATAGCTTCACCGCGCCGCCACCGCCCGCAGCGGTCGAGATCCCCGACACCTCGGCGTATCAGATCGATGCGAGCGCTGCCGCGATGCGGCTGGCTGAGGCGATCCGCTTCCGCACGGTTTCGCTCGTCGAAGAGACCGAAGACCGCGCGCAGTTCGTGCAATTCCATATCTGGCTGCAGCAACGCTACCCGGCGTTCCACGCTGCGGCGCGCCGCGAAATGGTTGGCGAGCTTTCGCTGCTCTACACTTGGGAAGGCAGCGATCCCGGCCAGCCGCCGATCATCCTGCTCGCGCACCAGGACGTCGTGCCGGTGCCGAACGACACGCGGCAGAATTGGCAAGTCGATCCGTTCGGCGGCGTCATCCGCGATGACGCGATCTGGGGCCGTGGCGCGATCGATGACAAAGGTTCGCTCGTAGCACTGATGGAAGCGGCGGAGTATTTCGCCGCGCAAGGCAGACGGCCAACGCGCACCATCATCTTCGCGTTCGGACACGACGAAGAACTTGGCGGCGATAACGGCGCCGTCGTTATGGCGCGCATGCTGGCGGAGCGGAATGTGCGCGCCTGGTTCGTACTCGATGAGGGCATGGCGGCACTTGATCGCCACCCGCTGACTGGCGGGCCGGCCGCAATGATAGGCATCTCAGAGCGCGGCTCGGGCACCATGCGCATACGCGCTGTGGGTCAGCCGGGGCACTCGTCGATGCCGCCGCGCGAAACGGCGGTGTCACTCGCATCGGAAGCGGTTGTGCGTATTCACGACATGCCGATCGACCAGGGGCTCGAAGGCGGACCAGCGCTTGGCATGATGCGCGCTCTGGCGCCTGAGCTTTCTCTGACCAACCGCATGGCGGTGTCGAACGAATGGTTGTTCGGGCCGATGTTGCGTCAGCGCATGGAAGGCAACCCGGCCGCGCGCGCTTTGCTCGGCACGACGATTGCGCCGACGATGATGGAAGGTGGTTCGCGGCCGAACGTGTTGCCGGGCGAAGCCAGCGCCATGATCAATTTCCGCATCCATCCGCGTGACAGCGCGGCCGATCTGCTGCGCCGCGCGCGTCAAAGCGTGGCCGATCTGGAAGGCGTCACAGTCGAATGGGCGGAAGAACCGCGCGAGGCGAGCCCGATCTCCAGCGCCGAGGCGTCGAGCTACGCGCTGATCGCAGCGCTTTCGGGTGCGATCTTGCCGGATGCGCCGGTGGCGCCCGGCCTCGTTCTGGCGGGCACGGATTCGCGTCACTATGCGGGCGTGGCCGAGAACGTCTATCGCTTCCAGCCGATCCTGCTGACGGCGGAAGACCTCGAAATGCCGCACGGTCTCAATGAGCGGCTGTCGGTGGCGAATTTCGAGCGTATGATCCGGTTCTACATTGGCCTGATGGAAGCGGGAGCGATGCAATGATGATGCGGATGCTGGTCGCGGTTTTGGCGCTCGGCTTGACGGCTGCGTGCACGCCGGAAGCGGACGATGCGGAGGAGGCGCCTGTGTCGCAAGCTGTGCCGGCGCCGACGCCGGATGATGTCGCCGTGCGGATCACTGCGGAGCAGGACGGGCAGACGGTCAATGTCGGCGTCAACCAACGCTTCGCCATCGAACTCGTTGGCGTGCCCACTGCCGGCTATGTCTGGGCGCCGGCGCAGATGCCCGCCTTCGTGACGCGCGCCGGCGAAGCCTCTGGCAACACCACGCCGCAACAATCGCAGCCCGGCTTCACCGGCGGCAATCACTGGGAAGTGCTGATGTTCTCGGCAACCGAGGCGGGCACGGGCGAGATCGTCATCGAACAGCGCCGCCCGTGGGAAACCAACGAGCCAGCGAACGCCACGTTCCGCGTGACCATCGTCGCGCAATAGCGTGATCCTCATCGCCCAGACGATCCTCTACATGCTCGCCGTCGCCGGCATCGTTGCCGGTTCGCTGGGCATGATCTTTTTCGCGGGCGGGGCAATGAACAAGGCGCGCCCGCCCGAGATGCGTCAGCGGCGCTGGCTTTTGGCGGCGCTTTGTCTGGGTGGGATCGTCGCATCCGCGACGCTGGGGTTTGTCGGCATCCCCACGATCCTCTATCTCGCACAGCAATGAGCGAGCTTCTTCGGGACCTTTGGTATTTCGCCGCGACGTCGAGCGAACTGAAGCGCGGCGGCATGTTCCGGCGCGAGATCATGGGCGAGCCGGTGCTGCTCGGCCGTGACGCCAACGGCAAAGCCTTTGCGCTCCGCGATATCTGCCCGCACCGCGCCGTGCCGCTTTCGGCGGGCCGTCTCGCCGACACCAATGGCGTCCAGACAGTCGAGTGCCCGTATCACGGCTGGCGCTTCGGCACGCAGGACGGCGTCTGCAAGCAGATCCCGTCACTCGTTGAAGGCCAGCCCTACGAAGCCAGCCGCATTCGCGTGCGGCGTTTCCCAACGCATGAAGCGAATGGTGTCGTGCTTCTGTTTGTGTCGAGCGATCCGCGCTCGACGGAAGAGCCGCCACCGCCGCCTGAATTTGGATTGGCCGAACTCACCGAACCGAAGTTCGTCATCGAGCGCACGTTCGCGGCGAACATGGACAATGCCGTTGTCGGTCTGATGGACCCAGCGCATGTGCCGTACGTCCATAATCAATGGTGGTGGCGTCCGCCGAGCACCGGCAAAAAACTGAAGCAAAAAAACTTCGTGCCGCGCGAGCGCGGCTGGGCGATCGAACGGCACCAGCCAGCGTCGAACTCGCTCGCGTACAAATGGCTGTTTGGCGGCAATGTGACGACGGAAATCTCGTTCATGCTGCCGGGCTTCCGTTGGGAAGTGGTGGAGACGCCGAAGGCGCGGCTGTTCACGCTGACGTTTTTGACGCCGGAAAACGAAAATTCCACGCGCATTACGCAGGTGACCTACTGGCGCGATGCGCTGCTGCTCGATGTGCTGAAGCCCATCCTCATTCCCGCCGGCCGCGAGTTCTTGGATCAGGACGGCCGCATGGTCGACCTACAGAACACCGGCCTCGCTTACGCGCCGTCCATGCTCTGGATCGACGACATCGACGTGCAGGCCAAGTGGTATCTGAAGCTCAAGCGCGAATGGGTGAAGAGCCGCGAAGAGAAGCGCGACTTCGTCAACCCGATCGAGCCTACGACGCTGAAGTGGATGAGCTAGGGCGCTTATTGCGCCGCCAACACCACATCCACACGCACTGTCCGTGGTTCGTTGCCTTCGCCTGGCATGTCTTCTTCCAGTACAAGCGTGGCGGGCGTGTCTTGCGTGACTGAGAAGGTCAGCGTTGCGTCGAACTGTTTGTCGCCCGGATCGGTCCAGCTGACGCGCGGTGTGGCGGGGCCCTCGGCGAGCACGGCGCCTTGAGCATCCACCAGGCGCACCGGGAACTGGTTCTCGAAATACCAATTGCCTGGCGCTGTGCCGGTGATGGTGAGGGGGCTCGTCAAGCGAGCGCCTGCCACGGGCGCATCGACGATGGCGAGATCGCCAATGCTCGCAGCGGCCGGCTCGGCCTCCGGCGCCGTTGCGCTGGGCGGCGTGCATGCGGCGAGGGCGGCGATCAGCGCCAGTGCGCAAACTTTGCGAAGCATACTCATTCTCCGTGATTTCGGTTGTTCGCGTATCGCGCGGCGGCGACAAGGCAAATCGGAGATCGCTTATGCCGCGCGTCCATACCGAACGCCACAACTCAGACCGCATCGGCTGGCTGCGCGCCGCGGTGCTCGGCGCCAACGATGGGATCGTTTCAACAGCCAGCTTGATCATGGGCGTCGCAGCGGCATCCGCTGGGCGGGGCGATGTGTTGATCGCGGGCGTCGCGGGCCTGGTCGCAGGTGCGATGTCGATGGCGGCGGGTGAATATGTTTCGGTGAGTTCGCAAGCTGATGCGGAGGGCGCTGACCTCGCGCGCGAGCGGCGCGAACTGGTGGACGATCCCGACTTCGAGTTGCAAGAGCTCACCAACATTTATGTTGCACGCGGCGTCGAGCCGGGTTTGGCGCGGCAAGTCGCCGAGCAAATGACGGCCAAAGACGCGCTCGGCGCGCACGCGCGCGACGAACTCGGCATCAACGAAATCACCCAAGCGCGTCCGATCCAAGCGGCCATTGCTTCGGCCGCCGCTTTCGCCAGCGGGGCCGCGCTGCCTTTGCTGGTCGTGTTGGCGACGCCGTTTGCCCAGCTGACCGCGATCGTTCCCGTTGCGTCACTTGCTTCGCTGGCGATCCTTGGCGGCTGGAGCACGCGCGCCAGCGGCGTGACCTCCTGGAAACCGGTTGTCCGCGTCGTGTTTTGGGGCGCGGTGGCGATGGCTGTGACGGCGCTGATCGGCAAGCTCTTCGGAGCCGTGGTCTAGATGAATATTCGCGCGTGACGGGCGCCGTAGCGTCGGGCGCGTGCGCCGCATTCGCAAGTGCGAAAAGGTTGGCTAGGGTCGGGTGACTCGCGAGGACCGAATGGCTGATCTTCTTGCTCAACTCGACACCGCCGCCAATGCCGCCGGCGGCTATGCCGATGCCGCCCGAGCAGCGGTGCGGGCGCGCGTGACGAGCAGCGGCAAAATCGACCGCCGCGCGATCGATCGTGAGCAACACGTCGTCCACGGCTTCGCTTGGATAGCGACATACGCCGAGACCTTGCGCGAGGTCCGCGATTGGGCGCGCGCGCTGACCGCGACCGGCGCGTTCGGCGAAACCGAAGCGCTGCTGGCAAAGCTGCTCGCCAGCGAATATTGCGCGCAACTCGCCGGCGGCGTGCCGATGACGCAGGTCGAGATCATCCGGCCAAGCGATTTCGGCGTCACCGCGCCAAACGTCTCGATCGCAGTATCACAAGACGAGAAAACGCGGCTCGCTGCATTGCTGCGCGATGGGCGCGGACGCGCAACTTTGGAGAAAACCGGCCTCGACGCGGATTTCGAACTGATCCGCGATCAGTTCCGCAAGTTCGCCGACGCGGAAGTCGCGCCGCATGCGCATGGCTGGCACATGAAGGACGAACTGATCCCGATCGAGATACTCCAGCACATGGGCGAACTCGGCGTGTTCGGTTTGACGATCCCGGAAGAGTTTGGCGGCGCTGGCCTTGGCAAGACGGCGATGTGCGTCGTCTCGGAGGAGCTATCGCGTGGCTATATCGGTGTGGGTTCGCTGGGCACGCGCTCTGAGATCGCCGCAGAACTGATCCTCACCGGCGGCACCGAAGAGCAAAAGGCGTACTGGCTACCGAAGATCGCCAGCGCTGAAATTCTGCCGACGGCCGTGTTTACCGAGCCGAACACCGGCTCCGATCTTGGCTCGCTGCGCACGCGCGCCGTGCTCGATGGCGGCGATTACGTCGTCACCGGCAACAAGACTTGGATCACGCACGCCGCGCGCGCTGACGTGATGACGCTGCTGGTGCGCACCGATCCCGCCACCGACAATTTCTCGGGCCTTTCGATGCTTCTCGCTGAGAAACCGCGCGGCGATGAAGCCAATCCCTTTCCAGCGAAGGGCATGAGCGGCGGCGAGATCGAGGTGCTTGGTTATCGCGGCATGAAGGAATACGAACTCGGCTTTGACGGTTTCCGTGTGCCGCAAGCCAATTTGCTTGGCGGCGTCGAAGGCCAGGGCTTCAAACAGCTGATGGCGACGTTCGAGTCCGCGCGTATCCAAACAGCGGCGCGCGCTGTCGGCGTTGCGCAATGCGCGCTGGAGCTGGGGCTGCAATACGCGTTGGAGCGCAAGCAGTTCGGGACGGAGATTTTCAACTTCCCGCGCGTCGGCAACAAGCTTGTGATGATGGCTGCCGAGATCATGGCGGCGCGTCAGATCACGTACTTTGCCGCGCGCCGCAAAGATTCAGGCAAACGCTGCGATCTCGAGGCTGGCATGGCGAAGCTGCTTGCGGCGCGTGTGGCGTGGGCTGCGGCGGATAACGCGCTGCAGATCCACGGCGGCAACGGCTTTGCGCTCGAATACCCGATCAGCCGCGTTTTGTGCGATGCGCGCATCCTCAACATTTTCGAGGGCGCCGGCGAAATCCAGGCGCAAGTCATTGGTCGCAGGTTGCTGGAAGAGGGCGCGAACTAGGTGTCAGCTGTCGGCTTGTCAGGTGTCAGCGGAATTGTCAGACACCCGACACCAGATACCTGATACCCGAGAGGCCCCGATGCGATTTTTGTTTGCCGCCGGCTTAGTGCTCCTGTTGGCCGCCTGCGGGGCGCGCGAGGTGGCTTATCCGCCAGAAGCGGAGTTGAATTTCCGCAACGCGTGTCAGGCGCGCACGCCGACGCCAGGCTTCTGCGGCTGCGTGTGGCAGCGCATCCAGGCTGAAGTGCCCGCGGTCGATTTTATCGAATATGAGCGCCTGCCTGTGAACGAGCGCGCCGCGCACCCGTTGACCCAGCAAATCACCGAAATGTCCTTGGCCTGCGCTGCCGAAGTTTCGCCGGAGCCGATCACGGAACCGCCCCCGGCGCCTTGACGTTCAAGGGGGGATGCCCCGGTTCTCGACCCGCCAAGCGCTGCTCGCCGCCTGTCTCATGAGCGGGCTCATTACCGCAGCCTGTGCGAGCGTTGCCCCGACGCCTTGCGTTGATTACGCGGCATTGACACCGCCCATCACCGAGCCAGCTCCGGCCATTGCGCTCGACTCCGAGTTTTAACGACCTTTACGTTCCTGTCTCTTAACCGCGTCGGGGTATGATGGTTTCATGAGCGGCAATTTTTGCCGCTGATGGAGCTGGCGTCCGATGCGTTCGCCTTTGATCGCACTCGCCGCGCTCATGCTTGCGGGATGTGGGCAGAGCGCGCCGAACCCTTACCCAGAAAGCGCACGTCAGCGCTTCGAGGCCTCGTGCCCGAGCGACAGCCCCGTCTGCGTCTGCACCTGGGATCAACTCACCCGTGCGATGACGTACGACGAATACGAAGCAGCACTACAGCGCTTCCGCGAGACAGGGCTGATGGAGCCGAAAGTCACGCGCGCCCGCACGCAATGTATCGAACGCCATCGCGAATAGGCGTCAGCTCTTGGGCTTGAACACTGCGTTGTCCGCGCTCCACGGCCCGCCGCCAGCAGCTGCGATGTAGAGGAAGACGAAGCAGAACAAGATCGCCGCGTCGCCGCCGTTTTGCACCGGATAGATTGATGCCGGTGCGTGGAACATCCAATACGCCACCGCCATCATGCCAGAGAGCACGAACGCAACCGGGCGCGTGAAGAGGCCGATCAGCAACAGCAAGCCGCCGCCGGCTTCAAGTATGCCGCCAAACCACATGAGCGATAGCGTCTCAGGCGGCGTTGCGAACCGTTCCGTCGCGGGAAAGCCAAATAGCTTAGTCGTGCCGTGTGCGATGAAAAGCAACGCGCTGACGATGCGTAGGACGCTGAGCAGCGGTCCAGAGAACGGTGTAAGAAAGCTCATGAGCAAATCTCCATTGAGAGGAGAGCTAAGTACGCCGCGCAGCACTTGGCTAGCGCAAACTAGATGGCGCTCGCCTGATCGATGAGCCCGAGGCGCGCGACAATCGTTTCGGGTGCAAGCAAAACGCCCGGCGCGATGACGGCGTTTGCGCCGATGCGCACGCCATCACCAACAAGCGCGCCGAACTTATCGACGCCAGTGTCGATGACGCCGTTTGCGGTTGTAATGTAGATGCGCTTGTCGGCGTATTCATTGCGATAGTTTGCGATCACGGCGCCGGCTTCAATGTTCACGCCCGCGCCAATGACAGAGTCGCCGACGAAGTTCAGATGCGCCGCCTTGCTGTCCGAGAACATAAAGCTGGTTTTGAGCTCAACGCCCGGCCCCAAGATGCAATCGCGCTCAAGCCAGCATCCGCCGCGGATGAGCACGCTTGAAGCGATGAAGCAATCTGGGCCGATGAGTGCTGGGCCTTTGATTGATGCGCCAGCCTCGACGATGGCGGTGCGATGGATCGCTGCCTCGCTACGCAAGTCATACTCAGCGCCGCACGCAGCGATGAGCTCGCGCACGATGTTTGGCGCGTTGCTCGTCAGATGCCAGGGTGTTTGATCGGCGTATGCCGCGAGCGCCGTGTTGGCGATGTCGCGAACATAAGCGCCGATCACGTCGCGCGCCGGCTTTGCAGCGCTGCGAAGAGCGTGCCGTCGTCAAGCAGGTCAAGCTCGCCGCCAACAGGCACGCCGTGCGAGAGGCGGCTGACCGTGATGCCGAGCGGCTGTAAACGCTCGACGAGATAGTGCGCCGTGGTTTGGCCGTCGACGGTGGCGGACAGCGCCAGGATGATCTCGCGCACGCCTTCGCCGCTGGCGCGCTCCATGAGCTTGGCGATGCGAAGATCATCAGGGCGCACGCCATCAAGTGCAGAGAGCACGCCGCCGAGAACGTGGTAGCGCCCCTTGAATGCACCAGCGCGCTCAAGCGCCCAAACGTCGCCGACTTCAGCGACAACGCAGATCAAGCCGTCATCGCGATCATACGCACTGCAGAGAGCGCAAGGATCTTGCGTGTCGAGCGCGCCGCAATTCGAGCACGCACGCACTTTCTCAGCCGCTTCGCCAAGCGCTGCCGCGAGCGGCACCATCAACTGATCCTTCCGCTTCAAAAGCTGCAAAGCCGCGCGCCGCGCCGAACGCGGACCAAGCCCTGGCACTTTCGCCAGGAGCGCAATCAGTGCCTCGATCTCGGGCGCCGCGGTGATGGACTTGGAACGCATCCCGTTCAGATAGCGACTGGGCGCGCGAGTCGCCACGCCCTCAAGGCCGCATTCCGAAGCTGGATGGCCCTGTTTGCAGCGATCTTTGCGCCAAATTCGCCCATTCGCACAGCAGGGGCCGTGTGTCGCGCGGGTCGATGATCTCTTCGGCGTAGAAGCTTTCGGCGGTGCGGAAGGGCGAGCGCAGCGCTTCGGCCCAGGCGCGGATTTCGGCGAGGCGCGCTTCCGGATCGGCGCTGCCTTCGATGTCGCGTTTGTATGCGGCTTCGATGCCGCCCTCCATCGGCAGCGAACCCCAATCGCCGGACGGCCAGCAATAGCGGTACTTCACGCGCGTCGGGTTCATCATCGCCGAGCCTGCGAGCCCATACGCCGCGCGCACGACGATCGAGCACCACGGCACTTTGGCTTGATACACAGCCGCCATCGCTTGCACGCCGAGCTTCACAGTCGCTGCGCGTTCGTGCTTCACGCCGACGGCAAAGCCTGGGCAATCGACGAAGTGCACGACCGGCAGATGAAACGTCTGCGCCAGATCGATGTGCTTGATCACTTTGCGGCAGACGTCCGCTGTCCACGCGCCGGCGAGAAACATCGGATCGCCGGCGAGCACTGCAACGCTGTGGCCATCGATGCGCGCGAGCCCGGTGATGATGCCGCGCCCCCACTGGCGGCCGGTTTCGAAGAAGGTGCCGGCATCCACGCATGCTTCAACGATGCGGCGCATTTTGTACGGCACGCGACGGTCGCGCGGGACAGCGTTGATCAAAGTCGCATCGCGGCGATCGGCAGCGTCGCCATTCTGCACGCGTGCTGGCAGTTCATCCGTCGAAGCGGGGAGATAGGAGAGAAATTTGCGCGCCGCCGCGAACGCTTCGGTTTCGCTGGCGACGATGTCGTCAACAACGCCGTTCTTGCCGTTGATCTCGGCGCCGCCGAGTTCTTCCTTGGTCACGTCCTCGCCGATCGCCTTCGCAACCGGTGGCCCTGCGACAAAGACTTGGCTCAGGCCTTGAACCATGACGCTGTAGTGGCTCGCCGCCACGCGTCCCGCGCCCAAGCCTGCGCACGGCCCAAGCGCGAGCGACACCACCGGCACGCTCGCCATGTTCGCGACGACCCACTCCCATCCCGGCGTCTGCGGGATGTAAGTGCGCGGATCTTTCTCCAGCATCTTCACCGAACCGCCGCCGCCTGTGCCGTCGACCAGTCGAATGAGCGGCATGCGATATTCGTTCGCCATCTGCTCGGCGAAGACGAGCTTCTGCCAAATGCCCGCATCCGCGGCGCCGCCACGCACGGTGAAGTCGTCGGCCTGAATGCAGACGGGACGCCCATCAATAGCGCCGCGCCCGACGACGAACGGCGTCGGCAAAAAGGATTTCATCTGATTGTCCGCGCCGTACTCGGCGCGCCCGGCGATCTTGCCGGTTTCGTGGAAAGAGCCCGGGTCAAGCAGCGCGTCGACGCGCTCCCGCGCCGTCAGCTTGCCGCTCTCCTTCTGCCGCGCAACGCGTTCGTCGCCGCCCATCTGCTCGGCCAGCGCCTCGCGGGCGCGCAATTCTTCGATGTCTTTTTCCCAGCTCATGCGAGGAGGCTAGAGTTGGGAGCGCCTTTAGAAAAGAGGGAGCGTCGCCGTGCCGATTAGAACGGCATCTTGAAGCCGGGCAGAATCCCCAGGCCGCCGCTTAGGCCCTTCATTTCTTCGCCTTGCGCGTCTTCGAGTTTGCGGCGGGCGTCGTCGTGGGCGGCTTTGATGAGGTCTTCGAGGATTTCGCGGTCGTCGCTCATCAGTGACGGATCGATCGAGAGGCCGATCATGGCATTCTTGCCGGAGAGCTTGAGCTTCACCATGCCGCCGCCGGCCGTGCCTTCGACTTCCATCGCCTCAAGCTTTTTCTGCGCTTCGTTGATCTTGGCCTGCATCTGCTGGGCCTGGCGCATGATCTGGGAGATGTCTTTCATCGGTCGGCTTCCTTCTTGCGCGTCGCTTGCGGCGCGCCAGGCTTGGATTGCGGCATCTGCACCACGTCGCCCGCGGGCGGCTCTTCGACCGGCATGCGGACGGCGGTGATCTGCGCGTCTGGGAAATGCTTCAACGCTTCAGCGACGAAGGGCTGGCGCTTCAATTCTTCAAGCTTTCGCGCGTCTTCGCGGCGGCGGCGCTCGGCTATGCTCTCAATCGGCGCGATCGGCGCTTCATCGACAGCGCGGATCGTCCACTCGAACGGCGTTTGCTCTTCGAGAAATGACTTTAAGCGCCGCACCAGATCGCGCGGCTGCTCAGGTGTTGCGATAAAGATGATCTCGCCGTGCGGATTGAAGCGCGTGACCTTCAAGCCTTCGAGCGTGATCTCAAGATCAATGTCGCGTTCGGCCGCGACGAGCTTAAGCACGTCATCAAACGAATTGACGCCAGTAGGCGAGGCGACCGGCGGCTCGGGTTCAGGCGCTTTCGGCGGCGGGTTCGCGGCTTTTGCTGGGGGCGCTTTATTGATCGTCGCGTCGCGCTCACTCTTGGGCGCATCTGCCGCTGGCGCACTCGCGCTCCAAGCCGCTGGCCCATCGCGCAGTAAGCGCGCCGCTTCTTCCGGCGGAGGCAAGCTTTGCGCAGCGCAGAGCCGAACCATCGCCATCTCAACCGCCGCGATTGGATCGGGTGCTTTGCCGGCTTCCTCTAGCGACTTCAGCAGCATCTGCCACAGTCGCGAAAGTTGCGCCGGGGACAGCTTTTCAGCGAGCCCGCGCACCCGGCCAACCCAATCGGCGCCGCCGATAATGCGTGCATCAGCGCCAAGCGCTTGTGCGCGCGCAGCTTCGTGGCCGATGTCCAGCAGATCGCGCAGGATCAAAGTCGGCTCAGCGCCGCTATCGTATTGGCTGCGCACTTCCGTGATTGCGGTTCGCGCGTCGCCGCGCGCAATCGCGTCAAACAGATCGAGCGTGCGGCCGCGATCGGCGAGGCCGAGCATTTCGCGCACGTCAGCGGCAGTGACGCTCGCGCCCGGCTTTTGCACCAAGGCCTGATCCAGCAAAGACAAACCATCGCGCGCCGAGCCTTCCGCCGCGCGCGCGATCAGCGCCAAACCATCGGCATCGACCTTGACGCCTTCCTTCGCGCAGATATTGGCCAAGTGTTCGGCCAAGCGGTCGCTATCGATGCGCTTCAGATCGAAGCGTTGGCAGCGCGAGAGCACCGTAACCGGCACTTTGCGGATTTCAGTCGTCGCGAAGATGAACTTCACATGCGGCGGCGGCTCTTCGAGCGTCTTCAGCAGGCCGTTGAAGGCCTGCGTCGAGAGCATGTGCACTTCGTCGATGATATAGACTTTGTAGCGCGCCATCACCGGCGCGTAGCGGACGCTCTCCAGGAGTTCCCGGATGTCGCCGATGCCGGTGCGAGAGGCGGCGTCCATCTCGAAAACGTCGGGATGGTTGCTCTCCATGATCGACTTGCAATGCTCGCCCATCGGATCGAGTTGCACGCTCGGCTGATCGATGCCGTCGCGCTTGTAGTTGAGCGCCCGCGCCAGCAGGCGGGCGGTCGTGGTTTTGCCGACGCCGCGAACACCTGTGAGCATCGTCGCGTGCGGGATGCGGCCGAGCGCGAATGAATTGGCGATGGTGCGCACCATCGCCTCCTGACCGATCAGGTCTTCGAAGGTGCGTGGACGGTACTTACGGGCCAGCACGACATAGCCGGGGCCGGTGGTATCGTCACCGAAAAGACCTGGGCCTTCCTTGGGAGGGTTGGATTCGCTCACGCCAGCCAACCTAGAGGCTCTGACCCGAAATAACGACCCCCGAACGCCGCTTCGTTACCGCCGCGTTTACCGACCCACGGTAGCAGATTTTGCAAACTGCCCTGGGGAGGGGTGATTGGACGCTGTTTCGCCGTCCCGGCGCACTTGGATCATGACGATCCGGCGCTTCGCGGAGGTCGCCTGGGCCCAGCACGGGCCGACGCGGTATTTCTCGGTGCTGGCGACGCCGTTTGTCGTTGGCCTGTTCGTGCCCGGCTGGTGGTGGGCGGCGTGTGCGATCGGCGCCGTCATCGGCATCGTCATCGACTTGCGCACTCAGGCCGCTTTCCTGCGCCTTGCTGAGCGGATCGACGATCTCGATGAGATCGACATTCAAGCAGCGGTTCAAAATTATCTGCTGGCGATCGCGGCCGTTACGGCCGCGTACGTTCTGCCCTATGTCCTGCTCGCATTCTCGCCGCAGCCTGGGCCCGTAGTCGGATTGCTGTTCTGCGGGGGCGCTGCGCTTATCTGCGCAACGCTTCATGTGATGACGCCGACGATGGTGCTCTACACCATCCCCACCGTCATTCTGGGCCTCGTGTTGAATGCGGCGGATCTGACCATCGGCATCAACAAGGTCATTCTCGGCGCCATGGCTGGCCTCGTCGGTATCAACGCCATCATGGCCGCGCGTGCTGGCGCGCGGAGTTTCGGCGATCTGATCGGCGCGCGCCAACGCGCGGAAGAGGCTGCGGAAGAGTTGGAGGCGCGCGTCAATGAACGCACCGCGCAGCTTGCCATCGCCACCAAGCGCGCACAGGCGGCGAACCGCGCCAAATCCATGTTTCTGGCCAATATGAGCCACGAGCTGCGCACGCCGCTCAACGCCGTCATCGGCTATGCGGAGATCATCGAGGAAGACCTGGAGAGCGGCGACACCAAGCAAAGCGCGGAAGATCTGGGTCGCATCCGCAACGCGGCGGGCCATTTGCTGACCATGATCAACGAGGTCCTCGATCTCTCGCGCATTGAAGCCGGCAAGCTGGAGCTAAGGCCGACGGAGTTCGATCTACCGGCCTTGTTGCGCTCATCGCTCGATACGGTCCGGCCGACGGCCTCGAAGCATCGCAGCGTGTGTCAGCTCAATACCGCGCCCGGCATTGGCCAGGTGCGTTTGGACGAGACGCGCGTCCGCCAGTGCCTGCTGAATCTGCTGTCTAACGCAGCGAAGTTCACGCATGGCGGCGTGATCGCGCTTGACGCGCGTGCCTGCCGGATCGGCGCGATGGCCGGTGTGGCGATTTCCGTAAAGGACACCGGCCCTGGCATCGCCGAGGAGCAACTCGCACGGCTGTTCCAGCCCTTCGTGCAGGCCGATGCGACGCACACCCGTCAACACGATGGAGCAGGGCTTGGCCTTGTCATCACGCGCCGTCTCGCGCGCGCCATGGGCGGCGATGTGCAAGCGTCCAGTAAACTCGGTCACGGTTCGACCTTCACGCTCTACCTGCCGCTACGCATGCAGCAGGATGCGAGCATTGTTGTCGCGGCCGCCTAGTTGCCGAGGTACACGAGCCGGATAAAGGCGCGGTATTGCATGATCTGGCGTGAGAGAACGCCAGGTTCGCTCAAGCTCTTCGATAAGATGATGCCGCCATCGGCTACGGCTGACAGCATGTCGGCCATGTCGTCCAGATTGACTTCGATGCGCGAAGGATAGCGCGCAGCAATCGCGTCAAGCCGTTCGCGGAAGCGGCGGCGCCAGATGCGGTGCCCTTCCGTCGTCATCTCGCGCACTTCGCGGCTGAACATCTGCTCAGAATAGACATAGGAGGCGACCAAGCAGCCGGGGTGACCATTGGGCAGATCGCCCATCATGTCGGCCATCAGCTTCAGGAAGATCAGAAAGCTGTGTAGCGGGTCTTCGCTGAGCTCATCCGCTTGCTTGAACAAGCTGTCGAATACGGTCCACTCGTTATCGAGATAGCGCTGCAGCAGCGCCTTCGCGAGATCGTTCTTGTCCTTGAAGTGATAGAAGAAGCCGCTCTTGGTGATGTTGGCTTCAGCAAGGATTTCATCGATGGAGGTGGCGGCAAAGCCTTTGTTCAGCACCGCGTCCTGGGCGATGTCGAGGATGCGCTCGCGCGTTTGTTCGCCTTTGCTTAGTGCCTGGATGTTCGCCATCGGCTGAACCTTCGCCTTGCTCGTCAAAACCATACCACAAGTACTGTACCGCGAGTGCTTTTCTCACGCGTCCGTTATCTGCCGGAAACGCCGCTGCAATGCCTGTGACGCGCGTAACGGCCTTATTTTCCAACGCTTTCCAGAAATCTGCAGGCGCTGGACCATGAGTTTTCTAGTTCGCCGGCGGGCGCGCCGATACACCCTTGATCACGGTCAGCACAAGGGCTGGCGCGATCACATCGAAGGGAATGGGTAATGTCACGCGGCTTCGCGCTCTTGGTTTCGGTCGTTGTGTTTATGCACTCGCCGTTGCCGATCCTCGTCGCGGCAGCGGCGGGCTTGAGCCCCACCTGATCCGGCTAGTCCCAACATAAAATCTAGCGCGCCACGCGCGAAGGAGTTCGTCCCATGTTTCTGAAGGATCGTTACGGCAATCCCGCATCGACGGCGTCGGCCGCAGCGATGGCCAAGTACAACGAAGCGCTCGATCTCATCCGCGTTTATCGCGGAGATCCGATCGCGGCGCTCGATGCGGCTCTCGCAGAGGACCCTGACTTCGGCGGCGCCTGGGCCGCGCGCGCCGGCTTGCTCGTTCAGCAAACCGACGCCGCTTACGCTGAAGAAACGGCCAAGAGCCTGCGCGCCGCCGCTGCGGCCAATCTGAACGATCGTGATCGCAAACATCTGCGAGCGGCGCAGGATTGGGCCGAGGGGCGCTATCAGGATGGCACGATGCTTTTTGCCCGCATTGCGCAAGAAAACCCGCGCGACCTGTTGGCGTTGCAGTGCGCCCATGTCGGCTGCTTCTTCCTCGGCCTGCAAAGCGAACTGCGCGATTGGCCGCTGCAAGCGCTGCGCGCCTTCAAGCGCGGCGAAGATGGCTTCAGCTATATTCAAGGCATGGCCGCGTTCGGACTTGAAGAATGCGGCGATTACGCTCGCGCCGATATTTACGGCCGCCAAGCCGTCGAAGCCGACCCGCGCGATGGCTGGGCTGTCCACGCAGTGGCGCACGTCAACGAGATGCGCGGCGACCTCGAAATCGGCATTCCGTGGTTGGCGGATAACGCCGAGCATTGGGTGCCGGAGAGCGGCTTTGCCTATCACAATTGGTGGCACCTCGCTTTGCTCTACCTCGATCGCGGCGACATCGCGCAAGTGCTCGATCTCTACGATCAGAAAGTGCGTCCGAACCCGGATTCGCAGGTGATCCTCGAAGGCATCGACGCTTCGGCGCTGCTCTGGCGTTTGAAGCTCGAAGGCGCTGACGTTGGCAACCGCTTCGAGAAGGTCGCGGATGCATGGGCGCGCGCCAGCGAGGATGCGATCTACGCCTTCAACGATCTGCACGCGATCATGGCCTTCCTCGGCGCCGGCCGTTCGGCCGATGTCGAGCGCACGCTGAAAGCCATGCGCAACGCGGCGGCCGATAGCGGCGACAATGCCTACATGACGCGCAAGATCGGCCTGCCGCTCGCGGAAGCGTTCGTGGCGTTCGAGGCGGGCAGGTATGGCGAGTGCGTTGAGAAGATCGTCGCTGTACGCGGCGTCGCGCAACGCTTCGGCGGCAGCCACGCCCAGCGCGATGTACTGACGCTGACGGCATTGCATGCAGCCATCCGCGGCGGCTTTGCCTCAACTGCGGAAGCGCTTGCCGCAGAGCGCCTGGCGCACAAACCACAGAGCCCGTGGGCGGGTCGTCTCGCCCGTCAGGCGCGCGCACTCAATCGAGTCGACGCCTGATCTCGAAGAGCCGGCGGCGCTTTTCCCAAAACCGCGCCGCCGGCTCGCTTCGCGCGTAATTGGGAAAAGGTGCAGACAGGACAGCGACCCGTACGCAACCCGTTATGGCTGCTTCCTTCCGGACCTGACCAGGTTGGCGGGGCGGCCGTCCACCGCCTGCCTGCGAGGGCCATATCGCCCACCCAGGGAAAGGAAACAAGGGGTGGAACGCGGCGCCGCCTGAGGCGTTTTACCTGCGTCCCTTCATCAAAGAGGCCGCGCGGCAAGCGCGGAACCGCAAATGTTGCGTACCCTTGTTATCGCCCTCGCCATTGGCGCTCCGAGCATGGCCTCGGCGCAGACCCAATTCCGCGAGTCCGCAGTCGGCGCGGAAGTGGTCTCGGATACCGGACAAGTCGTTGGCCGCGTCGATCAAGTCGAACGCGACAGCAACGGCCGCATCGTGGCCGCTGAAATTTCCGATCAGGAACCGGCAAGCGCGCCGTACGCATCAGAAGAGCTGGTGGCGTCGGCCGATACGAACATGACGATGGTTGTCGATCGCCGCGACGATCTGCGTGCACGCACGTCTACACGCGAGCGTCAGCCAACCCGCGCGCGCTAAGCAGCGCGTAGCCTGCCCAAGCGAATCCCGCGCCAAACAGCACGCCTGCGCCGATCAGGCCGTAAGATTGCGGAAGTGGCAGCCATCCTAAGACGCCCACGACGACGACGCTGCCAAACCAACAGAATGCCGGGCCAAGCGGCTTCGCTCCGCGACTGACCCAAGCGATCGACAATCCGATCATGGCGATGGCCAGCGTCATCGCGCCTTGCTCATAGGTGCTGAAGCCGAACGGATCGGCGTCCGGCCCGCCAATGAAGGAGAGCGCCGCGACGCCGATCGCGAAACTCGCAAATCCCAGAACGCCCAAGCGCTCCGCCCGATCGAGATAAATGCCGATCAGGCCAAAGAGCAGCAGAATGTCGATCAGCGTATAGAGCCACTCCAGCGTCACCGGATCGGAGAAGATCGGGAACGCCACAGCGATACGAAGCAAGCCGCCAGCAATGGCGGCGACGGCGGCGAGACGGAAGAGCTGAATAGCGGTCATGGAGGCCAGCCATGCGCCAGCGGGCAAAACCCTGCAACCCGCTGCGAATTATGGGTAAAGTCGCTGCGAGGGCTGATCCCGGACGCGCGCCTTCGCTTGACGGTTTAGCCGTGTCTTCATACCTCAGAGCCTATGGCCATCCGCCCCATCCTCGTCGCGCCCGATCCGCGCCTGAAGCAGAAGTCCGGCCCGGTCGAAGGTCCGGTCACGGACGAGCATCGCCGGCTCATGGATGACATGCTGGAGACGATGTACGACGCGCCCGGCATTGGCCTCGCCGCCATCCAGATCGGCGTGCCGCTGCGGATCATCGTCATGGATTTGGCGCGCGACGACGAACCTAAAGCGCCGCGCTATTTCGTGAACCCGGAAATCCTGACCAAGGCTGAGCAGACCCAACCCTATGAAGAGGGCTGTCTTTCGGTTCCTGACATTTACGAGGAAGTGCAGCGCCCGGAGAAGGTGCGCCTGCGCTACATGAACTATCAGGGCGAAACGATCGAAGAGGACTGCGAAGGCCTCTATGCGGTCTGCATCCAGCACGAGATGGATCACCTCGAAGGCATTCTCTTCATCGACCACCTCTCGCGGCTGAAGCGCGAGAAGGCGCTGGGTAAGCTGAAGAAGGCGCGCAAGCTGGCCGAGGAAGACGAAGAGCCGCCGCAAAAGAACTATCGCATCTAAAGCGGGTTTTCCGCCGCACCCCCTTTCGCGGCGCAGCAATTTCTCTAATCTCCGGCCCCTAACGAGGCGCAGATTCCGCGCGCCCTAGCTCTTGGGGGTCTCCATGACTGAATCTTTTGCCGGTTACGTCTGCACCTCAGCCGCGATCGACGCCGCTGTCGCTGAACGCTCGATGCTCTCGCATCCGTTCTATCAAGCCTGGGAAGAGGGCACGCTGACGCGCGAGACTCTGAAAGAATACGCCAAGCAATATTTCCATCACGTCGAAGCGTTCCCGCGCGCCGTAAGCTCGGTGCACGCAAACTGCCCGAGCGCCGCTGGCCGCAAGCTCCTGGCTGAGAACCTCGCCGAGGAAGAAGGTCTGGGCCAAGGCAAGGACGATCACGCCACGCTCTGGCTTCACTTCGCCAACGGCATGGGCGCCGACGAGACGGAAGTGCGCGGCGTCGACGTGAACGCCGAAACGCAAACCTTGATCGACACCTTCCGCATGCTCTCGCGCAAGTCGTACGCCTCGGGCCTCGGCGCGCTCTATGCGTACGAAAGCCAGTTGCCGAACATCGCCAAGACCAAGATCAAGGGTCTGGTCGAGCGCTATGACGTGAACGAAGCGGCGACGCTGAAGTTCTTCGAAGTCCACGAGCTGGCCGACATCGAACACTCCGACGTCTGCCGCGAACTGCTCGACGCGCTGCCGGAAGATCAACGTGCCGAAGCACATGCGGCAGCGTGCGAACTCGCCGAAGCGCTGCGTCTGTTCTTGACGGGCATGCAACGCCAGACCGGCATGGTTTGCTGATCTAAGAGCAGCAATCGAAAATGTAGGGCGCTCTCGGAAACGGGAGCGCCTTTTTCGTCATCCTGGGGCATGCGCCGAAGGCGGATGGCCCGGGATCCAGGGGCAAACGAACAGCCTGTGGCTCTGGATCCCGGTTCGCGCTGCGCGCGATCCAGGATGACGAATTTGCGTTGTACGCGCGCTAACGCCGAACCACCTGCTTCGGCGCACCATCAGCGCCCGTGCGCGGCTCAATCGTCTCGCCTTTTTCAACCGGCGCGGTGGGTCTGCCAGCAGCGAAGAACTCCAGCTCCGCATTCAACGCACCGCCGATGAGAAACACCAGCGCTGTGATGTAGAGCCACAAGAGCAACGCCACGACGCTTGCCAGCGAGCCGTAGGCTGCGCCAAACGCCGGAAACTCGCGCAGCGCAAACGTGAGAGCGCTCGACGCGATCAGCCACACGAGCGGCGTCAGCACAGCGCCCGGCCAAAGCCAGCGCCAAGGCGGCGGGCGGCGACGCGGTCCCCAACGATAGAGGATCAACGTCACCGCAATCGCCGCGCCGCCAAGGATCGGCCAGCGCAGAACGAGCAGCCAAAGCTCCACGCTCGATTGCATGTGCAGGAAGGCGAGCGCAAGCGGCGCCACGCCCATGAGTAAGACGGCCAGAACACTGAGCCCCAGGCCATAAAGCGTAAACATGCCCGCGGCGATGTATCGGCCCAGCGCTTTGCGTTTCTCGGCGCGGCGATTGACGGCAGTGAGCGCCATCAACACCCAACGCGTACCTTGGATCGCGCTCCACAATGCGAGCAGCAAGTTGAACAGCGCGCCAAGCAGCAGCGAGTCCTCACTCGCAAGCAGCAAGCGCGAGACTTGTTCGTGAATGATAGTCACCACCGCGTCCGGCGCGACACCGCCGAGCGCGTTGATTTGCTCTCCAAGCCAAGCCGGATCACCGAACACGCCTACAAGGGCGGCAACCGCGGCAAGGCCCGGGATCACAGCCATCAAACCGAAGAACGCGACGCCCGCTGAGATCAGCGCCAAGTTCGCGCGCTCAGCCGTCGCGCCAACGCCTTTCACCACGCACCACCATTCGGCGGGCGTCAGGGAGAGGGGGCTGTCGACGGTTCGGGTGGCGCCACAGGTTTGATCAGTCACGCGTTCGAAACTCGGGTGTGGAACCGGCGGTTCCGTTAGCGCGCGGGAATAGGACGCCGCAGCGCACGCGCTATCGCGCGAACCGGCCACACCAATTGCGCCAGCGCGCCTTTGCCAATGTCATCGCGCACGCCGAGCGGCATGTCGCACGGGCCGGGGACATGGTAGGTGCCGAACGCCTGATCAAACACGGAGAACAGCGTCGCGAAATTGACGCCCATGCCGCGCGCGTCGCGCACATGGTGCCAGCGATGCATGACGGGCGATACGAACACCCGCGAGAGCGGGCCGTATGTCCACGGCAAGTCCATGTGGATGAAGAGCCCATAATAGTGCCGCACCATGCCGTTGGCGATGATCGCCCATAGCGGCAGGCCAAGCAGCGCCAGCGCGCTCATGTCGATGAGGGTAGTGGTGAGGCGATTGAACGGATGAAAGCGCAAGCCGGTCGTCCACGTCATGCGCTCGTCGCTGTGATGGATCGCGTGCCACGGCCAAATGAGATCGATGTGTTCGAGGCGATGACGCCAATAGGCGACGAAGTCCCCGAAGAACAGCGCAATGAAAATCACCAGCGCCGCCGGCAGCGCTTGCCATTGTTCTGCGCTGAACAAGCGCAAGCCTTGCGCCTGCATCCACGCGCCGACACTCGCCATCATCAGCACAAGCAGCGGCGTTACAGCGATGATGTCGAAGGTGAAGAGGATGAGGTTGGTGCGCACTTCACCTGTCGCGCGGCGCGCTGTGCGCAGCGATTCAACGCCGCGAAACGCCAGCGCCACGCCGGCAAAGATCAGCGCCGGCCAGAAGAGGTCGGCGTACGCGGTCCAGAGCGATTGCAGGATGGTCTCGATCTGCATGAGCTCAAACGTATAGCACGCCCTCGCTGACCTTAACCGCTTTGCCGGCAATCCGCGCGCCGGCAAGCGCACCGTTCTCGATATTCACTTCGAGTCCAATCAGCGAAGGCCGGCCCATCTCGGCGCCCTGCAGGATCGGCAGCGTGTGCCAGCCGTCGGCCAAGTCTTCGAACCGCGCTACCGCGCCCGCGAACGCGGCGGCAGCGCTGCCAGTGGCGGGGTCTTCGACGATACCGATCTCCGGCGCAAACATGCGTGCGTGAAACGAGTGCGGCGCGTGCGCGTCGGCGCGTGTGTAGACGAAAATCTCGGTCGCACCGAGCGCCTGCGAAAGCGAAGCGGAGGAAGGCGTAGCGCGCTGCAACGCCGCGATGTTCGCGACGGGGATCATCGCAAACGGCACGCCAGCGGAGAAAATCGAAGGCGTATGCTTGTCAAAGCCAATGTCACTTTCGCTAAGCCCCAGCGCCTGCGCCGCTGCTGCAATGCCGGGATCAGCGCCAGCCGGCGCTGACAGTTTCGGCGCGGTGAACTCGGCAAAACTCGCGCCGTCGTTGCCAATCTTCACGCCACAGCGAACTGGGCCGACTTTTTCCTCGAGCACGATGATGAGGTCGTGCGTCGTCCCGCGCCCATGCCGCGCTTCGGCGATGGCGATGGCGCAGCCGATGGTGGGATGGCCGGCGAATGGGAGTTCTTTGCCGGGCGTGAAGATGCGGACGCTGGCGGCGTGCTGCGCATTCTCGGCCGCGCGGACGAAGATCGTCTCAGACAGGTTGAACTCGCGCGCGATGGTTTGCATCTGCGCATCGCTTAGCGGGTCCGCGTCCCACACCACAGCGAGCGGATTGCCGGCGAAACGCGTGTCGGTGAAGACGTCGTAGGTAGTGAAGTTGAGTTGCATGGTGCTCACAATAGCTTTGCCAGCGCCGCGCGAAAGCGGCGATCGCGCTTGAGGAAAACCTCGCGGCTCATGGCCTCGCGGCGTGTCGGATAGCGTTCAGCGTAGAGCAAGACCCACGTCCTCCCGCGTGTGGAACGCGCGCCGAGGCCCGCATTGTGTGCGATCAAACGCGCATCGATGTCGATGCTCCAGCCAACATAAGTCCGCCGATCGGCGCCGCTGACGCTGCCGAGAACGTATGTGAAGGCAGGCGCTGGCGCTCCACTCAAGCAAAGCCGCCAAAGTTCACAAACTTCGTCTCCAGATACTCCTCCAACCCCTCAACGCCGCCTTCACGTCCGAGCCCGCTTTCTTTCCAGCCGCCGAACGGGATCACTTCGTTGGAGAAGATGCCGTCATTGATCGAGACCATGCCGCTTTCGATGCGTTCGGCGATGCGCCAGGCGCGGTTGATGTCACGCGTGAAGAAGTAGGAGGCGAGGCCGAAGGGCGTGTCGTTGGCGATGGCGACGGCTTCGTCTTCGCTCTTGAAGCGGATCAGCGGCGCGACCGGACCGAAGATTTCTTCCGTGTTGACGCGCATGTCGCGCGTGACGTTGGCAAGCACGGTGGGCGTATAAAATTGCGCGCCTGCCGCGTGCTTTTTGCCGCCGGTGATTGCGCTCGCCCCGGACGCCAAAGCTTCCGCCACCATCTGCTCGACCTTCTCGATCGCCTTGCCGTCAATCAACGGCCCGATCTCAACGCCAGACTGATCGCCTGGGCCCACTTTGAGTTTGGAGACAGCGTCGGCAAGTTTCGCGGAGAACGCATCGTAGATTGCGTCCTCGACCAAAATGCGGTTGGCGCACACGCACGTCTGGCCAGCATTACGGAATTTCGATGCAATTGTGCCTTTCACGGCCAAATCGAGGTCTGCGTCGGCGAAAACCAGCAGTGGAGCATTGCCGCCCAGTTCGAGCGAAACGCGCTTCACCGTAGAGCCTACGCACATTGCGCCGAGTTTCTTGCCGACAGCGGTAGAGCCAGTGAACGAGAACTTCCGCACCAGCTCGCTCTCGCACAGCACGCGCCCGACATCGCTCGTGTGATCGTGCGTCGTCACCACATTGAACACGCCCGCGGGAATGCCCGCGCGCTCCGCCAGCTCTGCCAGCGCCAACGCCGTCAGCGGTGTTTGCGAGGGCGGCTTCAGCACGATCGTGTTGCCCGCGGCGAGAGCAGGGCCTGCCTTGCGCGTTATCATCGCCAACGGAAAGTTCCACGGCGTGATCGCCGCGCAAACGCCGATCGGCTGCTTGATCGTTACATAGCGGCGTGTCGCCGTGGTCGTTGGGATCGTGCGGCCGTAAGCGCGCTTTGCCTCTTCGGCGAACCATTCGATGAAGCTCGCGCCATAGGCCGCTTCACCTTTCGCTTCCGCCAGCGGTTTGCCGCCTTCCAGCGTGATGAGCGCCGCCAGCCGGTCGATGTCGGCCATCATCAGATCGTACCAAGCGCGCATGACGCCAGCGCGCTCCTTGGCCGATTTCGCCGCCCAGGCTGGGAAGGCGCGATGCGCCGCGGTGACCGCTTCCTCCGCCTCCACCGCGCCGAGGTCAGGCACGTCCGCAACTCGCTCTTGCGTCGCAGGATTGAAAACCGGAAAGCGCTTGGCGCCGCCGCGCCACTTGCCATCGATGTATGCGTCGGACCGGAGAGGCGCCGGGTGTCGGGTGTCGGGTGTCATCGGGCGGATATAGCACTCTGCCCGTTGAGCGCTAACGCCCTCGCTCTACATCTGCTAAGACACCCGGTACCCGACACCTGACGCCAGGAAATGCCATGAGCTGGAAAGACGTTCTCGTAATCGTCTCGGAAGCGGAAGGCGACGAAGCCGCCATAGCGCTCGGCGAAGCCCTGGCCGGCGGGCGCGGCGATTGCCACCTCGCCGCGGCCTTCTTGACGCCGTTGCCGGATGAGCCGCTTGCCTACGAGCCCACTGTTGTCGCCGGTGTGTGGGCTGAATTACTCGGTCGCGCACGTCAGGAGGCAGAGGCCGAGCGCAAGAAGGTCGAGGCGCGGCTGTCTGCGCGAGCCAAACCGTTCGAGTTGCGCAACGCCGAAGCGCTCTCGCGCGATCTCGGCCGCGTCGCTGCTGTTCACGCGCGCTATGCCGATGTCGCCGTGATGACGCGCCCTTCGGATGGGCCGGGTGCGGAGTTGCGCGAAGAGATCATCGAAGGCGTGCTGTTTCATTCAGGCCGACCCGCTCTGATCGCGCCGCCGGGGTGGAGCGGGACGACGATCGGCAAGCGCGTCGTCATTGCTTGGGATGCGAGCCGTGAGGCTACGCGCGCGTTGTCAGAGGCCGACGACATCCTTGAATACGCCGAGTCCGTTACCGTGCTCACGGTGGACGCAAAGCCGAAAATGTTTGGCCACGGCGATCAGCCGGGCGCGAACATTGCCGGCCACCTCTCGCGGCGCGGCTTGCCGGCGGAGGTGCGTAATGTCGACAGCATGGGCCGTTCGGCTTCGCTCGCGATTTTGGAGGAGGCAGTTGCGCTGAACGCCGACCTCATCGTCATGGGCGGCTACGCGCACTCGCGCCTACGCGAGCTCGTGTTCGGCGGCGCGACGCGCGACTTGCTACGAACCGCGACCATTCCATTGCTGATGGCGCATTAGGCAAGTAGGCAACGGGCAATAGGCAATAGGGACGACCATGGCGGAGATCAAATCGCATCGCGACTTGCTCGCGTGGCAACACGCCATGGATTTGGTTGTCGCGATTTACCGAATGACGGGCGAATGGCCGCGGCATGAGCTTTACGGATTGACCGCACAAGCGCGCCGCTCTGCTGTGTCTGTTCCTGCCAATATTGCTGAGGGATACGGTCGGGAGAACCTTGGTTCCTACATTCACTTTTTGAAGATGGCGCAGGGTTCGTTGAAGGAGCTGGAGACTCACATCGAAGTCGCTCAACGCATTGAGATCATATCGACGATCGAGTGCCAGTCGCGCCTTGTCGAGGCGAATGCTGTAGGGCGGTTGCTCCACAAACTCATCCGAAGTTTGGAGATGACTCAATGAACATTGCCTATTTGCCAATTGCCTATTGCCTGGGTGAAACATGAGTTTTGACATGTTCGACGGCGCGTTAGCGATCGCGCTTGTCATTGTTGTGATTTGGATGGCGCTGAAGATCGCCACGCGGCTGATCTTGGGGCTCATCCTTCTAGCGGTTATCGCCGTGGTGTTCTTCGGCCTGAACCTAAGCGATTTCGGGATTCAGTTGGGCTGAGCCCTTGTGTGCTCCATTCGCCACACTACGTCATGGGCACAACAGCAACATGCCGCGTTGATCCGCCTCAAGGGGGTTAACGGGGGACGCCGTAAGGGTCGATCATGGATATGGAAAAGCTCACTGAGCGAGCGCGCGGATTCGTGCAGGCCGCTCAAACCATCGCGCTTCGCGAACAGAACCAACAACTTGAAACTCAGCACTTGCTGAAAGCGCTGCTGGATGATCGCGAAGGTCTCGCGAGCGGCTTGCTGCGCGCCGCGGGCGCCGATGCGAAAAAGGCCGCTGACGAGGTCGACGCTGCCGTCCGCGCGCTGCCGAAAGTGCAGGGCGGCAATGACCGCATGTATGCCGCCAGCTCGTTCTCGCGTGCGCTCGACGCAGCTGAGCAGGCAGCGACGAAGGCCGGCGATTCCTACGTCACTGCCGAGCGCTTACTGTTCGGCCTCGCTATCGCCGAGGGCAAAGCAAGCGAGATCCTGAAGAAGGCGGGCCTCACGCCGCAAAAGCTCGAAGGCGCCATCGCTGAGCTGCGCAAGGGCCGCACGGCGCAATCGTCGTCAGCGGAAGATCAGTACGACGCTCTGAAGAAATACGCCCGCGACCTCACCGAAGATGCGCGGAAAGGCAAGCTCGATCCGGTCATTGGCCGCGACGAGGAAATCCGCCGCACAATCCAAGTGCTCTCACGCCGCACCAAGAACAATCCGGTGCTGATCGGCGAGCCGGGCGTCGGCAAGACGGCCATCGCCGAAGGCCTCGCGCTCCGCATCATCAATGGCGATGTGCCGGAGAGTTTGAAGCACAAGAAGCTGCTCGCGCTCGACATGGGCGCTTTGATCGCCGGCGCGAAATTTCGCGGCGAGTTTGAAGAGCGGCTAAAGGCGGTGTTGAACGAGGTCACAGCGGCCGAAGGCGGCATCATTCTTTTTATCGATGAAATGCACACGCTCGTCGGCGCCGGCAAAGCCGATGGCGCGATGGACGCATCGAACCTGCTGAAGCCGGCTTTGGCGCGCGGCGAACTGCACTGCGTCGGCGCTACCACGCTCGATGAGTATCGCAAGCACGTGGAGAAAGACGCTGCTCTGGCGCGGCGTTTCCAACCGGTGTTTGTGGATGAGCCGAGTGTCGAAGACACGATCTCGATCCTACGCGGTTTGAAAGATCGCTACGAGCAGCACCATGGCGTGCGTATCTCGGATGCGGCGATCGTTTCCGCAGCACAGCTCAGCCACCGCTACATCACCGATCGCTTCCTACCAGACAAAGCCATCGACTTGATCGACGAAGCCTCCGCACGCTTGCGCATGGCTGTCGATTCCAAACCGGAAGAGCTCGACGAGCTCGATCGCCGCCTCGTGCAGCTGAAGATCGAGCTGGAGGCGTTGAAGAAGGAAAAGGACCCGGCCTCTGTTGAACGCACCAAAAAGCTGGAGAGCGAAATCGGCCAGCTGGAAACGCGCTCGTCAGAGCTGACGGCCACATGGTCGTCCGAGAAGCAGAAACTGCAAACGGCGGCGAAGGCGAAAGAACAGCTCGATCGCCTGCAAACGGAGTACGAAAACGCCGTCCGCCGCGGCGATCTCTCGCGCGCGTCGGAGCTGAAGTACGGGCAGATTCCGGCGATCGAAAAGCAGGTCGCTGAACTTGAAGCCAAGGGCGGTGGGCTGGTGCAGGAAGTCGTAGACTCCGAAGCCATCGCCGCCGTCGTCTCGCGCTGGACCGGCGTGCCGGTCGAGAAAATGCTTGAAGGCGAGAAGGCCAAGCTCCTTGCCATGGAAGATCAGCTGCGCGGCCGCGTTATCGGCCAGGAGCCGGCGCTGCGCGCTGTCGCTGACGCCGTGCGCCGAGCGCGCGCAGGCCTGCAGGACCCGAACCGGCCGATTGGCTCGTTCATGTTCTTAGGGCCGACGGGTGTTGGCAAAACCGAACTCACCAAAGCGCTCGCGGGCTTTCTGTTCGACGATGAACACGCGCTGACGCGCATCGACATGTCGGAATACATGGAGAAGCACTCCGTCGCCCGCCTGATCGGCGCGCCTCCGGGTTATGTCGGTTACGAAGAGGGAGGCGCGCTAACCGAAGCTGTGCGCCGCCGGCCGTATCAAGTGATCCTGTTTGATGAGATCGAGAAGGCGCACCCGGACGTGTTCAACGTCCTGCTGCAAGTGCTGGACGACGGTCGCTTGACCGACGGCCAAGGCCGCACGGTCGATTTCAAGAACACGATCCTCATCATGACGTCGAACGCCGGCGCGCAATATCTGGCCGATCAGCCGGAAGGTGCGGATGTCGAGGACGTGCGCAAGCAGGTCATGGACGAAATCCGTATGCGCTTCCGTCCTGAATTCTTGAACCGGATCGACGAGATCATTCTGTTCAAGCGCCTAGAGCGCGCGCAGATGGGCGCGATCGTCGATATCCAGCTGAAGCGTCTCGATAAACTGCTGGCGGCGCGCAACATCAGCATGGAACTCGAGAGCCGCGCCAAAGGTGAACTCGCGCGGCGCGGCTATGATCCAGCCTGGGGCGCGCGTCCGCTGAAGCGGATCATCCAGAAAGACGTGCAAGACCCACTCGCGCGCCTCATCCTGGAAGGCCGCATCAAGGACGGCGACCGCGTCGTCGTCACCTTCGACGGCAACGATTTCCTCTTCAACGGCGCCAGCGACAAGCAAGCGGCTTAGCCGCCACAAGCCGCGGCCGCATCATCTGCGATACGATCCGCAGCTGGCTCCGGGATCGGCCCGAGGAAGGCGTGCTCGCCCAGTGCGTGCCCGCCTGGCTGCACGGCGAATGTCGCGCGATTGCCAAGCACAGCGCCGGCTTCACGCTGACGCTCGAAGTTCGTCTGCGAGTCGTATGTGCCGTAGTAGAAGATCATCGGTGAACGCCAGCGCGTCAGATGCTGCGCGATCGGCGTATCGTCGGTGAAGAAGCTCTTTATCCAGGCATAGGACGCCATGGCCGATTCAGCGTTGGGGAAGGGCGCATGGTCAGGCTGAGCGAGGATTGCTGCGCGCTCGGGCACATAGATCATTTGCTCCTGCGTTGCCGGCATTTGCGCGAGCATGGCGGCGTCCCACGCGCCGCTTGGTGATAGAAAAGGCTCAACCACGCCCCAAACCGCTAACGGCGTGCGCTGCCAGTTTGCGCGAACTTCCTCGTTGCTCGTCACGCCATCGCCATCGGCATCCATGAGCCGCAGCGAGTGCGCGTCGCGCATCGTGCGCTGCCAGTGAAACGCCGCGCGCGGACTTTCCAATAACGCGCCGATGCCGATGACCAGAGCAGGTCGTCGCGCGCCAGAGGCCGCCAAACGGCCGATGTGCGCCATGCCTTCGGAGTGCCCGACGAAGACAACACAGCGCGCGGCTAATCCGCCGCGGGCGCGAGTCCAATCGTAGATCGCGGCCAAGTCATCGCGTTGCGTTTCATTGGTCGCGCCGCCGGCGAGTGCGGCGTCCAAGCGGTTGGCCCCGGTCTCGCCATAACGAATGCCGCGCCGGTCATAGCGCACAGCACTCAAACCGCGCGCTGTCACGCGCGCCGCCAAATCAGCGAAGATCAGATCGCGCTCAGTGCCGGAATTGCCGTGCCGCGCATCGCGGTCATAAGCGCCGGTGCCGGCGACGAAAATCACAACGCCGCGGCGCGCTTGATCTGGCGCATCGGCCTGTCCGTGGATTCCTACGCCATCACTGGACGCGACGCTGAACTCACGCGCCGGCGTTTGAGCGGCGGCGGAGCCTGCGGCGAGCAGTAGAGCGGTGATCAAGGCTAGGCGCATTCCATCTCCCCGTTTTTCCCTCTACCGCCGCCAAGCCTCGATGCGGATGCAGCGGCCAAAGAAAAAGGCGACGCCGAAGCGCCGCCTTTCCCATTTCAGCGCTTACGCGTGAAACTTAGTTCGTGGCCGGATTGTCGTCCGTCGCGTGCTCGACTTCGGTCGCGGCATCGTTGACGGCGCCTTCGACGGCTTCGCCAGCTTCGTTGGCGGCTTCGCCAACAGTGTCTGCCGCTTCTTCAACCGTGGCGCCTGCTTCGTCAGCGGCATTTTCGGTTTCAGCTTGCGTGCAAGCTGCGAGGCCCAGAGCCGCAGCAGCGGCGATCGCCAAAAGAATACGCATGTTTCTCTCCTATCCCGTCCCTGCGGACGGGCGACTCTTACAAACCTGATAGGCCCGCGAAAATAGATAAGTTCGCATGTCTCGTGTCCGAGCTATGCAAGGGAACTTTTCCGGCGGTCCCGCATTTTATCCCGAATGACGGGGATGATGTTGAAACCTTTGCCAAAAGCGTGGCTGGCCTGGGCGCGACAAGAGATCGTGCCGATAGGCGTGTTTCTGGCGATTGCGTCGCTATTGCTGATGTTCGTCGAGATCTCCGACGAAGTCAGCGAAGGCGAGGGCGAGGTCGATTGGTTCGACCGCGGACTGCTGCTGGCGCTGCGCACGAGCGATCCGGCCGATCCTATTGGCCCGCGCTGGTTTGAGCTCTCTGTCGTCGACATCTCCGCGCTGGGCGGCTTCGCGGTGCTGGCTCTGCTGACGCTGCTCGCGCTCGGCTATCTCGCCATGCTGCGCAAGTGGCCCGAGGCAGGCATGCTGCTCGTCGCGACATTGGGCGGGACGTTCATCAGCGAAGGGCTGAAAGTGCTCTTCGGACGCGCGCGTCCCGATCTCGTCGCGCATGTCGTGGAAACCACCAGCATGAGCTTCCCCAGTGGTCACGCCATGCTCTCGGCGGCGACCTATCTCACGCTCGGCGCTTTGCTTGCACACGCTCAGGAGAAGCGGCGGCTGCGCGGCTACATTATTGGCGCCGCTATCCTCACTACGCTGCTTGTCGGCGTCAGCCGTGTCTATTTGGGCGTGCATTGGCCCACGGACGTGTTGGCCGGCTGGTGTCTCGGCGCGGCGTGGGCCATCGTGTGTTGGGCGGTTGCGACTTGGCTGACGCGCAAGGATCGGCATAGTCTCGCCGCATGAGCATCCGCCCCGGCGACGAAACCCCGCCCGCTTGTGACGACGAGCAACACGCCGTCATGTTCACGCTTGAACCAAAGCCACGCGACCTCGGCGGCGGCTTTTCCGTGCGCCGCGCTCTGCCCGCGATCGAGAAGCGCATGGTCGGACCGTTCATTTTCTGGGACGAGTTCGGCCCTGGGCATTTTGCCGTCGGCGAAGGCCTCGATGTGCGCCCGCATCCGCACATCAATCTCGCCACCGTCACCTATCTCTTCGAAGGCGAGATCTTCCACCGCGATACTTTGGGCTCTGCGCAAGCGATCAATCCGGGCGACGTGAACTGGATGAACGCTGGCCGCGGCATCGCACACAGCGAACGCACGCGTGCCGAGCTGCGCACAACCGGCTCGCCGATTGGCGGCATTCAGTCCTGGGTCGCATTGCCTGAAGCGCACGAGGAAAGCGCGCCGTTCTTCAAGCATCATGCGCAGAGCGAGTTGCCGACGATTGAGGAAGGCGGCAAGCGCGCGCGGATCATCGCTGGTTCGCTCTGGGGCAAAAGCTCGCCGGTCGAGACCTATTCGGAAATGTTCTACGCCGACGTGCAGCTTGATGCGGGCGCGTCGTTGCCGCTCGATGCTGAGCACGAAGAGCGCGGGCTCTATCTCGTCAGCGGCGAGATCGAAGTGGCCGGAGATCGCTTCGCGCCTGGCCGCTTGCTCGTCTTCCGTCCTGGTGACGCGATTACGATCAAAGCCAATACGCCGGCGCGCTTCATGCTGCTGGGCGGCGCAAATCTCGGGCCCCGCCACATCTGGTGGAATTTCGTCTCCTCGCGCAAAGAGCGCATCGAGCAGGCGAAGGAAGATTGGAAAGCCGGCCGCTTCGGGACTGTTCCTGGCGACGACAAGGAATTCATCCCGCTGCCGGACCGCTGATGACGCCGACGAAAGCGTGCCCCATCGTCCTTCGTGGGCCGGCGACGGCGCTAAAGGTTCTCGCATTTCGCCACCCAATTGCAGGCATCCAACTCGTCAAAGGTTCGATCGAGCCGGGTGAGCGAGTGGACGCGGCGGTCGTCCGCGAACTTCTGGAAGAGGCCGGTGTTGTGGCCGCCGCGGGCGCGGTCCTTGGGTCATGGGACGCAAAGCACGAGGCGCAGATTTGGGCGTTCCAACTCTGCCACCCGCAAACCCGCTACCCGAGCAGTGGACTCACACTTGTGCTGACGATGGTGGCCATGTCTTCGCGTTCTTCTGGCATCGGCTTGACGCTACGTCGTTAGACGGCTGGCATCCCGTTCACGCGCGTGCACTCGCACACGTCCGCGCCTTATTGCAGCGTGACGCCGGCGGCGCGTAAGCTTGACCCAAGGGGGATTTGCGATGCGGCTGACACAGTGGATTTTGGCGTTGGCCGTTTTGGCCGCTGCAGCGCCAGCCGCAGCACAGCAGCGCCCCAACATCGTGCTCATCCTCGCCGATGACGTCGGCTATACCGATCTCGGCGCCTATGGCGGCGAAGCGCGGACGCCGAACATCGATCGGCTCGCCTCGCGCGGCGCGCAATTCTCGCGTTACTACACATCGCCACTCTGCTCGCCTTCGCGCGCCATGCTGCTGACCGGGCTCGACAATCACCGCACCGGCCACGCCACCATCATCGAAGTGCTGCCGCCCGAATTGCGCGGGCGTCCCGGCTATTCGATGCGGCTCGAACCCGGCGTCGTCACCATCGCTGAGCGTCTGCGTCGCGGCGGCTATCGCACCTACGTCACCGGCAAGTGGCACCTCGGTCACGGCGAGGGCGATCTGCCGAACTCGCACGGCTTCGATCGCTCATTCGTGCTCGACGCATCCGGCGCCGATAATTGGGAAGAGCGCGCCTACATGCCCTACTACCGAACCGCTGATTGGTTCGAGAACGGAGCGCGCGCGCATCTGCCTGAGAACTTCTACTCCAGCGAATTCATCGTCGATCAAATGATCGAGTATCTCGACGCGGACCGCCAAGGTGATCAACCGTTCTTCGCCTATCTCGCCTTCCAAGCCATTCACATTCCGGTGCAAGCGCCGCGCACGCTGACGGATGGCTATGACGGCGTCTACGATGCCGGCTGGGAGAGCGTCCGCGCACAACGCTGGCAACGCGCGCAAGCGCTGGGGCTCATTCCCGTCGGCGCGCCGATCACGCCAGCGCATCCAAGCTTCCGCGCGTGGAGCGGCCTAAGCGGCGATGAGCAGGCGATCTATGCGCGCAGCATGCAAGTGCAAGCCGGCATGCTGGAATCGATGGACCAGCACATCGGCCGCTTCATCGCCTATCTCGAGAGCCGTGGCCTCGCTGAGAACACCATCTTCGTCGTCACCTCAGACAACGGCCCCGAGCCCAGCAATCCAATCGTTGAACCGGATTTCGTGCGCTGGATGGGCCTGACCGGCTATTCGCGCCGCTTGGATAATCTCGGCGAGCGCGGCTCGTTCGTGTTCATCGGTCCGGAATGGGCCAACGCGACGTCAGGCGGCTCGCTCTACAAATTCACCGCAGGCGAGGGCGGCTTGCGCGTGCCGTTCATCATGGCTGGCCCCGGTATCGCGCAACAACGCGTCGATGCGCGGGCGTTTGTCATGGATGTCGCGCCGACCTTGCTCGAACGCGCCGGCGTGCCGGTTGAGGGCGCGATGGATGGCGTCAGCATGAACGGCGCGCTGTCGGGCCTGTCGCCCATCATTCGCGGCGATACGGATTCCGTTGGCGTCGAGGTCTCAGGCCATTCCGCGCTCTATCGCGGCGAGTACAAGCTCGTGCGTACGCCCGCGCCGCTCGGCAATGGCGAATGGCGGCTCTATAACATCGCGCTCGATCCGGGTGAGACGAACGATCTCTCGGCGCAGATGCCTGATCTCGTTGCGGCGATGATCGGCGATTATGATGCGTACGAGGATCGCGTCGGCGTGCTGCCATTGCCGGAAGGCTACGATGTGCAGCGCCAGGTGGTTCACAATGTGCGCATGAAGCAGCTGGAGCACTATTGGTGGGTGCTGGCGATCGGGGTCGCGCTCGTGCTGCTGGTCGTGCTCGGCCTCATCTGGCTGGCGATGCGGATTTTCCGACGCAAAGCCGCTTGAGCCGGACCCAAGGTCTGGCCTTTTCCTCTGCGTCGTTCGAGGAAAGGCGGAATGAAACGCAGCGTGTTCCAAGAGACGGCCACAGCCGTGGCGCGGCGCTTCGGCGTCAGCGTCAAGGCGTTGCGCGTCTATGAGGAAGCGGGGCTGCTCAAGCCCGCGCGCACGATGGCCGGCTGGCGCATCTATCAAGCGCCGGAGCTGGAGCGGCTCTCCGCCATCTTGGCGCTGAAGCAGCTCGGCTTGCCATTGAAGCGGATCGGCGAGCTGCTGCGCGGCAAGGGCGATCTCGCCGCAGCGCTCGTGTTGCAAGAGGCGGCGCTGGAGGACGCCAAAGCCGATGCCGAGCAAGCACTCGCGCTTGTCCGCGCGGCGCGCGCCAAGCTGGCTGAGAGCGGCCACCTTTCCCCGGACGAGTTGGGAAATCTCGTCAGGAGTACGGCAATGTCCGAGTTTAAGTGGAACGACAAAATGGAGACGCTCGCGCAAAAGCACTACACGCCCGAGCAATTGCAAGAGTTGCGCGGTCGCCCGTTCACGGCGGAAGATCAAGCGCGCGTCAGTGCGGCCTGGGCGCAAGTCTTCGCCGATATCGACGCGCTCGGCCCTGATCCCGATCCGACGACCGATGTCGCACTCGATATCGGCCGTCGCGCACAAGCTTTGATCGCAGAGTTCACCCAAGGCGATCCGGCCATGTTCAAAGCCGCCGGCGCGATGAACCGCGAAGCCATGACCGACCCGGACCTCGCCAAGCAAATGCCAGCCGCATCGCACTGGCAATTCATGGGCAAGGTGTTCGAGGTGCTGAAGACGCGCGGATGAGGGTGTGGCGGCTAGTCCGCCCGCCCCAAACCATGCGATAGCGCGGCGCATGAGTTTGCGCCTCGCCTTCATGGGTTCGCCCGCCTTCGCGCTGCCTACCTTGGCTGCGCTGATCGATGCCGGGCACGAGATTGCGTGCGTCTATTCGCAGCCGCCGCGTCCGGCGGGGCGGGGCAAACAGGAACGGCCAACGCCGGTGCATGCGTTCGCAGCGGAGCGCGGCATTGAAGTGCGCACGCCGAAGAGCTTGAAGAAGGCGGAGGCGCAAGAAGCGTTTGCCGCACTCAAGCTCGATGCAGCAATCGTCGTCGCCTACGGGCTAATCCTGCCGAAGGCTATTCTCGATGCGCCTCGCCTTGGCGCGTTCAATCTGCACGGATCGCTACTGCCGCGCTGGCGCGGTGCGGCGCCTATCCAGCGCGCGATCATGGCGGGTGATGCGCTGACCGGCGTGCAAGTCATGCGCATGGAAGAGGGGCTCGATACCGGGCCGGTGCTCGCCTCCGCGCCGACGCGCATCGGCGTGAGCGATACAACGTCGACCTTGCACGATCGTCTTGCGGCCCTTGGCGCGCCGCTCATGGTGGAGGCGTTGGCGAGCCTCGAACGCGGCGAGGCTGTAGAGACGCCGCAGCGTGAAGAGGGTGTGACATACGCCCACAAGATCACACCCGCTGAAGCGCGCATTGACTGGTCGCGTTCGGCGCAGGAGGTCGACTGCGCCATTCGCGGACTTTCGCCGGTTCCCGGCGCGTGGTTCGAACTGGAGGGCGCGCGGGTCAAAGCGCTGATGTCGCGCGCTGAGACTGACTCAGGCGCGCCTGGCACGGTGCTGGACGATTCTCTACTAATTGCCTGCGGAACCGGCGCCGTCCGCTTGCTCACCGTGCAGCGCGAGGGCCGCGGGCCGCTGGATGCCGCCACATTCTTGCGCGGCAATCCAGTTATCCCAGGAACCCGTTTGGCGTAGCCGATTGAAGCGGACGTGCGCCGCCGCTAAGTTTCGCGCCGGAGGGACGGTTTCCATGAATTTGCGCATCGCTTTTGTCGCCTTGGCCTTCGCTTTGGCCGCATGCGACGGTCAGTTGCCAGGCGTGCAGCAAGATAGCGCCTCCGAGGCGCCGCAACTCGATGCGCCGGGTGCGGAGGGCGAACCGACGCGTGTGTTCGCCGCGCAGAATGACGCAGCGCGCGCGGTGGCGGCGGAGTTCAACGTCTCGATCTCCACGCGCCTGCCCGACAATGCCGAAGGCGACAGCCAAGAAGTGCTGACGCTGCGCGGCGCCAACGGCCTGATCGTTGAAGCCGAAGTCACCGGCGCGGTATCGCCGGCGACGCAAGTGCAGGGGCAAACGCTGCGCGCCTTGCTCAACATTCCGGTCGAAGAGCCGCAAGTGCTCGTCTATCGCGTCACCACCGAGACGCGTCCGCAAGGCGGCGCGGGTGTGTGTGGTCAAGAGCAGGCTGCGTTCATCGTTGTGTGGGAGCCTGCAGGTGTAGGCGAGCCGGTGCTGAAACTGCTCGGCCTAACCGGTGGCCAGCCGGGCGCCGCGAACGCGCGCGGCTGTGCAATGCTCGAGTATCTGCGTAGCTGAGGCTGATGCGCTATAAGCTCACGATTGAGTATCACGGCGGACCGTTCTGCGGCTGGCAACGCTCGCCAACGCAACCGAGCGTGCAGGGCGCGCTTGAGGATGCTGTCGAGAAGCTGACCGGCGTGCGCAGCGATGTGATCGGCGCGGGCCGCACCGATGCCGGCGTTCACGCGACGGGCCAAGTCGCGCATGTCGATATCGACAAGCTGTTCGAGCCATCGCGCCTTTCAGAAGCGCTCAACGCGCATCTTCGGCCGCACCCGATCTCGGTGCTTCATGTCGAGGACGCCGCGCCCGAATTTCACGCGCGCTTCGATGCGGTCAACCGTGCCTACACATACGAGATCATCAACCGCCGCGCGCCGCTGGCTCTCGATGCCGGCAAAGCCTGGCGCGTTGGGCGACCACTCGATGTGGCGGCGATGGATGCGGCGGCGCAGGTGCTGTGCGGCAAGCATGACTTCACGACGTTCCGCGACAGCCACTGCCAAGCCAAAAGCCCAGTGAAGACTCTCGACTTCGCGCGTGTCGAAGGCATGGACGATCAGATCATTCTGCACTTCGAAGCGCGCAGCTTCTTGCACCGCCAGGTGCGCTCAATGGTCGGCACGCTCGTGGAAGTTGGCTTGGAAAAAATGAGCATCGCCGATGTGGCCGATGCGCTCGCCGCCGCTGACCGCGCGCGCTGTGGGCCGGTGGCGCCGGCGGACGGGCTCTATCTGATCCGCGTCGATTACTGAGCGAAGTAGCGGCGCAGCACCGCCGCGTAACATTGCGCGAGCGCGCGCACGTCTTCGACGGCGCAATGCTCATCCACCATGTGCGCCGTCTCGTTGCGCAGGCCGAGTTCGGCGACGGGGCAATAATTACGGATGAAGCGCGCGTCCGATGTGCCGCCAGTGGTGGTCAGCTCCGGCGTGATGCCGAAAGCTTCGCGGACGGACTCTTTGATCAAATCCGTGAACGGACCTGGATCGGTGTAGAAGGCGAGGCTCTGCGACGGCACAACGAAGCCGACGCTCACGCCGGCACGCGCCGCTGCTTCATTGGCTGTAGCCTTGACCCAATCCAGTAGTGTTTCCGCCGTGTGGTTGGTGTTGAAGCGGATATTGAGCTTAGCGCTCGCGCGTTGCGGGATGACGTTGTGGGCGCTGTTGCCGACATCGATGCTCGTGACTTCGAGATTGGACGGCAGAAACCCCGGCGCGCCGTCGTCAAGCTTGCGCGCCTTCAGCGCGGCCAGCGTTTCAACAAGCGGCGTCACCGGATTGCGCGCGCGCTGCGGGTAGGCGACATGGCCTTGCTTGCCATCCATCGTGATGACGACATTCAAACTGCCGCGCCGGCCGTTCTTGATCACATCGCCAACGCGCGCCTCGCTCGTCGGTTCGCCCACGAGGCAATGATCGAGCACTTCACCCTCAGCGGCGAGCGCTTCGAGCACCTTCTTGGTGCCGTCAATCGCCGGGCCTTCTTCGTCGCATGTGAGCAGAAACGAGATCGAGCCTTTCGGTGCGCCGGCCTTCAGAAAATCTTGCGTGCCCGCGATCATTGCTGCGATCGCCGTCTTCATGTCGGTCGCGCCTCGGCCGTACAAATTTCCGTCACGAATTTCCGCCGCGAACGGATCGGAGGCCCAGCCTTCGCCCGGCGGCACCACATCGAGATGGCCGGCGAAGCAGAAGTTGGGACGCTGATCGCCGAGACGCGCGTAGAGATTGTCCACCACGCCGAATTTCAGCCGCCGCGTCGCAAAACCCAGGGCTTTCAGTGCTTGCTCGGCAATATCCAGCACGCCAGCTTCCTCGGGCGTCACGGAGGCCCGTCGCATCAGGGCTTGGGCAAGTGGGATCGGATCGGTAGAAGAGCGGGCGTCCATGGGATGGGTCTAGCGCAAGCCGTGCGGCCCGCAAGCGCCGGACGCGGGGAGGATGCCGGAATGAGTGAAGCAAGCGCCGCTACCGAGGTCGCGCCGGTCAAAACCGGCGACCGCATCCTCAGTCTCGACGTCATGCGTGGCTTTGCGCTGCTCGGCATCCTGGCGGTCAACGCCGCTTACTTCGCCGCACCCTGGCAGACCGGCTTCAATCCCACGATCCCGCCGCTCGATATCAACGATCAGACCATGTGGTCGTGGTTCGTGATGCACGTCTTCTTCGAGTTCAAATGCATCACGCTGTTCTCGATGCTGTTTGGCGCCAGCATCTTCATGGTCGGCGGCGAGCCGAAGGACAAGGCGCGCGGCGGTGTGTTGCTGCGGCGGCTGTTGTGGCTCGGTCTGTTCGGCCTGCTGCACGGCTTGCTGATCTGGTACGGCGACATTCTCTTTGTTTATGCGATCACCGGCCTCCTGGTGATGTTCGCGCGCGGCTGGAAAGCCGGCACGCTGCTGACTGTCGGCATCATCCTCTATGTGCTCTCATCCGCGTTCCAGTTGGCGGGGGCGTTGATTGCGCTGGCGCCTGCCGACCAGATCGGCCCCATCATCGAGCAATATGAGGCGATCTTCGCGGTGCCGCCGGCTGAGCTGGATCGCATGCGCGAGGCGTTCCAGGGCGGCATTGCTTCGGCGACACTAGAGAACATCAACACCTGGGTGCTGATTATCAGCAACGCGCTCTTCGGCCTCATTCCGCGTACCGCGGCTGTGATGATGATCGGTATGGCGCTCTTCAAGATGGGCTTCTTGAGCGGGCGTTCGCCGGTTTGGGCTTACGTTCTGATGCTCCTTTTGGGAGCGGGTTCGCTGGCCGTCATCGGCTACGAGTCGCTGCAGAACTGGAACCTTCAATTCGACACGCTGCACATGATGGGCGCAGGCATCGCTGGCAACACTGTGCTCTCGATCTTCGTTTCGATCGGCTATGCAAGCTTGTTCGTGCTGCTTGTGAAAATGGGCGTGAGCTTGCTCACTGCGCCGCTTGCCGCAGTCGGGCGCATGGCGTTCACCAACTACATCGCGCAATCGCTGATCATGACGACGATTTTCTATGGCGGCCGTGGCTTCGGGCTGTGGGGCGAGGTTGACCGTGTGACGCTTTGGGCCATCGTGCTCGCAGTATGGGCGGTGCAGCTTATCTGGTCGCCGCTTTGGCTATCGCGCTTCTCGATGGGGCCGCTGGAATGGGTGTGGCGCCGCTTGAGCTACGGCAAAGCTGTCAGCATTGCTAAGCAAGCGCCGGCTGGCGCCTAACAACAAGTTCAATAGGGAGAACACATCAGATGAAGAAACTTGCAGCCATTGCCGCGTTTGCGGCTGCATTCGCAGCCGGTCCAGCGTTCGCGGATACGATCGAGAATGGCTACGAAAACACGTTCGTCGTCACGCTTGGCAGCGAGACTGTGCGTTACCATTTCAACGCTGATGGCACGTTCACCGCCATCGGCGCCGATGGCACAACACAAAATGGCCGCTACGAAGCGGCTAACGGCCAAATCTGCTTCCTTGGCGAAGGCGATGCTCGCCAGTGCGCGCCGCTGGTGAGCGGCAAGAACGTCGGCGATACCTGGACGCAAGCAGACGCCAACGGCAATCAGATCACCGTCACTATCGAAGCCGGCCGCGCCGGCCACGCTCACTAAGCTCGGAGCCTAAGAATGAAGAAGCTTTTCATCGCCGCCGCACTCGCTGCTGCGCTCGCCGCCGGCCCCGCTGTGGCTGATACCTTGGACAACGCGTACGAGAACACGATCGTGATCACGTACGCCAATGGCGCCGAGGCCCGCTACCATTTCAACGCCGACAACACGTTCGGCGTGCACACGCCCGATGGTCAGCACGTGCATGGCACGTATGAGGTTTCCGGCGATCAGATTTGCCTCACACCGCAAGGCGGCCAGCGCGCCTGCACGCAACTTGTCGCGGGCAGAAATGTCGGCGATACGTGGACGCAGACCGCCACGGATGGCTCGACCATCAATGTGCGTCTTGAAGCCGGCCGCGCCGGCCACGGCAGCCACTAATCGCGCAGCAGCTCATTCACCCCAGTTTTCGCCCGCGTCTGTGCGTCGACACGTTTGACGATCACGGCGCAGGCGAGGCTGGGGCCGCCTTTTGGATCAGGCAGTGAGCCCGGCACGATCACGCTATAAGCCGGCACTTCGCCGCGCGTGACGGCGCCGGTTTCGCGGTCGACGATCTTGGTCGATTGGCTCAAGAACACGCCCATCGCCAACACCGCGCCTTCGCGCACGATCACGCCTTCGGCGACTTCCGAGCGCGCGCCGACGAAGCAACCGTCTTCGATGATGGTGGGGTTCGCCTGCAGCGGCTCAAGCACGCCGCCAATGCCGGCGCCGCCGCTAATGTGCACGTTCTTGCCGATCTGCGCACACGAGCCGACGGTGGCCCACGTATCGACCATCGTGCCGTCATCGACATAAGCGCCGATATTCACGAACGACGGCATCAGCACGACATTCTTGCCGACATAAGATCCGCGCCGTGCAACGGCGCCCGGAACGGCGCGAAAGCCGGCCTTCTCGAACGCCGCACTATCCCAGCCCAAAAACTTCGACGGCACCTTGTCCCAGTACGGCCCCGGCGAAGGATCGCCGTTGCCGCCGTCCATGCCGATCAACGTGTTGGCTTTGATGCGGAAAGAGAGCAGCACCGCCTTCTTCAGCCATTGATGCGTCGTCCACACGCCGTCGGCGCCGCGTGTCGCGACGCGCGCTTGGCCGCTATCGAGCAGGTCGAGCGCTGCTTCGATGGCGTCAACGTCCGCGCCTCTGCTGGCGGGGGTAAGCTCGGTGCGCCGCTCCCAGGCAGCTTCAATGGTAGCGGAGAGATCAGTGTTGCTCATGGGGTCGGGTTAGCTTCGCGCTGACGCTGTGGCAAGGATCGACAGCCTCGCGGGTCGGTCCGATAGTGCAGCGATTGGGAGAACAGCCATGAGCGCATTCAAAGACGGACTTCTGAACGGCAAAGTCGCGTTCATCGCCGGCGGCACGAGCGGCATCAATCTGGGCATCGCCAAGCGCATGGCTGAGCTCGGCGCGAAAGTGGCCGTCGCTGGCCGCGATCCGGAGAAGGCGCAGCGCGCGGCGGCTGAGATTGGCCGCGGCGCCGTCGGCTATTCCACCGACGTGCGCGACTACGCGGCCACGCGTAGCGTTATCGAGCAAATTCACGGCGCATGGGGCCCGCTCGACATTGTCGTTGCCGGCGCTGCTGGCAACTTCCTCTCGCCCGCTGCCGGGCTCTCTGCCAACGGTTTCAAAACGGTCGTCGACATCGATCTGCTCGGCACCTTCAACACCTTCCGCGCCAGCTACGATCTAATCCGCAAGCCCGGAGCGTCGCTGATCGCGATCACGGCGGGCCAAGCGGTGAACCCGACCATGATGCAAATCCACGCCTGCGCGGCGAAGGCCGGCGTCAATCAAGTGATCCGCGTGCTGGCGATGGAGTGGGGGCCCGAAGGCGTGCGCGTGAACGGCATATCGCCTGGCCCGATCGCAGGCACTGAAGGCATGGCGCGGCTTGCGCCGACAGAAGAGATCACCAAGTCGATCACCGGCCGCATCGCGTTGCGTCGCTTCGGCGAAATCAACGAAGTGGCCGAGAGCGCGGTATTTCTGAGCAGCGACTCCGCCGCCTACGTCACTGGCCTGATCCTCGATTGCGACGGCGGTTCGCAGTTGGGCGATGCACGCAATCCGATGGAGCGCGCGTCAGGCTAACCATCCGCGCAGCAACGCTTTCACATCATGCGCCCAGTGCTGAACGTAAGCAGGGCGCGGATCGGGATGCACTGCGCCGACAAGCGCTGTGGCAAAGCCCATCTCGAACGCTGGCTCCAAGTTGCGCATCGTGTCCTCGACCAACATGGAGCGGCGTGGATCGATGCGAACCGCGGCGATCAGGCGATCGAACGCTTCGCGCTGCGGCTTCGGCACAAGTTCGGCGTGGCCGATGTCGAAGACGCTGTCGAAGAGGTCGGCGAGCTTCAGGCTTTCCAGCACGCGCTCTGCGTGACCGCCGCCGCCATTGGTATGGATGATACGCCGTCCCGGCAGGCGCATAAGCAGTTCGCGCAATTCCGCATCGGCGCTGAGCACGGAGTGGTCCGCTAAGTGCACGTCGTGCAGATATTCCACGGCATCCGTGCCGTGATGCTTCACCAAGCCGGTGATGGTCGCGCCGTAATCGTGGAAATAGCGCTCGCGTAGTTCGACTGCGAGCGCCGCATCAACGCCAAGTGTGCGCGCGATGTAGGCGGTCATGCGCTCGCCGATCTCGTCATAGAGATCGGAGGCTGGGTAGAGTGTGTTGTCGAGGTCGAAGACCCAGACATCAATCCCGGCTGGGATCATGGCGTGGCAGGCCTGTCCTGTGTCGGTTCGCCATCGGCGGGCGCCATGCCGCGCGCTGGCGGCGCCGGCGGCGGACGGCTGCCGGCGGCTGCAGCGTCAGCCGCGTCGCGCGCGGCTTGCAGCTCACGCGGAATCTCGCCGGCCGGCAAGAAGTCGTGATCTTCGAATTCAACGACGAGGCCGTCGCGGCCGCGTCGTGCGATCGGCGTGAACAGCATCGTATCGTAGTAGCGCGCTTCGCAATTTTCGCGCTCGATGATCGCAAAGCGTGCGCCGCTTGTGCAGAAGGGCTCGCCGCCGGCCGCGAGTTGGCGCGTGCCGTCCGGGCTCTCAAGGCTCGCATGTACGAAGTACGATTCCTGGATCAGCACATCGTCGATGGTGCGCACGCAGCCGCCGGCATTGAGCGGCCACCAGCCACGGCTTTCCCAGCCTTCGCCGCGGCGGCGGGCAATCGCCGTCCACATGCGCGTGCGCGCGCGGTTGCAGAGTGTCAGGCCAACCTGCTGGGAGCGGCGGCGCGCGTAGTTTTCGAGCGCGTCGATCAACTGGTTTTCGCTGGCCGTCGGCGCAAGCCGCGCAGTGGCGCGGAATTGTGCGATGGCTTGTGCGATCCGGCGCGGATCGGCGCCGCGACGGCCTTCGCGGAGATCATAGCCGGCGTCGTTGAGCAGTTGCTGTAGTCCCGCTTGGCGCGCGCGCGTCATGGAGTACGGCGTCGCTTCAGAGAAGGACGTGCGCCAGCTGTCGCGCTTGTTGATCTGCACGCGCCGGAAGCGGCGCTCATCGAGGCTTTGCGCAGCGCATTGCGGCGGGTTCTCGATGGTGAAGCTGTCGGATGAATCGACGCACAGCCGCGCGTCGCCACCCCATTGGCGGCGCCCGCCACGGTGTGCGAGCGAGGAGCGGGCGTAGAGATAGTGCGTGCCGCGCGCCAGCGGAGCAGGGACGGCGACGCGGCACTCGCCTGGGCGCAGACGCGTCCAGCCTTGCACGACGATGGCGCGGCCATCGGGGCGACCGGTCGCGGCTTCGAGAACGTAGCTTGTCTCGTTGCAAATCTGCCAGCCGTTCGCCTGGCGCTCTTGTTGCGCGCCTGCGCGGCCCGCGAACGCGACAAGCGCCGCAGCAGCGGCGCAGAACATAGCGGCGAAAACGATCGCCTTATTGAATGAGCGTGCCTGCGCCATGCTCGGTGAACAGCTCCATCAACAAAACGTGGGGCGTGCGCCCGTCGAGAATGACCGCAGCTTCGACGCCGTTATCGAGCGCTGCGATGCAGGTTTCCAGCTTCGGAATCATGCCGCCTGTGGCGGTTCCATCTTCCATCAGCTGCTTGGCGTCGTTCACCGACATCTCGCGGATCAACTCGCCGTTCTTGTCGAGCACGCCGGGAATGTCAGAGAGCAGAATGAAGCGCTTGGCGGACAACGCCTTGGCGATGGCGCCGGCGGCTGTGTCTGCGTTGATATTATAGGTGCGGCCATCTTCGGCGACGCCGATCGGCGCCACCACCGGAATGTAATCTTCCGGCGCGTTGATCAAGGCTTGGATCAAAGTCGGATCGACATCGCTCGGCTCGCCGACGAAGCCAAGATCGACGACTTGCTCGATCATGCTGTCAGGATCTTTGCGCGTGCGCACGGCTTTCTCGCACGTGATCAAACGCGCGTCTTTGCCCGACAAGCCAACGCCGCGCACGTCCGCTTCACGGCCAGCAGCCGTGATCAGATGCGCGAGCTCTTTGTTGACGCTGCCTGACAGCACCATCTCCGCCACTTCCATCGTCTCGGAATCCGTCACCCGGAGACCATCGACGAATTGCGATTTGACGCCCGCTCGGTCGAGCATGCGGCTGATTTGCGGGCCACCGCCGTGCACGACGACGGGGTGAATGCCCACGAGCTTCAAAAGGACGATGTCTGCGGCGAATTTGCGGGCGGTTTCTGTATCGCCCATGGCGTGGCCGCCATATTTCACAACCACGATCTCGCGGTCGTAAATCTGGATAAACGGCAAGGCTTCCGCGAGCGTCTTGGCCGCGGCCAATCCGTTCTCCAGCGCCTTCAGGCGATCTTGTGGGGGCGTCTTGCTCACGAGCGGTTCCTAAGCGGTAACGCCGCTCACGCCAAGGCCGCGATTTCAGCTCTGAGCACGTCGATACCGAGGCCGGTTTCTGAGGAGGTCGCCACCACCTCCGGGTGCGCGGCAGGGCGCTTTGCGATCGCAGCGCTGACGGCTTGTGTCACTTCGGCCAATTCAGTCGGTTTGATCTTGTCGGCTTTGGTCAGCACGACCTGATACGTCACGGCAGACGTATCGAGCGCGTCCATGACTTCCTTGTCATGCGGCTTCAGGCCGTGGCGTGAATCGATCAACAGCAACACGCGCTTCAGCGTCTGGCGTCCGCGCAGATAATCGCGCGTGAGCTTGGTCCACCGTTCGATGTCGGCGCGGCCAGCCTTGGCGTAGCCGTAGCCCGGCAAGTCAACGAGGCGCAGACGATCGCCGACCATGAAGAAGTTGAGTTCGCGCGTGCGGCCAGGCTCAGTCGATGCGCGCGCGAGTTTCAGCCGGCCTGTGATCGCATTGATGAGGCTCGACTTGCCGACATTGGAACGCCCCGCGCACGCCACCTCAGGCAGCGACGCGTCGGGCAAGAATTCCATACTCGGCACGCCGCGCTCGAACTCGATCGGCCCGGCAAACAGCAAGCGGCCAGCTTCGATCCAGTCGGCGCGCTCCGCTTCGTTCACGAGCTCGCTTCTTTCGGTGCGAGGATCTTCTTGAGGAACAGGTCAAACTGCGTTTCCACGCCTTGCCTGCGCATGATGACGTATTGCTGCAGGATCGAGAGCGCATTCGACCAGGTCCAGTAGATCACCAGACCCGCCGGGAAGCCGGCGAACAGGAAGGTGAACAGGATCGGCAGCAGACGGAAGATCTGCGCTTGAATCTGATCGGTCGGCGGCGGCGAAAGCCCCTGCAACGCCCACATCGAGATGCCGTAAAGGATAGGCCACGCGCCGATGATCAGCGCGCCGCCGAGGAACGTCGGCGAGACCTCGTAGGGCAGGAGGTCGAACAAGTTGAAGATCGAGGTGTGATCGCGCGCCGAGAGATCGTTGATCCAGCCGTAGAACGGCGCGTGACGCATCTCGATCGTGTTCGTCAGCGTTTTATAGAGCGCGTAGAACACCGGGATCTGCAGCAGGATCGGCAAGCAGCCGGCCACCGGATTGATCTTCTCGGTCTGATAGAGGCGCAGGATTTCCTGTTGCTGGCGCTGCTTGTCGGCAGCGAAGCGCTCTTGCAGCTCCTTCATCTTCGGCTGCAGCGCCCGCATCTTCGCCATCGCCTTGAACGATTGATAGACGAGCGGGAAAAGGAAGATTTTGACGACGATCGTCGTCAGCAGGATGCCCAGACCGAAATTGCCGGCGAACTCCGCAAGGAAGTGCAGCAGCGCAAAGAACGGGCGGGTGAGAAACCAGAACATGCCCCAATCCACCGCCACGTCGAAGCGGGGAATGTTGAGCGCGCTCTGATACTCGCGCAGCAAATCGACGCGCTTGGCGCCGGCGTAGAAGCGCTGCGTGTACTCGACTGTCTGACCTGCGGCGGCTTCGCGCCATTGGCCGCGATAGGCGGCGCGATAGTCGTTGACGGCGTCTTCCGTGCGCGCATCGAAATACATCGAATAACGCTCGCTTTGATCGGGGATGATCGCGGCGAGCCAATAGTGATCGGTCAGACCGAACCAGCCGCGCTCGGCTTGTTCTTCACGGATGCGCTCACTTTCGCCGACGCGGCCGCGCACGCGATCGCGCGCGTGTTTGTCGGCATCGCGGAATGTCGTTTGGCGCAGCAGCCGCTCGCCGAAGACGCCGATCAGACCCTGGTGAACGATCTGATTGTAGCGATAATCCTCTGGCGTGCCGTCGCGGCGCACAACGCCGAGCGGGCGCACCTGCACGGCCGCGCCCGACGCGTTGGTGACGCGATCGGTGATCGTGAACATGTAGTTCGCGTCGATCGCGATGGTGCGCTCGATAGTGACGCCGTCGCCGGCGTCCAGCGTCATCACCACCGGCGTTTCCGGCGTCAGCGTTTGGCCTTCGGCGGCAGTCCATTGGCTGTTGGCGCTGGCGAGTGTCCTCGTGTCGTCGCCGTTCTGTGCTTCCCAACCGAAGAACGCGTCGTGCCCGAAGCGCGTGTTCATCGGCGCAAGCAGCGTCACTTCTTCGCTGTCGGCATCGACGGTGCGCCGATAGTTGCGCAGGTTGAGATCGTCGATGCGCGCGCCCTCGAGCGAGATCGAACCATCGACCGAGCCGGTGTTGATAGTGATGCGCTGGCCGGCGCTGGACGCCAGCACTTCGGCGCGATCAGCTGGCGCTTGCGGCGCAGGTGAGGCGGCGGCGCCAATGGTTGCGTCGCGCGCGCCTTCGGTCTGTTCGGCTTCTTGCGACAGCTGCGCTGCCGCTTCGGCGCGCTGCTGCTCCAGCGCCTCGCGGCGCATCGGACCGTTCAGGAAGAATTCGAAGCCCAAGAAAATCGCGATCGAAAGACCGATCGCGATGAGCATGTTGCGGGTTTCGTTGGGGCCGGGGCCGCCGCGGTTTTGCATGTGTTTAGTCGCTCTCGGTCGGAGGTTCGCGCTTATGTAGGGATTGGACGCGCCCGGGGCGTGCTTCAGCCCCCGCGTGCAGCTCGGCGCGGAGCCTTATCAATGCGGTCTTGAGATCGTCAAGCAAACCGGCCCAGTCCGCCTCCGGGGTCGATTGACGCGCCACTAGGACGTAATCCACTCCGGCGAGGCCGTGCTCGGGCAAAAGCTGGCGCGCGGCCTCCCTTAACCGACGCTTGGCGCGGTTCCGGACCACTGCCCCGCCGACCTTTTTGCTGGCGGTATAGCCGACCCCGATCGCCCCATCCTCGGCCCGGCGTCTCGCCTCGACCAGGACCGCCCCCCTGGACGCACGCGCGCCTTGGCGCACGAACAGGAATTGCGCGCGCTTTCGCAGCGTTTCGATGATCGGTTTGGACATGGGCCGGGCTCCCCCGGCGCCGGGCGATTAGGCCGAAAGGCGCTTACGGCCCTTGGCGCGGCGGCGCGAAAGCACCTTTTTGCCGCCCGTGGTCGCCATGCGCGCGCGGAAACCGTGGCGGCGCTTACGGACGAGCCGGCTCGGTTGATAGGTCCGCTTGGTGCTCACAACGCGCCTCTATATGTCTGGCGGGAAAAATGAAGGGGCGGGGATTACCCCAGGCCCCCCAGAACGTCAAGGCGTGGCCGTCAACGCAATCAGGCCGGGCTAATGATGCGCCAAAGCACGAAAACGACGGCTGCGGCCCAGAGGACGCCGGACACCAGCCATATAGGGCCTGCAGGCTTAGGTTTGGGGTCCACGAGACGGTTGCTCCCGAAGGTTGGGCGGGAGCGCTAAGCGGTCTCTCAGGTGCTGGCAGCCAAAGATCGGCCAGCAATGATGAAACTGTAACGCACATTTCCGCAGCGGGATAGTGAACTTCTCCCCAGGTGCGCCGCGAAACTTTTAATTGAGCGCTGCAGCCGGTGCGCCCAGCGGACAAAGGGCGCCATCATCGGCTAGGCAAGAGGACTATGGCTTCGCCTTCATCTTCAAGCGGTAGCGGCGTCCTCAGCGTGTTCAGGGTGCTGGGCGAATTCGCCTCGAGCCTTGCTGGGCGATTGCTCGGACTAACCGTCGCTGCCGTGATTATGGCGGAGGTGCTGGTGTTTGCCCCAGCACTCGCGGGCTTTCACGAACAATGGCTGCGCGAGCGCATGAATCTGGCGCAGGTCGCCGCACTCGCGCTGGAAGTGTCGCCCGATCTTGAGATCGCGGAGTCGCTTGAGTTCGAATTGCTCACCAATGCCGGGGTCGAGCGCGCAGCGTTGCAGCGTGAAGGTGAGCGCGTGCTGCTGTTGGAAGGTGCGGACACCAATCTGGTGCAGCCGGTCGCTGTCTATGACTACACGCACTTGCGCCCGGGGGACCTGCGTACCTTTGCCTGGGCGTTCGAGAGCTTCTTTGCGCCGCCTAACCGCGTGTTGCGCGTGATGGCGCGCCCGCGCTTTGAAAGCGGCGAGTTTATCGAGATCGTACTCAACGAAGCGCCGCTGAAGAACGCGATGTACCAGTTCGCCGGTGACTTCCTGCTTGCTTCAACTTTGATCCTGGTTGCTGCGGCGACGCTGATCTACGGCACGCTCACATTGGCCTTCGTGCGTCCGATGCATGCGCTCACCGAAGCCATCGAGCGTTTCCGCGACAAGCCGGAAGACGTCTCCATCGCGTTTCCGCGCAGTTCACGCGGCGACGAGATCGGCCGCGCCCAGCGCGCCGCCGCCGACATGGCCGAGCAGGTGCGCAACGCGCTGCGCCAGAACGAGCGCTTGGCGGCGCTGGGCGGCGCCGTCGCGCGTATTGGCCACGATTTGCGCAACATGCTTTCCACTGCGCAACTGGTGGCGGATCGCTTGAGCCAATCGGAAGATCCGGAGGTGAAGCGCTTACTGCCGCGGCTGGAGCGAACGATCACGCGCGCCGCCGGCTTGGCGTCGAGCACGCTCAAATATGGGCGCGCCGATGAAAAGGCGCCGGATCTTGAGCGAGTCGATGTGCGCGCCGCGGCGGAAGAGGCGGTCGGCGACGTGCTCGCGGGCTTTGAAGGAATCGCTTTCCGCCAAGACATTGAAGCCGACCTCGCCTGCCTCGCCGATCCTGAGCACTTGCAGCGCATTCTCGGCAATCTGGCGCGCAACGCCGCGCATGCGATGAAAGATCAGCGCCAAGCCAAATGGCTGCGGGTGCGCGCAGTGCGCGTTGAGGGGCGATGCGAGATCGAAGTCATCGACCACGGGCTGGGCGTGCCGCAAAACATTCGTGCGCGCTTGTTTGAGCCCTTCGTATCCGCGGCGCCGGAGGCTGGCGGCGCGGGACTTGGCCTTGCCATCGCACGCGAACTCACGCGCGCGATGGGTGGCGAATTGGAGCTGACGCGCACCGGCGCCGAAGGCTCGACGTTCAAGATCACATTGCCTGCGGCTTAAGCGCTACTCGATCACGCCCACAACGCCTTCGCGCCGCGGATCAGCTGCGCCAACCAAGCCATCGCGCGTGACCAGAATCGCGTGCAAGCCGCTTTCCTCTAGCCCGCTGACATCGCGGAACGTCCAGCCGCGCGCCGTCAGCGCTTGCTGAATGCCCGCGGGGACGCGCGTGCTCTCAATCGATACCGGGGCCGAACGCGCGGTGGCGTTGGACAAATCGATTGCCTGTTGTGGCGTTAGATTCCAATCCAGAATGCCGATCGTCGTGCGCGCCACATAGCCGATAATTGATGACCCGCCGGGCGAGCCGATCACCAAAACAAGGTCGCCGTCTTCATCGGTGATGATCATCGGCGTCATCGACGAGCGCGGCGCCTTGCCTGCCGCCACAGCATTCGCGACCGGCCGTCCGTTCAAAGTCGGCTCGAACGAAAAGTCGGTGACCTGATTGTTGAGGAAAAAGCCGGCCGCCATGCGTTGTGATCCGAAGGCGCTCTCCACCGTCGCTGTCAGCGCAACCGCGTTGCCCCATGAATCGACGATGGAGATATGCGTCGTTCCCGCATCATCGCTCTCGTCGCGGCCCCAGCGTTCAAATAGCTCTTGCCCCGCAGGCGCGCCGGGCGGCGTCGCACGCGGGGCGCGGCTGAGATCAATCAGTCGCGCGCGCTCATCGAGATAAGCAGGCGCCACCAGCTCAGCTGTTGGCACGGTCACGAATTGATCGTCAGCCATGTAATGATCGCGATCGGCGTAGGCGAGGCGGCTCGCCCAGAGGAAAGCCGCCCAATCGTCGACGCTTTGCGCGCCTTCCGGCTGCGGCCTTGCGCGCTCATAGAGCCCCATGATCGCCAGCGCCGCATTGCCCGAGGCGGGCGAGCCCATCGTGCAGGCGCGATAGACCCGATAAGCCGCGCACACCGGCTCTAATCGACGCGGCGTAACGGCGCGTAGATCATCGTGCGTGAGCGTGCCCCGCCGCGGATCGCGGCGCGCCGCAGCGACGATTGCATCAGCGATCGGGCCTTCGCTCAGCGCACGCGGTCCGTGCTCGGCGATCATGCGCAGCGTCATCGCGTATTCCGGATTGCGCAGCAGATAGCCAACCGGCCGCGGCGCGCCAGCCGCATCGAAGAAATACGCGCGCGCCGCAAAGTCAGCGCGCAAGCGTCCACGCTCGCCACCCGCCGCAATCAAGCGCGCCAAACGCGGCGAGACGGCAAAGCCTTCGTCCGCCAAACGGATCGCCGGCGCAAACAAGCGCGCCCATGGCAAGCGCCCATGATCGTCATGCGCCAGCTTCAACATCGCAACCAGTGACGGCGCACCGGTCGAGCGTCCGCTCGCGATTGCATCGAGTGACGCCATCGGCCGTCCGCGCGCATCGAGGAACATGTTTGGCGTAGCGCCCGCGGGCGCGCGCTCGCGGCCATCGTAAGCGCTGATGTTTTCGCTGCGGCCATCGTAGAAGAGCAGAAAGCCGCCGCCGCCAATGCCGGACGATTGCGGCTCAACCAGCCCCAGCACCATCTCCGCCGCGATCGCTGCATCAACGGCGCTGCCGCCTGCGCGCAAGATCTCCAGCGCTGCTTCAACCGCATGCGGATTGGCCGCCGTCACCATCGCTTGTCCGCGCGGCGCACCGCCGCCGCCGACTTGCGGCAATCCCGAACTGCCCGCGCACGCCGCCAGCGCAAGTGCGACGAGCGGAAAGAGCAGACGTCTCAGGGATCGCTTGTCAAACATCAGCACGCTTTCTACGAGGGCAGAGCAGTTCAAACGCGAAAGCAGAGCTTCATGGCGCGTCCCGGCCCGACAAATTCTTTGAGCGACGTAGCCGGTTTGACCATAGGCTGCGCCGAAGATGCAAGCGCGCAGACCGGCGTCACCGTAATCGTTCCGGATGCGCGCGCTGTGTGTGGCGTCGATGTGCGCGGCGGTGGCCCCGGCACGCGCGAAACGGATGCGCTGGCGCCGGAAAATCTCGTCGATGCGATTGATGCGCTCGTGCTCAGCGGCGGTTCCGTCTATGGCCTTGCCGCAGCGGACGGCGTTGCGAGCGCGATGGGCGCCGAAGGCCGCGGCTTTGCGCTGATGGACATGCCAGGCGTGCCGCGCTCGCCCGTGATCCCAGCGGCGATCCTCTACGATCTCGCTAATGGCGGAAACAAAGTGTGGGGCGATGCGCCGCCATACGCAGCACTCGGCAAACGCGCTTACGCCGCGCGCGGCCGCAGCGTTCCGCTCGGTAACGCAGGCGCAGGGCTTGGCGCCAAAGCCGGCGCGCTGAAAGGCGGGCAGGGTAGCGCCAGCATCGTCACCAGCGATGGCTTTACGATCGCAGCGCTCGTGTGTGTGAATTCGTGGGGTTCAACCACGCTGCCCAATCAGCGCGCCTTCTGGGCGCAACCGTTCGAGATCGATGGCGAGTTCGGCGCCGTCGCGCCAAGTGGCGCATCGTTCGACGCCGAAGATTGGTCCGGCGCTAAATTCAACCCGGCGCCACGCGCCAACACCACCATTGCGTGCGTCGCCGTCGATGCCGATCTCACGCCTGGCGAAGCCAAACGCGTCGCACAGATGGCGAGCGCCGGTCTTGCCCGCGCGATCCGTCCGGTTTTTGCGCCGTTTGACGGCGATGTCGTGTTCGCACTCGCAACCGCCGCTAAGCCCGCGCCGGAACCGCGTTCGCTCGCCATCGCACGGTTTGGCGCTCTGGCCGCCGATTGCCTCGCCCGCGCCGTCGCCCGGGGCGTCTATGAGGCGCAAACCATTGGCCCACATAAGGCCTGGCGCGACAGCTAAAGCGCGGCCGAGCGGTTCCAGTCAGTCCATCGGCGCCGCCAAATCACCCCGAACTGGTCGAGTAGGGCTTGGCTTTTGCGCCCGCCCGCGTTTAGTGGCCCCAACATTTTATCGGTTGGTATGGGGATATAGCCGTGCGTGGTTTGCTGACGGGCCTTGCCTTTGGCGTTTGCGTGCTCCTTTCGAGCTGCGCTTCTTCTTCCGCTCCGAGCGCGAGCGACGACCGCGCCGCGGTCGAAGCGCTGCTCGATCGTGTCGAGATCGGCTACGAGACCTTCACGCTCGACAATGGCCTCCGCGTCGTCGTCCACGAGGACAACAAGGCGCCCGTCGTTGCGGTGAGCATCTGGTACAATGTCGGCTCGAAGGACGAGCCGGCGGGCCGCACCGGCTTTGCGCACTTGTTCGAGCACTTGATGTTCAATGGCTCGGAAAATGCGCCCGGCGATTATTTCGAACCGCTGCGCGAAATCGGCGCCACCGATTTGAACGGCACCACCTGGTTCGACCGCACCAACTATTTCCAAACCGTTCCGCGCTCAGCGCTCGAGCGCGCGCTCTTCCTTGAGAGCGATCGCATGGGCCATCTGCTCGGCGCCGTGACGCAAGAGAATTTGGATAACCAAATCGGCGTCGTGCAAAACGAAAAGCGCCAAGGCGATAACCAGCCGTACGGCATGGTCGAGTACGCCCAACTCGAAGCGCTCTTCCCGGAAGGCCACCCGTATCGCCACTCCACCATCGGCTCGATGGCGGATCTCTCTGCGGCCTCGCTGGCTGACGTGCACGCCTGGTTCCGCGAAAATTACGGCCCGAACAATGCCGTCCTCGTGCTCGCCGGCAACATCAACGCCGCCGATGCCCGCGTGCTGGTTGAGCGTTATTTCGGCGACATCGAGCGTGGTCCAGTGAACATCCCGGCCGCCGCCGATGTGCCCACTCTGCCGAACCGCGTCGATGAAACCATGACCGATCGCGTCGCCACTACGCGGCTCTATCGCAATTGGGTCGTGCCGGGCCTCACCGATGAAGACCAAGTCGCTCTGCAAGTCGGCGCGACCATTCTCGGCGGCCTCGCCAGTTCGCGCCTCGATAATTTGCTGGTGCGCGGTGAGCAGACAGCGGTTCGCGTGTCCGCGGGCGTGCAGCCATTCCAGCGCGTGTCGATCTTTGAAGTGGATGTCGACGTGAAGCCCGGCGAAGACGCCGACGCTGTCTCGCGCCGTCTCGACGAGATCATCGCCGAGTTCGTCGCTAACGGCCCGACTGAAGACGAAGTGCGCCGCACAGTGATGCGCACGCTTTCTGCCCGCATTCGCGGCCTCGAGCGCGTCGGCGGCTTCGACGGCAAAGCCGTCGCACTCGCCGAAGGCATGCTCTACGCCGACAACCCGGACTTCCAACGTCAGCGCCTGCAAGAGCTGGCGTCTGTCACGCCTGAGCAAGTTCGCGCCGCTATGCAGCGTTGGCTGACGCGCCCGGTCTATGCACTCCGCGTCGTTCCTGGCGAACGCGCCGCTTACGCTGAAGCGCCGGCATCGGGGCGCGCTCCGGCAAGCCCGCCGTCAAACTACGTCGCGGGTCCGCCGCGTCAGATGCCGGCCGTCGCCGCCGACGCGTCGCTCGATTTCCCGGACGTGCAACGCGGCCGGCTCTCGAATGGCATTGAAGTCATCTACGCACAGCGTACGGCCGTTCCGGTCACTTACGTCACCGTCGAGTTCGACGCTGGCGTTGCGGCCGATCCGGCCAATCGCCTTGGCACGCAAGCCTTGATGCTCAACCTGCTGAACGAGGGGACCACGAGCCTCAACTCGATCCAACTCGCCGAAGCGCAAGAGCGTCTGGGCGCCACCGTCTATAACGGCGCATCGCTTGATCGCACCGTTATTGGCCTGACCGCGCTCAGCACCAATCTCGATCCGTCGCTGTCGCTGTTGGGTGATGTCATCCGCAACCCGGCCTTCGAGCCGTCGGAAGTGGAGCGCATTCGTCGCCAGCAACTCGCCGGCATCGCGTCAGAAATGACGCGTCCCGACGCCATCGCGCGTCGCACGCTGCCAGCTCTGCTTTACGGCACGGACCATCCTTATGGCCGTCCGTTCTCAGGCTCGGGCACGGCAAGCGTCGTTGAAACGCTGACGCGCGAAGAGCTGGTGGCCTTCCACCAAGCTTGGATCCGTCCGGACTCCGCGACGATCTATGTGGTCAGCGATCTGCCGCTCAATCGGGTCATCGCCGGCCTCAACCGCACCTTCGGCAACTGGACGCCGCCTGCGGTCGCGCGCGGCACGAAGAATTTCGGTGCAGCTGTCCCAACCTTGCGTCCGCGCATCGTTTTGGTGAACCGTCCGCAATCTCCGCAATCCTTCATCTTCGCCGGCCAACTCTTGAACGCGCAGGGGACGGACGATCTCCTGAACCTGCAGTCGGCCAATGAAGTGCTCGGCGCCGGCTTCCTCGCGCGCATCAATATGGAGCTCCGTGAGCGTCGTGGCTGGTCCTATGGCGCACGCGGTGGGCCTCAATTGGTCGAACACCAGGTCCCGTATCTCATCACGGCGCCGGTTCAGGCCGACCGCACGGGTGACTCGATCGCCGCCACGTTGGAGCAGATCAATCTGTTCCTCACGACCGACGGCGTCCGTGATGCTGAACTCAACCGCAACATCCCCGGCAACATCCGCCAATTGTCCGGCCAGTTCGAAACTTCGCCCGCCATCCTCGGCGCGCTGCAATCGAACGCGCTCTACAATCGCCCGGACAATTACTGGGAGACGGTCGCCGATCGCTATCGCGGCATGACCACGCAAGGCCTCGACCAAGTCGCGCGCCAGTACATCGACGCCGACAATTTCGTCTGGGTGATCGTGGGTGACGCGTCGGTCGTCCGCCCACAACTCGATCGCCTCGGCCTGCCGGTCGAAGTCGTCAACCCGCAGTAACAAGCGGGGTAGGGTAATGTGCGCCGCGGGCTGCCCGAGCAGTCCGCAGCGTCGCATTTCTGCCGTTCCACACCGGCCTTTGCGACAGAGGCCCCCAAACCGCCTTGCCAGCGCCCCGCCTGGGCGCTATGCACCCCGCCTTCGCGCCCGTAGCTCAGCTGGATAGAGCACCAGACTACGAATCTGGGGGTCAGGAGTTCGAATCTCTTCGGGCGCGCCATTCTTCTTTGCATCGACGTAGAGCGCCCTAGCGCGCAGCGACGGG